>CAVTMX010000035.1:0-7782 GCA_963735915.1 uncultured Acidobacteriaceae bacterium | reverse complement strand
CGCTTATAAGCAGGCGAAGGCGACCAAGACGGCCCAAGACTTCGGGCTGCTGGCAGAAAAAGTTTCCGATGACGATTACCGGGTAATGATGGGCGACCACAAGTGGGTCCCGCGCGACAAGATGCCTCCGGAGATGCTGCAACCTGCCCTGAAGATGAAAGAGGGGGAGATAAGCGGACTGATCCAGGTGGGACCGATTTATGTCATCTTCCGCCTGAACAAGCACATTCCAGCCGGCAGGACGCCGTTTGAGCAGGTCAAGGTTCCATTAAGGAAAGAGCTGGAGAAGGACAAGACCGAACAGGTTCGCACCGCGTTGGATAAGCGGCTGCATCAGAACGCGAAAGTAGAAACGTTGTAAGGGTGGAGCAGGCCTTTAGGCCTGCGCCACGGCGGATCTTTTTGAGATCAGGGGCTTCAGCCACGAGGTATCAAGAAGGCCGTGGGACGCGAACCTAAAGGTTCGCTCTACCAGGCCCAATTGGTGAGAGACGTGGGGACGCGAGCCTGATCGCTCGCTCTACCAGGTTCCGGGTAAAGCCCCAAGTGCGAGATGAAGTGGGGACGCTGGCCACGGGCCACTGGTCACTCATAAGGCCACGAAGATGGCCGTAAAAGATGGGGTAGGGGTGTGGCAAGGGGAATTCATAGTGCGCGGTTGATCCTATTCGGGATGGTGCTGCTGGTATCTATCCCCTTAGCAGCGCAAATTACTATCGGCGACAACATTAGCCTTACCTCCAATGGCACCATCAACGCGGGCTACAACGACACATATGGCAATCAAATCAACTCCAGCCACGGTTTAGCCTTCGGCGGAGCAGCGGCGCTCAATGGGTATTACTATAGCCCCAGCTTTCTGTCATTCAGCGTAAACCCTTACTTCAATCAATCCCGCAGTAATTCCGATACAGCTTCCATATCGGATGCTTCGGGTGTGTCGCTGAATAGCAATATCTTCAGCGGCAGTCACTTTCCCGGCGCGGTCACCTACGCAGCTAATTACAATAGCACGGGGAATTACGGAATACCGGGCATCACCAGTTTAAACACGAACGGTAATAACCAGACCTTCGGCATCAATTGGGGGGCATTCGTCCCGGGGCTGCCGAGCTTGGCCTTGGGTTACCAGCAGGGCAGTAGTAATTATTATCTATACGGCACCGATGAGAATGGAAGCTCGAACTTCCGTTCGTTCAACGCCAACTCCAACTATGTGCTCGCAGGTTTTGGCTTAAATGCGGGCTTCGTGCATGGCATAAGCGATTCCCTGGTTCCAGGTGTTATTGTCGGCGGGCAGAATGCAACCACGAACTCCGACACAACCACCTTCACCGCCGGGGTTGCCCATCCACTACCGTGGAGCGGCAGCTTCAATACGAATTTCAACCGTACCGATCTTAACTCCGACTACCTTGGATATCGCTTCAATGGCGATATTGACGTGATTACGTCGAACGCCTCATTTCATCCCACTCCCAAACTGACGTTCTCCTTGAGCGGTGACTACACCGACAACTTCAGCGGGTCGCTCTACCAGGCGCTCTATCCCACCACGTCTGCTAGCAATTTGTCTTCGGGAGCTTCAGGCGCAGGAACGGCAACGGCAAATCAACCCACCTCGGGTACGAGCGGGGGCGGAGTTCTAGACTTGCAACAGAGCAATCAAACGTCTCACGCTTATGACTTTCTGTTTGACACCACCTATTCCTTCGCCAACAACCTGCAAGCCAGTGGGCAGTTCGAGCGGCGCCAGCAGAGCTACTCCGGGGAGGACTTCGGCTCCAACTTGTATAGCGCAGGAGTGATTTACACGCGCAAGATTGCCGGAGGGCACATTGGCGCATCGGTGGATGTAATCGATAGCACCGTAGACAACAGCGGCCGAAATGAACTGGGTTTCAATACCAACGTCAGCTTTACCCGCCAGTTTGGCGCGTGGCAGGTGAGCAGCTATGCGGGGTATGCCCAGAATGTCCAAACCTTCCTGATTACCTACAACAGTTCGTCCTATAGCTTTGGCGGAAATGTAAGCCGTCGTTTTGGAGAGTGGTATTGGTCGGCTTCAGCCGCTAGCGGACGCAGCGCCCTGACCGACCAGCCGGGAACCAGCAACAGCAGCGAGAGCTTTGGCATGAATTTAAGCCGGCGATTCTTCGGCCTCGGCGCGGGTTACTCGAAAGCGGATGGCAACTCCTTGGCTGGCGCAGGCGGTCTGGTACCAACGCCTCTGCCTCCGACCATTCCTGCCAACCTGCTGGTGCTGTATGGTGGGTCCAGTTACTCCTTCTCAGCGACCGCGGCTCCCAAGCGCGGATTTTCCGTCACGGCCAGCTATGTGAAGTCGCGGAGCAATTTCGACAATGTGGGCGTCACGACCTTCAACGACTACGAGCAGGAAAACTTTTATCTTCAGTACCAATTCAGGCAATTGGGCATGAATGGGGGCTACACCCGGTTAGTGCAAGGATTCAGCGCTTCGGGACTCCCGCCGGCGAACTTTAACTCGATCTATATTGGTGTGTATCGATGGTTCAACTTCTTCTAGGTCGGCGGGGGGCAGGACACTTCAGACTGGCTTGGTGCATAGTTTTGGGGATCGCGCTATTGCCGTCGCAGGTCTGGGCCGGAGCCAAGAGCAAGGGTGAGCCAACCACGGTAGAAGTCCCGGAGCTGCTGCTGGAAGGCGGCCGCAAGCTTACCTTCGAACGTAGCCTTAGCACCGATCGCGACGTTCGCTTCAAACCGGGCTTCTTCACTCGCGTCTTCGATCTGGTGGTCGGTCCGCCCGATCTGCACTTCTTGGTACGTCCCTACGCCGTGGTGGAAGATTCGCGCGGGCGCATCATCGTGACCGACCCGGGCGCGCAGGGCGTGCACATCTTCGATCCTGTTCAAGGCAAGTACAAGTTCGTCGAGCGCGTCGACAAGGGCAAGGACCCAATGCTCGCGCCGCAATGCGTTGCTGTCGATGATAAAGACAACATCTACGTCACCGATTCCGAGGCAGGTAAGATTTTCGTCTTCAATGCGGACGGGAAATATCAGCGCGCGCTCGGCAGCTTGAAAGGCGGGGAAGGCTTTTTCAAGCGGCCCACGGGCATCGCAATTGATTCTGCGGAACAGCGAATCTATGTGACCGACACGCTGCGCAACAAGATCTACGTGCTGGACATGAACGGAGAGGTAATCAAGACCATCGGCAGGAACGGCGAGGGGCAGGGCGAGTTCAACTATCCCACCGAGTTGCGGCTGGCGGGCAAGGACCTGTTGGTGGTGGACGCGATGAATTTTCGCGTGCAGGCAGTGGACCGCTCCGGGCAGTTCCAGTTCGCTATTGGCGCGATCGGTGATGCCGCGGGTGAGATGTTCCGGCCGAAGGGAATCGGCATCGATTCCGAAGGACATATTTATGTAGTCGAGGGATCGCACGACGTGGTCCAGGTCTTCGACCGCGAGGGGCGGCTGCTCTACTACTTCGGCCAGGAAGGCACGGGCTTCGGCGATTTTCGTCTGCCCGCCGGATTGTTTATCGACAACAAGGATCGGGTTTTCGTCGTCGACTCCTATAACCACAGGGTGCAGGTGTTCCAGTATTACGGTGCGAAGCAAGCAAGGGGAGGCGCGCAGTGAAGTCGGTCGCGCTGGCTTGCGTTCTGGGTTTTCTGCTGACGGCGTCCGCGCCGGCGCAGGTGAGAGAGGTGCAGGGCAAGGCGGCACAGAATAACAAGCCGCCAGTCAAAGCGCCACCGGCCGACGCCACGCAAGTAGCCGGCCCGCAGTCGAAGAGCTCGCAGATCAGCGGCGACGTCATCGGCATGCACGATCTGTCGCCTGGCGGCAAGTCGCCGATTCAGGGCTCGCATACCGGTTCGTGCAGTTACTGCCACGTGCCGCATTCAGGCAATGGCGATCTGGCACCGCTGTGGAATCAGAAGCTGTCGAAGGCCACCTATCAGACTTACACCAGCACCACGACCGCGAATAAAGAGAACCAGCAATTGCCGCTGGGCAGTCCCAGTGCGTTGTGTCTGAGCTGCCACGACGGCACCGTCGCGGTGGGCGATACGGTGCTGTTCGGCCGCTTGCCGACGCGTGGCAGCTGGCTGCAAGGCGATCAGTTCGGCACCAACCTGCAAAGCTCGCATCCGTTCAGCCTGGTGAAGCCCCTGAAAGACAACATCACTCTGACTTCGAACTTGGCGACGGGCGGCAAGACCTCGGACAAATTGAGCGGAGTGCACCTGGTGAACGGCAATGTCGAGTGCACCTCATGCCACAATCCGCATGTACAGGCGGTCGACAAGCTGTCGCTGAATTTTCTGGTGCGCGACAGCTCCAATGGCGAGATGTGCCTGGCCTGCCACGATCCCGCCCGCACCCACATGGGCGGCAAGAATGAAGCGAACCCGCTGGCAGGATGGACGACCAGCATTCACGCCCTGGCACAGAACAAGGTCTCGGGTCAGGCGCAGCTGGGCGAGTATGGTACGGTTGCGGCCAATGCCTGCGTATCCTGCCACGCCCCGCATAATGCTGCGGGCGGGCCGCGTTTGATGCGCGGGGCCAATGAAGCGGCGTGCGCGTCATGCCATAGTGGCGGATCGAATCTCTCGCCGGCGGCCCCCAACATTTTCGCGGAATACAGCAAGATCAGCCATCCGTTGCCTAACGGCCATAATCAACACGACAGCACGGAAGCCGCGGTACTCCAGAATAACCGGCACGCCACTTGTGCCGACTGCCACAACGCGCACAGCACGCAGCAGGTGACGACGTTCAACGCGGCGCCTCTGGTGCGCGCCTCGCAAAGTGAAACGCTGGGAGTGAAGGCCGATGGCCTGACGGCGGTCAGTCCGGCGGTGAACCAGTACGAGACCTGCCTGCGCTGCCACGGGTATAGCGCGGGCAAGGCGGTGAATATCACGTTCGGATATATGCCGTCGCGCGCGGCCAGCGATCCGCTGAACATCATCCTGCAGATGAACACTGCTGCCAAGTCGAGCCATCCGGTGATGCACCCGCGCACCAGTTCGATGCCGCAGCCCAGCCTGTTAACGACTATGCTGGATCAAACCGGCGGCACCGCGCATGGCAGGACGATGAACCAGCAGGTTTTATGTACCGATTGCCATAACAGCGACGACAACCGCGAGTTTGGTGGTGCCGGACCCAACGGTCCGCACGGCTCCAAGTACTGGCACATCCTGGAACATGACTACGAGTACAGCCAGGCGCCTGCTGGTCCAGGCACAGCAGTCACGGTCAATCTGCACCCCCGGCCCGATCTCAGCGTGAATGGGCCCTATGGCATTTGCGCCAAGTGCCACAACCTGAGCGTGGTTATGCAGTCCACATCCTGGACGTATCACAACAACCACGTGAACAGTGACGGGTTCTCTTGCTCGACCTGCCACAACCCGCACGGGATGGGCGCCACTAGCGCCAATCCTACAGGCATGCGCATGGTGGACTTCGACATGAATGTAGTGGGGCAGAATGCGGCGTTGCCCATCTCTTACGACCGAGGCTCGAATACCTGCGTGCTGATGTGCCACAACACGGCGCACGATCCCGGCGGCGGGATAAGAAGGTTGCCCGGCGCGCAGCCCGGCGCTGCGGGCACCATCAAAAGGAGATAAAGCCGGTTGCCGGCGATGATCACCCCCGACATGTCTCCTGCATCTGTCGCATCACCGATGTCTGTGCGCGCCCATGCACATCGCTGGTATGAGTTCCCGCCCGTGCGTGTCGTCGCCATGGCGGCGACCTTTACCGCCTTCGCGGTATACGAGATCCACCATCTGCTTGCACTCACGAATAGCGACATCTGGTGGCGCCTGCGTACCGGCCGGTGGATTCTTGCGAACCACGGCATTCCGCGTGATGGGCTTTTCTCGCAGGCGCCGGCACTGCCGTGGGTGGATACGAGTTGGGGATTCGACGCACTTGTCGCAGCCTTCGGGGCCGTGGGTCTCCCGCTGCTGCTGATGTGCTTGCAGGTGGCGATGGCGGTAACGCTCTTCGTGCTGGCGCTCCGCGCAAGCCGGAAATTCTGGCCGGCGATTGCTCTGGCCGCGATCGCACAGTTTTGCCTGATGCCGCTCCAGCCGCGGCCGGCGCTGTGCTCGATCATTCTGCTGGCGATTGAGTTGATGCTGCTACTTCGCGCACGCGGTGGGGACGATGCTCGCGCGCTCTATTGGCTGCCGCTGCTCTTCGTGGCGTGGGCGAACCTTGATCGACAGTTTTCGTATGGACTGCTGGTGCTGGCGCTGTTCTGCGTCGCAGTAGTTGTCGACCAGGTTGGACGGCAATCCGGTGTGGCTTGGTTCGGTGACTCTTCTCCCGCAATGAGGCTCAGCATATTGGGCGCTGTTGTGGGAGCGTCGTTTCTGGCGACATTCATCACGCCGTACGGTTGGCGCTTGCACGCGCTCATCTGGTACGGGGCGACCCACTCGGCTGCGGACCGTTATTTTCGCGAGCTGCACTCGCTGCGCTTCCGCCAGCCGCAGGATTTTCTGCTGATGCTGCTGGCCATGACGGCGTTCTTTGCGCTTGGACGACGGCGGTCGCGTGATCTCTTCCTGATTTCGCTGCTGCTCGTCTCCGCGGCGATTTCGTTTCGCACGATGCGCGACAACTGGTTGGTGGTGGTCTGCTCGGTTGCCATCATCGGCAATGCGTTGCGAGACGAAAAGGCGAATGTTGCTGTAGTCGGCACGTCGCCGTGGCAGCGCGGGGAAACGCTGGCCGTAGCGGCACTGGTGCTGCTCGTAATGATTGCTGTCCTGCCGAAATTCACGTTAGTGTCAAAACTCAGCAAGACCTTTCCTGTGCGCGCGGCCGACTACATCCGCCAGAAGCATCTGCCGCAGCCCATCTTCAACACATACGAGTGGGGAGGCTTCCTGACCTGGTACCTGCCCGAGTATCCGGTTTCGATCGACAGCCGCGGCGATCTCTACGGCGACGATGTATACGTCGCCTACTTCAAGCTCATGCAGGCGGAAGTTCCGCTCGAGTCTGACCCAGCCTTCGCGCGTGCGCAGACTATCCTGCTGGAGGCGAACTCCCCGATGGCAGAGGCGCTCAGTACCTTACCCGATTTTCGCGTGGTATACCGGGACAATGCTGCGGTGGTGCTGGTTAGAGGTAATTGATTCTTTCACTGCCGGACGAACACCACCGCCATCTGGTCTTCATAGACCTTGCGGAAGCGGGGATCCAGCGCAAGTGTGGAGCTCAGCCCATCCCGCCGCCGTATCAGAACCACTCCAGCGTCATTCAGGTAGGGATCAGTTTTGTACGACGGTTCGCCGTTGAGCGTAGTGAGCAGTTTCTGGTCGAGTTCCTCGCCGTAGAGGTCGGTGCGTCCGTCGATGACGACCGGATATGGAGGCAGGTACCACGTCAGGAATCCGCCCCAATCGAAGTTGTTGAACAGCGGGCCGGGAATGCGGTTCTGGAGAACGAAGTTCGCCGCATTCACGGGAAACCTGCCGGTGATCGCGCGATCCAGACCGCGCGTGTTGAACTCCAGACCCGGCGCGAGGATCGCTAACACGACGCCACCGCGACGAGTAAGCCTGCAGCTCAAACGGCCTATCTTCCTGCTCAGCGTTCGGCCGCTTCCATTCGAGTGTCCGCGATACACGCCGCAGCGATGACGCATAAGAACCAGGAATCGCGCATGGTACGGAAAGCCACGACACATGCCATTGCCATCAACGCCAGCTTGAAGAGATCGACTCGCTTCTTACAGGCAATAGCGAAGAA
>CAVTMX010000034.1:0-64162 GCA_963735915.1 uncultured Acidobacteriaceae bacterium | reverse complement strand
GGATGGACGATCTTCGAGTGGTTTCGCAATGGCAAGCCCACCGCGTTGGGCGCCATCTCCGGTGCGGTGGCCGGACTGGTGGCCATCACGCCGGCTTCGGGTTTTGTGCAGCCTATGCCGGCACTCTCTCATCGGCCTTGCCGCCGGCTTCTTCTGCTCCTTCATGGTCTTCACAGCTCAAGTTCGCGCTTCGGTTACGACGACTCGCTCGACGCCTTTGGCGTTCACGGTGCGGGAGGAACGCTGGGCGCGGTGCTCACCGGCGTGTTTGCCTCAGTGCGTTATCAATCCGATTTACGGAAAGGAGGCGTTCCTACGGGCGGAATCGACGGGCATTGGAGCCAGATTGTTCAATCAGCTTGCAGGCGTTGGCGTTGCCTGGGGAATTTCCATCGTGGGTACTCTGGTTCTGCTCTTCGTTGTTGATAAGATAGTGGGGCTGCGGGTGGCGCCCGAGCACGAAGCTGCGGGGCTCGATCTTTCGCAGCACGGCGAGGAAGGTTACGATTTCAACTACCTGATTCGGATTCGGCCCGGCGCTCGCGTTTTTTACAGGAACAAAAAACTTTCGGCGGGGAGCGGCCAACGTGCCGCCCCGCCTGATACGCTATCGAACGAGGAAACTCTGTTTATGCTGAAGATTGAAGCTGTTTCTGCAACCCTCAAAGCTGGATTCAGTGAAGGATGCGCTGCTGGAAGCGGGCATTGAAGGCATGACCATTCTCGAGGCCCGGGGCCGCGACAGCCAGAAGGGGCACACTGAGTTCTATCGTGGCCGCGAATATACCGTGGATCTTCTGCCCAAGGTGAAGATTGAGATTGTGGTTCACGACGATCTGAAGGAGAAAGCGATTCAGGCCATTATCGGCGCCGCCCGCACCGGCCGCATTGGCGATGGAAAGATTTTCGTCAGCCGCATCGACGAGGCCATCCGCATCCGCAACGACGAACGCGGCGAAAACGCGCTCTAAGCGGTGCGCCGCGCGCGCCCTTGCGCCGCCCTGTTCTTGTTGCTCGAGCATAGAGTGTTTCAGTGTGTTGTTGCGTTGCGACAGCCATCAGAGGGAACCAGCACCCATGATTCCCCGATTCCCCTTGGTCCTGGGCGTAATATTTAGCGCCCCCGATCCTGCCTCGCCGGGCAGTTGCGGCGTCGTCAGCCGGGTCCCGGGCTCCCGCGGGCTGCAAACCCGCTCATCTCCGTCGACCACGCGCCCAGCTCCGGCGTGATGGGCGATGGCGTCATTGATGGCCGCGGCGGCGAAAAAAATGCTTTGGGTCGCAGTTTTCTTGGTGGGATCTGGCCGGGCAGGCCCGCGCGGGCGGGGCCCAGCAGGTTCCGCGGCTATCGTTGCCAACGGCTCCAACAACTTCACGCTTTACCGCATCACGATCAGGAACGCTCCCGGCGCAAACGTCGTTTTCAACCACGGCGACGGACTCAATGTCTGGGGCCTCAAAATCGATGTGTCGCGCCCGCTTCCTTCGAATACCCCTGCTATCGACGCTGGCGACGGAGCCAAAACCGTCTCCATTACACGGAGTTCCATCCAGGTCGGCGGCGAGTCCGTTCCCATTCACTGATCGCCCGTCCATGCCAATCAAGCCTCCTGCGCGAAAAGTTCGTACCTTTTCCGCAGTAGCGCTGGCTGGGCGGCTGGCCCAGCTTAGAATGGTGGCGCAGAAGTTTGGCACCTAGGCGCGAAGGGTTAACGCCCTGACTTTGGGGCAGAACAACGGTGGCATGTCAACGATCTTATAGCCGGGAGGGATCTGGAAGAGCGCGGGATCCGGCTCGCCCCGACGCAGGTTCTCAATTCTGGCCATATACTTCTCTCTCAGGCCTGAAATATTTATGGCTCCCGTCAATTTTAGTGCGTCTGAGTTCCAGTATTCGAAAATCCTTTGTAAGCCAGGATGATCCTCCGCGTTCTGGGTGACCCGTCTGCCCGAGAATGCAACGCCCCCGATGACGCTCGTTCCGGCCTCCTCCGAGGTGGTCTTCCACTTGTGTGCGGGCTCAGTTTCATCCAGAGCGTCAGCGGAAAACAGTTTACTATCAGTCGAAATCGGAAATGCGATCCGATACGCGATCCTCTCACCCTCCAAGAGGATTAAGCCTGAACCGTTCGTAGGGTCCATCACTGTGCTTGAGGTGCTAATGGTCTGACCCGACCCGTCTTGAACTTCAGAGTCTGTCCGAATCCGTCCTGCAGCGTCGCGGTAGGTCTTGCTGTGAATCACAGACTCAACCGAGTATGAACCGTTGGGGAGTCGTGTGAACGCTCTTCAATCTGGTCGAACGCTATCGGGATCCCGGGGCGTGGAAGCGCAAGCAGCCTTGCGCCCGTTGCGGGCCCGGTATCTCCGTTCTGTACCGACGTCTGGCCTTGTGCCAAAATAACTCCTAGCACGAGCAGAACGGATGCGCTACCCATTCCTGCCCTCCTGCTTCTTCAAAGAAATACATCCTGAGCACCCTCGTCCACCTTGAGGAGCCGAGCCACGTTGGTTCGGGCGGGGCACCCGAAGCGATTATATAGAAAAGGGACACGAAGCTAGTTGCAAACCCCTGGACCGTCCGCCTCAATCCCAATTGCAAATTGAGACCAGCACGAGCCGTCCACGACAAGAGTCTCGCTTTGCATATACTGAGGGCACCCGGGAGAAAATTGAATACCCTGAACGTACGTGCACCTCGGCGTCCCGCTTGAGCAAGCCAAGTTGGCCCAATGGCAATTGTCGTCTATATCCACAATCGGGGGCGGGCCCCAGAACGTCGTCGCGATACCGAATTTTGGGTCGTTTACGATGCTTAGGTTAAAGCCGCAGTTGTAATGAAGTTCGCTGACCCCGTAGGCTTTGCCAGCGCCGGTGTCGTTGTAGTCCGTGAACGCCTGATCCACGCTCACCGAAATCATCGGGCTGGCCCAGGTTCCTTGCAACACTTCCGGAACAACTGTTCCATCCGGCATCGTCACCTCCAGCCACGCGGTGGGCATGACCTGACCCGCGACGCCGTCTAGGTTGTAGGCTACTGCCCAGGCCTCAAGATTTCCGTCCGAGTCAATGTCGACATCCGTGTATCCCCAAAGCGCGGCGTGAGGCTCGGTCTTGAGGCAAGCTCCGGTCCAGTCCGGCGGCGGCGGCGGCGGGGGCTCTATGTAGCAGGTGTCGAACTCGTCCGGCTCGCAGTCGCATAGGGACAGAAACGAGCAGCAATCGACGTCATCCCCCGTGTCGGGGTCGATGCACTCGGCCTGTGCGTGGGCGACCTGACAACTCAGGGACGCACCCATCACACGGAACGCGAAGTATCCAACGACGGCCAGAAATGCCCGGAGCTTCATGAATCCCTCCAGATTACTGCGTGGCTGAACTCCAGGTACTGATCTGCGATTTGGAAACGATTCGCTCGATATACTGGCGAATTGCGACACGGCCCACCCTGCTTACGTGCAGGGTGATGTCCTGGGCAGCGATGTTGATCAGTTTTTCTCGGCTTTGTTGAAGGTCGATGAGACCCTGATGGTTACCGCCTCCCTCCGATATCGCATAAGTGACCTTATCGTCGATCGCCTTCTCTTGCACTCTGAAGGTCTCTACGGCCTGCTCAAGGGCTGCAGCGTCCTCAGTGGACAACCCCATGGAATTGAGCTCAATTGACCGAGCGCGTTCTTGTAAATGCGGTGCGTCAGCCGGGTCGATTTCGAGAATCTTGAGAAAGATGTAAAACGCCTGCCTCCGGGGAAACTGATCCGGGTGTTCGCTCCCCTTTATGATCGTGTCGGGGGGCGGTTGCGAGGTCTGTTGCGTGCGGGCCAATGGGGCCCCGAGCAGCGCTAAAGCGCAAGCTAGAAGCGCTTCCACATTCCATCTGCGCCTTGAGGACCCTGCGAGGTCGCACAAGTAAAGCATTTGTATCCTCCGTTCAATGAGCGTCCGCCTGTGCTGCCGGGCCTGCTCTTTTGACCGCAGCGCCTGCGATTGCCTCGTCAACACGGCTATCGAATTCCTCTGAGGATAAAGCGCCGACGATCAACTTGCCGACCACGCCCTTGTCGGTGACTGCTCCAACGAGAAATGTGGGCGTGCCTGATATGCCTGCGTGGGCAGACGTTCCCGATGTTTCTTTGATTTCGTCGAGCATCACGCCGCTGGCCATGCAGGATTGAAACTTTGCCGCATCTAAACCTAATTGCGCGACCGACTCATTGAGAAGGTCGGCTGCAACGGCGGTCTTTTGACCCAAAAGGAGATCGCGCATCTCCCAGTAATGATTCTGCTCGCCTGCACAGAGAGCGCCTCGCGCCAGTTTTGAGGCGTCAGGGTGGCTGGGCAGGGGGAAGTCGACGCTGAAGAAGCGCACCTTGCCACTGTCGATATACTTGCTTTTGAATTGCGGAAAGGTCTTGGCCTGGAAATACGCGCAGAACGGGCATTGCAGGTCGGCGAACTCCACAACAGCGGCTGGCGCGTTGAGCCTCCCAAGCGACTCCTTGGGAACAAACGGCAGGGTCAAGGTGCTTTCAAAGGCTGAATTCGTGACGGTGCCGCTTGCCAGATTCGGCAGTACTCGCTCACGTTCGAGAAGGGTTTTTATTTCTGCAAGATCCGCTCGAACGGAGCGAATTTGGTCTTCGAGATTCGCGCACGTGGGCTGCTGCTCCGTGTTTCGAGCGACGCCGGGCGGATCGTCAGCCTTGGCGTCAGTCTGCCCGGCCGCCGCGTGATCGACAAGCAGAGTCAGGGCGATTGCGCCGATCAGCCGCCTGTGAGCCGAGATGAACGGCAACCGCATAGGTCCCCCCGCGAACAATTGGGCCACCAATTCGCCTGTCGGACGGGGAAAAATGGTTCAAAAAGGAAGATCCGTTCAAAGCTGATTTGCCATGGACTGTGCCACAACTCCCCCGTCGGCGCAAGAGTTTTTTCGGGGTGGTCCCCAAAATTCTATGGAAAAACCAAAAATTCACCCTCCGCCACCCTCTGCCTCACAAATTCCCGAGGAAGAATCAGACGCCCTTGACCTGGGATCGAGGTTCACGCGCGGTGCGGTGCGCCACCATCAAGGGAACTCCGGCGGAAGGCAACCCGGCTTCCCGCGCGGAGAAGTTTGCGCCGTTTCCGCAATGAACTGAGTCCCGGACGTTCTCAGGGAATCGGATTGGTGAAATCCTTAGGCGGCGTCAGCGATGCGCCCGGAATCACCACCGGAGTTACGCCCATGTCCTTGCAGGTCATGGGCGGGGGAAACGTGATTCACCGTGGCGTCGGGGATCTCCGCATCGGACGCGGGAATGGGAGGCTTGCGGTCCGGCAAGGCGCGCGGCATCGAATCCGCCGAGCAGATCGGTAAGCCGCGGGTTGGCGTCGCGCGGGCCCTCGGGCAGGTACGGCTTCTCATCGGGCAGCGAGGCCAGCGGCGGCAGGTCGAAAAGCACGTCGAGAAACTTGGCGAACGAGACGTGATCGCCCGGGATCTGAAACCACGCCGCCGGACTTGGCATAGGGCGAGATCAGGATCAGCGGCACGCGCGGGCCGTCGCCGCAGGGCTCTTTGTCCGGGCATCGCTCGAATTGCGGCGGCGGCACGTGGTCGTAGAAGCCCTCGGAGTCGTCCCAAATGATGATGATTGCCGAGTCTTTCCAATAGCGGGCTGCGCGCAACCGCATTCACGACCTTCGCCACCAGCGACTCCGAAGCTGCGAATCGGAATAGCCGGGATGGTCGTCGTCGCCCAGCACGTTCAATGCGATGCGGGTTGGCGGGTTTCCAGCCAAAGGGATTCTGCATGCCGCCTTTGACAAAGACCACGCTCTGGTCCGGCAGTCGCGGTCATTCTCAACATCGCTGAAAAAATCCAGTCAGGTCGTGCTCGCCGCTCCACATGCGACGGGTTCTGGCGGATGTATCCGAAGTACTGCGGCGCATTGTGGTGGGGAATGTAGGCGGGATGATCGTTGCCTTCGCCGTTGCCGAAGCCCTCCTGGTACCAGCGCCCACGGCACGGCCTGTGGCTCGAGCCGCCCCAGCTCTCCGATGTCGTCCTTCACGTCGTCGGTGTCTTCGTCGCCTTCCGCGCATCGCCGCCTTTCATGGTCAGCATCAGCGTGGCGTAGGTCTGGTCAAGCTGGATGCGAGCCGGCTGCCCTGATAAGCAAAGGCATAGGGCCCGAAGTCGGGCTCCGCATCGTTCACCACGGGCTCGCCGGTGCCAAAGGTCGACTGGAAGGTCTCGTCCGGATGCCGCGCCGCCTGCGTCTGGCCGGTCTGCCCGGCAATCAGATCGATATTGCCCGGCGTCGAGGGGCCATACATCGCCTGAAAGATGTGGTCGTAGAGCGCGAACCGGTGCGCGTACATCCAGAGGAACGGAATGGTGGTGCAATCCTCGTGGGCCATGGTCAGACATGCCCAACTGGCTGCGCCAACTGCGGGCTGGCGCCCGACGCGGTCCACCAGGTTCTTCTTCTTCGTACGACACGAATTGGTCCATGCGGCCGCTGTCGGACTTGGCGATCAGCGCCTCGCGGGAGTGGTCCGCGTCCGACGTGTCCGCGGCCTTCAGCAGGAATGGCGTGACCCAGGTCTTGCCGATCGGATCGTACTGGCGAAAGCCGTGCGCGCGCGCCTCGGCCGTCGCCAGATTGTCCACGCCCGGAAACGACCCGAAGTAGGAGTCGAACGAGCGGTTCTCCTGATAGATCACGAAAACGTGGTGGATATGCGCGCGCAGGTTGGCGATCAGCTCCTGGCGCGCGGCTGCCTTTGAGGACTGAGCGGGCTGCGGCGAGCCGGCTGACGCAAGCACTGACGAAACAGCGAAGCACAGGAGAACGATCGTTGCCGGTCTCGGCTTACAGAACCGAATCGCACGATAAAAGCCACGAAACGCCACGCGTGCCTCCGGAAGTTGAATGGGGCGACTGAATTACGGGGCCAGGTCCGTGAGCAAACGCGGACCGCAACATATTTTGTTATACCCGCGATAGCGGGGCTTTCGGAGTTAAAACCGTGTTATAGCGGGGAAGGTGCCACGGCAACCCCGCCTCCCGCGCAGAGATCTTCGCGCCGTTCCCGCTGTAGCCGCAGGCAACCCGTCAGCGCTCGGCCGATTTTCGGTAGCGGGTCAGTTTGAAACAGTTTTGAAGAGGCACGACCTCAAAGCCTGCCCTGAGCGTAGTCGAAGGGTGCTGGAATCGTCGCAAAATAAGTGAGTCGTTAGCTCCTCAGGGATGGTTCCCGCAAACTAACCCACTACCAAATCTCCCCCTTCCGGCATTTATCGCTTATTCTTGTAACAATTCCTTCTTGCTTCGGCAGGCCACGCACAACAATCCTCATGAATCCAGTCGCTTTGGCGGTTGACGATCTTCGGGAGCAGTATCTGCGGGAGATGGCGCTTGTCCGCCAGACCTGTGAGCGCACCGGCGACGGCACCGCCGCCATCCGCCGCCGCTCGGCCGTCGTCGACCGTATCCTCATTGAAATGTGGCGCCGGGCCTTCGCCGGCCTGCCTCGCGCAGAACGTCGCCCTGCTGGCCCTGGGCGGCTACGGCCGCAAAGATCTCTTCCCCTACTCCGACATCGACGTGCTCTTCGCCTTCGCCGACGAAAAAACCGAGGAGCAGTCCAGGGAGGCCGTTCGCGCCATCATCCAGGGCATGTGGGACATCGGCCTGCGCGCCAGCCCCAGCTCCCGCACCGTCAAGGAAGCCGGCCGCTTCGACCCCGACAACCTCGAATTCACCCTCGCCACCCTCGACCGCCGCTTCCTCGCCGGCCAGTTTCCCCTCTACCAGCAGCTCCACCAGGTCACCTTTCCCGGCCTCGTGCTCAGCGAGTGGAACACCATCACGCAGAAGCTGGGCGAGATCGCCCGCGCCCGCCACGCCAAATACGGCAACACCATCTTCCATCTCGAGCCCAACCTCAAGGACTGTCCCGGCGGCCTGCGCGACTACCACCTCGCCGTCTGGTTCGCCCTCCTCTTTCACCTCAAGGAGACCAAGGAGTGGCCCCGCCAGCGCGGCGGCGTCTTCCAGAGCGCGCGCGGCGACGCCGAAGCCGCCTTCGACTTCCTCGCCGCCGCCCGATGTTTTCTCCACTTCCGCCACGGCCGCGACGACAACACGCTCGACTGGCAATCGCAGGACGAAGCCGCCGCCCACTCCATCGGCCTTGAAACCCGCGGCACCGCCGACCCCAGCTACTGGATGCGCACCTACTACCGGCACGCCCGCGTCATCTACCGCCGCGCCGCGCTGCTGATGGAGCACCTGCCCGCCCCGGTCAGCTTCTACCGCCAGTTCCGCCGCCGCCGCACGCCCATCGCCGGCACCGACTTCCTCCTCGACCAGGGCCGCATCGACATTCGTGCCCGGCGCGCAGTTCAACGACACCGCCGCCATCCTGCGCATCTTCTCGCTGATGGCCACCCACGGCTACACGCTCTCGCAGGCCGCTGAAGACCGCATCACCGACGCGCTGCCCGCCCTCGCCATCCACATCCCCGAAGGGCCCTACCTGTGGAACGCGCTGCGCGAAGTCCTGCTCGGCCCCCACGCCGCCCACGCTCTGCGCACCATGCACGCGCTCGGCGTGCTTGAGATGCTCATCCCCGAGTTCCACGGCATCGACGCCCTCGTCATCCGCGACAGCTATCACCGCTACACCGTCGACGAGCACACCTTCCTCACCATCGACAACGTGCACGGCCTGCGCCAGCCCGCCCACGACTACGAGCAGCGCCTCGCCCAGCTGCTGCCTGAGATCGATCGCCTCGACCTCTTCCTGCTCGCCCTGCTGCTGCACGACACCGGCAAGGCCCGCCGCACCGGCGAACACGCCGGCCAGAGCGTCGAGCTGGCCGACGCTTTCCTCGCCCGCCTCGACTTCGACGCCGAAGAGCGCGAGTCCATCCTCAAGCTCATCCGCCTGCATCTGGAAATGTCGCAGCGCCATGCGCCGCGACATCTTCGACCTCGAAAACGTGCGCGGCTTCTGCCGACAAAGATCGGCAGCCCGCAGCTGCTCAAGATGCTCACGCTCATGACCTTCGCCGACATCAAGGCCGTCAACCCCGACGCGCTCACTCCGTGGAAGGCCGAGAACCTCTGGCAGTTCTACATGTCCACCGCCAACTTCATGGACCGCTCCGTCGACGAGGTCCGCTATCACGCCGCCATCGATCCCACCCTGCTCAACCGCATCCGCTCCATGGTTCCCGCCCGCGCAGTACGACGCGCTCAAGCAATTCCTTGAAGGCCTTCCGCAGCGCTACCTGCAAACCCGCCTCCCCGAGCAGATCCGCAATCACTTCCAGATGGCGCTCAACCTCGACAAGGACACCGTCCAGCTCGACCTGCGCCCCAACCGCCAGCTCTTCGACCTCACCGTCATCACCCGCGACCGCACCCGCCTCTTTGCCGACGTGGCCGGCGCCCTCGCCGCCTGGGGCATGAACATCGTCAACGCCGGCGCCTTCTCCAACGAGGCCGGCGTCATCGTCGACAGCTTCCAGTTCACCGACGTCTTTCGCACCCTCGAGCTCAACCCCAGCGAGAAGGACCGCTTCCTCGCCAACCTCCACGACGTGGTCGCGCAAAAGGTCTCCGTCGCAGCAGTTGCTCGAAGCGCGCCGCCACCTGAACCACCCCGGCAACCTCAAGGTCGAGGTGCCCACCCGGCTCGAGTTCGACTCCGAGTCCTCCTCGCACTCCACGCTGCTGCAGGTCGTCGCGCAGGACGTTCCCGGCCTGCTCCGCCAGATCGCGCTCACCCTCAGCACGCACCAGTGCAACATCAAGGTGGCGCTCATCGACACCGAAGGCGAAACCGCCATCGACGTCTTCTACCTCACCAGCCACGGCGAAAAGCTCACGCCCGAAGCGCAGCGGAAGCTGGCCAGTGACCTGACCGCAGCCCTCGACGCGATGCGCTCCCCGGCCTAGCCCGCCGCGGCTAACCCTCCCGCAAATCGGGGTGCCCCACCCTCGCCGGGCTTCTGTTTTTCCGGCTAGGGTGGGATCGTACGAACTCCGGCTTCCCCTTCTTCACCCTTCATACAAGAGGGTGCCCCATCCTTCGCCTTCTTCCTGGCGAAGGGTGGGATCGCACACAGCCCGTAGATCGATATCGGGAGTAGAATTCTGCCGCAGTGCCGAAAGACCTCGTTCGTTACCAGAAATCTCGAGCGTTTCACTTTCTCACCTTCAGCTGTTATCGCAGACTGCCCCTGTTGGCCCATCCAGGGGCCTATGATGCATTCGAAGGTGAGCTTGAATCGGTCCGGCGCAAATACGAAATGGTGATTGCCGGTTATATCAACTGAGGACCCAGTCTAATGTCGCGACCGTAAAGCTGACTACTCACCGTTCCCCCAGCAGTCGCGGTCAAGACTCCATCCCACAAGCCGATTTCCCGTTCCCCAGTGCGGTCGATGAGCGCCTTGGCGATTTACCGGCATTTGACTCGAATGTGCTATAGAGAGACTCTTCAAAGTTGAGCAAAACGAACCAGACATGATTCTGGGTCCAGGCGACAATAGGCAAGAACTTGAGTGTGGTAGCGCCCAAGCGCGGGGAAAGCCGCGGGGTGCGACTGGTCGTATCGGTTGAAGCCATCGCCAGTCCAGGCCATTTGACCACGGGAAGTTTGCACCAAAGCAGGCGGCAGTTAAGCAATGCAAGTCGAGGAACCTCGTATGAATGCAAAATTCATCATCACTTCGGCCGTTTTGGCCTTGGCGCTTGGAATCGCTGCCCCTGCCTTCGCGCAGGATCAGAAGCAAAGCGACAAGCAAGATCAACCGAAGCAGCAGCAGAACCAGAAGCAGGCGCAGCAGCAGCACGCCCAGCAACAGCAGGACCAGAACAACCAGAAACAGGCGCAGCAGCAGCAGCGCGCCCAGCAACAGCAGAACCAGAACAACCAGAAGCAGGCGCAGCAGCAGCGCGTCCAGCAACAGCAGGACCAGAACAACCAGAAACAGGCGCAGCAGCAGCAGCAGCGCGTCCAGCAACAGCAGGACCAGAACAACCAGAAGCAGGCGCAGCAGCAGCAGCGCGCCCAGCAGCAGCAGCGCGTCCAGCAACAGCAGGACCAGAACAACCAGAAGCAGGCGCAGCAGCAACAGCAACCTCAGCGCACTGCGGCGCAGCAGAGTACCGAGCAGACCACCTGGCAAATTCATCGCGCAGGGAACTGGCAGTCAGACCACCGCAGTTGGCAACAACGGGGCGGCTACAACGGCTACCGCGTCCCTGACGCCCGGTACAACGTCTACTTTGGGCAGCGGAATTTGTTTCGGATCTACGGTCTTCCCTTTAGGGTTTATGATGGGTACCCGCGATTCCAGTACAACGGCTATTGGGTTACGCTTCTCGACCCATGGCCGGGATACTGGTCGAATGACTGGTATGACACCGACGACGTCTACGTGGTTTACCAGGACGACGGTTATTACCTGTACGACGACAGGTATCCGGGCATCGGAATTGCCATCAGCATCTCGATGTAGATGTAATGGAGCTGAGTCCGCGCCGGTCTTGCAGCAGCAAGGCCGGTGGTGACTCAGTTGATGCGAGCAGGCCAATGCACTCATTGAGCGTAGGTCGAGCCTCGTTCACAGCAGCGATCCCACTTGGCCCAAATTCAAGGGTGGTCCCGTATCCACCCGCTTTGAGTTAGCATCAAGAGCGATGGCACTCAACCCCAAAATACTGACATGGGCGCGCGAGACGGCGGGCCTTTCGGTCGATGAGGCTGCGCGCGCCCTCGGATTCAAGGATACCCGCGACCGTACAGCTGTAGAGCGCCTACACGCGATGGAGTCCGGAAAGGAGGAACCCTCGCGGAGCGTTCTGAAAGCCATGGCGCAGAAATATCACCGGTCCCTTCTTGTCTTTTATCTGAGCGAACCACCGAGTAAAGGAGACAGAGGTCAGGACTTTCGCCGGGCTCCCGGCACGAGCGCCCCAGAGTACGATCCGACTCTTGACGCCCTTATTCGCGATATCCGCGGACGGCACAGCATCGTTAAAGACTTGCTCGAGCAAACAGAGTCCAGAAGAGTGGACTACGTCGCGTCGGTGACCATGGAGGTACCGCCAGCGGAACTAGCGCAGCGAATAACAGAGAGGCTTAGCCTTTCTCTCGCCGACTTCAGACAAAAATCGAGCGTGCAGTCAGCGTTCAGTTATCTTCGCGGGAAGGTCGAGGCGTCGGGGACCTTCGTGTTGCTGCTCGGAAATCTTGGGAGCCACCACACGAATATTCCCAGCGGCGTTTTCAGAGGGTACGCCATTGCCGACCCTGTTGCACCTCTAATTGTCGTCAACGATCAGGACGCCCATGTAGCGTGGGCCTTTACAACTCTCCATGAGTTGACACACCTATGGCTCGGGACTACCGGCGTGAGTGGTGGAAACGCAGACACACAAATCGAGGCCTACTGCAACAGCGTCGCTGGGGAGATCCTGATACCAGATCGGGAGATGAATGAACTCCATTTTCTGCGTTTCGCCAACCTTCAGGAGACCATCGCGGCAATTGCCGAATTCGCCAGCAGTCGGAAAATCAGCCGTCCAATGGTTGCTTATAAGCTCCTGCGAGTCAACGTGATCACTCGTGCCAGGTGGCAAGAGCTAGACAGAAACTACAGGGACGAATGGATTACGGCGGAAGCTCGCGTACGAAGCGGAGACAAGGACGAGGGTGGCCCGAACTACTACGTTGTGAGACGGCATCGGCTCGGTCGCGCACTCCTGGGCCTCGTGGAGGCTTCACTCGCAGAAGGATTTCTCACACACACGGAAGCGGGCCAGGTCCTCGGCGTCAAGCCTCGTAATGTAGACCCTCTGATCTCTATGCTCGGGGCGGGAGGAGGCCACTAGGTGCTTTACCTCCTCGATGCAAACGTCCTCATAACGGCCAACAGCCTCTACTACCCGCTTGACCAAGTTCCGGAATTCTGGACTTGGGTCAGCAATCAGGCCACCTCCGATCGGATAAAAATTCCGCGTGAAATCATGGAAGAAATTAAGGCCGGACGGAAGGACAAGGATCCATTGCTCGAATGGATTTGTAACCCCGAAATCGAAGCCGCCCTGGTCCTGAACGAGACCGTCGACGCTACCCTCGTTCAACAAGTAGTTTCCACCGGGTATGCACCCGACCTTCGCGACGATGAAGTTGAAAAGATCGGGCGTGATCCATTTCTGATTGCTTATGCGCTCGCAAATCCCGCAGAAAGAACTGTCGTGACAACCGAGGTATCGCGGCCATCAAGCCAGCGGGCCAATCGCAAGATTCCCGATGTATGCCTGGCTGTTGGCGTTCTGAGCTGCGGGCCATTTGCGCTCAACAGAGCGCTCGGCTTTCGAACGGGGTGGAGTACAGCCAACTGAGAGTTTCACCCCAAACCTTGTCAAGGCTTCATTCGCCCCTGCCCCGCCCCAACCCCCTGAAAACATTACCTCAAATTCTTTCGCGAAGTTTGCAGATTAATTTCCCCATTCCGCTACCCTCTTTACTAGAGAACAAAAACAGGGCGTTATCTCCTCTTTGAGAGCTGGTGGGCGGCTCCGGAGTGTCGACGTCGGGGTCGCGCAGCGGGGGGGCGACAGGTCTTCGTCGCTGGGGTGAACCTAAGCATGGTCGGCATCTCAGGCCGCCCGCCGTTTTTTTCGGCCACATTGCGGCAAGAAGCCCTCAAAGCGGCCGTAACCCCTGTGAATCTGTATGTTTGCTGGCAAGTCCTTTGGAACCAGATATGGACTGCATATCCGATTCAATAAACACTTTTTTATCAGATATTTAGGTATGAAATACCCCAGAGGGAAGGGGGAGGGGGGCCGGTACTGGTACGGACCGGGGACAAGCCTGACATTTTGAACCGGGGGCATTCCTAGCTCCGCTAACCCCGCTAACGCCGCTTACTCCGCCGGTTTCTGCACCAGATACTCATCCACCAGCACGCTCACTAGCACCGCCGTCGGAATCGCGACCATAGCGCCGGCAATGCCGCCGAGTGCCGAGCCCAGCAGCAGCGCGACAAAGATCGCCAGCGCGGGCAGATTCACGCGGCTGCGCATGATGCGCGGAACCAGCCATGAGTTCTCGATTTGCAGATACAGGGCGAAGAAGATGGCCACGCCCAGCACGCGGCCCCAACCGTCGATGGCCGCCACCAGCAACGCCAGCACGAGCGAAACGGCGGCGCCAAGAACCGGGATCAGGTTGAGCAGGCCGGTGACCACGCCCAGCACGTAGGCGTAGCGCACGCCCAGCGAAAGATAGACGATGGTGCTCAGTGTGCCCAGAATCAGCATCAGGCTCAGCTGGCCAACCAGCCACTTCTCCATGCGCGTGGCCGCGCGGCCGCAGCGCGTGGTCGAGCCGTTGCCGCGGCTGCGCTGGCAAAAACGAAAGAAACCAGCGGTACGCGCCGTCGCCTTCGAGAATGAAGTAGAGCGTGAGCACGAAGCCGGCGATCACCTCGACCAGCGCTCCCGCCCACGCCTTGAACGAAACCAGCAGGTAAGCCGCCCCGCTCGCTAGCCAGCGCTGGATCCACGAGATCACATCGCCTGCGTCGATGCGGTCAGCGAACGGAACCTCTTTGAGCTTGGCCAGGATTGCAGGAACGCGGGTGGGCAATTCTCCGGTGAGGGACTGCAGATCGCTGATGAACGGGTGGCAAGGCGAAAAACCCAAAACGCAGTGAGCGCGCCGGCCACGGCCACGCAGAAGGATGAGGATGGCCGCCGATCCCTGGAATGGCCTCCAGCGGCCTATGCGCAACCGCGACGTGGCGCGCACCACCGGCGAGAGCACCACGGCAAAGAGCGCCGAGACGTAGATCAACACCAGTACGCCGCGGATCAGCCACGCTACGTAAATGGCCAGCGCCAGCGCGAAAAAGAAGACGATGTTGTCCGCGAACGCTGTACTTGCTCTGCGCGGGTTGATTCATACCATGCGATTCTTACACGGCGAATTCAAAGCCAGCGAGAACCGGGCAAACAAGGAATTAGCAGAACGCTTGTGCCCGCAGTTTCTCGCCACCGGCCACTCTTCCCTGATCCCTGTTCCCTGTTCCCTAGTCCCTGTTCTCTGTTCTCCGCTACCGGTCTCCGCTCAGGATCGACCCGACGATTCCGCCCAGCAATCCGCCGCCGACGGCCGCGGCAGGCGTCGACTGGGCCTGCGGATGCGGCAGATACTCGTAGATCTGGTGCGCCAGCCGCGAGATGGGCAGCGTTTGCAGCCAGACCGTGCCCGGACCCGCCATCTCGCGCCAGAAAGATGTCCATCGCCGCCGAAGATCATGTTCTTGATGCCCGGAACCATGGTGATCTGGAATCCGACCGACGACTGAAACGCGCCCACGTGGCCCGGATGCACGCGACAGCATTTCGCCGGGCGCAAGATTCTTCTGGATCAGCTCGCCGGAAAGCTCGAGCCATGCCGTGCCCACGCCGCTCACCTTCTGCAACAGGAATCCGTCTGCCGCCAAAAATGCCCGCGCCCAGCGACTGCTGGAAGCCCACAGAGATGGTCACCTGCGGCGTCGCGCACAGAAAGCCGTGCCGGTGAACCATGTACTCCGGCCCCTGGCCAAGCTGCGACCGGCACAATGTGCCCCGGCACCTTGGTGGCAAACGAGACGGCGCCCGGGTACTGGATGGCGCGGTACTCGGTCATGAAGATGCTGCCCCGCCGGCCACCGCGCTTGAGCACGCCGAATAGGCCGCCGCCCCCGCCCATCTGCGTATGCGTCGTCATCTGGATTGACGCGGTCATCCACGAGAGCTCGCCGCTCTCTGAAAACACGCTCTCGTTGGGATCGAGCTGCACTTCGAGCACCGGCATGGTGGTGCCCAGAATCCGGGTTTGCATGGGATTGCCTCCTGTCAGACACAGTGTAATGGCCTAGAGCCTGTTATTCACTTTCGCGCCGGTGGCATTGCGAGCGAAAATCAGGCCAGACGAGGCGGAGGCCGAAGGCTTTGGTGGCTCCAAGGTCGAGGCCGACAACAAAGTATGGCCGGATTTGCGCCGCAACCCTTCGGGCTGGGGCCAATTTCCCTCATTTCTTTGTCGCTCGTCGCTCGCAGACACCCGGTATCCACCCCATGAACTGCGTTCATGGGGACCCCGGTATGCTTCACTCCTCGCTTCTTGAACTCGGGAAAAATTGGCTCCCAGCGCCACCCGCGCGAAAGTGAATAACAGGCTCTATACGCACAGGCGATGCAGAATGTTTGTGGAATCGGAGCGGCCGGCGAAACCGTCATTCCTCGCCGCGATGCGCGATCACGTAGTCCTTGATGCGGTCGTAAACGTCGCTGGGAAGCACGCCGCGGTCGAGCAAATCCTGCTTGGTACGATAGGGGCGAAAGCACACAATGCGCCCGGCCCAACTCGGCCTTCATGCCGGGAACTTTGAGAAGTTCACCCGGGGTGGCGTGGTTGATGTCGATGCGGCCTCCGGCGGCGGAGCCGAGGCAGACGTTTTGGGTGCGCCGTTGTGTCTCGATCCGTGATATTGCGCCGGTCCAGGCCAGGCAAACGGCGAGCAGACGCGAGCGGCAATAAGCGCGAATCGGAGATCGGACGGCACGCATTCATTCTCTGCCCGCTCTTGCGCCAGCGCAAGAAAAGCATTTGACACCACAAAGGGCTTTCCCGTACCTTTGAAAACAGATGCAGAGCCTCCGCCATCACGGCCACCACCATCATCATGGGACAACCATGCCGGCGGACTGCCATGGCCTGAACTAATCGGCCAGAGAGATCGAAAAGAAACACCCAAGCCCGCCGGCGAATGACGCTGGTGGGCTTTTTCGTGTTCGGACACAAAATCTCAAACAAGAGGAATGAAACCGTGGAACGGATTGATTTTGAAAAGATGGATGGCCTCGTGCCGGGAATCGTGCAGGACGCGCGCACCGGCGAGGTGCTGATGCTGGGATTTCTGAATGCCAGCCAGCTACGCCAAAACGCAGGAGACCGGCTTTGTGACCTTCTGGAGCCGCACCCGCCAGAAGCTGTGGATGAAAGGCGAAACCAGCGGCAACCGGCTGCGCATGGTTTCCGCCTCGACCGACTGCGACAACGACACGCTGCTGTTTCGCGTGGAAGTGGAAGGCGACGGCCTGGTTTGCCACGAAGGCACGGTGAGCTGCTTTACGCGGCCCATTGCGATCGGCTGCGGAGGTGAGCCGTGGGTAACAAGCTTCGACTCGGAATTCCCAAAGGCAGCCTGCAGGATGCGACCATCGCGCTCTTCAAGCGCGCGGGATGGAACATCTACGCCGACGGCCGCTCCTACTTTCCTTCGATCGACGACAGCGACATCGAGTGCATGCTGATTCGCGCGCAGGAGATGGCGCGCTATGTGGATCACGGCGTGCTCGACGCGGGACTGACGGGCATCGATTGGGTTGTCGAGAGCGGTCTGGATGTCGCCAGCGTCACCACGCTGACCTATGCCAAGCAAAGCCGGCGCAAGGTGCGCTGGGTGCTGGCCGTGCCGGAGTCGAGCGGCTACGAGAAAGCCGAAGATCTCGAAGGCAAGATCATCGCCACTGAGCTCGTCGAAGTCACCAAGCGCTACTTTGCCGCGAAGGGCGTGAAGGTAAAGGTGGAGTTCAGTTGGGGCGCAACGGAAGTCAAGCCGCCCATGCTGGCCGACGCAATTGTCGAAGTGACGGAGACGGGCAGCTCGCTGAAGGCCAATCACCTCAAGATCATCGACACGGTGATGGAGAGCGAGACGCACCTGATCGCCAGCAAGGCTGCGCTCGCCGACCCATGGAAGCGGCAGAAGATCGACCAGATTGCGCTCATGCTGCGCGGCGCCATCGACGCGCAGGCGCAAATTGGCCTGATGCTCAACGTGAAGCGCGGCGACCTTGAGGCGGTGCTGGCCGTGCTGCCGGCTCTGAATTCGCCGACCATTTCGCAGTTGAGCGATTCGGAGTGGGTTGCGGTGAATACGATTCTCGAAGAGCGCGTGGCGCGCGACGTGATTCCGCGGCTCAAAGCGGCGCGCGCGACGGGCATCGTGGAGTATCCGCTGAACAAAGTGGTGCTGTAACGAGGGGCGAATCAATGAAGCTGATCCGAACCACAGGACGAAACGCGCAGGCAGACGGCGAAGACGCTGCGGCCCTCGGAACGGCGCGGTGGCGCGGCGCTGGACGCGGTGCTGCCCGCGGTCAAGCGCATCGTCGCCGATGTTCGCAAGCGCGGCGACCGCGCGCTGCTGCGCTATGCGGCGAGTTCGATGGGCTTGCCGGGCCGGAAGCGCTCCGCGTCACGCAGGAAGAAATGGCCGCGGCATGGAAGGCGCTCGATCCCGCGCTGCGCGATGCGCTCACCACGGCCGCCCATCAGATTCGCGCATTTCGCGAAGCGGCAGATGCCGGAATCGTGCAGCGACTCGCCCGATGGAGGGCCTGACAACGGGCCAGCTTGTGCGCCCGCTCGGCTCCGTTGGATGTTATGTGCCCAGCGGACGGCATCCGCTGCCTTCCACGCTGCTGATGACGGCAATTCCCGCGCAGGTGGCAGGAGTCGAGCGCATCGTCGTGGTTTCGCCGAAGCCCGCGCCCGAAACGCTTGCCGCGGCGCATCTGCTCGGAATCACCGAGTTCTATCGCCTCGGCGGCGCGCACGCGATTGCGGCGTTGGCTTACGGAACCGCGAGCCTGCCGCGCGTCGACAAGATCGTGGGCCCGGGCAATCTTTACGTAACCGCGGCCAAGCGCCTCGTCGCATTCGACTGCGCCATCGATATGCTCGCTGGCCCAACGGAAATCGTCGTCACCAGCGAGCGCGGCAACGCGGCCGACATTGCCAGCGACCTCGTGGCGCAGGCGGAGCACGATCCTGAAGCGCTGGCGATCTTCGTTACAACGCGCGAAGATCTGGCGCAAAGCGGTCATCGCCGAAACAAAGCTGCGCAGCCGCAACAATCCCGTCGCGCGCGAGGCTCTCCAGCGCAACGGCCTTGTGATTCGTTGCCAGGTCGTCGACGAGGCGCGCGACATCACCAATCGTCTTGCGCCCGAACACCTCACCGTCGATGCGGCGAGCGATCTCGAGTGGGTTGAGAATGCGGGCTCGGTTTTTGTTGGCCGCTGGTCCGCGCAGCCCATGGGCGACTACATCTCCGGCCCGAATCACACGCTTGCCCACCGGCGGCATGGCGCGCGTGCGCGGCGGCTTGAGCGTGAACGACTTCGTCAAGCTCATCACCGTGCAGGAGTACACGGCGCAGGGCAGTCCGCTACGCTCGGGCCGCAGGCTGCGCTGTTGGCCGAAGCCGAAGGACTGCTGGGCCATGCCGAAGCGATTCGAGTGCGGCTCAGCCGCATCGGCAAGGAGGCCGTGGCTGAAGCGTGGAGTGCCAGGCTGAAAGGCACGACGCAGTCGGGGCTCGAAAGGGGGCTAGCCGTGGCGAATCGCGACTGCCGCCACTCCCGCGCCGCGCGCTCGCGTGCAGGAGATGAAGGAGTACCACCCTCCGCTCGGCAGCCGCGAAGCGATGCGGCTCGACTTCAACGAGAACACGCTGGAGTGCTCGCCGCGCGTGCGCGAAACGCTGGCGCAGATTTCCGCCGGCGCGCTCACCCGCTATCCCGAGCGCGAGCCTGTCGAGGCCATCGTGGCCGCGCATCTCGGATTGCGCGCCGAACAGGTTGCGCTCACCAACGGCGTGGACGAAGCGATTCACGTGCTCTTCGAGACATTTCTCGACGCCGGCGACGAAGCTCCTGCTGCCTGTTCCCACCTACACCATGTATGAGGTCTACGCTTCGGCGACGGATGCGCGCGTCGTCGACGGTGCAGGCCGCGGACGATCTGCAGTTTCCGTTCGACCGGCTGGTCGCGGCGATTACTCCGCGAACGAAAGTGATCGCGATTGCCAATCCCAACAGCCCATCGGGCTCCGTGGCCACGCGCGCGCAGCTTCTCGAACTCGCGCGCGCGCGCGCCGCAGGCGGTCCTGCTGGTCGACGAAGCCTACTTTCATTTCTACGGCGAAACAGTGATGGACCTCGTTGGCACGTTGCCGAATCTGGTTGTCGCGCGAACGTTTTCGAAGGCCTACGGCCTGGCGGGACTGCGCCTTGGCCTGCTTGCCGGCCCCGCCGATCTGATGCGCTGGGTTCGCCGCGTGCTTTCGCCGTACAGCGTGAACTCGCTGGCGCTGGCTTGCCTGCCGCCTGCGATGGAAGACACGGCGTATCTCGACTGGTATGTGGGCGAGGTGCTTGCGGCGCGTGCAGAATTTGAGGCGGCGCTCGATGCGGCCGGAGTGCGTCGCTGGCCGAGCCGGACGAATTTTGTGCTGGTCGAGATCGGCGCGCGGCATGCGGAGTTTGTGCGGCTGATGCGCGAAGCCGGCGTTCTCGTCCGCGACCGATCGAGCGATCCCGGGTGCGATGGCCGCGTGCGCATCACCATCGGAACGCGCGCACAGATGAGGCAGGCTGTTACGGCTCTCAACGACGCGATGGCCACGCTGCGGACGGAAGGCGGAAAACGATGACAGCGAAGAAGATCAGACCACATAAGCCGGGTGCCCCCGGTTCGCAGGGGACCAGGAAGGTCTTCGATGCGGCGGGTGCCGATCTCGATTTGAGACCGGGGAACGCACGAATGCAAAAAAACGCACGGCAACGTCATCGCAACACCAACGAAACGCGCATCGAGATCGAGCTGACGATCGAGGGCCAGGGCCAGTACAAAATCTCCACCGGCATTCGTTTCTTCGATCACATGCTGGAGCTGTTCACGCGGCACGGCGCATTCGACCTCGACCTCGCCTGCAAAGGCGATCTCGATGTCGATCAGCACCACACGGTCGAAGACGTGGGCATCGCGCTGGGCGAGGCGTTCGATCGCGCGCTCGGCGACAAGCGCGGCATTCTGCGCGCCGGCTACTTCGTGATGCCGATGGATGAGACGCTCGCCATTGCGGCCGTGGATCTCAGCGGACGCGCGGCGTTCGCTGTCGACACGAAGGTGCGCACGCGCCTGGTCGGCGATCTGCAAACCGAGCTTGTGACAGATTTCTTTGAAGGCTTCGCGCGTGGCGCGCGGGCCAACGTTCACGTGAAGACCATGTACGGCCGCTCGAACCACCACAAGATCGAGGCCATCTTCAAGGCATTCGCGCGGGCGCTGCGCGTGGCCTGCTCGCGCGACAAGCAATTGGGCAAGATGCTGCCGTCGACCAAGGGGCTGCTGTAGACTCGTTGAGTTTTGTACCATCTTACGTCGCAGAAGACGATGGAGTTTTGTATCAGGGCACGACTTCAGTCGTGCCGAATGCAAGACCAGAAACGATCCTGAGGCTTTAGCCCCTGAGATCAAAAACATGCGCGTCACAGTGATCGACTACAAAGCCGGCAACCTGACTTCGGTGCTGAAGACGCTGCGGCATCTGGGCGCGGAGACGGTCGTGACCGACGGCGATCTGTCGCTGGTCGAATCGGCGGAGCGCATCGTGCTGCCCGGCGTGGGCCACTTTGCGGCGACGGAACGGCTCGACGCAACCGGCCTGACCGGGGCGATCCGCTCGGCCATCGCGCGCGGCGTGCCGTTCCTGGGCATTTGCGTCGGAATGCAGTGGCTTTATGCGGGATCGACCGAAGCGCCACAACAGCCGGGGCTCGGGACATTTTCCGGAATCGTGCACGCGCTTTGCCGAAAGCACCGAAAAAGTGCCGCACGTCGGATGGAACTCCCTCGAAGTGCGGCTAAGCGGAACTCGCGGTTGCTTGCCGGCGTCGAGCCGGGCGAGTTTGTCTACTTTACGCATTCATATAAAGGCGCCGGTCACGGCGGACACTGCCGCGGTGACGCAGTATATTGAGCCGTTCGCCGCCGCCGTCGAGCGCGGCAATGTGATGGGCGTGCAGTTTCACCCGGAGAAATCAGGCGACACCGGGCTGAAGATTCTGCGCAATTTTCTCGCGTGGCAAGCGAGAGGCGCCGCATGCTGACCAAGCGCATCATCGCCTGCCTCGACGTGCACGCGGGCCGCGTGGTGAAGGGCGTGCAGTTTGTCGATCTCGTCGACGCGGGCGATCCGGCTACGCAAGCGGCGCGGCACGCGCGCGAAGGCGCCGACGAGATTGTTCTGCTCGACATTACGGCGACGCACGAAGGCCGCCAGACGCTGCTCGATACGGTGCGGCGCACGGCGCGCGAGCTGTTTGTGCCCTTCTGCGTGGGCGGAGGCATCGCTCGGCGCGCGACGCGGAGCAGGTGTTTGAGGCCGGCGCGGACAAGGTGAGCATCAACTCCGCAGCCCTGGCCGACCCTGCGCTCATCAGCGCCATCGGCGCGCAGCTTTGGCGCGCAGGCTGTCGTTGTCGCCATCGATGCGCGGCGCGATCCCGAGGCCGCCGATCCGGTGCGCGACGCGCAGGTGTATGTGCAAGGTGGGCGCCGCCCCATCGGCCGACCGTCGTGGAGTGGGCGCGCGAAGCCGAACAACGCGGCGCAGGCGAGATTCTGCTCACCTCAACGCAATTGGCAAGCGTCAGGCACTCGTCGCGGCTGAGCACGCCGCCATCGAGCGAAGACATCACCTTTTCGATTGCGACTCGAACGGCAGGAGCGACGCGGCGCCGGACGTCTTGCCACGTTGAGCTTTGCAGCGTCTGCCGATTTGCCCAAGTCAGCGGTTGCATAGTTTCTAGGTGTCATCCTGAGCGAGGACGTAGTCCGAGTCGAAGGACCCCTATTCTCTGCCATCTACCGAAATAGATCTCTTTCCGCCGGACGCACCAGCTCTCGCGCATTGCCGCGTCCGCGCCGGTAGGGATAACCCCGGATTATACAAGCCGGAATGCGCGAGTTCTTCCCGCAGACCAGGCCGGCGACGCATGCCAACTCATCGGCTACAGCCTCTTCCGTCGCGTGCATCCTGTAGCCGTACGCGTCGGCCTTACCGCGGTAGTCGATGGTGACTTTCATGCCCGCCACCCCGATCGCGACTTCGGTCAATCCCTCGCGCCACGGTCGCCCAAAGCTATCCGCGATGATGACCGGAATGTGCAGCCCGGTGCGTTTCTTCAGTCCGCGGAAAATGCGCCCTGCCGAGGCATCGGGATCTTCGGGCAGCAACACCGCCGTGTTGCCCCCGTCTACGTTCGAGACATCCACTCCGCTATTGGCGCAGACCAAGCCGTGCTGGGTTTCCGTGATGAGTACATGCTGCTTGCGGACCACGCGCCTCGCCTCGCGCAAAGCGAGCTCGATAACGCGCGCGTCGACTCGGTTCTCGGCCGCGAACCTTCGGGCGGCAGCCGACGGCCGTACCGCAGCCAATGCGACTTTGCGGTCCTCCGCTTTCGAGACGATCTTGTGTTTTAGCACAAGAATGTCGCCCGCTGCGAGTTGCAAGTCCTCCGAGGCAAGCGCGTCCGCAATCAGATCGGCGATGGAATCGCCCGCATTCACTTCGGACAAGCCGCGCAGCGGAATCGCGCGCAGCTCGGGTAATTGATGCTTCAGGTTCGCACGCCGCGGCGGGCGAAGCTGGGCCGTGGCTCGTGCACTTCGAGCGTTCAAACCGCCGCTTCCCATGCGCCGACATCGCTCCGCCCGAATCCCCACGAGCGAAGCAGGCGCTGAGCATTGGTCACGCCCTCGCGCTCGACCAGCAACCCAAGTTCGTGAGGATTATCGACATCTAATCCGATACCGGCCAGTTCAAGAATGACCAGCTCTTTGCCGGTGCGCCGCATGGACTCGCAATGGGGAAGAAAGCTATCGTTGCCAAACCGTAGCGGAATGAGCGAGGCCGGGCGACGCAGAATGCAGTTGCTGCCGCGGCGGTCGTAAGCGGGCACAATCACCGCGCCCTCCTGCGGCGCGGCGTCGAGGACTCGGTGCAACTCGTCGCCGGTGATGAGCGGAATATCGGCGGGGACGACGATAGTGGTGTCGTAGCCTTCCGCCGCGGCGGACTGGCACCAGCTCGTCGCCATCTCAATGGCAGCCGTCTCGCTCTCGTTGCGCTCGTCTTCAATGACGAGAAGGCCGGATTCACGGGCAATTGATTGCGCGCGCGGATCGCCGGTGACAATCGCGACATCGATTCGTCCTGCAACATCTACCGCGGCAGCGATCACGTCGCGCAGCATGGCCTCGGCGAACTGGGAGCGCTGCTGTGCATTCAGCGCCGGCGCAAGGCGCTGCTTGGCCGTTGCCAGGCTCTTGAACGGGATGAGAAGAATAGCTTTCATCGCAGGTTTCGATGTTCAGTAGGGGTCCTTCGATTCCGTGACCGGGCAACTACCCCGCCAAGCGCAAAAAGCCGCGCTTGGCAGGGTAGTTGCGCGATCGCTCCGCTCAGGATGACACCGAATTTGGGGCACAGGCTTCCACAATGAATCAGGGTGACATCATGGTGAAACAAGTAGCCAGCACGAACTTCGCCAGCGTTCGCTTGTCCTCGTCAGAACACATGATGGTGCGCGTACATTCGATGCGCAAAGTTTCCGAACGAAGCCGCTCCGCCTCGTGCCCGTCAGCTTCATCGACTACGAGTACGTCCAAGAAGTCTTCGTATGCCTTCGCCACTCCGGCGAAGGAGCACGGCCAGCCCATCATCTGCATCAGCTTGCCCGCGGGGCCGGAGACTGCCGCGCCGCCTACGATCGGGCTCACCGCAGCCACCGGTGCGCTGCCCCGCCGCAACGCATCGCGGATGCCAGGGACCGCCAATATCGGCCCGATGCTGGTGACGGGATTGCTCGGCGCAAACACGATCGCGTCAGCACGGTCGATGCTGTCGATTACGCCGGGCGCGGGCCTCGCTTGTTCGGCGCCTTCAAAGCGCACCGCATGCACTTCAACCTGGTGCCGCTCGCGCACGAAGTATTCCTGAAACGTGAGCGTGCCCTTGGCGGTGTCCAGTATGGTCGAAACAAGATCGTCGGACATGGGCAGCACGCGGGCGCGAATGCCGAGCTTCTGCGCCAGTTCAGCGGTTGCTTCGCTCAGCGTTTTGCCGGCGCGCAGCATCGCCGTGCGTGCCAAGTGCGTCGCCAGGTCCAGGTCGCCCAAGCTGAACCATGACTGCTGGCCCAACTGCGTCATGCGCTCGAGGCAGCGGAAGCTGTCGCCCTCCACGCCCCATCCGCGATCTTGGCTCAGCAGACCGGCCAGCGCGTAGAGCACGGAGTCAATATCCGGCGAAACATGCAGGCCCCACCACTCGAGGTCATCGCCGGTGTTGACGATAGCGATTAGCTCACCGGGCGCAACAACCTGCTGCAAGCCTTGCACCAGCTTCGCGCCGCCGGTCCCGCCGGTGAAAACGACGATCATCGCGAGGAGCCTCCGATAAATCGGGCTTTGAAGGGGACGGCCTTCAGGCCGTCCGCAGGATCACTCTTGGCTTCAGCCGCTTAGGTAAATATCAGTTTGCACCGAAACAGCGAGTTCCCCCAGTGGCTAAAGCCGTGCCAGAACCGGCACCCATTGACGCGGCTGAAGCCACGCCCCTTCCAGCGCCTCTACGCAGCCCTCGCATAACCCTCATCGCTCATGAGCGTCGCCAGCCGCTCTCCCAGCAATCCACCCCGCTCCGCGACCTTCGCCACAAACTCCGGATACACCGGCAGGCGCTGCACCAGCCTCTGTCCGGCGGCTTCGGTGCGCCGCTGCAAGTCGAGCAGATGCGGCCAGGGGGCCTCAGGATTGATGAAATCCGGAGTCAATGGCGAGACGCCACCCCAGTCGTTGATACCCGCATCCAGCAGACGCTCATATCCGGGCGCGGTGAGATTGGGGGGCGCCTGAATGTTCATGTCGCGCAGCAGCAGGCGCGCGACGGCGATGGTGCGCAGCATGTCGCCCGTGTCCGGCTCCGGCCACGCTGCCATCGGAATTCGCGGCTTGGCGCGGAAGTTCTGGATGATGACTTCCTGCACGTGTCCATACAATTCATGCAGGCGCTTGATGGCCAGCAACGATTCGACGCGATCTTCCATCGTTTCGCCGATGCCGATGAGGATTCCCGTAGTGAAGGGCACGCCGAGCTTGCCGGCGTCTTCGATGGTGCGCAGTCGCAGCGACGGCGCTTTGTCAGGGGTTCGATCATGCGGATGGGCTGCGGCGAGCGTTGAGCTCGTACTCTCCAGCATCAGGCCCAGGCTGGGGTTGGAGGCGCGCAGCCGCTCGATCCAGTTGGCGCTCAGCAAGCCGGGATTGGCGTGCGGCAGCAGGCGCGTTTCGCGCAGCACCAGCTCGCACATGGCTTCCAGATAATGCAGCGTGCTGCGATAGCCGAGCCGCCGCAGCGTCTCGCGCATCTCCGGGAAGATGGCCTCGGGCCGGTCACCGAGCGAAAACAGCGCTTCGGTGCAGCCGAGTTTCTCGCCTTCCCGGGCCACGGCCAGAACTTCGTCCGGCGTCATGGTATGAGCGCCGGGGTCGCCGGGATCGCGGCGATAGGTGCAGTAGCCGCAGTAATCGCGGCACAAGTTCGTCAGCGGGATGAAGACCTTGCGCGAATAGGTAAGGACGCCGGGGCGAAACTGCTCTTTGAGTGCGTGCGCGGCGTGAAGCAGTTCCGGCAGAACTTCGTCATCGCAGCGCAACAGCTCGCACGCGGCATCCGGTGCGAGTGGCCGCCCTTCGCCGACCTCTTGCAACACGTCCAGATGGCAATTTTTCACGTAGTAGCAGGCGCCGGAGCTGCGCTGGCCGGCCCTGCAGTCGCAGCCGCCGCGAAGCTGACGATACCGTCCTTCACCATTTGCGACAGGATCACCGCCGACCCGCACTGGGTGGAGACGGCATTCGGGTCGAATTTGTGGTCAGCCACAAACTTTCCCTTGGTGTAGTGCTGGGAGAAACTCCAGAGATACGGCGAATTTATCGGGGGCGTAACCATGTGATAGCCGTAGCCGTTATAACCCTCCAGCCGATAGAGGATTGCGGGCAGGCCCCAGTCGTTGAGATGCGCGAGTTTCTGAAACTGGAGTGCGTCGGTGGCGCTCTGCTCCCAGGTGAAAGGCGGCTGCCCGTCGGGTGGCCGGCCCGCGGGAACTTGCACGGTGCGCGCCGTCAGCGGGTCGCCGTTATGGAGGTGCAGCTTGAAATTGAGCGAACACTCAAGGTTGTGGACCAGCGCGACAAAAAACCACGGAATCCCCAGCGGATTTGACACGGACTCATAGCGCCCCCGGTTGGGCACGATGCGCGCAATGGTCTGGTTAACCACGCCGAGGTGCGCCGGATTGATTACGCAGGCATCGAACAGGGCTTGATACTGCTGCCGTAAGGTATCGGTCAATGGAAAAGCCACGGTATACCTCCTGTGGAACCGAAGACTGGAAGACTATACGTCATATTCTGGAACAGGGCGGATAATTACACAACAACAGACGCTCTAAATCACGATGTGGATGAATTTCCATCCATGCCGTACTGCCCGCGAAAGTACACTAGCGGCAGGCCCTCGCCGAGCAGTACTTCGCGCACCTCGGCGACGAAGATGGTGTGGTCACCGGCAGAGTGGGTATCGACCACGCGGCAATCGAGATTGGCCAGCACATTCTCCAGCACCGGCATGCCACTCTTCATCGTGCGATAGCGAATGCCGAGCCGGTGAGCGGCATCGGGATTGCGCTCCGGGTCGGCGAAGAATTCCGACAGCGCTTCCTGCTCCTGCTTGAGCACGCTCACGCCGAACTGGCCGCGCTCGCGCAGATGAAGATAGGTCTCCGCCAGATGATCAATGCACACCAGCACCAGCGGCGGATGCAGCGAAACCGAACAGAAGGCGTTCGCGGTCATGCCATGGATCGTATCTTCGGTCGTTTTGACCGTAATGACAGTCACGCCGGTGGCGAAGCGGCCCAAGGCGGAGCGAAACTCGTCAGGCGTGATCAGGTCTGGCATGGGGTGATTGATGTTGACGTCACCAGGACAGCAGATGGCAACTATAACCGATTGCGTGGGGCGACCTCGTCACTGGCTTTGGCCCTGCGGTTCGCCCCGGCGAAAGGAGATCAGGTCCCACTCGCCCGAAGGGATGGAGGTGCACAGGCGAAGGATGTAGAGATTGCCGTCATCGGCGCGAACGCGGAAGTAGATGCTGTGCGGCTCGTACCAGCGGTCGAGGACATCGTCGACGAGGTATTGCCTTCCTTCCAGCCGGAAGCGGACCGGCCGTTCATCTGCCGTATAGCCGGAGTAGCAGTCGACCTCCAACTTCATCCACCGATTATGCGCCAGCCAACGAAATGGTTTCCCGCAAAAAGCGGCTTGGGCTAAGGGGCTTTCTTGAGAAGCACGCCCGCGAGCAAAGCGGCCAACGCCGCCAGCAGCCACTCGATGCGCCAAATCTGGACCGCTTGCCAATCGACCAGCGTGTCTGTCCGGTAGATGGCGCCCATCAGTCCCGCGGCGATGGTACATCCGAGTCCCAGGACAAACCCCAACAAGGAGGTCAGGGATAGCGGCGGGCGGGAAACTAACTGCGTTTCCTTCTTTCGAGCAACGCCAACGGGCTGGGGCGGCGGGACCTCACTGGGCAAACCCGGTTCGCGCCGGCTGCCGCAGATGTGGCAGAAGCGCGCGGCGGGCGAGTATTCGATTCCGCAGTTCCAGCATAAGGTTTCGATCGAAGGTGGATCGATCAGCCGTGCGACGTGTGGGTCAGCCGGGCGCCAGTACTCCTGGCTGCGGATAGAGGCTTGCGCCATAGATGCTCCTGAGGGGAGACGCGAGCTAGAGTTGCACACAGGCGACCAAACGCAAGTTGTCGAGGTACGCGCCAAACGTATGTTTATCAGTCCGTCGGTCGAGGCTGACGAGCCGGTCGTAGGCAAAAAATTCCGTAGCCAGGCAAGACTGACTCGATTGTTTAGTTACGCTTGGGCATGGTAATCACATCGTGCATGGCCGTGTGCTCGGCGTTGGACCAGTAGCCCAGCAGCAGCAGGTCGCTGGAGGTAAACCGCAATCCCTGCGGACGCTTGTTGCCCTCGGTGAAGATGTGCTGGTCGAGGATTTCGTGCAGGCGCGAGACCGTAATGCCCAGCGCCGCGGCGGCTTCCTTCTCGTCGTACAGGCGGTCTCTTGTTACCCGGCTCAGTCTAGGCATAAGTAGCGCATCCGAAGTTCCTGCAACGTTTGTAGCTGGTTTCAGCCCCCTTCGATATCGGGTAAACTGCTCATAAGCCCGTCGCGATGAAACCTTATCGATTCTTGCTGTCCCTAATCGGCCTGTTCTGTGCCGTGCTGGCGGGCCACGCCGCAGCGCAAACGATAGCTGCCCCTCCCACTCGCGCCGACAACGACACCAATACCCGCAAAGGCTTCGACGACTTCTACAACCTGGAGTACGACCGCGCCATTCGCGAGTTTGAGGCGGCGCAGCAGGCGCACCCCAACGATCCTTTCGCGGTGAATCATTTATTGAGCGCCGTCGTCTTCAAGGAGCTGAAGCGCATTGGCGCGTTGGACACCGAGGCTTATGCCGGAGACAGCTTTTTGACCAAGAAGCTTCTGGCGCCGCTCGACTCCGCAACGCGCGACCGCGTCAAACAGCTGACCGACCAGGGGATGGGGCTCTCGCAAGCGCAACTGGACAAGGATCCGAAGAACTTGGACGCGCTGTACGCGCGGGGCGCGACTCGCGCGCTGAACGCCACCTACATCGGAGTCGCGAACCACGCGTGGTTTGCTGCGCTACGCAGCGCCGTGGCCGCGCGTCACGACGAGGAGGAGGTGTTGCAGCAGGATCCTAACTACCTGGATGCCAAGCTCATTGTCGGAACGCACTTGTATATTGTCGGATCGCTGAGCTGGCCGGTGAAGGTTGCTGCCTCGATTGCCGGGCTGAGCGGAAACAAGCAGAAGGGACTGGAAGACCTGCGGCAGGCGACGCACAGCCCGCACCCGGAGGTCGCCAACGATGCCAAGATTATTTTCGCCCTGTTCCTCCGTCGCGAGGAACGCTATGCGGAAGCACTACAGGTGGTCAATAGCCTGCAAAACGATTTTCCCCGGAATTTTCTGATGGCCGCCGAATATGCTCACCTGCTCAACGCCGCCGGCCACGGGCCCGAGGCCATTGTGGCGTATCGCAAGGTGCTCGCCGGCTGCCGCAGCGGCGCTTACAACCAGTGCCGCATCGAGATTCCGGCCTACGGCCTGGGCGAGGCCCTACGCGGCCAGCGGGATTATGCGGGAGCCGCCGAATCCTACGAGCTCGCCGCAGGCAGCGGAACCGATGCCGACCTGAAGCAGAAGGCAACCCTCGCCGCCGGCCAGATGTACGACCTGCTGAAGAAGCGCGACACCGCCGTGGAGAAATACAAGGCAGTAATCGCCGAGAACTCGACCTCCAACTCCGCCGACTTGGCGCGCCACTATATGAAGCAGGCGTACAACAGTCAATAAGCTGGTGACGGTTTCGAGTTGCGTGCGGGGGTGAGCGAGGGCGGCCAAGGGGCTGTCTGCGGAGCAGCTGATGGTTATTCCACCCGAATCATTGCCGGTTCCTCTTCTCTGCAGGAGATGCTCTCGCGCGTGCCCGTTTCGAGTAGCGGCGACCTCAAGCCGTTTGTAACGTGAGAAGCCGCGGATTGCAAGCGGCCGGGTACGGAGGTAGGATTTCAACGCCCTCCGGAGATCGCTCGACCGCTTCGGCGTGCGCTAACGCGATGACTGGATGTTCAGTGCGCAATGCCCGGCGGTTAGCTGTGACAGTTGCGTTATTCCTGAACGTAATCCCGCTGCACGCTGCTGAACCAGGCTTGCGCCGGCTCGACTCAGGGTGGGAATTTCGTGCGCTGAATCCCGCGGGTCACGTCGAGGTCAGCGCGTGGCGCGCCGCGCAAGTCCCGGGCGTGGTGCAGACGGACCTTCTTGCCGCCCACCTGATTCCGGACCCTTTCTACAGCGACAACGAATCGCGCCTGCAATGGATCGGCCTGACCGACTGGGAGTACCGCACGACCTTCCAGGTTGATGCCGGCACCCTGCAACACGAGCACGTCGATCTGATCTTCGACGGGCTCGACACGTTCGCCGAAGTTTTCCTGAACGATCAGCCCATTCTGGCCGCCGACAACATGTTTCGGCGCTGGCGACTGCCGGTGAAGCCGCTGCTGAAGCTCGGCCCAAACACGCTGCGAGTTGTGTTTCGGTCGCCGGTAACGTCGATGATTCCCAGGGTGAAGGCGCTCCCGTACATTTTGCCGTCGGTTTCAACGGTGAACGAAGGCAACGAGGAGAACGTCGCGACCGCGCCCTACACGCGCAAGGCGGCGTACCAGTATGGCTGGGATTGGGGACCGCGATTCCTCACGATCGGCATTTGGAAGCCGGTGTGGCTGGAGACGTGGGACGGTGCGCGGATCGAGAATTTGCACATTCGCCAGCGAAAAACCACGCCCCAGATCGCGGAACTCAGCTCGGAGTTGGAGATCGAGGCCTCCATGCCGATGACGGCCACGCTCACGGTCGATTATGCGGACCTTGCGCAGGAAGCAGTGCCGCGCGCTACCAGCAAGAAAAGAAGTGGCCAGCCTGGCGCGGACACAACTACAGTTACCCAAACTGTCCAGCTCGACAGGGGAATGAATCACGTTTCGGTTCCGCTGCGAATCGACTCACCGAAGCTGTGGTATCCCGCCGGCTACGGCGCCCAGGATCGCTATCGTTTTTCGGCGACGATCGAGAGCGGCAAAGCTGTGCTCGCGAGCGCGACCGTCAACACCGGACTGCGGTTGGTCGAACTCCGCCGCGTGCCCGATCAGTGGGGCCGGAGCTTCACCTTTGTCGTTAACGGAATTCCGGTTTTTGCGAAGGGCGCGAACGTCATCCCCTTCGACAGCTTCCCCAGCCGCGTCACTCCGGAGCAGCACCGCCGGATTCTTCAGGCCGCGCGCGACGCCCACATGAACATGGTGCGCGAGTGGGGCGGCGGGGTTTACGAGAGCGACGATTTCTACGACATCTGCGACGAGTTGGGCCTGATGGTCTGGCAGGAGTTCATGTTCGGCGGCGACATGGTTCCCGGCGACCTCGCATTCCAGCAGAACGTCCAGGCCGAAGCCGTTCGGCAGGTGAAGCGCCTGCGCGATCACCCCAGCATCGTCCTTTGGTGCGGTAACAACGAGATCGAAGCGGGCTGGCAAGTCTGGGCCGACCGGCTGGCGTTCAAGGAGTCCATTACGCCGCCCCAACGGGAGCGCGTCTGGCAGGATTACGTTGTGCTCTTCCACGACATCATCAAAAGCGTGGTCGAGCAGTATGGCGCCCCCACGCCTTACTGGCCGAGTTCGCCCAGCGCCGATTTCGAGGAGCCGCCGAATGGCCAGGACAACGGCGACATGCACTACTGGGGTGTGTGGCACGCGCTGGAGCCCATCGACAACTACAACTTGCAGGACCCGCGCTTCATGTCGGAGTTCGGCTTCCAATCGTTCCCCGCGACGCGCACCATTCTCAGCTTCGCGCCGGCCGACCAATTAGCAATCGATTCGACAGCCATGATGTCGCACCAGAAAAATCATGGCGGCAACGAGCGCATTCTTACTTACATGCTGCGGGAATATCCTGAGCCCAGGGATTTCGCATCCTTCATCTATGTGAGTCAGGTGCAGCAAGCGGAGGCGATCAAAGCCGGTGCGGAGCATCTCCGCCGCAATCGCCCGCGCACCATGGGCGCCCTGTTCTGGCAGCTCAACGATTGTTGGCCGGTCGCGTCGTGGTCGAGCATCGACTATTTCGGACGCTGGAAGGCCCTTCAGTATTACGCGCGGCGGTTTTATGCCGACCTTCTGATCTCTCCCTTCGCGCACGACGGCACCGTTGATGTGTTCGTCGTCTCCGATAAGGTGCACGCTACAAGCGGCGACGTTCGCATGCGTCTACTGACGTTCGACGGCAAGACGCTGCTGGATACGACGCAAGCGGTGCAAATTCCGGCGCAATCGAGCGGCGTGTACGCGAGTGTGACCGCCGCGACCTTGTCCAATTGGGAGAAACAGATGGGAGGCTTTGCCGGCCCGGACAACACATTCCTGGTCTTTGATTTGAATGTAGACGGACAAACTGGCATCCCGGAATGAAGTATTCTTCGATCGGATGCGCAATGTCGAACTGCCGCTGAAACCGGCGATCCACGCCGATATTACTGGCGGTGGCCTGGAGTACACACTCACGCTGCGCTCGCCAGTTCTGGCGCGCGATGTCTACGTGTCGTTCGGCGATGCGGATGTCGAGCTCTCCGACAACTACTTCGACTTGCTGCCCGGAGAAGCCATGGTCGTCAAAGTCACGGCTTCAACGGATCTTCAGCACCTAGAGCAGGCGCTAAAGATCGATTCCCTGACCGATGCCTTCTTCCCGGAGAGACCAACCTATCGTGAGCACACGCGCATCGGTGTAGCGGGTGTCACCTCACCCGGGCCGGGAGAATAATGGACCGTCGCACATTGGCTAGATTGCTCGCTTTCCTGGTTCTTCTCTCGAAGCTTTTCTGTTCGCAGCTAACCGCGCAAGCCAAACCTGCCGACATCCCACCGGCAGTCGATGCCGCGGGTCACCAGTGGTGGCAGAATGCGGTCTTCTATGAGATCTATCCGCGCAGTTTCGCCGACAGCAACAACGATGGCATCGGCGACCTGCCGGGAATCACTTCCAAGCTCGGCTATCTCCAGCAGCTCGGGGTCGATGCCATCTGGATTACTCCATGCTTCCCCTCACCGCAAGTTGACTTCGGATACGACGTCTCTGACTACGAGAACATCGATCCCATGTACGGCACGCTCGCCGACTTCGACCACATGCAGGCCGCCGCGCAAAGCCAGGGCATTCACATCATCCTGGATTTCGTGCTGAACCACACCTCGAACCAGCACCCATGGTTCCTCGACTCGCGATCATCGCGCAGCTCGGCGCATCGCGACTGGTACATCTGGCGGGCTGGGCGAGGGCCGAATCGGCCCCCAAACAACTGGGTCGCGCTCTTCGGCGGCTCGGCGTGGCAGTGGGACGGCAAAACGCAGCAGTACTATTACCATTACTTTTATCCACAGCAGCCAGACCTCAACTGGCGTAATCCCGCAGTGAAGAGAGCCATGTTCGGGGTCACGCGGTGGTGGTATGAGCGCGGCGTCGCAGGCTTTCGCCTGGACGCCGTCGACGCGCTCTTCGAGGACCCCAACCTCCACGACAACCCCGTCTTGCCAGGCACGAACGCCTATGGTGACCCCAACATGCAGAACAAATACAACAGCAACCTGCCCGAGCTACACGGGGTGTTGCAGGGACTGCGCCAGGTGGCCGACCAGCACAACGCAGTGCTTGTCGGCGAGACGTGGACCTCCGATATCAGCCAGCTGGACCGTTACTACGGGCAGAACGGCAACGAGTTGCAGATGCCCATGGACTTCATGTTCACCACCATCAACAAGCTCTCGCCGCCGGACTTCCGCAAACAGATTGCGGCCGTGAACGCCGCTCGCGGCTGGCCGGTATTCGTGATCGGAAACCACGACATCCCACGCTCCTATGACCGCTACGGCGACGGCAAGCACAACGACGCGATAGCCAAGGTGATGGCCGGCCTGTATCTCACGCTCCGAGGGACGCCCATCATGTACTACGGCGAAGAGATCGGGATGCAGAACAACGATCCGAAATCGAAGCAGGACGTGAAAGATCCCATTGGCAAGCTGGGCTGGCCGAAGGAGAAAGGCCGCGACGGCGAGCGCACTCCCATGCAGTGGGACGACACACCGAACGCGGGCTTCACCAAGGGCATCCCCTGGCTGCCGGTGCCGCTCAGTTATAAGACCCACAACGTCGCCGACGAGCAAAAAGATCCCAACTCGGTTCTGGTCTTCTACCAGCATCTTCTTGCCTTACGGCACAGGAACCGGGCGCTCCTTGATGGCGATTACATCGCGCTGAATGAAGACGATCCCAACGTGATGTCGTATCTGCGCCGCTACAAAGATGAAGCGGTGCTCGTGGTGCTCAACATGTCCGACCAGCCGCAGAAGGCGAACTTCCATCTTGCTGCGCAAGGGTTGCGTTCAGCGCGCGCGAAAACGTTGCTGACCACGATGGGCGAAATGCCGCCTGAAGTGGATGTCTCGGAAATCAACTTGGCGCCGTTCTCCGTTTACATGGGCGGGCTTGCCACAGCAGGAGCGGAAGAACCGCCCGCGCAGTGACTGTCCAGAGCTGATCAGCCAAGCGGGGATAAGCCGCACTTCTAAGACAGCCACGACTCCTTTCCAATTCAGTGTTTTCGACAAGTTGTGACCTCTCGTTTGGTTTTCTCGGCGCGATTGCCGCCCGAACTGTCTTGCCCAGAGGCTAGTGGTTTCGGACAAGTTCGTCCGATTGGTCCTGCTTAGGAAATCGCACCGATACCACCTCGGTGGCGTTGACAACGCCTCAGTATTGCGCGAAACTTGCGCCAACGTTGTCGCTCCCCAACAGTTTTCCTGCAAATTACAAACACACAGCTCCCAGGGACAAGGCCAGTTGTCCGCTAATTAAGTGAAAGTAGCCGGACGAAGACTGCGGCTAGAGTAGGTTCCTGGATCTCGCATCACAACGCTCCATTTATTTAAGGGTGCTCGTCCCATTATTTTGCGGAGTAGCTCTAAGGAGGACCTATGGCGCAAGCGACTTCTATTTCTTTGAAGAAATTTACCGAGTCAGTCAACGCAGCCGTGAAAGCGGCCATGGCGAAACATCCTAAATTCAAACTTGAGCAGGCACAGGGAATATCAGTGTCCTATCTGATCCGTGGCATACCCGTGCCCGACACGCTGTTGCACAATGTCAGCCTGGCGGAGATGCAGTCTTTCGCTGCCGACGTTGCCCAGCACGTTGCGGGTGCGAACCAGGAGCTCTTCCGCACGGGCGGGGCCCAAGCGAAGCCGGAGGGAGCGGTGTTGTCGGTAGGTGGCCGGATCATCATCGGAATACCGCCCATCGAGCAAAACTTCGTCATTACAGAGTAGGCGAGGACGGTCATGAGCAAACTCTGTCCGAGTGCGCAGCCCGGCATGGACGGATGCAGAGTGTTGGGAGTGGTGCAACGGGATGGGCCGTCACCCATGGTGCAATATCTGGCGGAGCCCCTTCCAGCCACACCTGAAGTGCTCGCAATGGCTGCTCCATTGAAGGCAACCGAAGTGTTTCGGCTTGCCGCAACTTGCGCCGAGCACAAGTGTCCTCACTTCGACGGCACAGATTGCCGACTAGCGAGCCGGATAGTCCAGATTCTGCCCGTTGCGGTGGAGATACTACCGCCCTGCATCATTCGCAAGGAGTGTCGCTGGTACTCGCAAGAGGGTGGTGCCGCCTGTAAACGTTGCCCGGAGGTCACCACCGTCAGCTACGACTTGTCCCCGACGGTGCGCGAAGTTTCCGGACTGCCGGCCGTCCAGGAAGACTCGATTCTGTAGCAACCTATAACACTCCTGAGGGCGGCACAAGACGGGACACTGGTAAAGAGACTATCGGGTTCAGCGAGGGCGCACCGCGACCAGTGCTGAACCTTCAGAGGATCTATTGTTCGCCGGCAGAATCGTGCAGGCTGGGCGTCGGGACAATGAAGCACGAATGCAGGAGCTAAAGTGAATTTTCTCGAGTATTGCTTCCATATCAGCCCTGATCACGGCAGTGGTTCTACGGAGCTTCTCTTTCTAGTCCTCGTGGCAGCAGCGCTGCTCGTCGGAACTCGAGGACTGAGATTGAAAGATCAGCGGCATCGAACTGTTTCCCCGGAGCCCGGTCGATCTCCAGGTTCGCGCGCACCGGTCGAGAGCTGAACAGGAGGAGAATCATGGCCAAGCATCCCCGTCAATCCGGCGGATCCGATCGCGACCGAGAGCGTCACTCAGGCGAATCCGATCGCGACCGAGAGCGTCATTCTGGCCGAGGTGAACACGAATTCGAACATGATGAAGGTAACCGCGCGCACATCGAAATCGAAGAACGCCGGTTTCGCGGAGGGCTACCGCCGACGCCCGAGCTATACGAACTTGCGCGCGAGCAGTGGAGTCGCCTTCCCGGCTCTGTTGTGAGGCCTGCTACGGCCCAGGGAACCAGCAATCCGCCCGCTGATCCGGAGGTCAAGCCGGCGGAGAGGGGGGAGTGAAGATAAAAAGGAGGGTCCCGATGAGCCTCAAAGGAACGGTCTGGGCACCCATTGGCCCCAGCCCTCTCCATGCGGGCGATCGATGTCAACGGCCAAGTTACCTCCGTCGCCGTCAATCCAAATAACCCCAACGTGATTTACATCGGCACGGCGTGGGGCGGGATCTGGCGCACGCAGGACGGCGGGAACAACTGGACCCCGCTGTTTGATCACGCCCCGTCGCTCGGCATCGGCGAGCCGGCCGCGATAGCAATCGATCCGATTGACACCAGCATTATCTATGCCGGCACCAGTAATCGTGAAGGCTCCCAGTTCTCCAGTGCGCCGACGCAACCAGGAGCGGGGCTGTTCAAATCGACTGACGAGGGCGCCAGTTGGATCCAGCCTCGGCTCGTCCTACCCGTCGAACGCCCCGAGCAATGCGAGCATCTTCTTCAATCAGTCCATCAACGTCGTCATTGTCGATCCGGCTGACAACCAGATCGTCTACCTCGCGTCCAACTTCGGCCTTTTTCGTTCCTCCGACGGTGGATTGAATTGGAATAAACTGTCCTCCGAATGGGGCCGTCAACACCCTGGTCCTGGACCCTACCTCGCCGGCAGCCGCACGGATTTTGTACGCGGGAGTTTCGCGGCATCGGCGTGGAGCAATCCACGAATGGCGGACAGAACTGGATGACGATCCTGAACAAAGCAACGCCGGCGGTGGCAACCAAGATGACGGCCGGCGGATACACCGGATTCACCAAGGTCGTCGTCGCCCTCGCTCCACCGACTTCGCCGGCCAATCCCGGCGGGATCCGGGTGCTCTATGCATCGATGGTGGGAACCCCCAATGTGTTCGGTGCCCTGACACGGTCGGTGTCTTTCTGAGCCAGGACCAGGGCAACACTTGGACCGCACGAGCCGCCACGGGAACCAACTCCACCACTTACGGGGGATACGCGTTTCACATGGCCGTCGATCCCGATTCGCCCGGCGACGGCGTGGGCGACATCATTTATTTCGGCGCCCTGGCGCAGGTAAAATCGACCGACGCGGGCGCGAGCTTCGGAAACCTGACTGGACTTCACGCTGACACCCACACATGGGGATTCGCGAAACAGTCCGGCTCCCCCACCGTCATTTTTTGCGGCAACGACGGCGGAATATTCAAGTCCACCGGCGGCCTCGCCTTCAGTTCGCTCAACGGCGGAGGGCTCCAGACCTGCCTCTTCTACAACCTCGATGTCAAACCCGACGCGACGGCGAGCGTCACGCTCGGCGCGCTCCAGGATAACGGTGTCGTTACCACTGCCGGCGCCGCCAGCCCCGCCTGGCAGGCCGGCTGAGGCGGTGATGGTTTCGACGTGGCGCACGATGGGCAGCTTGCAGCACAGGCCTATTCCAGGAGCAACGGGAATCATCTTGCGCTCGACGAACGACGGAGATTCGTATACGCGGGATCACGCCCGCCATTCCTCCCTCCCGAACAAGGAACCTACCTGGCCGCCGTCGCCAGCGATCCCAACAACGGGAAGGTGGTCTATGCGAGCGGGAGCCAGAACCTTTGGCAGAGCACGGACGGCGGCACAACCTGGCCGAACCACTTTCCCATTCCGGGTCCCGCCAACGAGGTGGACGTGGCGCCGAGCGAATAGCAACAACGTCGTGGTGGCCGTCGGCGGGCAGGTCTTCGTATCCACCAACGCACTGGTGGCCGCGGGCTTTACGTTCAAGAACATCACCCGGAACCTGCCGGGCCAGAATATCACTCGCGTGGCGTTCGATCCCACCGATCCGACCGCGATCTACGCTGTGCTCAGCGGTTTCAGCGGCTTCCCGGGAGGACACGTCTTCCGGACGACGCTCGCAGCATCGACATGGAAGGATATTTCCCCGCCGATCGACCTTCCGTTCAACGCCGTCACCCTCGACGGCAGCCAGACACCCACCGCCATCTACGCCGGGACGGACTTCGGTGTGCTGCGATCCCTGGACGCCGGCGCGAGCTGGTCCATCCTCGACGACATCCACTTTCCGGCTGCGCCGGTATTCGAATTGGTATTCCACAATGGCGAGCTGCGCGCCGCGACATTCGGCCGGGGCGTCTTCTCATTCGTCAAGCCAGTCGGGCCGTCCATTGCGCTCGCTCTCGAAGACGGCTTGGCATTCGGAACGGTCTGCAAGGGCCCGCAATACCTGACACTCACGGTGTATAACGTCGGCGCCCAGGATCTGGTCATCAACAACGTTCAGCGCCTGTTCGGCTCCTCCGATTTTTCGGTCCTCGGGACCCCGTTGACTCCGGTGATCATTGAGCCCGGCGAGGAGCTGGACTTCACCGTGAGCTTCACGCCGACCACAGCGGGCGTGAGCGAGACAGCGACCATCCGCATCATCAGCAACGATCCCGCAGCGCCGTTCGTCGATATCGACGCAACCGGCGAGCGGGGCACGGGGACCGTCGTCACGGCTATTGCGAACGGCGGCAATTTCGGCAACGTCTGCACGGGATCGTTCGCCGACGAGACCCTCACCATAAACAATTCCGGCACATGTCCCCTTTTTATCACGGGTATCGCTGGATCCGGGGATTTCTTGGCGCCGGGCGTTCTTTCGTACCCAATCAAGATCGCCGCCGGGGATTCGGTCGACGTAACGGTGCGCTTCCAACCTTCAAGCTTTGGCGCGAAGGCGGGTACCATCACGATCTTCAGTAACGACCCGGCGGGCTTGCACACCGTTCACGTTTCCGGAACGGCTCCCGCGCCCAAAGCGAACCTGATCATCGCCAACACCGGAAACTTCGGAAAAGTTTGCGTTGGTTCTTTCGCAGACGAGCCGCTGGTCGTCACCAACAGCGGCAAGTGCACGCTCACGATCACCGGGATCGCCTCAAGCGCCGGCGAGTTTCTCGCGCCGCAGGTGATCTCGTACCCCATCACGATCGGTCCCGGCGACGCGCTGCCGCTGCCGGTTCGATTTCAGCCCACGAGCTTCGGACCAAAATCCGGGATCATCACGGTCAGCAGCGACGATCCAGCCAGCCCGCTGAGCATTCAGGTTTCGGGCATTGCGCCCCCGGGCAAGCTCACCATTGCAGGATCGACGACTTTCGGCGGGGTGAACGCTTGCTGCTGCGCGGACCGCACGCTCTCCGTCTGCAATACGGGGGATTGCGCCCTGACCGTCACCCGCGTTCACTTCAAGCATAAGAGCCGTCATTGGAAGCTGCTGCACAATCCGTTTCCCGAGAAATTGCGGCCCGGCTCCTGCCTTCCGGTCGTGATTCAGTACCACGCCACCGAGCGGTGCTCCCGTATTTGCGAGCTCGTGATTGAGAGCGACGATCCGGTCACGCCGGTGAAATACATCGAGGTGCAGGCGTACACCATCTGGGACTCCTGCTGCCATGACGAATGCGACGATTGCCGCAAGGGTTGCTGCGAGCGGCATCACCGGGAGCATCCCTGCCGGCAAGGCTATCCGTGCTGCTGTGAAGACGACGATCTCGAACACGAGAAAGGATGATCCGTTTCGTTCAGGAACGAACCCGACGGGGAGGAGGTTTAACCGCCCGGATTTCCCGATTATTGGCGCCACAAATTGGGCTTCGCCGGATAGTGTGGACTACCTGAGCAGGTTATAGCTGCCTTCCTTGCGGCGTTCCGGGATGACGTGATCCCGCTTCCGGAAGACGAGGCGGAAGCCCTCGGAGGTTGCCAAGTCCCAGCCGCACACTGCGCCTCAATCGTTTGCTGCAGATGTTGGAAGTGACTGCTTAGTCCTGCCGGAGACGGCCGGAACGTCGGGCGTGCTGACAGCATCTTGTCCAAGTCACCAATCAGGTGCACGCTTACCGGCAGCCTGAGCGCGCTCGCGCGGATGCCCTCGGCCAAGGCGCTCTGGCTACCGTCGGTGGGATGTCGTCCGGTCAAGCATTGCAGCATGACGATGCCAAGCGAAAAGACATCCGAAGCACAGGACAAATCCCTTGTCCCTCTTGCCTGTTCGGGCGAGAGATAACCGCGCGTGCCAAAAGGCCTGCGAGCGGCGGGCGAATTGTCTTGCTCCATATGCCTGGCCGCACCGAGATCGATAAGAACAGACCTGCCCGAGTCTCGCAGCATAATGTTGGAGGGCTTGACGTCTCCATGCACGATGCGTTGTGACCAAATCTCAGCGATTGCAGCCAGCACGTCGCGTCCGATCGCCAGAACTTCCGATTCCAGCAGCCGCCCGCTTTTCAACTTATGGCTCAGGGTTTGTCCATCGATAAATTCCCACGCCACATATCGCGTGTGCCGGCTGCCCACCACACAATAGCCATGTTCGATCAGGCGCGCCAAGCTCGGATGCGAGATCTTCTCCATCGCGCTGACCTCGCGCTGAACGCGAATGTCCTGACCAGGATGAAGGTGCAGCTTCAGAGCCACAAGGTCATTCGCCGCTGTGCCGCTGGGCCGAAATACTCTGGTTGCCTTGAAAACGGCGCCTTGCCCGCCCACGGCAACTTCGGAGTCAACAACGTATCGCTGACCCAGCGCAGCCTCTACTTCCGCTGCCGTAAAGGGGTGCTCAGGCATCGAGTCGCAACCTGCGGTGAGATCTCCTACGTTTTCACAGAATCCGCGAGAACTGCTATAGAGTAGACGCCGGGCTGACGGGCCACCACTTATTTGCTAATTACCGGAGCACGAGAGTAATGTGGCACCAAGGTGCCCTGTCAGTCGGACGTGGCAAGCGACCAATTAAGAATCAGTGTCTGTGTTAACCGTTGGGCACATCTCCCTCTCGGGTGCATCTGCGCTTGGCATCCCGACCAGCCCAGCGTACAGTGCTACGCCCCGTGCTTCTCCAGCGGCCCTCCCCGGATCTCACTTCGGACGATTCTTCAGTTTCTCAAGAACGCTCTTTTAAGTGCTCCAACTTCTGCCCCGGCCCCGCCAAGTTTTCCTTCCGCTGTCAGCCGCTGGTAATCCGAGAGATCCGGCAGAGCTAGAGCAGTACAGACGCCGGAGCAAGCCGAGATGGCGATGCGATTGGTGGAAGCCGAGGCTCGGCGGGAGTTCTTCTAGGCGATCACTGGACTTATCTACCGCAGTGTCTGCTGTATGTGCTGACGGGTCGCGAGAAACTTTTGCTGGCATGCGATGCCGGCGGTGCGAATCGGGGCGAATTCAGCATCGTGCCGAAGTCCGGCGAGAAGAGGGTCGGTGTCCATGGCAGGATAGGAGCAGTAGTTGCCTTCAACGGCTAGTCTCAGAAAAGAGAGTGCCATCCCGGTCTCGCCACAATAAGACAGGTTGGCTGCGGTCAGATAATTGGCCTCCGGGTCATCCGCGGGTCGAATGGTTGCCGCCATGGCGGCAATCTCCGGCGCCGGCTTACGCTGCGCGCACGCCAGCACCAAGTCATAGCTGGCCCATTGCGGGATGCTCGGGGCCCCAATTTGCAGCGCTTCTTTCTCCTTGCCTTCGCGCAACAGCGTGGTGATGGAGATGGCTTTGGAAAAGTCGTCTGAAGGATCCCTGTTCAGATAATCCGCGGCGCGGCCATAGTTTCCTTGCAGAGCGAACACAATTGAGCATGACCGGAAGGCGGCGGTCCGGGTGTGGGGATCCCGTCTGAATGCTATCTCACACTGCCCGGCGGACTCGTCCAGTAAACCGGCGTAGCGAAGCGCGTAGCTCACCATGTAATGCGCGTCGGCGCTATCGGGGCGACGGCGGACTAGAGCCTGCGCTTGCGCGAACGCCTTTGGCAGGTCACCGCTCTCGACGTACCACCCGACAAGGCTGGTGGCCGCTTCGGTGTAATCAGGATCCAGGGCCAGCGCGCGCTGCTCGGCAGATTTGCTGCGCTCCAGCATGATGTTTCCGCCATCTCCATAGCGACCGGCGATGTAGTACCTTCGCCCCAACTGGAGCCAGGCGGGCGCGAAATCGGCATCAAGCCCAACGGATTTTTCCAGCATGGCCGTGGCTTGTTCGTTGGTGGTGCCGGTATTGAACGGCACGGCCGCGGCACGCAGGTACAAGTCATACGCCTCCTCGCTGGCTGGACGTGTACCTTTGTTGGCCGTGAATGCCGATCCTCCCAGCGCTGCCGCTAGCACGCCTTGGGTCCGGGCAGCGATTTTCTCGCGCAACTCGATCAAATTGCGGGCAGGAACATCGAGGTTGTTTTGCCACAACAGCCTTCCGCTTTTTACATCGATGGCCTCCAGGGTGAGGTGCAACTGCTCCCCTTCTCCGATGAAGTGCCCCGTGACAATGCTGGCCGCATTCATCTCCTCGCCTGCCTTGCGGAGATCGACGTCGGGTTGCGAGTACTTACGGGTGCTTGAAATCGGCTGTATCGAAAGTCCACGAGCGTAGCTGAGGGTGGTCGCGACCTCGTCGGCGAGCGGCAGACTCAAGTAGTCGAACTCCCGGTCAGCGCCGACATTCTGAAAGGGAAGGACTGCGACCGTGCTGAGCGGCGCATCGGGAGGTGGTGCTGGTCGTCGATGCAGGAACAGGCTGGCCGCCAGAGCTATGAACGCCAGGCACGCGAGTGCGATCCAGGGTCGGCGCGCGCGTGCTTCCGTCCGCTTGTGATCGGCTAGCTGCTGCCGTTGCCGGGCCTGTTCGAGGCGATCTCGTTCGGCGCGGCGGCGATCCAGGCTATCGAGGCGGTCCGTCAGTTCCATTGGACTGCTGAGTCGACGCGCCAAATCGCCAGATACTGCCGCGGCAATGTCCTCTCGTAACAACGGATCGGCGACGCCTTCTTCCCAGCCGGGCGAGAGCGGCTTGCGAAAGTCGCCAACCACCATCTGATAAAGCATGACGCCGAGCGCGTAGACATCCGCCTGGGCGGTGGCGGCGTTACCGGAGAGGACCTCCGGAGCCAGATACATGAGCGTGCCGCTGAGGAAGGTAGATTGAAGAACGCCGGTCTGGGTCATTCCGAGGCCAGTAATCCCCAATGCCTGAAGCCGGGACTGCTCAAGCAAACACGCACTGCCGAAATCGACGATCCTGACCTGCTCTTCGCTGACGAGCACGTTCGCGGGTTTCAAATCCTTATGCAGTACGCCCACCGCGTGGACGTCGGCGACGGCCCTGGAGATGTCGGAGAGCACACGTATGCGCCGATGCAATGGGATGCTGCAGAGCCCGCCCTCATCTTCAGCCCACTTCGCAAGGTTCAGCCCGCCATACTCACTTTCAAGGAAATACGGTTCGGTGTCGAAATTCCATTCGAAGACGTGGACGATCTTCGCCCGATCGCCCAGTGATTCGCGCAGGAACCTGAAGACGGTAACTTCGCGCTTCAATCCCTTCAGGCACGCAACATTCGTGACGAACTTGAACACCCGCAACTCGCCAGTCTTCGGGTGCTCAGCAAGCCATACTTCACCGTTGGCGGAAGCGTCCAGCGCACGAAGCAGGCGCCAGTGCTCGCGGCCGGGGACGGGATTTCCAACTGCGAAATTGAGCTTCGCCGGCAACGGCACAGGCCGGGCTGGCTCGACATGGGTGGCCGCGTCCAAGCGATAGCCCACACGGGGAACAGTGACCACGATCTTGGAATCTTGATCCGCCAAGGCCTTACGCAGCTTGTGGACCGCGGTAGAAAGTGAGCCGTCCACAACGTTCAGGCCCGGCCAGACGGTTTCCAGGATTTCGTCCTTGGTGACCACTTCCCCAGCGTGCTGCAGGAGACAGACGAGCACCTCCAGCGGCTTAAGTTCAAGATCCACAGGCTTGCCGCCGACCCGCAACTCAAGGCGGGATTCATCGAATTCGCGTCCGGCAAAGGTCCACAACGAGCCGGTAACCTCTATCCGTCCTGGCGCTAAGCGGTTGGTAGCCATTAACTTTTGTTTCTTAAGAGACTCTTGAGAATTACGTCAGGACATCCATGGGCGGATTACCGCAGAGTATGCCTCAACGCCGCCGGGCAGACCAGCACATTCTGGCACAAAACGTCGAATGAAAGAAGGAGCTTAGCTCGCACCGATGACGGTCCGCTGATTCAAGGGGCTGCGGACGTCCAAGGCGGGTTTAGCCAATTCTTGACGAGGACTGCTTTCGCACAGTCGAGGCGGTTCGAAATGCGCGAGTTCCTCAGCGGCCGCGGTGGGTGTTCCTGGGTGGGAGGAAACAATGCGCACTGCAAAATGGTCAGGGTTGGGGAGCGGCAGCTTTTCGACAGTAGCGACCATCTTCGTGTCTTGTGCTGGTGCATGGAAAACGGCATCCATCGTCTTTGTGTTTTGTGCTGTCGCAGCAATCGCAGCGCCTGCACAGACCTTAACTACGCTGCACATGTTCGCGGGATACCCGAGTGACGGGGGCACCCCTAACGCCGGGCTGGTGCAAGCCACCGACGGGAACTTTTACGGGACAACCTATGCTGGCGGGGCCAGCGGCAACTGTCAGGGCGGCTGTGGCACGGTCTATAGAATCACGCCAGGGGGCACGCTGACCACGCTGCACAGCTTCGACTTGTATGACGGCGCCAGCCCTACCGCCGCGCTGGTGCAAGGCACTGACGGGAACATCTACGGGACAACCTACGGAGGCGGGGCCAACCAGTACTATGGCACGGTATTCAAAATCACCCCCAGCGGAGCGCTCACCTCGCTCTACAGCTTTTGCGCTCAAGCGAACTGCGCTGACGGCGCTATGCCTTACGCCGGGCTGGTGCGAGGCAGCGACGGGAACTTCTACGGGACAACCTTGGAGGGCGGGTCCAACACCGGATGTTCTCTCGGCAGCGGCAGCTGTGGCACGGTCTTCAAAATCACGCCCGGAGGCACGCTGACCACGCTATACAGCTTTTGCGCTCAAGCTGGCTGCGCTGATGGCGGCAATCCTTACGCCGGGCTGGTGCAAGCCAGCGACGGGAACTTCTACGGGACAACCTTCGAGCGAGGGGCCAACGGTTATGGCACGGTCTTCAAAATCACCCCGGCGGGCACGCTGACCACGCTTTACAGCTTTTGCTCTCAAACGAACTGTGCTGACGGCCAATACCCGTACGCCGGACTGGTGCAAGCCACCGACGGGAACTTCTACGGGACAACCTCCGCTGGCGGCGCGGGGGCCTACCACCAGGGCGGCACGGTCTTCAAGATCACCCCAAGCGGCACCCTGACCACGCTCTACAGCTTTTGCTCCCAACCGACTGCACTGACGGCGACAGTTCTGTTGCCCGCCTGGTGCAAGCCAGCGACGGGAACTTCTACGGGACGACCGCTCCATGGCGGGGCCTACTGCGTACCGAACAGCGGCTGTGGCACGGTCTTCAAAATCACCGCAAGCGGCATCCTGAGCACGCTGTACAGCTTCGACAACGGCAATGACGGCGGTGACCTCTCGCCGGGCTGGTGCAAGCCACCGACGGGAACTTCTACGGGACAGCCACGTATGGCGCAAACCCTGCATGCACTACCGGCCTCCGCGGCTGCGGCACGGTCTTCCGTCTGACGGGCCCACCGCCCAGCACGACTTCGGTGACCAGTTCGCCCAACCCTTCCACCTTCGGAGAACTGGTGACCATCACCGCGACGGTAAGTCCCTCGGGACCGCCCGTGCCGACCGGCACAGTAGCCTTCACGTCGAATGGCACCGCGATTTCCGGCTGCACGGCTGTGCCGCTGTCATTGTCAATGGCGGTTTGCATGACGTCGGGGCTGGCGGTGGGCACCGATGCGATCGTCGCGACCTATTCCGGCGACAGCAACTACGCGGGCAGCAGCGGGACGCTGCCGCAGATTGTGAATCCCGTGCCGACCGCGTTGCAGTTCGTTCCCGCGACGCCGTGCCGTGTGGTGGACACACGTGGCGCGAACGGCACGTTTGGCGGGCCGCCCATCCCCGGCAACACGTCGCGTGCTTTTCCGCTGACCGAGGGCGACAACCCTTGCGACATTCCGGCGAGTGCCGTGGCGTACTCGCTCAACGTCACGGTCGCGCCCGCGCATCACCTGGGCTATCTCACCATCTGGCCGACGGGTGAAGGCCAGCCGCTGGTCTCGACCTTGAATGCGCCGGACGGGCGTACGAAAGCCAATGCCGCTATCGTTCCCGCCGGAACGCCGTCGGGTTCGGTCAGTGTGTATGTGACTGACACGAGCAACGTCATCCTCGACATCGATGGCTACTTCACTGCGCCGGGCGCGGGAACGTTGCAGTTCTATTCGCTGGCGCCGTGCCGGCTGATCGATACTCGAGGCGCCGATGGGCAGCTGGGTGGGCCGCCCTGCTCGGCGCAACAGGAACGCGACTTCCCCTTGCTGATGAGCAGTTGTATCCCTGCCGGGGTGACTCCGGTGGCCTATTCGCTGAACTTCACGGCAAATCCCAATCCTCCCCATCAGCACCTGGGATATCTGACGGTGTGGCCGGCGGGCTCGCCGCAGCCGGTGGTCTCGACGCTGAACAATCCCACGGGAACGACGGTGGCCAATGCAGCCATCGTTCCCGCCGGACAACTCGGCGCCATCGCAGTGTTTGCCTACAACACGACCGACCTGATCGTCGACATCAACGGCTACTTCGCGGCGCCGGGAACGGGTGGTTATTCGTTCTATCCGGTGACGCCGTGCCGCGTATCGACACCCGCAACAACAACGGGCTGCCGTTCAGCGGCGAGCGGATCGTGAACGTCGTGGACAGCCAGTGCGCACCACCGAGCACTGCGACCGGGTACGTATTCAATGCGACCGTGGTGCCGAACCAGCGGCTGGGATACCTGACATTGTGGCCCGACGGCGAGACGATGCCGCTGGCTTCGACGCTGAACGCCTATGACGGGTTCGTCACGTCGAACCTGGCGATCGTGCCGAACATGGATGGCTTGACGGACGCCTACGCCGGGGATGGATCGACGCAATTGATTCTGGATATCTCGGGGTACTTCGCGCCGTAACTCCCGCGGAAGGATCGGCTGCATTGCCGGCGTTGCTGAGACTTAGGCGGCGGCTCTAGCACGCCTGCGAGCACAACCCCGCCCTCGCCGGGGAGTAGGTTCCGGAAGTCAGGCAAGCAGCCGTACCCCCTGCCGAAAAACCTTGGCCGCAAGTCGGATTGCACATAAAATTCGTGTGTCGTTCAGACCATACTGCGCTCTCTGGCCGAGGGTGAAGGCACTACGCAAGCAACGGCTGCTCCCTGGGACAATGGAATCCTCGTAGTACTTCTTGCCACACGTCTCCGAGGGGAGTCATGTCACGGGAACCCCATTCTTTTGTTCGGCGCCAGGCAGTGGGTGCCAGTCTGGGAGCGCAACCGGCCGATCACCGGATCGAGAGGATCCTTAGGGCCATTGAAGAAGACCCCTTCTGCGAGATGCAGGAGTTGGCGAGTCTGGTGAACTTGAGCAGGTCCAGGCTCTCGCATTTGTTCAAGGCCGCGACTGGGGTCGGTCTGCAGACTTTTGTCTCGGACTTGCGCTTGCAACGAGCTGCCGAGCTGTTGCAGTCAACCGACATGCCCATCAAGGAGATTTCCTACCAGGTCGGCTATCGCCATGCGCCGAGCTTTGTGCGCGCTTTCCGCAACAAGGTCGGTTCCAGCCCTCATGACTATCGAAGCCGGCAGCGAGTTGTGCTAAGCGATAGCGAGTTTAGCTAAGAACTTTTTGTTGACCTGCATCACCGGCTTGTTCTAGTTTGTGACATCTTCTCAGGATTCTGACGTTGATGCGCGCAAGCGCATCAGCCAAAGGCAGGTAGAACAATCCAGACCCTCGCCCGGGCAGCGCTGCCGCGATAGCGCGCGGCGGCCTTTTGCCGATTAGAAAGCAACCGGCGATTGCCGCTCGGAGTGCCTGTCCGCGTCACTGTATCTTCGTCCCGCCCACTGTCTCGTCTGCGCCATTCTTCTTCGCCGAAGCACGTCGAGCCAATGTAATCAGCGTCGCCGCTTAAGCTTCATCGGCGCGACATAAGACTCATTGCGAGTCCCGGGAGGAGTGTGCTCTCGCAAGGCTCACCGATTTCAGAGAACCCAGTTCGAGGAGGAGAAGATCGTGATCAGGACAAAATTCGTGTTAGCTCTATCCTTAGCGATGCTGTTCGTCGCCGGCACGGCATTGGCGCAAACCGACCCTGGAGTGCAGAGCAGCAACCGCGGAACCGGCGCGACGCTCATCAATCAGGCCAATGATCCTCATGGTTTCTATGCCTTCTTCGAGGACGGTTTCAACCGCTTCCAGGAAGTGGAAAACGTTTCCAACGCCAATAACGTTGGTCTGGGACCGCGCTTTAACTCCAATCAGTGCAGCTCGTGTCACGCGCAGCCTGCGATCGGCGGCTCGGGGGCTGCCGTCAACCCCCAATTCCAGTTCACCAGTAATGGGGTCGCGCCCGGTAACACTACTCCCAGCTTCATTACCGCCAATGGCCCGACCCTTGAAGCCCGGTTCCCCTTCTTCTTCAACTCCAACGGCACCGTCAACTACAACGCTCCCAACGGAGGTGTGGAAGACTTGTTCACGGTCACCGGCCGCTCTGACGCCGGTCACTGTAATCTGCCGCAGCCCAGTTTTGCCGCCGCAATAGCTGCCAATGACATCATCTTCCGCATTCCGACGCCCGTTTTCGGCGCTGGCTTGATCGAGAACCTGGACGATTCAACCCTGCTGCTGAACCAGGCCACTAACCTGAACAACCACTTCGGCATTGCCGGTACCTTCAATCACAACGGTAACGATGGCACCATCAGCCGTTTCGGCTGGAAGGCACAGAACAAGTCGCTGCACATCTTTTCCGGTGAGGCCTACAACGTGGAAATGGGGATCAGCAACGAGCTATTTCCGCAGGATCGTCCGCTACCGGGGGAAGACCAACAGAGCACAGGGTTGCCGGCAAACTGCCTGAACCTCTCCGGAAACGGCTACCCGGAAGATACGTCCAATCCGACCTCGGCCCCGAACGCGGCAGTTCTTGACGATGTTTCAGCATTTGCCAATTTCATGCGGTTCCTGGCTCCGCCGTCAACCGGTGGCGTTGTACTGAATGGACAGCAGGTTCCCGCCCAGAACATTGCGACGGGCGCGCAGCTATTCAGTTCAATCGGCTGCGCAACCTGCCACAATCCGTCGTCGGGCACGACGCAGATGTCGAACTTTGTTCCGGCGCTGAGCAACGTCCCGGTACCGGCCTTCTCGGATATTGAAATCCATCACATGGGCAGCGGCCTCGCGGACAATGTTTCGCAGGGCGGTGCGGGCGGCGACCAGTTTCGCACTGCTCCTCTGTGGGGTCTGGGACAGCGAATCTTCCTGATGCACGATGGCCGCACCACCAATCTGAACACCGCGATCCATGCTCACGCCAGCCATGGCAGCGAGGCCAATGTGGTCGAGCAGAACTTCGACAACCTAGACAATACGCAGAAGCAGGATGTACTGGACTTTCTGCGTTCGCTGTAGTTGCTGTATGCACGGCTGGCGGGAGGCCTACGTTTCTCGCCAGCCTTTGCCGGCGGCAGAAGGGTTCATGACCGTTACCCCCGATTGACCAACCCGCATTGCTGCGATGCGAGGACAAATATGCGCTCTCGACTCTGTTGTGGTCTGCTCGCCCTGGCCGCATCTTCGCCGATCTGGGGCCAAAGCGCCGCCAGGAACGGCGGCGATTTCTCCAGCAACTTGCAGCCCGCTACCAAAGTCCCCAAAGAAGTCATTCTGGTAAAAGGCGCCTGGGCAAGCGCCAGCGATTCCACCACTCCTGTGCCGGAAGGCGGAGCTGTTGCCGATGACGTCTTCACCAATCCCTACTTCGGCATCACCTACCCGATCCCTGCTGACTGGATGGAGAAATTGAAAGGTCCGCCCCCATCGGATCAAGGGCGCTACGTGCTTGTGCAACTTAACCCTGCCAATACCTTCAAAGGGCCGGCCCGCGGAACGATCCTGATAACCGCGGAAGACCTGTTCTTCACCCCATTGCCGGCAACCACCGCTGCTGAACTGGCCAACTATTCGAAGGACAATTTGCAGGCCGACTACAAAGTGGAAATGTCGCCCACACCAGCCAATATCGCCGGCCGGTCGTTCACCTTTTTCGCTTACTGGTCTCCCGTGGCCCAGCTGCACTGGTATGTTTTTGCCACCGAAATTCGTTGCCACGCGGTGCAAATCGTATTGACCAGCCGTGACGTCAACCTGCTGAAGACTCTGACACTCGGCCTGAACCGGATGAAGTTGCCGGCTGAGGCCAGTCCTACAGCCGGAACCGGAGGGGGCACGGTTCCAGTGTGCATCAAGGATTACGCGCGCGACCCCAACATAATCACCCGGGTTGAACCGGTCTTTACCGAACACAGGTTTAACCCAGTCCCGGTCCGAATCACCATCGATAAGCAAGGCAAGGTAAAACACATCCACTTTCTTAGCGCCTTCCCCGATCAGGCAAAGGCAATCACCGATGCCTTGCAGCAATGGAAATTCAGGCCATACCGGCAGGGCGGGCAGCCGATTGAGCTGGAAACGGGAATCCTATTTGGGCGAACGCTCCGCCCAACCGGGTCAAAGGCAGCGGCCCCGCTGGTCGAATGAGAAAGCGTGGGCGGAATCGAAAGGAAATTATGCGTACGCTTTCGACCATGGCGCTGCTTCTGTACTTTGTCCCCGCCGCGCTGGGCTTGAACACCATCACCGGTTCGGTCCTTAATCAAAGCCGCGGCGAGCCCGCTGTGGGCGATGACGTCATCCTGTTTCGACTCCATCCGAAAATGCGCCCGGAGGCACGTGCCAAAACTGATGCGCTGGGGCAGTTTGCGCTGAAGGCGCAGGATCCCGGCGAACCGTACTTAGTGCGGGTGGTTCACCAGAACGTGAACTACGACAGCGCGGCCTCCGCTGGCGATGCCCTGTCGATTCCAGTGTTTGATGCAGCAGTAAATGTGCCGGGCGTGAAAGGCATGATCGAGATGCTTCGCGCCGGAACCCAGGGGAAACTGCTGCATGTCTCTGATATGTACGAAATCGAGAATGCATCCAGCCCGCCGTTGACGCTGGCCGGCCCGCAGACCTTCGAGGTCTATCTGCCGCCGAATGCCAGAATTGATTCTGTCCTGGCCGCGGGCCCGGAAAAGATGGTCACGATGATTTCTGCTGCCCGGGTATCCGGCGAGCCGGGACACTACTGGGTTAACTTCCCGTTGCGCCCAGGAGCAACCAGGTTCGCCTTCAACTATGACCTGCCCTACGACGGCTACTCGGTGTTTCAAACCCGTCACGCCTATCCATTGCAGCAATTGACGGTGATGATTCCATCGACCATGAAAGTCTCCTCCTCGTCGCCGCGCTTCCAGACGCTGGCAAGCGGCGACAACAATTATCAAGTTCTAGCCGTTAAACAACTGCAGGAAGGAGACGGACCGCGGTTTGAGCTCTCCGGGACGGGAGCGCTGCCGCACCTCCGCGATCAAGCAAATAAGCAAGCGCGCTCGCCATCAGCTGTCGTTCCCGATTCGACGCTATCGAAGCGGGCCGACGCTCTTCCCCCCGCCTTGCCTCACAAAAACGCAGCGGCGAAGACCGGGTCGGCGGCGCAGTCGCCGCTCTGGGCGACGATGGCCGGCATCGTCCTTCTAGTTGGCGCCGCCATCGCAGCGCGAGTCAGCAAAACCCGAAGCGCGACGGCGCACGAGCTTTCCTCCCGCGGCGCCAGTCCACCTCAAAGGTCGACGGCAGGGCTGGACGGCCTGAAGGACCACCTGTTTCAGCTGGAAGCCGCCAGAATACGCGGATCAATTTCTGAAGATGCCTACTCCTCAGCGAGAGAGGCATTGGAGGCAAACATTCGGACCCAGTGTCGTTTTCGAGATCACGCCGTAATTTAACGACTTACATTTTCCATAACCCCCAAAAATACGCAAGAAATCCACCCCCGCCGTACAAAGTCGTACAAGAATGAATGGCAGGATCTGCGTTGTAACACGCTGTCCTGCCATGAAGAGTGCCATTTTAGTTTGCTGTTACGCCGCCCGTTGCGTTGGGTGAAGCGGTACGGATCGCGCCTCGTAGATCAGATATTCTGACAAGTTTCCTTCAAGCGTGCTTTAATCGGATGCCCTGTTGAACTCCACCGACCCTGTATATTTGGAATGTGTGGGAATCTTGTCAACTATCTAGATGCTATCTCTGGATCGCTGTTGGGTAAGCATGACCAACCATCACATTCGGGGCGGGGGTGGCACTAAAGTGTTTATAGTCTGTGAACAAGTTTTCATGCGAGGTTAGTCTTGCCGCACCGTAAACTTAACTCGATGTTTGTGTTGCTGGCCGATAGAGGCCGCGCTACAGTAACCGAAGTCTGAGCAAGAGAGAATTGGAAACTAGCGGTAGCGGCGCAGTTGCGAAGGTCAAAGCATTTCGAAAGCATTAACTTTGCTCGTCCGGCTCTAAGGGTTCTGTCGGCCCGTTTTTTTTGAATGATAGCTGAGGCATGTACCCCTGTCTCGATCACACTGGCCGCAACGAAGCCACTCCTTGCAACAGCCCGTCAGGTCTCGAGAGCATGGGGCGATGGGCCGCCCCAAAAACCCCTCGAACATTTTTCCTCCACTTCATCCTTTGGGCGGTCCTGCTTCTGGCTAACTCTGCCGCCCGAGGCCAAACTGCCTCGACCGGCGCGCTCATCGGCGATGCATTGGATCCTTCGGGAAGAGGAATTCCTCACGTTACCGTCGAGGCGAAGAACCAGGAAGTGGCGGTGAGCCGTTCGTCCGTTAGCGCTGACGATGGCCGCTTTGCTTTGTTGAAGCGGCTCTTTTCTTCGACACAGGTAAAGCGGCCCCGTCCGCCGATGACCAGAAAGTACTGGATAAACTCGCCAGTGACGCCAAGGCGCTCAACAACTACATGATCGAAATTGCCGGCTATGCCTCCAGCACCGGGACCAAAGCGTTGAATCAGAAATCGAGCGATGAACGTGCGACCGTCGTCGCACAGTACCTGCGCAACACGGCGAACGTGCCGATGCGGCGCATCTTGGCCCCCGCTGGTTATGGAGCGACTCACCCGGCCGCCAGTAACAGCGACGCCCAGCCGTGCCATCAACCGCCGTGTGGACGTGAAGGTTCTGGTCAACGAGGGTCTGGATCAAGGTATTTGAACTACACTAGATGAATTGGTAAGTGCCGCGGCGGGAGCGGCGTAGCTTACCTTGGGGCAGTGGCTGAGCAGATAACGAACTCAGCCACTGCAGCAACTGGTTCCAGCAACCGGGCGGCCGGGCGGAAGCCGCCCTTAGCCCATCTTTTCAAGTCCCGGTTTCCAGGAGGGAATAGCATGAGCAGTATTGGGTGGGGAAAGCAGACTATCTCTTCGGTATTGAGCATCCTGCTCGTCTTTACACTCATTGGCTTCGATATGGGAGCGTTCGCGTACCAAGCGCAGGACACGTCGACTAAGACTCCATCCTCTTCGTACGCTGGACAGGGAGCGCCGGAGACCGCAGACGAACTGCAAAGCCTGGTAGCTCCTATCGCGCTCTACCCGGACGCGCTGGTTGCGCAAGTTCTGAATGCAGCTACCTTTCCTGACCAGGTAGCCGTCGCCCAGTACTGGCTACAGGCGAACAAGAACCTCACGGGCGGCGCTCTAACCAAGGCGGTCGATGGGCAGTCGTGGGATCCCAGCATCAAGGCGCTGACGGAATTCCCGTCGGTGCTGGACAACATGGCGAAGAACCTCTCCTGGACGTCGCAACTAGGCGAGGCTTATCACAACCAGAGCGCTGAAGTGATGTCCGCGATTCAAACACTGCGCGCCAAAGCCAAGGCAGCCGGAAATCTAAAATCAGGCTCGCAAATAACGGTGGTGCAGCAGTCGCCCCAAACTATCGTCATCCAGCCGACCAATCCGCAAGTCATTTATGTTCCGCAGTACAACCCGACCGTTGTCTATGGTACGACCTACACGACACCTGGATATAGCACTGGTGACTTGGTGGCAACCGGTCTGCTTTCCTTCGGGGCCGGAATGGCGATTGGCGCCGCGATGAGCGGCGGATGTTGCGGCTGGGGATATAGCAGTTGGAGCTGTAACTGGTATGGAGGAGGCGCCTACTATCATGGCGCTCCCTACTATGGGAACGCGGCATGGCATGGCGGCTACTATGGCGGCTACAACAACTCCGGCTATCACCCTTACAACAACGGTTACAACAACGGCGGCTACCGTTCAAACTACAATGGCGGAACTAACAGCACCGGATACCACCCCAACAACGTGAACAACAGCGGGTATAACCGCACCGGCCAGAACAACTACAGCCACAACACCAACGTAAGCGGAAATACAGTCAATGTGAATCGTCAGAATACAGCCGACCGCTCGGCAAGTGGCAGTTCGTGGGATCAACACGCCGGTTCAGGTGGATGGGGCAGCTCCGACGCCGCGCGCGGCTGGGGCTCACGGTCAGATAGCGGCGCGTCATCGGCATTCAGTGGCTGGGGCAGCCATTCGGATTCCAGCTTTGGAGGCGGCGGTTGGGGTTCTCGATCTTCCAGTTCTCGCGGCTGGGCAAGCCGCGGTGGCGGCGGTGGTTGGGGTGGTGGAGGCTTCCGGGGAGGAGGGGGATTCCGGCGCTAGATTACGCAGCTGTCGGAATCAGCAACCATGATGAACCACAGATATTGGAGGATTACGATGTTGCACTCAGCCCAAAACCGCGCCAGTTTCAGGCGCCGTCGCTTATCGCTGGTCGCAGCCGCAATCGTGCTGCTGGCGTTTGCTGCGTGCTCCAAGCAGGAGCAACCGGCTCGCGCTCTGACGTCGCCTCAGGCGTTTGCCTCACCTGAGGACGCAGGCAAAGCACTACTGCAAGCTGCCAAGTCGCAAAACCAGGACACGATGCTGGCCATCTTCGGTCCCGGATCGAAAGACCTGATTTACTCCGGAGATCCCGTCGAAGACAAATCGTCCTTCGCGGGATTTGCACAGGCCTACGAGACTATGCACCGCTGGCGCAATGTACCCGACGGCAGCCAACTACTGTTGGTAGGCTCCGACAACCAGGCATTCCCCATACCGGTGAAGAAGAACCCGGCAGGTCAGTGGTATTTCGATACTGCAGCCGGAAAAGATGAGATCCTCTCGCGACGGATCGGCCGTGACGAAAATGCGGCCATCGATGTCTGTGCCGCCCTGGCGTCTGCACAGGCGGAATACTTTGCGCAACGGCATGACGGAGTGAAGCAGTACGCACTGAAATTCATCAGCGATCCCGGCAAGCAAAATGGCTTGTACTGGGAATCAGCGGAGGGGCAGCCTCGCAGTCCCGTCGGACCTCTCGTGGCCTTCGCGACGGATGAGGGATACAACATAGCCTCGGGCCCGCACCAGCCATTCCATGGCTATATCTTCCGAATTCTCGATAAGCAGGGAGCTGATGCCAAAGGTGGCGCGAAGAGTTACCTCGTCAACGGCAAGATGACAGGCGGGTTCGCTTACGTCGCATATCCCGCCAACTACAACGACACCGGCATCGCCACATTCGTTATCAATCAAGATGGAACGGTATTCCAGAAGAACCTGGGCAAAGACACCGCTGAGCAGGCAAAGGCGATGACTGAATTCAATCCCGACAAAAGTTGGGCTGCAGTCGACTAGCATTCATACCCGGGAAAGAATTTACCGGCTACACGATGCTCTACCAAACATAGTCCTGACTTTTACAAGGAAAGACAAATGACAGGCGTCTACTAAAGCCCCGACCTCCCAGACTGGTTAGGTTGCTCGCCAGTTCGGCGCTGTTAATCGCTAACGCCTGCCACTGTTGCACGCGGCGGACAACGATGAAGACTTCGATTCGTGGCAATGTCACGAGCTTCGATCCTCCCGGTAGCACAGATTACGGGGCTACGTTAGCGCCGGGACCTAACGCCGGCATCAACCCAGAGGGCGCGGTCGCCAGCAGCTACTTTCCTGCCGACTCCAGGTAATCGACGCTATCGAGGGTTCCAGCGGGAACGCGACGGCAGCTTTGAGACCTTTGACGCGTCAACCGCAGGTCCTTGCTGCACCTGGACCTTCGCGATTGCCATCAACGAGGGTGGGGTAATCACGGGATACGACAATGACGGGCACGGCATCTTCCATGGATTTGTGCGGAGCCGGGGTGGCGATATCACATTGCTTGATTCCCCAGGCTCCGGAAACGGCGTCAACCAGGGCACGATCCCTACGGCGATCAACACGGAACAAGTGGTGACTGGATATTACCGTGACTCGCAGTCCGGGCTGCATGCCTCCCTACGGATTCCGCACTAAATAAGCACCTGTACGAGGCGTGCAGTAACGCGTAGTCTCGCTCCTTCCACGCCGATTCTTGAAATAGTTTGTCTGACGACGAAGCCTCCAAGCTGACCGAGCGGCTTTCTGGGACCAGACCGATACCGAGTGGATCGTAGGCAATCCGGAAACGGGCTTGTGGGAGATTACTCCCGAGAAGCTTGCTAGTATTTACGAGTGCTTTCCGTTCATGTTGCCGTATAAGGCCCATCCCGTGCTCCTCGTAAACCGTAAGCGTGGACAATGTTCGCTGGCGGACATCGATGCCTCGTCGGCGGACACGACGGCGCTTTTCGGCACCAGGCCATTCGCACCAAGCTGTTGGGCAGTAACTAGTTGTTCGGCCCGCGCGGTGGACAATCGATTGCTTTTGCCATGTCTGCCGACGGACGCCTTGATCGAAGGTTGAATCAGGTCGCATCCCGGAGAACCACCATGACAGTCAAAGCGGATTTGATTCTTCAGGACCTGAAGGTAGCACTGAGGTCACTGTGGCGCAGTAAGGGCCTCTCGATTACGGTGATCCTGACGCTGGCGCTGGGAATTGGCGCCAATGCCGCCATCTTCAGCCTGGTTCGCGGTGTTCTGCTGCGGCCGCTGGTCAACCGCGGCGAGGACCGGCTGATCTACATTCGGCAGAGCGCGCCGGGATACGGGGAGGAAGACGCGGCCTTTTCCGTGCCGGAGATCCAGGACCTGAAAGGCGAGCGTGAAGTCGGTCGGCTCGTTTGGCGACTTCTCCACCATCGGCCTCACCATGGTAGGGCTGGGTGAGCCGCGCGAGGTGCGCGCCGGAGTAGTCGACGGATCCTATTTCGAAGTTATGGGACTGCGCCCGGTGCTGGGCAGGCTGCTCGATCAGCACGACGATGGTCCCAATGCTGCCGGCGCTTGCGTGCTGACCTATCGTTTCTGGCAGGACTCGCTGAAGGGCGATCCGACCGTGATCGGCAAGACAATTCGGCTTGATCCGCGTACGGCCACCATCGTCGGCGTGCTGGAGCCGTCGGTGCAGTATCCGTCGCAGACCGAGATCATCGTCAACGTGGTGACCAGCCCGCATCATCTCTCGGCCACCATGGTCACGGGGCGCGTGCATCGCATGACCGAGCTGTTCGGCCGTCTGGCGCCCGGCGCCACACTCGATCAGGCCCGCGCCGAGCTGCGCACGGATTATGCGGCGATGCTGCGCGCGCATCCCGAAGCTTACCCGGCGAGCGCACACTACCAGATCAACGCCGTGATGCTGCGCGACCAGATCACGTCAGGCGCAAAGACGATTCTCTGGGTGCTGCTGGCTGCATCAGGCCTCATCTTTATCATTGCGTGCTCGAACGTCGCCAATCTGATTCTGGCGCGCTCGGTGCGCCGCGAAGGCGAGCTGGCGATTCGCGCCGCGCTGGGCGCGACCACCGTCGCGTTGCGACGAACGCTGCTGGCGGAAAGCCTGCTGCTGTGCGGTGGCGGGGGCGGTGCTGGGCGTTCTCAGCGCGCAGCCGATGGTGGCCGTTCTGGCGCGGCTACGCCTCGCGTTTCTCCGTTCGCGCCCTCGATTTGAGGGTTGATTCCAGCGTGCTATGGGTGGGAGCAGCGCTGGCCGTCGTCTCTGCGGTACTGCTGGCGTTTGTGCCGCGCCTTCCCTCGGCGGAGTCGTCAGGCGGAATGGGCTGGCCTGCAGCAGCAGCGTCCGCATCAGCAGCGGCACCAGCCGCCGGCTGACGGATCTTTGCGGTTACGCAGATTGCGGCTTCCTTCATGTTGCTGGCCGGCGCCAGCGTTCTTATCAAGACCCTGATTACGCTTCAGCAAACACAGACCGGCTTCGACATGCATCGTGTCCTGGCGGTGAATGTGCCGGTCATGTCGTACGGAAAAACTTCCGAAGACATCCTCAATTTCTACCGCCAGGTGATTGAGCGCATCAGCGCACTGCCAGGGGTGGATCGTGTCGCCCTGGGTACGAATGTTCCCTGGCGGGACGGCGGCTTTGGCCCCGGCTTCCAATTCACGGGCGAGGGCCACAGAAAAGGTACTCACGAAGAAGATCCGCTGGCGCAGATGCGGGTGGTGTCACCGGGATTTTTCGCGGCGCTGGGAGTGCCACTGATCGAAGGCCGCGACTTCAATGACAACGATAAGCGCGGCGGTGAGCCGGTAGTGATCCTCAGCCAGAGCGTGGCACAGCGAATGTTCCCCGGTCAGGATCCCATCAATCGCCACATCATGTGGACCGACCCGGTAATGCAGTTCGTCTACATCAGTGCTGGACCGCGCCGCATTGTGGGTGTTGTTGCCGATGTGGACGATGAGCATATCGTGCCGGGCCCGGCGCTCACCATCTACCACCCGTTCGGACAGGTTCCCGACGATACCAGCAAGGAGCTGCCGCTGTTTGGCGGCCGACTGTTCGTGCATACGCGTTCCGATCCTCATGCCTTGATCATCCCGCTGACGCGCATCATCCGCGAGCTGTCTTCGGATCAGCCTGTCGAGCACGCTGCCACGCTGGAAGACATTCGTGCCGAAGTGCTGACGCCGGACCGGCTGAATACGCTGGTCTTCAGCGGCCTGGCAGGGTGGCGCTGGCGATTGCTGTGGTCGGCGTCGCCGGCGTGCTGGCATTCTCGGTCAGCGGACGCACCCGCGAGTTCGGTATCCGGCTGGCGGTTGGAGCGCAGCCCCGACACCTGCTGATGGGCGTTATCACCGAAGGTGCGGTGATGGCGGTGGCCGGCATTGTGGCAGGCGCAGTCCTGGGCTACGGGTTAGCGCGCCTGGCCAGCACTTATTTCCCGTTGCTGCGGATGCCGAGCGTGTGGCCGGTGATTGTCTCGGTCATCGTGTTGCTGGTCGCGGCAACTATCGCGTCCACCTTCCCTGCAGCACGCGCTGCACATGTGGATGTGACCGAGGCCCTGCGTTCGGAATAAGGCAGCCTCGCGGCTGCTTGCAAATGCTGGGAGCCATCGCCGACAAATGGTCAGAAGTCGGCGCCCTCGCAATTTGAAAAGCTTCTCGCCGTCTTTTTAGCGAGACGGTGGGCCCCGATCCTGTGAACCCAGATCCCGTTGACCAAGCCACCGTATCTCGCATCGGCGCGCATCCATTGGGCGAAACAGATTCTTTGTACAGGAGCATTCTGGGGCCTATGTAGTCGGGGCGAACTAGTGTACAGTGTTGGCGATTCTTGCGCCAAACACACCTGGTGGAGCCCCCATTGCATAAGCAACGCTGCGTTGCCGTTGCTGCTGGAGGGTCGTTGCGGTCAAGCAAGCATACTAAAATGTCGACATTGCGAAGGCTCCGGTGTAGCAGACCGCAGATTTCAACCGCAAAAGGGCAAATCGCCGTTCTGGCGATCCTGGTGGCGTTCACAGCCTGCGGAGGAAGCGGCGGAGGAGGCTCCCCCAGTTCGCCATCTCAGCCGGATTTTAGCCTGGAGCTCAATCCGGCAACGCTAACCGTGAACGCCGGTTCGCAAGCTACGGCCTCTCTATCGGCGGCGGCCATCGGCAATTTCTCTTCACAGATCAGCGTTCAGTTCAGCGGTGTTCCGGTGGGAGTGACCGTGTCGCCGAGCAGCATCACTCTGGCTCCGGGCACACCGCAGCAGGTGACATTCACCGTCTCCTCGAGTGCGATCAGTTCCAGCTCGACCATCACATTTACGGGCACATCCGGTGCGCTTCAGCACACGGCAAGTCTGTCCCTCACCGTGAATGGCTCAGCTGGCAGCGGTGCTCCGGTGCGCACGCGTTATCGGCGGACCGACGCCACCACCGAGTACTTCCTCTACTTGAATCAGCATTGGATCGTCTATCACACCGCAACTCAGCGGTATTTCGTAACCGACCCGGCTTCCAATCAGGTCCATGTCATCGATGCGATGACGGAACAGCAGATCGCAGCGATCCCCGTGCCGGGCGCGTTCGGAATCGACGACACGCCCGACCACACGACGCTCTGGGTGGGAACGCTGATCGGCGATGTCTACTCGATCGATCCGGTCAGCATGACGGTGACGCACCGCTACATCGGCTCGGAGATCGGCCCTGTGGGCTATCTCACGCAGTCGGTCCAGGTGCTTGCCGACGGGCGTCTGGCGTTGATTGGTCCATATAACGGAATCGATGGCACGGTCAGCGTCGCCGTGTGGAATCCCGTGGACAACTCGCTCACGGTGTTCGGCCCATCTCAAGGCCAAGGAGTCGAGCCGTGCGGCTTCTTCACGACCTTCGAGGGATTTTCGCGCACGGTAGACCGTACCCGCATACTGCTCGGGACATACGGCGGAGACATGTGTGCGCTGGATCCGTCCACCGGCGACTACGTCACGAGCATGGGCGGTATGAATGGGACGGAAGTCTTCCCCACGCCGGATGGACGGTACATCATTGTGGGCTTCAACTACCCGTACAGAGGGGCAGCAGTGTTGGACTCGCATACCCTGGCGACCGTAGCCGAATTTCCCGTCATGGGTGATGTGGGTACCGATGCCGCCTTCGTAATCAGTTCCGACTCGACGACGCTCTACACACCCAGCATATATTCCGTCATTTACGGCTACAGCCTTCCCAGTGGCCAACCGCAGGGTTGGCTCTCGGAGATCTATGTTCCTCAGCTAGGTGGAGGCATTACTTTCGGACCGCCTCATAGTCCCAATCTCCAGGCCACTGACGGAACGGGGCTGTTCGCCGGCCCCCTCGAGGAGGGTGTCGGCTTCATGGATCTGTCAGTCCTGAATGCTCTGCCAGTGGGATCGCAATTCGGAGACGCCGAGTTGAATCCGGCAAGCGGGCCGGCTTCGGGAGGGAGCGCAACGCAGTGGCGGCAGCCCGGAGTGTTGGCGCCGATTTCCAGCGTGTATTTCGGCTTGGAGCAGGCGACGGGGATATCCTACTCATCAGAGAACATTCATGCCACCAGCCCTCCCGGATCCGCGGGCCCGGTAGATGTCTATACGTTTGTCAGCGATGGGGCGATGGAGGTCATCCCCGAAGGCTTCAACTATGGACCGACGATTCTCGAGGTCACGCCGAACATGTCCACGGCCGAGGGCGGTGGTACGGGCTACATCTACGGCTATGGATTTGGTCCGACTACATCGAACACGATTCCGTCCGGCCTGCAAGTCACCGTGAATGGCGCGCCCGTGACCGTGACGGCATTCGCTGGTAGCGCCTACAACATTGACCCTGCGCCCTTCCCATTACAGAGCATCGCGTATACCATCCCGCCGGGCGTAAGCGGAAGCTCAGTAAACGTGAGCGTCACGACCAGCGCGGGAACCGCCACTGCTTCGGCAGCGTTGAGCTACTTGGTGCCGATTCAGCAGTTCCGCTTGCCCGGAGCCTCGTTGGCCCAGGGCATCTATGATTCCTATACCGATCTTTACTATTTCACCGACGCCACGCAGGTCCGGGTGTTCTCCCGCACGCAAGGCCAATTCCTGCCGTCGATCACGCTGCCGCCTCCACCCGGGACGCGGCAGAACCTGTGGGGCATCGCGCTTTCGCCCGACGGCAGCAAGATGGCGGTCTCCGATGCGACGGCAGGTGTGATCTACGTTTTCAATCCGACGAACCCCGCAACTGTGCAGACCTTCATCGTTGGTTCAACTTCTCCATTCCTGACCAACCCATGCGGACTCGCCATCAGCGATTCCGGAAACGTCTACTACTGGGTATATGTGTTAGGTCAAGGCGGCGGCGCAGACCAGTTCTTCAAGCTGAATACCAGCAACGGGGCAATCTACGACTATGGCCTCGGAGCCCCCGGAAAGGGGTTGGAGGACCTGTATCTGCGAAATGAGGTCAGCGCCGACAACTCAGTGGTCTTCAATGGCTGGGACGGCGAGGTCTTCCAAGTCGATACGGCTACCGATCAGTTAGTCTTCGCGCCGGATGGCGATGGCTGTTGTTATGGAAATTACGAGCTCTCGCTCTCCAGCAATCAGACGCAGCTAACCGCGACCGACTTCCTTTACGACAACCTACTGAACGGCGAATCGACGTATGCGCTGAATGATCGCGAGGTCCTGAACATCAGCTACGTCTACGGCGCGAAGCTGAACCACGACGGTCGGCTGATCTTCCAGCCTTACAGCAATGGCATTGACGTGCTTGACGGCAACCTGGGCAACCTACGGGCGCGCATTGCGCTGCCAGTCGCACTGAACGCACAGTACGACGCCCTCGCGGTGGATACCAGCGATAATGTCTTGATCGCGATCACCGGCAGTTCAGGAAATGGAATCGCAATCATCGATTTGACCTCGCTCCCCGGAGCCCAGCCTGCCGTATCGAGCGGCGAGTGACGGCAGAACGCGGAGCCTTTCTTGGATGCGGAATGTGCGGAATCGTGGCTCTAAGGCGTCGGGACGCGTCAACAAAGATGATTCTCGACCTCCGTTGCACTGCTGATCCGTCCCGCATTTGACCGTCGCTTCCGGTCCACGATCCAAATAGCCTAGGTTAAGGAGAGAGGCAGCATGAGACAGAGGCTAGCTACCGCAGCAGTTTGCGCATCAGCAATCCAGCCGCAACAAGTAATCGGAATCGACCTTGGCGATCGCTGGTCGCGATACTGCGTATTGGACCAAGCCTGGACGGCGGTTGAAGAGGATCGTGTCCGGACGACACCAGAATGATCTATGAAAGTGATCGCAAGAACGATCGATCCTGCAT
>CAVTMX010000033.1:0-106953 GCA_963735915.1 uncultured Acidobacteriaceae bacterium | reverse complement strand
GATTCTTTGAAGGGGCACGCCTTCAGGCGTGCCGTTAATCTTCGTCCTTAGTCCCGGCTTTAGCCGCTGAGGGAAGGTCCCTCAGGGCCTAAAGGCCGGTTCAAATGAGCCTCTTCGGCGCACCTGAAGGTGCGCCCCTTCAAGGCCCACTTAGTCCGCGGCGACGGGGCTTTCGGGAGCTACAAGTTCCTTGCGCTCCTTGGTCTTGATCAGCTCCACATCAAGGCACAGCGACTGCAACTCGCGAATCAGCACGTTGAACGATTCCGGCACGCCCGGCTCAATCGCCGCTTCGCCCTTGACGATGGCCTCGTAAATCTTGGTGCGGCCATAAACGTCATCGGACTTCGCGGTGAGCAGCTCCTGCAGAATGTACGCCGCGCCGTAAGCTTCCAGCGCCCACACTTCCATTTCGCCGAAGCGCTGTCCGCCGAACTGCGCCTTGCCGCCCAGCGGCTGCTGGGTAATCAGCGAGTACGGTCCGATGGAGCGCGCGTGGATCTTGTCGTCGACCAGGTGCGACAGCTTGAGCATGTAGATGTAGCCGACCGTAACCGGCTGCTCGAACCGCTCGCCGGTCATGCCGTCGTAGAGATACGCCTTGCCCGAGGTCGGCAGGCCGCCTTCGCTCCAGCAGCGCCTTGATCTCGCCCTCCTTCGAACCGTCGAACACCGGCGAGGCGAAGTACACGCGCGTCCTGCATGCCGTCGGCGACCTTCTCGAGCGTTTCGTCGTCGAGGCTGACCAGCTTGTCGACGAACGGCATGTCCTTGAACAAGGTCGTGCAGTTCCTTGCGCACGTGCTCCACCTTCGAGTTCTCCTTCATCAGCTCGGCGATCTTCTGGCCGATTGCGTCGCCGGCCCAGCCGAGGTGAGTCTCCAGAATCTGGCCGACGTTCATACGGCTGGGTACGCCCAGCGGGTTCAGGACGATCTCCACCGGCGTTCCGTCTTCGAGGTACGGCATGTCCTCTTCCGGCAGAATGCGCGCGATGACGCCCTTGTTGCCGTGGCGGCCGGCCATCTTGTCGCCGACGCACAGCTTGCGCTTCATGGCGATGTACACCTTCACCAGCTTGATCACGCCGGGAGGAAGCTCGTCGCCCTTCTGCAGCTTCTCGACTTTCTCGCGGACGATCTTGCGCAGCACGTCGATCTGGCGCGAGGTCATCTCCTCGATTTCGTCGATCTGCTCGTTGACCCGCGGGTCCTTGTCGTCGAACTTGATGCGCTTCAGATTGCGCGTCGAGATGCGCTCGATGGTCTCGCGGTCGAGCATCACGCCCTTGGTCAGCAGGCGCTTGTTGGTGCGCTCGTCGTGCAGATCGGCCTGCACTTCCTTGCCGCCCAGCAGATCCTTCCAGCCGCTTCAGGCGCTCGTCGGTGAGAATTCGAATCTCGTCCGCCAGGTTCTTCTCCAGCCGCGCAACCTGCATCGGCTTCGATGGCCTTGGCGCGCTCGTCCTTCTCCTGGCCCTTGCGGGAGAAGATCTTCACGTCGACCACCGTGCCCTCGATACCCGGAGGACAGGTGAGCGAAGCGTCGCGCACGTCGCCGGCCTTTTCGCCGAAGATGGCGCGCAGCAGCTTCTCTTCCGGCGTGAGCTGGGTCTCGCCCTTGGGCGTGACCTTGCCCACCAGGATGTCGCCCGGCCTTCACGGTCGCGCCGATGCGGATGATGCCGCTCTCGTCGAGATCGCGCAGCGCGCTTTCGCTGACGTTGGGAATGTCGCGCGTGACTTCTTCCGGCCCCAGCTTGGTGTCGCGCGACTCGATCTCGAACTCCTCGATGTGGACGGAGGTGTAATAGTCCTCCTTCACCATCTTCTCCGAAACCAGGATCGCGTCCTCGAAGTTGTAGCCGCGCCAGGGCATGAAGGCCACCAGCACGTTGCGTCCCAGCGCCAGCTCGCCGCATGTCGGTGCAGGGACCGTCGGCAATCACCTGGCCCTTGACCACGCGGTCGCCCTTCTTCACGATCGGCCGCTGGTTGATGCAGGTGTTCTGGTTCGAGCGCTTGAACTTGGTGAGCTGATAAATGTCGCTGCCCACCTCGCGCGAAAGCTGCATCGGATGATGCTCGCCCTCGACGCGCACGATGATGCGCTCGGAGTCCACCGAGTCGATGATGCCGCGAGCGGCGGGCCAGAACCACCGCTCCCGAGTCGCGCGCGGTCACGCCTTCCATGCCGGTGCCGACGATCGGCGCCTGCGCGCGCAGCAGAGGCACCGACTGGCGCTGCATGTTCGCGCCCATCAGCGCGCGGTTGGCGTCGTCGTGCTCCAGGAACGGCACCAGCGAGGCGGCCACCGAAACCAGCTGCTTCGGGCTGACGTCGATGTAGTCCACTTCGTCGCGGTTGACCAGCACGAAGTTGCCGGCCTTGCGGGCGTTGACCAGTTCGGTGACGATGTTGCCGTTGCTCGTCGATTTCGGCGTTGGCCTGCGCGATGACCTACTTGTCTTCCTCCCACGCCGACAGGTAGAAGGAGAACGGCTCGTAGTCGATCAGCTTCTTGCTGCGCGCCTTCAGCTCGGTGTTGACCTTGACGCATCTCGTCCTTCTCGAGGTGATCGCCGACGCTTGATAATCGCTGTCGCCGGCGTTGACCACGGTCACGTGAAGTCGAGCACGCGGCCGTCCTTCACCCGGCGGTAGGGCGACTCGATGAAGCCGTAGTCGTTGATGCGCGCATAGCAGCTCAGCGACGAGATCAGTCCGATGTTCGGGCCTTCCGGCGTCTCGATCGGGCAGATGCGGCCGTAGTGCGTGGGGTGAACGTCGCGGACTTCGAATCCGGCGCGCTCACGCGACAGACCGCCCGGCCCAAGGGCCGAAAGACGGCGCTTGTGCGTGATCTCCGACAGCGGGTTGGTCTGATCCATGAACTGCGACAGCTGCGAGGAGCCGAAGAACTCGCGGATGGCGGCCATCACCGGCTTGGCGTTCACCAGGTCGTGCGGCATCGCCGTCGACATCTCCTGGTAGACGCTCATCTTTTCCTTGATGGCGCGCTCCATGCGCACCAGGCCGATGCGGAACTGGTTCTCCATCAACTCGCCCACCGCGCGCACGCGGCGGTTGCCGAGGTGATCGATGTCGTCCACCGAGCCGATGTTCTTGCGCAGCTTGAGCAGGTAGCGGATGGTGGCGTAGAAATCGTCCGGCTCCAGCGTGCGGTTTTCGCGGTCGGTGGCGTCCTCGTTGTCGAACAGCTTGATGTTGAACTTCAAGCGGCCCACGCGCGGAGAAGTCGTACTTCCGCGCATCGAAGAACATGCCGTGGAAGAGCGCGGTCGCGGTGTCCAGCGTCGGCGGATCGCCGGGACGCAGCTTGCGGTAGATCTCGATCAGCGCTTCCTGCGGCGTCTTCACCGAATCGCGGCGCAGCGTTGCGCCGATGACCGTGCCCACATCGTCGCGCTCGGGGAAGAACACGTGAATCTCGGCGACGCCGGCTTCCATCATCTTCGACAGCTTGTCGGCCGTCAGCTCGGTGTTGGCTTCCAGCAGCACCTCGCCGGTGTTGGTGTCGATGACGTCGGCGGCGACGAAGGCGCCTTCCAGGTCGGTGAGGTCGACTTCGATTTCGGTGATCTGGTGCTTGTGGATTTCCTTCAGCACCGCTGCCGTCACCTTGCGGCCGGAGTGCGACAATCTCTTCGCCGCCCTTGGTGGTGATGGCGCTGCGTCAGCTTCATGCCCAGCAGGTTGGTCGGCTTGTCGGACGCCGGGCTCCATCGTCCAGTACAGCTTCTTGTCGCGCAGCGCAATGCGATCGACGGTGTAGAAGGTGCGCAGGATCTCTTCATCGGAACGCAGGCCCAGGGCGCGCAGGAAGATCGTGCCCAGGAACTTGCGCTTGCGGTCGATGCGCACATACAGCATGTTCTTCTGGTCGTACTCGAACTCCACCCACGAGCCGCGGTAGGGAATGATCTTGCCCAGGAAGTAGGTGCGGTTGTTGGCCGTCTCGAAGAAGACGCCGGGCGAGCGGTGCAACTGGCTGACGATCACGCGCTCGGTGCCGTTGATGATGAAGGTGCCGTTCTCGGTCATCAGCGGAATGTCGCCGAAGAAGACCTCCTGCTCCTTCATGTCGCGGATGGTCTTGTTGCCGGTCTCGGGGTCCTTGTCGAAGATGGTCAGGCGCATGGTGACCTTCAGCGGCGCGCAGTAGGTCATGCCGCGCTCTTCGCACTCGGCCACGTCGTACTTCAGTTGCAGCCCGACCGGATCGCCGCACTTGGTGCAGAAATCGGGCGTGTTGGCGTTGTAGGTGCCGCACTTGGTGCAGAGCACTTCGCCCGGATGGAACGGGTCGGTCTTCACCGTATGGCCGCAGTTGCGGCAGGTGGTGCGCAGGTGGTTCAGCCCCTTGAGGTGGCCGCACTTGCACTCCCAGTTGCCGATGGCGAACTCGACGAAGTCGAGCTGCGAGACGTTGCGGAAGTCGGTGATCGGGAAGACCGACTGAAAGACCGCCTGCAAGCCCGCGTCGTCGCGCTCGCTCGGGCAGCGCGTCCATCTGCAGGAAGCGGTCGTAGGAGCGCTTCTGCACTTCGATCAGGTTAGGAATCTGGATGGTCGCCGGAATCTTGGAAAAATCGAGTCGATTTCGGTTGGCAGTTTTCTGTTGCGCCATGTATAAAGCTCCTGATCTGTACCAGCCAGCGTCGTGAACTAGGCCGCGCGAACGTGCATAGGTGAGACGGAGAGAGCCGCCGTCGCACAAGAAGCGATCTCAGTTTGCCTGTTTTGAAGGGGCACGCCTTCAGGCGTGCCGTTAAAGCCGACTAGGGGGGCTGGCTTTAGCCGCTGAGGAGGCTGTCCCTCAGGGCCTAAAGGCCACATCTTTTGCGCCTCTGCCCGCACGGCTGAAAGCCGTGCCCCTTCAAAGCAGCGAGTGCGCTCGATGAAATCCCTCTGACGGCGTGCGAAAAATGTTTGTGCCGCGCGCAAAGCGAAGCGCGCCGGCAGAGACAGAAGTCCCCGTCGGCGCCATTTCAGGCGTCGTGCAATCCCATAACCAATTGGCCTGGGAGTTCGGCACATTATCGTGCCGCAATTTTGTTAGCTTCCCGCGCCAGTATTTTCAGGCCTGTCCTCGGCCGGCTCGCCGCCGCATCTGAGCTGACGCGTTGTTCGGGCAAGCCGTCCGCCCGCCACTAACCTGTTTTGATGCCGGATCCCAAAAGGACTCCGCTCTCCGTGATGCCCGGGAATTCCGCAGTTCCGCGCCCAGAACTGCCAGCTTCCTCGGTTCATCGCGCCTCTCCACGGCCGCTCCGTCGTGGAGAAGATCCTAGCCGCCGCCTCGCGAATTGCGAAGGCGGCAGCGGCCAAAGACTCCGGTCAGCGCGCCCGGAGTGAAGTCGCCCTGTTCGTCTTCCTATCCTTTCGCCAACCGACGGCAAAGGATGAGTACCACGCGCTATGGCCAGCGTCGCGGGGCTTTGAGGCAAATGGGCGGTAAATCGCCAGTCCCACTCTTCCGGCAAGAGCGCAAGGGATGGGGCACCCAGTTCAGAGCACCCGTTCAAGGCACCGGGTAAACTACTTCACCTCGACCGTTGCTCCCGCCTCGGTGAACTTCTTCTTGATGGTCTCGGCTTCTTCCTTGTTTACGCCCTCTTTCACGGTCTTGGGAGCGCCGTCCACCAGGTCCTTGGCCTCCTTCAGGCCCAGGCTGGTGACTTCACGGACAGCCTTGATCACGTTGATCTTGTTTGCGCCCGCGGCAGTGAGAACGACCGCGAACTCCGTCTTCTCTTCCGCCGGGGCCGCGGCTGCGCCGGCGCCTGCGCCGGCAGCGCCTGCCATCACGACCGGGGCCGCAGCCGCCGCCGAGACGCCAAGGCGCTCTTCCAATTTCTTTACCAGGGCCGCCGCATCCAGAAGCGACAGTCCTACGATTGATTCTTCCAACTGCTGCAAATCCGCCATGTCTTTAGTCCACCTATTCGTTATTCGTTGTGTTGATTTCGTTATCGTCTCTGAGGTTTCCAATGTGCGACCTGCGCGCCAGACTCGCCCAGGGAGCACCCCTCACAACGCATAACGCAATCTCTCCGGAGGCTCTCGCCTCCAAACTTGTTCGGTAGAGCGACCCTTCAGGGTCGCGTCCCGGTGATTTCCAAATTCGTTAGTTCCGCAGTCGAGATCTCCGATCTCGATTGCGGAACAGAACTACATGGCCACCCGAACGCTGGCCTAAAGGCCAGCTCTACCTGAAGACCGGGTGCCCTATCCCCTCGACTACGCTCGGGGCAGGCCTTTCGGCATCTTTTGCCGAAAGGTGGGACTGAAGGCTCTATGCCGACGCCTCTGCCGGAGGCGGTTCCGGGTTCGCTGCGGGCGCCGCAGCCGTTGCCGGTGCCGCAGCCGGCGCCGCCTCCGCCGCTCCGCCAAACTTGCTCTTCTCCACGCCCTGATTGATCACGACCGCGATGTCGCGGCCAGCCGCGTTCATCACGGTGACGAGCCGCTGCGCCGGCGCGGTCATCAAGAACAGCAGCTTGGAGTAAATCTCTTCCTTCGACGGCATGTTGGCCAGCGCGTCAATGTCCTTGATCGCGATGACGCGGCCTTCGACAATGCCCGCCTTGAAGGTGTACTCCGGATTGTCCTTGGCGTACTTGCTGAGCGCCTTGGCCAGCGCGACCGGATCGCCGCTGGTGTAAGCCAGCGAGGTGACGCCCGCGAGGCTCTTCACAGCTTCCTCGACCGCGGTGCCCTTGGCAGCGCGCTCGGCCAGCGTGTTCTTCAACACGCGATACTTGCCGCCGGCGCCGCGAACTGTCTTGCGCAGCTCGAAGTCTTTCTCCACGGTCATCTTGGAGAAGGTGCCGACGATGCCATGCTTGGCGTTCTGGAGCTCTTTGCTGAGCTCTTCGACTTGTTCGATCTTCTTTGCTTTGGTAACGGCCATGTTCGAATCCTTGTCTCGCCTTGAAGGGGCGCACCTTCAGGCGCGCCGCACGATCCTTCTAATATTTGTCATCCCGACCAAGGGCTTCAGCCCGCGTGGAGAGACCTGCTGTTACGCCCGCGCGGCGGCTTCCACCGGGGCCGTGTCAATCGGCACTCCCGGTCCCATCGTCGAGCTCAAATAGCAGCCCTTGATGTACTTGCCCTTGGCCACCGAGGCTTCGCCTTGATCACGCTGGTGATCACCGTGGCCGCGTTGTCCACCAACTTCTCCGGCGGGAACGAAATCTTGCCCACCGGCACGTGCACCAGCGCCGTCTTGTCGGTGCGGAACTCGACCTTGCCGGCCTTGACCTCGCGACCGCCGCGGCGACGTCCATGGTCACCGTACCGGTCTTCGGATTAGGCATCAGACCGCGCGGTCCGAGCACCTTGCCCAGTCTGCCGACCGACCGCATCATGTCAGGCGTGGCGATCACGGCGTCGTAGTCGGTCCAGTTCTCCTTCTGGATCCGCTCCACCATCTCTTCGCCGCCGACGATAATCGGCGCCCGCGGCTTCGGCCTCGCGCAACTTCTCGCCCGTGGCCAGGACCAGACCTTCTTCGACTTGCCCAGTCCATGCGGCAGGACTACCGTGCCGCGGACCATCTGATCGGCGTGCTTGGGATCGACCCCCAAGCGCATCGTCAGATCCACCGTCTCGTCGAACTTGGCGAACTTCACCTTCTGCAAGAGAGGCACGGCGTCCTGAAGCGTGTACGACTTGGCTTCGACCGCCTTGCGCGCCTTCTCGATGTTCTTCCCTGATTTCTTCATTATTGTTCCTCATCTCCCACCGCTGATCGTTGAAGCTGAACAGCCGTGGTGTTTGCGATTCGTGCTAGAAACCTGTCGTCCCTAAAGGGACTCAGATCAATCTTGCACTCCTACCCAGCGCCGAAGCGCTGGGCTAAACTCTTTCGCGCCCTGCGGCGATCGTTTCTTCTCCACCCAACGTCGATGCCGTCCAAAACCTTTTCCTCTCCAACACCGTCCGAATCACGAAATTGTCATCCCGAGCGGAGCCGAGGGATCTGCGGTTCGCCCGAAGGCGAAGACTGCTACGCTGTGACCTCAATGCCCATCGACCGCGCAGTGCCCTTCACGCTCTTCACTGCCGCCTCGATCGACGCCGCATTCAAGTCCGGCATCTTCTGCTTGGCGATGTCCAGCACCTGCTTCTCGGTCACCTTGCCGACCTTGTCCTTATTCGGCGTGCCCGAGCCCTTCGCTACGCCCGCCGCGCGCTTCAGCAGGATCGCCGCCGGCGGCGTCTTGGTGATAAAGGTGAACGAGCGGTCGCTGTACACCGTCACCACGACGGGGATAATCAGGCCGTCAAGCTCCTTGGCGCTGGTCTTCGCGTTGAACTGCTTGCAAAACTCCATGATGTTGATCTGCGCCTGACCGAGCGCGGGACCAACTGGCGGCGCCGGAGTGGCCTTGCCCGCCGCAATCTGCAACTTCACCGAACCTGTACTTCTTTGCCATTGCTAACCTTCTATCCTCGCCACCTCGAGTGGATGGCTGCGTGCTCTACGTAATAACTTTTTCCACCTGCGCGAACCCAAGCTCCACCGGAGTCGAGCGCCCGAAGATCGTCACCATGACCTTCAACGTCTCGCGATCTTCGTTCACCTCGTCGACCACCCCGGTGAAGCTCGCGAACGGGCCCTCGGTGATGCGCACCGTCTCGTTCTTCTCGTACTTGACCTTGAGCTTCGGCTTCTCCTTGCTGTCGGCCACGCGGTAAACGATCTGCTGGACCTCGTCTTGCGAAAGCGGCGTGGGCTGCTGGCCGGTGCCGACGAACCCGGTCACCCGCGGCGTGGATTTCACCACGTGCCAGACGTTGTCGTCCATGTCCATTTCCACCAGCACGTAGCCGGGATAGAACATGCGCTCGCTGGTGTACTTCTTGCCGCCGCGAACTTCGGTGACCGATTCGGTCGGGATCAGCACCCGGCCGATCTTGTGCTCCAGTCCGGGATAGGCGCGCATGCGCGACTCGATCGACTCCTTCACCTTGCGCTCGAAACCCGAGTAGGTGTGGATGATGTACCACTTCATGTTCGGATTCTGCGGCGTCGCAGATCCGGCGTCAGGAGCGGCAGCGGTATCCGCGCCAGGCTCGATTGCCGCCTGCGCGCCGTTGTTTTCCGATTTGATCTCTTCTTCTGTCATGATGTGCTGCATTAGCGGCCGCTCAAATACCTCAGCAGATGGTCAAGGCTCTTTTGGATTACGGTGTCCACGACCCAGAAATACAGGCCGAACAAGAACACGGTGATGATGACCACGGTCGTCGTGCCCTGCACTTCTTTGCGGTTGGGTAGTCACCTTGCGCATCTCGGTGCGGACGTCGTTGTAAAAGCTCTTCGCGCGCTGCGGCCACGCCTTGAGGCGCGCCCCGAGGCTGCCATCACCGGGTAGTTCCATCGCTGCTGACTTCGCCATCTGCTACCTTTTTCCGGCGCTCCATTGCGCCAACTCGCCAAATTCTGGCAGGGGCGGAGGGATTCGAACCCCCAAGTCCGGTTTTGGAGACCGGCAGTTTAACCGTTGAGCTTACGCCCCTGTAAAGCGGCACTTAGCACCTGGCTTTTGGCCCTTGGCTCGTCCGCCCGCCCCGGCATTCGCATTCGACACCAAGTGCCAAGTGCTAAATGCCAACTACTGCCTATTTCACTTCTTTATGCGCCGTGTGCTTACGGCACTTGCGGCAAAACTTGCTGAACTCCAGCCGGTCCGTCGTGGTCTTCTTGTTCTTGGTAGTCGAGTAATTGCGGTTTTTGCAATCACCGCACTGCAACGTAACAATCTCGCGGGGCATTGAATATTCCTTTTTGTTTATCTCGCGGATGGGCCGCGAGACCTTGTCCGCGTCCAAGCGCGGAAATCAGCGGATTCTCTCCGCCGAAGAATTCGGGTGCCCCACTCATCCCATCGTTTGGGATGAGTGGGACCTCGCTAAGCAATAATCTCGCTAATCGTTCCCGCGCCGACCGTGCGGCCGCCTTCGCGAATCGCGAAGCGCAGGCCCTTCTCCATCGCCACCGGCGTGATCAGCTCGATCTCCAGCGCCACGTTGTCGCCCGGCATCACCATCTCCGTGCCCTCCGGCAGCGTCGCCACTCCCGTCACGTCCGTCGTGCGGAAGTAGAACTGCGGCCGATAGCCCTTGAAGAACGGCGTGTGCCGCCCGCCTTCTTCCTTCGACAGCACGTAAACCTCGCCCTTGAACTTGGTGTGCGGCGTAATCGAGCCCGGCTTGGCCAGCACCATGCCGCGCTCCACGTCTTCTTTCGCCATGCCGCGCAGCAGCAGGCCGGCATTGTCGCCCGCCATGCCTTCGTCCAGCTGCTTCTTGAACATCTCGACGCCCGTCACCACCGTCTTGCGGGTCTCGCGGAAGCCCACAATCTCGACTTCCTCGCCCACCTTCACCTTGCCGCGCTCGATACGGCCGGTAACCACCGTGCCGCGGCCCTGAATCGAGAAGATGTCTTCAATCGGCATCAGGAACGGCTTGTCGATCTCGCGCGCCGGCAGCGGCACGTTCTTGTCCACCGCCTCCATCAGCTCGTCGATCTTGGCTTCCCACTGCGCCTCGCCGTTCAGCGCCCCCAGTGCCGAGCCGCGAATCACCGGCAGATCGTCGCCCGGGAAGTTGTACTTCGTCAGCAGCTCGCGCACTTCCATCTCCACCAGGTCGATCAGCTCCGGAGTCTTCCACCGCATCGCACTTGTTCAGAAACACCACGCACGTAGGGCACGCCCACCTGGCGCGCCAGCAGCACGTGCTCCTTGGTCTGCGGCATCGGACCGTCGGTGGCCGCCACCACCAGGATCGCGCCATCCATCTGCGCCGCGCCGGTAATCATGTTCTTGATGTAGTCGGCGTGGCCGGGACAATCCACGTGCGCGTAGTGCCGGTTCGCCGTCTCGTACTCGACGTGCGCCGTGGCAATGGTGATGCCGCGCTCGCGCTCTTCCGGCGCATTGTCGATCGAGTCGAAGGAGCGGAACACGATCTTCGGATTGTGCTTCTGCAAGACCTTGGTGATGGCCGCCGTCAACGTCGTCTTGCCATGATCGATGTGCCCGATCGTGCCCACGTTCACGTGCGGCTTGCTGCGATCAAATTTCTCTTTCGCCATAATTCCTGTTCCTAGTAATACCGATAAAGTTTGTTGAACTGTCTCGCGCAGAGGCTGATCAACCGCCTCCAGCGTGGTCAGATAAAATTCGCGCATCTGCGCCTGGTCGCTGGTTGTGAGCGCGTCATAGAACTGCTGCGCGCTCTTGCCACCCTTCGCTAGCGTTGCGTCTGCTTTTTCCAGCAACTTCTCGCGCAATACGCGATGGAAGTCGCGGATCGGAACTCCCTTGCGCTGCAGCAGCCGCAGAAATTTCTCGACCGCAGCGGGAGCAAAAATCCCGTCAGCGCCGAGTGAAGCTGCTCGAACTCGGCCAGCTTCTCGACCCGGATACCGGCCTGCTGGAATGGCTTGCCGTTCGACTGAACTGTTCCATCTCATCCAAACACTGGAGCTGATGATCGGGATTGAACCGATGACCTCTCCCTTACCAAGGGAGTGCTCTACCAACTGAGCTACATCAGCCCTCTGAAACCGATACATAATCTACACTGCAAACCTTGGAGCGGGAGACGGGAATCGAACCCGCGACCAACAGCTTGGAAGGCTGTGACTCTACCACTGAGTTACTCCCGCTAACTCGCAATCACTCAAACCCGCTACTCGTCGCGATCTTCGCGCTCTTCGCTCTCGACTCGCTTCGGCTCCACGACCAGCGTGCGCAACGCGAACATCCCCAGGACGGCCAACGTCGCCAGCCGAACTTCTGGGATCGCTCAACGTCATCCACGCCAGCACCGCCAGCAGCACGTACGCGCCCATCGCAATCCAAAACTTGTTCATCACCAAAACCTGGTGCACAGGGGAGGATTCGAACCTCCGTAGCTCCTAGGAGCGGCAGATTTACAGTCTGCTGCCATTAACCACTCGGCCACCTGTGCACATTCGACCGAGCACCGCTGAGTGCCGCGCCCGGAACGCGCCCGAACTCGCTAACTTGCTGTCAAAGAACCGCTCAACCAGCGCTCAGCCCACCGCAAAGCTCCGCAACAGCCGCGCTCACGCTTCCGCGCGTCTTCGCCATGGGTAGCTGCTGCTGGAATCAGTTCTCTAGGAGAGCTGCGCGTCTCGTTTGGCTTGCTCCTGCTACCCGCCGCAGCGGGCGGCGCGCTCAAGGTTTACGATTCTGGAGCTGGCGAAGGGATTTGAACCCCCGACCCTCTGATTACAAATCAGATGCTCTACCAGCTGAGCTACGCCAGCCTGCATGGTTCGATCCGCCACGGGCGAACCTCCCCAGGCACAATTCTTCGCACCAGCCGGGACAATCATTGAGGTTAACACAACGGCAACCCACGTGCAAGCAACGGCTGGAAATCCAACAACTTTGACGCAAGAAATGCCGGAGACCTCGACTCGCTAACTCCCACCGGCAAATTGGTTGGGATTCTGCGGAGCGCGTGCGCCGTGGCGAACGCAATACTGCGGCCTCTTGATTGTAACGCAAACTCCGAGCCGGAGGCCACACCTTGATCAGTCAATTTTCTTGCCCGAAACATACGCATCGCCAGCGAGCGCGAAACGCAGCGGCCGCTCAACCGCCTTGGTGATGCCGATGCGCGGCGTCGCCGTGATTCGCTCCGGGCGGAAGCCGTCGTCGGCCAGCCACAGGTCCGATGAGCGCGCAGTCAGCTCTTTGTTATTGTCGCGTTCACGCGTGATGCCCATCGCCTGGCACATCCGTCCGGGCCCGCTGGAGACTTGCCGCAATTGCGTAACGCGAGGCGACGGAGCAAGCTCGAGGCCGCGCGCTCGCGCCATCGCGTCCACCCCAAGTACCGGTTGCATTGCGCGGAACAGAACACCCTCGCCTTGGCTCTCGGGCATGCAGGAAACATTCAGGCAATAGTGATTGCCATAGATGAAGTAGACATACGCGTGACCCGGCGGCCCAAAAAGCACAAAATTGCGCGGCGTGCGTCCGGAGTACGCATGTGCGGCAGGATCGGCCGGACCGAGATACGCTTCGTCTTCCACGATGCGGCCCGCGAGTAGGGTACGACTCTGACGACGAATGAGCAGCTTGCCCAGCAATTCGCGCGCGACCGTGACAGCATCGCGATCGAAGAATGACCGAGGCAGAACCTCCGCCGCTCGCACCTGTTCGGCCGTCACGAGGTCGAGGCTCACTTTTCGGTGATCCCCGCTTCACGCGCGCGGAACATCCAGTAATCGCCCGCGGTTTCACTGAGGTCGGCGGCAGGTTTTTCGCCGCGAAAGACGCGCGAGACGCCGCGCACAACCCGCCGCATCGGCAACTCGCCATTGCCTTCGCTCAAGAACAACTCGCCGGTTTTCGAGCTGCGATAGTACCAGCGCTTCAGAATCGCGAGGTGCTCCATCCACTCCAGCGCGCTGTGCGGTTTCGGCTGTTCGACGGCGGCTAGCGCTTCCGTGATGCGCGTCTCCATCGATTGCGGACGCGCGCTCAGTTCCGTCCCACCCTTTTCGCCAACCGATGGCGAAAAAGGATGGGGCACCCCCTTGCCGACATTCAGCGGCACCGGGTCGCAAACCTGGCCGGCAGCAATCATGAAGAGCGCGACCGAATCCGGCTCCGCTGAAGTCTGGATCATCAACCCGTTGAGTTCGTCGAGACGGCGCGCGATCTCCGGCCACTGCGATGCAAGCGGCTTCACTTTGTCGAGTCGCGCGTGCAGCGCGGCCGCAGCTTCGAAGTCGAGGTTGGCCGAAGCCTCGTCGCGCCTGGCGCTCGAGTTCGCGCAACAGCGACTGCCCGCCGCTCTCGAAGAACTGCTGCACGCGTTCGACCTCGGCCGCGTACTCCGCATCGGTGCAGCCCTTGAAGCACGGCGCCAGGCACATCTTCATCTCGGAATAAATGCAGCCGGGAAACGCGGGGTCAGGATGAAGGTCGTCGACGCAGCGGCGCATCTTGAACAGGTCGAGCGCATCGTTGGCGAGCTTCTCGGCGGCAACGCGCGAGGGAAACGGCCCGTAATACTGTGCATTCGCGCGCAAGCCGCTGATGCGCGTCGTAACCGTCGCGCGGGGATAAGCATTGTCGAGGATGAGCTTGATCAGCGGGGCAAAGCGCAGCCGCAGACGTTTCTCATAGGTGCGAGGGAACTCACGGCGCAACGTGTTGTAGAGCAAGAATGACGCTTCGAAATCGGAGCCAACCGGCGTCCATTCGACCACTCGCACGCGATCGCGCAGGTTGAGCTTCCGGCTCTGCCCCTCGACCGCGCCTAACAGGCGCTGCAATCGCCGGCGCAGGTTCGACGTCTTGCTGACGTAAGGCTCACTTCCCTGCTCCCCCCGCAGCACAAACACCGCGGCATTTGCCGGAGCAGCGGTGAACAGCTCGGAATCGCGGGCGGGAGTGAACGTCTGCGGGACCACGAAGCCATTCTAACTACGACGGAGGCAGAGGCTGCTTGCCTCACGGCGCCATCGGCGCGGGCTCCCCATGCGAAACACCGACGCCCGCGCCACGATAGGCGCGCATGACATCGCCCAGTGAAACCACGCCCAGCAACTGCTGCACGTCTGCACGGTGCACGACCGGCAGCAACGGCGACTCGCCTATAAGGCGCAAGGCGGTGTCCAGGGGATGATCGGGATGCAGATAGGGCAGGCTGGAGTTGAGCACGCGAGAGAGCGGCACATCCGCATTGGCCACCAGGTCAAGCAGCTCCGGACGCGAGATGCCCGACCACTCGTCGTCGCCCATGCCGACCACAAAGAACTCTTGCGCTGAGCCCTGCACCCGCTGCTGGGCCTCACTCAGGCGCATATTGCCGGTGAGCGTCTGCCCCACCGGCGGACGCATGGCGTCCTCGACGCGCAGCAAGGGCATCTCGCGCTCCTCCTCCAGCGACGGAAGGTCGAGGCCATCCTGGCGGGAGAGCAGATCGAAGATCGGCGTGGGCTGGAAGGTGCGCGAGATGAAATAGGCGATGGCATTCGAGAGGATCACCGGAACAATGATGCTGTAGTTGCCGCTGACCTCCAGGATCATGAACACCGAAGTCATGGGCGCGCGCAGGATGCCGGCGAACAGCGTGCCCATCCCGACCAGCGCGTAGGCGCCCACCGGTATGGCGAGATGCGGAACGAGCTGCCGCTCGAACATGCCCACCGCGCCGCCGATCATCGCGCCCATGAAAAGCGTCGGCGCGAAGAGCCCGCCGGGCGTACCGCTGGAGAACGACAATCCCGTGGCCACAATCTTGAGCGCGCCCAACAGCGCGAGAATCTGCCAGGTGTACTGCTCGTGCATGGCCTGGTCAATGTACGTGTAGCCCGCGCCCATCACCTGCGGGAACTTGATGCCGATGAGGCCGATGAGCAGCCCCGCAGCCGCGGGCTGCAAATACTGCGTCCACGGCGGCAACTGGCGAAGCCTGGGGCGCAAGTAGGCGATGTACTTCACGAAGACGAGCGACGCGAAGCCGCCGATGACGCCCAGACTTGCGTACGCGCCCAACTCGCCGCCGTGCTCCAGGTGGTAGGCGGGCACGCGGAAGAGCGGCTCGTCGCCCAGGAACCAGCGCTCGATGACCGCGCTCGATATCGCAGCCAGAACAACTGCGCCGAGAATGCCGGCGGTCCAGCGCCCGATGACCTCTTCGATAACGAACAGCACCGCGGTGATGGGCGAGTTGAACGCGGCCGTCAATCCGGCGGCAGCGCCGACGGGCGCAATCAGGCGCAGCTTCTCGCGCGACAGCTTCAAACGCCTGCCTAGCGCCGAAGCCAGCCCCGCTCCGATTTGCAGCGAAGGATCTTCGGGTCCGAGCGACTGCCCGCTGCCAATGGCCAGGGCGCTGGTAATGAATTTGCCGATGACGGTAGGCAGCGGGATGTAGCCGTCGTAGATGTAGAGCGCCGACTTGGTTTGATTGACGCCGCTGCCGCGCGCGCGCGGGAAGAAGCGGATCACCAGGAACGCGATCACCAATCCCATTAGCATCGGAGCCAGGAACACCCGCGGCACCGAAGGCTGCAAGCCGCTGCCCAGCAGCTTGAGTTGCAGGAACTCGATGCACATGCGGAAGCAGACCACGGCCAGGGCCGACGCCACGCCAATCAGCACTGCCAGCAGCAGGAAGAACTGCTCCTCGCGCAGGCTGAAGCGTTGCGGCGACAACATGGCGCGCAGACTGCTCCAGTACTGGCGCCGTGTGGGCGTCGAAACCGCCGGCTTGATCCCGCTGGCGTCCTTCGGTTTGGTGAGGCCCAGCTCTTGCGGACTCATTTCGGCCCTTCGCTCTCATGCTGCGCCAGAGTCAGCAGGGCGCGGTCGGTCAAGGTCATGTTGGGGCAGATGGGCGCAAGCGAGCGCTCCACCTCGAAGACGTACTGCATGGTGGGATCGAGCGCGTCCGGATTCTTGCGCAATGCCCGTGGCGTCGCCTCCGCCTGCTTTTGCAGCCCGCTGGTGTAGAGCAGTTGCAGAGTATTCGGTGCGGGCGCGGGGCCAGCCGGGTTGACAATCGCACCGTTCGAGCCGGCACTCGGCGCAAGCAAGCTGGGAGGCGCGAGATTCACCTTCTGCTCGATGGCACATTGGCTCAGGCGCGTGGACGCAGTGTCGAAAGCTTTGGCCACGCGATCGGCTCGTTCGGCGAGCGGCAAGCCGCGTTGGGTCGGATCAATGCGAACGATTTCGCGCGTGAGCTCAAGCTGCTGGCGCGCGCCTTCCAGCTTGGGATCGAGTTCCATGGCCTTGGCAGTGGCACGAGCGGCTTCGGCGTAGTTCCCCAGGGCCACATTGGCCTGCCCCACCCACATCCACGCCTGAGCGTTGCCGCTGTCCTTCGCCAGCAAGGCATTGTAAGCCTGGAGAGCATGCGCCGGATCGTTCAACTGGAGCAGCATTTGTCCCAACATGAGTTGGTCTGCCGGATCAGTCGGGGCATCCGCCAGCAGCTCCAGCAGATCAGCTTCCGCCTGCGGAAGCTTTCGGTTCTGCATCAGGTAGCGCGCCAGTTCGAAGCGCGCCTCGGTCCGGTGTTTGCGTGGATCGTCCTGCCAAACGCCATTGATCGCATTGTTGTAGTACCGGACCGCTTCGCTGAACTGGTTGCGCCGCGCCTCCAGCCGCGCCAGCGTGAGGTTCACGTCGCCGTTGGCGGGCTCCTCTTCCCACAGGCTGAGGAGATGCGCCCGCGCTTCGGCCAGGCGATTGTCCGCCAGCAGCGCCTGCGCCAGACGCAGCCGGTATTGATCGTTGGAGCGATCGTAGTTCAGCGCGGTGCGGTAAGCTTCGGCGGCGAATTTGGGCAGGCCGGCCTGCATGGCCTGCTCGCCGCGATTGAACCAGCGGTGCGCCAGATCCATCTCGGTGGTGCGATGCAGGTTGACAAAGTAGTGAGTGCCGGCGAGCCCAGCGAGGAGGAGGAGCAGTGTGATGACCAGGGTGATCTTGGCGGAGCGCCCGCTCGTCAAGCGGCCGCACGCGGGACAGTGGTGGGAGTCCGCCGGAACCTCGGCGCCGCAATTTTGGCAAATTGCCAGGACGGGCGCAGTTTGCGTGGCGGTGGGCATCGCGCGACAGCTATGGTTACTGTATCAAGAGATGCAGAGAAGCGCGTCCGCACAAAAATCCGAGCGAACAGGAGAGAACACGAGGACTTCACCCGCACCGCCCCACTATTGTTTCGGGTGCCCCAGGTTCGCCCATCTTTTGGGCGTACCTGGGTTCCGGCGTATCCTCACAGGCCTGCTAATGAGCGTCGGCGTCCACGACGCATTACATTAGTTCATTCCTGCCGCGTGCACTCCCTGCGCCTGGGCCGTCAACCGCATATGAAGAACAATCGTCAGATGGTTCCCGACAACGGCGTTGTAATCCGACGGCGGACCGGAGTAGTCCTCCAGATTCTGCGGGCCGGGACCCGGGGGAAGTCCATCAGCCTGCATAAACGTCCCGGTGCACTTGAAGCCCCGATAGTCCTCGGTCCCAGCCGAGGAGCTTTGACAATTTCTATCCTGGACCACGGTCGGCCAGGAGGTAGCGACCACGGCCTTCACCAACTGCGGGAAGTTCTCGCGGCCCATGCTGGTGGTTGCCGAGGCCTGAATAACTCCATTCTTATCGGGGGCCGGGATGTCGAAAACGAAGCTGGCATCCTTCGAAACGCGGTGCACGATTGGGGGGCCATAGGTCGGTCCGGAATAGGCTTCCGTAGGCTCTATGTCGACGTTGCGGTCCACACGAGTGATGGTCAGCACGCCGGTGACTTGCAGCTTGCCGTCTGCGTTCCGCTGCACCGACTTGGAATGGAAACAGATGAGCGTGTGGTTGGCCTCGTCCATCTCCCACTGCTTCAGAAATTTCCCATTCTCAGCAATGTCAGGCACCATAGTGCCGGTGGCCGGAAAGAACCGGAACAGGACGCTGGACTTGCTGGGATCGGCGTCATCGATGTTTATGGCGCCCATCAATCTTCCGAAACCCAGCGTATAGTCCAGCTTCTGCTTTCCATAATCTGTCGTTCCGTCAGTGATAAGCTGCGCCGCGGAGTGGCGGCTGTCGACCTCCCACGATCCAGTCGCAGCACTTGGTTTCCCGGAGACGCTCAGGGCGAGAGCGCCCAGAGCGAGAATTGCACCTATCGCGAATACGGCCTTGTACTTGGGCATTTCACAACTCCTCCTTGCAGACTTGCCGGTTGGATGCAGAGCGCTTTCGGCGGCTTCAAAACGTTTTTTCGCGTATCGACCCGGGGATGCGGCTGCCGATCGCTTACGAAATGGCGATTTCACGCCAGTTAGGCAAACGGAGGAATCCGGCAAACGGCCCCGCCTCTTGCACCGAAGTTTGCCCACAGATCATCTGAAGCTGCTGGGGCGCGTCATCGAACTCCTAATCTCCCACTACCGCGTTCTCGAGCGGATCGGGAGTGGCGGCATGGGCCTCGTTTATAAGGCCGAGGACCTGCGCCTCCACCGCTTTGTTGCGCTCAAGTTCCTCGACGACACCCTGGGCCACCGGCCTTCCCTGAAGTTGGTTCAGCAGGAGGCTCAAGCCGCTTCTACGCTCAATCATCCAAACATCTGCACGGTTTACGACATTGGCGAGGAAAACGGCCAAGCCTTCCTCGCCATGGAGTTCCTCGAAGGCTCAACCCTGCACGAACTCATCGCCGCCCAGCCCATGCAGGTCGATATCGCACTCGATCTGGCGATCCAGGTTGCGGATGGACTGGAAGCGGCGCACCGCAAGGGCATTATTCACCGCGACATCAAGCCGGCCAATATCTTCGTGACCCGGCAGGGACAAGTCAAGCTGTTGGACTTCGGACTTGCCAAGGTGACCAGCGTGAGGGCTGCCGAGACCTCGCCATCTGCCGCAGCGCAAGCTTCGACCGCGCCTGTAGACGGCCGTGTCACTGCCGTCGGCCGAGTTGTGGGCACCATTGCTTACATGTCACCCGAGCAGGCGAAGGGCGAACCCCTGGATGCCAGGACTGACCTGTTTTCTTTTGGCGCGGTGCTCTACGAGATGCTAACCGGGACGCTCGCGTTCCCCGGCAAGACAGTTGGCAGCGTGCTGGATGCGATTGTGAATCGCGATCCCGTGCCCCCCAACGAACTGACCCCCTCTTTGCCGCCTGGTTTGTGTGGCATCATTCACAAAGCGTTGCAAAAAGATCCGGCCTCGCGATACCAGGGCGCTCCCGAGCTGCGCGCCGACTTGCAACTGCTGCAGCGGGAAACCCCGTCGGATCACACGGCGCTGGCAATTTCTGACACCGGCTCGAAGCCCACAAGATCGATTCCATTTCGCTGGGCGACTATCGCCGGCGCTGCGGCCTTAATGGTCGCGGTGCTGGTTGCAGGCGGGCTTTATTACCGCTCTCATCAACGCAAGCGGCTGACGAAAACGGACACCATCGTCATCGCGGATTTTGCCAACAGTACCGGCGACCCAGTCTTCGACGACACCCTGAAAACAGCGCTCACGGTTGCCTTGCGCCAGTCACCTTTCTTGAATGTGCTTGCCGGCGGGAAGATCGCCAGCACGCTGCGGCTGATGACGCGCCCCCCCGACGCCAGGCTCACGCCCGACCTAGCCCGCGAGCTCTGCCAGCGGGAGGGCGGCAAGGCATACATCGCCGGATCGATTGCCACTCTGGGCAAACAATACGTGCTGGGATTGAAGGCCGTGGATTGCGAGAGCGGAGACGTGCTGACGGAAGAGCAGTCTACCGCAGCAACCAAAGAAAATGTGCTGGACGCGCTTGGCAAAGCCGCATCGAAGCTGCGGAGAGAATTGGGCGAGTCGCTGGCAACCGTGCAGAAGTTTGATATTCCGCTGGAGGAAGCGACCACCCCCTCGCTCGAAGCGCTGAAAGCGTACACCCTCGGTCTGAGGGCCCATCTCGAAAAAGGCCCTGCTGCGGCCCTGCCTTATCATCAGCGCGCCATCCAGCTTGATCCAAATTTTGCCCTGGGCTACAGCGAATTAGGCAACGACTATTCCAGTCTCGCCGAGATAGGCCTAGCCGGCGAATACTACACCAAAGCGTTTGCCTTGCGGGAACATGTCGGCGAGAAGGAAAAGCTGACGATTACCGCTCACTACTATATGGATGTAACCGGGCAACTGGAGAAAGCGGCACAAACCTTTCAGGAGATCATCGCGAACTACCCGCGACAGAGCTCCGCATATACCAATCTGGGCCTGGTCTACAGCCAACAGGGGCAGTATGAGAAGGCAGCGGAGGCCTATCGTGAAAACATCCGCCTTCATCCTGAGGATGCCGCGCCTTACGAGAACCTCAGCAACAATCTGCTCGCCTTGCAGCGATTCGGCGAAGCCCGGCAGATAATCCAGCAGGCGCAGACGCGAAATCTGGATAGCTACATATTCCACAACGCCCTCTTTGCCTTGGCGTTTCTCGGGAAAGACTCCCGGGCGGCATCAGAACAGCAACAGTGGTTTCGAGGCAAGCCGGAATCGGAGCACTTTGGGCTTTCGCTTGCATCCGACATGGAGGCCTTCGCGGGCCATCTGAGCAAGGCTCGGGACTTGACCCGCCAGTCCGCGGACTCAGCCATCCGCGCCGACAGCAAAGAAGACGCCGCCATCTGGCAGGAGAACGCCGCGGTTCGCGAAGCCGCCTTCGGCCATCCGACGGAAGCGAAGCGGGCAGCGGCAGAGGCCTTGAATCTCGCCCCGATGAGTCCGGGGGTCGGGGTCGAAGCCGGACTTGCATTGGCCATGGCAGGTGATGTGGAAGAAGCCGAGTCGCTGGCACGAGACCTGAACAAGCGATACCCGCTGGATACCCAGATGCAGTCACTTTGGCTGCCGGCGATTCGTGCGCAGCTGGCGCTCAACAGAAAATACCCAAGCCAAGCCTTGGCCGAGTTACAGGCAACTGCCGAGCCCATCGAGTTGGGACAAATTCTGTTCGTTGCCAATCTTTCCTGTCTCTATCCCACCTACATCCGTGGACAGGCCTTGCTGGCGGCAGGACAAGGCTCACAGGCCGCCACCGAGTTCCAGAAGATCCTCGGCCATGGCGGCATCGTCTGGAGCTGCTGGACGGGTGCGCTGGCGAGACTCGGCGTGGCACGTGCCAATGCTTTGCAGGCGAAGAACTCAACCGGCCCTGACGCTGATGCTGCTCGACTCCGCGCCCTCGCCGCGTACAAAGACTTCCTCACCCTCTGGAAAGACGCCGATCCTGACATTCCCATCTACAAAGAAGCCAAAGCCGAGTACGCCAAGCTGCAGTAGCTGTCGACCGGCAGATCGCGCGAACGGGAAACAATCTGTAGTTGGCGAGAACAGGCAGCGGGAAACCGAAAAGGAATGTAGATGTTGCTAACAGGCGTGGCTGGTGAAAAACACTTACGCGCCCGAACCATCAGAAATTGGATTGCGCCAGGATGCCCTATAAACGATCTTCTCGAATTGCGAGACATTTCTGGTCACCCGATTTCACCCGAATAAGCGGCCCAAAAGAGTTTTTCAACAGCCACAGGCGTTATCGCTCTTGATCAGTCCTTTCCAAAACTAACGCAGCTGAAGACTCTGACGCATCGGCTAATCCCTCCGGCACTTCGGGTGAAGTTTCCGCCGTGGCTTGCTCCTCCAGCATGAACTCCAGAACTTCCTGCGGCGCGGTCGACGTCCACACGGGCGCGAACGACAGGCGATGCAGTGGCGTCGGACCTTTTTCGCGCAGCATCTTCAGGTGCTTCGGCGTGCTGTAGCCCTTGTTGGAGGCGAGACCGTACTCGGGAAAGACCGGGTCCCAGGCGCTGATCATCGCGTCGCGCTCGACTTTCGCAATGATTGAGGCGGCGGCGATCGATGCCGACAAGCGCGTCGCCATGAATGATCGGCGTCTGCGGGCAATCGCAGTTGAGGCGAAGCGCGTCGATCAGCAGATGGTCGGGCCGCAGCTGCAACATGCGCGACGGCCTCTTCCATGGCGCGCTTCGAGGCCCAGTAGATGTTGATCTGGTCGATGGTGGCGACGTCAACAGCGGCAACGGCCCAGGCCAGCGCGTGCTCGCGAATGCGCGGCGCCAGCTTCTCGCGCGTCTCGCGGTCCAGCAGCTTGGAATCGCGCAACCCGCGGATGCGATAGCCGGGATCGAGGATCACGGCCGCGGCCACCACTGGCCCGAACAGCGATCCCCGGCCGACCTCATCGACGCCCGCGACCAGCCTGGCTCCCGCGGCCCACGCCACTTTTCATACTTCAGCGTGCACTTCAGTCGCTTCAGCAGACGCAGCTTGAGTGTCGCCTTGGAAACGGCTTTGCCGCAGCGCCTTCGAACTCGCTCTTCGTTGGCGGCTGATTTCACAAGATGCCGGACCGATGCGGCGTTACTAAGATTCTAGTGCAGCCCAATGCAGCCGTGAATCTCGAAGAAGTCGACTGGGTATCCTTGCGGTTGAGCACCTAGGTCGGAGCTGACAGCCCGCGACTACAGTGCTGCATCTCACGTCAGGAAGAATTCGCCGCATCACAGTCGCGAGGCGCTCATGTCTCTGCTGAAATCGACGGATCACCTGTCGCTTGCCTGCATCGCATTTTATTTCTTCTGGCGCTGGCCTGCGGCGGCGGAAGTTCCAACTGCGAGTCTCTGGCGGGAACACCGGCGGAACCTCGGGCAGCGGCGGCAGTTCCGGCGGAAGCGGCGGGCTCGGGTGGCGGTCAGGCGGATCGGGAGGCTCAGGCGGGTCGGGAGGCTCAGGTGGGAGCGGCGGCAGCGGAGGATCGGGCGGAGGCATCGCACAGGTGCAGCACGTGGCGATTGTTGTCCTGGAGAATCTGAATTACGCCGACGTAGTCGGCAGCTCCAGCGCTCCCTACATCAACAGCCTGATCGCCAGGGTGGACTGGCCACGCAGTATTACGCCAACACTCATCCCTCCATCGGCAACTACTTCATCATGACCACCGGCGACATCTATCACCAATGACGACAATTACGATGGCGTGGTGACCATCGACAACGTGGTGCGGGAGCTTCAGGCGGCCTCGAAGTCGTGGAAGGTTTACGCCCAAAGCCTGCCTCGCAGGGCTACCTTGGCGGCGATGTCTATCCTTACCTCCGGCGCCACAATCCCATTACCTACTTCTCCGACGTGCAGCCGCCCTCGCAACTCAACCTGAACATCGTGGATTTCTCGCAGCTCGCAACCGATCTGGCGAACGCGCAGTTGCCGGCCTACTCGTGCATCGTGCCCGACGCGCAGCATGACGCGCACGATTGTCCCGGCACCATGGGGCAAAATTGCGATGTGAGCGTTCGCGTCGCCGCGGCCGACAGCTGGCTGTCATCCAACCTTCCGCAGTTACTGAGCAATCCTCAGTTTCAGCAGAGCGGGATACTGGTTCTGACCACCGATGAATCGCGCGATGACAACACCAACGGCGGCGGCAGAGTGGCCACCGTCCTGGTGGGCACCGGCGTTAAGGTCGGCTATCAGGGAACCGCCACGTATGACCATCGCAGTCTGCTGGGGCTCAGCATGACCGCCCTGGGTGTGAGCACCATTCCCAACGGCGCCGGCAGCGCGTCGCAGATGACGGAATTCTTCCAGTAGTGTCGGCGCTTGGCCGCGGCGAGCAGCGCTTGCCTGCATCGGCGTGCTAAGGCGTCACATCGAATCAGGCAATTTTGGCAAACATTGAGGAACCCATGGACTCTGACAAGCCGCTTCGTCAGCAAATCGCCAAATTCATTGACTGGCACGAAGCGCACGCCGATTTGGCCGCCGCGTTAGACGACTTTCCCGCCGAGTTGCGCGGACGCGTCCCCACCGGCATGCCGCACTCCGCCTGGCAACTGCTGGAGCACATACACATTGCCCTGTGGGACATCGTGGAGTTTTGCCGGAACACGCGGCACAAGTCGCCGCCGTGGCCGGACGGCTATTGGCCGAAAAAACCGGAGCCGCCGAACGAGGAGGCATGGGAGCAGAGCGTGGAAGCCATCCGCCGCAACCTCGATGTATTGCGCAAGCTGATCAACGACCCCAAGCGCGACCTGTTCGCGCCACTGCCTGGCGGCACGGGGCAGACGCTGCTGCGCGAAGCCCTGCTCGCCGCCGACCACAACGCCTATCACCTCGGACAGCTGGTGCTGGTGCGCAAGGCGCTCGGGGCGTGGAAGGGGTAACCGGCTCCCGCCGAACTAGCCCTTCCTTGCGAGCACGATTTCAATTCCCGAAAAAATCAAATCCAGCTTAGTGGCTGAAAGCCTGCCCACGCGGTCGGTGAGGTGGTCTTTATCGAGGGTGAGAATCTGTGAGACGTTGGCAACAGAGTTTTTAGGCAAGCCGGTTGCGCTTGCCGCGAGATGAATGTTTCCCGGCATCAAAGCCCATTTGACGTTGCTGGTGAGCGGCACACAGATCACGGTTGCGATGCTTCCGCGATTTAGCGCATTCGACTGCACGACCACTACGGGCCTGCGAAAGCCTGGCGCTGATCCCCGTGGCTGGCCCAGTTCGGCCCACCAGATTTCACCTTGCGAGATCACCATTCGGTTCGACCCAGCACGCGACGGGCGGCCAGTGTGGTAAACGGGTCGTGCGTTTCTCCGATCTCGGAGCAAGCCCGATTTACCGCCTCGGTGATCTCCTCAGGCGAGTGGCGCGCCAGGTACTCCCTCAGGGCATCGCTGAATAGCCGGCTGCGCGACCGTTTCGTTCGGCGCGCAAGCCGTTCAGCACCCTCGAAGATGTCGTCCGGAATCGAGACTGCTGTCTTCATACCCAAAGTATAACCTGTGAATCTCGAGTCGATCGTCAGATATTTGGACCTTGGCACTTCGAGCGTCCCCACCTAAGCTTCCTTAGCTTGGGTGGGGGCGGGATACTGAAGCCGATTATGCGTTTACGGGTTGTTTCGTTGGCGTGACGAAGCGTATCGCCTTCGCCAGCAGAATCGTCTCGATCGCGCGCAACGCTTCCAGCACCTTCTCCGGTATTTCGCCATCGACCTGGACGACCGCCACCGCCTTCGACTCCGGCCCGCGGCCGAGCGAGAAGTTCGCGATGTTCACGTTGTGCTGCCCCAGCACGGTGCCGACGCGGCCGATCACTCCGGGCACATCGAGGTTGCGCAGGTAGATCACGTTGCCCTCAAGCGGCGCCTCGACCTGGATGCCGTCGATCTCCAGCAGGCGAGGCTGGCCGTCAGGCTGCACGCAGCCAGCAACTGTGTTCTCCTGCTGAACGCTCTTAAAGGTCATTCGCAAAACGTTTGCAGCCACTCCACCGTCGCGCTTCTGCTTGCGCTCGGTGATGCGGATGCCACGCTCCTCGGCAGCCGAAGCCGCGTTGACCAGGTTGGCGCGCTCGTGCGCGTGGGCAAGCTGGTTAAGCGCACCCGCCACCGCAGCGTTGCGGATGAGCGCCGTCTTCCACTCGGCGATGTCGCCGGTGTAAGTCAGGCACATCTCCTCGACGCCACCCTCGCCGGACTGTGCCAGGAAGGTCCCCAGCCGCTCGCCCAGTGCGATGTAGGGCAGCATCTGCCCGTACTCTTCCTCGCTGATCGAAGGCACGTTGACCGCGTTCTGGATGACACCCTTGGTCAGGTATTCGCGCACTTGCAGCGCAATCTGCACGCCCACGGCCTCCTGCGCCTCGTTGGTCGAGCCGGCAATGTGCGGCGTGAGCAGCACGTTGGGCAGCGTCATCAGCGGCGAGTCCTTCAGCGGCTCGTGGCTGTAGACGTCGAGCGCCGCGCCGCCGAGCTGTCCTGACTGCAACGCCTCGACGACGGCCTGCTCATTCAGCAGCTCGCCGCGCGCACAGTTCACCAGCCGCACGCCCTTCTTCATCCTGCCGATCGTTTCGGCGTTGATCATGCCCTGCGTCTGCGGCGTGAGGCCGACGTGCAGGGTGATGTAGTCCGACTGTGCGTAGAGCTCGTCCAGCGGAGCCAAGGTGACGTTCAACTGCTGCGCCAAGGTGGGTGCGACGTAGGGATCGTGCGCCACGACCCTCATGCCAAAGGCCTGCGCGCGCCGCGAGACTTCGACGCCCACGCGGCCGAGTCCTACGATGCCCAGCGTTTTGCCGCGTAGCTCAGTGCCTTGCAGCGTCTTCTTCTCCCACTTGCCCGCGGTCATGGTGGAATGCGCCCGCGGGATAAAGCGCGCCATTGACAGCATGAGCGCGAAGGTATGCTCGGCGACGGCGACCGCATTGCCGCCGGGCGTATTCATCACCACGATGCCGCGCCGGGTGGCAGCGTCGAGGTCGACGTTGTCGACACCCACGCCGGCGCGCCCGATCACGCGCAGCTTCGGCGCCTTCTCCATCATGGCGTCGTTGACGAAGGTGGCCGAACGAACCACGATGGCGTCAGCCGTGGCCAGTTCGCCGGCAAGATGTTCCTTGTCGGGCGACACGATGGTCCAGTCCGGATGCTCGCCGAAGACCTGCAGTGCGGCGGGAGAGATTTTGTCAGCGATGACGATTTTCATACGTTGGCCACCTCGGCGAATTGCCCTGCAAATGCCTCTTGCACGGCGCGCACGCCTGCGCCAAGTTCGAATTTGTGGTTGGGCGCGACCTTCGGCAGCACGTGCTCGAGTGCGCCAACGACGCCGATGGCGTCGAGGTAGTCGTAATACCCGAGATGCGCGATGCGGAAGAGCTGCCCCTTCATCTCGCCCTGGCCGTTGGCCACCACCATGGCGAAGCGCTCGCGGAACTCTTTCACGATCGCGCTGGAGTCCACGCCCTTGGGCGCGAGAACAGCAGTGACGGCTGCGGCGGGACACGTGGGCGCGAAGAGGCCGAGCCCGAGCGCCTGCACGCCCGCGCGGACCATCGCAGCGGAAGTCTCGGCGTTGTGAATGAGCGCGTCGCGGCCATCAGCGAGGTTGCCGTTGCCGCCCTTGCGAATGAAGTCGAGCGCGGCGGCGAGCCCGCAGATCAGCGCCACCGCCGGCGTGAACGCCGACTCGCCCTTCACCTGCGACTTGCGCTCCTTGCGCAGGTCGAAGTAGAAGCGCGGCTGTTTGGCGGTTTCCATGCGTTGCCAGGCGCGCTCGCTCACGCTGAGGTAGGCGAGGCCGGGCGGGATCATCACGGCTTTTTGCGAGCCGCCGATGAGGATGTCGATGCCCCAGTTGTCCACTTCAAAGTGCGTGGTGCCCAGGCCGGTGATCCCGTCGACCACTAGCAGCGTCTCGGTGCCCTTCAGAAGCGCGGCAATCGCCTTCACGTCATGGCGCGCGCCGGTCGAGGTCTCGGTCGCCTGCATATAGAGGACGCGAGCGCCGTTGAGATTGGATTGCACTTCGCGCAGGTCGAAGGTCTCGCCGTAGGGCGCGGTGACCAGCTCGACCTTGCAGTTGAAGGCCTTGGCGAGATCGCGCCAGCGCTCGCCAAACTTGCCGGCGGTGAGGACGACCACCTTCTCGCCGGGCGAGGTCAGGTTCGAGACGGCGGCTTCCATCGCGCCCGTACCCGACGACGCGAGAAGGAGCACTTCGTTCGCCGTGCCGATGAATGTCTTCAGATCGGCCAGCGTGCGCGAGAAAACTTCCTTGAACTCTGCGGTGCGATGATGCATGTCCGCCGCGGCGATGGCGTTTTGCGCGGCAGGAAGCAACGGAGTCGGACCGGGAGTAAACAGGCGAGTCTTACGTAGCATAGCGATACCCCTGCGAGAAAGTTGCCGGCTGAAACGCGCCGACAGTCCACTATAGAACGCGCGCGCCGGGCAGGCTACCTCAGGTTGGCAGGTCGTGTGTGGCGTGAGTCACGGCAGGGTGTGATTAAGAACGCTATGGTGAGAACAGAGCTTATTCCGGCTTCTCAGAATGAGAGACGGCCTGAACGGCATTCCGTCGTGTGATCGATTCTGCTCATCGGCAAAACAATTACTGACGCCAGTCGCACAGCTGTTGCGCGAGAATAAGACGCGCGGTATTGAGGTGAGGTCCAATATGAGCGAAAAGGCGGCTGCGTTGCTGAAAGAGGCCTTGGCTTTGCCGGTCGAAGAGAGGGCCGAGCTGGCGACCTCTCTGATTGACAGCCTCGAGCCTGCGGTTGACATTGAGGTGGAGACAGCCTGGCAGCAGGAGATCGCCCGGCGCCTGAACGACATCAGTGCCGGCAAAGCAAGGATGATTCCATGGGAAGAAGTCCGCAGCCGGGCTCGGGCCATGTTGAATGAAAAAGCCGGTTGAGTTTGTCTCCGCCGCCGAGGAGGAATACCTGGCCGCAGTGACATGGTATTGGGAGCGTAGCCCGTCCGCGGCCGCGCGATTCGAAGTTGAGGTCGAGCGGCGGTGGAGAACATTCAGCGAGCGCCGGGGACATGGCCGCAATACATGGGGTGCAGAAGGTTCCTGCTTCACCGGTTTCCGTTCGCGATCGTCTACGAAGAGTCTGAATTCGTCACTCGAGTACTGGCCGTCACCCATCTTCATCGTAAGCCGGGATTACTGGACGCTTCGCAGCTAAGTATCATTCCTCACTTCATCGTTCCGCTGTGGTTTACAGCAACGCGAGCCGGAGCGTACTCCCCTATAATTCACCCATGACCCTGACGCAACGAGTGCAAAAAGAACTGGTGGACGCCATGCGCGCCAGGCAAGAGCTGCGACTCTCAACTCTACGCATGATGAAGGCCGCGCTACAAAACAAGCGCATTGAGAAGCGCGCCGACCTCGACGAGAAAGAAGAGCTCCAAGTCTTCAGCACCATGATCAACCAGCGCAAGGACTCCATCGAGCAGTTTGAGAAGGGCAATCGGCATGAACTGGCGAATAAGGAGGCGCAGGAGATCGCGATCATCGAAGCCTACATGCCGAAGGCGGTTGGGAAAGAAGAGATCGAAGCCACGGTGCAGGCCGTCATCACCGAAATGGGCTCTCCCACAATGAAGGACATGGGTGCGGTGATGAAGAACGTGATGGCGAAATTCGGCGGCGCGCGCGTGGATGGGAAGACTGTGAGTGAGGCAGTGAAACAAGCGCTGGTGGGGAACAAGTAGCAATGGGCGTTCGGCTCTGCCTGACGAGATGGCGGAGCCGCTTACACCGGGGAATAGCTCCAGGCGCTTCCCAACAACACAGTTATGTTTGCCGAAGTGCAGTGGCTAAGATCCCCCCGTGAAGGGACCTTAGCCACTTCGAACTGCTATTGACGGCCCTTGAGAAACGCTTTGATCTGCGAAAGCAGATCGCGTTCAAAGGGCGGGTGCGCGGGCTCCCGGACGCCGGGCCCGATGCGGCGAATCGCGAGCCGGTCAGCGGCAATGCGTTCGGTCAGGCGCAACTCGGGATAGACTTCGTCAATCGCCGAGATGACGACTGCGTCTTCAATGGCGATGGCGACTCCCGGATCGAACCAGTGGGCGGGCTCGCGAACTTCCGGCCGTACCGCCGCAAACTCTGTCTCCTGGGCTACAAAGCTATTCAGGATGCCCTGTAAGACGTGTGCCGGCTCGATCCAATCGCGGCGAAGCTTCAGACGAAGCGCGTCATACCAGATGACGTAAAAGCGGAAGCTGCCGGCAGGAACGCCTCTGAATTTCCTGTCCTTTAAGCGGGCGACGAACGGCCCGAGCTCCTTCTCGAACAACGTGCCCCGCAGAGACGCGCCGTCGAGCTGCGCGCCCTTGACGCCGCCGTCTTCGCCGATTTCAATGCGCACCGGCAGCGTAGTCGTGACCACAAAGCCAATTTGCGAGGCAACACGATCGAAGGCAGCATCGATTTCTTTCTGTTGCTCCCGCATCTGCCGGTAGATTTGGATTAGTTCGTCATAGAGCCGAATGACGCCCGGATGGGCTGGCTCCCTATGGTCTTGCAGCTTGAAGAAGACGCTCTCGCTCATAGCTCACCTCAATGGCAGGTACTAGCCTGAAGGAGTGCACCCAGGGGATCCTGTCTGTGGGCTAGTTAACGCAGACGGCTTCGCCCTCGGCGTTGCGGTTCTGTTCCGCTAATCGATTTCGGAATACTTCGTAAGGGACCGGCGCCCGGGAGACGCCGAAAAGGTCCACCGATTCCCATCCGGACCCGGGGCGAATAAACTCCAGGCCGGGGATCGATGGCGGAGTTGACGTTGTGAGTTGAGGTTGCGCATTGGCCTCTTCGGCCGGCGCGGAGCCGGGCCGCGCAACCCCGCTTGCTTGCGCGCATAGGTGGCGTCCAGCCAGTTCAGGATGCGTTCGCCGCGCCCCAGCAAGGTGGCGCTGTGGCCGTCAACCCGCTCTCGCTGACTGCGCGCGAACGACGCAATCGCTGTGTGGTCCAGGGGATCGCACTCGGCCACGAAGTCGTAAATCTCCGCCATCCTCTCGTAGGTGTCGAGATTGGTCTGCTTAATAAAGTTGCGCACTGCCGCACGCATGGTCTGGCTCAGCATCTCAGGGTGGAAGCGGCGCAGCAGTTGGAAGTAGAAATCCACTTGCATGTTGAAATAGTGCAGGCCGAAGTCGCTGAAGTTGCGATCGAAGAACGCGTAATTGGCGATTTGATGGAATGCCTCGGAACGCGGGTCCTTGAGGCGATAGTCGTAGCCGAACGCGTCTCCCAGCAGACGCCCTTCGCGCAGGAGTTTGCATTCCAAACCGGTGCCGGGGTAAGCCTCGGCGCGGCAGAAGTTGAACGGGTTTTCGTTGTGCCGTTCCATGAACCGGAGATTGACGAGGATCTCGTCCATGGCCGTGTCCGGCTCAAACATGAGCAGGTTGTACGCGATGTGAACGTCGAAGCTGTTGAGTACGTCCAGCGCGTTCAGGATCTGCTCGACCGTGTTTTTGCGATTCAGGTTGCGTAACCCGTTCTCCGACGCGTTTTCCACGCCCAGAAAGACGCGAAAGAGTCCCAGGTCGTCGAGAATGCGAATGGACTCTCGGGTGATGCTGTCGGGGCGCGCCTTTACGGCAATGGCGATTTGGCCAACTCCCTCGCTGCGTAAGCCGGCGCGCACGGCGTCGAAGCGTTCCACTGCCTTGGCCGGGTTCGGAAGGAAGAAGTTGTCGTCTTGGAAGTTGAAGATGCGAATACCGTGGCGATGGTACAAATCGCTCATCTCGGCGACGATGCTGGCCACGCTGCGGTAGCGAAACTTCTTCCCGCCGCCACGCTCGTACCACGCATTAATGCTGCAGAAAGCGCACTCGCGCCAGCAACCACGGCTGGTCAGGATGCTGGCAATGGGCTTATCGAAGTAGCAATGAAAGACGGTGCGTTTGGGCCACGGCAAATCGTCCAGATTGTCTGCATTCACGATGCTTGGGTTGGTGACGGCCTTATTGTCGCGCCCACGATAGCAAAGACCCGGCACCTGCTCGAGGGAATCGAGATGCGCGGCCAGGTCGCACATAACCTGCTCGCCTTCGCCGAGGGCGACGGCGTGGAAGGCCGGGAACTCGGTCACCAGCCGTTCACAGTTGAAGGAGGCGAACGGACCTCCCGCGATAATGTGTCCGCGATAACCGGCCTTCGATAGCCGCTCGGCGAAGCGGCAGAACTCGCGCCCGCGCGAGGTGAAAATCATGGACAGGCCGGCAATCTCCGGCTCGAACGCCAACGTCTGCTGGATCGCCTGCTCCGTGTCTTGTTCAGAGTTGAAAGGGACAATCGCTACGCTGTGGCCTTCCCGCTCCAGAGAAGAAGCGATGTAGCGCAAACCAAGGTTCTCTTCCAGCTCGGCCCCGATGAGTGCAACTTTCATACAACGCCTCCGGGCGCGACGCATTTCGGCCAGAATGGAAACCGACTCAACAGCAGTTCTTTGGGTTTGTGTTCTTATAGGCCGCCAGACGCCGACGCGGCTAGGACGTGCATCACAGGCCTATGTTCACAGGCAGCTCCACCGGGCGCACTACCTGCCGAGGACCGGGCTCTAGTGCTAGACTGGCGCGTCGTGGCGAGGAAGACATTAAGGCAGCGTGATGAGAGCGACGGCGACCAGCCCACGCCGGGGACGCTTTATCTCGTCGGCACGCCCATTGGCAATCTGGAAGACATCACTCTGCGCGCGCTGCACGTGCTCAAGCAAGTTGACCTCATCGCCTGCGAGGACACGCGGCACACGGCCACGCTGCTGAACCACTACGGCATCGACAAGCCCACCATCAGCTATCACGAGCACAACGAGCTGACGCGCGCCGCCGAGCTGATCGTCCACCTGGAGCGCGGGGACAACGTTGCCGTGGTTAGCGACGCGGGCATGCCTGGCGTCAGCGATCCGGGATACCGGCTGGTGGCGCTGGCCGTGCGGCATCATATTCGCGTTGTGCCTGTGCCCGGCGCAACGGCGTTTCTGCCGGCGCTGGTGGCCAGCGGCCTTCCAACCGATTCGTTCCACTTCAACGGCTTTCTGCCGCCCAAAAGCCGGCGCGCGGCGGACTTCCCTGGAAGCGATTCGCAGTTCTCCGCGTACGCAGGTCTTCTACGAGGCGCCGCATCGCATCCTGGAGACGCTGCGCGACCTCGTCGAGGTGCTGGGGGCGGAGCGCCACATCGTCATCGCGCGCGAGGTGACGAAGATTCACGAGGAGTTCCTTCGCGGCCGTCCCGATGAGCTGCTGGCGCAGTTGGAGCAGCGCGGCGAGGTGCGCGGCGAGATCACCCTGCTCATCGGCAAGGCGGACGAGATAGCCCATGCGCCCGCATCGCCGAAGAGCATTGCGCAACGGGTGCAAGAGCTCGTGCGCGACGACAAGCTCGAAGAAAAGGCCGCCCTGAAGCAGGCGGCAAAGGAATTCGGGCTGCCAAAGAGTGAGGCTTATCGCCAGCTTCAGCGATCAAAACCCCCGCGATAACTCTGGTGCACAATAGCCTTAGCTGCACGGTAGCATTGGTCGAAGATGCGCGTCATCGCTGGGCAATTTCGCGGCCGGCCGTTGCAGTCCATGCCCGGCCTTGACTTGCGGCCCACCAGCGACCGCCTGCGGGAGACGCTGTTCGACGTGCTCTCGGCAGCGCGCGATCTCTTAGATTCCGTCTGGCTTGACCTGTATGCGGGCACGGGCGCCGCCGGCATCGAGGCGCTGAGCCGCGGCGCGCGCCAGGTGTACTTCGTCGAGTCGGCCAAGAAGCACGCACGCCTGCTGCGCGAGAACCTGATTTCGCTGGGCATCGCCGCGGGATACGAGTTGCACGAGCGCGAGGTCGCGAAGGCGCTGCCGCTGCTGGAGACAACCGGCGTGGTCTGCGACTTCTGCTTCCTCGACCCGCCCTACCAACGGCGCGGCGCCTACGAGCAGACGCTCGGCTATCTGTCGCAGTCGCGATTGCTCCAGCCCTCCAGCATCGTCATCGCCGAGCACGAGAAGAAGTTCGATGCCGGTGAGCGCTTCGGGGCTCTCGTGCGCTATCGCCGGCTGGACCAGGGCGACGCATCGTTGAGTTTCTACCGACTGGCGTAGATTGCTGCACGCATTGAGTAGCACGCAGAGGAGGATGACCATGGCGATACCGGGCCCGCACAAGCGATGGAAATACGACTTGCATCCCAGCGTGCGCATGGCGGATTCCATCATCAAAGGCATGAAAGAAAAGACCGGCCGCTCACTGGAGGAGTGGGTGCGGCACGCCAACAAGTCCGGGCCGGCCGGCGAAAAGGAACGTGCTGCCTGGCTGAAACGCGAGCATGGGCTGGGCGCCAACTATGCGACGTGGATCGCCGGACGCTCTCTGGGCAAGGCCGACGCTACCGAAGATGCCGCCGAGTATCTAAAGCACGCGCAAGACTATGTCGAGAAGATGTTCGCCGGGCCCAAGGAGCACCTGCGCGCCATCTACGACGAAATCCTGACCTTCGCCAAGACGCTCGGGCCCGACATTCGCGTCTCCCCCTGCCAGACCATCGTCCCCATCTATCGCAATCACGTGATCGCACAGGTGAAGCCAACCACGCGCACGCGCATCGATCTCGGGCTCGCGCTCCGCGATACGAAAACCCCGAAACGGCTGGTCGACACCGGCGGCTTCGCGAAGAAGGACCGCATCACGCATCGTATCGAGATCGACCTCATCGAAGATTTCGACGACGAGGCGAAGCATTGGATGCGGAGGGCATATGAGATGGACGCATGAGCCGGGCCGTGGCCTACCTCTCACAAAGGGGGATGAATACGGCGCGCACCTGCCTGCCCAGGTTAGCGGCTACCAGAGGGACGCCAACGCCAACCCGGGACGCGAGCAGCTTGTGGCGATCGCTCGTTGATCTCGGGCCTGCTATTTGCTGGTGTTGACCATCGGAATCACCGTGGACAATTGCAGATTGATCAGCAGGTCGATATGGCGATCGATCTGATACCACAGTGCCGTCTTCTTGGCCGAGATGACTTTTTCAAAGACGGGAATGTACCTCATGCGCAGTCCGAGAAGCTGCTCATCGACCGCCGTCGCTCTCTTCATGTAATCGTTTGCCTGGGCGTCGGTCATCGTGTTGTAGTTCGCCGCATATTCCTTGATCAGCGCCCAGCGCTCGTCATTCGGCTTGATGGCTTCCTTGCGGTATTGGTCGAAGATGGGCCAGAACTTGGTGGCCTCGTCGGCGGTCAGGGTCATGTTCGCCGCCATGATCTGCTTGCGTTGCGCACGAATGTCCTGCCGAAGCAGCTCGACGTCCTGATCGCTAATATGGTTGTTGGCCTGTGCTCCCGCAGGCGCAGACTGGTCCGCCTGCTGGGCCAACATCGGTACGCTGCACGCAAACATAGCGAGAACCACAACCAAGATTGATATGACGCTCTTCTTCATCGTCCTTCTCCGTTCTTGAATTCGAAGTGATGTGTCTTCCTGGGCTTGCCTGTCGGGTCGCGAATCTCAGACATGTAACCGTTAGCCATGCGCGCCTGCGCCGATCCTCACGCCTCGGCCAATATTCAACTGCCGCCGATTGGGACACCACTAGGGGAATCCCTAGGCCGAGGCAAGAAACTGCATGTGCCGGCTGCCTCGTGCCCTGGCGTCATGGGCAAAAGCCGGTTCGAAGCCAGGGTGGCATTGACGCACGAGCCTGACGAACATCGGGGGCCGACTGCAACTTAGGGCGTAGATTCGGTTTCCCCCGAGGGCAGTGCAAACGGGAGTTCGCACCTCCAGAGGGTAATCAGAGCGTTAAGTACTTTCGGGTCCTTTTCTAATGAGTGCTTGACAGGCCTACTTCTCTCGTCGGACACTTACCCTGCCTTTTTTCATGTACTTACATTTTGACAGGCGCTGAAAGATAGCGTCTTCGCCAACCGAGCGATGGCCTCCAACTCGGGGAGTAACTTTTGGGGAGTAACTTTCAGCTTTTTCCACAGTGTTACTGTGAATAATTTAACCAAATAGCACTTTACTACTAAAAAAGTATTTGCAAAGCAATACGTCTGTGGTATAACTCGACCTGTTTGGCAGGTACTAAAGCGCTACTTGTAACACTAACGGGCCGGTTTTGTTATCCAGGGTTGGTAAATCCGCGCAAGCGGAGATCCTTTGCAAGAGAGACGGGCTCCAACATGATCAACGTCATTCTCGCAGACCACCAAGCCATCTATTGTGCAGGAATGGCGAAGGTGCTGGCGGTAGAAGAAGACATCCGAATCGTCGGACAACCACAATTTCCCGAACAATTGCTGAATGCGATGGAGCGCCTTCGTCCGCGCGTGGTGGTGCTGGCCTCCAGCCTTCAGGCCTCGCTGGCGCAGGCGCAGGAGATCGCGCGCAGACACGCGATTGCCGTGCTGATGCTCTGCGACAACAGTGAGACCGCATCCGACTTCATGCGCCTGGGAGTGCAGGGCGTCATCTATCGTTCGGCCAGCAGCAACATTGTGATTGAGGCGATCCGGCGGCTCTCGCGCGGCCAATCGTTTCTGCAAGGACCCAACTCAGCGGAGGTCGCTGTCGACGACGACCTGGTGGGCATGCGCGTGCGAAGACGGCTGACCGGGCGCGAGCTGCGCATCATCGCGGCCATCGTGCAGGGCTACAAGAACCGCGAAATTGCCGATCAGTTAGCGACCACGCGAGCAAGTGGTGAAGAATGCCCTGCGGACTATCTTCGACAAGATCGGCGTCTCCGACCGGCTGGAGCTGGCGCTGTTTGTGGTGCATCATCGGATCCTGGCGCAGGCCACCGCTGCGGTTGCACTTCATCCGGCGCGGCCGCGGCTTACCACCGTAGCTGGAAAGGCGCGCAGCGCCTCGTCAACCATTCACTAGTTGCGGGCTTTGGTAATGCAAGGCGAGGGTCCGGCGCGTCACTGCGCCGGGTGATCGCTGGTCTTCAGCAGCTCGTTGACGATGGTCACGAGCTCCTCCGGATTCACCGGCTTTTCCAGATACAAATCGGCCAGCGGCTCGGCTGCCTGAAAAGCCTCCGCCACATACCCGGAAACAACCACGACCGGCATGGTGGAGTGCGTCTTGGCGGCCTGCACAATGGACCGCCCATTGGCGTCACCTAGCCGCCAATCGGTGACGACCGCGTCGTAGGTGTTGTTGCTGAGCTTGTCGATGGCGTCGTGCGCCGAGGTCGAGGGGGTGACCTCGTGGCCGGCAGCTTCCAAAATGGCACACTTCAGGGTCACGATGTTGGGTTCGTCATCCACACAAAGAATTTTCGCCATGCGATTTCCGGAGACGGTGAACGCGCAGCAGCACGCGATGCCCAAACCGACAGAAGGTCTGCGGCCCAACCACTAACTTGCCCGTTATTGTTGAGCACCGCGGCGCGAATGTCAACCCGCGATGTCGCTCGGGCTGCTAAATCGCACGAACCCGACAGCATTCCGGAACGGGCCCCGCTTTGGCCGTGCCTGCGGCAGGAGCCGCTCCGAACTGTATAGAATACAAACGGAGGCGGGTCCGTCCACGATGCGCAGTTGGTCTATTCCTGCGGGACGCTTGTTTGGCGTGGACATCCGCATCCACCTGACTTTTCTGTTCCTGCTCCTGTTCGTCTGGTTCACGCAATCCCCGACGCTGGGCGCGAGTGGCGCGGTACGGGGGCTGGCGCTGGTGGCCATCGTTTTCGGTTCCGTTGTGCTGCACGAGCTGGGGCACGCGCTGGTGGCCCGGCGCAACGGGGTGACCGTGCGCGGTCCATCATGCTGCTGCCGATCGGCGGGGTGACCCTGATGGAGGACAAAGAACCGCAAGGCACCGATGCCGCATGCGAGCTCCGCATCGCCCTCGCCGGGCCGCTGGTCAACCTGGCCATTGCTGCGGTCTCCGGCGTTGCCATTGCCCTGCTCTATCCCCAAGCCAAGCTGTGGGCGCATCCCTTTGTGAACGCCGGCAATTTGCCGCGCGCGCTGTTCTGGGGCAACGTCTTCCTCGGCGCCTTCAACCTGCTGCCGGCCTATCCCATGGACGGCGGCCGAATCCTGCGCGCCTTCTTTGCCGAACGCATGGAGTACGTTCGCGCCACGCGCCTTGCGGTCACCGTGGGCCAGGGCTTCGCTGTCCTCTTGATGTTCGCCGGCGTCTGGAACAACTGGCTGTTGCTGATCGGCTTCTTCCTCTTCATAGGCGCGCAGCTTGAGGACCGCTCCGTCGTCTTTCAGTCGGTGCTGGAGAGCGTGCGCATGGAAGACGTGATGCTGACCGGCTTCTCCACGCTCTCGCCCGCCGACACCCTGGAGGACGCGCTTCACAAGGCCGTGCATACGTTGCAGGATGACTTCCCCGTGGTGCGCGGCATCGACATGGTGGGCGTCATCAGCAAGCAGCGGATCGTCGAGGCGTTGCGTCGCAGCGGCAATGGCTACGTGCAATCGGCCATGGTGCGGGTGTTTGAGATTGCGCAGCGTACGGATTCGCTGGCGTCGGCCTTTCGTAAGCTCGGCGGGCGAGGCCTAAGCATGATTCCGGTGGTCGATCACGAACGGCTGGTGGGCATCGTGACCATGCAGAACCTGATGCACAGCATGGCCCTGCTGGCGGAGACGCGCAGGCTGCGCAGGCAGCAGGAAAGCAGCGATTAGCAACTAGCAATTGGCAACAGCCCGAAGGGCGCGGATCTCGCCGCTCGCGGCTCACAACTACTTACTAATGCTTCCTCCCGTCAAACTCATCGAATGCCCCCGCGATGCCTGGCAGGGACTGCCGGGCAAGATCCCGACCGAGCTCAAGGTCGAGTACCTGAAGGCGCTGATCGCCGCGGGATTCAAGCACATCGATGCGATCTCCTTCGTCTCGCCGAAGGCTGTGCCACAGATGGCCGACTCGGAAAACGTGCTGAGCGAGCTCGATCCACCCGATGACGTCGAGATCATCGGCATCGTGGTGAACGAGCGCGGCGCCGAGCGCGCCATCGCCACCGATGCCGTGCGCACCCTAGGGTTTCCATATTCGCTCTCGGCGACGTTCCTGAAGAACAACCAGAACCAGACACCGGAGGAGAACCTGGAGACACTCGAGAAGGTGAAGCAGAAGGCCGACGAGGCGGGCCTGGACACGATTGCCTACGTGTCGATGGCATTCGGCAATCCTTATGGCGATCTGTGGGACGCGAACGAGTTGACGGAGGGTGTGGGCTTGCTGGCCGACATGGACCTCCGCGCGATCTCGCTCGCGGATACCGTCGGGCTCGCAACCCCGCAGCAGATCGCGGATGTGCTCGGCCCGGTACTGGAGCGCTTCGAAGGCGTGGAGATCGGCGTCCATCTTCACAGCCGTCCCGGCGATGCTGCGGCCAAGGTGTTGGCGTCCTACGATGTGGGATGCCGCCGTTTCGATTCGGCCATCGGCGGGCTGGGCGGATGCCCCTTCGCGCAGGATGTGCTCGTGGGCAACATCCCTACCGAAATGCTGTTGGCAGCGTTGAAGAACCGCGGCGTGGAGTTGCCGGTGCGGAAGCCGATCAGCGAGCCGTTACGATTGTCGTCGGAAATCGCCGCGCGCTTCAGCGGACCGAAGATGTGAGTAGCAGTGGTCAGCGGTCAGTGTTGGCGCGTCCAGCAGTGGTCAGTAGTTTGTCGACTGCAGACGGATGCGCGTCTCAGCCGAAGGACAGTTCGCAGACGTACATTGTCATCACGAGCGGCAGCAAATCGTAAACTTGATCTGCCCAATCAGTCCATAACCCATGTCCGATCAACCTAGCTCCTTCGCCACCCTGACCCTCGCCTACGATGGCACGCTGGCCATCATCACCCTCAACCGTCCCGACAAGCGCAACGCCATCAGCTACGAGTTGATTGACGAACTACTGCGCGCGCTGGGTGAGGTGGAACAAACCGTATCTGTGCAAATCCTCATCCTCACTGGCAGCGGCAAGGCGTTCTGCTCCGGCATGGACCTGGATAACCTGCGCGCCATCACCGGCCGCACACTGGAAGAGAACCAGGCCGACTCCGCCAAGATGGCCCGTCTCTTTCGTACGCTGTACGCATTTCCCAAAGTGACGATTGCCGCTGTGAACGGCCCGGCAATTGCGGGCGGCTGCGGCCTGGCTACGCTATGCGACTTCACGCTGGCCGCCGCCGAGTCCAAGTTCGGATACACCGAGGTGCGCATCGGGTTCGTGCCGGCGATCGTCTCCATGTTCCTGCTGCGCCAGGTGGGCGAGAAGCACGCGCGCGACCTGCTGCTAACCGGGCGCATCATCAGTGCCGACGAGGCATTCCGCCTGGGGCTGGTGCACGAGGTCGTCGCGCCGGAGAAGCTCATGGAGCGGGCGCGTGAACTGGCGTCCGAGCTTTTGCAGAACAGCCCGATGTCGCTGCTCGCAACCAAGCGGCTGCTGAACGCTTATTCAGAGGAAGAGCTAGATCGCAATACCCAAACAGCCGTGGAAGAAAACGCGCACATCCGCACCACCGCCGACTTCCGCGAGGGCGTCACCGCCTTCCTAGAAAAGCGCAAGCCGCGCTGGAGCGGAGAGTAGAGCTTTCTCTCCTATGTCCGGTGGAGCGGCGCTTTAGCGCAGCGTCGCCTCTGCGGGTTTAGCATTCAATCTGCGCTTTTTTGGGTTTGAGCGGGGGCACCCCGTAATGAACTTTCGAAGCTCCGCATGATGGATTCGAAGCTCCGCTTCGGCATGGCACCGATTCAGAATCCAAGTCCAGCCGCAACGCGGCGGGATGGGGTGAGCCCGGGGCGTAAGCCCCGGGGTAACCGGCCCCAATGAGCCCCAGCCGCGGCAGCGGCGGCATCTCACCGCCTCAAGTCCTTCACAGTCTCGCGCGCGGCGTTGGCGCCCGACATGCCATTCAGCCCCGTGCCCGGATGCGTGCCCGACCCGCATGAATACAGGTTCCTGATGGGCATGCGATACTGCGCCCAGTCGAGCAGCGGGCGCATGGTGAAGAGCTGGTCGAGTGCCAGCTCCCCGTGAAAGATGTGCCCGCCGGTCAGCCCGTAGGTCTCTTCCAGGTCCTTCGGGGTGATGACCTCCCGCCCTTCGACCAGCGACGGCAGGTCGGGAGCGTATTCCGCGAGCGTGTTGACGACCGTGTCGCCCAGCGCCTCGCGCTGCGACTCCCAATCGCCGTTGCGCAGCCTGTGCGGCGCATACTGCATGTAAATGGACATGACGTGCTTGCCTGGCGACGCGAGCGAGCTATCCCACAATGTGGGAATGTTCGCTTCGAGATAGGGCCGCGATGAGAATTCGCCGTACTTGGACGCGTCAAACGCCCGCTCCAGGTAGTCAATCTCAGGAGAGACCTGAATGCGTCCTGACAAGCGGGCGGACACGTCGCCCTCGACGCTGTTGAACTTCGGCATTCCGCCCAGCGCAAGGTTGACCTTGGCGACGGTCCCGTTCGTGCGGTAGTGCTGGAGCTTTTGCAGAAAGCTAGGTTGCAGGTGCTGCGGTTCGACCAGCCCGAGCAGCGTACGCTTCGGGTCGGCGTTGGAGATGACAACGCGCGCCTTGATCTCTTCGCCGGTGCTGAGAACGAGTCCGCTGGCGGCGCCATCGCTGACCTGGATTCGCGCGACTTCGCACGAGGTGCGAATCTCGGCGCCCGCAGCTTTCGCGGCGGCAGCCATGGCCGCGGTGAGTGCGCCGGCGCCTCCCACAACGTAAGAGGCCGGTCCCGCAAGATTGCTGTCCGAGGTCGCTCGCAGCAGCAGGGTCGCGCTCGAGCCCGCCGACCATGGGCCGAGGAAGGTCCCGAAGACGCCCTGCGCCGCAATCGTTCCGCGCAGCAGCTCCGTGTCGAACCACTCGGCCACCAGGTCGGCGACTGCCATGGGCGCCCAGCGCAGTACGCGATACAGGTCCTTCTCGCCGAGCCCGCGAATTTTGCGGCCGGTGTTCAGCAACTCCCAAAGATTGTTGGCGGCGGGCTCGTCGATGTCGGGCGGCGTGATGTTCATCAGCAAGGCTGCGACCTCGGCGATGCGAGCTAGCGCCTGCTGAAATTCGCCATAGTTCTTGGCATCCTTGGGTGAGCGTTTCGCAATCTCCTGCTGCGATCGCGCAGTGTCGCCAAACAACGTGAGATTGCCCGTCATGAGCGAGGGAAAGCACGCGGACCGTGGGCGTGTACGTCTTGAGTCCGTGTCGCGGCAGGTCCATATCTGCCACAATGTCAGACCTGATCGGTCCCGTGTTATGCGCTAGCCGCGAGCAGCGGAAGCCGGGATGGAATTCCTCAGTGATGGCGCAGCCGCCGACGGTCGGCCGCCGCTCTAAAACCAGCGGCTTGAATCCCGACTTCGCCAGATAAAACGCAGCGATCAGACCGTTGTGGCCCGCCCCGATGATGATGACGTCGCGAGTGTCGGGCATCTTAGCTCGTGCCTCGCGCGTGCTTCAGGATCTCCAGCGCCGCCAGCCTTCCCGGCGCGCCCATGATGCCGCCGCCGGGATGCGTGGCCGAGCCGCACATCCACAGGTTCTTGATCGGCGTCCTGTACTGCGCCCAGCCCGGCACCGGCCGCAGGAAGAACAACTGCTCCAGCGAGAGCTCGCCCTGAAAGATGTTGCCCTCGGTCAGGCCCAACTCACGCTCCAGGTCGAGCGGCGTTACCACCTGCCGGCCAACGATGATGTTCTTCAGATTGGGCGCGTACTCGGCGATGGTGTCGATGACGTTGTCGCCGAAGGCCTCGCGCTTCTCGTCCCAGTTGCCCTCTCTCAGCTTGTACGGCGCGTACTGCACGAAGCATGACATCACGTGCTTGCCGGGAGGCGCGAGCGACGGATCGGTCAGGCTCGGAATGACGATGTCGATGTACGGGCGGCGCGAGTACTCGCCGTACTTCGCGTCGTCGTAGGCGCGCTCCATGTAATCCACGCTGGGCGAAATGGAAATCGCGCCGCGCAGATGATGGCCCTCGCCCGGGAAGGCAGGTGAAGTCGGGCAGCGCGTCCAGCGCCAGGTTCACCTTGCCCGACGAGCCGCGATACTTGTAGCGCTTCACCTCGTCGCGAAATTCGTCGCTCAGGTGCTTCGGGCTCGAGCATCTTCAGGAACGTCAGGTTGGGGTCGACGCTGGAGGAGACGACGGGCGCGAAGTACTCCTCGCCCGCGCTAGTCGCAACGCCGACGGCTTTGCCGTCGCGTAACGAGAATCTGCGCGACGCCCGTCTGTGTTTTGATCTCGACGCCGGCTTCGCGCGCGGCGTCGGCGATGGCGTTGGAGATGGCGCCCGTGCCGCCGCGCGCGAATCCCCAGGCGCGAAACGCGCCGTCGATCTCGCCCATGTAGTGGTGCAGCAGCACGTAGGCGGTGCCGGGCGAGCGCACGCCGAGAAACGTGCCGATGATTCCCGAGGCCGACATGGTGGCCTTGAGCACATCGGTCTCGAACCACTGGTCGAGGAAATCGATCGCGCTCATGGTCATGAGCTGCACCTGGTTGTACTTGTCCTCGCCGCTCAGGTCCTGAAAGCGGCGGCCGAGGAAGAGCAGCTTGAACAGGTCGCGCGGGTTCAGCGTGGTCGGATCGGGCGGCACCATCGCGAGGATCGGCTTGACGAAGCGGCACATCTGGACCATCGCCTTGCCGAACTCTTCGTAGGCCTCGGCGTCGAACGCGCGAGTGGCGCCGCATCTCGCGCATCGTCTTGCCATGGTCGTTGACGCGCCACAGGTAGTCGCCGTTCGGCATCGGCGTGAAGGTGCCGTCGAGCGGAAGGATCTCCAGGCCATGGCGCGGCAGGTCGAGATCGCGGATGATCTCCGGCCGCAGCAGCGAGACGACGTAGGAGCAAACGGAAAACTTGAAGCCGGGGATGATCTCTTCCGTCACGCGGCGCCGCCGAGCACGTGACGGCGCTCCAGCACGAGCACGTTCTTGCCCGCGCGCGCCAGATAGGCGGCGTTGACCAGCCCGTTGTGGCCGCCGCCGATGACGATGGCGTCGTATTGATGGGAATTGGTGGGCATGAGCGAATCTCACATTGTAAAGGGCAAGCTGCTCGAAAAACTATCACTACGGGCACGGAGTACCGAGAATAACTTGATAAACAAAATTCCGTGTCTTCCCTGCTTCCGTGGTGAATTTTGTCTTTCCCGGCGCGCATTTATAATTCGCAGTTCAACGCGAGGAGCCTGTGCCAATCGGAACGGCCGTTCACGAAAACACATTGGCGCTGTGCCAGAGCCTGAACTACCGCGAGTGGTCGGGCTTCTACGCGGTCAGCGTCTACGAGACGCACCACGAGCACGAGTACAACGCCATCCGCAATGCCGCGGCGCTGATCGACGTCTCGCCGCTCTACAAGTACCTGATCACGGGCCGCGACGCGACGCGCTTCGTCAATCGCGTGATCGCGCGCGAGATCAACAAGGTCGCCGTCGGCCAGGTGATCTACTGCTGCTGGTGCGACGAGGACGGCAAGATCATCGACGACGGCACCATCACGCGGCTGGAGGAAAATCGCTATCGCTGGACGGCCGCCGACCCGAACCTGCGCTGGTTCCGGCAGAACGCCTCGGGCTGGACGTGCAGATCGAAGACATCACCGAGCAGGTCGCTGCGCTCGCGCTGCAGGGCCCGACCTCGGGCAGCCTGCTGAAGAGCGTGGCCGAAGCCGACATCGAGAACCTGAAATACTTTCGCAAGACCAGCGGGCAAGATCGGCGGCGTTGCCGGTCGACATCTCGCGCACCGGCTACACCGGCGACCTGGGTTACGAAATCTGGATCCCGTGGAACGAGGCGGTGAAGGTCTGGGATGCGCTGATGGAGCGGGGCGCGCATTCGACATCCATCCCGCCGGGATGCTGGCGCTGGACGTGGCGCGCATCGAGGCGGGGCTGATCCTGATCGACGTCGATTACATCAGCAGCAAGAAGGCGCTGATCGAATCGCAGAAGTACAGCCCGTCGGAGGTCGGCCTGGGCAGGCTGGTGCATTACGACAAGGAGAACTTCATCGGCCGCGCAGGCGCTGCTGGAAGAAAGGCAGCGCGGCCCGGAGAGCGACGCTGGTTGGTCTCGAGATCGATTGGAACGATGTCGAGCGACTCTTCGAGCGGCAAGGGCCTCGCGCCGCAGACCCCGGCCACGGCGTCGCGCATTCACGTGCCCGTCTACAAAGGTCGAGAGCAAGTCGGCAAGGCGACATCGACGACCTGGTCGCCGCTGTTGAAGCAGTTGATCGCGCTGGCCAGCGTGCGAGTCGCGGTACGCGCGTCCGGGAACGAAGCTGGAGATGGAGATGACGGTCGAGGCCGTTCGCCACAAATGCGGCGCTACGGTGCAGGGCGTTGCCGTTCTTCAATCCGCCGCGAAAAACGAAAACTCCGGTGTAATGTAAAGGCGCGGCCATGCGGGCGTTCATTTCACCTTCGCATACATCACCTGGTCGAGAACAACGCCGTTCTTGATCGCGCTGTGCCGCAGGATACCCTCGCGCTGAAAGCCGGACTTCTCGAGCACGCGCATTGACGCAACATTGTGGGCGAAGGTCATGGCGAAGATGCGAACGACTTTGTAGTTGTCGAAGGCCCAGTCGGAAGCTGCGGTGACGGCGCGTGTAGTCAGGCCGCGCCCCCAGAACGGCTCGCCCAGCCAGTACCCCATCTCCATACTTAGCCGTGCGATGTCAATTCCCTGCTTGAATCCGATTCCGCCGATGGCTTCACCATTAAGCTCGATGGCAAACGATAGAGGAATGTGCGCGGAGCGAACATAATTCAGGTAGTCGATACCTTCGCGGCGGGTGTAAGGGTGGGGAAACTGGTCGCGCAGATTGGCAGCGATGCGGGGGTTGTTAGCATAACGCAGCAGAGAATCCAGGTCTTCCCTGCGCCACTCGCGAATTCGAAGCTCTCCCAGATCGAGCAGCATAGAGAAAGATTGCCGGCCCGGCCAGTGCCCAAGTCGGAAGAAAAGATATCTTCCACGGGTATCGGTTATCGGCTGGGACTTGAGTAGCGTTTGCAGTTGCGCTTCCAAGGCCGCCGCATTGTCCGCGTAACCAAAGCGATCGATGAAGATTCCCGCGAAGCCGGCGGCCGCAATGGAGCGAATCATTTCATCAGGCGGCCCCGAGGAAACCTCTGCCAGCCACGGGTCCGGCGGCCGGTAGTGCATGGCGCCATAGCTCCAACGCAATGACTTAGAATGCAGATACCCGACCAGTTGCGAGTAGTCTTCCATTTTATTAATGCTGCCATTTTCTGGAAACGACATGTATGGGAGCTGGAAGATCATGCTGTTCGCCGGGACTGACTGTTGTATTCGTCCAACGAACGCATCCTGGTCGTGGAACTCAGACTCCAGTACCGGCCGCGGCGTCAGCAAATGCCGCGGTATCTGGTCAAGTACGCCAATCCCGATCAGGACTGCGGGAACAAAGAGGATACCTATAAAGCCTGAAGCATACGAATGCGAGCGCAGCCATCGATCCACTGCCCATACCAATGCAGCGATGCTGAAGAAGCCAATAAATACAGATATCCGGTTATAGGCCCGTACTTGGGGCGAGACTAAGAAGTTGAAGACTGCGCCGAACCCTCCCATGGTCCCTAGCAACAGCGCCCAGACATTAAGAATACCCAGGGAGTACAGCACCTCGGAACAATGCCGGCGAAAGAATGCGGCGAGCGAAACAAACAACCCGATGCTGCCGAGGAGTCCGAGGGTAACCGTCTTGTCCTCATTGACCATGACCGCATGCGTGTCATAGTACTGCGTTAGATGCGCCAGGAATGGAATTCTGTGATTCGCAATCGGGGCGATCATCTGAATGATAGTGACCGGTCCCAGCTCCGATTCCACCGCGGCCCGCTTCGCAACCGCTACTCGTCCATTCCCATGAAAATAGGCGATATTGGGCAATAATGCTATGGCCAATGCTACTGAAACTACTGCGCACAGGAATGCACCAGCCAGGAACGATCGTCTATGTCCATGGCGAAATTGTCCCAGCAGGCCGGCAATCAGGAGCATCCCGGCCGCGAAGAAGGCCCAGTATGCATTGTCCCAGCCTATAAGGACGCAACTGATCAGCGCTATAACGCCGTCTCTGGTAATCGCACGCCGTGACGATGCATCGGGCGGCAGCTCGAAGCCAAACAATGGGGTCCCGGTCGCAAGCTGGACCATGACCAGGCAGGCCAATGGCAAGGTATACAAGCAGCTAAGAAATAGGTGCGATTCGCGGCGCAGCAGATGAAACGGCAGAATTGCAAATAGTATCGCCCCGGCAATGGCTGGACCTCTGGACATGCCGACGCGGCGAAACGCATAGAGCGCGGTAAAGGCACAAAACGGAAATGTCAGAAAGAAGTAGACATTAAGTAGTACTCCGTAATCGCGCGTAAAGAGTCGCAGGAACGTCCATACCATTACGTGGGTCCAGTGCGGCAGCGGAAAATCATAGAGTTCCTGCTGCCCTGGCGCACCCAGCCACGGGTTCACATAGAAATGCCCGTTCTCGGCGAAATTCTTGATGACCATCTGCTGAAGATGCGCATCCCCGTCGTCATCGAAGGGGACCCGCAGGTCGATTCTCCAGGGCCGGAAGAGGGACGCAACGATGAGGACGCATAGGATCGCAGCAATAAAATAGGGCACTACGCTCGCTAGAAACTTCTGCCTGGGATTGCCCGACACTGTCCTCGCCGGGACAGAAGCTCCAGGAAGCGTGGGAGTGCTGATAGGTGGCATTGGGCGAAAGACCAAGATTACTTATTGCCGTCGGGGGACGAGCTTCAAGTCGGCGAATTACGTCCAGGCTCCCCTTTGTTCTTCTGTTGGGTCGGAGGCAACAATGTTCCGCGGACCTTCAAAATGGAGCCGCTACGGAATTGCAAGGGGCTGTCAAATCGACATTACTTCCTTCTCTTTTGCCCTTCGCCAGTTCTTCCATCTTCTTGATCTCGTCGTCGGTGAGCTTCTGGATCTGCTCCAGCGCGCCGCGCTCTTCGTCTTCGGTGATCTTCTTGTCCTTCATCGCCTTCTTGATGAGTGTCGTTGCCATCGCGGCGGATATTGCGCACGGCGGTGCGATGCTCCTCCAGCACTTTGTGCAGATGCTTCACCATCTCCTTGCGGCGCTCTTCGGTCAGCGCCGGAACGGGCACGCGGACGAGCTTGCCGTCGTTCATCGGGTTCAGGCCGAGATCGGCGCTGCGGATGGCCTTCTCGATGGCGCCGATCAGGCTGACGTCCCAGGCCTGCACGGTGATGAGCTGCGGTTCGGGCGCGCTCACGTTGGCGAGCTGGTTCAGCGGCATCTGCGAGCCGTAGGCATCGACGGTGACGCTATCCAGCATGTGCACGGAAGCGCGGCCGGTTCGAGTGGCCGCCATCTCCTTGCGGAAGTCGTCGACTGCCTTCTCCATGCGCGTTTTGAGTTGGGCAAAACTGTCTTTCAGGGCGGGAATCGCCGCCATCGACACTTGGGCCATTATGATCGCCTCAGATGGTAAGTCACAAACGCGTGATTATAAACCTTCGCAACGACTCCGGAGGGTTGAGTCGTTCGCGCTCAGGTTTTCGCGGACGGATAGAACGCGCTGTTATAATCAATCTCATTCATGGCAAGAAAGCGTCTGATTCGCTCTACTACAGTTCTTTGCGTTCGCCGGGATGGCAAGGTGGTCATGGCCGGTGACGGCCAGGTCACCCTTGGAGAAGGCGTCATCAAGCACACCGCCCGCAAGATCCGCCGCCTCTATCAGGACAAGATTCTCGCCGGCTTTGCCGGCTCCACCGCCGACGCGTTCTCGCTGTTTGCTCGCTTCGAGTCGAAGCTGGAGCAGTATCACGGCAACCTGGGCCGCGCGGCGGTCGAGCTGGCCAAGGACTGGCGCACCGACAAGATGCTGCGCTCGCTCGAAGCGCTGCTGCTGGTCGCCGACCAGAGCCAGACCTTCCTGATCAGCGGACAGGGCGATGTGATCGAGCCGGACTCGGGCATCGCCGCCATCGGCAGCGGAGGCCCGTACGCCACCGCCGCGGCGACTGCCCTGATGGAGCACACGCAGCTGCCCGCGCGTACCATCGCCGAAGAGGCGATGAAGATCGCCGGCAAGATCTGCATTTATACAAACGACAAGGTGACGATCGAAGAGCTGTAGAAGCAGTTTCGAGTTTCAGGTGTCCGAAAGGTACTAAGCCAACGAGTAGCGGTCTTCGACGCCGGCGCGCAACAGAAGCGCGCCTCGCTCAGGATGACACCACAATATTTTGAGGAAACATACGAATTGGCCATTTATCTTACCCGCAACCGCTGATGAAGAACACGTAGCACTCGACGAGCTCACCCCGCGCGAGATCGTGCGCGAGCTCGACAAATATGTCGTCGGGCAGGACCAGGCCAAGCGCGCCGTCGCCATCGCGCTGCGCAATCGCATGCGCCGCCAGAAGCTGACGCCGGAACTGGCCGAAGAGATCATCCCCAAGAACATCATCATGATCGGCCCCACCGGCGTGGGCAAAACCGAGATCGCGCGCCGCCTGGCGAAGCTGGCCAACTCGCCCTTCATGAAGGTCGAGGCTTCGAAGTTCACCGAAGTCGGCTACGTCGGGCCGCGACGTCGAGTCGATGATCCGCGACCTGGTCGAGATCGCCATCGACATGGTGCGCGAGGAGAAGCTGGAAGACGTCGCCGACAAGGCCGAGATGAACGCCGAAGAGCGGCTGCTCGACCTGCTGCTGCCGTCGATGCCGGCGCAGGTTCCGCCGAAGCCCGCGCACTCCGGCGACCAGCAGCAGATCGGCTTCAACATCAACAGCGAGCCGCTGCTCGCCGGCGAGCCCGGCTCGCGCACGCGCGAGAAGCTGCGCCAGCAGCTGCGCGAAGGCAAGCTCGACGAGCGCATCGTCGAGCTCGATGTCCGCGAAAAATCGATGCCCGCGTTCGAGATCATCAGCAACCAGGGCGTCGAGGAGATGGACGTCAACATCAAGGACATGCTGCCCAACATCTTCGGCCAGCGCACCAAGAAGCGGAAGATGAAGGTCAGCGAGGCCTTCGAATACCTGATCCAGGAAGAAGAGCAGCGGCTGGTCGACATGGACCAGGTGACGCGCATCGCGGTCGAGCGCGTGGAGAACTCCGGCATCATCTTCCTCGACGAGATCGACAAGATCGCCGGCCGCGAAGGCGGGCACGGGCCTGACGTTTCGCGCGAGGGCGTGCAGCGCGACATCCTGCCCATCGTCGAAGGCACGACGGTCAACACGCGCTACGGCATGGTGCGCACCGACCACATCCTGTTCATCGCCGCCGGCGCATTCCACGTCTCCAAGCCCAGCGACCTGATCCCCGAACTGCAAGGCCGCTTCCCCATTCGCGTCGAGCTGCAATCGCTGACCGTCGAGGACTTCATCAAGATCCTCACCGAGCCGAAGTCGTCGCTGACCAAGCAGTACACGGCGCTGCTCGACACCGAAGGCCTGAAGCTGGAGTTCACCCGGAGGCGCTGGCGGAAGTCGCGAACTTCGCCTTCCGCGTGAACGAAGGCACGGAGAACATCGGCGCGCGCCGCCTGCACACCATCATGGAGAGGGTGCTGGACGTAATCAGCTTCGAGGCGCCGGACATGAAGGAAAAGCACGTGATCATCGACGCCGACTACGTGCGCAACATGCTCACCGACATCGTGAAGGACCAGGATCTGTCGCGGTACATTCTGTAAATTGTGTGCTTCGTCTGACGGCATATCTTTGTGCAGGTTTTTGAAGGGGCGCGCCTTCAGGCGCGCCGAAACCGCACTTAATTTCGAATTGTCATCCCGAGGAGGGCTTCAGCCCGGCGAGGGATCCGCTTTTCGCGGGAATGGCAACGCCAAGTACTCCTCATCGATATAGCGACTCGCCCATCTTCAGCGCTCTGCGTTCCTTGCCCCAGGTCGCGAAACCCAGCGAGCGGTAGAGCGCCACTGCGGCCGCTTGCGTCGTCGTGACACTGATCAGGACCTGCTCGACGCCATCGATCTTCTCGGCACGCTCCAGCACCGTCTGCATCATTCGTCGGCCAATGCCCTGACCGCGAAGCTCGGCGCTCAGATACACGCCCCATATGCGCCCCTTGTGACGCATCTTCGGCTGGGTTTCGCGCACGAATCCGGCTGTGCCCAGAAGCTTGCCATTAGCAAAAAGTCCGAAGACAAAGTTGTTGGCAGGATCGGCAGTCAGACGCCGGTGGATTTCGTCACGGCTGAGCTTGAGATGATCTTCGACGGACGAGCTGAAGGCCGTAGGGTCGCGTTCGAGGGCTTCCAGCCTGCATTGCCAGTAGGCTTCGACATCATCGCCGGTGAGAGCTCGAATCTCGACTTCGGTCATTGCGAATTTCGCCACGAACGAATTCACCACGGAGGCACGGAGTTCACGGAGGAACAATCAGCAAACTCCGTGCCTTCCGTGTCTCCGTGGTGAATGATTTTCGACAGCGGAATCCGAAGCGCTTAGATCAATCTTCCCCGACCCGCAGCACCGCCAGGAACGCCTCCTGCGGGATGTCCACGCGCCCGATGCGCTTCATGCGCTTCTTGCCTTCCTTCTGCTTCTCCAGCAGCTTGCGTTTGCGGCTGATGTCGCCGCCGTAGCACTTGGCGATCACGTTCTTGCGCATCGCGGCGACGGTTTCGCGGGAAATGATCTTTGCGCCGATCGCCGCCTGAATGGCGACTTCGAACATCTGGCGAGGAATCAGTTGTCGCATTTTCGAGACCAGCGCTTTGCCGCGCTCGTAGGCGAAGTCGCGATGCACGATGATCGACAGCGCATCCACCGGATCGCCCGACACGAGGATGTCGAGCTTCACCATCGGCGACTCCCACGCGCCGGTGAGGTGATAGTCCAGCGACGCGTAGCCGCGCGAAACGGTCTTCAGCTTGTCGTAGAAGTCGAGCACGATCTCGTTCAGCGGCAGCTCGTAGTTCAGCATCACGCGCGTGGAGCTGACGTACTCGAATGTTTTCTGCTTGCCGCGCTTTTCTTCTACCAGCTTCAGGATGCCGCCGACGTACTCCTCATTCGTGAGGATCGTCGCCAGAATCACCGGCTCTTCGATCTTCGCGATATCGCGTGGGATCGGGCCAGCGCGACGGATTGTCGATCTCGACTTCAGAGCCGTCGGTCAGCGTGATTTTGTAGCGCACGCTGGGCGCGGTCGTGATCAGGTCGAGGTTGTACTCGCGCTCCAGCCGCTCCTGGATGATCTCCATGTGCAGCAGGCCGAGAAAGCCGCAGCGGAAGCCGAAGCCCAGGGCGACGGAACTCTCCGGCTCGAAGAAGAACGATGAGTCGTTGAGCCGCAGCTTCTCCAGCGCCTCGCGCAGCAGCGTGTGCTCATGCGCGTCCACGGTGTAGATTCCGGCGAAGACCATCGGCTTCAGCTCTTCAAAGCCGGGCAGCGGCTCGATGGCGGGATGCGCATCGTCGGTGATGGTGTCGCCGATCTTGCAATCGGCAACGGTCTTGATGGTCGCAGTCAGGAAGCCGACCTCGCCGGCGGAGAGCTCGTCAACTTCGACGGGCTTGGGCGTCAGCACTCCAAGCGTCTCGACGTCGAACGTGCGGCCATTCGACATCAGCCGAATGCGCTGGCCTTTCTTGAGCACGCCCTGGATGACACGCGCCAGCACCACCACGCCGCGATAGGAGTCGAACCAGGAGTCGAAGATGAGCGCCTGAAGTTGGTTCGCGCCGCGGCCGACCGGCGGCGGGATGCGCTTGACGATGGCTTCGAGCACGTCGGGCACGCCCTGTCCGGTCTTGGCGCTGATGGCCAGCGCGTGTGAGGCGTCGAGGCCGACCGCGCCCTCGATCATCTCTTTCGTACGCTCAATGTCTGCGCTGGGCAGGTCGATCTTGTTGATGACCGGGATGATCTCCAGCCCGTTGTTGATGGCGATGTAGGCGTTCGCCAGGGTCTGCGCTTCAACGCCCTGCGACGCGTCCACAACCAGCAGCGCGCCCTCGCACGAGGCCAGCGAGCGCGAGACCTCGTAGCTGAAGTCCACGTGCCCGGGCGTGTCGATGAGGTTGAGCTGATAGGTCTGGCCATCGGCTGCGGGATACATCATGCGCACGGAATGCGCCTTGATAGTGATACCGCGCTCCCGCTCCAGGTCCATCGCGTCGAGCACCTGTGCCTGCATCTCGCGCGCCGTCAGCGAGCCGGTAAGCTCCAGCAGGCGGTCGGCCAGCGTGCTCTTCCCATGGTCGATATGGGCGATGATCGCGAAATTCCGGATGAGTGCGGGATCCATGCGGGGTAACGAGCGCTAGCTTCGATTCTAACAGTCGCAACCGGTATCGCCGCTGCCGCGGCTCGGTGCATCTCCCACTCTGACCCGGCGCTTACACGCCGGGCTCACCCCATTCCGCCGGCTTCGCGGCTGTTGCAGTTGCAATTCCGCCTGCTTGTCCACAGCGCAAGATCGCTTTCAGTTGTGACACAGTCCCTGAAGGCCTGCTCTGCCTGAGTTGTTGGCCGGCTCCTGACCGAATACACTCGTTACAGGTCCCGTCCCGGGTCTCGAACCCGCGAGACCCGAGGACAGTTGAACCGAGTCGAACCGGGGTACCCCAGGTCTCGCGCTGTTCGGGAACTGGGCCACAACCATCGTGGCGCGCGCCGCTGTGAAATGTCTGCAAGCCGTCTTCTGAAGAATGTCAAACAAGCCAAGCTGTAATCCAGAGAGCATTCGCGAATTCTTGCGCCCTCCAGGCACAAACTTCACCCGCCGCGAATTGCTTTCCCTCATGGCGAAAGGCGCGTTGGCCTATCCCTTCGCTACGAACGAGCTGTTCGCAGTCGCGAGCAGGCATCTGCAATCGCAGGCCGTTTCGCCGGAGGCGCGGCTCAGCGCCGACGAACTGCTCGAGGAAATCGTCAGCCGCGCCTTCCAGTTCTTCTGGAACGAAGCCGGCCCGCACACCGGACTGGTGCGCGATCGTGCACTGGCGGACGGCACGCCCGACCCGCGTCGTGTGGCCAGCATCGCCGCTACGGGCTTCGGACTGGCAGCGCTCTGCATAGGCCACAAGCGCGGCTACCTGCCGCCGCACCAGATTGGCGCGCGCGTGGTCACCACACTCACCTTCCTGGTCAATCACGCCGAGCATGTGAACGGCTTCTTCTACCACTTCCTCGACGTCAACACCGGCAAGCGCGCGCGCCTATCGGAGATCTCGCCCATCGACAGCAGTATCCTGCTCTGTGGCGTGCTGATGGCTCGCGAATACTTCGACAACGCAAAGATCACGGCGCTGGCCAACACTATTTACCGGCGCGTCGACTGGCGCTGGATGCTGAACGGCGGGCAGACCTTCGCCCTCGGCTGGACGCCCGAGTACAAATTCATCGGCGCGCGCTGGGACGTCTACTGCGAGCTGATGATGATGTACCTGCTCGCCATGGGCGCGCCGATCTACAACATTCCGGCGTCCTCGTGGGACGCTTTCTCACGCCCCACGATGGAGTTCGAGGGCTACAGCTACATCAGCGCCGCCGACCCGTTGTTCGTGCACCAGTACTCGCACGCCTGGTTCGACTTCCGCAACATTCGCGACCAGTACGCCAACTACTTCCAGAACTCTGCCATTGCCACCTACGCGCACAAGCTGTTCTGCCAGTCGATCCGCTGGCGCTTCCCAGACTATGACGACAACACCTGGGGCATTACAGCGTCGGATTCGCGTCTCGGCTATCAGGCCTGGGGCGGCCCACCGGAGATCGGTTACATCGACGGCACCGTCGTGCCTTGTGCCACCGCCGGCTCCATGCCTTTCCTGCCCAAGGAGACCATCGCAGTGCTGACCAATCTCTATGCCAAATACGAACAACGCGCGTGGAAGAAGTACGGCTTTGTCGACGCCTTCGATCCCCGCACGAACTGGACCGACGTGGACGTGCTCGGCATCGATCAGGGCATCAGCATGGTGATGGTGGAGAACCATCGCACGGCATTTATCTGGGAGCACTTCATGAGGGCCCGCGAGGTGAAGCGTGCGATGAAACTGGCGGAATTCACTCCGGTTGTTCAGCCGTCTGCGACCACGTAAGCGCCTCGAAAGAGCTGGCGTCTTTTCATCGTGCCGACGGGGCGGCAGCGACTTCGCGGCGGGGAATGGAAAAAAGGAAGTGTGCATATCCCACCTGGGCGACAGGCTGATAGTGCTCCGTGAGGTAAGCTGCAGAATCCCATCGATAAATTCCGGTCAGACGGTTCGCCCGCACCAGCACACGTCCGGCTACCGGGCCTTGCGGATCGAGCACAACATCCGGATGCTTGCGAAGAAAATCGTCGACGACCGCTTGGTCTTGTCCCCAGTCCAGATTGCTGTCGGCCACAATTTTGTAGGCAAAGCGCCGGTCCCTTACCCACTCGTTCATATAGGGAATCATTTGCGGATAATAGCTTGCCATCGAACCCGCCAGCCATAAGATCAGCCCGGCCAATATCGCTTTTTGTGGCCATGGCTTGGACGTGAAGTTGGAGAATGCTGCTCCGGCAATAATCGTTTCAATGGCCAAGGCCGGCAGGATATGCCTGATTCCGACCTGCGCTCTGCTGAAGAATGACAGCGAAACAACCAGGACGGCAGCACCCAGTAGCAGCAGTCCTTCTCCCATTAGAAAATCTGCGGGCTTGCGGTTCCTCCAGGCCCAGACCAACCCCCAGAGGAACAGAATCTGCAACGCTATCGGTTCTTTGTAGAAGTAAGCTACTGCATAGTACGACTTGAATCCGTGCACCGCCGGGTCGGTGGTGTCCCTCGTTTCGCCCAGCAAATAGATATTTCCAAACGTCCGGCCGCGCGCTTCATCGTATTTCATCATGTATATCCCTTCCAGAAAGGGGTAGGGCACGGGGAGCGGAAGCTGGGCGATTTTTGGCAGCCATGGAACTCGGTGCAGCGCGGCGGCTTCAAGCTGGGGGTGCTCGCGCAAGAAGTAGCTCAAAGTCTTAAACGTCCCATCAAAGCAGAAGGCGACGTTGAGCACAGCCAGGAAACACAGCACCGACATCGCCGTGAAGGCAACAACCCGCCTTTTCGTCAGAGATGGATAGCCGCCGCTCTTGAACATTATGAACGCGATGAACAGAAAGACAATCGCATACAGCATGATCGCAAAGGGCTTTGTGATTTGCGCTATGGCAAGGGCCAACGCGCTGGTAAAGGCGCGGCTCACAGTCGGCTGCAGCAGAAAGCGGCGGAAGAAAAACAACGATCCGACCATCCCGAGCGCGTGATACATGTCGTTGGTGGCTAACGTTCCGTGCGCGATCAGGTTCGGAGACAGGGTACAAAGCAAACAGGATGCTAATGCCGGGCCCTCGCCATATAAATCGTAGGCCCACAAGTAAACGAGCAGGCCTAACACCAAACTCGCCAGCACGGTTACCGTGCGCACCATTATGAGGTTGGTGTCGGCTGTTAGTGGGTGCAGCAGGCGGCGCGCTTCCAGCCGCGAAGCGATATCCAGCGGTACGGCATTCAGTGCCGAGACCGGCATCTGGCTGTCGTAGTACCCGCCGTCGGCAATACGATCGGGCTTTGAGTGGAGAACGTGGATGCCATACTCGATATGTTGCGCCTCGTCAGTAGTGATCGACGCTCTGACCGCAACGATCATATCGAGCACTGCGGATAGCCCGAGCACGAATACGAGTCCCAACAGGGATTTCCGGGTGATTTGCATGTACGTCAGGCGGCCTTTTGGAACCTGGAATTTATCTCCGGTCCGGAGGTGCATGAGAAATGTTCGGCGGAGCAAGTACGCCCCTCCGCCCGCGGCACCGAGTATATCCGAGCGCCGGCAAACGAAATCAAAGCCCGTTTTCCACAGCGGAACACAGCTTACAACTTGGCAGGGCCGGGCCTATAATGTGCAGGATCGCGAGAGGCTTTTTGTTATTGCGATGCCGCGTACGTCGGCTGCTCCTCGCACCCCTTACGAGATTCGAATCTCTCAACTTTTCATGAGCACCGAAAAACGCAAAGTTCTCGGCCGCGGACTGGAGACGTTGCTCCCCTCGCGTCCTGTTGCGCACGGGCCGACGCCGCTGCCTGCTCCTCCCAAGGCCGACGGCGAGGAGGTGCTGCAACTCCCGCTCGACCAGCTCGAACATAATCCCTACCAGACACGGACGGCGGCGCTAGACGCGGTGGCATTGCAGGAGTTGGCGGTCTCCATTAAGTCGGTAGGCGTGTTGCAGCCCATTGTCGTGCGTCCCAACGGAGCCGGGCGCTACCACGTCATCGCCGGCGAGCGCCGCTGGCAAGCCGCGCGCATCGCCGAACTGAACGTCATCCCGGCCATCGTTCGTCTCGTCTCCAACGAGCAGGCGATGGAGATGACGATCATCGAGAACCTCCAGCGCGAGGACCTGAACCCCATCGAACAGGCGCGCGCTTATGACCGCCTGGGGCGCGAGTTTGGCCTGACGCAGGAGCAGATGTCAATCCGAACCGGCCTCGAGCGCTCCTCGATCGCCAACTTCCTGCGGCTGCTGAAGCTGCCCGCGCTGGTGCAGACCATGCTGGAGACAGATCAGATCAGCGTCAGCCACGCCAAATACCTGATGGCGATCGAGTCGCCCCAGGAGACGGAACGCGTCGCGCAGCGCATTGTCGAGCAAGGCCTGAACGTGCGCCAGACCGAAGAGCTTGTCACCGCGTTGACCCACCCGCATCCCAAGGAGAAAAAGGAGCGGGTGGTCGATGCCAATGTGCGGGAAGCCGAGAATGAATTGCAGCGCGCATTGGGCGTGCGCGTCACCATCGAAGATCGCCAGGGCAAGGGCAAGATCCTCATCGAGTACTCCTCGCTGGAAGACTTCGACCGCATTTTAGGAGCGCTGAAAGGACAGTAAGCGTGTCCGACATGACAGCGACTGCCGTAGATATCCTCCCCGATTTTGTGGACCTCGACTTCGCCCGCCGTCTGGAGATGGCGGAGATGATCTTCCCCGATTGTCTGGAGGCAATCCGCCGCTACAGCGCGTCCGATCCCGCCGCAGACTTTGCACGTGGCCGGAGGTATCGCCTTCTTCGGCGGCGTCGCCTATCCCGCGAACCAGATGGTGGGCATGGGTCTTTACGGTGAGGTCACGGCGGCGGACCTCGATCGCGTCGAGGAATTCTTCCGCAGCCGCGGAGTGGCTTCGACCGTAGTGCTATCACCGCTCGCGCAGGAGTCGCTGCGCGCGCTGCTGGGCGAGCGCGGCTATGGCATCGCGGAGTTCAATTCTGTGCTCATTCGCCGCATTGATGCCGAAGAGCCATTCGTTGTGCCTGAGGGTGTCAGCATCGAACGAGTGACTCCGCAGACGGTCAAGCCGTGGATGCGTACCATCGCCGAGGGTTTTGCCCAGGACATCACCGTTGCCGAGGATGTCTTCGGCGGATTCGCCGCGCTGCCGGGCGCTCTTCCCTTTCTTGCGCGCATCGAAGGTAAGGTGGTGGGCGGCTGTGGCGGACGCATCATTACCGAAGCTCGCATTGCCGCGCTGTTCGGCGCGGCCACATTGCCAGACTTCCGATGTCGCGGCGTGCAGACTGCGCTGATCGCGCAGCGTCTCCACGAGGCGGCGCGCGCCGGTTGCGAATATGCTGTGGTCAGCACGCATCCGGGGAGCGGCTCGCAGCGCAACATGGAGCGCCGCGGCTTCCGCTTGGCCTACACCAAGGCCGTCATGAGGCGCGAGTGGCCGGAGGCCGCCGCTTCCGGGAAGACGAACAATGGACATTGAAGCTCTTCGCCGCTACTGCCTGGGTTTCCGCCACACCAGCGAGAACGTGCAGTGGGGATCGGACTTGTGCTTCAAGGTGGATGGCAAGCTGTTCGTCGTGGCTGCGCTCGAGCCCGGCCCGGTGCGGATGTCGCTTCAAGTGCAGCGCCGGAGAATGTTTGCCGAGTTGTGCGAGCGGCCCGGCGCTCGTCCCGCGCCTTACATGGCACGAGCGCAGTGGATCGCGCTGGAGCAGTTCAACACCTTGCCCGATTCCGAACTGCGCGAGCTGATATCCGATTCTTATCGCCTGGTATTTGAGCGCCTCCGAAGAAGCGGCAACAGCAGTTGGATAGCGCACAACCTGCGGCGAAACCGGTTGCCCGGACGGCACGCGCGACGATAAGAAGAGTCCGCGCTCCCGTGAAAACGAAACGCGCCAAGGCCGGAAAGTGAGCGGTATGTTTTTCGGCCGCTGCTTTCTGCTGAGTTGCGCTTTCGCGGCCGCCAGCGTCAGTGTGTTCTGTTCATCGGCCATTGCGCAGTCGAAGAACGTCTCGACTCCCGAACCTGTCAGCGCACTCGAGCGGAAGTTCTTCGCCGCTCTGCGCGCGGGCGACACGCGATGCCGTTCTGTCCTACATTCCCGAGGGTGGAGTCAATGTTGGCCCCAGCGCCGAGCACGTCGATCGCGGACAACGTCGAACGGCAATTGCGATTTCATCACGGGCTCTATTGCAAGCTCTTCGACTCCTCCTGCATTGATACTCCCATCCAACTGGACAACGCCCAGCGCCCGTGCTCCTACCGCGAGCTGCTGACTCATTCGGACAACGTACACACCGCCGCCAGCGAGGTGACGCGCAATGGGGTGCAACAGGCAGTGCTGGTAGCGCGAATTCAGAATAAGCAGTGCCCGAACGACAGAGCTGATCGACTTCATCTTCAACCTGAACGCCGACGGCTGGAAGCTGTTCTCTATACCCTGACCGCGCAAGCTCTCCTTCGGCTTGCAGCAAAATTGAACTGCGGCGTGGTTGCGCACGTATGACGGTGGGGAGGAGAATGCTCATGCATGGTCACAGATTATTGTTCGCAAGCGTGATTCTGGCTGCTTTCTGCCTGGTGGGGTCTGCCGTCATCGCACCGGCGCAAGAGATTCAGAATGGCGAGGCGCTGCTGCGCGCCATGCACGATCGCTATCAGCATGACTGGTACGAGACATTGACGTTCACGCAGAAGAGCATCACGCATAAGCCCGACGGCACGACCAGCAGCGAGACCTGGCACGAAGCGATGATGGTGCCGGGAAAGCTGCGCATCGACATCGGGCCGCCAAGCGAGAACAACGGCATGATCTTCGCCGACGGCAATCTCACCGTCCTCAAAGAACGGCAAGATCACCCGGACCACGCCCTTCGTTCACATGCTGCTGGTGCTGGGGTTCGACGTCTACCACCAGCCGCCGGAGACGACGATTGCCCAGGTCAAGCAGGAAGGCTTCGACGTTTCAAAATTTCACGAAGAGACATGGCAGGGCGAACCGGTCTATGTGGTCGGCGCAGACAAGGGCGATCTGAAGTCGAAGCAGTTTTGGATCGAACAGAAGAGGCTCCTCTTCGTTCGGCTGCTTGAGCCTGACCGGCGCGACCCCACCAAGACGGCCGATACTCGGTTCGTCGACTACCGCAAGCCGTCGCTCGGCTGGGTAGCTGCGGGAGTTGAGCTTTACGTCGATGGTAAAGAGGTGTTCTCGGAGGAGTACTCGGACATCGTGGCCAACCCAAAGCTGAATCCGGCAATTTTCGATCCCGCGCAGTTCAGCACTCAGCACTGGGAGAAATAGAACGCTGCGCCCGGAGACTCCTCGGCAAGCTCAGACTTCGACCTGCCGCGGAGGTAGTGGCTCAGTTTGAGATTGAGCGGTGGAAGCGCCGGGCTTCAGCCCGGCGAAACAACGGCATTGACGGCGGCTTTAGCCGCGGCGAGCCGGGGTTAAAGCCCGGTTCCATCGTCGCCCATCGGCACGGCTGAAGCCGTGCCCTTTCCACCGCTCAGATTTCCAACTGAGCCACTACCCGGCGCACTGGCGTTCGCCACCGGGAAAGCTATCTCCTGTATGCTTGAAGTTACTGCATGTCAGCCCGTCAGTTATTTCGTACCAGCCATGTGAAAGCTCCAGCAGCCTGTTTGCTCGTTCTGCTGTTTGCGACGGCGGCTTGGGCGCAGACTGCGGCGTCGCCCTCTCCAGCTCCGCCGCGGCCGAACAGCTCTGCCGGGCAAGCTCCGCAATCCGGCGCTTCGAGTGAAACTCAGCCGCAATCGCCCGCCGCGCAATCCCAAACTCAGCAACAGCCCGCGCCCGAAACCCACATCACCCAGCAGCAGGCCAAGGAGCTCTTCCGCTCGGTCGACGAGATCCTGCACTTCGCAAGTGTGGACACGCTGCTGCCCGTCGACCGCAAGGTGAAGCGCAACCTCATCACCCGCGAGCAGGTGCAGAAGTACGTCGACAAGCGCATGAAGGACGACAAGGACGCCAAGCGGCTGGAGGCGTCGCGCCTGGTGCTGGAGAAGTTCGGGCTGCTGCCCAAGGCCTACGACCTGCACGCCGAGTTTCTGCGCCTGATGGGGGAGCAGGTGGCCGCGTACTACGATCCCAAGACGCGCAGCGTGAACATGCTCGACTGGCTGCCCGTCGACGCGCAGAAGCCGGTGCTGGCGCATGAGCTGACGCACGCGCTCCAGGACCAGCAAATCGACATTGACAAGTGGGAGCTGGCCGGCGCCAAGGACGACGCCACGTCTCTGCCCGATCCGCAGGAGTACGTGGCCGAGGAGGCGCAGGCGGCGCGCCAGTGCGTCGCCGAGGGCCAGGCGCAAGTCGTGTGGTTCGACTACACCCTCGCGCCGCTGGGCAAGAACATCCTCACCGCGCCTCAGTTTGTCGATGCCGTTCGCACCAGCATGGGCGATAGCAAGGACTCGCCGGTGTTCGCCGATGCCCCGCTGTTCCTGAAGGAATCGCTGATGATGCCGTACACTTTCGGGCTTGACTTCGTGCGCACGGTGCTGCGCAATCAGGGCAAAGAGGCTGCCTTCGCCGGTCTGCTGCACGATCCGCCGGTGGACACCCGGCAGATCATGCAGCCGGAGACGTATCTGATGCACCAGGTGGTCGCGCCGCCGCCGGTACCCGACATGGATGCACTGGTCCGCCCGGCGTACGAGCGCGTCGACTTCGGCAGCATGGGCGAGTTCGATGTGTATCTGCTGGCCAAGCAGTACGGCGCGGAAGATAGTCCCAACTATTATCGGCACTGGCGCGGCGGCTACTACTTCGCCACTCACCCGAAGAGCGCGCCCAAAGACCAGGTCGCTATGCTGTACTACTCGCGCTGGGACTCACCCGACGCGGCGCGGGACTTCGCCAAGCTCTATGCCGATTACACGCCCAAGCGCTATAGCGAACCGGTTACATGGCATTCAGAGTGCCCGACCGGCAAAGCAGCAGATGGTACGCCAATCCCTTGCAATGTCAGGTCCGGCGAAACCAGCGCGGGGCCGATCATCATTGAGATCCGCGACAACGATCTGCTGATCATGGAGGGCTTCGATCAGGGCGTGATCGAGAAGGCGCGAGACGTTTTCTTCAACCACATGACGGCAGCGCCGGGCGCATCCAAGCAGCCTTGACGGCCTGTGTCGCCGTTGCCGCGGCTCGCTTTCTTTCCAACCGCAGCGGGGGCTAACGCCCCCGCCTCACCTCATCCCGCCGCTTTGCGGCTGGTCCAATTGCGCTACCGAATCATTCCATACGGCCGCGGCCTCTGCTGCACATCATCGCCGTACGTCATCTTCGCGACGTGGACGTCGAAGTCGGTCTTCGGCATCAGCGCCGTCAGTGTGAAGACCTTATAGCCGTCGCCGCTGATCTCGGCCCGGCGGTAGACGCCGGGATCGGTCTCAACCACCTCGCGATTGCCTGACAGACGGTCCAGAAACGCCTGCGCCGATTTCTCGTCGGCCTGCCCCTTCGCGCTCACTGCGGTCAGCGACTCGGCGGCATAGGAGCGCGCCAGCTTCTGCCAATAGCGCGCGAGAAGGTCGTTGCTGGCGAACAGATCGGCCCATACCAGGTTGCCATTGATCGCCACCACAACACCCTTCGCGTTCGACTTGCGCAACTCGCGCAGGATGCTGTCGTAGCTGCCGGCCACGCTGTCGATGGTCTGCTGGATCTGCGGCGCCGCCATGGTCTTCGCGTAGGAGGTCGTTGCCGGAGGGGCCGCCGCCGGGACGCCACCGACTGCGCCCAGGCTCTTCACCTGCATAGCGTCGCGGGCGACGGCAACCTGGTTCCAAACTTGGTGCTGGTCTTTCGCGGCCATGGCGGGCATGCGGACGCTGGGCTGCGCCATCTGCGACTTCATGCTGCCGAACTGCGCGCTCTGTCCCACCCAGCGGCCGGGCTCGACACAGAACACCGACAGATCGATAGGGTCCGACTTCGGCGGCACCAGTCGGTCGGCGCCGATGACGCGGTCCTGCTTGCCGCCGGTGACGATCTCACCCGCCAGCAGCAGCAGCGGGCGATCGGAGTTGTTGACCAGCACAAGCTCGTTGACCTCGGCCCCGGAATGACGATTCACCGGCTGGCCGCGTCGCACCAGTCCCTGCAATTCGCCTCGCTCGGAGACAATCACCGAGCCGGCGTGTACGCCTTCGTCCAGCGTGAGGAAGCGCGAAGTGTCGTAGTCGGCGCCTCCCACCACCGGGAAGATGGTCAGGTTGCCGTGAGTGATGGGCGGAAGAACGTGAAGCGATTCATGGGCTGATGGGCCCGCATTTACCGCCGTGGGCTGGAAGCCCGTGACCGCTGCGATGGCGCCGGCCAGCACAACTGCCAGCGTTGCCGAAATCCTGGATAGCATAGTTGACCTCCGAGGCCTCTTGGGCGTCTCTAGGACAGGAACGCTGGACCATATTTTTCTTGCAGACAAATTGTTAGGATTCCTACCTATGGCTTCCGCGCCATCCCCGGAACCGGGCCCGCAGCCGTCCGCCGAGGTCCGCGCATTTGCCGCGGAGCACTACGCCGCGAGCGGGGCTGCGCAGTTTGCCATCGACGTCGCCGGGCTGGCCGCGATGCTCGCCGAAGTACTGCACCAACGCGGCGGCGATGCCCAACCGCAGGACGTTCTCCCTTCGCTGCATCTTGAAGAACTGGTGCTGGCGCGCGCCTGCATGGCGGGACACAATGGCGCGTGGGAACTCTTCCTGACGAGATATCGCGCGCTGCTGTACGAAGCTGCTCACGCCATCGCGCGTGAGGAGAGCACCGCCCGCGCGCTGGCGGATTCACTCTACGCGGAGCTGTACGGAGTCAATGATCGCGGCGAGACGCGCGCCTCAAAGCTGCGCTACTACCTCGGGCGCGGCTCGCTGGCGGGATGGCTGCGCACCGTGCTCGCGCAGGAGTACGTCAACCAGTATCGCCGCACCCGGCGCGAGACTAGCCTGGACGCAGAGCTGGAGCAAGGCCGGCAATTCGCATCCGCCCAGACGCAGACTGCGCCAGCCGACACCCGCGTCGACGCGGCCACGGCGGCGGAGCTGGCTGCGCTATCCGCCGACGACCGCTTCCTGCTCGCCTCCTACTATCTCGACCGGCGCACACTGGCCGACATCGCGAAGCTGCTACGCGTACACGAGTCGACCGTCAGCCGCAAGCTGGAGCGCGCCGCCACCGGCTTGCGCAAGCGAATCCGCAAGCGGCTTCTCGCGTCAGGCATGTCCGCCCGGCAGGCCGACGAGGCCCTCGCCGAGGTGGACGTTCGCGACTTGCGGGTCCAGGTGCGGGAAACTTTGCAGCAAGATCGCACCGACTTGGCGTTCTATAAGAAGAGCGGAGAGGAAGGATGAAGCACCAGCTCCCACAATCGGCACGCGACGCGCTCGCCCGGCAGACGGCGGCGGACGAGCATCCTTCCGCCGACCTGCTGAACGGCTTCGTGGAGCGCGCGCTCGCTGCTGACGAGAACGCGCGGGTCGCCACACATCTGACAAGCTGCGCCGATTGCCGCGAAATCGTCTTCCTGGCTAGCGCGGCCAATCAGACTGAGCAACCCGCTGTAGCGGCACAGAAGTATCCCACCTTCGCTCCGCGGAGCCGATCCTGGACCTGGCTCGCCCCCACGCTGGCTGCACTGGCGATTGTCGTGGGTGTGATCGGGTATCGGGTTGCGACGGTGAACCCGCCTGCACCCACGCTGGCCGTGAACCGCCCTCCAGCGCCGCCGGAAGCGCAGTCGGCGACGGTCCCGGAAGAAAAACCCGCTCCCGCCACGCCGCCGAAGGTCAGCGCTTCACGAAAGTCTTCCCCTCCGGTACGGGAGGAGCCGCGGGACATGTCGAAGAAGAAGGACCTTGCGTTGCCGCCGCAAATGGCCATCTCGATGGATGAGAAGCAGGCTGCTGCGGCAAAGCCGGCCCTGGTTCCGCCGATGAGCCCGCAATCGAAGACTCTTCCGCAATCTGCCGCACGCGCAGTCTCAGGCGCAAATTCCGTTGGCGGACCATCGGCCGCGCCGCTGGCCCAGAATTTCCCCGCGCAATCGCAAGCCCAGGCGAAAATTGCAGCACCGCCGAACGGAATTCCGACGCAGTCGTCCGATGCGGCAGCAGTCGCCGTCACAGTGCCCGGCGCCGCTCCCACCCTGGACACGATGGGCCGCAACCCAGCCGAATTCGGCGGGAGAGGCCTTGCACTGGCGAAGCGCGCCATCCCCGCTTCGCACTGGCGGGTCTCAAATGACGGCCACCTGGAGCGCTCGACCTCTCCGGACGAGTGGACGCCCGTGCTTGCGGAACAGCCAGTCACCTTCCGCGCCGTCGCAGTCATCGTCAACGAGGTCTGGGCCGGTGGCAGCAATGGCGCGTTGTTTCATTCATCGGATGCCGGCGAGCACTGGACGCAGGTAGCGTTGACTGCCGACGGGCAATCCGAGCACGGCGCCGTGCAGTCGATTCGCTTCGACACACCTGCCCAGGGCCGTGTGACCACCGAAGCTGCAACCTGGAGCACTCACGACGGGGGCAAGAGCTGGACGCGCGAGTAAAGGCTCAGGGACTCGGGGCCAGGGACTAGGGATGAGGAAATCTCGAACGCCCTGCCCCTTCCCCATCTCTATATTTCAATGTCACCAAACCTGTCCAAATGGGGCAACAAAGTCGTTCGAACTAGCCCCTAACCCCGAGCCCCTGGTCCCTCGCAGAAGTTTCCCTATTTCCTCCCGCGCATTTATCCGGTATGCTCTCTATCCTGAATTCATCAAGCATTCATGTCCAACAAACCGCGAATCCCAGGAGGGCCCATGCCCACGCCCAGCGCCGCCGCTTCCAAGAACAAGTCCGCTCCCACCGCCACTGTGCAGCGCCCGTCGCCGAAAGCGCAACCCGCCAAGACCCTGGCCGTTGACATCGGAGGCAGCGGCGTGAAGGCCATGCTGCTCGACGAGAGCGGCAAGCCGATCACCGATCGCCTGCGCGCCAAGACCCCCGACCCATCCACGCCCGCCAACATCAGCGCCATCATCGCCGACTTCGGCAGGCAACTGGGCGACTTCGATCGCGTCTCCGTGGGCTTTCCCGGCGTCATTAAGAAGGGCGTGGTCTACACCGCGGCCAATCTCGATAAGAAGTGGATCGAGTATCCCCTGGCGGAGAACCTGTCGAAGACCTTGGGCAAGCCGGTGCGCGTGGCCAACGATGCCGTTGTGCAGGGCCTGGGCGCGGTCAGCGGAGTCGGCGTGGAGCTGGTGATCACACTGGGCACAGGTATGGGCGCCGGTCTCTACCTCGACGGCGTGCCCATACCCTCGCTCGAGATGAGCCACCATCCCTTCCGCGACTGCAACACCTACGAAGACGAGCTGGGCCGTCGCGCACTGGAGAAGAACGGCAAAAAGAAGTGGAACAAGCGCGTGGGCGAAGCCATCGACCAGCTCTATCGGCTGTTCTACTACGACCGGCTCTACATCGGCGGCGGCAACGCCAAGGAGATCACCTTCGATCTGCCGAAGAACGCCGAAATCGTCTCCAACCAGGACGGCATCCTCGGCGGCATCAAGCTGTGGGAGCGCAACCTGGACGATTTGTGGAAGTAGGTCGGTGGTAGGGCGCGGCTTCAGCCCCGCGTCAGTGATTGGTTTGAAGGTGTCATCCCGAGCGGAGCGAGGGACCGCTATAGTCGCCAGAACCAGAATAGGGGTCCTTCGACTCCGGCGCACAACAGAAGCGCGCCTGCGCTCAGGATGACACCGTCCTCTCATCCACCCGGCTTCAGCCGGCGGCACTACGGCGCGAAATACCCCGAGATGTCCAGAATCAACTGCGTAGATCCATCGCCCGCATAGGCGTCGGTCTTGCCATCCATGTTCGGCACGATTGCCATGTTCGAGGTGACGAAGCCGTCGTACGCATTCAGCGTTGACACCAACGGCTCGGCTCCCCATCCGGCCACAGCGTCAGATATCCGAGCCGGTGGTTCGGCACGACGGTCGCATTGAAGACGTACGCCGTCGCGGTGCTGGGGGGCGCGCACGGACCGCCCACAACATTGACCGGCGGAGTTAGCGTGCCGCTGAACGGCTGGCCATTATTGTTTCGGGTGTCGATGACGCGGCAGGGCGCAGCCGGATAGAACGAGTAGCCTCCACTTCCCGGTGCGGCGAAGTAGCCGTTGATGTCGACGAGCAGGTCGGTGGTGTTGTAAGCGAAGACCGCCACTTTGCCCTCTTGCCCGGCGGGAACGACGGCCGCGTTCGCCACGGTTGTTCCGGTCGGATTGTTGAGCGTCGAAACCGTCGGCTGCGGCTGCCCCGTCGGCCACACCGTCAAGTACCCGAGGTGCTGACCTGGGGGATTAGGCACCACCGTGAAGTTCAGCGAGTACGCCACCGGAGTTACTCCCGATGGAATGCAACTGCTCATCAGCAGAGGAAAGTCGCGTTCCATTTGCGCTGCCAGCCGCGGGCCGCCCAACAGCCCGTCGGCGCCGCGCGTATCCACCAGCCGGCACGGCGGCAGCGAATAGAACTGCAAGGTTCCCGCGCCCGGCGCTGTGAAGTAGCCGTCGATGTCGAGAATGACGTCGGTCGTGTTCGTCACATACACGCTCACCGCACTGTTGCCCGACGGCACGATCGCCGCGTTGGCTTTGGTGCGGCCGTCAGGCGAATTTATCGTCGAGACGAACGGCTGAATTTCGCCCTCTGGCCAGATGGTCAGATAGCCTAGCGACCCGTGCGGCGCTACGGTCACATTGAGTGAATACGCAGCGGCCGTCGTAGGAATGCCGCAACCCCCAAGCTGCGGAACGGCAAAGTTGCGGGACGTGCCGCCTTGAATCGGGCCGCCGGTCTGCCGCGTATCCACCAGTCGGCACGGCGGCACGGTCACGAACTGTAGCGCCCCCGTCACCTGAAAGTCCGTGGCGCTGTTCACGCTGCCGGAGGGCGTAGTCACCTGTACGGTTCCAGTGGTCGCCCCGGCCGGTACGGTCGTCGTAATCTCACCGCTTGCAACCACGTTGAACGTCGCGGGCGTGCCATTAAACGTCACACCGGTCGCGCCGCTGAGATTGTTACCCAGGATAGTAACCGGCGTTCCCACTCCCCCCGACGCAGGCTGCAAGCTCACGAATTGGCCGAGTCCAACGGACACCTTGAATACTGTGCCGTAGCCGCAGAAACCGCCGTTGCAGCCGGTACCGCCGCTGGTGGTCGTTCCGTAAAGGTTGCCGTCGGTGCCTTGCAGCAGCGGAGCGTACGAATCGGAGCCGTCATCGCAGTGCGATAGAGCGCAAAAACTATAGATCGTGGTAAGCGCACCGCCCGGAGTGACTTGATAGACAGTCCCGCCGGTAAAGTGGGCGCCGCCTGATGGCGTCGTGCCGTAGAAGTTTCCGTCGGTGGCTTGAATCAATCCTCCGATCGGGCTCGCACCGTCAGTCGGATAGCCGGCAAAGCTGTGCAGCGTGGTAAGCGCGCCGCTCGGGGTGATCCTGAAGATCGTACCGTTCCCGATCGTTCCCGTACCGCCCCAGTGGGTTGTCCCGTAGAAGTTCCCATCGGCGCCCTGCACCAGCGCTGCTTGCGGCCCGTAGCCGTCAGGGCAGTTGCCTTGCACGCAAAAGTTGTACAGCGTTGTCAGCGTTCCGCTTGGCGTGATCTTGAAAACTGTGCCGCAGCCCAGGTTACTATTCTCGATACATTTGCTGTTGTTCCCGGTCCCTCCGTGCTGGGTTGTCCCGTAGAAGTTCCCGTCGGTGCCCTGCACCAGCCCGGCGTAAGGATCTGCGCCCTCGGGGCCCGTGAAGGCGTGCAGCAGCGTCAGAGTACCGCTGGGCGTGACTTTGAAAACCGTGCCGCAGCCGATCCCGCTGATCCCGGAACAGTGGCCGTCACCGCCACCCTGGGCTGTGCCGTAGAAGTTGCCGTCGGCGCCTTGCACCAACGCTCCCATCGGATTCGCCCCGTTCGGGCAGCTCGATGTGCAAAAGCTGTAAACCTGAGTGACCGTGCCGCTCGGGGTCATCTTGAAGATATTGCCGAGATTGAGGTTGCCACCGGATGACGTTGTCCCGTAGTAGTTGCCGTCGCTGGCCAGCAACAGGTTCGCGGCGGGGTTCAAGCCGTCCGTTCCATTGAAAGCGTGCAACGAGGTCAAGGTTCCGCCGGCGGTGATCTTGTAGGCCGTTCCAACAACCATCCCACCTCGAAACGTTGTGCCGTAAAAGTTGCCGTCTGCGCCTTGCACCAACCCAGCCCACGGATCGCTGCCGTCCGCGCAGTTGGCCTGCGAGCAGAAGCTATACAGCGTGGTGAACGTTTGCGCATGCAGCGCCGACGACATAGCGAGCACAGCGCAGACCACAGCAACAAGGCAGAAGCGGCCAGGGAGCTTCATTGGCCTTCCTTAGCAATACAAGAGGATGGCGGAGCGAAAAGAAGTATACCCGCGGGCTGCCGAGTCAGAGGCTAAGTGATTGTTGGACGACAATTACTTCGGTAACACGCTGGGTGGACCTCCGTTACGGTGAAGAACCCTTGGCGTGAGACACGAAGTTAGGGGAGAAGCGTCGTAAATCGTGTGAATAGACGATTTGCGGGAAGATCAGAGATACGGAACTTGCGGCGGCGCAGCTAAAGCTGCGCCCCTTCAAAGCCGCTAAACGTCCTCCCCTTTGCAAAAGCCGCGGACATTAACGGGCCGAAATGTCTAGCGAATCTCGATCACGCTGCCGCCGGCCGACTCCTGCACTTCCTTCGTGCGCTCGATCACGCTGATGGGCGAACGCGAAGATCGACTTGGCGTGCGGCGACTGGTCGCCTTCCATCACGATGGGATGGCCGCTGTCGCCGCCCTTGCGGATCTCGGGGTCGAGTTCGATGGAGCCGAGAAACGGCACGCTGAACTGCTCGGCGGTGCGCTTGCCGCCGCCTTTGGAGAAGATGTCGATCTCCTGATGGCAATGCGGGCAGACGAAGTAGCTCATGTTCTCGACGATGCCGAGGATGTCGACCTTCACCTGCTTGAACATCTCGATGGCCTTGCGCGCGTCCTGCAGCGAGACGTCGCTGGGCGTGGTGACGACGACCGCGCCGGTGAGCGGCACCGTCTGCACCAGCGAGATCACCACGTCGCCGGTGCCCGGCGGCAGATCGACGACGAGGTAGTCGAGCTCGCCCCACTCCACCTGGCCGAGGAACTGCTGGATGATGGAGTGCAGCATGGGCCCGCGCCACACCAGCGGCTTGTCGCCGGGCGAGAGGAAGCCGACGGAGATGACCTTCATGCCGTAGCGCTCGGGCGGGAGCATGCGGTTCTCGCCGGCAATCGTGGGCGGCTCGCTGGAGCCGAGCATCAGCGGGACGTTGGGGCCGTAGACGTCGGCGTCGAGCAGGCCGACCTTGTTGCCCATGCGCGCCAGCGCGATGGCGAGATTGACGGCGAGCGTGGTCTTGCCGACGCCGCCCTTGCCCGAGCCGACGGCGATGATGCTGTTGACGCCGGCCAGCGGTTGCGGTTCCTGCGGCTGGCCGGGCATGTGCGTATGCGAATGAGAGCTCACGTGGATTCCTGGTCCTGGGATGAGTTGCGCAAACAGCGATTATACGACGCGGGGCTTCGGGCCGTTGTCGAGCGCTCTGCATCCGGCAAGCGAAAATCTGCTTCTAACCGAAAGTATCCATAACGGCTTCAGCTTCCAGCAATGATGCGACTGCTACTCACGCTTGTCCCGGCAAGCCCGCTCTGGACGTGGCTGCACCGCCTCGGCGGCCCGGGCCTGATCCTCCTCGGTCTGGCCGACAACTCGGCCATCCCTCTGCCCGGCAGCATGGACGTGTTGGTCATCCTGCTCTCGGCACATCATCGGTCGTGGTGGCCGTATTACGCCTTTATGGCGGTAGTGGGAGCGGTCATCGGCGGCTTCGTGACCTACCGTCTGGCCGAAAAGGGTGGCGAAGGGATGCTGGAGAAGAAAGTCGGCAAGCGCAAAGCCGAACAGGTTTATCGCCGCTTCAAAGAGCAGGGCTTCACCACCATCGTCGTCGGCGCGATTCTGCCTCCACCCTTTCCTGTCACACCGTTCTTGATCGCGGCGGGAGCGATGCACTATCCCAAGAAGAACTTCATCGCGGCGCTGGCAACGGGAAGAGCGATTCGCTACTTTGGGCTGGCATATCTCGGGCATATCTACGGCAAGGCAATCCTCCGGTGGGGCTCGCAATACTACAAGCCCATCCTGTACGCGCTGATTGGACTGGCGGTGGTCGGCGGGATCGCGGCGCTGGTTTACTTCGTGTGGTATCGCCCGAAGAAGCAACGCGAGCAGCGGCGGCGAGGGAACAAGGTCCAGGAGTTCCCTGTCCCCTTCCAAGAGGAGAAGAGCAGCAAGCAAAGAAGAAGGAAGGCGTAGTAGCCAGTCGGCTACTTGCTCATCTGCTGCGCCAGATATGCCCCGATGCCCATCGCCTTGATCGCATTCAACTGCGCCTCCAGGAAGTCGGCGTGGCGCTCCTCGTCGTGCAGCAGGCGCTCGAACAGGTCTTTCGTGCCGGCGTCGCCCACCTCGCGGCAAAGCGCGGCCGCCTCGTTGTACTCGCGAATCGCGCCTGTTTCGTCGGCCAGCCCGGCTTCGAACTGCTGTGGCACATCCTTGCCCAGCGTCGGCTGGATGGCCACATTCACCTCGGGAACGGCGTCGAAGAACACGATGCGCTCGATCAGCGCTTCGGCGTGCTTCATCTCTTCGATAGCCCGCGCCTTGGCGAGGCCGGCCAGCCGGCCGTAGCCCCAGTTCTCGCAGGTCTCGGCCTGCACCATGTACTGGACCACCGCGGTCATTTCGTCGTGCAGCGCCCGGTTCAGGCGCTCGATCACCTTGTCGCTTCCTTGCATGTGGAGTCTCCACTTCTACCATCGCAAGCGGGAGCGAGAAGCACAGCGAGATACGTCACCGATGTTGGTGATATGCGTTTCAGCTCAGCAGTCGGCTTATGAATGATTTCTACCGGCCGGCCATGAGCGGCGGCACATTGGACGAAATCGCGAAGCGGCATGGCGCCGTAGCGCATCTATCAACGGCGTGGTTGCTGCATCGCAGTCCGGTGATGCTGCCGGCCATGGGAGTTCCTCTCGTGCGCATTGAAGATGTCCATACCCTTTTTGCTTACAACCGCTGGGCGAACCTGCGCCTGTTTTCCGTGCTGGAGAAGCTTAGCGACGAGCAGTTCAACGCCGGCATCCAGAGCAGCTTTCCTTCGATCCGCGAATCGGTGTTTCACATCCTGGCGGCGGAGTGGATTTGGCTGAAGCGGTGGCAGGGAACGTCGCCGGTCGCGCCGCAGCCCGTCTCCGGCGTTTCCTTTGAGGCCTGGAAAGGGTTGCGCGCCGCGGGCGTTCCGCCTCCACTGGAGCTGTCCACCGTGGCCGAGCTACGGGCCTTCTGCGACTCGCTCGAAGACGAGCGGCAGCAGTTTGTTGGCGCTCTTGCCGAGGACGCGCTGCGAGTTCCGTTGCAGTACAGCGATATGTCGGGCAAGTCCCATTCGCAGCCCCTGGCGGAGTTGATGCAGCATGTGGTGAATCATGGGACGTATCATCGCGGGCAGGTGACCACGCTGCTGCGGCAGGCGGGCGCCGGAACCATTGCGCTGGACATGCTGTACTTCTTCCGCGAGCGGCAGGAGAAGGCGGCGCGGGCATGAGGCAGCGCACTTCTTGCCATCGTGCCCAACCATTTGGGGAGTTCCCGCTTGACAATCGTTCTGCTTGTGGTAGGTTGTCTTGACTCGCAAAGCTCAGGGCAGCTCGCGGAGTTATGAGGTTTTTCCCCGCAGCGCATTCGCTCCCGCCTGGGCCGCTCGCAACACTTGCCAACCAGAAGCGGCGCACGCCACTGACGCCAACTTCTGCCTAGAACGAAAACGCAGTTCGACCACAAATAAGCTTCGGAGGATTTCATGGGAAACGTCAGCAAACTCATGGAGGCGGGCGTCATTTCGGCCGGTGCGTCTCTCAGCCAGGAAGACCAGGACCTCATCAACAGCCTGAGTCCCAGCGAAGTGGACGCGCTCATCAGCATCAAGAGCAAGCTCACGCCGGGATTCGTGCAAAGGAACCTGTCGGCCTCCGCGACGCGCGGCGAGGCCTCCATGGGCATCGTGTTTTAGGGCCGAGTCCTGGGCCCCGGGTAGTTGAATTTTGAATAGCTGGAGGCAGTATGGCTAACTTCGATACGCTGGTTACGGCTGGGCTGATCGACAAGTCGAATCCGCCCAGCCAGGCCGACATAAACACCATCAACGGCTTGAGTGCGAGCGATGTTCAAGGGCTGATCAACGTCTTCCAGGCTGTCGGCGTGCCTTTCCTGACCAGGAACTGCAATGGCGCCGGAGGAAGCGTCGGGGTGAATCCGACTCGGACCCTCGGGATCGTATTCTGACCATCGTGGCGGCGACCGTCCAACCCGATATCACCACTCTCAGCCACAGCCGCCGGCTGCGGGAGAAGATACGTCTGGTGCGCGGCGCGATGGATGCCGTAGCCGAACAGCTATGGAGCCATCCGCGCCTGCGCGAAATCTATCCCGAGTTCCTCTTCCGCAATCACTCGGTCATTCGCTGTAGCGTACCGCTCATGAAGGCCGCCGCGGAGCGATGCGAGAAGATGCTGGCCGACGAGCCCATCGCCGAAGGTATGCTCACATACTTTCGCAAGCACATCCCGGAAGAAACCGGGCATGACGACTGGGTGCTCGACGATCTGGAGACTCTGGGCTACAAGCGCGAAGAGGTGCTGAAGCGCATTCCGCCGCCCTCGGCCGCGGCGCTCGCCGGCGCGCAGTATTACTGGATCCGCCACGTGCACCCGGTCGCGATGCTCGGCTTCATCGCCGTGCTGGAAGGCACCCCGCCGGATGTGGAGTTCTTCGAGCAGACGGCCGACCGCATCGGCGTGCCGCGCCGTGCCTTCAGCAACCTGCTGCTGCACGGCAAGCTCGATCCGCAGCATCGCGACGACCTCGACCATGCGCTCGACGCGCTGCCGCTCACCCAGGACCATCACAACCTGATGGCCATAAGCGCCTTCCAAACGGTTGCGCTGCTCACCCGCGTGGTCAGCGAAGCGTTACAATAAACTGCTCGCAAGTTCCAACTCTGCTTTCTCCGGGGCCATACGGATGATTGGCAGTACCATATCCCATTACCGCATCGTATCGCGGCTGGGGCGGGGAGCGATGGGCCTGGTGTACAAGGCCCAGGACCTACAGCTCGACCGCCCGGTTGCGATCAAGTTCATCTCGCATGAGATCGCCGCTGTTCCCGAGCAGCGGACGCGCTTCATCCGCGAGGCGCGCACCGCATCCGTGCTCGATCACCCCAACATCTGCACCATTCACGCCTTCGACGAGACGAAGGAAGGCGACCTGTTCATCGTGATGGCGTTCTGCCCCGGGGAGAACCTGCGGGTGCGCCTGGAGCAGGGGCCGCTCTCGCTGAAGCACGCGGTGAACATTGCCGAGCAGGTGGCGAAGGGACTGGCCAACGCGCACAGCATGGGCATCGTGCACCGCGATATCAAGCCGGCCAACATCATGCTGCTGCCCGACGGCGGGGTGAAGATCGTGGACTTTGGGCTGGCGAAGTTGCCGCACGATGTGGGACTGACCAACACTGGCGGCGTGGTCGGCACGGTGCCCTACATGTCGCCGGAGCAGCTGCGCGGCGACCCGCTGGATGCGCGTACCGACATCTGGTCGTGGGGCGTCACGTTCTACGAGATGCTGGCGGGCGACCGGCCATTCGAGTCGAAGACCGAAGCGACGATCATGCGCGCGATCATGGACCTGGAGCCACCGTCACTGCGGGCGCGGCGTCCTGACCTGCCCGCTGTCGTCGACCAGATTATCAGCCAGGCACTACGCAAGAACCGCGACGAGAGGCCCGCTAGTGCGCGCGAACTGGTCGAGACGCTGCATGGGCTGACGCTGCGCACCGACGTGGCGCCAGTGATCACCGTTGCCCCGCGGCCGCACGCGTCGGTTGCAGTGTTGCCGTTCCTGAACATGGCCCCTGACCACGAAAACGACTACTTCAGCGACGGCCTGACGGAAGAGCTGATCCACGCGCTATCACGGCTGCCGGGGCTGCAAGTGGTGTCGCGCACCTCGGCGTTCGAATTCAAGGGCAAGGCGCAGAACATCCGCACCATCGGCGAGCAGCTCAAGGTGTCGACCGTGGTCGAGGGCAGCGTGCGCAAGATGGGCGACCGCATTCGCGTCAACACGCAACTGGTCAACGTCAGCGACGGCTACACCCTGTGGTCGGAGCGCTTCGATTGCAACCTGACCGACATCTTCGACGTGCAGGACAACATGGCGCGGTCCATCGCCGACATGCTGAAGGTGGAGCTGGGCTCGAAGGCGGGCAGCAGCGGTCTGGTGAAGCGCTACACCGACAACTTTGAGGCCTACGACCTGTACCTGCGCGGGCGCTTCCAGTGGAACAAGCGCAGCCCCGAGGGATTCCAGAAGGCGCTGGAATACTTCCAGCGTGCCCTGGAGCGCGACCCGAATTATGCGCCGGCGCTGGCCGGCATCGCCGACTATTACGTTTCCGTGGCCTCGTGGGGCCTGGCGCCTCCGACGGTGGCGTGGCCCGAAGCCGAAGAGGCAGTCACGAAGGCCCTTGCGGCAGACGACACCCTGGCCGAGGCGCACGCTTCGCTGGGCATGATCCACATGTGGTACGAGTGGAACTGGAAGGAGGCCGAGCGCGAGTTCCTGCGCGCCATCGAGCTGAACCAGGGGCTGCCACTGCCCCACATCTATTACAACTTGCTGCTGGTGCAGACGGGCCGCTCCGACGAAGCCGAAGTGCAGGTTTGCCAGGCGCTGGCCAATGATCCGCTTTCGGTGCCCGCGAACATTTATCTGGCAGGGGTGTATCACTATCGCCGCGACTATGAGGGCTCGCTGAAGCAGGCGCGGCGCGCGCTCGATCTGGACGCGAACGACATTGAAGCGCACGTGGTCGTGGCGCTGAACTACGAACAGCAGCGCAAGTACAAAGAAGCGATTGCCGAACTGGAAAAGGCGCACCAGCTCGCGGACTACAATCCGCTGCTGCTGGGCCCTCTGGCCTCGTGCTACGGCGGCGCGGGCGACAAAGACAAGGCGCTGATGCTGCTGGACGAGCTGAACGCCGCAGCGGCGCAGGCCTACGTCGCGCCAATCTCCTGGGTGATGATCTACCTTGGCATCGGCGACGTGGAGCGCGCCTTCGAGTGGCTGGACAAGGCGGCCGAGGCGCGCGATCCGTTGCTGTGCTACCTGAAAGTCGGGCCCATCTACGACCCGATTCGCGCGGACCCGCGTTATGCGGACCTGCTGTATCGCATCGGGCTGGCGCCGGATGTGACGTCGGAGTTGCGCACGGTGACGCAACATGCGGGCGCATCGGCGAGCTCGGAGAAGGTGGGCGGGCATAGCGTGGTGTGAAGCGCATGGGTTGCGCCGGGCGTTGATAGTCGGCACCAGAGCGGTTCGCATAACAGAATTGTCATTCCGAGCGATGCCAGGAATCTGCTTTTCTGTCGCGCGCCGGAAAGCAGATCCGCTCGCTGTCGCTCGTGATGACAACCTTCTTATTCGCGCAGCCCTTAACTTAGTCGTGCTGAAAGATAAAACCCGCTCGACCAAAATCGCAGAGGACAACGAAATTCATGGCAGCAGTTACTTATTTGGAAGCTATTCGCCAGGGCATCTGGGAGGAGATGGAGCGCGATCCGGCGGTCTTCTGCATCGGCGAAGACATCGGCATCTATGGCGGCGCGTTCAAGGTCACCGATGGTTTCATCGACCGCTTCGGCCCGGAACGCGTAGTGGACACGCCCATCTCGGAGATGGCCATCATCAACGCCAGCTTCGGCGCGGCCCTCACCGGCATGCGGCCAGTGGCCGAGTTCCAGTTCATGGACTTCATCGGTTGCGCCTTCAACCAGATCACCAACATGCTGGCGAAGGCGCATTATCGCTGGGGCGCGCCCGTTCCGGTAGTGGTGCGCGGCCCATCTGGCGGAGGCGTGCACGGCGGACCGTTCCACTCGCAGAATCCCGAGACCTACTTCGCGCACACGCCGGGGCTGAAGGTGGTGTGTCCCGCGAGCGCTTACGACGCGAAAGGGCTCATCAAGTCAGCGATTCGCGACAACAATCCCGTGCTGTTCTTCGAGCACAAGTTCCTCTATCGCCGCATCAAGGAAGAGCTGCCCGCCGAAGACTACACGGTGCCGATCGGCAAGGCGCGCGTGGCGCGCGAGGGCCGGGACGTAAGCGTGATCACCTATGCCGCGATGGTCTACACCGCGCTGGAAGCCGCGGAAATACTGGCGAAGGAAGGCATCGAACTGGAAGTGGTGGACCTGCGCACGGTGCTGCCGCTGGACCGTGACGCCATCCGCAACACGGTCGAGAAGACGAACCGCGCGATCGTACTGCACGAAGACACGAAGACCGGCGGCATCGCGGGCGAGGTGGCGGCGATCATCAACGAGGAGTGTTTCGACTCGCTGGATGCGCCGATTGCGCGCATCGCATCGGCCGACTCGCCGGTGCCGTTTTCGCCGCCGCTGGAAGAGGCATTTCTGCCGAAGGTAGAAGACGTGGTGCGCGAGGCGCGAAGACTCAAGCGGTACTGAATCCCCGATGCCCGTAGTACGATGATCAATTCGGCTGCAATCCACAGCCATGTTCAAGGAGAGTAATGCGCGGATTCATACTAGGAGTCATCCTCACGCTGCTGGTGATTCTTGGGGGCGGCTATCTCTATCTCACCACCGGTCACTTTGATACGCGCGCCGCCGGTCCCACGCCGAGTACCTTCGAACGGCGCACCGCCAACAGGTCAGTCGACGAGTGGGTGGACGATCACGCCCCCAAGCAGGCCAATCCCTTTCAGCCCACGATGGAGAATATCGCCGACGGTTCCAAGGTCTACGACAAGAACTGTGCCCTGTGCCATGGCGACCTGAAGCAGCCAATCTCGCCCATGCGCCGGAAGTTTTATCCCAGCGTGCCGCAGCTTATGAGCCGCACCCCCGACGATCCCGACGGGAACCTGTTTTACGTGGTGAAGTACGGCATCCGCTATACGGCCATGCCGGGCTGGGACGGCGTGCTGTCCGACGACGATATCTGGAAGGCGGTGCTGTTCCTCAAGAACTCCGACAAGATGAAGAACGATGCGCAGCAGCAAAACCCGCAGAACCTCCAGCAGATGGATAACGGAAAAAAGCCGGAGCCGCAGGAGAAGAAGTAGGGAAGCAGGATTCGGGTAGAACAGGATTCGGGTAGAGCAGGCCTTCAGGCCTGCGTCAAAACGCAAATCAAGAATTCAGGGGGCTGAGGTCGTACGACCTCAGCCCCCTGAATGTTATTGAGCCCTGTGACGCGGGCCTGAAGGCCCGCTCTACCCTCACCCGTTCGGCTTCACGATCTTCGTCTTCCCATTTGTCTTCAGCTTGAAAGCGTCGTTCGAGAGCTTCTGGTTGATGCGGATGTTGCTGTACTTGGTAATGCGGTAGTCGCCGGAGGGCTCGTCGAAGCGCTGCTGCACGGGGATGCCGCGTTCGGGATAGATCCACAGGGTGATCGACTGGAACATGTTGTGCACGCGCTGCGACTTGGGCGTCAGCACGAGTTTGGCGGCGTTAACGCCCTGCACCTGCTCCATGCCGCCGTACTGCACGTCGTAAGAGTTGGTGAGCGCGTGGCCGCCGCCGCCGAATCCCAGCACGAGATAGCTCTCCACCTCCGCCTTGTTCTTGCCGGCGTTGTATTGCGTCACCTGGTCGATCGACGGCTGGTAATAACTGATCACGCCGTTGGAAAACAGCACGTACTTCTTGTCGGGCGCGGTGATGTCGGCGGCCATCTCGATGCTATCGCCCTGCTTACGGAAGAACATCGTGCCCTTCTGGAAGTCGTGCTCGTCGACGACCTTCTGGTACATGTCGGCGGTGAAGTCGGTCTGAACATTGTGGAAGTTGGCCGCGGCGCGGTCCATTGAGGCGAGGACGGAGTCGAGGTTCTGCGCGGAGGCCGCCGATGCCGCCAGGAACACAAGCCATCCGAGTAGTGCGATCCATTGCTTTTTCATGTTGCCTTAGGAATGAAACCAGTTTCCCCGCTGGAGTTGCTTGGCAATCTCAGCGATGGGCCCAGACCTTGTAAGCCGTGACGTTGTGGTCGTGGTCACGCACCGGGGAGTAGCGATCGATGGTAATTTCGCCGGCGATCGGCTCGATGACACGCATGAGCGAGTCGCGCGTTTCGGCGTCGCTGCCCGCGCGCACCGCCGAGGCGTCGACGGTATAGACAAGTCCATCGCCCTCCTGCTGCGCGACAACTTCGCTTTGCCACGGCGGGCGCGGCTGCGGCTTGTCGCGAAAGTTGATCCACACCGGCGCCAGGAAGATGAAGGCCAGAATGAGGCTAACCATCACGTCGTAGGGCACGCTGCCGCGAGGGTAGGTCCACCAGAAGTAGCTCTTGAGGGTGCCGAGTTTACTCATCGCTGCTTCAAGTCTAGAGAGGCGCGCGGCGAAGCGCAACACGCAGGCCGCCATTGGAGAATTACGCGTTGCCGCGCGGCCGCATCCCCGAGGGACTCGAATGATCCATCGCTAAGGATACCCAGCGTTCCGCTCCCCACCCCAATTCGCGCAAAGAAAGCGCGAATCGGGGACCCCGGCTTCGCTCCACGCTGGGCTGTCGTGCACGTCCTTCGGGCTCTACTTCGCGTCTAATCTGCTGTACCGCACGGAGCCTCATCAAAATGTCGGCTCTCAATTGTCAATACATGATGAATTCTGCTCACCCGTCTTGTTGCGTGTGCTGCACCGCTTCCGTTCCGCTGCGTTTGATGGTACGTTCAATGCCTACCCATTCATCCACTCAGGAGTACTAGCTTGCCCGCGACTGAAGCCGGCGCCAATAACATTTACGACCTGATCGTCGTCGGCAGCGGCCCGGCGGGACAGAAGGCCGCGATCTGCGCCGCCAAAATGCGCAAGAAAGTCGCGGTGATCGAGCGCAAGCGCACCATCGGCGGCGTGTGCGTGCACACCGGCACGATTCCCAGCAAGACGTTTCGCGAGGCCATTCTCTACCTGAGCGGACTGCGCCAGCGCACGTTCTACGGCCGCGGCTATGCGCTGAAGGAAAACATCTGCATGCAAGACCTCGTTTTCCGCTCCGACGCGGTGATGGCGCGCGAGATCGAGGTCATCAAGTCGCAACTGCGGCGCAATCGCGTGGTGGTGTACGAGGGCAACGCGCGCTTTCTCGACCCGCACAGCATGGAGGTCTCGAGCGAAGAAGGTTACACGCTGCTGCGCGGCAATCACTTCGTTCTCGCGTGCGGCACCCGGCCGGCGCACAGCGCCGATATTCCTATCGACGGCAAGCGCATCTTCGACTCCGACCAGGTGCATGAACTGGAAGAGCTGCCGCGCGAGCTGATCGTGGTGGGCGCGGGCATCATCGGGCTGGAATACGCGTCGATGTTTGCCGCGCTGGGCGTGAAGGTCACGCTGCTCGACCAGCGTCCCACATTGTTGGAGTTCGCCGATCGCGAGATTGTGGAGAGCCTCTGCTTCCAGTTGCGCCAGCTCGGCACCGTCTTCCGCCTGGGCGAGAAGGTAGTAAAGGTCGGGCACGACGAAGAGCGCGACCGCGTCTTCGCCAAGTTGGAGAGCGGCAAGACCGTGCACGGGCAGGCGCTGCTCTATGCCGTGGGGCGGCAGGCCAACAGCGACCAGCTCAATTTGCAGGCCATTGGTCTGGTGCCGGACGGACGCGGCAAGCTGGTGGTCAACGAGAATTATCAGACCGCGATTCCGCACGTCTACGCGGCGGGTGATGTGATTGGATTTCCCGCGCTGGCTAGCACCTCAATGGAGCAGGGCCGGCTCGCAAGTTGCCACATCTTTGGGCACGCCGCCAACGTGCCGGCGAACCTGATTCCATACGGCGTCTACACCATCCCGGAAATTTCCATGGTCGGGGCGACGGAAGAGCAACTCACGCGCGACAAGGTCGCCTACGAGATCGGCATTTCGCGCTACGCGGAGCTGGCCAAGGGGCAGATGCTGGGCGACGATCAGGGCTTCGTGAAGCTGATCTTCGATCCCGCGACGCTGAAGCTGCTGGGGGTGCACATCATCGGCGAGCGCGCCGCAGAGATCGTGCACATCGGACAGGTGGTGCTGGCCATGGGCGGGACGATCGAATACTTTCGTGACACCGTATTCAACTATCCCACATTGGCGGAGGCCTACAAAGTGGCAGCTCTGGATGGGCTGAATAAGCTCTAAGCTCGCGGCGGTCTCGTAGCAGGGCACGACTTTAGATGTGCCTTCAGCGTCTTCCCTACCGATGGTGTCATCCTGAGCTCTATCAACGGCCAGTTCACAGGCGTTACACCTCGAAGATGCGGTACACGGTGCCGTTCTGCGCCTGGTTAATCGCCATCGCGACGTTGTACACCGGAGTGCCCGCCGTCGTTTTACCCTCTGGACTGCCCGCATGAGCGTGCCCGTGCAGCACGAGGTCGGCGCCGTGGCGGTCGACCACTTCGGCAAGCCGTGAGCTGCCCAAATAAGGGAAGATTTCCGGCGGTTCACCTTTCACGGTGTCGCCGATGGGCGCGTAGTGCAGCACGACCACGCGCTTCTGGGTGCGAAGTTGCGAGAGCGCGCGCTCCAGCTTGAGGGCTTCATCGATCGCGGCCTGCACGAAGGCCTTAACTTCGGGCTCGCCAAAGGCGGTAAGCGCGCCACGCCCGAAGCCACCGGGGAAGCCTTTGGTTCCGGCGAAGCCGACGCCCTCACGCTCATAGGCAGTCCCGTCGAGCACTTTAATTCCTGCCTCGGTCATCATTTTCATCAGCTCGGAGGCGCGGCCGCTCTCGTAATCGTGATTGCCCAGGACTGCAATGGTGGGAATGCGCAGGCGGACGACGACATTCAGCAGCGACTCCATCTCCTCCGGTCGCCCAAAGTTGGTGAGATCGCCGCCGAGGACGAGCACGTCGGCCTCTTCGCGCACGCGGTTCATGTGCTCGCGAACCTTGTCGTGTACTTGCGGGCTGAAGTGCAGGTCGGCGACGGCGGCAATCTTCATAGCTCGTCTTTTTCACACGCCAGCCGTTGCGCGGGATCGTCTTCCATCTTGGGCTGGCGCCGGCGGCGCTGCTCGTAGAGCAGGTCCTCCATCCCCCATTCTTTAACATCGATGGCGAACATCTTCTCGTCGATAAGGCTACCGCGGAACGCGGTGGACGACGGCTCGTCGAGCGAGCGGCGCAGGCGCGACAAGAGTTCGTCCCAGACTTCGCGGGGTACGAACTGCTGCTTGGCGGGATAGACGTAGCGAAACAGGATGAGTTCCCACAGCAGCAGTTCCCAGTGTTCGCCCACGAGCTGAAGCATTCGCTGCCAATCAAGACGGCCGCGCGTGCCATAGAGGATGTGCGCGATGTCGGCGCCGTCGAAGCGCTCGCGGAAGTTGACGAACAGCTTAGAGGCGATCAGCTCTTCCGGCGCGAGGACGCGCGTTGGCACGCCCAGCACCACGGTTGCCGAGCTGCGATCGATCCAGGACTGGTCGACGGTGATGATGGCGTTGCTCATGCCGGTGATGAGGTCGACGAAGAAGCCGTTGCGGTGGGCTTTGGCCAGCCAGACCGGGTCGCGCACCTCGGTCTCGAAGCCCTGCTCTTGCAAGTGCCGCAGCGCCTCCGGCACCGCTTCCGGCGGCAGGAAGAGGTCGAGGTCTTTAGTGTTGCGCCAGATTCCGGTGTGCTTCTGGAGCGCGAACGCGCCGGAGATGACGTAGGGAACGCCCGCGCGGTTCAGGTGCCGAAGCACCTCGCAGAAGAGCGCGCGCTGCTCCGGCGGAAAGTCAGGAGGCACGGAGCTGCTTACCGGAAGCTCGACTTCTGTCGCCATGGCCTAACGTTGGATGGCGAGAGATGCCCATGGCGTTGTTGCTGGACGGGAAAAACATAGCCCGATGCAAGGGCGGGCTCAGGGACGCGGCTCGGGTTTTCTTGCCACTCTCACCCGGGGCTTGCGCCCCGGGCTAACCTCATCCCGCCGCTTTGCGGCTGGTGTCATTCCCCATCTTAAGGTCGCGCCTTGACTCATCCCATTCCCGTACCACAACCCTTGCATACTTCTTCATCGAGACTGCATCATGCCTTAGAAGCGAGGCGCCGATGGCCAAACACGAGAGCGTGGTCGAGGTGGACGGCAGGAGCCTGAAGCTGTCTAACCTGGACAAAGTGTTGTACCCCGATGTGGGATTCACCAAAGGCCAGGTCATCGACTACTACGTGCGCATCGCGCCCGCGCTGCTGCCACACCTGAAGGCCGTCCGCTCACCATGAAGCGCTATCCCAATGGGGTGGGCGGGATGTTTTTCTACGAGAAGAATTGTCCGGCGCATCGCCCCGACTGGGTAAAGACGGTCAACGTCTGGAGCGAGGGCAACAACCGCTGGATGGATTATTGCCTGATCGAAGACCTGCCAACACTGGTCTGGGCCGCGAATCTCGCCGATATCGAGCTGCACACCAGCCTGTCGCTGGGCAAAGAGATCCTGCGGCCCACGTTCATCGTCTTCGATCTCGATCCCGGGCCGCCCGCCGACATCGTGCAGTGCTGCCAGGTGGGACTGTGGGTGCGCGATATCTTCGCCAAGCTGGGATTGCAGAGCTTCGCCAAGACCTCGGGCTCGAAGGGCCTGCAAATCTATGTCCCGCTGAATACGCCCACCAGCTACGACGAAACGAAGCCCTTCGCGCATGAACTGGCGCGCGTGCTGGAGCGGCAGCATCCCGACATCGTTGTTTCCGACATGAAGAAAGCGCTGCGCACGGGAAAAGTGCTGGTCGATTGGAGCCAGAACGACGATCACAAGACCACAATATGTGTGTACTCCTTGCGCGCCAAGGAGCGGCCCACGGTTTCGACGCCGGTGAAGTGGCAGGAGGTGGAGAGCTGCCTCAAAAAGGGCGATGCGAAGCTGCTGGTCTTCGACTCCCACGCCGTGCTGGCACGCGTGAAGGAGCATGGCGACCTGTTCGCGCCAGTTCTGCGGTTGAAGCAGAAACTGCCACCGCTCGCGGCATTGCAGCAGTTGGGCGCGCAAGCAGCGCCCGCCGCGGTCGAGCAGCGGCCGAAGAGCACGCGCCCGGCCCCGACGAAAACGCGCCGGAAAGCCGTCAAGAAGAGTGTCTCAGCACGCAAACATGGATAGCGCCGAGGGTCGCCCGGTTCTTCCCGGCATCTATAATCCCTGCCATGGCCCGTCGGATTGCGATCGCCGCGTTCTGGTGCTTCGCGAGCTGTCTGCTTGCGGGACAGACTCTGCAGATACAGGCCGCCCCCGGACAGGGCGCGATCGCGGGACAACAATACGTATTGCCGCTGGCTGTGACGGGCGGAGCTCCGCCCTTTACCTGGCACCTGGTCAGTGGCGAGCTTCCGCCGGGATGCACGCTGGATGTCCACAACGGCAGGATCTCCGGCGTGCCCGGCGCCGCGGGCGATTATCGCTTTGCCGTCGCGGTTGCCGACTCCGGCGTCCCGCAGGCGCAGGAGCAGCGCGAGTTCACGATCCACGTAATCGAGGGGCTGACGATTGATTGGAAAGAACCACCGCAGATTCAGGGCAACGCTATCCGCGGCTCTGCGATCGTCTCCAACGCGACGGCGCAAGAGCTTTCGCTGACAGTGGTCGTGGTTGCGGTAAACGAGATTGGCCGGGCGACAACCCTCGGCTACCAACATTTCACGCTCGCGGCCAATACCACGAGTCCAGTGATTCCGTTTGGATCGAGTCCGGGCCTGGGGACATATTATGTACGCGCGGACGCCGCGGCCCATCGTCCGGGACACCATCGCGTATACCGAAGCAGCAAGCAATCCGCGCCGATGAAGGTGGCGCGGTTCTGAAAGCTCTCGGCCCGCAGCTCTGAGCCGTTAGCGAGCCGCAGACGAGCAACGCACACAATGGACTACCCATCTCGCCAACAGAGATTACGGGACACATTTCGCCACGAGCACCTGGATGGTTTTCTCGTCACTCATCCTGCCAACCTGCGTTATCTCTGCGGGTACACCGGCAGCAATGGGCTGCTGCTTTTTGTGGACGGCCGGCGCACGTTCTTCACCGATGGACGTTACACACAGCAAGCACGCGAAGAGGTGCGCGGGACGCGCCTGGTCATTGCCAAGGGCCCGCTGCTCCAAGCGGCGACGCAACGCCTGCCCGACCGGAAAGCAATCAAGCTGGGCTTTGAGGCCGATGTAACCACCGTTGCCGCAGCGGCGGCGATGCGCAAAGCGCTGTCTAAGAATGTGGCGACCAAACCGGTTTCCGGCCTGGTGATGCGCCAGCGCATGATTAAAGACGCCGACGAGCTGCGCGATATTCGCACGGCGGTTGTGCTTGGGGTAGAGGTTTACCAGCGCGTGCTGAATACGGTCCGCCCGGGCGTGCGCGAGTGCGAAATCGCCGGCCGCCTGGAGGCTGCGGCGCGCGAGGCCGGCGCCGACGGGATGTCCTTTGACACGATTGTGGCCGCGGGCAAGCGCTCGGCCCTTCCGCATGGCCGCGCGTCGCTCGAACCCATACCCGAGCGCGGATTCGTGGTGATCGATTCGGGTGTTATACTGCGGGGCTATTGCTCCGACATGACCCGCACGCTGCATGTGGGCCGGGTGGGCCGGGAGGAGCGCAAGTGGTACGAAGCCGTCCTGGAAGCGCAGTTGGCCGGCATCGCCGCGGTGAAACCGGGTAGAACTGCCGGCGAAGTGGACAAAGCCTGCCGTCAGGTGCTGCGCAGGGCCGGTCTGGACCGGTTCTTCACGCATTCGACGGGACACGGTGTCGGGCTGGAGATTCACGAGCCGCCGCGCCTGGGCAAGGGGCAGGCGGAGGAGCTGCAACCGGGCATGGTCATCACCATTGAGCCGGGGGTTTACGTTCCGGGCAAGGGTGGTATTCGCATTGAGGACATGGTGCTGGTGACGGCGAGCGGCTGCGAGGTGCTGACGCCGGTGAACAAGGAGTTGGTGGAGATTTGAGCGGGTTGTTCACCACGGAAGCACGGAATACACGGAATTGTTTCTTGGGGGTTTTCTGCTTTCGGCTGCGGCAGGCTGCCCTATAGGGTGAAGCGACGGTTTGAACACACTGACTTCACAACTATTCCGTGACTTCCGTGCTGTAGCCTGCCCTGAGCGCAGTCGAAGGGTGGTCGAAAAACGTTGCTCGTGGCAAGCACCTCGAAACGGAATTGAATGAACCAGAAAGAAATCAAAGAGCTCATCGAGCTTCTCGTCGAGAACGACATCACCGAGTTTGGGCTCGAGCGCGGCGATGTGAAGGTACACGTCAAGCGCGGAGGCTCGTCGCCGGCGCTAGTGCAGGTTGCGCCCGCGATCCAGCCGATACCCGTGAGCGCTCCCCCGGCTGCGCCTGCTGCGCCGTCGGCCCCAAGCGCCCCGGCAACTCCGGCCGCCATCGCGGCCGAGAAGAAGGCGGAAGAGGCGGCTGCTGACGCGGACCTGTTCATTGTGAAGTCGCCCATCGTCGGTACCTATTACGAGGCGCCGTCTCCGGGCACCCCCCCGTTCGTCAGAACCGGCGATGCAGTCCAGGAAGGCCAGGTGCTCTGCATCATTGAGGCGATGAAGCTGATGAACGAGATCGAGGCCGAGGTCTCCGGCGTATTGGCGAAGACCTTTGTGAGCAACGGCAGCCCGGTCGAGTACGGCATGCCTCTGTTCGGCATTCGCAGGTAGTGACGCCGGAACGAAATGCGTGTTCACCACGGAGGCACGGAGAGCACGGAATCTTTGGGATTGGCGACTAGGGATCAGGGATTAAACGCGCGCTCTCCAATGACCCGTAACCCCAACCCCTAACACCTGCTCCCTTCCGTGTATTCCGTGCTTCCGTGGTGAATTAAAATCCCATGTTCAAGAAGATCCTGATTGCGAACCGCGGAGAGATTGCCCTGCGCGTCATCTGCGCCTGCAAGGAGCTGGGCGTCAAGGCGGTGGCGATCTATAGCGAAGCCGATCGCAACTCGCTGCACGTGCGCTTTGCCGATGAAGCCATCTGCATCGGGCCGCCGCGTCCCAACGAGAGCTACCTCAACATCCCCGCCGTCATTAGCGCCGCAGAAATCGCCAACGTGGACGCGATCCATCCCGGCTACGGCCTGCTGAGCGAGAACGCCAACTTTGCCGAAGTCTGCCAGGCGTGCGGCATCAAGTTCATCGGACCGCCGCCGGAAGTCACGCGCCTGATGGGCGAAAAGGAGAAAGCGCGCGCCACCATGAAGAAGTACGGCGTGCCGATTCTGCCGGGCTCCGAGGGTATCGTCGCTTCGGCGGACGAGGCGGCGGAGTGGGCGCGCAGCGTGGGATATCCCGTGATCGTGAAAGCCTCGGCTGGCGGCGGCGGGCGCGGCATGAGGGTAATTCGCAGCGAACAGGAACTGCCCAACCTCTACCACGCGGCGCAGTCGGAGGCGGCAGGCGCCTTCGGCAACGGCGATCTCTACATGGAGAAGTTCATCGAGCGGCCGCGCCACATCGAGTTCCAGGTGCTGGCCGACGAGCACGGCAACGTCATCAGCCTGGGCGAGCGCGAATGCAGCATCCAGCGGCGGCACCAGAAGCTGCTGGAGGAAGCGCCGTCGGTCAAGGTGGACCAGGAGCTGCGCGACCGCATCGGCGGCATCCTGGTAAAGACCCTGAGCAGCGTCGGCTACATGAACGCGGGCACCGTTGAGTTCCTGATGGACGAAGACGGCAGCCTGAACTTCATCGAGATGAACACCCGCATCCAGGTGGAGCACCCGGTCACGGAGATGACCACCGACGTCGACCTGGTAAAGTCGCAGATATTGATTGCCGCGGGCGAGAAGCTGGGCAGCTTCATTAAAGAGAAGGTCTACTTTCGCGGACACGCCATCGAATGCCGCATTAACGCCGAGCATCCCGAGCGTTTCACGCCCTCGGCCGGTAAGATCACGGCGTTCAACATGCCGGGCGGCACGGGAATACGCGTCGATACGGCGGCGTATGCCGAGGGCACGATTCCGCCGTACTACGACTCGTTGATTGCCAAGCTGGTGGCGCGGGGACGCGACCGCGACGAAGCTATCGCGCGCATGTCACGCGCGCTGGAGATGTTTGTAGTCGAAGGCATCTTCACCACGATCCCGCTGCACCGGCGCATCATGCGCGATCCCGACTTCCGCGCGGGCAACTTCGATACCAAGTTCATGGAGCGCTTTTTGGCGCAGCCCGCGGCGACGACGAAGTAAACAGCCATCTCACCACGGAAGCACGGAAAACACGGAATGAGAAATTAGGATCAGGAGTTCAGACTGCTCCCCGCTTTTCAGAAGTTCCGTGTATTCCGTGCTTCCGTGGTGAATAAATGCCGTTCAAAACCTTCCGTTGTCGATCCACGCCCGCACTTCCGCCTCGACGTCGAATCCGACGCTGCCCATGATGAAGCGGCCGTCGAGCTGGTAGGCGCAGATCTCCAGCGGAGTGCCTTCGTAGCCGCCTTGCAAATAGCCGCGAATATAGAGCCGCGCGAACTCGTCGATGCCGAGCAGGCGGTACTGCACCACGTGAACCAGTTCGTGGAAGATCAACTGCGGCGTAAGCGGATCGTGAAAGACGACGACATCGTCGAAGGTGATCGCCGGCATCGTCGAGAAGTTGGGCAGGCCGGTGAAGCCCAGATTCTCCAGATCGGCGTAGAACGGCGGGTTGGGTACGCGCTCCACTGCATCGGCCTTGGAGGCAGGGGAACTCCGCCTGCACCGCGCGAATCCGCTCAGATCGGCAGCCGGAGAAAAATCGCGACCATAGTTCGCTAAACGTCAGCGGAACAGACCGGCTGAAGTATTGCTCGCGCTGCACGCGGATGTATTCGGCAACCGCCTGCGTCAGCGACGCGACCTGCTGCTGCGACAACGGGGGCTGCCGTTGCGGTGCTTCGCCTTTGCGCCTCGCCGCGAACACTAGCTACTCCAGATCTCGCCAGTTCGGCCCCACGCCCACATCCACCTTGAGCGGGACCTTGAGCTCGTGCACGTGCTCCATGCGCTCGGTCACCAGCGTTTTCATGGTATCGACTTCGGCTTCGGGCACCTCGAAGACCAGCTCGTCGTGCACCTGAAGCAACATCTTGGATGCAAGATTGCGTTGCCGCAGTTCGGCGTCGATGCGAATCATTGCGATCTTGATAAGGTCGGCGGCGGTGCCTTGCAGCGGCGTGTTGACGGCGGTGCGCTCGGCGAATCCGCGCAGGTTGAAGTTCTTGCTGTGAATGTCGGGAATGGGGCGCACGCGGCCGAAGAGCGTTGAGACTTTCTGATCGCGGCGCGCCTGCGTCCAGCGTGCGGTCGATGAACTCGCGCACGCCGCTGTACTTCTCGAAGTAGGCGTCGATGAAGCGCTTGGCTTCTTTGGTGTCGATGCCGAGTTGCTGCGACAGTCCGAACGGCGAGAGCCCGTAGACGATGCCGAAGTTCACGGCTTTGGCGCGGCGGCGATGTTCGGCGTCGACCATCAGCGGCGGCACGCCGAAGACCTGCGACGCGGTGAGCGTGTGGATGTCCTGGCCGGTACCATAGGCCTCGACCAGCAGCTTGTCGCCGGAAAAATGCGCGAGCAGACGCAACTCGATCTGCGAGTAGTCGGCCTTCAGCAGAACATTCCCGGGCTCGGCGACGAACGCCGCACGGATTTCGCGGCCCAGCTCGGTGCGGATCGGGAATGTTCTGCAGATTGGGATTGACCGACGACAGGCGGCCGGTCGCCGATCCCGCCATGTTGAAGGTCGTGTGCAGGCGTTTGGTGCAGGAGTTGAGCAGCGCCGGCAAGGCGTCAACGTAAGTGGACTTCAGCTTGGAGAGCTGGCGGTAGTCCAGCACCATGCGCGGGATTTCGTGTTCCGCCGCGAGTCCTTCCAGCACATCGACGGCAGTCGAGATCGTCTTGCCCTTGCCGTACTTGACCGGCTTGGGCAGGTTCAGCCGGTTGAAGAGCACGTCGCCAAGCTGCTTGGGCGAGTTGATGTTGAACTCAAAGTCGGCCTTGGCGTAGATCTCGCGTGCCTTGGCGTCGATGTCGCTGGCCAGCTTGTGGGACATCGTCGCCAGCACGTCGCAATCAAGCTTGACGCCGGCCTCTTCCATGCGCGCCAGCACCGGGACCAGCGGCAGGTCGATCTCGTCGTAGACCTTGCGCAGGCCGGCGCGCTCGACTTCTTCGCGCAGCTTGTGCGCGAGCCTGAGAGTCACGTCCGCCGCTTCGGCGGGTGAAGGCCCAAGCTTCAGGTTGAACTTACGGAAGGCGACGACACCTAGCGCGTACGTCGAGTAAGTCGGATCGAGCAGGTAGGCGTAGAGCAGCGGATCGTGCTCGACGCCGGCGAGCTCGATTCCCTGCTCGCGCATGGCGTGCATTACGGACTTGGAGTCATGAACCGCTTTCGTGATCGACGAGTCCGACAGCGCCTGCTTCAGCGGAGCCGCGATCTTTTGGTCGTCGAGCGCAAGCGAGAGCGCGTTGCCGTCACTTGCCGAGATCGCAACGCGACACGTGCTTGCGGGGACGGCAGGCTGCGGCGCGGCACCCAGCGAGAGCTGGTCCGATTCAGCTTCTTCGGGTTCCTCTATTCCTTGCGTTGCGGCGCCTGCTGCGGAAGAAGAGTCGAGCGCAATGGCCAGCATCGCCCCCGGTTTGCGCGCTGCCGCGATTACCGCCTTCACCTCGTCGGCGCTGTTCGCCTCGCGGTAGTCTGTCTCGCCCAGTTCGATGCTCTCGCTGAGGAAGTCCTGCACGAGAGTGTTGAACTCCAGCTCGGTGAACAGTGAACGCGCGGCGGCCGCGTCAGGCTCCTGCGCCCGCATCTTCTCCGGCTCGAACTCCACTGCGACGTTGGTATCGATGGTGACTAACTGCTTGCTGATCAGGATGGCGTTGCGGTTGTTCTGCAACGACTCGCGATAGGTTTTGCGCTCGACTTCAGTGGCATGGTCCAGCGCAGCTTCCACGCTGCCGAAGCGCTGAATCAGCTCGACGGACCCTTTGTCGCCGATGCCCGGCGCGCCAGGGATATTGTCGATGGAGTCGCCACGAAGGGCCATCACGTCTACGACCTTGTCCGGCGGGACGCCGAGGATCTCCTCCACTTTGGCGGCGTCGCAGATGAGGTTGTCCTTGGGCGGGTTGAGAACGCAGATGCGCTCGTCGACGAGCTGCATCATGTCTTTGTCGCTGGAGACGACGAAAACGCTATAGCCGGCGTCGGCTGCCTTGTGCGCCAGCGTGCCGATTACATCGTCGGCTTCGAAGCCGGGCACCTCGAGTATTGGAATGCGATAGGCCTCCAGCGCACGCCGAATGTACGGCACCTGCTGCGCCAGATCGTCGGGCATGGCGGCGCGATTGGCCTTGTAGCCGTCATAGGCCTTGTCGACAAAGGTCTGCGTCTTGCTATCGAACTTGCGCGTGCTGACAATCGCCGCAGCCTGCTCGTCGCGAAAGGTCGGCGCGCTCACGTCGAAAACGGCGGCCAGGTACGGCGGAGCGAAGTCGGCGCGTAGCTTGCGCAACATGTTGACGAACACGAAGGTCGCGCTGGTGGGAATGCCGGTCTTGGTCGACATGGGCCGCTGCCGCGCCATGGCGTGATAGGCGCGAAAGATGAACGACATGGCGTCGATGAGGTAGATGCGGCCCCGCGAACCGGCCGGCTCGGCAGGCACAGCCAGTGAGGTCTTGACCGCATTCGCCGGCTTGGCAGCGCTCGACACGGTAGCTGATTTGGCGGTTTTCTTGACGGCAGGCAAGTAACGATTTTATCAAGCTGGGGGCGGCGCAACTACGCGCCGGGCTTGGCCGGAGGCGGCAGGGCCGGCGGCGCATCGGATCCGTCGAGATAACGCACGATGAGCGTGATCCTGCGATTCGCCGAATCGGCGGGATCCTTGGCATTGCGCGGCTGCTGATCGGCGAATCCGCGCACCTGTGCCACCTGGTCGGCGCGCAGGCCGTGCAACTGCATCAGGCGGCGGCTGGCATTGGCGCGATCGGTCGAGAGCTCCCAGTTGGTGTAATTGGCCACTCCCGCAAAGGGCTGCGAATCGGTGTGCCCTTCGATCAGGATTTTGTTGGGGATCTTGCCCAGTTCTGCGGCGATAGTCATCAGCAGCTCGCGCCCGTTGGCGTTAGGCTCGGGCTGGCCGCTTTCAAAGAATGTGCCTTTCTGCGATTCCAGCAGCTCTATGCGCAGGCCTTCCGGCGTCACGCGTCAGCTCGATGTGGTCCTTCAGCTTGTCGAAGTTCGGCAACCTGGCGAATCGCCTTCTCCAGCTCCGCTTTTACCTTGCCGAGATCGTCTTTGCTCATCGGTGAGCAGCCACAGGCTTGCTTAAGCCCGTGAACTTGCCGGTACCTGCGGGATCTTTGAAGTAGCCGCTGATGGCCTCCTGGATTGGCTTGCTGGTGTTCATCAGCCACAGCACGATGAACAGCGCCATCATGGCGGTGACGAAATCGGCGTAGGCGACTTTCCAGGCGCCGCCGTGATGGCCGCCATGACCCTTGATGCGCTTGATGACGATGGGTTGTGGTGTTGCCGCCATGGCTAGGCCGACGCCTCGGCAGATGGCGCCGCGGCTTCGGCTGGCAGCTTCAGCCGCGGCCGCGGCGGCGTTCGCCGTGCTTGCAGTGCTTCTCCAGTTCTGAGAAGCTGGGCCGTAGGTGCGCCGGGCACGGAGCGCCGCCCCATCTCGACCGCCAGCAGCGGCGAGATTCCCTTCATGAAAGCAATCATGGTCACGCGCAGCACGTGCAGGTATTCGTGTTCCTCGTGGGCCAGCTTGGCCAGGTTGGAGGAGATGCGGACCGATGAAGCCGTAGCACAACAGAATGCCGAGAAACGTGCCCACCAGCGCGGCCGCGACTTTCTTGCCGATCTCCTCGGGCGGCCCGCCAAGGGCGCTCATCGTCATCACCACGCCGAGCACCGCGGCCACGATTCCCAGGCCCGGCAGCGAATCCGCGACCGTGCCCAGCGCGCCCACCGACTGCTCCGACTCGTGCTGCGTGCACCTCGATATCGGCTTCCATCATCTGGTCGACGTCGAAGGGCTCGACGCCGCCCATCAGCGCCATGCGCATGGTGTCGCAGACGAAGTTGCGGGCCAGCTTATCCTTGGCGGCTTGGGGAAAGGCGGCGAAGAACTTGCTCTTCTCGGGCTCTTCAATGTCGTTCTCTACCGCGTTCGGGCCCTCGCGGCGGATTTTGTTGAACATCTCGTACAGCATCTTCAGCGAATCGAGATAGCGCTGCTTGCTGAACTTCGGGCCCTTCAGCACCTGAGCACGCCGTGCACAATCCCTTGAGCGTGTGCAGGGGGTTGGCGATCAGCAGCGTTCCCAGCGCCGCGCCGACGATGATGATGCCCTCCGAGGGCTGCATCAGCACGCGCAGGGGGCCGTGCTCCATCAGGAAGCCGCCGATCACGGCGCCCAGCACAACCAATATTCCGACTATGACGAACATCGTTTATGGCTTTCCAGAAATGCCGATGCGGACCGCCTCCGGGTTGCGACTGCCCTGCGGTAGGTTGGGCGGAGTTCCGACGCGCGCCTACCGGGCGAGAGCATGGGACACGTTCCTCCGTTTCTTTTATCGGCGGAACGGCGAAAATCTTGCGCTAGCTTGACGGGGCGGCAGCGCGCGTTGATCGCGAATCGACGCGCCGCTATGACGGCTTGCGGCGCGGCTTCTGTTTGGCGGAGATCGAGCGGATGATGAGCTTGCCGCCTCCGCTGGCCGGCAACGGCACGGGGCCCAGTTCGACGGCAGCGCTCATGAGCGCCGCAATCTCCGGACGCTCGAGGGCCTTCGCCGACTCGAGCCGCACGAACCGGTTCTGTGTGCCGGAGCCGAGCAGCACCTTGTGCGGGTCGGGAAGCGCGGCGCCGCGATAAAACGCCAGGCCGACGCCGTTGGCCGCGGCGGCAATCGAGAAGAAGCTATCGGACGGGCGCTCGGTGGGCGAGTATCCGATGACGAAGAAGTTGTAGTTGTCCCATACCAGTTCGTTGGCGGTCGGCAGGCGCTTGCGCAGGGCCTTGCGGACTGAGCGGATCACTGCCTGGTGCTTGGGTTCGAACTTCTCGATGAAGCTTTCGAGTTGCTCCTCAACGTTCGCCGATGCGACGCGCGCAGGTTTCGCGGATGCAGCCATATCACGCCTCCCGGAAAGCGCCCACATGGTATTGCACCTCGGGCTTTCAGGCCAGCAGTTTTGCAAGATGGGTGTACGTGGCCAGAATCGGCCACGCCGCGACAATAGCCTCCCCGGTCAGCTACACTGGCCTATTGCCCCGCATGACTTTCGGGCTGTAAGGCGGGGCGGAACTCCTATGGCATGGTTTAAGCGAGAATCCGGCGAGCTCGACACCTCGGGCGAGAAGCGGGTCAAGACCGAAGGCCTGTGGGTGAAGTGTGACCAGTGCCGGCAGATCATCTGGAAGAAAGACCTCGACCAGAACCTCAACGTCTGCCCCAAGTGCGACCGGCACTTCCGCATCGACGCGCGCACCCGCCTGTCGCAACTGCTGGACGACGGGCACTACGAAGTCGAGGACGACAACATCGTCTCGACCGATCCGCTGAACTTTACCGACCTGAAACCTTACGCCGACCGCCTGAAGCGCTCGCGCCAGGAAACCGGGCTGAATGACGCCGTCATCAACGCGCGCGGCAAGCTCGACGGCAAGCCCGTGTTCGTCAGCGCCATGGAGTACTCCTTCATCGGCGGCTCCATGGGCGCGGTCGTCGGCGAAATGATTACCCGCGCCGTCGAGAAGGCCACCGCAGAGAAGCTGCCGCTGATCATCGTCTCGGCCTCCGGCGGCGCGCGCATGATGGAAGGCGTGGTCAGCCTGATGCAACTGGCGAAGATCTCCGCCGCGCTGGCGCGCATGGACGATGCCAAGGTTCCTTACATCTCGCTCATGACCGATCCCACCACCGGCGGCGTGACCGCTTCCTTCGCCATGCTGGGCGACCTGAACATCGCCGAACCGGGCGCGCTGATCGGCTTCGCCGGCCCGCGCGTGATCGAGCAGACCATCCGCCAGAAGCTGCCCGAAGGCTTCCAGCGCAGCGAATTCCTGCTGGAGCACGGAATGCTGGACGCCGTCGTGCACCGCCGCGATCTGAAGGCGCTACATCGCGCGCGCGCTGGACTTCATGCAAGTACCGGCGTAATAACGCGTCGTACACATCGTAAATCAATCATGAAAGCCGTTGTCGTCACTCGCGCCGGTGGGCCGGAAGTTCTGGAGGTCCGCGACGTACCCGAACCGAAGCCCGGCCCCGGCGAAGTCATCGTTCGCGTGGAAGCTGTCGGCATCAACTTCGCCGACACCATGACTACGCGCGGCACTATCAGCGGCACGCCGCCTCCGCCCTTTATCTCGGGCCGCGAGTTTGCCGGCGTTGTCGAAGGCACCGGCGAGCGCGTCATGGGCTACATGCAATGGGGCGCCGCGGCCGAGAAGATCGCCATGAAACCCGCGCTGCTATGGCCGCAGCCGAAGGGCTGGACTTCGGTGCAGTCGGCGGCGTTCCCGGTCAATTTTCTTACCGCATATCTGGCGTACTGGAAAGCCGGCCTGACCGCCGACGCCATGGAACCGAATCCGCTGGGCCGACGCACACCATCGCCGTGTGCTCATTCATGCCGCCGCCGGCGGCGTCGGCACCGCCGCGATTGAGATTGGCAAGTTGCTCGACATCGAAACCTACGGGACCGCGTCGTCCGACGAAAAGCTGGAGAGGTAAAGAAGCTCGGACTCGATCACGGGATCAACTATCGCGAAGTCGACTACGAGCAGCGCGTGCAGGAGCTGACCAACGGCGAAGGCGTCGATGCGGTCTTCGAGATGCTGGGCGGCGAGCATACCGCCAAGAGCTTGCGCTGCTGCCGCGCTTTCGGGCGCGTCATCATCTACGGCACGGCGACCGGCCAGCGGCACCAGTTCGACTACCGGCGTATGATGGCGCGGAGCCTGAGCGCACACGGGCTCTGGCTCAGCGTGCTGGCCAAAGACCGTGAGCTGATCAATCGCAGCCTGCAGGCCATGCAGCCCTGGATCGAGCAAGGCAAGCTGCATCCCGAGATCGGCCATGTGCTGCCGATGGAACAGGCAGGCGAGGCTCACCGGCTGCTGTTGCAGCGGGCGAACTACGGCAAGATCGTGCTCACCATCGAGTAGCTTCCACTGGCGTAGCGACGGCGATGGCAGTGGTACGCTGGAACTATGTTCCTGGTATCGCTAACCGGCTTTGCCGCGGGCACGCTATGCACGCTGGCGTATCTTCCTCAAGCTCTGCACTCTTTCCGTAGCAAGTCCGTCGGCGATCTCTCGTTGCTCATGCTCATCAGCCTCAACACCGGGCTGGTGCTTTGGGTGAGCTACGGCTTCATGATCCACTCCCTGCCCATCATTCTGCCCAACGCTGTGACTTTTTTCCTGAGCGCGCCTTTGCTGGTGATGAAGCTGCGTTATCGCGCGTAGGGCACGAGTACCAAGCTGGGCGATCGCTGGAGCAGGTCCCGGGTTCGCGTGAGCCGTGGAGCAAGGCTGCTAACGGGGCTATTTACAATGTCCCTCGTGGACACTGAACCCTGGCTGGCGCTCATCCTCTTCTTCGCGATCTGCCTGGGCGCTGGCGGGCTCGGTTCGTTCTTCACCGCCAACAGCGTTCGCGATTGGTATCCGCGGCTGCGCAAACCGCCGGGCACGCCGCCCAGTTGGGTCTTCGGACCGGTCTGGACGGCACTCTACGTCCTGATGGCGATCTCCGCCTGGCTGGTCTGGCGCGAGTACCATCGCGGCGCACTCCCAGCGCTCCTGATCTTCTTCGCACAACTGGCGCTGAACATCGCCTGGTCGGGCATCTTCTTCGGCTCGCGGATGCCCGGCATTGCCTTCGCTGAGATTGTTATTCTCTGGTTGGCAATCGCCTTCACCCTGCTGATCTTCTATTCCCTGCTGCCGCTTTCGGCGCTCCTCCTGCTGCCGTATTGGTTATGGGTGAGTTATGCCGCATATCTCAACTTCGGCTTCTGGCGATTGAATCGGAGAGGAGCACCGAGCTAGCGCCCAGTACCGCATACCGGATAGCCGCGCCTTTACGGAAGGATGATTCTGCTACCGGTCTGCGCCGCCATTTCGCCTGCCGGGCCCGCCTCGGGAAACCGTTGGTGCAGGGCGTCGATGAACGCGCGCGAAAGCGGCCGCCCCGAGGTCTCGAGGTTCGCCAGCCGGACGATGAAAACCAGCGCCTTCAGCACATCGCTGTCGCGCAGGGCGGTGTAGCCCAGGTGCTGCTGCTCCACGCTGCGAAACTCGTCAATCGAGCGGCGAAGCACGTCGATAATCGCCAACTGCGCCGGATTTGCCGAAGCTTCCTGGTAGACCAGGCCGGAGGCTACGAGCGTCTGATAGCTGCGGGCCATCGACGTCAGCGCGCCAATGACCTCGCGATCTCGCAGCTTGCGGTCCGCGGCGGAAAGCCGTAGCACCGTCTGCAATAGGCCGGCGATCAGGGGCTGATTGCGGTGCACGAAATCGTGAGTGATCTCAACCGACGGAAACAGCTCCTCCGGAAGCTTGCTTCCAAACTCGCGCGGCTTCGCGTGCTGGCGCGCCTGCTGCAGGTACGGACATTCCGCGGGGCATTCCAGCGTGACTTCGCGCTGTTCGCCGCAACATTGCGGACAAATGCGGCCGTGCAGCGCCAGACAGAAGCGCTTTTCCTTGCGAATATGGCAGATGGGACAGGTCAACCAGGCACCCTTGAGAGCTGCGCGCTCTTTGAGTTTACTTGAGTCGGCCGGCGAGGTTGGATCGTCGCCGCTGAAAGCTAATGTCGAATGAGACGCGGTGCCCGGCTTTAATTTTCGCGGCGCTTGTGCGAAAGTAGCGCGGTGCGCGCCGTCGCGTTGCTGGGACCATACGCCAGAGAGCATCATGTGCGGCCATTTGAGCTGCCCGGGGTCAATCTCTTTTCCGGCAATGAACTCGATCCCACCGACACGCCCGACGCGGCGCTGGTCTTCGGCGGGGATGGGACCATGCACCGCCATCTCGGCGGGCTCTCGCTGAAGCAGATCCCAACTCTAGTGGTCCCGATTGGAAGCGCCAACGACTTCGCTCAATCCATCGGACTCGCAACGGCGAGGCAATCGCTCGCGGCGTGGCAGCGTTTCTGCGCGAGTGGCGACAACATTCAGGGCATCGACCTGGGCACTATCCGGCCCCTCCACGATTCTTCAGCGTCGCCGGCCGAGAGAAACGAGGCGGTGCCCTGGGCGCGGTGATTCGCTGGAGACACTGCACTTCGTTCCCGACGGCCCACGACGCGATTTGCCGCCGATGGGCGGGCGCATCATGCAATCGCAACTGCGCCACCGCAGCGACGCCGAACAGCAGATCGCGCCCACCACATTCTTCGGCTGCATCGCGGGAACCGGGCTGGACGCCGTTGTGAATCGCCGGACTCTGAGGCAGTCGCACTGGCTGCGCGGGCATGGCGGATACGTGCTGGCGCTGGTGCAGACGTTGGGCGGATTTCGTCCGCCGCGGATCACGGTCTCCGTCGAGCGCGACGGCGCATGGCAGCGATGCCTGGATGAGAACGGATTCCTCATCGCCGCCGGCAACGGCCCGCAGTATGGACACGGCATGAGACTGACGCATCGCGCTCGCATGGACGATGGCCTGCTCGATGTCTGCTTCGTGCGCACGCTCAGCAAGCTGCGCCTGTTGCGGCTGTTTCGCGTGGTCTACCGCGGCGGTCACATCGGGATGAGGGAGGTCGAGTACTTCCAGTCCCCGCGCGTGCGCATCGCGACCGATCGACCCATGGAGGTCTTTGCCGACGGCGAATATGTCTGCCCGACACCGGTTGAAATCGGCGTGCACCCAAACGCGCTGCGTCTCATCGTCCCGAGCTAGTCGCCTGTTCGGCTGGCGCCTGCCTTCCTCCAGCAGCGGAAAGTTGGACTGCGCGCGCGGCTCCTGTGACAGCGCCTCTACGGCCCGGGGCATTCGTCATAGCGATCTGGAATTCCTTCAGCGCCGCTCTGCGGCTGATTCATCTGCAACAACAATTCGCCAAGCTGCTCGCGTGCGGGAACAATCGGCCCGGGAGTGGCAGGATCTTCTCGACCGCATCCTCGATATCGGCAGCCTGCGCAGCAGCGCGACAGCCTCCTGTCGATTTGCCTTCGGCCTGCGCAGCCCACGCCAGCACTTCGAGTCGCTGTATTCGCACCTGGCCGGCCCAATACTCTCGCCCTGCTTCTGGAGTTGCTCCTGCAGCTGCAGCAAGATTGCCGCCTGGGCGCGAGCATCCGGCGGCATGCCCCGTGCGCGCCAGGCCAAGTCCTCGCGCCCACACCGCAATCGCGATCACCTGAGCCGCCGCGGTTGACGGCGGCGGCACGATGGCCGCGGCGGCTGCCCATCTTTGCGCTCCACCGCATAGCGAACCGGCATGGCGGTTGGCGAATAGCCGATCTTGAAGTCACCCTGATTCAATTCCGGCATCGTCTTGAGCTGCTGGATCACGCAGCGCCGCCTCTCGCTCGCGGCCGCTTTGCAGATAGGCGTAGACCAGATAGTCCATGGCATGCAGCTCTTCGCCAGTGTCGCCTTGCTGGCGGGCGGCGGCTTGAGCGGCGAGATTGGAGGCGATGGAGTCGTCCCACATTCCCAGCCGGGTGAAGATGTGCGAGGGCATGTGCAGGGCGTGCGGCGCCGAGGGCGCGATCTTCGCGTAAGCTTGCGCGGCCGCCAGGCCCTGCGACGCCATCTCCGCGTTGTCGCAAGCGTGAATCATGTAATGCGCCAGGCCGGGATGTTGCGGATACCTGGCGTAGAGCGGCTGCCAGCACGGCTACGGCGCGCTTCTGGTTGGCATGGGTCTTGTCGTTGGGAGAAGCGGTGGCCAGCAGCGCCAGCGCGTAAAACACCTGCGACTCAACATCCGTGGGATTGTTGGCTGCCAGCTTTTGCATCGCGTCGGCGTAGCGCTGGGCTTTCGTTGCGAAGGAAGAGTTGTCGTCGGTCGCGTAGATGACGGCCAGCGCGCCGATGAACTCACGCTCGCGATCGGAGCCTCCGCCGATCTGCTGGGCGCGCTGCATCTCCTGATGTCCGAGCGCGACATTTGCCGGCGCGATGTGAGGCTCCCAAAGCTGGTGGTAGTAGCTCATGGCAATTCCCCAATGAGCCATGGCGCAGCCGGGATCTTTCTCGGCGACCCCGCGGAACGTGCTTTCCGCGGCGGAGTAGGCGAAAGAATGTAGCAGGGCTACGCCGCGCTGGAACTCAGCTTGCACCGCCGGGCTGCACGAGGTGGGAAACGACACCGTGCCCAGTTGCTCCGGCGCACCGTGGTCGTGGGTTTCCTGAGCGAAGGGCAAGCTCGAAAGCGACAGGGTGATCAGGATGGCGAAGAGACTGTCATGCATAAGTCGCGCTTTTGTGAAATCTTACACCCGGTCGAAAGTCGTTTCGGGATGAATGTGCAGCTCGAAACATTCGGGACGAAGTCCCTACTTTCGTGTAACCCGGCACGCATCATTTTTGTGGAACTTTTGGCAACTTTTCGGGTCTATACTGTAGTAAATCCCGATGGCCACCTCCGCGGCTCCAAAACCGGTCAGTGAAACGGTTCCAGCTTGCGCCCAGGATCAGGTAATCCCCGCGCTATTTGGCGAGGGCGAAGGCCTGTATCCCCAGCGCAAGGAGACCTTTGTCTATTCGTTTGTCCTGCATATGGTCGCGGTGGGACTGCTCATCTGGTCGAGCTCATTGGGTTTCCACGCACCAGGACGTGATTAAGCAACAGGTTACCGGCCTAGTCACCGATATCAGCCCGTATCTGCCGATGAACGTCTCCAAGACGAAGGCCGGCGGTGGCGGCGGCGGCGGCGATCGCGACAAGCTGAAGCGCCCAAAGGGCGCTCTGCCCAAGCTTTCCAAAGACCAGATCGCGCCTCCCGCCATCGTGATCCGCAACGACAATCCCAAGCTGGCGGTCGATGCCTACGGTGGTTGTTCCGCCCGAAATCAAGCTGCCGACGATTGGCGCGCTGGGCGATCCGCTGTCGCAAGGTGATTGGACCGCCTTCGAACGGCACCGGCTGGGCGGCGGCATCGGTAGCGGCAGCGGCGGCGGCGTGGGTTCGGGAACCGGCCCGGGCGTCGGTCCGGGACATGGCGGCGGATACGGCGGTGGCGCTTATCGCGTGGGCGGCGGCGTCAGCGCGCCCAAAGTGCTGTACGATCCCGATCCGGAGTATTCCGAAGAAGCGCGCAAAGCCAAGTATCAGGGAACCGTGGTGCTGTGGCTGGTGGTGAGCGCCGAAGGCCAGCCGCAGGAGATCCGTGTGCAGCGCTCGCTGGGCATGGGTCTGGATGAGAAGGCCATCGAAGCGGTGAGGCAGTGGCGCTTCGATCCTGCCAAGAAGGACGGCCAGCCCGTCCCGGTGATGATCAACGTCGAAGTCAACTTCCGGCTGTACTAACTTACTCGCTATCCGGTGGACCGGAGCGGCTTGAGCCCCGTCGCATTCCGCGGGCGACCATCTGCACAAACAAAAGCGCGCCGACGACGGCAATGATGCGCAGCCACCACGGCCAGTGCCGTACGGGCGCTTCCTGCGCAGGCAGGCCGGCGAGCGCATGGGCGCATGCAGCAGCCAGCAGGAACGCCACAGCCGCAATTTGTCTTGGCAGACGCATCAATGCAGCAGAATTGTACAAGAATTCGGAACTCGAACTTCAGTTAAGACTCGAATTCGCAATCGCAACAAAACCCGGGACGAGCTCTGCGCCAGCTCGTCCCGGGATGAGCGACTGCACTACACGAATCAGCCCTTGCTGGGGCCGGCTCCGTGCATTTTCGCGCGCTCAATCAAACTCTGTACCTGGTCTTTTTGCGGGTAATCGGGGTTGCTCGCCAGCAACTTCTCCCACGCCTTTACGGCTGCCTTGGGATCGTTCTTGCCTTGCCACTCGACTATGCCGAGGTTGAACAGCGTCCCCGGATGGGTCGGACGCAATTCCAGGGCCTTGTTGAAACTGGCGATGGCCTTATCGGCATTCCCGGTGTACCAGTACGCCGTTCCGAGGTCGGTGCGCACATCCGGATTGCCGGGTTGAACCGCCAGCGCCTTCTCGTAGTATTCAATCGCCTGGGGATAGGCGTGGCCGTCGTAATACAGATTGCCGAGCTTCGCCAGCGTGTCAAAGTCGTTGGGGTTCTGCTTGAGTTGCGCGAGGAAGGGCTCGGCTGCCTTGTTCAGCGCCTCGACCGATACTTCCTGCTGTTGCTGCGGTGAGCCGATACCGGGCAGCTGGGCCGTACCCATTGCTGTGTTGCCCATCGCAGCGGGGGCTGCCGCCTGGGCAGTTTCGGTGGCGGGCGCTACGGTAGCGGAACCGCGCGCGAAGTATCCCATCGCTATTCCAATGGAAAGTGTGATCACCGCCAGCGTGTAAGCCTGGGCAGTGGTGAAGCCGGTGGTTTGCGCAGATTTGGACATTTGATTACTCCTTGGCACCTGGCATTTAGCACTTGGCCAGCGCGCCTACGCCTCAGCGTCGAATTTTCTGTAGGGCGATGGCTCTCGTTTGCGTACGGGCTTCGCCTCCATCTGTACCTTTAGAATCAATCGGTTCAGCATGCGTCGCATCTGGCCGACCTTCTTTGCAAGCTCGTCGTGGGTTTTGCTGTCCAAGTAATTGAGATCTCGAGCCAGCAATAGAAAGTATTCCGTCTCGCTCGCCGAACCCATGGCCATCGCGAGAAATCTTCCGAACTCGGGATTCCCTGATCGGCCACACCCTTCCGAAATGTTCGCCGCCACTGATGAACTGCAACGCCTTAGCTGGCTCGTGATGCCGTAGGTTTCCTCACGAGGGAAGGATCGGGTACAACTGTAGACCGCCAAAGTGACCTCGTGCGCGAGTTGCCAAACATTCAGATCGCGAAAATCTTTCATAAGTTCTGCACTTGGCCGTTTGGCACTTGGCAATGCGGTGTGCTTCCCGACGGTATTTCTCAGCTCGCTAAGTGCGAACTGCGGCGCAGCTAGATGCAAGTGCTAAATGCCAAGTGCCAAGTGCCAAATGCCAAGTCCTAATTCTTTCCCGCTCCGACCGGCTGCTCCAATTGAAACAACCTTCCCACAGCTGCGGTCAGCACGTCCTGCTCTTCCCGCTCGGGCAGTTCCTTCAATTCGCGGGCCAGCGAACCCGCAATGCGCTGTGTGATATGGGCCGTGAGCGCTGTCATCGCCTGGTCCTGATCTTCGGTGAAAGGGCCGAATTCCTTGCGCAGGACTTCCAATTCCTGCCGGCAAAGCTCATCCAGACGCCGCCGCAGGGCGACAATGGTGGGCACCACTCGCTCCGCCATCAGCTTGCGGCGGAAGCCCTGCAACTTCGGCCTGCACAATCTTCTCTGCCGCTTCGGCGGCTGCCTGCCGTCCGCCGGAGTTGCGCTTGCACCACCGCTCCAGGTCATCCATGTCGAAGAGGTGAATGCCATCCACCTCGCGCACGCCGGATCGATATCGCGCGGCACCGCAATGTCAATCATCACCATTGGCCTGTGCTCGCGCGCCTGCGCGATCGTTTCGCTTCCTCCGCGTGAGAATGGAGTGCGGACACGAGGTCGAGCTTACGACGATGTCTGCCGACTTCAGATGCTGCAACCGGTCTTCAAACGGCACACGGGCGTCGCGCCTAGCTTGAGCTGCCAGTTCTTCCCCGCGCGCTGCCGTGCGGTTCATCACCTTCACGTTGTTGGCGCCGGCCTTCATCAGGTAGTGCGCGGCGCAGTTCGCTCATCTTGCCTGCGCCGATCAACAGCACTTCCGTCCCGCAATTCGCCCAGCACCTCACGGAAAGCTCGACCGAGGCGTAGGGCACCGAAACCGCTCGATGACGCCAATCGCCGTCTCCGTCCGAACTCGCTTGGAAACGGTCATCGCCTTCTGCATCACCGCGTCAAGGAAACGCCCGGTGGTGCCCGCCTGCTGGGCCTGCGCCCAGGCTTCCTTCACCTGGCCGGTAATCTCGGGCTCACCCAGCACCATGGAATCCAGGCTGGAGGTGACGCGGAAAATATGTGTCAGTGCCACATCGTCCATCAGGCGGTAGAAGTGCGACCACTCGCACAGCTTTAGCTGGTATTCCTGGGTGAGGAAGCGGAGCACGGAATTGGCGGCGGTGGGAACGTCGCTGGCCCAGATGATGAACTCGGTGCGATTGCACGTCGCCAGGACGATGATCTCCTCGATGCCTTCCGAGCGCACCAGTTGGAGCAGAGCCTCGCGAGCGGCGGGCCGGGCTGATCCAGAAGCGCTCGCGGACGGCAACCGGTGAGGTGCGAAAATTGAGGCCGATTACAGCTAGCGTCGGTTCCACAGGCAGCCTCTCCTGAAGAGTTCCAGCCGCTGTAGAAAGGCACCGCGCATGCCAAACTCCACGAGAGAACGGCATTGCCCGGTAAGTCATGTAAAACGAATATGTTATGGATGACGTGTAAAACAGCGGCAGCCCGCTTGGCGTGACCTGTCTAGCGGCATATCACCCGTCCGACGGGTGTTTTCGCTCGGTGCCGCTAAGACAAGGCCGTGATGCCGATGTGAGTTCGTGCACGTGCAGTCTGCGCCGAAGTTGTATGGCGAACGCCAGTTCGAGGAGTACAGTATGATGCCGAATTCTATGCGCCTGTAGATTGCACTCCGTCGAAGTGTCTGCTGAAGGAGAAAGAAACGAATGAGAATAAGTGGTTACGACGTATTGCCCTGTTCAGTCTTCGTACTCGCATTAGCCTTGCCTCCGCTGGCAGCAGCGAGTGCCGCCGCCGACCCTACAAGACAAAATGCGCCGGGTGCCATGGCGCCGATGGCAGCAAGAGCATGATGGGAGCCAAGCCGCTCAATGGCGCCGAGGTACAGGCTATGTCCGACGCCGACCTCAATGCCGCCATCACCAACGGCAAAGGCAAGATGCCGGCTTACAAAGGCAAGCTAACCGACGCCCAGATCAGCGGGCTGGTGAAGTACATCCGCACCCTGAAGAAGTAGTACCGAGCCGTATTCGTCTCAGCATCCGCGGCGGTCCGTCAATGGACCGCCTATCTTTCTTGCCGCCTCCGAGCTACTTTGTCCCATGCGCTGCAACGTAAGGCCCGCGGAGTTATACTCGCAACCGCTGGGCATCTGGCAATGGCATCGTGGAGGCAGGATGAAGCACGAAGACGCGCCGAAGCCTGATCAAAACTCCGGCGTAACCCGGCGCGATTTCATCAAGATTTCTGGCGTGGGAGTCGCCGTGCCGCTGGTGTTTGGGCCAACCGTGGTCGCGCGCCGCCGGCGAAGATGTCGCGGTCCATGGGCCGGGCAAAGTCTCCGGTCGCACTGCATGGTCAACGGCAAGAAGCTGACGGCGCAGCTCGAACCGCGGGTAACCTTGCTTGACGCGCTGCGCGACAACTTCGACCTGACCGGCGCCAAACGCGTCTGCGACCGCGGCAGCCTGCGGCGCTTGCACCGTGCTGCTGGAAGGCAAGCTGGTCTATGCCTGCATGGTCCTGGCCATCGACGCGCAGGGCAAGAAGATCACGACTATCGAAGGTCTCGCCGAGGGCGACGCCCTCACCCCGGTGATGCAGGCTTTCGTCGATCACGACGCGCAGCAGTGCGGCTTCTGCACGCCGGGCTTCATCGTCGCTACCACCCACTTCCTGCAACAACATCCCAACCCCACTCCCGACGATATTCGCCGTGGGTTGAGCGGTAACTTCTGCCGCTGCGGAACCTACGACGGAATCCGCGCGGTGGCGCTGGCGGCCACGCGGAAGGGAAGACAGTCATGAGCGAATACGATCATGGCCCGATCCTGCAACCCGTCCTTTGCTCGGCAAGAGGATCTCGCGCGTCGATGGTCCCATCAAGTCCTCCGGCCGCGCCAAATATACCTACGACTACAACCCCGACGGCCTGCTCGCCGGGCAAGATCCTGCGCTGTCCCTACGCGCATGCCCGCATCACCAGCATCGACACCAGCGCCGCCGAGAAGATGCCCGGCGTGAAAGCTGTCCAGATCATCCAGAAGCCGGGCACGGAGATCTTCTGGGCAGGCGATGAGGTCGTCGGTGTCGCCGCGGTTGACGAGCCCGACAGCCGAAGACGCGATTCGCGCTATCAAGGTCGCAGTACGAAGTGCTGCCGCACTTCGTCTCCGACGCCGAGCCGCCGAAGAACATCGCCGCCGGCTAGCGGGCCCATCAGCCAGGACGACTTCGAGGACATGGAAGACAACCAGGTCCCCGACGAGCAGGTGATCGCGGCCATCAAGCAGAACGGCATCAGCTTTCATCCCGACGAAAAGTACCTGAAGGACGCTACAGGAATCGGGGTGGAGGCCCCTGTCATACAGGCGCTGCGCAGCGCGAAGCATGTCGAGGCGACCGGGCCGAAGTCGCCCT
>CAVTMX010000032.1:0-10955 GCA_963735915.1 uncultured Acidobacteriaceae bacterium | reverse complement strand
CGAAGGGTCCATTGTCAGCAACGCGATTTGCAGCAGCTAGTATCAAGATCAGGGGGCATGGCGCAGACAGCTAAATCGTGCTGGGGGTGGATCACCCAATCTTCGGGCTTGAAAGGGAAACTCTGCGTCCGCTTGAAGCCGCTGGATTTGTGCTTGAGATTCACTCTTACGACCGACGATCCGCTCTCGATGACGTGGGCATTTGTGACAACGTAAATGTGCGTAGCTCTGCGCGCGTTCGGTGAAACCAGGCGAGCGCGAGAAGGGGTCACAAGCAAAAAGCCGCTCCCGCCCACTTCTGCTCCTGTTTCCGCCCCTCCTCGTCGCGGTACAGGTACACAATACTGTTCAGGATGATGTCCGGTATACGCGGCAACGGCTGCCTCCATTGCTTGTACGAATAGCCATTCTTGGCCGTTACGATTTCCCAGGGCACTAGCGTCCTTTCCGCCGACGTTTGATACACTACGGCTAGGTCGGCGTGAAGGCGTCTCAGCGCCCCAGCGCTTGACTAAACTCCAACAGAACTGCGGCGCCCTTTTACGGCCAGCAGTTCGCTAAAACGTGCCTACCTTCCTATTTCCGGTTAATCCTCGGGACGCTTGTTGCCCTCCTTCTCGTAAATGTACCCCCAGATTTCATCACACTGCACGTCTTTCACCGGAACGTTGCGCATGAAACGGCCCATCACTTTTTCAGCAGCGCTGGACAAGGAACTTCAGGATGGTGCAGACCGCTGATGCTTCGCCGGGGCACCGGGCAAGCGAGCTCTTCGAGGTAACTCACGGAGAGTTTCGTCGCCGTTGGTGTCCCCCCGGCCGCTAAGAGAGGATCTTCGAGACACGATTTGACTTCCCCTTTTTGTATCGATTTTGGTAGCAACGCTGGTAGCAACGCGGTTCGTCTTGCGTCTTCTATGGCGTGTTTTGGTGTCTCTAGCGTGTTTCTAAGTAGTTGATGATAGACGCCATAAACCGGTAGACACCTATAGTGTCAATTCGTAATCAGCAGGTCGCCGGTTCAATCCCGGCGGGTGGCTCCAGAACTAATTCATAATGAACAGCTTACACGGCTGCTTCCTTTCCGCGATCGCTTTCTATGCTGTGCCAAAACTCGTGGATCGATGTACTCCATTGAAAATGCGAAGGCTTGAGCCGAATTTCAGCCTTGTGCTCCGCACAGGAGTCGACGCAGCGCTTGACCGACTCGATTGATAGGGCATATGCACCACAAGAACCGTTAAATCAGCGATCTAGAGCAGGCTAGACTGCAGACCCGAAACGGACCTGCTAACTGAATGTCAGCTTCCCCAAGCGAGTCGCGCGGGTTCGAGTACCGTCTTCTGCTGCTTGTTCGATGTCTGCCGCTTCTGCAGACACGACCTCGACACCCCCATTCGGTAGGGCCGGAATTGTGGCCTTCATTCTCGCGGCCCGCGTCGGTGGCGATCGCCGCCCGCCGTGGCATCATTCAACTGTAGGGCAGGCTTCAGCCGGCAGCGGACTTGAGTCCGCTTGTGCTGGGCTCTGCGGGTCTTCTTCCGCCGACCTCGCCTGTAACGCCATTCCCACAAATGATGCGATCAGGATAGCGATGTAGAGTTGCCCGATCAGAGCTTCGGCGACAGTCAAAGCTCGCGCCGCGGCGGTCACCGGATGTACATCGCCGAAACCAACGGTAGTAAGAGTTGTGAAGCTGAAGTAGATCAAGTGACTTGGCTGCCGTAGGAAACTCTCCGCCACCCCAGGTTCGAAATAAATCGCGGACGGTGCCTGTTGAACTATCCGTTGGTAGGCATACGTCCATGTCAGGCCGATTAACAGATAGCCTGCGATTCCACCGAGCACGCGGTATCCATCGATCCGGCCCGGACGCAAAGTGCGCTCCAACGTCACGCAGAACATGATCGAGAGACTGGCCACCTTGAGTGCCGTATCGAGCGCTGCAAGACCGTGCGATCGGCCGATTTCGGTGATCAGGTCCACCGCAAAAGTCGAGATGGTCAAGCCGACGACAAGATAGATGGCGACCCGATGTCGGATCGTTGCAAACGCGCCGAAGATGAGCATTAGGGCGAATGCCAGGGACGACGCAAGCCGCCCCACTTGCGAAAGGGTGACCACCGGCAGAACGATCGTGGTCAGTACCAAGAAGCCCAGGAAAAAGAGCATCCCCCGATCCCTGCCGAAGAAGATGGGCGCCGAACGTGGACCAGCCTGACTCACTCACCTGAGCAGAGCCCCACGCATGCTCTTCTGTTGGCCCAACAAAATCCACCCCGTGATGCTCCTCAGAGGTGAACGCCTCAAACATGAAGGGAAAGCCGTTGAAAGAACCTCAGGTAGTTTATCTCGCCCGGCACGGCGAAACCGCATGGTCACTCAGCGGACAACACACCGGACTTACCGATCTGCCTCTGACGACGCGCGGCGAATGTAACGCTCGCCGGCTGGGGGAACGGCTCAAAGGACTGGAATTCGCCCTGCGTCTTTACCAGTCCGTTACAACGCGCAAAGCGGACTTGTGAGCTCGCCGGCTTTGGGTCAAAGGCGGAAGTGGATCGCGACCTGGTCGAATGGAATTACGGCGAGTATGAGGGTCTCCGCACCGCCGACATTCACGCCAAGCGTCCGGACTGGGAAATGTTCCGCGATGGATTCCCGGGCGGAGAATCGTTCGATCAAATTGGGGCGCGCGCGGACCGCGTCGTCGAACGGGTTCGATCCATTGACGGCGCCGCTGCTATTCTCCAGCGGGCACTTCCTTCGAGTCCTGGCCGCGCGCTGGCTCGGACTGAAGCCGCAGGGCGCCCGACATTTTCTACTGGGCACCGCGAGCCTGAGCACCCTGACATATGAACACAACCCGTCGGAACCGGCGATCGGCCTATGGAACGACACGCACCACGTAAGCGCGCAATGCATGGAGGAATCCAAGTGAGCACTAAGAGCATCACTGCAACTATGACATCCACCCAAGGTCCGGCGTCTCTGGGTCCATACGAGTACGGTCCCGTACATCTCTTTGGGACGCAGAACGGACTGTTCGAACGCCACCTGCTTTACGACAACGTCATCGAGCGCACCGCCGCCGACTCCCGCGATCGCTTTGAGGCATTTGCCCGCGCGGTGAGGGACATCCTTTCCCAGCGCTGGGTATCGACCGAGAGCACGTACGATCGCTTAAACCCGAAGCGCATTTACTACCTCTCGATGGAGTTCCTCATCGGCCGTTCGCTGGCCAACAATGTTACGAATCTGTTGCTCGATCCCGCCGTTCGAAAGGCTCGTCGAGCACCATAGCCTCGACTGGACCGATCTGCTGGAGGAGGAACCGGACGCTGCGCTCGGGAATGGCGGGCTGGGCCGCCTGGCAGCCTGCTTCCTCGACTCCATGGCCACGATGCAGCTTCCGGCCATGGGCTACGGCCTTCGATACGAATACGGATTGTTCAAGCAATCTTTCAAAAACGGCTGGCAGCAGGAGCAGCCGGACAACTGGCTTCGCCGGCAGGATCCTTGGGAAGTTGCCCGGCCCGCAGGAACAGGTCGAAGTCAAGCTGAACTGTCTCGTTCGAATCTCGCGCCGGTGAATCTGCGGGCCATTACCGGCAGGCCGTCGAGCCTGATCGGCATTCCGTACGATCGGCCCGTTGTGGGCTATGGCGGCAAGACCATCAATACGCTTCGTCTTTGGGAGGCGGCAGCGCCGGATTACTTCAACTTTCAGGCATTCAGCCATGGCGATTTCGTAGGCGCTGTCGCCGAGACTTTGGAAGCCGAGTCTCTCACGCGAGTACTGTACCCGGACGACTCGACGAGCCTGGGTCAAGGGCTGCGATTCGTGCAGGAATACTTCCTGGTCGCCTGCTCGCTGGCCGATATCGTGCGACGTTTCCGGCGAAGCAACTCCGATTGGGAGACTCTCCGGACAAGGTCGCCATCCAGCTCAACGACACGCATCCCGAGCATGTCGGTGCCCGAGTTGATGCGCATCCTGCTCGACGACGTGCATCTCGGTTGGGATGAAGCTTGGGACTTTACGCAAAAGACGCTGGCGTACACGAATCATACGCTGCTTCCCGAAGCGCTCGAGAAGTGGCCGCTGGACTGGTTCGAGACCTTCCTGCCGCGCCATCTCGAAATCATCTTCGAGATCAACCGCCGCCTGCTCGATTCGGTCCGGACCCGGTTTCCCGGAGACGAGGGACGGTTCAGCGTGTGAGCCTGGTGGAAGAGACGGCTCACGTAAAATCCGGATGGCCAACCTGGCAATCGTCGGCTCGCACAGCACCAACGGAGTCGCTGCGATCCACTCCGAGCTGCTCCGTACCATGACGGTCAAGGACCTGGCCGAGATGTTCCCCGAACGATTCAACAACAAGACGAACGGGGTCACGCCGCGACGCTGGCTGCGCTTGTCGAACCCGGCGCTGTCGCGCACGATCACCGATGCGATAGGCGATGGCTGGATCAAAGACCTCAGCCAGTTGCGCAAGGTCGAGCCTTTGGCTGCTGATAGCCGCCTTTTCGGATTCGTTCCTCGAAGCCAAGCGCGAGCGCCAAACGCCAGTTTGCCGATTGGCTCGATCAACCTTTGGGAATTGGTAGATCCCGGACACGCATCTTCGATTGTCAGATCAAACGCATTCACGAGTACAAACGGCAACTGTTGAACGCGCTGCGGATCGTGGTGCTCTACAACCGGCTGCGCGAGAATCCCGGTCTCGACATGCAGCCGCGAACTTTCTTTTTCGCCGGAAAGGCCGCGCCCGCATATCATCTCGCCAAGCTGATCATCAAGTTCATCAACAATCTGGCCGGCACGATCGATGGTGACCCGGTGGTGCGCGGTCGCCTCAAAGTCGTCTTCCTGCCCGAATACGGCGTCTCGCTGGCGGAGCGGCTGATCCCCGCCAGCGATGTCTCCAACCAGATTTCGACCGCCGGCTATCGAGGCCAGCGGCACCAGCAACATGAAATTCATGATGAACGGCGCGCTGACCGTCGGCACACGCGACGGCGCAACCATCGAGATGGCGGAAGAGGCCGGCGAAGAGAATTTCTTCCTCTTCGGCCTGACTGCGGAGCAAGTGGCGGGCAGCCGCGGCTGGTACAACCCGCACTGGCACTACGAAAACGAGCCGGAGACACGTGCTGCGCTGGACCTGATCTTCTCCGATCACTTCAGCCCCAATGAACCCGGCATCTTCGAACCCTTGCGTGACGCGCTGCTGACGCACGGAGACTACTATATGCACCTGGCGGACCTGACCTCTTACATCCAGGCACAGGAGCGGTTGGGTGAACTGTACCGTGACCCGCGATGCCTGGGCGCGCAAAGCCATTTTGAATGTGGCCGGCTCCGGCAAGTTTTCGAGCGACCGCACCATCGCGGAATATGCGACCGGCATCTGGGGGGTGAAGCCATGCCCGGTGCGATGAAGACACAGTGGCTGCGAGCATCTCGCCGCTCGCCGGCAAGCCTGCGCCCCGAGAGATGCTGATCGACCCGGCCCGCCTCGATCGTGAGTACTTCGAGCGCCGCCCCGACCCGAGCGTTCCCGAGCAGATGGTCAAATTCGGAACCAGCGGGCACCGGGGCTACGCCGCTTCGCGGCAGCTTCAACGAAGCCCATATCCTCGCCATCACGCAGGCCATCTGCGATTACCGCACGGCCCACGGCACGGACGGCCCGCTCTACATGGGTAAGGACACGCATGCGCTTTCCGCGCCGGCGCAGCGAACGGCGCTGGAGGTCCTGGCTGCCAACGGAGTGGAGACGCATCATCCAGCGGAACGATGGCGTGACCCCGACTCCAGTCATCTCGCGAGCCATCCTGGTCTACAATCGCGGCCGCAAGGATCACTTCGCCGATGGTATCGTGATCACCCCTTCGCACAATCCGCCGGAAGACGGCGGCTTCAAGTACAACCCGCCGAACGGCGGTCCCGCTGACACGCGACACGACGAACTGGATTGAGGACCGGGCGAACGAACTGCTGCGAAACGGAACTCGCCGGTGTGAAGCGAATGCCGTTCGCATCGGCGTTGACCGCCGGGACGACTCACCAGGAAGACTTCGTTCTGCCGTACGTCGCGGATCTGCAGGAACGTCGTCGATATGGACGCCATTCGCGGCGCCGGCCTCAAACTCGGCGTCGATCCGCTGGGCGGCGCCGCCCGGCCGTATTGGGAGCCTATCAACTCCATTTACCAACTGGATATCAATGTCGTGAATCCGGTGATCGATCCGACGTTCTCATTCATGACGGTCGATCATGACGGCCAGATCCGCATGGATTGCTCCAGCCCCTACGCGATGGCCCGGCTGGTCGGCCTCAAAGACCAATATCAGGTTGCCTTTGCCAACGATCCGGACTCGGACCGCCATGGGATCGTCACGCCGTCCGCAGGTTTGATGAACCCCAATCATTATCTGGCAGTTGCCATCCAATACCTGCTGACCCACCGGCCGCATGTGGCCTGCGGATGCCGTCGTCGGCAAGACGCTGGTCAGCAGCAGCATGATCGACCAGAGTCGTGCGAAAGCTCGGCCGCAGGCTCTTCGAGGTACCGGTGGGCTTCAAGTGGTTCGTGCCGGGCCTGTTCGATGGCTCGTGCTGCTTTGGCGGCGAAGAAAGCGCCGGGGCGAGTTTCCTGCGCTTCGACGGCACGGTCTGGACCACGGACAAAGACGGACCGATTATGGACCTGCTCGCCGCGGAAATCACCGGCGCGCACCGGCAAGGATCCCGGCGAGCACTATCGCGAACTGACCGCGGAGTTCGGCACGCCCTACTACACCCGCATCGATGCGCCGGCCACGCCCGAGCAGAAGGAGAGGCTGCAGAAGCTCTCGCCGGACGCCGTCAAGGAATCGCAGCCTGGCCGGCGAACCCATCACGGCGAAGCTGACGCGCGCGCCCGGAAACGACGCACCGATCGGCGGGCTGAAAGTGGTGACGGCCAGCGGCTGGTTTGCCGCGCGGCCTTCCGGCACGGAAAATATCTACAAGATCTATGCCGAGAGCTTTCAGAGCGAAGCGCATCTTGAATTCGATCGTCAGCGAAGCGCAGGAGATTGTGAACCGCGCGCTGGACGTCTCGAAACGGAGTCATGAGCGTCTTTCCGCACGGGCTATCGCGGCGCGCAGGCATGCTGCTGCATGTCACCTCGCTTCCCTCCCGTACGGCATTGGCGACGTGGGACCGGCGGCGTTGGCCTGGGTCGATCGACTCCGGGAGCCGGCCAGAGCTGGTGGCAAGCCTTGCCGCTCGGTCCCACTGGCTACGGCAACTCGCCTTATCAGCCTTTGTCCTCCTTTGCCGGCAATGGGCTACTCGATCAGCCCCGACTGGCTCATCGAGGACGGACTTATTGCGCGCGAGTGATTGCGAAACCACCTTCGAGCCGATCGAAATCGACTACGAGGCAGTGATCCCTTATAAGCGGCGTCTGCTGAAGACGCCTGGGCAACTTCTGCGGCGGGGGCGCGCGCCGATCTGCGGGCTGTCTACGAGCAATTCCGCCACGATCAGTCACACTGGCTGGAGGACTACGCGCTCTTCCGCGCGCTAGAAAGCCAAATTCAATGGTGCCTACTATCTTCGATTGGCCGCCGGAACTCGTGGAGCGAGATCCCGTCGCACTCGCGGAGGCCCGCGCGGGAGCTCGCGGACAATCATCGATCAGGTGTGCTTCGCGCAGTGGCTCATGTTCCGCCAGGGCGGGCGGCTGAAAGCATACACGCCCACGCTAACGGCGTGCGGCTGATCGGCGATTTGCCCTTTTTTGTCTCCCCCGATTCCAGCGATGTGTGGGCGAACCCGGAGCTGTTCCTCTTGACGAGCAGCGCCGGCCACACTTCGTCGCCGGCGTGCCCCCCGACTACTTCAGCGCGGAGGGACAACTCTGGGGCAATCCCGTATACAACTGGGATGCACTTCGACGCACCGGTTATCGCTGGTGCATCGATCGGATGCGCGCGTTCTTGTCCCACGTCGATGTGGTCCGGTTGGATCACTTCCGCGGCTTCGCCGCCGCCTGGCACGTGCCAGCGGGTGCGCCGACCGCACGTCTGGGGAATGGGTGCCCGGTCCAGGCTCCGATTTCTTCCAGGCGGCGCAGAGTGCGTTGGGGCAGCTTGCCGTTGATCGCCGAAGATCTCGGGATTGATCACACCTGACGTGATTCAACTGCGTGACTCTCAGAATCTGCCCGGCATGCGCGTCCTTCAGTTTGCTTTTGACGGCAATCCACAAAACCCGCATCTTGCCGGAGAACTACGTACCACAACTCGGTGGCCTATACAGGCACGCATGACAACAATACGACACGGGGCTGGTTCGAAGCGCTGCCCGAACAGCAGAAACAAGCAGTCTTCGCGTACATTCGGCGAGCTACCAGGCGAAAGCCGCGAGGCTGCACCCGCGCTGATGCGATTGGCGTGGTCGTCGTCCGCCGCCCTGGCCATCGCGCCGTTGCAGGACCTGCTCAATTTGGGAGCTAGCGCGCGCATGAACACGCCCGGCCAGGCATCGGGCAACTGGCGATGGCGAATCACGGACGATGTGCTTTCGCCGGCTGCATTCGACTGGCTGCGGGACTTGACGAGAGAAACCAAGCGGTCTCCGGGCGCTCTCGCTCGGGCGGAGTCCGCCGCACGCGAAGAAATAGAGGTGACAAGATGAAAGCGACGCAATTACTCCACAATCTGGGCCAGAGCATCTGGCTCGATAATATCACGCGCGACCTGCTGAACACCGGCACGTTAAAGCGCTACATCGACGATCTTTCGGTAACGGGGCTCACCTCGAATCCGACTATCTTCGATCACGCCATCAAGAACAGCGCTGCGTATGACGCGGCGATCGCCACGCAACTGCAAACCGGGAAATCCGGAGAGGAACTCTTCTTTGAACTGGCAGCTGGATGACATCACTCGCGCCGCCGACGAGTTCCGGCCGATCTACGACAACACCAACGGAGTGGACGGTTGGGTTTCGCTGGAGGTATCTCCGCTGCTGGCCCACGATACCGCGAGCACGCTGCGTGAGGCGAAAGATTTGCATGCCCGGGCCGGGCGCCCGAACTTGTTCATCAAGATCCCCGGCACGAAGGAAGGCGTGCCCGCCATCGAAGAGGCCATCTTTGCCGGCATTCCGGTCAACGTGACACTTCTATTCTCGCGAGAGCAGTACCTTGCCGCCGCCGAGGCTTTCCTCCGCGGCATCGAACGGCGAATCGATGCCGGCCTCAATCCCAATGTCGGCTCGGTCGCATCGGTCTTCGTGAGCCGCTGGGACGCAGCGGTCGCGGCCAAGGTACCCGAGCCTCTCCGCAACCGGCTCGGCATCGCCGTGGCTACGCGTACTTATCAGGCATACCGGAGCTTGCTCGATTCCCCCCGCTGGCAGCGAGTCTACAACGCTGGCGCGCGGCCGCAGCGGCTGCTCTGGGCCAGCACGGGGACCAAAGATCCCAAGGCTTCGGATATTCTCTACGTCAAAGCTCTCGCCGCTCCCTTCACCGTAAACACGATGCCGGAAGCCACTCTGAAGGCCCTTGCGGAACACAGGGAGCTCGGCTCGATCCTGCCGGCGGATGGTGGAGATTGCGAAGAAGTGCTTGCCCAGTTCGCCAAGGCTGGAATCGATATCGATGCATTGGGCACCCAACTTCAGGATGAAGGCGCCAAATCGTTTGTCAAGTCGTGGAATGAACTCATGGAAGTGATCGGGTCCAAGAGTGCCGCGATCCAGAAAACCGCCCAAGTAGCGTAGAGAACGACGGACTCACACCACGCCACATTAGCGGCTGGGTGTTTCCCGACAACTTGACGCGTTCGCCTAAGCCTATGCCGTTTGAACCCGTCGAAAACTACGGTGTGATCGGGAATATGCAGTCAATCGGGCTCGTTGGATTGAACGGGTCGATCGATTTTCTGTGCTACCCGAACTTCGATTCTCCGACCATCTTTGCCGCTTTGTTGGACGATCAAAACGGTGGACGTTTCGAGATTCGTCCTCAGCTTAAGAACGCGCGTGTGCGCCAGATGTATCTTCCCGAGACGAACATTCTGGTCACACGGTTTCTGGCCGAGGAAGGCGTGTCCGAACTGACGGACTACATGCCAATCGACAATGGCGGCGGGGAACCGAATGAGATCGTACGCAGAGTAGCGGTGATTCGGGGCGATGTGCGTTTCCAGATGTGCTGCAAGCCGCGATTCTCTTACGCAAAGTGCGGCCACCAACTCGAACTTTCAGAACTATGTGCAACCTTCCGTCCGTTTTCGAGCGACTGCCCGCCAATGTCGTTGCACTCGACCGTCCCGCTGGGGCGGCGGGACGATGACGTAACCGCGGATTTCCGCTTAAAGGCCGGTCAGACGGCGACGTTCCTGTTTGGCGGTGTTCGCGTTGGAGGAATTCAGTCGGAGCTGGATCTTCTCGACCAACGCTTCCGTAATACAGCTCAGTTTTGGAAGGCGTGGATTTCAAAATCGAGGTATAAGGGGCGATGGCGAGAGATGGTCCACCGCTCGGCTTTGGTGCTAAAGCTGCTTATCAGCCGTCAGTATGGCTCACTGATCGCGGCGCCCACATTCTCCCTACCCGAAACTATTGGCGGGGTTCGAAATTGGGATTATCGGTTTACCTGGCTGCGCGACTCGACCTTCACCCTGTATGCGCTCACCCGGCTTGGTTTTGTCGAGGAAACCGAGGCGTTTATCGAGTGGCTAAAGGGCCGTTTGAGCGACGATGCTCAGAGAGGTCCATTGCAGGTCATGTACGGCATAGACGGCAGGCAGGATCTCGAGGAGATCTCGCTGGATCAGTTTTCCGGTTTCGAGAATTCACGGCCAGTTCGGATCGGTAACGCTGCCTACAGGCAACTACAACTCGACATTTATGGCGAGATGATGGATTCCGTCTACCTCGCGAACCC
>CAVTMX010000031.1:0-17421 GCA_963735915.1 uncultured Acidobacteriaceae bacterium | reverse complement strand
CAAACCTCTCCGCGCGAATAGTCCCAACGAATCGTCCCTTCGTCGCCAATTATCTGACAATCCCGACTGTAGCTACGCTGAACGTAGTCGAGGTGAATCTCGCCCAATGCCCCACCCCGGAAGCGAAACAGAATCGCGGCAGTGTCTTCAGTATGGATTTCGAGCCGGCTCAGCTTGCCGGCGAGACAGGCGACCAGCTCCACTTCGCCGAGTAGCCAGCGGGCGTAGTCGATCTCGTGAATCGCATCCAGGATCACCCCGCCACCGAGCTCCCGGCGGGCACTGTAGGACTGGCGGTAATCCTCCCATGGATGCCAGTCGGGCAGGTAATGCCCAACTTCCGCCCGCATCGCTGTCACACGCCCTACCGCCCCTTCTTCGAGCAGCCGCTTGACCTGCTTGAGTCCTGGATGAAAGCGCATGTTGCAACCAACAAGGCTGACGAGACCGCGCTGGCGGATCGCTTCACACAGCCAGTCCACTCCGGCCCGCCCAGCAGCCAGCGGCTTTTCGATGAAGATATGGCACCCATGTTCAGCGGCCTCGCGAGCGAGCGGCAGATGGCTGCTGGTGGGCGTGCAAATGAGCACCACCTGGGGACGGCTTGCATAGCCCTGCGCGAGATCGCCCACCACCCTCGCCCCGAGTTCCGCAGCCAGCCCTTGCGCCCGGACGCCATCGGGATCAAACAGTGTCAGTTCCGCCACTCCGAGCTGATGCAGATTGCGGGCGTGCCGGCTGCCGATCGAACCGCAGCCCAGAATCAGTATCTTCATAATGCAGCAAGCGCGGCGCATAGGGTGTCGACCACGTACTCAACATCGCCATCGCTCATCTGGGGAAACAGAGGCAGCGACATTGCGCCTTGGTAATAGGCCTCCGTCCGGGGAAAATCTCCGGGCCGGAAACCAAAGCGCTCCCGGTAGAGCAGATGCAGATGAAGCGGAGGATAATGTACCTGAACCTTTACTCCCTGCTCATGCAGCAGCTTGAAGACTTTGGCCCGCTGCGGAACCTGGACGACGTAAAGATGGTAGGAGGAGCGGGTGCTCTCGCGCTGGACCGGCAGCCTCACGCCTTCAAGTGCGCCAAGCAGCCGATCATAGAGAGCGGCGAGTTCGCGCCGGCGCTCCACCCAGCCATCGAGCTTGCGCAACTGGCTGATGCCTAGCGCGCATTGCAGATCGTTCAGCCGGTAGTTGAAGCCGGGCTCCCGGATTTCGTAGTACCAAGGTTCGTCCGGGTGGCCGAGCTTTGCGCGGTCGCGGATGATGCCGTGGTTGCGCAGCTCCTTCAGCCGCTCGTAGAGGTCCGGTCGGTTGGTCGCAATCGCGCCGCCTTCGGCGGTAGTGATGTGCTTAACCGGATGGAAGCTGAAGGCGACCATGTCGGAATGCGAGCAGTTGCCCACGCTCTGCCAGCGGCCGTCATTGTCGCGCCAACTCGCGCCGAGCGCGTGGCATCCGTCTTCGATGATCGTGCTGCCGGCAGCACGTGCTGCCGCCGAAATCTCCTCCATGGCGCAAGGCTGTCCGGCGAAATGCACCGGGATAACCGCCTGCACGCGGCCCTCACGCCGCCGCTCCGCCAAGGTGAGGACGAGTGCCGCCGGATCGAGATTGAGGGTCGCCGGATCGATATCCGCAAACGCCGGGCAGGCGCCGCAATACAGTGCGCAGTTGATCGAGGCGGCAAAGGTATTAGGCGTGGAGACTACCACGTCGCCCGGCCCCACTCCGGCCGCGAGGCAGGCGAGATGTAAGGCCGCGGTTCCGCTCGACACGGCAACGGCGAAGCGCGCCCCCACCTTGGCCGCGAGTGCGGCTTCGAACTCATCGACCCGCGGCCCGGTAGTCAGCCAGTCGGAGCGCAGCGCCGCGACCACTGCGGCCACGTCATCATCATCGATCCACTGCCGGCCGTAGGGAAGTACGCGCTTCATGAGTCGATCCGCACTTTGCCGCTTTCGGGCATAAAATCGTGGACCATCTCCTGGATCTCGCCTTTGCTTAGCCAGCGATCATTGTTGTCGCTGCTGTAGCAAAAGCCGTCAGCACATTCGCAGCCGCCCTTCCAGTTGCCATCTTTCCACCAGGGGAAGTCAGGTTTGACAATGAAGAACTCCGGATACTCGATCACATAGCGCGAGACATCGCTTGGGATCATGACTTCATGCAGCTTTTCCCCCGGGCGCATCCCAATGATTTCGACCTTGCATTCCGGTGCGATCGCCTCGGCCAGCTGCACTAATTTCATGCTCGGGATTTTGGGCACGAAGATCTCTCCGCCGTGCATCGTCTCCAAACACTGAATCACGAACCGCACACCCTGTTCCAAGGTGATCCAAAAGCGGGTCATGCGCGGATCGGTGATCGGAATCGTGCCGATCTTACGCCGGGATAGGAACAGTGGAATCACGCTGCCCCGGCTGCCGACCACGTTGCCATAGCGGACCACGCTCATGCGGGCCGGGTGAGCGGCGGAGTAGGCGTTGCCTGCTACGAACAGCTTGTCCGAGCAAAGCTTGGTGGCTCCATAGAGATTAACCGGATTGGCGGCCTTGTCAGTGCTGAGCGCGATTACCTTCTCCACCCCGCAGTCGATCGCCGCATCGATCACGTTGGCGGCGCCGAGCACGTTAGTCTTTATCGCCTCGAATGGATTGTACTCAGCGGTCGGCACCTGCTTGAGGGCAGCCGCATGCACGACAATATCGACGCCGTAAAACGCACGGTAAAGCCGTTCTTTGTCCCGCACATCGCCCAAGAAGTAGCGGACGTTGGGACCGTCGAACCCGGCGCTGCGCATGTTGAACTGTTTGAGCTCATCGCGGCTCAGGATGATCAGCTTCTTGGGCCGATATTCGGCAAGCACGATCTGAGCGAACCTCTTGCCGAACGATCCGGTACCGCCGGTGATGAGCACGGTTTTCTCCGACCACTTCATCTTTGCATGCCCTCGTAAAGCTCCCGCGGAGCGCGTCGGTTGATGCGGCGCGCAGACCACGCCCATATCCGCAAGGTGGGGACCGGCTAGCTAGCGCTGCCGTTTTGCGCAAGCTTGCGCTTGAATGCGGCGTAGGCGTCTTGAAACTGGGAATTGGCCGGCGCTAGCGCTACTGCGTGTGCGTAGTCCCGCCCGGCATCATAGTACCGATAAGCCTGTTCTTCGGCCACCGCCAGATAGTAGTAAATCGCGGAGTTTGCGCCGTCGAATTCCGCCGCCCGCTTGAGCGCGGAAATCGCCGGATCTAAATTCCGCTGATCCAGGTACAGTAGCCCCAGCGCGTAGTAGACTTCCCAATTGTTGGGCTCGTAAACCAACGCCTTCTTCCACGCTCCAACCGCCGCCTGCCAATCGCCGGCTGCTTTCTCCGCGTTGCCCAACGCTGTGTACAACTGCGCCGGATCGGCGCCGGCCTCCACTCCCTTGCCCACCACAGCCTTGGCTCCGGCCATGTCGCGGCGCGCGCCATAGACCATTGTCACGAGGTCGACGTACCCGCGCGCATTAGCGGGGTCCGTATCTATCGCCTGCCGGAACACCGCCTCTGCCCGCCCCAGATGCTGAGCATCGACATATGCCTCACCGGCCAGCAGTAGTAGGGTCGCGCGCTGTACCCGGTCCGGTTCCGCACCAGCCGCCTGCTTAAGCAGGGCGGCGCGCGCCGCATCATCCCTGTCGCTCTGGAGAAAACTTGCGTATGATGCCACCGCACCAAAATAGTGATGGGCGACCGCATCTTCGAAACCGGCGGTCACCGCACCGCGTTCAGCCGCCGATAGATAAGGAATCAACCTCCCGCTCAGATAGGCGTGAGTGTCGAGCATCGGCGACTTGAACACCGACTGGGTTATTTCGGCGAGCCCCTGCCGCCCCTGCCCCTGCAAAATCAGGGCGCGCGCATAGAGGTCGCTGGCAAGCGGGTTGGTTGGCTCCAGCCACAGCGCGCGTCTAAGCTCCTGCATCGTTTGTGAGGGCGTCAGACTCGCGCCGAAACGGTCGACCAGCATCAAATGCGCCCGCGAACGCCCCGGGTAGGTCAGGATCAGCGCGCGCGCCTGCTGCGGCGAATTCGGCGGATGGACATCAAAGGGAAACGGAACGCGGCCCTGCGCAAGAGCGCCGATGGTGAGCCCAATCGCTCCGAGCGCAATTGCGCCCGCCAACAGGCGATTGCGCAACAGCGACTCGATGCGTACTTCGCTGCGGCTGGTATCCGCGATGCGCAACGCTAGGCCCATCAGCACCGCTAAGAGCAAAGCGTTCGCCGGAATCTGAAGCGGGAAATCAAAGAACTCGTGGATCGCGGCCGCCATCGCCGCGGCCAGGAGTCCCCCAACTAAGACAATCCCGCGCGCCCCTATCAGGCGCAGGCTGCGCACGAGCCGCCACACAAGCGCCGTAGCGGCCCACAATATCAGCAGCAATCCGGGCAGGCCCAGCTCGATCGCCGACTGCAAATAGTCATTGTGCGCCGTGTCCCAGAAGACCGGCGACCACGGCGCCCGTTGATAACGCGCGAAGAGCTGCGAAAAGCAGTTCAACCCTACGCCAGTGAAGGGGAAATCTGCGACCATTTTGACCGCGTCACGCCACACGGGCAGGCGGTCATCCCGGCCGCTTTCGCTGGTGATCTGCTGTCCCAGCCGTCCCCCGACCTGGCCGATTCCCGAACTTCCCGCAAGCGGCAGCGACAGAAGCAAGAGCAGGGCCACGCTACCCACCAGCACCAGCGCCCTATGACGATAGAAGAACCCGTAGCCAAAGACCTCGCCTCCTCCCCCCCGCGTGAGCATGATACCCAACATGACCATCCCGCACGCCGTGCCGCCGATCGCCGCCCGAGACATGCTCATCAGCAAGGCCGCGCAGACGATCAGTGAAGCCAGACCGCTGAAAATCCTGAAGGCCATAACTGACGCCGCCTCGCACACCATGTCCGGCGATATCGTCACTGCTATCGCGAGCGGAAGAACCATCGCCAGATAGTTGGCGAAATGGTCCGGGTTGACGAACGGCCCCTGGGCCCTGACCGTCGGAGCCAAAAAGGCGTCGCTCCACTGGTAGGGGACAATCGTCCATAGAACCTTGCCGTTCCAGGTGACCCGTTCGATCAATCCGATGGTTGCCACCAGAAGCCCGCTCAGTACAATCGCGCGGATGGTCCAGCGGACGAACCTCGCCTCCTCGGCGGGCGCGCCAAATGGGTAGAGCGCGACCATATATATGAGCGCCAAGTAGGCGCATAGCTTGAGCAGGCTCGACCAACTGAGTCTCGCCGTCAGTGAGAGACTGTGCCAGCTTGCGAACCAGCCGGACCGGTCCGCCGCAAACGCGCCCACCGCTGGCTCCGCGGTTCTCACTGCAGGCTCGAACGGCACCGGCACCCCGGCTTTCACCTGGCTGCTCGTCGGTAGCATGACCACGCCCGCCGGGGTGGCCGCCGGCGCCCTGAGTGCCTCAAGCCATTGGTAGGGCCGCTCGCTTGGCCATCCGTCGAGGCTCTCCGCATAGACCCGATAAGTGGCGGGCGAGAGCATCCGGACCATCGCAGGCGGCAGCGGCAGCAGTTGCATGACGCACAGAGCAAGCAACAGCAAAAGCGGCAGGGAGATTCCCCTCATGCGCGAACGCGACAGCACCGGGAGCTGCTCCAATCCGCCGATGACTAGTCCCATCCATAACGCGAGCCCACCAAAGATCACCACCTCGATTGTCGAATAGGCCCAGGGGTATACGGCTCCGACCGCAAGCGGCGGCAGAATCACCAACCCCATAACGAGCATGTCGATGATACGGCCGGGCCATATCGGCAAAAGCTGACCGGCCGCCGCGGTTCCGCGCCCGGCGCGGGGATAGTGGAGCATTAGTTTAAGTGAGAGTCTTGCCCGCGCCCGGTGTTGTCGATGAAGAATCGTCAGCCGGCGGGACTTCGCCCTTCCCGGCGGCGCGGTGGTAGTCGTAGTAATGGTATCCGTAATAGTAGCGCTGCTGGACGGGATCAGCACGGTTCATAATCACGCCGAGAATATTGGCGCCCACATACCGAAGCTGCGCGCACATGTCGCGCACTAATCGCTTGGGAGTCTCGGGCCCCACGATTACCAACGTCCCGTCGACGATCGTCGATAGCGCTAAGCTGTCACTCACAATAAATGGCGGCGAGTCAATGATGATGTGCTCGTACTCAGCTTGCAGTTGCGTCAGCACATCGTGCATCCTAGCGGAACTCAGCAGATCGGCCGGGTTGGGTGGAACCGGTCCGGCGCTGATTAGCGACAAGCCCGGAATACGGCTCGGGCGGATGCAGTGCGGTAGTTCGGCTTGACCTACCAGTAACTGCGTCAAGCCCACGCCGTTTTCCAAGTCCAACAGCTCGTGGATTCGGCCGCGCCGCAGATCGGCGTCTATTACGAGCGTGCGTCGCCCGAGTTGCGCAAAAGATACCGCAATGTTGAACGCGCTCACCGTCTTGCCCTCATTGGCGACCGCGCTGGTGAACAGAACCGTCTTCGGCGCGCTCCCTGCGCGCGTAAACATGATCGCGGTGCGGAGCATGCGGTACATCTCGGCCGGAATCTGGCCGCCAGCGTCGGAGACCATAATTTCCCGGCTCGTGCTGGGGGAATGCCCGTTCTTATCTTCGAGTCTCGCCGCCGCCCGTGCCTCGCTTGAGAGATAGCGGGACCCGTACCCGTTTGCGCCATAGCCGAGCCGAGCCACCTTGGCGAAGTCGGGAATCACGCCGATCACCGGGGTGATCAGATAATGGACGACCTCCTGCTTGTTCTTGAAGCGGTCATCCAGATAATCCAGAACAAAGACCGTTCCCAAGCCGAGCACGAGGCCGATCATGCCGCTCAGCAACAAGCTCAGCACAATCCTAGGACTTGAGGGACGGCTGGGCGGTTGGGCCTCGTCGATAACCGCCACGTTGGAGGTTTGTACCGTCGCGGCAACCTGGATTTCCTGGACTCGCTTCAGCACCGCCTCATACAGACGCTGGTCGGATTCAAGGTCCTGCGACAGGGTCGAATCTTGGACCGACACATCCTTGAGTGCCAAGGCCTGCACCTTGATTCGGTCGATCTCCGTGTTGAGGCTTGCCTCCTGCGTCATCGCTGCCTGATAGTCGCCCTTTACCCCGTCGACCGTGTCCTGAATTTGCTTGTTTAGCGTCGCCTGGCTTTTGTCCAGTCGTGCCTTGAGATCGTCCAGCGGATGATAACCCGGGTTGAAGCGATTGAGCATGCTTGCGTACTTCGCCGACAGTTCGCTCACCTGCTCCCGCAGAGTTTGAATCAGTTGGCTTTGCCTCACTTCCGGCAACGCATCGTAGTTGTGGCTTTCAATAAGCTGGTATTCGGCCCCCAGTTCGATCCGCCCTGCCTGGGCTTTCGTCATCTCGCTGGTGAGTTCACTCAGCCGGTTCATTATCAGATCGCCGTGGTTCTGAACCGAGAAAGTGATGATTCCGCGGGCTTTGCGGTAGGCGTTGAGTGCGGCTTGCGCGTTCTGCACCTTGTCCTTGAGCTCTTCCAGGTTCTTCTGCAAATAGTCCGCCACTGCCCGGTTGGATTCGACGTTGAGTTGCACCCCCCGCTGGATGTAGGCACGCACATGGGCGTTGACGATGCGCGCCGAAAGCCGCGGATCGGGAGTGCTAAATCCAACCACCACCAGCTGCGTTCCCATCAGTGGCGCGATGCTGAGGCGGTACAGGTAACCGGCGATGACCGAAGGGTTCACGCCAGGGTTGTTCATCTCTGCCTTTGGCGCGGAGTGCCGCAAGCTGGCCAGCATCCCGGTGACACCGCCCAGTAGCCGACCGACCAGGCTCGGGTTAGTCGGGTTCAGAAACTTCGAATTCTGCAACCCGAGCTTCATGATCACCTGTCCCGCTAGCTGGCTGCTCTTTAGGATGTCGTACTGGGTGCGGTAAAAATCATACTCAGGGCTGCCAACCTGCTCAGTCGTAATGCCTTGTGAGTCGAGCGGCTTCGGCTTGGTATCGTAAATCTGGACCGTCGATTGCGCCGTATAAAGGGGTGTCATCTGGAACACAATAATCGCGCACAACAACACCGGTGCCAGACAGAAAACTAGAATAAGACTCAAATACCGCCGGATTACGGCGAGGTATTCACCAAGCTTTATTTCCGAGCGCCCGAACGGCAGCGACTCGTGCGGCAAGAAATGGTCCGGCGGGCTCAATCCCAGGGGCCGCCCGCCCTCGATCCCGTTGACATTGATTTGCATCAGAAAACCGGTTGTTTAGGCTCAGACTTACGCGCCGTGGAAAGCGTCTTCGCTCCGATCGAGCCTTGCCATCCTGCAATCGCGGGGAAGCTAGCCCTAAAGCGAGAATAATCTATATGCCATTACAGCCGAAAACAGCACTGGCGCAAGGACTTTCCGGATGCCCTCTCCTTATCCTAGGAGAGGGTTAGGGAGAGGTTGCGCTCGCGCTTCAAGAACCACCCTTCACCTACGGCCGCTGCCATATCGCGCAAGATCGGTTCCGGATTATTCTCGCTTTGAGGCTAGGCTCAGCTAAATCAAGCATCTAGAACACTGGAGGAGAAACCCCCTGTCCCGAAGCGCTGGAAAGAGAGAATAGGCCAAGTACGGGCATGGCTCCGACCGCCGAGCGATTGACGATCACCACGTCACCCGCTTGTACCAGGGTTAGGTGCTTTGCCGTGTTCGATTGCCGACAAGTTCAGCGCTATCTGGGTCTTGGTACCTCCGGCCCAGCGCGCAGCAGCGTCGCCGACGAAGTGAACTGCCCACCACCCGCCGCCGTGACCGTGCCCAGTTACTGTCATACCTTGGGTTATTGGGTAAGCTCCCGGCGTCCCAACCCATCCCTGCACCATGACCGAGCCCCCTGCGGCACGATGATTACATCGCCGGGCCGCGCCGGCCGCCGCACCACGCCGCTCAGCCCCGTGCCTCCCAGATCTACAACGTGGTAAGCAACGCACAGCAGCATCATCCCGACAATAACGGCAATGACCAAACGCGAATGTTTGCGGACAACTCGCCAGTAGTTCCGCAGGTCGACTTCCTCGGAGCCGAATGGCAAGCGCCTGGCATTCATCGCCGGCAGAGGGGGCGCCGTGCGCCGTATCAAATAATGGAGACGGTTCCTGCAAGAGAATATATGGAGGCGATTATACCAAAAAGAAGCACCTAAAAAGCCAAGGGCAGCGCCATACCGCTGGAGAAGTGGCTGATTAGGAAATACAAGCTGTATGGAATAGCTCCCGCAGCGGAGCGATTGACAATGACAACGTCTCCTGACTGAACTGGCACATCCGGCTCCAGGCCACTCTTGACCTTCGACAGATCGACCGGGATGTCGATCTTTGTGCCACCCGGGCCGGACCGCAACACGCTGACCGAGGAGCTGTACAACTGGCCCCCGGCCGCAGTAACCGCCCCAAACGAGCTCATTCCCGGGGTAATCTGATAGGCGCCGGGATTAGGCACCCATCCTTGAACCAGCACCTCACCGCGTGCCGGCACAATCAACACATCGCCCGGCCGGGCGGGCAAGTCCAGAGCCCTTTCGTCGTTGACGCTGATGAAAATGGGAGCGCTGTTCCCGGCAAGCGCCCCGGGAATCATCGGAGCGCCGGCAGTTAATTTGGGAGCTGGTTGTTCAGGTCCGTTCTGCTCAGCCTGTTGCGCACCTATCGCTGCCGATCGGCCGTTGGAGGCGGTCAGCGCTGACGACTTCGATTTATCGTCTTGCGCCATCAACTTGCTGGCCAGTAGCGCGCTCGAGGCTAAACCGGAAGTAGGAATAAAAATTATCGCTCCACCCGCATCGCCCGTCATTCCCCCAGCGCGCCCAACTATATCCAGTAAAGTATCGCTGTGGCCGTTCACGGTGTACAGGCCCGGTTTGGCAACCATCCCCATGATCGCGACCTGTCGGCTGCTGAACTCCTTAACGAACATCTCGACCCGCGGATCTTTCACCTGCACCGACAGCTGCTTCTGAATCGCAGCGCGGGCCTGTTCTTCGTTCAAGCCAGCTACATGGACTTCGCCGGCGATGGGTAAGTTGATCGTACCCTCGGGTGAAACCCGTTCAGTCTGGGACTTGAGCTCCTCGACGTCCGGTACCGAGAATCTCGAGTACGTCGCCGGGTCCAATCGAGAAATCAGGGGTGTAGGTATCGTGGGTCCGTTTTTGCCAGAGTTCCTGCAGGCGGTCACTATTCTGCTCTGCGGGAGTCCCTCCCGAGGTAACAGGCGAGGAGGCCTGATTGACGCTCCCGCCGGTGGACTCAATCATGCCGGGGCTTTGTAGCGCACAGGCGCCGAGAACGAGCGCCAAACCGACGACACATATCGGAACCAGCCTTCTCTGGGGGCTTCTCATGGAACCAGGGACGTTCGCTTGACTAGTCCCCCAACGCTCGCACGTCACGCGCCGCACTATTTTTTATCGCTTAAGAAACGCGACGCGCCCCGGTAATGCGACCAAACTCGCGATGTCGCGTGGGCGAGCAAGCCACGGTGGACAGCCTCGAGCTTTTTTCGACACCACCCAGTTGACCCTCAGCCCGTCCTTGCCAACCGCAGCTATTGCTTCGCCAGGTTTGAAACCCGGGACCCAGCTTAATCGGAGTTTATCGAGATGGAGGCAGCGGCGCGGCGCCCGTCTGGGATTCGTTTTCCCATCATTTCGACGGGCTTGAGGACGATCCCGAAAAGCCGCCAGCGGCTGCATATCCTCCGATCACTCCACCAGCAACCAAGAGCGTGCCGCCGACCACTCCGAGCGGGACGAGAGCCGTCGGGATAAAGGCACCGCAAGCGCCCGGCGGATTTGCAGAAGCAGCTGCGACCTGGGCGGATGATAGTGACCAGTCTTCCGTCAGGCCTTCCGCTGGTATCGCGTCGTTGGCCGTTCCTGTTTTGAACCCTGCGCCTGCCGGAGGATTCACCGCAGTCTTGTAATTACCCGGGCTGAGTCCCGTAATGCAATACCGGCCCGCGTCATTGGTCGTCGCTTGGCCAACTACGTTTCCGCCCGAGTCCGTGACAGTAATTTGAGCTCCAGCCACTGGACCTTGGGGCGCGTGCACTTCGCCTGTGATGTCCGAACAGAAAGCGACCGGCGCAAAAGCAAGGCAAAGAGAAGCTAGGAAAAAAGCTGCAACATATAATTTATTCATCGGTGCTCTCCAATTCAATCGCGAATGAACTGCATGCCGGCCCGAAACGCCCCTGGACGGGACTATTGTTGAGGTCAGAGACGGTCCCCACGATTTCATTTCCAGGCGCTCCAACACAGATAACTTGTATCACCGCATTTAACTTGTATCACCGCATTCATTCAAAGCAAACCCCCGAAGCGATCCGAAATTGCCCATCGTTCACTGGCCGAAGTTTCGCATTGTTCACTGGCCAACGACCCCGAGATCGACCCGCCGATTCATCGCCCTATCCTCTCGTGCCCGATTGCTCGCAATCGGTTGCCTTACCCATCGCCGACAACTTCGAGCCGCGAGGCCCCAACTCCCCGCGAGACCAGGAACCTTTTGGCCAACGCCCGGCGACGCCCGGCGACATAAGGCTGCCGCCGGCGACAGTGGCGACGATCAAACGCCTCGGCAAGCCTGCGGCGGCGTCCTGACGCAGACCCCACCGCCTGGTTCACGGATCCGGAGTACTAAAGTGGCATCAAGGGTTAGTTCCTTGATTACCTGCGCGGCCAGGCTGCGGCTGGCTCTGCGCCACAGTTGAAGTGCTAAGCTCAGAGATGAGTTGGAGTGGGGTGGCAAACCGCTCGCGCCAGGGGCCGCGCAGTCCCCAACCGCAAGACTTTCTTTCGCCCATCGGCGCCCAGGATGGCGCCCGCCACCAGGTCGTCGTAGTCCGCCGTTTCCTGGAGTGTCAGGATTTCGCGTTCCATTTTTGTTCCTAAATGAACAACCCCCGTTGCGCCGTGCCCTGCTTGGCTGTCATTCGCACAGGTTGTCTAGACTTGGCTTTCCATTGGCTTTCATGGTTCGCGCCGATATGGAAGCTGCTTATCGAACCGGATTTCCAACTTGTTGAGCCAATCCGCTTCAACAGGCTTCACGTGCATTCGGCAATCGACGCACACCCAACGATCTCGTTTCGCGGTCGGGATCACTTTGCCACGGCGACGTGGGCATCGGCGCCGTACATTGAACAAGTGCAGCTCCGCGCTACCTTTCTGCAACTGGCAGCGTAACCCCGGATATCCGCCAATCGGACCCGGTCGTATCATCCCGAATAGTTCACACGCGCGGCCAGTTCACATAGCTCGGCGGAAGGCCGCCCTGCGAAGTCGTGACGCAGCGGCGGTCGGCGTGTACCTGGATCAGGTCGCTGAAGGTACTCGAAGCCAATGGCCAACTCGGCTCCGTGCCAATCTGTGCTTCTCATAGAGCTTCTGTTGGGGTTCACTGAGCCAGGGCTCAAAGAGTGGTTCACGTTTAACGATGCCATTGGGGGCGTTTCCCGGAACGCTACGGACATCCAAGAATCGGCAAACCTCAATAAATGTTACGCGATTCCCAACATGATGCCCATCAACAAACAGGCTGTCGCTTTCAGAGGTCGCGCGACAGCCATTCCCTTACGCATTTTCGCGAACATAAGGGTGGCACTCCCGCTCCCAACATGAGCCTCCAGTAAGGTATCGATCCACCGCACCAGTCGCAATGCCTCTCAACCATACGCTGTTCGCGAGCGGAGGCTGGGTTAGGCACTGTTGTCGCTGTCTCAGCTGGTCGCCAACGACCGAATATCGTCGACATTCGGGACCGCGCTCGACTGGCGAGAATGGTAAAGGCTGTCGCTTTCACAGCTCTTGAGAGAGCCATGCCTTTAGACATTTGCGCGAGCACAGTGGCGGAACTCCGGTGCCAAGGATACGCTTCCAAAGAGGGAGCACTTTACCGCACGACACGCAGTGGTGTTTAATCTTGAGGTTGTCGCTCCCGGCGCTGGATTTCGTCCGACCCATTGTCCCCGGTTCTCCGGCTTTAACGAAATGACCGGTTATCACCGGTGGGCCAGTAGCCAAATTTCTAACCTTCAATGTCTTACTTTCGAAGTCTTACTTTCGAATAGGACCGCTATTTTCTCCAGGCTGCTGTGGTTACCTGTAAAAAGCAAAGGATTAATGCGTCTTTGCGGACTCACGAAGATTGGAGCAAGACAACTGGATGCGACCCGCCGAATTCAGAGTTTTATCAACCGCAGGAGCCAATCGGGAACTTCATCCAAGAGCACAAACCACTCCTCTTCAATGCGGATGCCTGGAAAACCTGCGTTATCTTCCTTTTCAATTAATTCAAGAAGGTTCTCGCAAGGAACGTCCAAGTAAGCGGCCAATTCGTCGAGTGTCAGTAGGCGCTTTGGCAACGGGGCACCCTTCCGAAGAAACGACAAAGACCACGGTTCACGTTGGCTGGAATGTCGCAAGTTGCTCGAAGGAAATCCAATGCGTCCGCCCTCCCATAAAGGCGGGCTTCTGAGAGAGAAGCCCAAGGAAGAGCAAGGCAGGCGAAGAGCCTCTCACTATAAATAGCGTTAGAAATGGCTCTTTGACGTACATTTGGAAAAGAGATACAATAGATTGAGCGTAATATGGATCAGTACGATGGATCGTAGATGGATTCGTAGATGGATCGTAGATGGATCGTAGATGGATCGTGGAATGATTGCTTTGTAGATTCAGTCGCTTGATTAAATCTAAACGCGGTTGAATATTTTAAGCGGTTAAGAGCGAGACTACGAAGACTTGCAGCAGCCTGCTTGCCCTGAAGCGAGAGTAATTGTCGGTCGGCCTCGGCCGAATGCCTTTCGGGCAGAGAGGCCTTTCTATCCCCTCTCCTTGCCCAGGCAGAGGTTAGGTGTCGGCAAACGCCGCGCCTCAAAGATCACGCTCCGCCTACGGCCACTGCCATAATGCTGAAAATCTGGTCCGAACTATTCTCCGCTTTGAGGCTGGGTGTTAGGCCGCCGCACTTTGGAAGCGACCGGAAGATTGGTGGTGCGAATGCTCCAGGCGCTTCAAGCTTCCGCATCGGCCAAGAGCACGGTGGCGAGGGCTACTGTCCGGCTAAACCTCTGCCTAACACGGTGAGGACGAATTCTAATTAAGTCCGCGAAAAGCCCAAGATTTATAAGTTCCAATCAGGGCAATCATTCGAATCCGGGATGTACGAGCATAGCGTTCCTGTTTTGATGTGATGCGCGAGAAACCGACCTAAAGCACGGTGCTGGCTTGATAGTTTGTTAATCGCCCACCTAATAGCGCTAGTGACTCGGAGTCGAGCCCGTTCGGTCTCTGAAGCCATCCTTCGATCACGTCCGGTCAATCCTACCGCTCGAGTAAGTTCGCGTGAAATAGCATAGATTTCCTCTTCGATTTTCGCTGTTCGTTCGAAGTCGTTGAAAGAACGGGCTTCTTCTAAATCCTCGCGCAGTTCTTGAATTCGCTGGCGGTAGGCTTGCTTTGCGGAATGGTCGAGAACCGGCCCCAGGTCAGGAACGCCGGCCGCGTTGTCGACGCCATTCAATGTTGCAGTGGGGCCCAAACCGACAAGACGATCCAACTCCAGCGCATGAACTTCTTGGTTCGGACGCGAGAGCAGGTAAGCAATTAGATTAAGGCCTTTGAGACGTCCAAGGCGGATGACCCTTCCAGCGTATCCTATCGTCCAATGATCTGCTTCGAAGCGAAAAATTGCCGCACTCGGCGCCGCTTGATCGTCCGGGAGATGAGGCGGAAATTCCTTCTCGGTGCAAGGTGACTTCGCAAGGTTCAACGGCGGCGAAAGAACGAGGTGAGACCCAGCCTGGATAGCGGTTGCGGTGAATTCGGCCATGGCGTGACTTATTACGGAATCGCTGTCATTGGCCTCAACGATAAGATCTGAATCGATAACTTCGAGTCGGTCCACGTAAGCTGTAATGGTCCTTGCCAGACGCTCCATACCCATGCTCGTGGCTTCGGCGTGGGCGTTCGCCAGCAGAGATAGAGCGCCGGGCCGGTCTCCGCCATAGCCACGGGCCAGCAGCGCGACCGCCAATTCGTGCGAAGCGTAGGCCGCCCACGCACGCGCTCCGATCCGGTTGTTGAACTCAACCGCCGCTTGGAGATGCCGGATCGCTTCGTCAAGATGCGACAGGGACAGGGCAAGCTTTCCCAAGTAGCGGGAAACCGCACCGAAGGCCGCGAACAGTCCGAGGACGGCGTTACGTTTCTCGTGAGGCCGCAGCAGTTGGTAAAGGACCGCCGCATGGTGAGGCACGTCTCCCAGCTGGGTGCACACTCCGGTCAACGCCGCCGCTTCGACCAACAGACCTCTTGATTCTTTCAAAGCGGCAAAACTGTCTGCTGCCAGACGTTCGAGATGGAACCTTGCTTCCGAAGTCTTGCCCAGTCTTGCAGCAAACCAACACCGGATGACCCTGACGGAAGTGGAAGTTGGTGACGTCCGGGACCATCGCGTTACGACCGGCTCCAATTCCGCCAGCCGTCCTTGTTCGTCGAGCGGCATCATCATCGCCGGCCAGAGCTCATCTGGCAACTCCGTGAGCCCGCAATCCACCGCCATCTCGCGGCATGTGGCGAAGAGTTGCTCGCCTTCGGCGAACCTGCCGTCGAAGACAGCCTGAACCCCTCTAAATGCGGGAATATAGCACTGGTATTTTGGGCCGGCCATTAGCGCAGCATGCTCGAGCAGTTCCAGACCGTTGTCGAGACCGGTTGCCGAACCCAACTGAAACAAGGAAACTATCCGCGCCCACTTACCTTCGAACAGCGCGACCCAGTCACCAAGTCGGCGCGCAATTCGAGTTACTTCCAGGCTGTTGGCGAGACGCTCGGAGATCAGTTCCGGACGGCGCAGAACACGATCACGCAACCGCAGAAGCTTGAGCATCGAGGCTTCGTCGCTGCCGAGGTCCTGGAACATTTCGAGCGCACGTGCCGGACAGCTGTTCGCTATGTTTTCGCTCTTCCCGCAGGTACGATAAATCCGCGGCCCAGCGCGCCGTAACCAGCGCTCGCCGCGCAACGTCTCGCTCGGGCAGGAAACATAAAACCCTCTCCGCCAGCATTGTCACGAGGCCATTGGGCCGACCCGGGAAGGGCCAATGCAGGGGAGCGGTTAACACAATATCCGCGAGACGCGACCAGTCGCCCAACCGCTGCGCAATCTCCGGCCGCATGATAAAGACTCTCTTGCGCCCCAGGAACATCGTCCGCATGTTGTTGAGCCTCCGCAAGTGCGATCAAGATGTCGCAGCGCTTTGCCTCGTCTGAATGGTCGGATAGATCGAGCGCCTCCAAGGCGATGGAATACATTATTATCGCGCCCTGGTAATCCGGTGCCTCGACGCAGTGGGACCCAGCCAGCTGCGCAAGTTCCGATGCCCGCTGCATTGCATTGATATCGCGGCTCGCTAACAGATGCAGCGCAATATCACCGGCGTCGGCTTCGCCGTTCTGGGGAGCCGACGCTTCGAGCGTAGCGGCAATTTCCCGATGAAGAGAAGCCCGCTCCGTTGATGAGAATTCTTCGTACAAGACCCTTTTATCAAAGCCCTTGACGAAGTGGTAGCAGTCGTGCGCAACGGGCCAAATAAAGCCGGCCACTTCCGCCTCCAACAAGGCTTTAAGCCCACGGTCCCTGCCGAACGGTACGAGACTCAAAAGCAATTGACTTGCGAATGTTTCGCCGATAATGGAAGCGACACCGAGCAATTCTCGCGTCTCATGCGAAAGTGCCCCGAGCCTTTTCTCTATCGCAGCGCGGATCGCCTCGGGAACCCTATCCGGACAAGGATTCGATGAGTCGGCTCTGCCTTGCCGAAGCCAACTATAGGCTGTTTCCAATATGAGCCAGGGGTTACCGCCAGTGAGATCGTGAATCCGGCGAATCACTGGTTCATCAAGCGCATTTCCGAGCACTTGGCTCAGTAATTCGCCGGTCATGCCGAGCGACAGTCCGGTCAATTTTACCAGGCGAGAATATCTTGCGATCGATTCGATGGGGGAGAGGGCTGGGCAACTTAGAGGCGTTCCCGGCGACGAATACGCCGCCGCCAGCAGAACGCGCAGTTCATGAAAACCGTTGTTCGCAAATCGCACTAATCCCCGCGTCGACTCATCCGCGTTTTGCAAATCGTCCACCGCCAACAACAGCGGATGCTCCCGCGACGCAACTTCACACAATCGGCACAAGGAACGGAAAAAGGCTAAATTATCACACGTCAGCTGATGCGAATCGTCTCGGTCAGGCTCGAGCGGTTGTGTGCTTCCTCCACTCTTTTCGAACTGTTCGTTGAAGGTTGGGCAGTCGGTCAGCCAACGCGGGGCGACTTCATTTGGTGGCGTCGAAGCCACGAGGT
>CAVTMX010000030.1:0-275614 GCA_963735915.1 uncultured Acidobacteriaceae bacterium | reverse complement strand
AACCAGCAAGCACGAACTGAACGAAGGCACACGTGACAAAAAACTACGTATTGTTCGTCAGCACTTCGAGGTAGCTGGCGCGGCCACCCGCATAGCGCGCCTCAGAGAGCCGCGCTGCATCTTGGGCGGCATCCGTCAACTGCTGTTGGTATTCGCGGAATTCGCGGTCTTTGTGATAGGCAACCAGCGAGTCCGAGACGCCGCGGAAAGCCTGCTGAATGGTCTGCCGATACATCAGCAGCATTTCCTGTTTTTGTGCCTCGCTATACCTCACGCCTGACTTGATCCTTCCGCCGGAAAAGATGGGTTGCATCAGCGTGCCTCCGAATGCCCACAATCCCGCCGGCCCGGTGAACAGGCTGGTCAGTGCGGAGCTGGCGAATCCGGCGTTCGCGGTCAACGAGATGTTCGGGTAGTACGCGGCTTTGGCGACGCCGATCTGCGCGTTGGCCGCGATGAGCTGCTGCTCGGCCTGGCGGATGTCGGGCCGCCTCTCCAGCAGGTCGGAAGGAAGCCCGGCCGGCACCTCGGGCGCATGCGGCTGTTCGGTCAGCGGCAGACCGCGTGCGATCGGCCCCGGGTTATTCCCCAGCAACGTGCTGAGGTAGTTCTCCTGCTGCTCAATGCGCCGTTCCAGGTCAGGTATATTCTCGGCGGCGGTGGCCACCAACTGCTCCGCCTGACGCACATCGATCATCGTCCCGGCGCCGCCGTTGGCCAGCGTCTGTGTTAGTTTCAGCGACTCTTTCCGGTCAGCCAGCGTTCGCTTCGAGATCTCCAGTTGCAGGTCCAGCGCGCGAAGCTGGAAATACGATGCCGCGACATTGCTCACCAGCGTCGAGATCGACATATTCCCGCGCCCACCGTGTCGCCAGCAGGTTGGCCCGCGCGGCTTCGGTCGCGCGACGGTATTTGCCCCAGAAGTCCAGTTGCCAGTTGAAACTGGCTGCCACCGACATTGGCGCTGGTCTCGGTGTTGGGAGTGAACTTGTTTTGCGGAAAGTCGCAGATTGACGGCCGCGGCTCCGACGGAGAGTGTGGGCAGTTGATCGGCGCGGGTGATCCCCAATTGCGCCTGGGCCTTCAGGATGCGCGCCGCCGCGATCTGCACGTCATAGTTGTTCTTGAGCGCGGTGCGGATTAGTTCCTGCAACTCCGGGTCCTGGAAAACCTCCCACCATTTCTCGTCGCCCAGCGACGGCTGCAGGCTGGGCCGACGTTCGGCTGGTTCTGGCCCGCAGCCGGTGCGGCGTCCTGCAGTCGGCGCCGCGCCGCGGTATCCGCCGGGGACATCCACGCTTGGCCGCTTGTAGTTCGGGCCGACGGTGCAGCCCACGGTTAAGAGCGTCAGCATCAAGAGTGCGCTAAGTGTCTTCATCAGTCCCCCTCCACAGCAGCAAGCTCCGGTACAGCGGGAGCTGCGCTCTGGTTCATGCTTCCCCATACCCGCCAGGCGTTCCACCAGACGTACAGCGCCGGGATAATAAAGATGGCGATGCCCGTTGCAGCCAGCATTCCGCCAATTACGGTGGTACCCATGATCTGCCGGCCGACGGAACCTGCGCCGGTCGCGATGAACAAGGGCACGCAACCGAGAACGAATGCGAACGAAGTCATCAGAATTGGCCGCAACCTCAGCCGGGCTCCTTCCAGTGCGGCATCGACCAGTGGCTTGCCTGCTTTCGTATTCGCTCCTTCGCGAATTCCACGATCAGGATGGCGTTCTTGGCCGCCAGACCGATCAGCATCACGAGCCCGATCTGCGAGTAAACATCGTTATCGATCTGCACCATGAAGGCCGGGAAGATCATCCCGAGTACGGTGCGCCGCAGCCACAGCAATCCGAAGGCGCCGAACACCGCTACGGGTGTGCTTAGCAGCACGCTGAACGGCAGTGACCAGCTTTCATACAGCGCCGCGAGGATAAGAAAGACGAACACGAAGGACATCCCGAAGATGACCCACGATGGGATGCCCTCGCGTGCCTTCTGTTCCTGCCGCGACATGCCCATGTAGTCGAAGCCCATCTCCGGCGGCATCGTCTGATGGAAAACGTCTTCCAGGGCTGCCGTAGCCTGGTCCGAGCTGTAGCCCGGCGCGGCGCTGCCGATTATCTGCGCCGCCGAATACTCGTTGAAGCGCATCTTGAATTCCGGGCCGTAGCGCGACTCGAACCTGGTCAGCGCGGAGAGCGGCACCATCTCCCCCTTGCTGTTGCGCACGTAGAACTGTCCGGCATTGTCCAGGTTGGCGCGGTAGGGTGCTTCCGCCTCCACATACACCTGCCAGGCGCGGCCGAATTGGTTGAAGTAATTGACGAACTGTCCACCCATGAAAGCCTGAAGAGTAGTAATAGACATCTCTAAGATTGACCCCCTGCTTCAGTACCTTCTCCTTGTCCACATACACGTACTTTTGCGGTGTGCTTGGTATGTAGGTGGTGGTGACCATTCCGATCTCAGGCCGTTTGCGCGCCGCCTCCAGAAATTTGTTCAGGTTGTTCACCAGGAATTCGGATGCCTTTCCCGGAGCGGTCTTCCAGTACAAACTGGAATCCGCCCGAGGTGCCGACCCCCGCGATCGCCGGTGGAGAGAAGGCGAAGACGGTACCCTGCGGAAGAGTCAGAAGCTTCAGGTTCAACTTCGCCTTAATTACCTGGAACTGCTCCTCCATTTGTTTGCGGTCTTCCCATGGCTGCAGCGTCACCCAAAAGAACCCGTTGTAGCTGGTACGGGTCAGGCTGAGTAGACTGAATCCGATCGAGGTGGTGTAGTACTTGACCCCCGGCGTGGATTTCAGGACAGCTTCCACCTCGCGGGCCGCATCTGACGTTGCCTCGAATCGAAGATGCCTCGGGCAGTTGCATTTGGATGTACATGTATCCCTGGTCCTCGTCGGGCAGGAAGCTGGACGGCAGTCACCTTGGCGAAGAAGACACCGGCAACGGCAAAGCCCGCGACTGCCACCAGGGCCACAGCACTCTTTCGAATCAGTCCACCTGACATCCGCAGGTAGAAATTCGTGCCCTGGTTGAACACACCATTGAACCAGCCGAAGAACCTCGCCAGCGGGCCATGAGTCTCTTTCTTGGGCCGGAGCAGCAATCCTCCCAGCGCCGGGCTTAAGGTCAAGGCGTTGAAGGCTGAAATGATGACGGAGATCGCGATGGTCAAGGCAAATTGCTGATAGAGTCGCCCGGTAATACCGGGGATGAATACCGTCGGCACGAACACCGCCGAAAGGACCAATGCGATACCAACGACAGGGCCGGTCAGCTCCTCCATGGCTTTGCGAGCCGCTTCCTTGGGAGGCAGGCCCTCTTCAATGTGGCGTTGTATGCCTTCGACTACGACGATCGCGTCGTCCACCACCAGGCCGATCGCCAGCACCAACCCGAACAGTGAAAGGGTATTAACGGAGAAACCGAAGAACGGAAACACAGCGAACGTGGCCACCAGCGAGACAGGCACGGCAAGCATTGGAATCACCGTTGCGCGCCAGTCTTGCAGGAAGAGGTACACGACCAGGATCACCAGCACGAAAGCGATCACCAGAGTTAGCACGATCTCTTCCATGCCGGCCCTGTACGGCATCGGTCGTGTCCAGCGTTACCGCGTAATCCACGTCCGCCGGGAAGCTCTCCTTCATTTTTGCCATGAGCTTCCGAACGCCCTTTGCGGCCTCCACAGCATTGGAACCGGGCAGCTGATAGACAGCCACGATCGCGGCGGGCTGGCCGTTGAGTCGGCGCCACCCAGTTGTAGTCTTGCGACCCCAGGTCGACCGTGGCGACGTCCCTCACGCGCACCACGCCGCCATCAGCGCCTTCACGCACAATGATGTCGCCGAACTCTTCCGGCGTCTGAAGCCGGCCTTGGGCGCGTACCGCATAAGTGAACTGCTGGCCCGGCGACTGCCGGTTCGCCTCCGACCTGACCGGCCGGATTGACCGTATTCTGCGATTGCACGGCATTAACGACCTCGTTGACCGTAACCCCCAACTTTGCCAGTTGATCGGGTTTCACCCACATGCGCATCGCATACTCCCCGATGCCGTAGATCTGGACCTGACCTACGCCGTAAGAGCGCGCAATCGGGTCCTTCACATTGATGATAGCCGTAGTTCGACAGGAACTTCGCATCGTGAGTGCCCTTTGGCGAATACAAAGCGATCAGCATCATCGGCGAGGTCAAGGATTTCTTCACGTCGATACCGATCTGGTTGACCTCGGGAGGAAGCTGGCCAATAGCCAGTGCCTGGCGTGATTGGGTGAGGATGAGGTCCATGTTGGGATCGGTCTTGAGATCAAAATCGACCAGCAGCGCTGTACTCGAGTTGTTGGTCGAGTTCAGCGAGTACATGTAATCCATGTTGTCCACGCCGTTGATCTGCTGCTCGATCGGCGTGGCTACGGCCTTCTCCATGGTCTCGGCATCAGCGCCCGGGTAAAGGGCCCACACGCGTATCTCGGGGGGAGCGATATCCGGAAACTGCGCGACCGGCAGGCTGATCGATGGTGATCGCACCGATGATCACCATGAGGATCGAAATAACGATGGCGACGATCGGACGGCGGATGAAAAACTTCGACATGGCTTAGCGTTCCTCCGCCTGAATTTTCGACGGTCTTGGGAACGACGGGAGTTCCGTCCTTCACCTTGCTCACGCCTTCCACAATGACCTGGTCGCCCGGCTTCAAGCCATCCTCGATCACCCACATCGTTCCTACCTTCTCGCCTGCCTTGACCGGGCGAATGATGGCCTTGTTGTCGGGGCCGAGAAGCGCGACCTCGTAGCCGCCCTGAATTTCTTTCACCGCGCTCTGCGGGACCAGCAGCGCGTTTTTCTTCATGCCCGTCTCGATCCGCACGCGCCCGTACTGGCCGGGGCGCAGGATGTTGCCGGGATTCGGGAATGCAGCAACCAGGCGGATGGTGCCGGTGTTCATGTCCACCTGGCGGTCGGTCAGCAGGATCTTTCCCTTGTGCGGATAGACTGTGCCGTCGGCCAGGATCAGCTCCGGTGAGCTGTCGAACAAATCCATTGGCTGTCCGCTGGAGCTGAGTTTCTTCGCCCGCAGATATTCCTGTTCGCTGACCGGGAAGTACACCTTGATGGGATCGACTTGCGAAACCGAGGTGAGGTGGGAGTTGGGCCCGACCAGGTTGCCCATCTGGACTTCGGCAATGCCGGCAATACCATCCACCAGCGACGTAACCTTCGTCCAGCCGAGATCTAGTTCGGCACGTTCGACCGCCGCCTTGCTCGATGCGACTGCAGCCTCGGCCGCGAGCTTGGCCTGGATTTCGGTATCCAGCTGTGCCTTGGGAATAGCCTTTTGCGCTACCAGTGGGGTATCACGGTCTACGTCCATGAGTGCTCTTTACCAGCAAGGCTTCTGCCTGGGCAAGTTCTCCCTTGGTGAGGTCGAGAGTCGCCTGGAACGGCCGCGGGTCGATCTCGAACAGCACCTGGCCCTTACGAACTACCGAACCTTCTTTATAGTCCTGGCGGATGATGTAACCCGAAACCTGGGGATGGATCTCAGCATTCACATATCCGTCCAGGGTTGCCACCCATTCGTTGTGGACAGGTACGTCGCGCTGAATCGGCTGCGCGACCTGCACCTCGGTGATGATCTGCGGAATTGCAGCGTGGCTCATCTTGCATCCGCTCATAGCCAAGCTCACGATCGCAAGCACAACAACCAGGAGGGCGACGTTACTGGCCTCCCGGAAATGAACATTGCGGTTTTGAAATTTGCCGTGAAATAACATCGACATTCCTTCCTTCATCAATCCGTACCTTGCGTCGCCAGCACGCCCCGAAACCCTGGTCTGGTCCACAATGGGTTTGTTGTGGAGGGCCAACTTCAGTCGTTTGCAGGTTGCCGCCGCATAGACTGCTCTGGCGACAAATCGCGCTCCCAGGCTGCTCAGCCAAGTCAGCACTTGCTCGCCGATCGCATCGACATAGCTGACTTCGGTGATATCGACGATCAGACCTTTAGGGATCGGTCCCTGTGAGAGCAGTGACTTCACCTCGTCAGCCCAATCGCCGACGAGCCTGCCTTCTATCTTCAGAACTGACCCATCCGCGAATCGATTAAGTTCTGCCCGAAACATTTACTTACCTCGCTCAACAACATTGTTGTTGTGCTATATCTCAATACGCAAGCCGCCTGCCAAAGCTATGTGCATTGAAACATTGGTTTGCCATCAACGGGCCACAGAGGCCTTGCCTTATTGCGGGCATTGCCCATATGCGGGCAGTCGATGCGTCTAACGAACGTCTGGAGCGGGGCAGAGGTAAGAATTGGCCGGGGGTAGCTGGCATGTTTCGACAGGCGGGCGCACTCGTCGAAGGTTTAAGCCACCAATCTGGCGTCACATCGCGAGCGGGAAAGCGGCGTGAGCGAGGCCTCGTCAAATCGTGACCCGCGAGCTCTGGTTGATTTAGTAGCTCGCAGAATAAGCCAGCAACACACTGACCATGTCGCCAACCGCCAGCACCAGGCCAACGCCACACAACGCGAGGACCCCCACAATGGTTCCTTCCTGGCTGTCCGGCCGATGAGCATGCTAACGGGGTATAGCAACATCAGCAGATTGATTATGCCCAATACTGTCCAAAATCGTGCTTTCGACTGATTCCTAGCCATGGCTGATCCTTCCTTTCATTTGTCTACCATGAGTTGCAGCTATTGCTGTCCAAGCTCAGAGCGATGACCTTCAGCGGGGTATGAGGGTCATCAGCCTTAACGGCTGTGACCACGACCATCTGGTCCATGTGGCCGGCGAGATTGACGCTATCGCTCCGCGAGCTCCGGCCACGAGACGATCCGATCGGCCGCTTCGCCGCATGGTTGTCACTGTCAAACCTCACAGGCTCCCGATCCGACTCAGCAAGGCGCTGTAAAACTTCATTGGTCGTGTCCTGAATCCGAGTGCGCGCGCGATGAAACTTCCTGGTGCCCTTCGCCGCTGCCTGGCACAGCGCGAACCGATTGCCCACCGTCTGCCGTGCCGCAAAAACAAGCTCGGATCTCATCTTCAGTCTCCTCCTGCTTCGATAAACGTGTGTTCCAGAGCCTGAATCGCGGTAGCTGGGTGGGGATGCTACGTTCAGGCCCTGGTTCACACATTTAGAGGGAATGCATGTCAGCGGCCAAAGTAACGCCGCCCCGAAGTGCCTGATTCCAAGTGCGCGTGGCCTTGGGAGGAGCGTATGCCTGCCCATATGTTGACTCTCGCCCTCCGCGGGGCAGTGGAATGACGAGCGGCAAGTCGCAAGTCGCTGGGTTTAGGCACTTAGTTCGCTGGCAAACGACTTGCACATCTTCAGACGGAACTCGACCATGAAACATTTTTCGAAATCTGACATCTCGGAGGTGACTAATGCTCAGCGCGCTCTTTGAAAACATCTTTGGGTGTGGACACCGAAAACTCTCATGGCCGCTGACGGTGCGCCAACCTAGAAAGCGAACTTACGTCGTGTGCCTTCGTTGCGGAACCGAATTCGACTACGACTTCGAGACGCTGCAGGTTTACAAATCCACACGGATGCATGCCGCCTCAGGAACGCAGCACAAATTCGCGGGCTAACCGGGCGAGGCCTGTGGGAAGCATTCCGCGGAGGTCGGAGAACATGCGGACACACAAGACAGAAACATTCCTTCTAATTTCGTTCGTTCTTCTGATTGCTGTGGTCGGCACAGTTGCACAAACACAGAAGACGGCCTATGCGAGCATACCGTTTGAGTTTTGGATTGGGGGAACTCGCTTCCCCGCCGGCGAGTACGTGATCGAGCACCTGGAAACAATGTCGTACTTCTACATTCGACAGACGGACGGCAGGAGAGGCCAGGATGTCTACACTCTGCCGCTTGACTACATCCCGGCGAAGGAAGGGCAATGCAAGCTGATTTTCGAAGTGCGCGATGGGGGCCACTACTTGTATGGAGGTTGGGGTCCTCTTGGTGATCGTGTGCTGACAGCAAAGTCCACAGAGCCTGCGCCCTCCGGGGCAGACCGGGCAGAGATACCCATCGCCTTTCGCTAAGGCAGGAGCATATGAAGAGAACAGGGACTGAAGCGTTGATGAATTACGAAGAGACCTTTGCAGTGCTTAGGGACCTGGCACTGGATCTGTCCTGGTCGTGGAACCATTCCGTTCACCTTCTCTGGAAGCAGCTGGACCCGGAACTGTGGGCAAGGACCCGTAATCCATTGCTCGTACTGGAAACCGTCTCTCGCAATCGCTTACTTCAGGTTGCGGGCACGCCAGAATTCAAGGAATGCCTGGGCAATGTACTGGTTCAAAGGAAAACAGAGAACTTACTGCACCCCCGCGTGGACGATTCCTCTCGCGCAATTGGTCCCATCGCCTACTTCAGTATGGAATACATGCTGACCGAGGCCCTGCCCATCTACTCCGGTGGTCTCGGCAATGTTGCCGGTGATCAACTTAAGGCTGCCAGTGATCTGCAACTACCCGTCACAGGGATAGGCCTGCTGTTTCAACAGGGATACTTCCGCCAAGAGATCGATGCCAACGGAGAGCAACAGGCATTCTATCCGTTCAATAATCCGGGCGAGTTGCCGATTGCTCCAGTGCGGACGGAAGACGGCGAGTGGGTACGGGTGAAGGTCACGCGGCCAGAGTTTACTGTGTGGTTGCGTGCCTGGCAGGCGAAAATCGGCTCGACCACGTTGTACTTGCTCGACACCAATGATCCCGCAAATGATCCTGTGGTTCGGCTTATTGGCAGCGAACTCTATGGAGGAGGGCCGCAGCTCCGGCTTCGGCAGGAAATCATCCTGGGCATCGCCGGATGGCGGTTGCTGCGCCAACTGGGAATCGAACCAAGGGTCTGCCACCTCAACGAAGGCCATGCTGCATTTGCGGTGCTGGAGCGGGCCCGCTGCTTCATGGAAGACAACTCCCTGGACTTCTTCACGGCCCTCACTGCAACAAGAGCGGGCAACGTGTTCACGACGCATACTCCGGTTGCCGCCGGATTCGACCGCTTTTCGCCGGAGTTGATGGAGTCACACCTCAAGCACTATGCCGAAGACCTACTTCAAATTCCCTTCAAGGACTTTCTCGCTCTCGGCCGCAACAATCCGGACGACGACAATGAGCCATTCAATATGGCCTACCTCGCGATCCGGGGAAGCGCAGCGGTGAACGGCGTCAGCCGCGTCCACGGTGAAGTGAGCCGCAGGATTTTTCAGGACCTGTTCCCGCGCTGGCCGCAGGCTGAAGTGCCTGTGGGCCACGTAACCAATGGGATCCATGTGCCAACGTGGGCATCCGCGGAGGCAGTGGCGCTCTGGAACCAGGGTCTCGAGCTGGAAGCGAACAACATCACACCTGTGTCAGTGTCGGGCCACATTCGCCGAGACGCTCTCGCACGCATAAAGGACCGCGAGTTATGGGAGCTCCGCTACAAGCAGCGAAGCAAGCTTGTATTGTCCGCGCGCAAGCGCCTGGCAGCACAGCGCGCCGCAATCGGAGCGCCCATTCCGGAAGACAAACGAAGCAATGTGCTCAGTCCCGACATCCTCACCCTTGGTTTTGCCCGGCGCTTTGCTGAATACAAGCGCCCAACCCTGTTGTTGCGTGATCCCGAACGATTCGCGCGAATCCTTACCGACCCCAATCGCCCTGCTCAACTTGTGCTCGCCGGCAAGGCGCATCCTGCCGACGGCTACGGTCAGTCTGCCGTCAAACAGTGGCACGAATACATCCAAAACTACGGCCTGCAAGACCGTGTCGTCTTTCTGGCCGACTATGACATGCAGTTGACCCAGGTACTTGTTCGAGGCGCCGATGTTTGGCTCAACACCCCGCGCCGGCCGTGGGAGGCCAGTGGAACCAGCGGGATGAAGATATTGGTCAACGGCGGACTCAATCTTTCGGAACTGGACGGCTGGTGGGCCGAGGCATATACGCCGGAGGTGGGCTGGGGCGTGGGTGATAACGGAACTGGCTGGGATGAAGATGCGCAAGATGCCGAGCAACTCTATCGCCTTTTGGAACAGGAGGTGAAGTCGGCGTTCTACGAGCGAGACAGTTCCGGCATTCCAACAGCATGGGTCGCTCGAATGCGCGCGAGCATGATTTCGCTCACGCCCATGTTCTCCGCCTATCGAACCGTAGCCCAGTACTTGGAGCAGTACTACAAACCGGCAGCATCGGCGTACGCGGCCCGTGCGGCAGAAGGTGCGCTCCTAGCCAGGGAAATTCTCGCATGGCAACGAAGGATTGAAGCAGGATGGAGTTCGCTTGCCATCCTTTCACGTCGCTCTGTTGCGCGCCGTGGCCAGGGTTCGGATGGCGTTCGCGAAATCGCGGCTCGCGTACGGCTGGGCACCCTAAGTCCTGACGACATTCTTGTTGAGCTGTTTGCTGACAGTCAGGATGCGATTCCCTTTCGGCAGAGGATGTCCGTGATTTCCTCCACGCCCGATTCGGATATGGCGTACACATTCCAGGCGGAAGTACCCGCATCGCGGGAAGATTCAGACTACACAGTGCGGGTCATTCCTTACTATGCAGAGGCTCGGGTTCCCCTGGAGGAGGACTGTATCTTGTGGGAAAGGTAGGTGGTTCAAGAGATACAAACGCGTTAGCCGTCGGAAGGGGTTTCGGAAGGAGCGATCGTTGCGATGCATACCTGCTTGCTGTGACATTCCAACCAGCGCGGATGGCATTCGCTAGGCCTATGGCCCTCACCTGTCGTGCACACGGCAACAGCATCGCGCCCCGTCCGACGGCTTACTAGCTAGAATCTCACTACTCGGTCCACTGCCGCGGTTAGCTCTCCAAGCTGCTTGGGCGAGAACCAATGGGATTTCAGCCACGCCAAGTCTTCGTCCGTTACCCCACGGGCACGGCCACATGGCCCTTGGGTGGGGACCGGAACATTGTTGTCCAACGCGAATGCAATCAGCTGCTTGAGAGATGGGGAACCGACCGGAAGTATTGACTCAGCCAGAGCCCGCCGTCCCAGCAAGGGCACCATCTCCGACCAGCAAGCTTGCGGGTTTGTGACCCGCCTCTGCGGCACCCTTCGCCGTCATAAACGCCAGACCTGCGCGAGCTGGATCTTCATAGCCGTGGCTGGCAATGATCGGTATTCGCGCCATTGGCATGCCCTCCTGATTTCATCCGAATTCCGTACCGCCGCATTGTATGGTCCGAATCACGGGTTGCTGGCCGGAGCAAAAGCCTTGATAATGCCTACCTGAGAAGCGATGTTGCCTCGCGAGCCATTGCGGGCAGTCGTGGGTAAATTGGCAGATCGCTCCGCATCTTCGGTCAAGCGGCGGACAAAACGTCGTTGATACTGGCGTTCGGAAGAAAAGCCGCGCCCACCCAATCGTGGATCAACCCTGAGTCCACCGGCTTTGGGTTTTCCTTCCCGACGGGCGCGACCAAAATCTCACCACTGCAGAGCGGCCTGCGCCGACCCGCGGGGGCTTTCGCTCGCCGGCACCAGCAGCCGGCTGCCAACCGCATCATGATGATCTCCGCACCGCCGACCGGGGCTTTCGAACCCCTGCTTACACCCGAAGATCGCGCTTGGATGCGCGACATAGAGAAGGTGTTCTCGTACAGGTGGGAACTGCCTGCGGGCGGTTGCGTCAGGGCCTGCAACTCACACAACCTCACTCATTCGCAAGAAATTGCGTTTCAGGATTGTGCCCTAGCCTTTACTTCGCATTCATGCTGCCGAGAATTTAGTTGGACAGCGCCGGCCGGCTGGCACTATGGCTGAGTGGACCGATGTGATGTCCATTTCCGGAGGACGAACTCCTGGACGACCCCGAGTGCCATACGGCCACCCGCACCGATCAACGCACCGCGAAACACCAGTCCCAGGCCACGGTCCTGGCTCGGATAATAGGCATTCTGCAACGCACCTGAGGCCAAGTCGCCGCCCAAGTCGGACCAATTAATTTCACGCTTGCCATTGTCTCCTCTCGTGACAAATGCACTGCCGAGAGCGTGCAGAAGGCGAGACTTGGTTGTGCCGGTGCCTTGATAGAAGTAGCGCGGGTCCTGGTGCAGCAGCGAGGGAAGCAGCGCGTCCCCGATGAGGATCTTGCTGTAGCCGCCGGCAAGGGTGGCACCCAGACGCTGAGCATAGCCCTGCACGCCCTGTTGATAGCTCGGGTAGCCGGCCGCCTGATAGATCGCGGCGTTCAGGCCAAAACCGGCGAGCGTGACCGGGTCCGTGAGTGCCTTGAACGCAAGCTGAAACTTCAGCTTCGATGTTAGCGGTGCCGGCTTGTGCTCATACGTCACATAGAAATTCGGTACGATCCCGAGTATGCGCTGCTGCTCCTGAGCCTTGACCTGTTCTGCGGCCACTTGCTCCGGCATAACGGCATTCACTGATGTTTCTACAGGTGCGACGTCGAGACTTATATCAGTCACTATGAGGGATTGGCCGGGTTGAAGAATGATTTCATCTGAGGTCCAGTTCTTGAGGTCAACTGCACTGATCATGATGCGGACTGGCATTGCCGGGTTCACGCCGTCGAACTCAAAGAAACCGTTATCCCCCGTTAGGACCGTGCGTCGACCGCCAGGCCCAGGTCCTTGCAACACGACCGTCGCGTTCGGGACCGTGCTGCCGGTAGCGTCGAGCACCGTGCCCAGAATCGTGCCCGTCTGGGGTGACTGTGACGGCGCTTGCTGCGCCACAGCGAAAGCCACCGTGCAAAGAACAAGGACAAGGGTGAACCCTGATTTGCAGACTCCAGAAGACATGAAATACTCCCAGCGCTCGAGAATGCAAGCGTCGGGCCAAATAGGTTCGACGGCAACCTGATGCATATAGGAGAGTTCAGAGCGGCGGCCTATCGCAGATTCAACGCTGTCTGCCCGCCAATGGGCACTTCATCGGGTCGGCGGTCGGCAACAGGCCACATTCGCCGGCGACCGGAACGACGCCTCTGCGGGAGCCAGGAAAGCACTACAGATCAGTTTCGATTCGACGAACAGAGAGACGCTTCCATCGGGAACTGATCGCACCCGATTCGCTGACAAGTGGCAATGAGAGTGCTACATTAGCCGCATCAGACGACTTCTCGGAATCGGCTGGCAGTCTCGTCGGCGTTTACGCACGATTGAATTGGTTGCGGCTCATCACCGGTCCTGCCGACGAGTAAGACCACGGTTTTGCTCGTTGAGCGATTCTGCACCGTGACCATAGCTGATGCCGGTCGCAAGATGCGAAAGATGACTTTTCGCAGGCTCAAGCTTCGCTTCACGTGGGCCCACAGCGCGGTTGCGCTGACGCTGGGCTCTTGTCTCATCTTCTTGTTGTTACTGCCGGACACGCTTGATGCGCTCGATCCGAGCAAGCACATCACTCAGTACATGCATACGTCGTGGCGAATACAAGATGGGTCTGCACCGAGCGGCATGAATGTGGTTGCGCAGACCGCAGACGGTTTCGTCTGGTTCTTGTCTCCCGGCGGAGACGTGTACAGGTTTGATGGTGTCCGATTTTCTGTTTGGCCTATCCCTGCTGAGAGCAATTCGATCGGCCGAATAAGAAACATTTTGGGCGACCGTGCAGGTGGGCTCTGGGTCCTCGGAGCGACTGGGATTGCTCGCTTGAAAGGTGGGGTTATCACTTCTCATTTCAAGTTGGAAGGGCTCATGCCTAATTCGGAGAACATAACCGAAGATACTGACGGCTCCATTTGGGTCGTTCGAGGCGAAAATGGTGTTGCAGAGCCCCTTTGCCATGTTACCGAGCGCGCGGCGAAGTGTTTCGGCAAGTCAGATGGAGTGCCGATTGCCCCGATCGATGCGATCTTGCCTGATGGAAGAGACGGCTTTTGGCTGGGAGGCCAGGCTGCCCTTGCCCATTGGCATGCCGGTGTCTCGGAAATGTACCCAATCAAAGGCTTGAGCTCCAATATGGGAGCACCGGGGATACTGAGTCTGGCACGTGATCCGGATGGGTCTATTTGGGTCGGCATGCTCTCCGAGGGACCAGGACTAGGCCTTGCAAAACTGAAGGAGGGCGCTGTCCGCTCGTTCGTGACCCCCGGGTTCGATGGGAGCAAAGTAGGCGTCTTCTGCCTGCACATCGATCACGATGGCAATCTCTGGGTCGGCACCACAAGCAAAGGCCTCTTTCGCGTGCATGGAAACCTTGTGGACCATTACACACGAGCGGAAGGCTTCTCCAGTGATTTTGTCCGCACTCTGTTTGAAGATCGGGAAGGGATTATTTGGGCTACTACGAATGATGGAGTAGACAATTTTCACGATCCGCGTGTCACCACGTTTTCAGCTATGGAAGGTCTGGGAAGGGACTGGGCGGTAGGCATACTGGCCAGCAGAGACAATACGATCTGGGTCGCAAATGCTGAGTCGCTCGACCATATCGATAACGGGGCCATCTCATCCATTCGCACTGGGAACGGCCTTCCAGGTCAGCAGGTCACTTCGCTTCTCGAAGACCGCGCCGGAAATTTGTGGGTGGGAATAGATGATGGACTGTATCTCTTCAAGCATGGGGGCTTCCGCCGGCTTCCCGAACCGAATCATCAGCCACTCGGACTAGTGGCGGCGTTGATCGAAGACCGCGCCGGAAATATCTGGGCAGAGTGTGCGGCGACGGGAAAGCTTGTGCGTATCCGTGATTTCCAGCTCCGGGAAGAGTTCTCTCCATCTCAAGTTCCGACGGGACGAACCCTAGCAGCGGATCCAGACGCGGGGATTTGGATTGGCACAGGTAAGGGGGAGCTTGCCCTCTTTCGCGGCGGTGTTCTGCACAAGCTCCCGATAAACCCGAGCGCCAAAAATCCTTCGCCCAATCAGATTATCGCCGAGGCGGATGGGGCCGTCCTTGCGGCCTTCGACGACGGGTTGGTCGGGGTTCGGCAAGGTAAAGTGCAGCGGTTGACGACAAAAAATGGTCTGCCGTGCAACGAAATCATGTCTTTCATTAAGGACAAGGAGAAACGCTGGTGGCTCTACGCAAAGTGTGGCATCGTCGAGTTTCCGGATTCCGAACTTCAGCGATGGTGGGCCAATCCAGAAGATCTTATCGAGACCCGGCTTTTTGACGTACTGGACGGAGCGCGGCCAACCTCACGACCACCTTTCAATCCAGTGGCGACCTCACCGGACGGACGCGTGTGGTTTGCGAACTCAGGGGTTGTGCAGATGGTGGACCCCTCGAGACTCTCGGAAAAAGCTTTTCCAGCGGAGACGTACATCGAATCGGTTACCGTTGACCGAAAGGAGTTTCCCGCGACCGCCGATCTTACAGTGGCGCCGCACCCGCGCGACGTGCAGATTGACTACACTTCGCCCACATTTCTGATCCCGCAGAAGGTGAAATTCCGCTACCGGCTCGACGGCTATGACCGTGATTGGCACCAAGCGGGCACGCGCCGTCAGGCGTTCTACACGGATTTGTCTCCAGGCAAGTATTCCTTCCGCGTGATCGCCTCCAACAGCGACGGCGTGTGGGACGATAGCCCCGCCACGCTGGATTTCTCAGTCGCTCCGGCGTATTACCAGACGAACTGGTTCCGCGCCCTCTGCGCCTGCGCGTTCCTGGCCCTGCTATGGGCGGCGTATCAGTGGCGCGTCAGGCAACTGCGTCATCAGTTCGAGATGACGCTGGAGGCGCGCGTAAACGAGCGCACACGGATTGCGCGCGAGCTTCACGACACTCTGCTGCAGAGCTTCCACGGGTTGCTGCTGCGGTTCCAAACCGCATTCCAGTTGCTGCCAGAGCGCCCGATGGAGGCGAAAGAGAAGCTGGGAGGCGCGATCGAGCAGGCTGCCGACGCGATCACCGAAGGCAGGGATGCAGTGCAGGGATTGCGCGATTCCACAATCCAAGGCAACGATCTGGCGCTTGCCATCAGCACCCTCGGAGAAGAACTCGTAACTGACTCAAGCAACCACCGCCCGGCATTTCGTGTAGCGGTTGAAGGCGAATCGCGAAATCTGCACCCCATCCTCCGTGACGAGACCTACAAAATTGCTGCCGAGGCGCTGCGCAATGCCTTCCGGCACGCCCAGGCCCAGCAGATCGAGGTTGAGATCCGCTACGACAATGAGCAATTCCGATTACGTGTGCGCGATAACGGAAACGGCATTGATCCAGCGGTTCTCTCGGATCAAGGCAGTGAGGGACATTACGGCTTGCCCGGTATGCGTGAACGAGCCAAAATCATGGGAGGTAAGCTGACCGTGTGGAGCGAAGTCGATGCAGGGACGGAAGTGGAACTGCGCCTTCCGGCAAGCCTCGCCTACGCGACCGCGCGGCGGCGTTCGTGGTTGTCACAAGCATTTGCCGCAAAGCGAAGCGATGAGGTAGGAAATCGGTCATGAGCCCCGATGCTTCGCCAATTCGAGTTCTGGCGGTTGACGACCATCCACTCGTGCGGCAGGGCATCGCGGGTCTGCTTGGCGTTCAGCCCGACATGGTCTTAGTTGGTGAAGCCTCCAACGGCCGCGACGCTGTCCAGCAATTCCGGACGCACCGCCCCGACGTCACGCTGATGGACCTGCAGATGCCGGAGATGAACGGCCTCGATGCGCTCATCGCCATTCGAAACGAATTCCCCGAGGCGAAGGTCATTGTGCTGACGACCTATGCCGGCGACATGCAAATTCGCCGAGCGCTCAAGGCCGGTGCTCAGGCCTACCTGCTCAAGAATACGTTACATAAGGAACTGATGGAGACCATCCGCGCGGTCCATGCTGGAAGGAAGGCTCTTTCCCCGGAGGCCTCCTACGAAATCGCCGAGCATGCGACGGATGACGCCGTGACGCCGGCAGAAATGGCTGTGTTGCGATTGATTGCAGCCGGAAATTCCAATAAGCAAATTGCGGACAAGCTTTCCATCACGGAAGAGACCGTCAAGAGCCGCGTCAAGAGTATTCTTTCGAAGTTGGGCGCCAATGATCGCACCCACGCCGCCATGATCGGCCTCAAGCGAGGAATCATCGAGCTGTAGTCCCCACCGGCCCGCCTCCTCAACCCGTCTGCACGCCAACCTCGAAAGAGTGACGATACCGACTCTCTTTGGGGTATCGCTGAGCATTCACAATATGACACTCTGGTTCGTACGAAAGGATGCGTGTTGCGCCGCTTATACTCCACATTCGCCGGCGGCTGGCCGGGCACAGGGTTGCTTTTGATGCGGCTGGTCGTCGGCGCGCTGCTCATTGTGCGCGCGGCCTTGCGGCTGTGGGGCGACCCTCCGCTAAACATCACAATAAGCTGCGCAATCCTGCTGGCGGCGGGAATTCTCCTGATGCTCGGGTTATGGACGCCTATTGTAGGAACAATAGTGGTTCTTGTTGAAGGGTGGAAGATCCTGACGCTGCCCGGAGACAAGTGGCTTTGGCTGTTGCTGGCAACCGTGAGTGGCGCTCTCGCGATGTTGGGACCAGGTTTGTGGTCAATCGATGCTCGCCTTTTTGGCTGGAAGCGTGTGAAAGTTCCACCCCGAAAAAATCCTTCTATCTAGTCTCGCAAGTACCCCAAATTTCCTGCCTCAGAATAGGTTTCTACTCGCCTCCCAAGAGTTTGACATTTCTCCCTATGTGGGGCTGTGCGCGAACGTCGCCGGCCTCAGACTGTATATCAGCAAGACCAACGGGCTCGAATTCAAAATTGAATCCCGGTAGTTACACAAGAGCTAGGAGGATGTTATGGGCCACACGAGTGTTGCGTTTGCAGGTGCGGGAGCGCTCGCAGGAGCAAGCTTTCCCGACGTGACGGGGCTCGAAGACCAGCAGCTGTTTTCGCCGCCAGACATGAGTGAGTACTGCTTCGAAGGCATCATTGGACAGAGCCCAGCTATTAAGAAGGTGCTGGAACAAGTCGCAATCGTGGCGCCTACCGATTCCACCGTCCTGCTTCATGGGGAGACGGGCACCGGCAAGGAACTGATTGCCAATGCCATTCACAACCTGAGTTGCCGGCGCCGGCGCGCCTTTGTTCGCATGAACTGCGCCGCCATTCCGTCGGGATTACTGGAAAGTGAGCTGTTCGGGCACGAGAGGGGCGCGTTTACTGGGGCGCTGATGCAGAAAAAGGGAAGATTCGAACTCGCCGACGGGGGCTCCCTGTTTCTGGATGAGATCGGCGATATCAGCCTGGAGCTGCAGCCGAAATTGCTGCGGGCCGTACAGGAGCAGGAGTTCGAACGCCTGGGAAGCGCCAAGACGATCCAGGTAAGCGTGCGGATAATTGCCGCGACCCATCGCGACCTTCCGGCAATGATTCGCGAGCAGAAGTTCCGCGAGGACCTTTTCTATCGATTCAATGTCTTCCCAATTGAAATCCCACCTCTTCGGGAACGGCGCGAGGACATTCCGCTCCTGGTCAAATATTTCGTCTCCAAGTTCGCCCGCCGCATGGGCAAGCAGATTTCGTCCATACCTCAGGCGACCATACAGGCGCTGACGAACAATCCCTGGCCGGGTAATGTTCGGGAATTGGCAAACTTCATCGAGCGCGCAGTCATTCTGTCGCACGGTGAAGAACTAAACGTCCCCATAGCGGAGCTCAGGGTGTCACACTCGCGCGAGATTCCCCAAGCCTCTACGTTCCTGCACGCGCAGCGTAGCGTGATCATCGATGCACTGAAAGCTGCATCTGGCCGGATCGCAGGCAACCAAGGAGCAGCTGAACGCCTGGGAGTGAAGCGAACCACGCTGCAACACAAAATGCGCCGGCTCGGCATCACCAAAGCGCAGTATCAGCAATAGCGCAATGAAATCATCAGCGGCCTCTTGCGACCTCAGACGAGGGAGTAGGCCGAATGACGCAAAAGAGGAATAGAGACAGGGTCAACGCGGAAATCACGGTTTCTCTCGTGATGCGACTGGCCAGCGAACAAGGCTGCTCTGTCACCCGCCACTTTCTTGGTATCGATGCCACCGATCAGACACTCAACGGCGAAGGTGTCGCGCAGACAATGCGGATGACTGTCGGGTATGCCGGCTGCTTTGAAGATTGTTTTGATCGTATTCCACCAGCGGATCCCGGGGGTTTCCCGAGCCGAAGTTCCGTTCCAGAAGAAATACTGCCGGTTCTCGTTCTTGAGCTGCCGCAGCAGTTTGGCGACATGCGGCGGCAACGGCACGTACACATGCTGGCCCGTCTTCGTTGTTCTCAGGAACAAGGCATCGTTGGCAAGGAGCTTCGATCGCTCCAGCCGCGCGGCATCACTCATGCGAAGCCCGGAGTGCCGGCACAGCAAAAGCATGGCTGTGGCCCTCTGCCGGCGCCATTCGGGATCTTTGCCTCGTGGGTGGTATTGCGCTGCGACTCTTAAGACTGCCACGAATTGATCGCGAGTGAGGGGGTGCGTTTCGCTCGGCTCGACCTTTATCTTGCTGAGATTGACGGCGACGTTCTCACTGCACCATTTGTGCTTCATGCAATAGCGCAAAAACTGTCGCAGCCGCTCCTGCCGCTTGCTGCGGGTGATCGCAGCGCCCGCCCAGGTCTTGCGGAACCCCTCGAGATCCTGCAGCGTGACCTTGGAGATCAGCTTTATACCCTCCGAGGCGCAATAGGTCGCCAGCTGGGTCATTTCCCGAGTGTGCTTGTAGACCCAGTTCTTGGAGTGATTCTGCTGCCTCTGATCCTCGAGAAAGAGCCTGACGGCTTCTGCTACGGTTTCGGAGTGGGCACCAGAATCTCCGGCCATGCGGCGGGCAGTGTTTTCGGCTTATTCCCAGGAGCGTGTCCCGGCTGAGACACGCTTGTTCTCGCCAACAAAAGAAATCCACTTGCGGCAGCGGCACCTCTTGTAATAGCGGTTGTCGCGGTGAGGGCAATCAAGGGAATGACGGGTGAAGACCTCCGTGAGCATCCCGGCAATATAGCGGAGTTGGCCGTACAAACTACGTACAATCTACTCTTGCTATAGATAAGTTGTTGATTTACAAGATATATATTTGGTGCGAAAGGGGGGACTCGAACCCCCACGGTTTTACCCGCCAGATCCTAAGTCTGGTGCGTCTGCCAATTCCGCCACTTTCGCAATCTTTGAAAGCGTGCGCTGGCGGGACTTGTGCCCGCAGCCACAACTGCATTGCAGCTAAATTATATCGATTCCCAACGGGGGCCCCGGCATCGCTCATCTGGCCGGGCGAGCATACAACTCGGGAAAGGACGTCGGGGACTGCTCCCCCATTAGACGCAGTCCCCATGTGGCCCTCTCGCGGTCAAATGAACACCGATGGCCCGGAGAGCCGCGCCCATTCTAAATCGTCCTTTTCTGCCGTGCTTGCTATTTTGGTTTACTGCTCATGCGTTTACGGCGCGAAATAAGCACGAACAACAGGACCACCACCAATACCCCCGCGACCACTCGAATCAGCGTTACGGTATCCATTGGCCTCCTCTTCTGCGTCAAGTCGCACGTCGCCTGGAGGATACTACTTCAAATGAGCGTTTGAGAACGAAATTGCGACGCTGTGACGTACTTGTAAACACGGCCCGATGTCTGCTGCCGAGCGACATGGTTCCGTGTGACCCGATCGCCTCACGTTGGCCGCGCAGTAAGCAAAAGGGGCTCCCGCCTGGGAGCCCCTGATCGCGCGCCGCTGGTGCGAAGTGGCGGTTACCAAATCGTGAGCGTCGCGGAGTCAATCCATTCGTGGTAGCCGCCGCCGCGGGCGTTGTCGTCGAGCTGCCATTGCACGCCGAGGTTGTTGCCCCACGCCAGATATTTCGCGTTGCCGGTGTAATTCACCGTGTGGCTGGTTCCGTCCACCACCAGCACATGATAGGTGTACTGGTGCGCGCCGGGATTGGTCGTCATGTACCACTGAACGTGGTGCCAGGTGTTGGGGCTGAAATGCGGGCAGGAGATCGAGGTTTGTACCCAGTGGCCCACCGACTCGTTCCAGGTGTCCCAGTATCCGCGCCCGTAATCGCATTGGCTGCCGATCATATAGTTGTAGCCGTTGATGAACTGGAACGCGTCGAACTCCAGCGCCTGGCCATAGTTCAGCGAATTGCTGTCGACGTAAAACCAGAAGTCCCAGAGGAAATTGCGGACATTGTTGTTCGCACCCAGCTTCTGCGTCCACAGGGTGTTGCCCCACACGCCATCGTTGTAGAACTCCGTGGCCGAGCCATCGCGCGAGGGCGTGCGTTGGTATTGCGCCATCCAGTCCGTGCCTTGTCCGCTGCCACCTGAGCAGCCGGAGTCGTGGCATGAGTGCCAGTTGCCGCGGTCCTCGATGTGGTTGAAGACGATCGCTCCGGGCGGCGGGCTGGGCAGGCCGTTGCCCCCGCCTCCGCCCCCGCCGTTGGAGCTCACGGTGACTTCCTCGGTCACATCGCCATAAGCTCCCGTGCTGTCCCAGGCGCGGGTCACGATTTGATGGGTGCCGTTCGAGGCATTGAACGTTGCGTTGATGGAGTTGGTTTGTCCGCCTGTGTAGACGTTAACGCTGTCGAGATAAACATGCCAGCCAACGATGCGATAGGAGCTGGTGGCGTTTGCCGCCAGCGAAATAGGAGAGCCGACTTGCTGATTGTTGGTGGGTGCACTAACGGTTACGTGTACGGCGGCACTTGCCGCCATTGACAGGCTCACAAGTGCGGCTGCCAACAGGAGTCGATCGTGCATCAGAAAAAATCCTCCTCTTGAGTTTTGACCGAACGTTATGGCGCATATGGCCGCACGCGCAGTCCAGCAGCCGATGAGCGAGTATCGCGTCCGCGGGAGGAATGACCAATCGGGCGTTGTGCTTAGAAAAGGTACTTAACTTAACTGCGGGGATTCAGAGTGGAACTAAGTGTTGAAATCTTAGAGAGGGCGGTCAGCAATCAGCAGTCGGCAATCAGCCGCTCCAAAATGTGCGCGTCGTGTACAGCCGCGCGAATAGGAAGATTGTCATCGCGAGCGCAGCGAGGGACCTGCTGTTTGTCTCGAATAGCAACATTCTTCCGACGCGGCCGAAAAGCAGGTCCCTCGCTGCGGCGCGTGATGACAATCTTCCTGCTCGCGCAGCGTGGCATTGGCTCCAGCAGCTTCGCACAATCCGAACATTCGGGAATGGCTGATTGCTGACTGCTGACTGCTCAACTTGATAACATCTTCCCGATGGTCACTTTCGTTGTGCTGCGAATTGTAGCGGTCGTGCTGCTGGTCGCGGCAAACGCGTTCTTCGTGGCGGCCGAGTTCGCGCTGGTCAGCGTGCGCGAAACCCGCCTGCAGGCGATGATCGCCGCGCATCGCATCGGCGCGCGCACGGTGCAGAAGCTGCATCAGCGGCTCGACCATGTGCTCAACGCGGTGCAGTTTGGAGTCACCGTCTCCAGCCTCGCGCTGGGCTGGATTGGCGAGGCCTCCATCGCGCACATGCTGGAGCCGCTCTTCCGCTCGCTACCCCATTCGCAGTTTTACGCCCATGGCGTTGCCATCGCGCTGGCGTTCATGCTGATGACTTACCTCGTCGTGATCCTGGGCGAAGTCGTACCCAAGTCGATCGCGCTACAGCGTACCGAGCGCGTGGCGCTGGCCGTCGCCGGCCCGATGGATTTCTTCATGACCGTGGCCGCGCCGTTCCTGGCCTTCATGACGGCGTCCACCCACATGGTCCTGAAAGCATTCGGCATGCGTCCCGTGCGTGAGGCGGGCGTACATTCGCCCGAGGAGGTGAAACTGATCGTTTCGGCGAACCGCCGGTTGGGATTGCTGGCGCCGGCGCAGGAGGAGATGATCCATCGCGCCCTGGACCTGGAGAACATCTTTGTGCGCGAGATCATGGTGCCGCGGCCCGATATCTTCTCCCTGCCCGCCAATCTCACGCTGGAGGAGGCGCTGGAGCGCGTGGTCGACGAGCAGCATTCGCGCGTGCCCATCTACGATCCGCTGCGCGGCCCCGAGCACATCATCGGAGTACTGTATGCCAAGGACCTGATGCGCTGGTTGCGTTATCGAGTGAGCCGCAGCGCCTCGATGCGATCGATGAGCCGCCCCAACGGGCTGGAGGTGCGGCACGTCATGCGCGAGGTGCTGGTCGTGCCCGAAACTAAGCCGCTCCCCGAACTGCTGCAGGAATTCAAGGCGCGCAAGCGGCATCTCGCGGTTGTGGTGGACGAGTTTGGCTCGACCGCCGGACTGGTGACGGTGGAAGACGTTCTCGAGCAACTGGTCGGCGAGATCGAGGACGAATTCGATATTGCCGAGCCGGCCCTCACCCCGGGCGCGGCTTCCATGACGCTGGATGCGTCGGTCAATGTGCGCGACCTGGAATCGCAGTACCATATCGCATTGCCGAAGGACAGCGGTTTTGAGACGCTGGCCGGTTTCGTGCTGACCCACATGCAGAAGATCCCCGCAATGGGCGATAGCTTTGAATTTGAGGGCCGCCGTTATACTGTGGCCGCCATGGACGGCTTGCGCGTGGATAGCGTAAGGATCGAAACTACGCAGCCGCAAACCCCAGCCCACTCGCAGTCCAGCCCGGCAACGCCCATCGCGAGCTGATGCTGCGCTACGTCTTCTCCCGCCTGCTGTATATGCTCCCGGTCGTGTGGCTGGTGGTCTCGGTGGTTTTCCTGCTGATCCACCTGGTGCCGGGCGATCCCATTCAGCAGATGCTGGGCGAGGGTGCCGCCGCTACGGATATTGCGGCGGCGCGGCACGCGTATGGATTGGACGTTCCGCTCGGCCGGCAATACGTACATTACTGGCGCGGCGTCCTGCACGGCGACATGGGACGGTCGCTGCGCCTCAATCAAAACGTCGGGCGCCTCATCACACAGGCATACCCTTATACGATCGAGCTCACGGTAGGCGCGCTGCTGTTTGCGCTGGCGCTTTCAATTCCGGCGGGTGTGCGGTCGGCGCTGCATCGCAATCGCTGGGACGACCGGCTGCTTAGCTTCGTGTCGCTGCTGGGGCTGTCATTCCCGAACTTCGCGCTCGGGCCGATCTTGATTTTATTTTTCGCGATTGGATTGGGATGGCTGCCCGTATCCGGTGCGGGTTCGCCCGCACATCTCATCCTGCCGGCGATCACCATGGGTGGAGCGCTGGCGGCGATTCTCACGCGTATGGTGCGGACTTCAATGCTGGAGGAGCTTGGCCAGGATTACATCCGCACCGCGCGCGCCAAGGGCCTGCCCGAGAGCACGGTCGTGTATCGACATGCGCTGCGCAATGCGATGATCCCAATCCTCACGGTTGTGGGCTTGCAGTTCGGGGCGTTGCTCGCCGGCGCGATCGTCACCGAGACCATCTTTTCCTGGCCGGGCGTGGGCAGGCTGACCATCAGCGCCATCTCGAACCGCGACTACTACCTGGTGCAGGGCTGCATTCTGGCGATCGGGCTGACGTACGTGGCGGTGAACTTCCTGACCGACCTGTTGTACTCGGTGTTCAACCCGCGAATTCGGCAGTGAGCGGGGTAGAGCAGGCCTGCAGGCCTGCTCTACCGGGTATGGGTCAGTTTGGAATTTGTGGCGGTGGAAGCGCCGGGCTTCAGCCCAGCGAAACAACGGGCCGTTGACGGCGGCTTCAGCCGCGGCCAGCCGGGGCCAAAGCCCGGTTCGATCGACGTCCTTTCGGCACGGCTGAACGAGCCTGCCCTGAGCGAAGTCGAAGGGTGCCCTTCCACCGCTCAGATTCCGAACTGACCCACCACCCTCCACCGTGCCCCCTTGTTTTTCCTGGCGGTATGGTTTCCAATTCCTTCTTAGTTGCATCTTTTCCTGTCAGCGGAGGCCGAGATGAGCGTGACGAGTAAGCTGCGCGATGCGGAGGGACATGGGGCGGAACGCCTGAAGGCCGGCATTCACGATGTGAGCGCGCGCGCTCGCAAGCTACATCTCAGGCGCGACGATCGGCCGGTCTCGACGCATCCCGGTCCCGAGCAGGAGCGCGAAGGCGGCTCGAAGAGCAAGGGGCGGACGGGCATTGTCTCGGTGAATGGATGCGATGTGGGCAAGATGCGCTGCACCGGCGGGCAACGCTCCGCGTGACCAGGGGCCGATGCGACTCAGTTCGGACTTTTTCCCTCTACAATTGCGGCCGGGTTGAGCCTGACCAACGCTTCCGCGACTTCCACGCCACGAATCTTCGCGATGGCGTCGCGGGCTTCCGACAAAACAGGTTTGCGCCTCACCGGGTCGTGAGCGTCGCTGGCGACGACGTGCACGGCGTCGCGCTCCAGCAGCCAGCTCACCATCTTCTGGGAAGGCTTGCCCCAGCCGCCCGTCACGGCGTTCGCCGTCACCTGCACCAGGCAGCCCTGTTCCACCAGTCGCAGCACCATCTCAGGTTTCTTCAGCAGCAACGGGTTGCGCTCGGGATGGGTGACGATGGGAACGAGGCCGCGGCTGCGCAGCGCGAATATGTCTTGCGGCGCACTGGGCGGAATGGCGTAGTCGCTGAACTCGATGAGCAGGTACTGGGTGTCGCCGATGGTGTAGCGCCCGGGACGCTCGAGGGCATCCTGCAAATTGTCGTGCGAGAAATGAAAGTCGCAGCCAATGCTGAAAGTCAGCTTCCCATCCGCCACATCATGTAACTCCCCCAGCATTCCGGCGTAGCGCTCGCGGTCGTAAGCAAACTCGGGATTGGCATGGGGCGTCGCGACGATGTGCGTGATGCCGTCGTCCGCGGCCACGCGGCACATCTCGGCTGTCATCTCCCAGGACCTCGAGCCATCGTCGATGCCCGGCAGGATATGGCAGTGAATGTCGACCATGAGAAAACAGCTTCAAGTTTCCAGTTTCGAGTTGTAGAGAGCTGTCGAAACTTGAAACCTGAAACTGCCCTTCAGCCATAACGCTCGTTCATGAAAGCGGTGATCTTTTCGTAGGCCTCGCTCAGCACATGCTCGGGCGGCAGGAAGACGATGCGGATGTGCCGCGTCCCGGGCTTCTGGCCGAAGCCCGAACCGTGTACCACCAGCACGTGCTTCTGCTTGAGCAGATCGGTGACGAAGGTCAAATCATCCTCGGGTATTTGCAGCGTGGGATGGGCATAGAAGGCGCCCCGGGCGCGACCAGCTTCACGTGCGGAGTGCGCTTCGCCCACTGCATCGTGATCTCCGCCCGCCGCCGCAATTTGCGCAGCGTCTGTTCGATGTGGTCCTGCGGGCCTTCCAGCGCGGGCTTGATCGCGTGCTGGAAGGGATGCGGCGCGCACAGGCGCGCTCGCAGCAGGCGGTGCACGGCTTCCATATAAGGATGCAGCAGCTCGCGCGGGCCGGTAGCAATCGCCCATCCGATGCGCCAGCCCGGCACCAGGTACGCCTTGGAAAGCCCGTTGAAGGTCACGATGGGCACATCCGCCGCCAGCGTCGCAATCGACACATGCTTTGCGTCCGGGTCGAAGACCAGCTTGTCGTAAATCTCGTCGGCAAAGATGATCAGGTTGTGCCGTCGCGCCAGCTCGAGGATGCCTTCCAGCGTGCGCCGGGAGTAGACCGCCCCGGTGGGATTGTTCGGGCTGATCAGCAGAATCGCGCGCGTGCGCGAGTTAATTTTGCGCGCCAGTTCGTTCACATCCGGCTCCCACCCGTTGTCCTCATCGAGAGCGTAGGCGTTCGCCGGGCAATCCAGCTTGGCCATGATCGCGCCGTACAGCGGATACTCGGGGCTGGGCGTAAGCACGTTATCGCCGGGGTTGAGCAGCGCCGTCAGGCAACTGTCGATGACCTCGCCGCTGCCGTAGCCGATGAAGATGCTTTGAATCTCACGAAAGCCATTGCGCTCGGCTTCGTGGCGAATCGCTTCAAGAGCGGGCTTGATGCCCAACGATTCGGCGTAGCCGTTATGGCCGTCGACCATCGCTTTCAGCACCGCCTCGATCATGTGCGGCGGCGTATGAAAGTCGAACTTGCAGGGATCGCCGATGTTCAGATACAGAATCTGGTGCCCTTCGCGCGCGACCGCCTCGGCCGCGGCGACGACATCGCGTATGGCATACCGCACGTTGATCATGCGGCTCGCGGCCATCACTTCCGCTACGGCTTTCGTCACCATGATTGCGTCCTTCCGGCTCCCCCGCTGGTCGGGCCCAGCGGGCGATGAAAGCTAATTCTTGCACGAGTCCCGGCCGGCGACAGTTGCGCCGGCCTATACGGTCGTTTCACCCGGAGCCCAGGCTGTCCAGCTCTGGTGACAATAATTTCACATCTTTCCTCGTTTGGCCCCTTGACGCAGGTATAGAATCAGGCGCAGCAATGAGCGGATCGTTGGGGTGACCGCTCGCACTGTTCCCGCCGGCCACCGCGGTCTGCCTGCTTCGTCGGGCCATTTTTCGAAGCTCCGCTCGCTTGGCCCGATTCGAGATCGCTTCTCCGGTGAGCGCATCTCGAGGAGGCTACAATGCAGTACCGTTGGCTCGCTCCCCTCGTCCTTCCTCTTCTCCTCATCAATGTGCAAGCCCAGCTGCGCGGGGGCGGCGTTGGCATGAATGTGGGCAACGTGCATATCCATGTGACCCTGGACAACGATCGCGGCGCGGGGCCGTATCTGCTGGTGCGGTTGATGCAGGGTTCCAGCGCCAGTGTCGTGAGTACAACTTACACCGACGATCGCGGCGAGGCCCGGTTTGTGGCCGTTCCCCTCGGCGACTATCACGTGCAGATCAGCGGCGAGGGCATTCAGACCACCGACAGCGAGACCTTCGAAGTTGACAACCGCAAGATGAGCCAGGCGGAGTACGTCGTGGTGCGCAAGAGCGCCGAGGACGCCGGTCCCACCCCTGTATCGGGACATTCTGGAACGGTGTCGGCGGCCGACCTCAATGTTCCCGATAAGGCGCGCAAGGAGCTCGACAAAGCCAATGAGTCGATGGCGCTGCGCGACTGGAAGAAGGCCAAAGAGCACCTCGACAAGGCGCTCGCCCTCGATCCTAACTACGTTACCGCCTACAACAACCTGGCGGTGCTCTACGCCAAGACGGACGACGTAGCCAACGAGGAGCAGGCATTAAAGAAGGCGGTCAGTCTGGACGAACACTTCGCGCCCGCGTTGCTGAATTACGCCAAGTTGTCTATCCGGCAGAAAAACTTTCCCCAGGCGGAGACGCTGCTGGAGAAGGCGGCCGCGCAGGATCCGGACAATCCCGAGAGCCTCTTACTGCTTGCCGATTCGCAGTACATGCTCCGCCACTTCGACGCGGCCATCGCCACCGCCGACAAGGCACACACATCTTCGCGTGAGCACGCGTCCTTCGTACATTACATCGCGGCCCGTGCGTATCAGCAACAGAACAAGCAACAACCGGCGCTGGCGGAGTTTCAACTGTTCCTTAAGGAGGAGCCCAAGGGACCGCGCGCCGACCATGTCCGCGCCGACATCGCCAGGATCCAGGGCGCCACTCAGGCCACGGCAGCGGCTCCGCAGTAAGGCGCTCGACAGGGGTGGAGCGCCGGGCTTCAGCCCGGCGAAACAATGGGCCATTGATGGTGGCTTTAGCCCCGGCTCGCCGCGGCTAAAGCACGGTTCCATCCGGGCCCTTTCGGCACGGCTGAAGCCGTGCCCTTTCACCGAAAATCGTTCCCTAGCTGTCCCCACCCTTCATCTTGAGGCGGCTCTTGTTTTCCTCCAGGAAGCCCCTGATCTGCTCGGCGTGGTCCAGCAGCCGCACCCATTGCTCGTAATACAAAGTCACTGGGAAGCGCCCCAAACCGTAAACGCTCACCCCGCCCTTCTCGCTGACCTTGAAATCGATGACGCCGCGCTTGCGTCCTTGGACTTGCTTCTCCAGTTCCGCCAGCTTGGCCTTCAGTTCGTCGTAAGTCGGTTCAGACATCTTCGCACCCTGAGAATACGCTGCTCATTTGGATTAAGCGCCTGATGGGCGCCTTCACCCTACATGTTAATAGAGCCGGGCGCCTGCAATATGTGACGCGTGAACAGGAAAACATGCCGGCATCCTGCTTCGATCAGCGCCGTCGCCGTTCTCCCGGTCAAGTTCCGCGCATCAGCTTGGAGTAGACATCGCGCGCTGCTCCCCGCCGGTGGGCGGAATGTCATGGACATAATCATGAGCAGCCAAGGCGCCGGGCTGCATGGCGCCTTCGTTGACCCGCTCAACGAGATGGTCGCGCGAGAGGTCGAAGATCGCCTCCAGAATTTGCTCGCGCTCTTCACTTCCGGCCGCGGCCAGCACGAACAGCACGCGCGCGCTGTGCTGAAGGTATCGCGGCGAGAGCAGTTGCCGCTTCAGCAACTCCATAATCACCGGCGCTTTGCTGCGGTCGAAGCGCCCCGGGTCGCCGCGCCGGTCCAGTTCCGCGAAGAATTCCGCCGTCCATTCATTGTGATACTCCCACACCTTCTGGAACAGCTCCGGCGTGAAGCGGGTCCCCGCACTCACTTCCTCGGTGCTCGGCGCCAGCACAACACCGTCTTCACTAAGCGCCGAGCGCTGGAAATGGCCGGTTTTCGTGATCACCGCCTGGTGCTGCACCAGCGTCCATAGCCAGGCAACATCAATGCGATAGGTGGCGAGATCGTTCATGAAGCGCTGCTTGAGTTCGTAGTCGTCGATGGCCGCAGCGAAGTTGCCGTTCAGGATCTGGAAGCCATAGTTTGCCGCCATGTAAAACGCATGCTGGATGTGCTCCATGGTGATGTCACCCTGGGGGACACTGTAAATGGCTTCCCACAGCTCGCGGGCTAAGAACCTGTCGGGAGTGTCCAGCGCTTGCCGGCTGACGATGGCCGGAGTGACCTTGCCGGCAGGGTTCAGCAAGCCGCGCGATTGGAGCAGTGCCCGCTCCGAGTCGGCCAGTCCGCTCTCGACCGTGGGTACGTCTTTGCCGTTTGCGTCGACGGTGGCGCGGGGCGCATCCAGCATCGCCTGCAACCGCGCAACCGGTACTCGCAGTGGAGCATTGCCCGCAGCCACATACGCCGGCTCGGGACTCGCGACCCAGCTCTGGCGATAGGCGTCGTAGAGCCGTCCCTTGGTGCGTCCGGCGAAAATATCGTCGAGCGTGACCTGCTGGTTGGCGGCGATCGCTTCGTCGGGCACGAACATCAGTCCCAGCAGGCGCTCGCGAAGCTTGTCCACCACGATCGCGCGCATCGCGACCGGGTTGTAGCGCGAGCGGCCGTAAGCGTCGCTTTGCTGATAGATCATCACTGCCGCCATACCGCCGATGGGTGCGCCCTGCGTCAGTTGGCGATGCTTCATGCCGGCCATGAGCATCACCAGCGCGTTATAGCGCTGGTAGGCGATCATATTGGGCGATGCCATGCCTATGCTCTGCGGGTCAGGGAAGACACCGTTCGGGTCGTCTTTCCACATCTCGATCAGGCTGCCGAGATAGTCCCAGCGGCCCACGTTGGTCCCCAGCAGCCGCCGCCGGAGGGCCCAGGCAATGGCCGGCAGGTATCGGCCGCCGTTGCCCTCTTCATACAGGACCTTGATCTTGAACGTGCCGGCGGGAACATCAATCATCTCTTCCACCCGCGCCAGCAGCTTCTCAACAATGAGCGCTTCGCGCGGCGTCTGCATCTTGGGGATGTAGAAATAGACGCCGGTGCCGGCTCGTTTCAGTGCGTCAAAGCTGTTCAAGACCCAGAGAACGACCACCGCAACCAGCCCAGGGACAGGTGCATCATCGACCGCAATGTGCTCATAGAGCACGTGGATGCTGGGCGGCCGAACCAGGCGCGTCGGCCACTTCTGCGGCTGCGAGTTGATTTGGTAGGAGCGCGTGCCGCCCTTTTTTACAACCTCGTACGGCTTACCGTCCCAGCGGCCTTCGAAGATTTCCTTCGCGTTCTGGAGGGCGGCAAAGGCCCCAACCGGCTGGCCGGCGGCCGCGCCCTCGGGCCGGAAGTGCGAGGGCGAGGCGTCTTCGAAGTCCGGCATGTTCATGGGCGCGGCGCTGTTGAGGGCGTTGAAGGCCATGTCCAGCGGATGCCACGGCCCGGTGAGCTCCAGCCCGGGGTTTTGCAGTGGATGCACGTCGACAGGGATGGGCACGTCATCGTTGAGGCGCCAGCGGTTTTCGCTCTGGCTATCCTGGAAGTTGTCGATCATGCCCTCGACGATCTGGCGGAACGTCCAGCGGCGTCCAGTGAGCGGGTCTACGAACGACTCGTCCCACTGTGGCCAGGCATACTTGCTGCGCACCGGCTCGAAGCTCTCGAGCAGGGCCCGGCGGGCGCTCAGGGCCTCGGCAATGGCCGGACGCAGCTCGCGAGTCAGCGTCGCAATCGCCTCTTCGACATTGACGATTCGGCCGTTGACCCTCTTGTCGCCAAACAACTCTGGAAATTGCTGGAGAATATCTTCACGAACCATGGGATCCTCCGCTGTGTGTCCCCCATAGTACCTCTTACCCTTGAGAACGCGCTGTCGCGGCGGGAACGGACCCGGCAGTGGCAAGCCGAAACGGGAAAGCGCGAAAGGATGACTTCAGGATGAGGGAACTTTACTGTTCGAGCGCGCGTAGCATTGATTCAGGTGGCGCTATGCTCGCTTTTTTACTTTGGCTTGTGCTTCTTTTCTTCTGCTGGCCGCTGGCCTTGTTGTTCCTGGTGCTCTACCCAATCATCTGGCTGATTCTCCTGCCGTTCAGGATCCTGGGGATTGCGGTGGAGGGAGTGCTGGAGCTGGTGAAAGCCATCATCTTCCTGCCGGCGCGAATCCTGCGCGGGCCAAGGCGGGCGTGGTGAATCCCTGCTTGCATTCCAAAACAAAAGAGCGAACCTGAAGGTCCGCTCTTTGTCTATTCAGCCGAGTCACAATTACCCGACTTTTACCGCGGTCTTCTCTTCCTGCTGTGCCGTCGGGAACGCGCGGCGGTCGATGCCGGTATAGATCTGCCGCGGACGCGCGATCTTCTGCTCCGGGTCCTGCACCATCTCGTTCCACTGCGCCAGCCAGCCGGCCGCGCGCGGAATCGCGAACAGCACAGTGAACATCTCCGGCTGGAAGCCCATGGCCTGATAGATGATGCCCGAGTAGAAGTCGACGTTCGGGTAGAGCTTGCGGGTGACGAAGTAATCGTCCTGTAGCGCGATGCGCTCGAGCTCCAGGGCGGTGTCGAGCCGCTCGTTGCGACCGGTCACCTCGAACACCTCGTTGGCGACCGCTTTGATGATGCGGGCGCGCGGATCGTAGTTCTTGTAGACGCGGTGCCCGAATCCCATCAGCTTGATCTCGCCAGCCTTGACCCGCTTGATGTAGTTCGGGATGTTCTTCACCGAGCCGATCTCGTCCAGCATGCGCAGCACTTCCTCGTTGGCGCCGCCGTGCAGCGGGCCGGCGAGGGCGGAAGCCGCGCCCGCCATGGAGAGATACGGATCAGTCTGCGCGCTGCCGATGACGCGCATGGTGGTTGAGCTGCAGTTCTGTTCATGGTCGGCGTGGAGGATGAAGAGCACGTCCAGCGCGCGTGCGATCACCGGGCTGGCCGCGTACTTCGGCTCCGTCATCTTCCACAGCATGTTCATGAAGTTTTCGGGATAGGTGAGGTCATTGTCGGGGTGCACGTACGGATACCCGCGGCGGTGGCGGTATGCGTACGCCGCCAGGGTGGCCATTTTGGCGATCAGGCGGACAATCTGCTTCTGCCGGTTTTCCGGATCGTGAATGTTTTTGGCCTCCGGATAGACCGTTGACAGCGCCGCCAGCGTGCTCACCAGGATGCCCATGGGGTGCGCGTCGTAGCGGAAACCGTCGATGAAGTGCTTGGTGCTCTCATGCAGCATGGTGTGGTGCGTAATCTCCCACACCCAGTCCTTCTCCTGCTGCGGAGTCGGCAGCTCGCCATAGAGGAGCAGGTACGCGACCTGGAGGTACGTGCAGTGCTCGGCCAGGGTTTCGATGTCGTAACCGCGGTAGCGAAGGATGCCTTTGTCGCCGTCGATGAAGGTGATGCTGCTCTTGCAGAATGCGGTGTTCATGAACGCAGGATCGTAGGTCATGATCCCGAACTCGTCGGGCTTGGTCTTGATCTTGCGCAGGTCCATCGCACGAATGGTTTCGTGCTCGATGGGTGCTTCGTAGGTTTGAGTGGTGCGTTGATCGGTGATGGTCAAAGCGTCCTTCGGCATGACCGCGTACCTCCTGTCGGAAACGAACGGTATGAATTTTGAAGAAGCCGGGTGCGAACGAGTGTTCGAACGATTAAATTCTACTGGTTCGATGCCGGTTCACTGGCGACGGGCGTCACAGAGCGTTGTGACGCCCGAGCGCCGAGGCTTCGAGCCGCACATAAGTCACGGCGAACCCGCTGATGCCGATGGGAAGTCCCACTCGGGCCCCCACTGTGTCAGCACTGAACACACCGTGTCAAATCTGACACAGTGGGGGGGGGGGGGGGGCTATTTATTCGCCTTTTCTTCGGCTCCGCCGCTCTTCTCCCCACCGGTCGAACTTGTCCCGTGGCCTTCGCGTGACTTCGACTCTCCGGACTTCGACTCCGAAGCGCCGGCTGACCCGGCGCCATTTCCGCTCGGTGCGCTCTTGCCCGACTTGCGCGCGTAATCGGTGACGTACCAGCCCGAACCCTTGAATTGGACGGCCGGCGCCGAAAGAAGTTGTTCCAGCTCGCCTCCGCAATGGGGGCAGCTGGTCAGCGGCGGATCGGAAAATTTCTGGATCCGCTCGGTCAGGCTATGGCATTTCTTGCACTGGTATTCGTAGAGAGGCACCGCGGTTCACCGCCGTTCTAAACAAATGGATTCTATGGTTCGCAAATGGTTGCGGTCAATTTGGCGATTACAGCTCTCGCAGGCGCACGCTCCGTTGCTTTGACAAGCAGCTCGTCCTCAAGATCGGTTGACGTACCCGCCGACCGGTGCATCTAATGGTTCTTCGCGATTTCCTCCGAACAGGAAGTGCCGATGGCCACCGAGGTCAAATCCCAGGAACAGGTGTCGCCGCTCGCCGGCAAGCCCGCGCCGAAAGAGATGCTGGTTGACGTTGCCCAACTGGAGCAGGCGTATTACGACACTCGTCCGGACGTGAGCGACCCGAACCAACTGGTCGCCTTCGGCACCAGCGGGCATCGCGGATCGTCGCTGCGCGGCACGTTCACCGAAGCGCACATCCTCGCGATCACGCAGGCCATCTGCGAGTATCGCCGCGACCGGGGTGTTGACGGCCCGCTGTACATGGGCAAGGACACGCACGCGCTTTCCGGGCCTGCGCAGATCACCGCGCTCGAGGTGCTGGCCGCCAACGGGGTTGAGACGTTCCTTCAGCGGGACGACGGCTACACCCCGACGCCGGTCGTCTCCCACGCCATCCTGACTTATAACCGCGGGCGCAAGCAGCACCTGGCTGACGGAATTGTGATTACGCCTTCGCACAACCCGCCGGAGGATGGCGGCTTCAAGTACAACCCGACCAACGGCGGGCCGGCCGATACCGACGTTACCGGCTGGATCCAAGGCCGCGCCAACGAACTGCTGCGCGCAAACAATGCCGGAGTGAAACGGGTCTTGCGTGACGCTGCGCTCAAGGCTGGCAGCACACACGCCCACGATTTCATTGCGCCGTATGTGGACGATCTCAGCAACGTCATCGACCTGGATGCAGTTCGAGCGGCGGGGCTGAAGCTGGCGGTCGATCCGCTGGGTGGCGCGTCGCTGCCGTACTGGGAGCCGATCAGGGCCGCTTACGGTCTGGACCTCGACATCGTCAACCAGAAAGTCGATCCGACCTTCTCGTTCATGACGGTTGACCATGACGGCAAGATTCGCATGGACTGCTCCAGCCGGTATGCGATGGCCAGCTTGGTGAAGTTAAAGGACAAGTACCAGGTCGCCTTCGGCAATGATACGGACTCCGACCGGCACGGCATCGTGACTCCTTCGGCTGGGCTGCTGAACCCGAACCATTACTTGGCGGTTGCGATTCAGTATCTGCTCCAGCATCGCGAGCGCTGGCCGCAGAAGGCGGTCGTCGGCAAGACGCTCGTCAGTAGCAGCATGATCGATCGGGTAGTGAAAAAGCTTGGTCATACATTGTGGGAGGTGCCGGTCGGCTTCAAGTGGTTTGCCCCCGGGCTGTTCGACGGCACGTGTTGCTTCGGCGGCGAGGAGAGCGCCGGCGCGAGTTTCCTGCGCCGCGATGCCACGGTTTGGACTACTGACAAAGACGGCATCCTCATGGACCTGCTCGCGGCGGAGATAACCGCGCGCACCGGAAAAGATCCGGGCGAGCACTTCCGCGCGCTGGCCAATGAATTCGGGATGCCGTATTACACGCGCATCGATGCGCCCGCCACGCCGGAGCAGAAGTTGAAGTTGGGCAAGCTCTCGCCCGACGCGGTGAAGGAGCGCGAACTAACCGGTGAACCCATCGTTGCCAAGCTCACGCGCGCGCCCGGCAACGATGCCCCGATCGGCGGGCTGAAGGTCGTCGCCGCCACCGGTTGGTTTGCCGCTCGGCCCTCGGGGACCGAGAACATCTATAAAATCTACGCTGAGAGCTTCAAGGACGAGTCGCATCTGGAAGCGATTGTCGCCGAGGCACAGCAGATTGTGAACAATGCCCTACGCTGAGCAAGCTTCGACAATGAGGAAATCGGAGTGGGAGAAGCGCGTGCAGCGAGCAGCCACGCTGGCTGACCGATTCGCATACGCGCGGGAGATTCTCGCCTTCTACGGCGAGGTGCTGAAGCTGCAACAGAGAATCTTCGAGGGAATTTCCGCGGCGCCCGCGAGCAGCGAAGGCCGGCTATGCGACCGCCTCGACGCCGTCGATGCTGCCCGGCATCTGCCCGCATTGCTGTCGCTTGTCGAAGAGCGGGGCACGGCAAAGCTGGCCGAGGACGCGCATACGATTCGCGGCGAATCTGCGGAACTAAACGTTGCAATGCTCGAAAGCTTTGTCGCCGGCGGGCCCTCCGAGCACGTTTTCTTCGCTCGCGTGCTCTTACAGCCTTATGCCGAGCGGGTTGCCGCCTCGTCGCCCGTGCCGCCGTACACGGGCGATAAGAGAGTTTGTCCGCTGTGCGAGAGCCGCCCGCAGGCCGCGGTGCTGCGCCCTGAAGGCGACGGCGGAAAGCGCTTTCTGCTGTGCTCGCTGTGTCTGACGGAGTGGGAGTTCCGGCGAATTCTTTGTCCCGCTTGCGGCGAGGAGAACCATCGCCATCTGCCGCGCTACAGTGCCGAGGAGCTCGACGCCGTGCGCGTTGAGGCGTGCGACACCTGCCACTTCTATTTGAAGTCGATCGACATGACGGTTGACGGACTGGCTGTACCGCTGGTGGATGAAGTGGCCACAGTGCCTCTGGACCTGTGGGCAAGCGAACACGGATACAAGAAGATCACGCCGAACCTGATGGGGTTTTAGTCCAAATTTTCGCGCGGGTCGACGTAAGCCTGCTGTAAACAGGCTAACGGGTAGAGCGGGCCTTCAGGCCCGCGTCCAAGCTGGTTCTTAGGGTTCGAGTCGGCCTGAAGCCGACGGCAGGGTGTCGCCCGCTAAAGCGGGCTCTCTTACAATCAACGTCGCAGCAACGCGGCGCTGAAGCGCCGCTCTACCTGAAAATGCCAACTCCGCAAGACAACTTCGGCGAGCCGTTTCGTCCGCGCCGCTTCCTCACCGGTGGACATGCGCAGACCATTGTTGGCAATTTCCTGCCGCGCCAGAACCTGTTGCCTCCTCCTGAAGAGCGCCTGTTCAGCGTGGAGCCCGAAGTACAGGTGCTCTGCCATTGCCATTGGCAGGCCGACCGGCGCTCGACGATGACGCTTGTCATCGTGCACGGACTGGAAGGCTCCAGCGAGTCGCAATACGTCATCGGCACCGGCAGCAAAGCCTGGGCGGCGGGGATGAACGTTGTGCGCATGAACATGCGCAATTGCGGCGATACGGAGAACCTTGGACCAACGCTGTACAACTCCAGCATGTCAGGCGATGTGGGCGCGGTGGCGCGGACGCTCATCGCGGAAGACGGCGTGCGCAAGCTGGCGCTGGTGGGCTATTCGATGGGAGGAAATCTCGTACTAAAGCTGCTGGGGGAATGGGGCGAGCAGGCGCCGCCTGAAGTGAGGGCCGGGGTGGGCGTCTCTCCCGTCATGGATCTGGCACCGTCGGCCGATGCGCTGCACCGTCCCGGCAATCGCATCTACGAGTGGAAATTTCTGAACGGCCTGCGGCGCCGTATGTTGCGCAAGGCGACGCTCTATCCCGAGCGCTACACGGTCAGCCGCCGCGATTTGCGCCGGCTGCGCAGCATCCGCGAGTACGATGACCAGATTGTGTCGCCCTACTGCGGCTATCGCGATGCGGATGACTACTACGCCCGCGCGGCTTCCGCCAACGTCCTGGACCGCATCGCGGTGCCGACGCTCATCCTTCACGCGGAAGACGACCCGTTCATCCGCGTGCTTCCGCCCACTCGCGAAAAGCTGCTCAACAATCCTCACATCACCTTCGTGGAAACAAAACACGGTGGACACTGCGCCTTTTTGGCTAGTCCCAACGGATACGACGGGCGCTGGGCGGAGCGTCAGGCGATAGCTTTCGTCCAAAAAGTCGAGCGTGGCGGGCCGGTTTAGACGATTTTTCGTATGCCCCAGTTCGCCTCGACTAAGGCTACTTAACCCGCTTGGGCAGCGCCTTTTGACGCTATCGCAATCGGCTCACGATTTTGTTTGCTTATTCGTCTAGATGAGATAAAATTCCCCGCACTTCAACGTTAGGCTTTTAAGTTTCACCGCAACCGAATCTCTCCGAAAGCAAGCAAGAATTAAACCGAGGATGGTTCTATGATTCCGCAACAGGCACGCGAAGCGTCAACCAGCGCGTTGGACCAGCTGGCAGTCAACACTATTCGCACGTTAGCGATCGATGGCGTGCAAAAGGCCAATTCCGGCCACCCAGGCACGCCGATGGGGGCCGCACCTACCGCCTATACCGTGTGGCAGAAGGCGCTGCGTTACGATCCGCAAAATCCGTGGTGGCCCAATCGCGATCGCTTCGTGCTTTCGGCGGGACACGCTTCCATGCTGCTGTATGCGCTGATTCACTGCGCCGGAATCAAGGCCGCGAACGCCAGCTACAAGGGCGCCGATCGCGAGGCGGTGACGGTCGACGACCTGAAGGCGTTTCGCCAGGAAGGGAGCCGCTGCCCGGGACATCCGGAGTACGGCTGGACCACCGGAGTGGAAGCGACAACCGGACCGCTGGGTCAGGGGCTTGCGACCAGCGTCGGCATGGCGATTTCAAGCAAGTGGCTGGCAGCAACCTACAACCGTCCAGGTTTCGACCTGTTCAACTTCAACGCGTATGCGCTGTGCGGCGATGGCTGCCTGAAGGAAGGCGTCTCGTCAGCGAAGCGGCGTCGCTGGCCGCGCACCTGAAGCTGTCGAACCTTTGCTGGATCTACGACTCCAACCGCGTGACCATCGAGGGCCACACCGACATTTCGTTCACCGAGGACGTAGCGTCGCGCTTCCTGGCATATGGCTGGGAGGTGCACCGCGTCAGCGACCCCAACGATATCGAGCAGGTCGAGCGCGCGCTGAAGCACTTCCATGACGCCGAAAGATCGTCCCACGCTGATCGTGGTGCACAGCCACATTGGCTACGGCGCGCCGCACAAGCAGGACACCTCGGCCGCGCACGGCGAGCCGCTCGGGCCGGAAGAAGTGCGGCTGACGAAAGAGTTCTTCGGCTTCTCGCCCGACGAGTCGTTCGTGGTGCCGCCGGAGGTGCGCGAGCACTTCGCCAAAGGCATGGGCGCGCGCGGCGCGAAGCTGCGGAAGGAGTGGGACGAGATGTTCGCCCGTTACAAGGCGCAGTATCCCGACCTGGCCGACCAACATCGAGCGCATGAACAAACGCGATCTGCCTGCGGGTTGGGAGAAGGCGCTGCCCAGCTTCCCGACGAGCGAGAGAGGCATGTCGACGCGCGATGCTTCGGGCAAGGTGCTGAACGCACTCGCGCAGAAGATTCCGTGGCTGCTGGGCGGCGCCGCCGATCTGTATCCCAGCACCAAGACGCGGCTGGAGTTCGAGTTCGCCGGCGACTTCCAGGCGACACCAGCTCGGCAACTACAAAGGCCGCAACTTCCACTTCGGTATTCGCGAGCACGCCATGTGCGCCATCGTCAACGGCATGGTGCTCACCGGCTTGCGCGCCTTCGGCTCCGGCTTCCTGATCTTCACCGATTACGCGCGCGGCGCCATCCGGCTCTCGTCGCTGATGGACATCCCAGCGCTGCACATCTGGACGCACGACACCATCAGCCTGGGTGAGGATGGGCCGACGCATCAGCCCATCGAGCAGTTGGTCTCGCTGCGCGCCGTGCCGGGCATGATCGTCATCCGACCTGCCGACGCCAACGAGTTGGTGGAAGCGTATCGCGTGGCGATGTCGTCGAAGGATCATCCGTTGCGCGATCGTCTGCAGCCGGCAGGCACTGCCGATCTACGATCGCACGAAGTTTGCCGCGGCCAGCGGTCGGCAAAGGGCGCCTACGTTCTGGCCGATGCGCCAGACGGCAAGCCGGACGTGATCCTGATCGGCTGCGGCAGCGAAGTCGGTCTTTGCTGTCAAGGCATGGGAACAAGCTGACGGCCGAAGGCGTGAAGACGCGCGTGGTCAGCATGCCGGCATGGGCGCTGTTCGACGCACAGGACCAGGCCTATCGCGACAGCGTGCTGCCGCCATCGGTGGGCGCGCGCGTGACGGTTGAAGAAGCGTCGCCGATCGGGTGGGAGCGCTATGCCGGACGCAATGGCGTCGTGCTGGGCATGAGCACCTTCGGCATGTCCGCGCCCATGAAGGTCGTGATGGAGCACTTCGGCTTCACCGTGGACCACGTCGTCAGCGCGGCGAAGGAAGCGATGAAGAAAGCGGCCAGCAACTAGCAACGAGCGCCCGTCGGCCGTCTCGTGGAATCGGTTTTGAAAGGGCACGGCTTCAGCCGTGCCACTACGGCGTAAAACAGGCTGGGCTTTAGCCCCTGAGGGAACTCGTACTTCGTTCGAGTGCTAAGTCCCCTCAGCGGCTAAAGCCGTCATTCAATGAATCTCGAGACGGCACGGCTAAAGCCGTGCCCTTTCAAATCTCGCGGGCGCCCAAGGGCGCTTAATGGGGACAAAATGACGTCAAACGAACATGCTAACGGACATTCGGATGCGTTCGTATTCTTCGGGGCCACGGGCGACCTGGCCTACAAACAAATTTTCCCGTCGCTGCAAAACCTCATCCGCGATCAGGGAATGAACGTGCCCATCATCGGCGTCGCCAAAGCCGGATGGAACCTCGATCAGCTCAAGGCCCGCGCCAAGGACAGCCTGGAGCATCATGGCGGGCTGGAGCAGGCAGCGTTCGAGAAGATGCTCACCCTGCTGCGCTACGTGGACGGCGACTACGGCGATCCGGCCACCTTCACCGAGCTGCGCAAGCAACTGGGTAAGTCGCAGGCGCCACTGCACTATCTGGCCGTGCCTCCCAGCTTGTTCGGCACGGTGGCGCAAGGCTTGCAGAAGGCGGGATGCTCGAACAACTCGCGCGTGGTCATCGAAAAGCCCTTCGGCCACAACCTGGAAACCGCGCTGGAACTGAATCGCGCCTTGCACAAGGTCTTCCCCGAAAGCGCCATCTATCGCATCGACCACTACCTGGGCAAGGAGCCGGTGCAGAACATCATCTACACCCGCTTTGCCAATCCCATCTTCGAGCCTATCTGGAACCGCGACCACATTCGCAGCATTCAGATCACGATGGCCGAGAGCTTTGGCGTAAGCGATCGCGGCAAGTTCTATGACGAGACCGGCGCGCTGCGCGACGTGGTACAGAACCACATGCTCCAGGTGCTGGCGAACCTGACGATGGATCCGCCCACGGGCGAGGACAACGAAGCCGATCGCGATTCGAAAGCGGCATTGCTGAAAGCCGTGCGTCCGCTCACGCCGAACGACATCGTGCGCGGGCAATACAACGGCTACAAGGACGTCGCTGGTGTGGCGCCCGCATCGACGGTGGAGACGTTCGTCGCCATCCGCTGCTTCATCGATAGCTGGCGCTGGGCGGGCGTGCCCATCTACATCCGCGCCGGCAAGGTCCTGCCCATGACCTGCATGGAGGCGGTCGTGGAATTCAAGCGTCCGCCGCGCGAGACCTACCATGAGCTGGTGCCGCTGCGCTCCTCGCACATGCGCTTCCGGGTCAGTCCCGACATCGTCATAGGCATGGGTGTGCGCGTGAAGGTGCCCGGCGAGCGCATGGCGGGGCAGGACGTGGAGCTGGAATTGAAGAGCCACGCGGCGCACGAGATGCCGCCTTACGAGCGCCTGCTGGGCGATGCCATGCACGGCAAGGGCGAGCTCTTCGCGCGCCAGGACCTGGTGGAGGCGCAGTGGCGCGTGGTGCAGCCGGTGCTCGACAACGTGACGCCAGTGTACGGCTACGAGCCGGGAAGCTGGGGTCCGGACGAGATCTGCCAGCTCATCGGAGGCGACGGGCCGTGGATCGATCCCAAACCGACGCAAGAGGAAGGCCGCTCGCAGGCGGCAGGACACTAACCATGAGCGCAAAGAAAGCAGCGCCGTCGCAGAGTAAGAAGCGCGCCGCCTCCTCGCGGAATGCGGAGCACGAGCTGGTTTTCCTGTTCGATGTGGACAACACGCTGTTCGACAACGATCGCATGTCGAGCGACCTGTTCGGCCACATCGGACGGGCCTTCGGGACGGAGGCGCGCCAGCGCTACCACGAAATCTACGAAGAGCTGCGCAAGGAACTCGGATATGCCGATTATCTGGGCGCCATTGAGCGTTATCGCCTGGAGAAGATGCATGACCCGCGCTTTCTTAGCACCTCCAACTGGCTGATCGAATATCCGTTCGCCAAGCGCGTCTTTCCCGGCGCGCACGATGTGGTCGAGCAGTGCCGGCGCTGGGGCAAGGCGGCGATCCTCTCCGATGGCGACGCCGTCTTCCAGCCGCGCAAAGTCGAGCAGGCCGGGCTATGGAAGGGCTTTGGCGGAAACGTGCTGATCTTCATCCACAAAGAACGCGAGCTGGATTGGGTGGAAAAGTTCTATCCGGCGAAACACTACGTGATGGTGGACGACAAGTTGCGGCTGCTGGCGGCCATCAAGGAGATCTGGAAGGACCGCGTGACTACGGTGTTCGTACAGCAGGGACATTACGCCGCCGACAAGGCGGCTAACGCGAAGTACCCTGCCGCCGACTTCAGCATTCGCCGTATCGCAGACATGCTGCACATGAAGAAATCGGACTTCCTGCCGATGAAACGGGCCGCATCTCAAGGCGCTTGAGGCGAATCTGTAGGGTAGGAGCCGAAACAGATGAAACCCACGCAACAACTACATGAGCTGGGTCAGAGCCTCTGGCTGGACAACATCACGCGCCAGATGCTCGACAACGGCACGCTGAAACACTATATCGACGAGCTCTCAGTTACCGGTCTGACGTCGAACCCGACCATCTTCGACCACGCCATGTCGAAGGGGGACGCCTACAACGACGATATGGGGCGTCTCATGTCTTCCGGGATGACAACGGAAGACGCGTTTTTCGAGATGGCGATCGACGATCTGCGGCGGGCTGCGGATTTGTTCGCGCCGATTCACGAGCGCACGGCAACGGTGGATGGATGGGTGTCGCTGGAGGTCTCACCGCTGCTGGCGTATGACGCCAGGATGACGGTCGAGGTCGCCAAGAAGCTGCACCGGCAGGCCGCGCGACCCAATGTGTTTATCAAGATTCCGGGAACGCCGGAGGGCAGGTTCGCGATTGAAGAGGCGATCTTTGCGGGCGTCACCGTGAATGTCACGCTGCTGTTCGATCGCAATCATTATCTGGGCGCGGCCGATGCCTACATGCGAGGTCTGGAGCGCCGGGTGGAAGCCGGCCTGAGCCCCGACGTGCGCTCGGTGGCGTCGCTGTTTGTTAGCCGCTGGGACAAGTCCACGATGGACAAGCTCCCGTCGGAGCTGCGCAACAAACTTGGTCCAGCGATTGGGCGGCAGGCCTACAAGGCCTATCGCGATGTGCTGGAGTCCGAGCGCTGGCAGCGGCTGGAGGGCCTGGGCGCGCGTCCGCAGCGGCTGCTATTTGCCAGCACCGGGACGAAAGATCCGAAAGCTTCGGACGTGATGTACATCGGCCAGTTCGCCGCGCCGAATACCATCGACACCATGCCGGAGGAGACGCTGCTCGCTTTCGCGGACCATGGCGAGGTGTGCAATCCAGTCCCGCGCGACGGCGGCGACTGCGAGCAGGTGTTGATGGCGATCACCCGCACGGGTATCGATGTGACGAAGCTCGCCGCCGACTTGCAGAGCGACGGCGCGAAGTCGTTTGTGGATTCGTGGAAGAACTTGCTCGAGTCAATCGAGAGCAAGAGCAAAGCGCTGAAGTAGATTTACGCAGTTCACGGGCGGAGCACGCCTTTCAGGCGTGCAAGACCGCAGCAATTCATAAGGTTGCGCTTTAGCGTCTGAGGTAAGGGTTACCGCAGCGGCTGAAGCCGGGTTTCACTTGCACGGTAATGCACCGCTGAAGCGGTGCTCCACCCGAGTTCGAAGTCGCATCTGGATACCCAGAAACAGCAGTCATTCAGTCATGAACAGGAGCAAACCATGCCGGAAGCCAAGATAGCCACCCAGCGCCCCGTCGACACGCCCGCCTGGAAAGACCTCCAGGCGCATTACGAGAAGATCAAGGACGTCCATCTCCGGCGAATGTTTGCCGATGATCCACAACGTGGGACGCGCCTGACCGCCGAGGGCGCCGGGCTGTTTCTCGACTACTCGAAGAACCGCGTCACCGACGAAACCATGAAGCTGCTGGTAGAACTGGCGCGCGAGCGCGGCGTGGAAGCGCGTCGTGATGCGATGTTCCGCGGCGAGAAGATCAACAACACCGAGAAGCGCGCCGTCCTGCACGTCGCGCTGCGCGCGCCGAAGGGGACGAAGATTGAAGTTGACGGCAAGGACGTAGTCGCTGAAGTCCACGAAGTCCTGGACAAGATGGGGGGATTCGCCAACCGGGTGCGCAGCGGGGAATGGAAGGGTCACACCGGCAAGCGCATCAAGAAGGTCATCAACATCGGCATCGGGGGCTCGTACTTGGGGCCGGAGATGACGAATGCCGCACTGCGCGACTTCGCCGATCCGGCAATGGATTTCCGCTTTGTCGCCAATGTTGACGGCGCGGCCTTCCACGACGCCACCCACGGCATCGATCCCGCCGAGACGCTGTTCATCATCTCGTCGAAGACCTTCACCACGCTGGAAACGATGACCAACGCCGCCGCTGCACGTGACTGGATCGTGAACGGGCTGAAGAGTGAAAGCGCGATCGCGAAGCACTGCGTGGCTGTTTCCACCAATGCCGAGGCTGTCTCGAAGTTCGGCATCGATACCGCCAACATGTTCGGCTTCTGGGACTGGGTCGGGGGCCGCTACTCCATGGATTCAGCCATCGGCTTGTCGAACATGATCGCCATTGGGCCGGACAATTACCGCGAGCTGCTGGCCGGCTTCCACGACATCGACGAGCACTTCTGCACCGCCCCGCTGGAGAAGAACCTGCCGGCATTGATGGGACTTCTGACAGTGTGGTACAACGACTTTTTCGGCGCGCAGACCGTCGGCATCATGCCGTACGCCGACAACCTGAAGCGTTTTACCGCCTATCTCCAGCAGCTGCAGATGGAGAGCAACGGCAAGCACGTCGACCTCGAAGGCGTTCCGGTAGAGTGGCAGACGGGGCCGATCATCTGGGGCGAGCCGGGCACCGATGGCCAGCACTCGTTCTATCAGTTGATCCATCAGGGCACGAAGCTGATCCCCTGCGACTTCATCGGCTTCTGCCAGCCGCTGAGCCCGCTGAAGAGCCAACACGATCTGCTGATGGCCAACCTGTTCGCGCAGGCCGAGGCGCTGGCGTTCGGGAAGACGGCCGAGGAGCTGAAGGCGGAAGGCTCACCAGATTTCCAGACGCCGTTCCGGGTATGCGAAGGCAACCGGCCGACGAACATGGTTCTCGCCGACAAGCTCACGCCGCGGGCTCTCGGCAGGCTGGTCGCGCTCTACGAACATAACGTGTTCACGCAGGGCGCAGTGTGGAACATCGACTCGTTCGACCAGTGGGGCGTGGAGCTGGGCAAGGTGCTGGCGAAGCGCATTGTGCCGGAGCTGGAGAGCGATGCCGCGCCGCAGTTGAAGCACGACAGCTCGACCAATGCGCTGATCAAGCGCTATCGCGCCGCGCTGGGCAGGAAAAACTAAGTCACGGTGCCCCAGGTTCGCCCCTCTTTTGGGCTAACCTGGGTCGCATCCCAAATGGCCCAGGTTAGCGTGCAAAAAACGCACGCGAACCTGGGGCACCAACCAACCTTGAAATGTCGCTGAACGCAGGTCTGAAGACCTGCTCTACCCAAAACACTCGTTCCAAGGAAGCCCATGCACGCACCGACACCATCACCCGATCCCCAAGCCGCGCTGAAGAAAGAAGCCGCGGAGTACGCCGTCACCCAGTACATCCGCTCCGGGATGACGGTCGGACTCGGCACCGGCTCAACCTCCATCTTCGCCATCCGCCGCATCGGCGAGCTGCTCAAGAGTGGCGGACTGAAGGACATCGTCGGCTTTGCAACGTCACGCGCGTCCTGGGATGCGGCCGTCGAGCTCGAGATCCCGATGCTGACCGAGGACCTGCCGAAGAACGTCGACGTGACCATCGATGGCGCCGACGAAGTCGATCCGCAGCTCAACCTGGTGAAGGGCGGCGGCGGCGCACTGTTGCGCGAGAAGCTGGTGGCGCAGGCGTCGGCGAAAGAGATCATCATTCTTGACGAGAGCAAACTGTCGCCGCGACTTGGTACCCTGCATGTGCTGCCGGTCGAGGTGATGCCGTTCGGCTGGCGCTCGCAGGCGCGCTTTCTGGAGTCGCTCAGGGGGAAGTACATCGTGCGGCAGACGCGCAGCGGCGAGGAGTACCGGACCGATCAGGGCAATATGATCCTGGATTGCGACTTCGGACCGATTCCCGATGTCGTCAAGCTGGCGCGCGCACTCGATGGCCGGGCCGGCATCGTCGACCACGGATTGTTTATCGGGTTGGCTAGCGTTGTTGTGGTCGCCGCCGCGGGCGGAATCCGGGAGCTCAAGCCCGCTTAATCCTGAGCCGGCCAGGCAAGTCTCTGCTATAAACGCATATCGCGAGTAAGGACTCTTAGCCCTGTAGCTCTGCGACGAATTCACGCGCGCAGGGTTCCGCCCAACGATTCTAGCCGGCGGATGATCTGCGCTGACCATTGCGCCACTTCGTCGTCGCGCAGCGTGCGTTCCTGGGACTGGAACTCGGCGTGGACGAGAAGCGAGTACTTGCCGGCGCCGACCTTCTCACCGCGATAGATCTCGGCCGGCTGTAGGTTGACGAGTTCGGCGATGCGAAGCTCTTGCACCGCAGAGTTGGTCTTCTCCCACGTCACCCCATCGTCGAAGACAAACGAGAAGTCGCGCCCGACGGCAGGGAACTTCGAGATGCGACGATAGCGCGGCTCGCGCAGGCCGTGCCGATAGACACGGTCGAGCCTCACCTCGGCCAGGTAAACGTCCTGGCGCAGTTTGCGCGCGGCTGCCTGCTCGGGATTCAATTGTCCGAACACAGCGACAGTCTCACCATCCATGATGGCGCGCGTCGCCCGGCCGGGATGAAGATAGGCCGGGACAATAGCGTCGAAGTGCAGCGACTGATGCTGAAATGCCGCGAGCAATTCTTCTAGGTCGCCCTTCATGTGAAAGAAGGTGTAGGGCTCCGCCTGGCTGCGGTGCACGTCTTTGGCAATCGCCTCTCCGGTGGCGACCAATCCCAGATGCCGGCGCTCATCGTGCCGATGACCGATTTTCTCGAAGACCTCGCCGGCTTCGAACAGCCGGACATTGTTCGTCCCGCGATTCAAGTTGTAACCAACCAGGTCCAAGAGCCCGGGCAAAAGTGAGGTGCGCATGCAACGCGCTTCTTCGCTCAGGGGATTGGCCAGATCCAGCGGCTCGGACGGGGGTGCCCCATCGGATGCGGGCGCACCATCAGATGTGGGTGCCCCGTCCTTTCCCCCGGTGTTGGCGAAAGGGTGGGAGGCGAAGGTGCGCGCGTCCTGCTCCGAGATGAACGTGATCGAGATAGCCTCGTTGTAACCGAGCGCGAGCATGGTCTGGCGAACTCTGGCGTTCTTCGCCTCGTCCGGCAGCTCGACGACCGCGCCCGAGAATGCCGGCAGGGTGTTGGGAAATTTGTTGTAGCCGTAGATGCGCGCGATTTCTTCCAGCAGGTCGATCTCGCGCTCGACGTCAAGGCGCCAGGTAGGAGCCTGAACGTTCCAGGTCTCGGTTGACGCTGCCGATTTGGCGGCGCTCGTCGTCGCGAATCCTAATCTGCGCAGAATGCGCTCGATCTCCTCCGCTGCGATGTCGGTCCCAAGATTGCGCCGCACCTCGGAGCTGCGCAATGTGATGGGTGCGCGCTGCAACTCACGGCCGATTGTATCGATGCGCTCGCCATGCCGTTCGCCGCCGGCGCTCTGCAGAATCAGTTCGGCCACGCGGTCGCACGCCAGCGGGGTGATGCCGTAGTCAGCCCCGCGCTCGAAGCGATGCGAGGCGTCCGTGTGCATCCCGTGACGCTTGGCCATGCCGCGCACCGTCCACCGCTCGAACCACGCCGACTCGATGAGCACGTTCTGCGTGCGCTCGGTGATCATGGTGTCGAAGCCGCCCATCACGCCGGCGAGCGCCACCGGCTTCCTAGCATCGGCGATGACGAGGTCGTCTGTCGTGAGCTTGCGGTCAACGCCGTCGAGCGTCTTGAGAACCTCGCCTTCGCGGGCCCGCCGCACGATGATCGTGCCGCCTTCGAGTAAATCAAGATCGAACGCATGCGTGGGATGGCCGAGTTCGTTAATCGCGTAGTTGGTCGCATCTGCGCCGTTGTTGATGGAGCGCGAGCCGAGCAGTTCCAGCCGCTTGACGACGCGTTCCGGTGAAGCGCCGATCTTTACATTGCGAACAATGCGGGCGGTATATCGCGCGCAGCCTTGCGGGTCCTCGATGAGGATCGGGAAGGCATCACTCGCGCTGCGGGCGGCCACGATTGGCGACGCCCTCTTATCGGGTGTCATCCTGAGCGCAGGCGCGCCTCGCCCCGGAGTCGAAGGACCCCTATTGTTGGCAGGCAGCTTCGGCTCGACCTTCTTCAGCTCAACGTCGTAGATGGCCGACGCTTCCCGCGCGACGCCGTAATGGTTCATCGCGTCCACGCGGTTGGTCGTGAGGTCCATCTCGTAAACCGTCTGGCCCCGTTCTTGCTGGACGGACTCCACCGCGATGCCGGCTGAAGTCAGCGCCTCGGCGAGCTGACGGTCGTCAGCCGCGATATCAACAAACTCACGCAACCATGCGGGAAGAATTCTCACGCCAACTCCCTGTTCGCGTTTACAAACGGAAGCTCAATCTGGCTCTCATGAAATCTTGCTGAATGGCAGGAGGCCAGAAGCGCGAATGGCAGAGTCCCGCTCCCGGGACGGAAGAGCTTAGCCCAGCGCTTGAGCGCTGGGTAGGCGTCAGAAGTTGCTCCGGATCCCGTAGGGACGGCAGAGAATCCGGGCTGTGCCGTGCCTACGGCACTCACCGCATCATGGAACGCTACCCAGCGCTGAAGCGCTGGGCTGAGCTCTTCCGCGCCTACGGCGCTCTTTTCATAGCGGCCCGCTCGTCCATTCCAGCTTGAACGCTGCTCCATCACGCGAACTGCTCCAGGAAGCGCACGTCGCCCTCGTAGAACAACTGGATCTCTTCCACCTCGTACTTCAGCATCGCGATACGCTCCACACCCATGCCGAAGGCGAAGCCGCTGATCTTCGACGAGTCGTAGCCGTTGTGCTTCACGAACTCGAAGACGTTCGGGTCGACCATGCCGCAGCCCAGCAGCTCGATCCAGCCGCTGAATTTGCATTTGCGGCAGCCTTTGCCGCCGCAGAAGATGCAGCTCACCTGCATGTCGGCGCTCGGCTCGGTGAAAGGGAAGAACGATGGGTAGAAGCGCGTCTTCACCGACGAGCCGAACAGCGCCTTCATGGCGTGGTCCAGCGTGCCCTTCAGGTCGCAAAAGGTGATGTTGGTGTCGACCGCCAGCCCTTCGACCTGGTGGAAGACCGGCGAGTGCGTCGCGTCGAGCGGATCGTTGCGGTGCACCTTGCCGGGGATGACGATGCGCACCGGCGGCGGCTGCCGCTCCATGGTGCGAATCTGCACCGGCGACGTGTGCGTGCGCAGCAGCAGGCGGTCGCGCGCGGGCTTCTCGTCCTGGCCGGCGATGAACAGCGTGTCCTGCGTGTCGCGCGCCGGGTGGTTGGGCGGAAAATTCAGCGACTCGAAGTTGTAGTAGTCGGTCTCGACCTCGGGACCTTCGCCGATGGAGTAGCCCATGGCCTTGAAGACGGCGACGATGTCGTCCATCGCGCGGAGGATGGGGTGCTTGACGCCGATGGGGCGGTGGATGCCGGGGAGGGTGATGTCGAGATCGGGCTCCGCAGCTCTTTTCAGGGCCGCATATCCAACAACCTTTGAGATATTAACGCCCGGCCGAGGCAAGAGTTTCGCTAGCGCCTCATCCACAGCGGATTCGACGTGCGCCTTGAGCGCGTTCACGCGCTGGCCGACATCGCGCTTCGCGGGGCCCGGCGCAGCCTTGAGCCAGGTGTCGTTGACCTGCGTAAGTACGCCGTTCTTGCGCGCGAGCCAACGATCTCGGAAGGTCTTCCAGTCGGATTCGTCTTTCAGCGTGGCGGCTTCTTCGTCGAGTGCACGCAACAGTTCGGCAACCGCGCGGTCGAGCGCGTCAGGCGAATAGTCCTCGAGTTTAGGAACGGTGTACATCGCTAATAATGCCAGCTCTTCGTGTCCGCGCCAGCCGGCGCGTGCGCGGCCATGTGGTCGGCCATCATCTTGATGAAGTCCTTCGGTTCCCACGGGAACCAGCCGTGGCCTTTCTCCGGGCGGCCGTACTCGAACTTCGCATGCGCCTCGGGGTGCGATTTGAGGAAGTCCTCCATGTCGTACACGGCGAGATTCAGGTAAAAATTGTCCATGTCGCCGACCCAGATGAATATCTTGTCCATGATCTGCGGGCCGATCCGCGCCCAATTCTGTTGCAGGTAATACCGCAGGTCGTACCCGTGGTCGCGCATGTAGTTTGCTACCGTGCGATCGATCGCGCCGGTGCGCTTGTCCCACAGCGGCTTGGGATAGCCGTCCGCGCCGACCGGACCATAGACCGCTTCCCAGGTCTCGAGTTGCTGCGCCGAGCGGCCATGGATCCGAGCACGTCTTCCAGTTGGCTCATCTGCCGCATCGGTCTCGACCACCTGTCCCTCGGCGGTGCGCATCAGTGGGCGCTCGCGCTGCACCCACTCGTATCCCGGCACGTCGAAGGCGTTCGCGTCCTCGTAGATGTTCGACCAGTTGGTCGTGGCGGAAATCGATTGGGTCGGGGAAGCCGGTCCAGGTGCCGCCGAAAAATTCCGGATGATAGAGCTGGAGCGCCAGCGACTCCCAGCCGCCGGTCGAGCCGCCGATCAGCACGCGCGCCCAGGGCTCGCGAATGATGCGGAAGTGCTGCTCCAGATACGGGATCAGTTCCTGCATGATCGCGTCGCCATAGGGGCCGTTGTTGGCGGAGTTCACGGCGTAGGAGTCGTCGAAGTAGGGCGTCGGGTGCTGAAACGTCACGCCGATCATGCGCGGGAATTGTCGCCGCTCCACGCCTGAAACGCCTGGTAGCGAAGCGGGCCCCACTTCGAGCCATCCTTCGGGGGCTCCATCTGCATGAACAGCGGCGGGCCAGCCCGAAGTGGTCCTGCTCGTAGATGACCGGATAGCGCACGTTGGGGTGCTCGTCGTAGTCCTTCGGCAGCAGCACGGTTGCGCCGAGGTAGATCGGATGGCCCCAGAACCTTGTCAGCAGCTTGCTTTCGAACTTGATGTGCTTCACCCACTGCGTGTCGGCGGCAGCTCGACCGGCGGGATCATCTTGGCTCGCATCCAGCTTGACGTCGTAGCCCGTTGCCGGATCGAGGTGCAGCTTCTGCACCTCGCTGTACAGGTTGCCGGGCGAGCTGGTTGAACTGCTGGCCCTCCCACTGGTCCATGTGCGCCCAGATGACGTGGCCGTCGGCGCGGTGGAACTCCGTGTAAACGTTGACCAGCGCCTGCACGTAGTAGTCGCCGGCGGGAATGTCTTTCAGGCTGTGCAGCGGGTAGCCGGGCGTGTCGCCGTCGATGATGCCGGGGACGCCGGGCGCAAGAGCGCTGACGTCGCTGCCGAAGAAGGGAGTCTCCTGCTGCCAGGAGCCGATGCGTTCCCGCAGGTCGTCGCTCTGCTTGCGACTGAGGATGACGTAGACGCGGCCGGTGATGGGCTGCGCGTGCGCCGTCGCGGGGACCACAACTTCAAATTTCGGACCAGTCTGCGCGCTGAGGCACAGCGCCTGCAAAAAGAGCAGGGCCGCGAACAATGCGGGTCTCAGAGGAAGTCGCATGAGCTGATGGCGAACGCGCCTGGTGCTTTGAGCTGGAGCGAGTGTCAGGCTGCCGCGCTTTGCGCCTGCTTGCACAGTGTCGCAAACCCCGCTGGATCGTTCACCGCCAGGTCGGCCAGGATCTTGCGATCCAGCTCGATGCCGGCCTTCTTCAGTCCGCTGATGAACTGCGTAGCTGATCCATTCAGCTTGGCGGCGGCGCCGATGCGCACGATCCAGATGGAGCGGAACTGGCGCTTCTTCTGCTTGCGGCCGCTGTAGGCGAACTTCAGGCCGCGCTCCACCGACTCTTTTGCCGAGCGGTAGAGTTTGGATTTTGTCAGGTAATAGCCGCTTGCGCGCTCAAGAATCTTTTTGCGGCGCGCACGGCGCTTGGTACCACGTTTTACGCGAGGCATGGCTGCTCCTTTTCATCTGCGTTAAGCGGCTGGAGGTAAGAAGGTGACCGCGCCCGCCGCGGCAGGAGGGGCCGATATACCTCTTCACACGCTGTTGACCGTCATCGACTCTGGATCGAATCGATGCCGCCGGTTGCCGCACCATGCGGCTAGTAGGGGATCATGCGCTTGATCTTGGGCAGTCGGCCTTGTCGACCATCACGTCGGTATCGAGCTGGCGCTTGCGCTTGGTGCCCTTGGAAGTCAGGATGTGGCGCTTGAACGCGTGACCGCGCTTGATCTTGCCCGTACCTGTCTTCTTGAAGCGCTTGGCCGCTCCGCTGTGAGTCTTCAGCTTTGGCATAACGATTTATCTATTACAACATAGAACGCGCAGATTGGGCCAGTCGTAGTCGCTTCACTGCGAGCTGCTGTGTCGGCGCGGGCGGGCGCGGCGCCGGCGGCGCGGCTTGCTTGTCCGGCTTGGGCGCGTGCGGCTTGGCCGGGGGCTTGCACCTTCGGCGGCGCCAGGATCAAGTGCAGCGTGTTGCCTTCCTGCCGCGGACGGAACTCCACCATGGCCTTGTCGCCCAGGTCCTTGATCAGCCGGTCCAGAATCTCGCGGCCCAGCCTCTGGCGCGTCATTTCGCGTCCGCGGAAGAAGATGGTCGCCTTCACCTTGTCGCCTTCGTCGAGGAAGCGCAGCACGTGGTTCTTCTTGGTCTCGTAGTCGTGATCGTCCACGTTGATGCGGAACTTCACTTCCTTGACCGTGATCTGGTGCTGGTGCTTCTTGGCTTCGCGCTCGCGCTTTTCCTGCTGGTACAGATATTTGCCGTAGTCCATGATGCGGCAAACCGGCGGCTGCGCGGTGGGTGAAACTTCTACCAGGTCGAGGCTTTTTTCCCGGGCAATTTTGAGCGCTTCGAAGGGCGGCATGATGCCAAGCTGGTTGCCTTCATCGTCGATGACGCGAATTTCGCGGACACGAATGCGCTCATTGGTGCGGATAAAACGTTTATCGATACAGTCCTCCGCTGTGGCTGCAGTAGTGGGAAGTATAGCATGGGATTCGCACTGAGTTTTTGCTGGCTTGACAGCTTGCGGTTGTGGAACAATCCGCGACATGGACGTGTTCATCAGTTGGTCTGGCAAACGCAGCGGAGCCGCTGCCGAAGCATTACGGGATTGGTTACCTAAAATCATCAATGCTCTAAAGCCGTGGCTTTCAGCAGCGGATATCGACAAAGGCGCGCGGTGGGGAACGGAGATCGCAACCAAGCTGAAGGACTGCAAAGGCGGGATCATTTGTTTGACACCGGATAATCTCCACTCGGATTGGTTGCTGTTCGAAGCCGGGGCCCTTTCCAAGACAATCGAGAACACCTACGTTTGTCCATTTCTAATCGGCTTAGAGCCTGCGGATGTCGAGCAACCGCTGGCCCAATTCCAGGCGACACGGGCAGCAAAAGGTGAGGTCCTCAAACTCATAAAAACCCTGAATAGCGCACTTGGAGAGGCAGCTCTCGCTGAATCGCATATAGATGAAGCCTTTGAGGTATGGTGGCCTAAACTCGAGTCGAAGCTAAACAGCTTGCCCGATGCGGAAGGCTCTAGCGCCGCCGCCGGGACGGGACGCGACATCCGCGACATGGTGGAAGAGGTGTTAGCTCTAGTCCGAAACCTGAACCGGCCACCGGAGACCGCGACGGCAATCGCGCAGACCACGACGGCAGCCCTGCGCAACCTTAATGAAGAATTGGATCGGAGATTAGATATACGGTTGCGAAAGGTGCTTATAGAAAATGCTGTTAAATCATCCGACCCCCGCGCCAGTGATGTTGATATGGAGCAACAATCACAAGGAATTATGTGCACTGTCACCAGCGGAGATGCAACCTATGGGTTCCTCGTTCCAAACGATGTCGATACATCTGAAATCGGAGTATCGGTTTCAAAGCTCATGAGTGATCTTGCCGTGAGGCACAGGCGGGCGAGACCCCCTCGGAATTGAGTAGGCGCCGCGTTATATAAATTCCCCACCGGTTGGGTTCGCGCTTGCCGCTGAGCTTGCAACTTCAGGTAGTTGTCCGTCAGCGCTTCCGTGTACTCGCCGTCGAAGTGTGTCAGCGTGATCGCTTCAACTTCGCGCCCAACGAACGATTCCATGAACCCGCGCTTCTTTTGCGCAGCCAACTCCCGCAGCACGCGATTGCGTTCCCGAGCGAGCTGCACCGGCACCTGATCCGGCATTGCGGCTGATGGCGTTCCCGGCCGCGACGAATAGGTGAAGACGTGCAGATAGGTAAACGGCAGCCGTTCGATCAACGCGCGTGTCTGTTCGAAGTCGTCATCAGTCTCGCCAGGAAAACCGACCATGACATCCGCGCCGATTGCCGCATCCGGCATCGCCTGCCGAATTCGCTCGATGCGATCGGCATAATGCCACGGCCGATACTTGCGATGCATCTTGCGCAGGATGTTGTCGCTGCCTGACTGCATCGGCACATGCGCGTGCTTGCAGATCCGCGGCGACGACGCGACCAGTTCAACCACCTCGTTGGTCCAGTCCATCGGCTCGACCGAGCTGATACGAATCTTTTCGATGGTGGTTCGCTCCAGAATCGCGCGCAGCATGGTTGCGAAATTGGTCTGCGGCGTCAGCTCGCGTCCCCAGCGTCCGAGATTGATGCCCGAAAGAACAATCTCGCGATATCCGCTGGCGACCAGCGCATCGACTTCGCGCACGACTTCTTCCAGCTTCAGTGAGCGGCTCTTGCCCCGCACGTACGGGATGATGCAGAACGAGCAGCGATTATTGCAGCCGTCCTGCACTTTCAGATTCGGTCGCGTCTTCTCCGACGATCCGTCGAATACCGGCGCCGCCATTAATTCGGTATGCGCGAAGATGTCACCGACGATGACACTGACCCTAGGATCGGCCGTCGCGCCAATTTGCGCCAACGGGACAAAACCGGGCAGTTGCGGGCAGATCAATCGCGACTAGTTGACGTGCTTGTGGGAATTGCCGATAACCAGGCTGACGCCGGGAATCGCCGACAATTCCTCGGGAGCGCGCTGCGCATAGCAGCCAGTCACCAGAATCCTCGCCCCAGGATTCTCGCGATGAATGCGGCGAATGGCGGAGCGCGCGTCCTGATCGGCAGCAGCGGTGACCGTGCAGGTATTCAGGACGACGACTTCGGCCGCGCTGGCATCGCCCGCGCGTTCCAGGCCGCGCTCGAGCAGTTGCCGCTCGATTGCTGCGCCATCGGCCTGCGTCGCACGGCAGCCGAAGTTCTCCACATGGTAGGTCGCCACAGGCTAATTATACTGAGCGTCATCGGTGATGCTTTGCGTGCGGCGTCGAAACGGGTGTACGATCACAGTCAACGGATGGCAAAATCAGTCGATTGATACCTGTTCAGCAACCGTAAGAGCGATCGCCGCATCTTAATCAGCCGCCGTTAGCGGTAGCGTCTGGTATGGAGTTCCCCATGAAACGTCGCATTCTGCTAGTTGATGACGAGTTGGCAATTCTTCTCACCCTGCGCGCAATTCTGGAAATGAATGGCTTCGAGGTCGACACCGCGGCCTCCGCCAAAGAGGCGCAGAATAAGCTGAAGAATGGCGTCTACGAGATGGTGATTACCGACATGCGGATGGAAAACGAAACGTCGGGCTATGACGTCATCCGCACCGCCCGCCAGCAGCCGTACGATCCAGCAACGGCTCTGCTCACCGCCTACCCGTCGCTCGGCAACGAATGGAAGAGCAAGGGAGCGCAATCTCTGCTGGTGAAGCCAGTCAATACTCCGGAACTGCTGCGGCAGCTGGAAGCGCTGCTGATTACACATCAGGATCAGAAGATGCTTGGGCAGAGGAACGGCGTGAGGAAAGCCGCAATCGCCGAGGGCGCCCGCACTGAGCGGCAGGCATCGGTTAAAAGAGCCGAGTAGCTTCGACCTACAGAAGGCTTTAACGAGACGTTAGCTATGGATTACGCGGTGGTCATTTCTGAATGATCATCGCGTTTGCTTTTGGCGCCTGGATGTTTCCTATTTGCTGTTGGTCTGCGACTGCCCGGTTGACGGCAGCTGCGGCAAAGGCAGAAGCCATAACTGTGCGGGATCGAGATACGCTCCCTGCCAGCGCACCGCGGTATGAAGATGAGGTCCCGTGGCGCGGCCGGTCGCACCCGACAATCCAATCTCTTGCCCTTTTTCTACTTTCTCGCCCTCGCTGACTTCAAGATGCGAAAGATGCATGTACAGCGTGTAGAACTGCTGTCCGTGATCGACGATGACGCAGTTGCCTTCGTAAAACAGTTCGCGCGCCAGCACCACTTCGCCCGAGTTAGCAGCCGTTACCGGTGAGCCGGGCTTGGCGTGATAATCCAGACCACGATGAACGCTGGCGAGTTTGCCGTTGAAGGTCCGCCGCGTGCCGAAACCCTCCGACACAGTCGTGTCAATCGGCGGAACGAAATTGCCCGACCATTCCGGCTGAGCAATTACGTGAGAAAACGCCGCGTCCTTGATCTTCTTCTCGGCCTCGATGCGACGCAGCGTCTCTGGCTCGGGCTGCACGAACTTCTCCGGCACCGTCAGCTTTTCGGTTTTGTAATGGCCGCTCTGCACGACGATGGTCTGCTCATCGCGAACGACCCTGCCATCGGCCAGCGTAGCTTCCAGTGAGAGCTTGTAGCTGCCGGGCTTGGCCTCAACATCGACGCCCGCCAGTCCGTACCAGGCGTGGCGCTCGCTGGAAGGGAAGAACGTGATCTCGTGCCCCATCCACTCGCCGCGCATGCTGGCAACCGGGCTGGTCGACATCTCACGCGGAACGAGGCAGGGCGACCCCACGGCGATGGTGTGCGGCAGCCAGGAAATCCGCAGCGCGCTCGAAGCAGCGGCTATTGGAATTGCGACTCCAATGAGCAGCGTCAGTGCGCAGAATCCTCTCTGCAACAGCGAGATCTGCTTTTCAGACCATGATGCGGTGATGTCAGAAAGATGGACAGAGACACAACGTCCCTCTGCGTCCATGATTATGAGCGGGGGCGCTATAGTATGACTGAAATGCGGCTGGTCAGGCAGTAGCAGCACTGGTTCGCCGCTGCTGGAAACACTCCCGGCAGAAGACCGGCCGGCCTTGCGTGGGTTTGAAGGGGACGGTGGTCTCCTTGCCACACGCCGGAACAATTCGTGCGGGTTTCCACCTTGGGATAGTCTCCCGGAGTGGTAGGCCCCAAGGTGGAAGCGCGTTTTGCCTTGCAGGCTTTGCAGCGTTTGGGTTCGTTCTTGAACTGCTTGTCGTGGAAGAACAGTTGTTCTCCGGCGGTGAAGACGAAGTCAGCGCCGCAGTCAATACACTTTAGTACCTTGTCCTGGAATTCCATGGAGAGTTGCTCCCTTCAGCCCGTGACTCCCAAGCACATAGACGGGGTCAACTTGCGACTGACAGCGAGAACCGGACTGAGCGTTCCTACGGCAATCACAAATTCCAGTGCTCAGGTACACACCCCTGGGTTCGGCCCACCATGCTTGAATGCGCATGGTCTACTACTGAAGACTGCGGTACGACCTGCATGAACACCCCACACTTCAGGAATGGAAAAAGTAAGGGCCGCCCTTGTAACGGCGGCCCAGCTGTGAATTAGTCCTGCTCTTTACGAGCCTTCTTGCGGCTGCGCTTGCGCGCCAGCGCTTCTTTCACGCGCTTCTTTTCGCCCGGCTTGAGGTAGAAGGAGTGACGCTTCACTTCCTTAATGATGTCCTCTTGCTGGACTTTGCGCTTGAAGCGACGCAGGGCGTTCTCTAACGACTCGCCCTCTTGAATGCGAACTTCCGCCAAACAGGAAACACCCCCAGACTCGTCCCATATGGACACTAGTAGTTATCCCTAGTGTTACCAGGGGAAGTCAAGCGAAGACTTGAGTCACCACCTGTGGTTACTCCTACAGGCACTAAAGTAGAGTTGGGGCTTCGACTATCTCCCTTAAAAACTAAGCCTTACCGAGAATTGCACCTGCCGCGGTGCATACGCATTGGTGGGCGTCAAGAAACTGCGAGTTCATCAGGAATTCTCCCGGGATAGAGCTTGCCCTTGACCGTGGTCGAGTAGGCGACGAACTGTCCGGCGGAGTTGTAGTAGCCGTCATCGCTGATCTGCACCCGCGCGTTGGTGCGATTGAATACTTGAAGGACTCGGCGATCAGGTTCCAGACGACATGCTCGCCGCAGCGGATGCTGCGCGTGAGACGCAAGTCGGTGCTGAAGTAATCGGGGCCGATGAATGCATTTCGGGTGTACCCGGGCAGGCGATCGTTGTAGATGTTGCCGTCGCCGTTGGGATCGCCCGGCAATTGTTGCGTTGATCGGCCGTCCCGAACCGGAGGTGACGACGCTGGACAGTTTCCAGTTGTTGGCTAGGTTCAGCGCTCCGTTTCGAAGTGAAACTTGGGCTCGGCCACCGCATGCCGCGACAAATCGATTTCGCTGATCGTTGACGCTGGGTCCCCATTCCGCAGCGGTTGCATACGAGTTCTGAACATTGCCGGGACGCCCGACCACTAGCGCGTCCGGGCCGTCATCCATCGCTTTCGCCAATGTGTAGCCGACCTGGAAGTACATGCCGTGGCTTAGCTGGCGCTTCACGGAAACGGTCATGCCGCTGTACATGCTGCTGGCTCGCTCTGAAAGGAATTGATGGTGCCCAGCTGCGGATCGGCCGCTGCACGCGGATTGATGCACGGCGGATAAGGACAAGTGACGGACGGCGTGGTCTGCCAGGTTGCAGAACGACGCCACCGGAGTACATGCCGAGCAACACCGAGCCGGTGTCGTTGTAGACGGGATAGTCGATGATTGTCGGCTTGGGAAGGTTCACGTCGAGCGAACGGATCTCGTGCACGCCGTGCACGTAGGCGTAGCTGGCGCTGGCCACGATGCGTTGCCCAAACTCCCGCTGCACGGTCGATGTTGGCCTGCTCGGTATACGGCGTCTGGAAGTTGGGCGCGAACGCCGAAATCGTTGGTCGTCAGATAAGCTGGCCACCGATGCAGGCGGCCTGCATACCAGTAGTTCCCGAGGGGCAATTCACCAGCGCGTTTGGGATAGGACGGGAACAGCGCCGCCTGCGCCGGCTTCATCATGTCCAGAAACAGCTGCGACGATTGTCGATTCCGTTGTCGGTTGGCCACCTGCGACGCGTACATCGCGGGGATGGGCATGTAGAACAATGCCGCCGCCGCCGCGGATCACCAGCGGGATGCTTGCTCGCCCAGGGAGTAGGCGAATCCCAAGCGCGGCGAAAAGTTGTTCAGGTCAGTCGGCACCTTGCCCGACGGGAGCGTACAGCGGATTGCTTATCAGCGGGCCGGGCTCGAAAGTTTGCAGGTCGTAGCGCAGCCCCAGCGTTCAGCGTGAAGTTCTCGCGTCATGCGATAAGTGTTCTGCACGAAAGCCGCAGTAGAAGCGCGAGTCGGGATGCGACACCGCGTTGCCAAAGTCCTGCATGTAGTAGCGCGGGACACCGTGCGCGTAAGCGCGCAGCGGCGTCAGCGGCTCGCCATATGCTCCGGAGCGTAGGTCCATGGGTTCACCTTCACGTTGTCGAAGTAATATTCGCCGCCGAACAGATACGGATAGTAGTTGTAGATCCACGCCTGGATGAAGTCGCCGCCGAACTTCCAGTGCATGCGGCCATGTTCGTAGCTGACGGTATCGGCCACGTGCAGTTTGCTGCTCGCTGGTCTCGCGCGGCAGAATGCTGGACCCGCCGAAGCCGTCCACCAGGTCGTAGATCTTGGTCCACGGCTCATCGGAGTTGGTGATCGACTGCTGCAGATCGCGCGAGAACTGCGAGCCGCAGATTGGTGGCGAGGTTCGGGCTCCAGGAGCTGACCAGGGCCGCCGCGACGCTCTCGGTCTGGACATCCTCGGTACCGTTCGCGCTGGCCGCATAGCCGGTAATCGGGCTGGACGGGTCGAAGAAGACGTTGTTGGTGCCCGTCAGCATTGACGTGCTGACCCGCACGAATGCCAGTTGCTTGGACGATCAGGTTGAAGTCGACCTTGGCGAAACCGGCATTGCCCTGCATGGTCGTCGGATAGACTCCGCCCATGCTGTTCAGCTTCTGCGCCGCGGCGAAGACCATCGGCCTGTCGGTGTAGTCGTAATCGGTGGGCTGGGGCACCACCGTACTGGCTCCGTTGCCGAACTGGACGATCGACGGCACGGTCAGCAGATGCTGATCGAAGCCGGCATAAAAGAAGACGCGATCTTTGCGTAGCGGCCCGCCGATCGTTCCGCCGAACTGCTGCTGGCGATCGTCAGGCTTGCTGTCGGCATACGGCTGCTGCGCGTCAAACTGGCGGTCGCGCAAAAAATAGAAACCACTGCCGTGCCAGTGGTTGGTGCCGGACTTGGTCACCACGTTGAACACCGCCCCGCCTGAACGGCCCAGTTCGGCGCTATAGGAGTTCTTCGAGACGCGAAACTCCTGGATCACCTCGTTGCTGAACTGGTACGGCGCGCGATAACGGCCGCGCGCCTGCGCGAAGAACGAATTGTTGTCATCCGTCCCGTCGACCAGGAAGCTGTTCTGAAAGCCGCGTACGCCTCCCACCGACAAGTCGCCGTTGGAATTCGGAAGTGAGCCCGCGCGGGTCCTGGACCACGTCCGGGGAGAGCAACGCCAGATCGGTAAAGCGGCGCCCGTTCAAAGGCAGCCCTTCGATCGCCTGCTGGGTCACCACACTGGAGATGTCACCGGTTTGAGTTTCTATCGGCGTCGGAGTTGCCGTAACCGTGACTGTCTGCACGACCGCTACCGGCGGGAGCCGCAATCGGACAGACGATGTGCCGCCGACCAGCAGATCGACTCCATGGCTGGTCCGAGTGGCCATGCCTGGAGCGGAGGCGCTCACATCGTAGCGTCCCGGCGGCAGCATGCCGAAGGTAAAATTTCCCTGTGCGTCGGTCTTGTCCTGGAAGCGGAGCCCTCGCAGCGGATCGGTCACCACTACAACCGCCGCGGGAATCCGCGCGCCGCTCGCGTCTTCAATCGTCCCCTGCAAAGAAGTCGAACCGTCTTGTGCCCACGCCCACGGCGGGAGCAGGAGAGCAATGGAGAGGAGGCAGGAGGTCGAGAGCAGGACAAACAGCCAATAAGCTTCGGCGCGAACCAAGGTGGGAACGGTTCGCATTGGGGATTGGTCGCCGGCTCCGTTCACCCTTCTATCTTGAAAAAGGCGGCGGGTTGGGGTCTGTGATGGCGGACTACACGAAAGGCTAAGTCCGAATCAGGAAGCTCTTATACTTTCGTAACCGGCGATGTCCTTGACAAGCGAGTCGGCTTTGGAATTTGTGCGGGAGGGCGGAGCCGCTGCCGCTCGGCTCTAGTCGAAACGCGGCGAGAGAGAGGGCAATGGCAAGGTAGAGGTCCTTCGCTCCGCTCAGGATGACACCGAGTGAGAAAGGGCGGGCATTCCTTGCTAACCTGGTCCTACAACTGACAACCGACAACTGACAACTGCCTTCAATCGAGCCGCACCAGAAAAACTCCGCCCTCTTTGACGTGGGTCCTGCTCGCGACCTCTTCGGCCTGGCGCTTGTCGTCGCCGAGCGGCCGGATGCGCACCCACTCCCCGGTGGGGCCGGTGAACTGAATGACGTTGGCGTTCTGGTAGCGGTCCTCCAGCTTCTCTTTGAGCTTGCGTGCCTCGTGTTCGCTGTGGAACGCGCCAATCTGCACGCACCAGCGGCCGCCGTCGGCGATGGGCGCCGGCGCCGACAATACTTCCACCTTCACCTCGGCGGTCCCCGGCCTCCAGACGTCGACGGCCTTTGCGGCCGCCAGCGAGAGATCAATCACGCGATCTTCCACGAACGGCCCGCGGTCGGTGATGCGTACCACCGCCGCGTGTCCCGTGCTGATGTTGGTGACGCGCACCATCGAGTTCAGCGGCAGCGTGCGATGCGCTGCGGTCATAGCGTTCTGGTTGTAGACCTCGCCGTTAGCCCCTCGCCGGTTGTGATACGGAGGCCCGTACCAACTCGCCAGACCGGTTTCGACGTAGATAGGTTTGGCGTTACGGGGGTGTTCGGGAACGCTTGGCGGATTGGTGCTTTCGGGTGCGGGCTGTTCGGTTGCTATGGTCGGAGGAGGAGGCACGCGCTGGCTGCGGGCGGTCTTGTGCCCGCCGCATCCGGAGAGCAGCAACGCAGACGCAATGATGGCAATCAGCGCAGTGTGCGACGCACGACGCAACACGGGGACCTTTGGCTCCAGCCGGACTAGCGCTTGTTCTGTTTGCTCGAGTCCATGTGTTCGGCGGCCTGGGACAGCTTCTCGCTGGCCATGCGCAGCGCGTGGCTGGAGTGCTGCCGGATGGCCGGGACCAGTTCGTCGTTGATGTACTCGATCAGCGCTTGCGTCTCTTCCTCGATGCGCGCCGAGGCGTCGCCCAGTATGTCGTCGAGCCGCTGGCCGGCCGTGGAGAAGGGACGGCCAGCGCTCCGGTTCTGCTCGTTCACAGCAAGGCACCTTGTGAGTAGCGAAAAATCGCAGGCACATGGATTATGAGATGAATACTGGCCCCGGTCAATTGCCGAGCTGGATGCGGCCGGGCGTTCCCTTGTACCCGCCCGGGTCTCGAAGTCCGCGAGACCCGGGGCACCCGACAGTCGCGGTACAATCAGTGCCCATGCCAGCCCTCCAACCAGAGCCCCAACGCCGCGCAGCGTGCCGCGTTGCGCGTTCCATTTTGTGGCTGGTCTGGCGCCTCTCCCTGTTGGCGTTGCTCTTGTGTTCGCTGCTTTGGGCGGCAGCGGCGAGCGAGGTCCGCGGAGTGGTCGAGGACCGCAGCGGCGCCGTCGTAGCGCGGGCGCGAGTGGTGCTGAAGGTCAATGGACTGAACCTCGTTGCTACTACGCAACCGGATGGAACATTCGTGTTCAGCGGCATCGACGCGACCTCCGGCACGGTTCAAGTCAACGCGCCTGGCTTTGCGACCACCACCGCAGGCTGGCATGCAGGCGAAGCTGCGCTGAAGATCACGCTCCCGGCCGCCACCGTGCAGCAGAGCTTGGACGTCACGGCCACGCGCACGTCCATCCTTCCCACCGGCGTGGACAATGTCGAGTCCCAGCCCGACGCGGTTGTCGTCAGCAGCACGCAACTGGAGCAGTGGGGGCCGCAGACAACGGATGACAAGCTGCGCCAGGTCCCCGGCTTTACGCTGTTGCGGCGCTCGGGCAGCCAGACGGCGAATCCCACATCGCAGGGCGTCTCGCTGCGCGGCTTGGGGGCCAGCGGCGCCAGTCGCGCTCTGGTGCTGGTTGACGGCATTCCCATCAACGATCCCTTCGGCGGCTGGATTTACTGGGCGCGCGTGCCGCAAGCCTCGCTGAACGAGGTGCAGATCGTGCCCGGCGGTGTTTCAGCGCTATATGGCAATGACGCACTGGGTGGAGTCGTGAACCTGGAGACGCGCAGCGCCGTCCAGACCTCCGGCGAGGTTACGGGCTCCTACGGTAATGAAAACTCCCCCTTCGGGTCGGGTTGGGGAGCCTTGCGCTTCGGCCAGTGGGACATCTCCGCGGGCGGCGAAGGTTTTCGCACCGACGGATACATTCCCGTGCCTAAGGACCTGCGCGGCACCGTCGACCGTGACGCCAACCTGCAATACGGCACCGGCAACCTGCGCCTGGAGCGGCTCTTCGGCGAGCGCGGCCGCATGTTTCTGGACGGCGAAATCTATGGCGAAGACCGGCAGAACGGCACCGCGTTGCAAATCAACGACACCACCATCCGTCAACTGGCATTCGGCACCGACTACGACACCGCGAAGGCCGGGCTGTTCACGCTGCGGCTGTACGGCGGCACGCAGAACTATCACCAGACGTTCTCTTCCGTCGCTGCAAACCGTGACAGCGAATCGCTCACCGACAATCAGTACGTGCCCGCGCAACACATGGGACTGATCGGGCAGTGGTCGAAGCAAGTTTTCTCGCGCCTGACGTTGCTTGCCGGGCTCGACGGGACCTATGTGCAGGGGGTGAGCCTGGAAACTACGTCTTCCAGCGGCGCGCGCACGGCCAACCTCTCCAACGGCGGCACCCAGGAGGCGCTCGGGGCTTTTGTGGAGGGGATCGTCCAGATCACGCCGCGCTGGTCGGTGACGCTGGCGGGCAGGGAAGACTTGTGGAGCAACTACGACGGCAGCTCGATCCGCATCCCGGTGCACGGGGCGGAGACCATGACTCACTATCCTGCGCGCGGGCAGAACGCCTTCGACCCGCGGGTGACCACTTCGTATCGAGCAACCGACCACATCGTGCTGTACGCCTCCGGTTATCGCTCCTTCCGCGCGCCGACACTGAATGAACTGTACCGCTCATTTCGAGTGGGCAACGTAGTGACGAACTCCAATGCATTCCTGCGCGCCGAGCGCTTCAGCGGAGGCGAGGCCGGCGCGCGCGCCACCATGCTGAACAACCGCGTGTCCATTCATGGCAACGTCTTTGGCGGCGTGGTTACGAATCCGGTCGCGAATGTCACGATAAGCTCGAGCCCGACCCTGATCACCCGCGTGCGCGAGAACCTGGGGCGCACCGACTCAATCGGCTTTCAGCTTGGCACCGATATCCGCTTCACCAGCCGCATCACCCTGGCCGCGGGGTATCAGTTCACCGAGTCGACCGTCGCGACCTACCCCGCGAATCCGGCACTCGTCGGCAACCTGATCCCGCTGGTACCGCGCAGCATCTTCACCTTCCAGGGCACATGGCTGGCGCCGCAGCGGTTCACGGTGGCCATTCAAGGCCGCACGGAGAGCAACGAGTTCGATGACGATCAGAACCAGTTCCCGTTGGGCTCGGCATTTGTGTTGAGCGCGACCGTATCGCGGCCGCTGCCAAAGGGCTTCGACGTCTTCTTCCAGGGCGAGAACCTGACCAACGACCAGTACTTCATCGCGAAGACGCCGACGCCGAACCTCGGCCAGCCGATTCTGGCGCGAATCGGCTTCCGGTGGCACACTCCGCGATAACTAACGCCGCAGGCTTCGCTCCGGGCCAATAGTGCGGGAACTAGTTCGTAAGCGCACCGTAATTCCATGTTACGTGCGGTCCGGCGGGTGATTTACTCCATCACGGCAGCAAGCGGGACATCCAATAAAACGTGAGTCCATGGAATCATAATAACCAGCGCGAGAAGCACAGCATGCCCATTCGCTTTCCCCTGTTCTTGGCGCTAACGCTCGCACTCTCATTCGCACCATGTTTTGCCCAGACCGAGCAGCCCACGCGCTCCGCCGAATCCGCCAAGCTGCTGAAGAGCGATCCGCTGCACGTGTTCAGCGAGTCGGTGCAGCAGTTGTCGAACAACGTCACGAAGTCGGTGGTGCAGGTGCTGACGGTGGGATTCGGCCTCGCCGCAACCAGCGAGAAGACCGACACTGCCTATCTGGAAGCGGAGCGTGGCATCGGCGCGGGCGTGATCCTCTCGCCCGACGGTTACATCGTCACCAACGATCACGTGGTCGAGGGCGCACGACGAATCCGCGTGCGGCTGCAAGGCATGGACAAGCAGGAAGCGGCACAGGTCAACGCCTCGCCGCATGGGCCCATCGAGGCCAAGCTCGTCGGTACCGATCCGCTCAGCGACCTGGCCATCATCAAGATCGACATGACGGGATTGCCGGCGCTGGAGCTGGCGGATTCCCGCGATCTGAAGCAGGGCCAGGTGGTGTTCGCCTTCGGCAGCCCGCTAGGGCTGGAGAACTCGGTCAGCATGGGCGTGGTGAGCGCCACGGCGCGGCAGATCGATCCCGACAAGCCCGACATTTACATCCAGACCGACGCGCCCATCAATCCCGGCAACAGCGGCGGCCCGCTGGTCGATGTCGATGGCCACGTGGTCGGCATCAACACCTTCATCCTGTCGCAGTCCGGCGGCAATGAAGGCCTGGGCTTCGCGATTCCCAGCGATGTGGTGCGCAATGTCTACGACCAGATCCGCACCGAGGGCCACGTGCATCGCGGGCAGATCGGCGTTTATCTGAAGACGATTACTCCCGACCTAGTCGAAGGCCTGCACCTGCCGACGAACCACGGCGTCCTGCTGGAGGACGTTGTGCCTGACTCGACTGCCGATCAGGCTGGTCTGAAGGTGGGCGACATCGTGGTTAGCGTCGGCGGCAAGCCGGTGAACGATATCCGCCACTTCGCGCTCGATATGTACGACTACAAGATTGGGCAGAAGGCCGAACTGGGCGTACTGCGCGAGGGTCAGGTGCAAATCGTGGCCGTGCGTGTCGTCGAACGGCATGACGATCCCGAGCGCTTTGCCGACCTGGTCACCGGCCCGGACAATCTCGTCAATCGCATCGGCATTGTCGGCGTAACCATCAATAAGGCGCTCATCGATGCCCTCGGCGACATGCGCATTCCCGGCGGAGTGCTGGTGGCCGCGCGCACTCCCAGCCCGACGCTGTTCGGCGAGGGGCCAAAGCCCGGCGACATCATTCATGAAGTCAATGGCGCTGCGGTAAAAGACCTGCCACAGCTCAAGCAGGAACTGCACAAGATCAAGGCGGGCAACAGCATCGTGCTCCAGGTGGAGCGTTCCGGGCGGCTGACCTATCTGGTGCTCACTTCGGAATAGGGCTCCCTGACTGCGCCAATGCGCGTAGGTAGCTGACGCGTGTCAGCCAACATCCTGGGCCGCGTGACGTGCCCCACATCACAGACAAAACCGTGCTCGGCGGCTACCATCCAAGTTGGCGAGACCTGCCGTTCGCCGTTGCGGCCGGAGCGTGTCTCTCCGGCCCTGTGATGGATGCGACCGAACCAGTACTTCCTGCTCGGGAGGCAGGCCTGGCCCACTCGAGGAGGCTGGTCATGTTTGCGATCAGGCTGGTGCGACTCATCGAAGACCACGCGGACCAACTCTCGGAAGGTCTGCTCCGTAAACTCAAGGCCTCCGAGGCTTGCGAGGACATGCTTCGGCTGGTTCCAGACGACGAATTGAAACACCGGGCGTGGGAGATCTATCGCCACATCAGCGACTGGATTATCACCCGGGACTACGCCGAGGTGGAGGAACGCTACATCGGGCTGGGAACGCGCCGCGCCCAGCAGGACGTGCCCTTCAGCCAGATGCTCTACGCGATTCAGGCGGTGAAGGAACACCTGTGGGAGTTCCTGCGCCAGGAAGGGCTACTGGAGCCGGAGGGGCTGATTAGCGAATTGGAGCTGCTGTTCGCGCTGGATCGCCTGTTCGATCGCGTGTCCTATTTCGCCTCGGTTGGATATGAAGGCACTCGCGCGCGGCAGGTCGCGTCCGCTCTGGCCGGGCATTCGGCGTGAGCGGAGCACCCGGTGCTTATTCATCGGCTGTGACGTACGAGAAACAGGCGACCGGGATTAGACTGTACAGAGCGCCTGGTGTTATTGGCTTGCTACCCTCTGCACATAAGAAATCTGCTGTTGCGCTAAAGGACACATTGACGGTCTCTTCGACGCCTGTGCCCCTTCGAATAATTTACAATCCAATCGCCTGGCTCATCTGAACACATATTCGATGCCAAGTTCATTTCGGCTTACACCCTTACTCCTACTCTGTGTGAGCGTTGCCTTCGCGCAAACGGGAAAGCCGTCGGCGAGCGCGCACAACGATAACGGCTGGCGTGCGATCCACAATTCCGCCATCATCATCGACACGCATGCCGACACGCCGGGGCGATTCGTCGATGAGAACTTCGATCTGGCGCAGGACGCCGGCACGGGCTATCTCGACTTCAACAAAATCAAGGCCGGCAATCTGGGCGCGGAGTTCTTCTCCATCTGGGTCGAGCCCAAGGCGAATCAAGGGCAACGAAGCCAAGCGCGCGCTCGACATGATCGACTCGGTGTACGAGCAGGCGCGGCGGCATCCCGACAAGATGATGATGGCGTTCGGCACGCACGACATCCTCGTTGCGCATCGCGAGCACAAGCTGGCGGCGCTGCTGGGCGTTGAGGGCGGGCACGCGATCGAGGGCGACATCCGCATCCTGCGCGACTATTACCGGCTGGGCGTGCGCTACATGACGCTGACGTGGTCGAACACCAACGACATTGGCGACTCCAGCGGCGACATGACCGACCAGAACATTCAGCATCACGGCGGGCTCACCCCGTTTGGCCGCGAAGTGGTGACGGAGATGAACCGGATGGGGATGATGGTCGACATCTCGCATGTTGCCGACTCGACGTTCTACCAGGCGCTGGAGTTGAGCAAGGCGCCGGTGATTGCGTCGCATTCGTCGTCGCGCGCGCTGACCAACGCGCCGCGCAATATGACCGACGACATGCTGAAGGCGCTGGCCGCGAAGAACGGCGTGGCGCAGGTGAATTACTATTGCGCGTTTGTTTCGCAGAAGTATCTGGACACGGCGAAGCAGCTGGCGGCGCAGCACGATCCGGATTACTGAGGCGGTGCAGGCGCTGTTCATCAAGCCGCAGACGCCGGAGGTCGTGAAGCAGTTGGCGGAGGCCAAGGCGAAGCTGGCGCCGAAGCTGCCGCGGCCGCCGTTCAGCGATCTGATCGATCACATCGACCACATGGTGAAGGTTGCGGGCGTGGATCATGTGGGGCTGGGATCGGATTTCGATGGCATCGATTGCTCGCCGCAGGGGCTGGATTCGGCGGCCGATCTGCCGAAGATCACGGAAGCGCTCTCCCAGCGCGGCTATTCGGCGGCCGATCTTGATAAGATTCTTGGCGGAAATCTGCTGAGAGTGTTTGGAGAAGTGGAGAAGGTGTCGAGGAGAAATGCAGAAATGCAATGCTGGTGGACTGGGGGATTGTGACTCGAGCAAAGCGCGGGATCGCTTGATCGTCAGCCGGATGGATGCAGATCGCCTCGCTGCGCTCGGGATGACATCAGTACTTTGAGCAGTTCTTCGGCTTGCCCGGTAGGCTTACCTAGTTTCGGGCAGCGCCGGTCCTCGAAGTATTCACTGTCCATAACCACTATACCAACGTTCTTTGGAGGAATTATGAATCGAATCTTTATCGCAATTCTTTGTCTGGCGAGTCTTGCGACGGCGCAGACGACTTCGCAGCAACATTCAACAACCGAGAAGAGCAATCAGAAGACAGCCGAGCCGACGGCGGTGATCGAGACGACGGCCGGCAACATCACCTGCACGTTGTTTCCCAACCAGGCCCCGCTGTCAGTGGCCAACTTTATTGGCCTGGCGACGGGCACGAAGGACTGGAAGGATCCCAAAACCGGCAAGATGATGCACGGCGTGCCGCTGTACGACGGCACCATCTTTCATCGCGTGATTCCGAACTTCATGATTCAGGGCGGCGATCCGATGGGGACCGGCACCGGCGATCCCGGCTACCAGATCAAGGACGAGGTCAGCTCCGCTCTGACGTTCAATGCAGCCGGGAAGCTGGCGATAGCCAACAGCGGCCCGAATACGAATGGCTCGCAGTTCTTCATTACCGAGGTTCCGATGAAGTCGCTGAACAGCCACTACAGCATTTTTGGCCAGTGCCAGGACATTGACGTGGTGAAGAAGATTGCCCGCTTGTCGCCGATCCGCGCAATGACAAGCCCTACGATCCGCCGAAGATCACGCACATTAAGATCACCGAGCCGGGACATTCGGCAGGGGCTGGAACGGCGCACAAGGCGGGGTCGGGCGTGCAAACCGGCGCTAAGTAGAACGCGTCTTCGACGTCTCAGTAGTAAACGAGATCGCAAGCCGGGCTGCTCCGCCCGGCTTCGCTCCTATCTGAGCGTTGATGTTCCGATACCCATTGCGTCTTTTCTGCACCCGTATTCATCGTTCTGCAATCCAACTTCGTCATACTGGCTAAAAAGCCAGGTGGAATTGAAACCACCGGGCCGGCCGTCACGTACTCAACTTAGGAGCTTCGGGAAACATCATGCTGAAAGTCGACATCCAGAGCGCGCCGCCGGTCGTGACCCTGATTTGCTCCGGGCGAATTGTGCTGGGAGTGGAGGCGGAGACGTTGCGCTGCGCGGCCAAGTCGCGGGCTGAGCGCCATCTCCTGCTGGAACTGAGCCGAGTGCATACCATCGACGCTGCAGGGCTCGGCCTACTGGTCGAGTTGCACGTTTGGGCCCAGCAACGGTACGCCAGCTTGAGCATCGCCAATCCATCGTTGCCGGCGCGTCGCCTGATCGCCCTGGCCAGTCTGGATCGCGTGTTGCACGTCACCGGCTTGCCGCTGGACGCCCCCGACACCAGCGGCTCGGATGCATGGCAGACGATGACCGCCTAGCGGAGGAACCTTGCCGGAGACGCGCCCACCCGTGGAGCAACAGACGCTCTCCCGCGATTTCGTGCTCACCGGCAGTTTGGCCGCCCTGCCGCCTGCGCGCGATGCCATCATGGAATATGTTCGCCGCTACTGTGCCGACGAGCAGCAAGAGATCGATATCATGATTGCATTGCAGGAGGCTTTGGCAAATGCCATCCTCCACGGCTGCCAAGGCGATGCCGCCAAGCTTGTGCATTGCACGGTTGAGATCAGTCCATTGGCGATCGAATTCACCGTTCGCGACCCCGGACCGGGTTTCGATTCCGCGGAGGCGACTGACGTGAGTGAGGACGGAACTAACCTCACTCAGCACGGCCGTGGCATTCACCTGATGCGAAGCTTGATGGATGACGTGAGTTATCGCCGCAAAGGGTCGGAATTGCATTTGAAAAAACTGCGGGCCTGAGAAGTGGATAGTGGTCGGGGAAACTTACCGGTTAACCTGAAGTTAATCGTCCACGACCATCTACACTGCGTTTGCGACTCCCTCCTGAGTAGCGGGCCACGATGTCCGCTGATTCCTGAAAACTTACCTGCAACATGTTACAAAGGATTTGCAACTCCGGTGCCGCCCAGGCTGTCTAACGAACATTTCATGTCCTGGCGATGTCACACGGTTCCCCAGTCCGCATTCGCAGCAAAACCCATCGCAGCCTGGGTTCCGTTTTTGCGGCTGTGCTCGCCGTCGCAGGATGCGCTTTGTTGAGCCCCGCGGCGCACTCGGCGCCGCCGGATAGCACCGCACTGCACTTAGCGACCGGCAAAGAGATCTACCACACTGCCTGCATTGCCTGCCACGGGCCCGAGGGCAAGGGCGTGCCCGCCGAACAGCGCGGGTTCAAGCAGCCGTCCACGTTCCCCGACTTCACGCGCTGCGATCAGACCACCTCCGAACTCAACAACGACTACCGGGCCGTGGTGACCAATGGTGGCCCCTATCGCGGCTTCTCGCAGATCATGCCTTCGTTCAAGGAGGCGCTGACGCCGCACCAGATCGACGAGGTCGTACGGTATATCAGGGGTTTCTGTCCTACAGAGCGTTGGCCCCGCGGCGAGCTCAATCTTCCGTTGGCACTGGTGACCGAGAAGCCGTACCCCGAGGACGAAGTGGTGCTGACCTCCGGCGTGAATGCGACGGGACCCAGCGGCGTCACCAGTCACGTCATCTACGAACAGCGCTTTGGCGTGAAGAACCAGCTTGAAGTCGACGTGCCAATCGAGTTCATGAAGCCCGACCATACCTGGTATGGCGGTGTCGGCGATGTTTCGATGGGTGTGAAGCATGTCATGTTCTCGCACCTGAGTTCCGACGAAGGTTGGGGCGCGGGCACTATCTTTAGTCTTCAGGGCAATATCAACATCCCGACAGGAAACAGCACCCACGGACTTGGTAGCGGGACCACGGCGTTCGAGCCGCTCGCCGAGTTCGGCCAACTGTTCCCGACCAGAACGTTCATCCAGTTTCAGACCGGCGCGACCTTGCCGACCGATACCAGCAAGGCTCCGCAATCGGTTTTCTGGTACACCGCAGTGGGACAGATGTTTCCGCAAGGCAATGGTCTTGGCCGCCTGTTCTCGCCGATGTGCGAGTTTCTGGCCGACCGCGATCTTGTCAATCACACTCACACCGATTGGGACGTGCTGCCCGAAATGCAGGTGACGCTCAGCAAGCGTCAGCATGTTCGCGGCAACGTGGGCGTGCGCGTGCCGGTTAACTACACGCAGGGCCGGTCGACGCAGGTGCTGTTCTATGTTCTCTGGGACTGGCAGGAGGGGAGCCTGCTTCACGGCTGGTGATGAGAAAGTTCTGCTATCTCGGATTGGTTCTGCTGCTGGTACCGTGGCTTCGCGAGCCCGCCCGCGGCGGCGCGGACGACAACTCGCCCAAGCCGGCCTTCCACACTTCCGACCGTTGCCTCGCCTGCCACAACGGGCTCACTACGCCTGACGGCAAGGACGTCTCCATCGGGTACGCATGGCGAGCGAGCATAATGGCAAACTCATCGCGCGATCCCTACTGGCAGGCCAGCGTTCGCCGCGAAACCCTCGATCATTCTGAGGTGAGCACTCAGGTGCAAGACGAGTGCTCCGTTTGCCACATGCCGATCACGCGCTACGAGGCGAAAGCGCGGGGCAAAGAGGGCGAGGTGTTCGCCTTCCTGCCGTTTAGCCAGCATAGCGATCGCGAAAGCGCGCAGGCAGAGGACGGCGTGACCTGCTCCGTGTGCCATCAGATCAGCAGTCAGAATCTGGGCGCCAAGGAGAGCTTCACCGGCGGCTTCGTGGTGGAGCAGCCCGCGTCCAAGGACCATCATCCGGAATTTGGGCCGTACCTGATCGAGCCAGGGCAAGCGCTGGTAATGCAAAGCTCCACCGGCGGCTTTCGGCCCACGCACGGCTTGCATGTAACCGACTCGGCGCTGTGCGGCACTTGTCACACTTTGTATACGACCGCGCGCGGCGAGGGCGGCAAAGACCTGGGCACTTTCCCGAGCAGATGCCGTTTCTGGAATGGCTGCACAGCGACTATGCCGGCAAGCAGAGTTGCCAGTCGTGCCACATGCCTGAAGTGCACGGGCCTGCGCCAATTGCCGCTGTGCTGGGGGTCGATCGGTTCGGCGTGGCGGAGCATTATTTCAGCGGCGGAAATTTCTTCATGCAGCGCCTGCTGAACCGCTATCGTGACGAGCTTGCGGTGAAGGCGTTGCCGCAGGAGTTGACCAGCGCCGCCGAGCGCACTTCTGACTTTCTGCGCTCCGGATCTGCGCGCGTGACCATCCCGAGCATCACCTCGGACGCCGGCAGGTTGGACATCCAGGTCGCCGTCGAGAACCTTACCGGCCACAAGCTGCCCACCGCCTTTCCGTCGCGCCGGGTGTGGTTGCATGTCGCCGTGCGCGATCGCAATGGCAAGACAGTGTTCGAGTCCGGCGCGCTCAATACTGACGGCTCCATCGTAGGCAACGACAACGATGCCGATCCGTCGTGCTACGAGCCGCACTACCGTCGCATCACCAGCAGCGACCAGGTGGAGATTTACGAGCCCATCCTCGGCGACTCGAATGGGCACGTCACCACCGGCTTGCTGCAAGCGGTGCGATACCTCAAGGACAATCGGCTACTGCCCCATGGCTTCAACAAGCAAACCGCCGAGCACGACATCGCCGTGGTGGGCGAGGCGGCCGATGATCCCAAGTTCACCGATGCGGGCAGCCGTATCGAATACTCTGTCGCGCTGGACGGTGCGCAGGGGCCGTTTCACATCGAGGCCGAGCTGTGGTACCAGCCAATCGGGTTCCGCTGGGCGCATAATCTGGCGCCTTATCACACTGACGAGACGCAGCGCTTCGTCGGCTACTATCAGGCCATGTCGTCAGGAACGGCAATTGTGCTGGCAAGGGCGGAAGCCACGCGCTGAGGACACCGAGGTTTCAGGCTGAGATCACATAGCCAGCCCACGCACTCGTGCTACAGTTGACCCGCAAACCCTCAGCCTGGGCGCCGGCTTGGCCGCTGTAGGAGGACATCATGTCAGCATGGCCTCGATATCCCACATTGTATGAGATCAACACCTGGGTCTGGCTGGGCGAGCTGGAATTCAAGTACGGCGAGCAAGTGGATCTCGGTTCCGTTCCCGCGTCGGAGTGGGACGCCATCGCGAGCTTCGGGTTCGACGCGGTTTGGTTCATGGGCGTGTGGCAGCGCAGTCCCGCCGGGATCGCCATTTCCAACCACAATGAGAACAATCTGGCGGACTTTCACCGCGCGCTGCCCGACTTCCGCCCGGAGGACAACGTCGGCTCTCCGTACTGCGTTCGCGGGTATGTGGTGGATTCGCGGCTGGGCGGACGCGAAGGACTGGCCTGCGCTCGTGCGGAGCTGGCACGCCGGGGCATGCGCCTGCTGCTGGATTTCGTGCCCAACCACGTCGCGCCCGATCATCCCTGGGTGGTGCAGCATCCGGAATACTTCATTCACGGAAGCGCCGACGAGGCGCGCGACGATCCTGCCTCTTACATTGTGGTAGGGGACAACGTTTTCGCCTGCGGCAAGGACCCGTACTTCCCGGCTTGGCATGATGTGCTCCAACTCAACGCCTTCCAGCCAGGCCTGCGCAGGGCCGTGGTGGAAACCGTAAGCGATCTCGCGGGCCAGTGCGATGGCGTGCGTTGCGATATGGCCATGCTGCTGCTGAACGATGTCTTCGAGCGCACCTGGGGCGCGCGCGCCGGGAGCAGGCCAGCGACGGAGTACTGGAGCGACGTGATTCCCGCCATCAAGCAAGTGCATCCCGATTTCCTGTTCATTGCCGAAGCCTATTGGGACCTCGAGTGGGAGCTGCAACAGAAGGGCTTCGATTTCTGCTACGACAAGCGCCTGTATGACCGACTGGAGCACGAGAACGCGGAGCGTGTGCGCCAGCATCTGTGCGCCGATCCGGCATACCAGCAGCACTTGTTGCGCTTCCTGGAGAACCACGACGAGCCTCGCGCCGCCGCCGCGTTTGCCCCAGCGAAGGAACGCGCGGCTGCAGTGGTCACCTCGACTCTCGTCGGCGCCAGGATGTTCCATGAGGGCCAATTCGAGGGCCGCAAGGTGAGGCTTCCGGTGTTCCTGGGCAGGCGGCCCCATGAGCACGTCGATGCGGAAATGCAGGAGTTCTATAGCCGGCTGCTGGCGTTCGTCAACGCGCCGATTTTTCGCCAGGGCGACTGGGCTCTCTGCGACCGGAGCGGCTGGCCCGATAACGCGAGCTTCCAGAACCTGGTCGCGTGGGCTTGGACGCGCGGTGATGACGCGCGGCTGATCGTGGTTAACCTGAGCGATCGTGCGGCCCAGGCGAATGTGCGGGTCGCACGGGAAGAACTTCGCGCCAAACAGTGGCGACTGACCGACGCGCTGACCGGCGCAACTTATGAACGCAGCGGCGACGGTATGTTCGCGCCCGGACTCTATGTCGATTTGCCGCCGTGGGGCTGCCATTGCCTGCAAATTGCCGCAGCCGATTCTGGCAAGAGCGCCGTCGCCGGCTCGCCGTAGGGTCGGCTGGCGAAAATCGGTAATGTCCTGAAGTTGCGTTGCAAGAAATTCCAACTGCAGGATGCTGCCGGAAAGTCGCCTGGCCAGTCCGCACCGCATCGGCGGCTTATAATCGAACAGTGAGCGATTTCGTAGTCAAGAAGGTCGCCGAGGCCAATTTCCCGACCCGCTGGGGATCCTTCCGCATTCACGGCTTTGAAGCGCAATGTGAGGCCACGGTTTCCGAGGCAGCGAAGGGAAACGGCAGCAACTGTGACGGCCAGGCCTGCCTGGAGAAGGAAACCGCCGTCGCGCTCGTGATGGGCGACATCCATTCCGCCCCGCCGCTGGTGCGCATTCACTCGCAATGTCTCACCGGCGACGTGTTCCACTCTATGCGTTGCGATTGCCGGCAGCAGCTCGAGCTGGCGCTCTCTTCGATCGCTGAGACCGGCTCTGGAATCCTGATTTATGAGCAGCAGGAGGGCCGCGGCATCGGGCTGATGGCTAAGCTGCAAGCCTACGAACTTCAAGATCGCGGCTTGGATACCGTCGAAGCCAATGTCGAGCTCGGCTACGACAACGACTATCGCGAGTACAAGCTTCCCGCTGAAATTCTGCGCCAGTTAGGCGTGAAGCAGGTGCGGCTCATGTCCAACAACCCGGACAAGGTGGCCGCGCTGGAGCAAGCCGGCATTGAGGTGATCGAGCGCGTATCGGCCGAGGTAGAGCCTTACGAGCACTCCGAGAACTATCTGCGCACGAAGAAAGAGAAGATGGGACACTTGTTTACGGAGCGGTAGGTCTTCAATCTCTCAATTCTGTCTCAATATTTTGGCGATTCCTTACCGGCAGAGTTCTCGATGCTGTCTTCGCCAGCGCAAGGTAAACTTCGCGCATTTGCGGCAGCTTTTTGAGACTTGCCAAGTGCTTGCGCACTGTCGCGACATCCCCTCGCGCCAGGGGTCCGCTGAAGGCGGCTGCGGCATCGCACTTGAAGTAATTGCGCAAAGTTTGCTGTAACAACGGGTGGATCACCTGCTGGATCTCCCGTTTGCGAATGCCTGCCGCCAGCGCCACTTCTTCCATAGCGGCCATCAGCGCGATTACCAGCGGCGATCCGAAGCTGCCGAAGACATGGTAGAGCACCTTGTTTTCTTTCTTGATGGTGAGTGGCCTGCCGTTCACGTCTTGAATAATTAGTCTGGCCACGCGCGCCGCGGCAGCGTCGCCTTCGATAGCGAAGGCCACGCCCGTCATGTTCGGTACTTCGCCGCGAACGAAGGTCATCATCGGGTGCACCGACGCGACCTTCGCGCCCTTGGCTCGCAGCGGCGCGAGATCATCGCTGGTGAGCGCGCCGCTCGAATGGAAAACAATCTTGCCCTTCCCTTCGCCGCTTCGCGCCAGCGCATGCGCGACACCCGCGATGACGTCGTCAGGCACGGTAATCCAAAGGATGTCACCGGTGAGCGGCTGCTTTCCGGCCACGACCACCTGCGCACCGATTCGCCGCGCCAGCATCCGCGATCGCCGCAAATGCCCGCTGCCCGCCCGTACGGCGATGCATTCCACCCGGTATCCCGCTGCGGACAGCGTCAACGCCAGCGCATGGCCGAGATTTCCCGGGCCAACAATGCTGACGGTCGGCCTAGGCGATGTTGGTTTTGCGGGCACGGCGCGAGAATAGCAGATTCGAAGTCACTCACGTCCCGCGCCCCCATGGGCGGTGACGCGCTTGCCTTATATTGGTTCCATGCCAAAGCGTCCCAGGAGATCTACTCGGCCCGCTCAGAAGCGCGGTAAAGCCGCCCAGGTCCTGTCCTCGAAGATCGTCTACGACGGCAAGGTGTTCAAAGTCACCTGTGACAAGGTCAAGGAGCCCAGCGGCATTACCGCAACGCGCGATGTCGTCCGCCATTCCGGCTCCATCGTCGTGCTGGCCATCGACGAAGCAGGCGCCGAGCCGCGTGTCCTTCTCGAACGCCAATACCGCTACGCCGCGCAGGATTATCTCTGGGAGCTGCCCGCCGGCCGCATCGATCCCGGTGAAGAGCCGCTGGCCGGCGCCAAGCGCGAGTTAATCGAGGAGACGGGATATCGTGCCCGGCAGTGGAAGCGGGCGGTGATCTTCTACTCCAGCCCTGGCTTTCTCGATGAGACCATGGCCATCTATTTCGCGCGGGGACTGACCTCCGGCGAGGCCGAGCCGGAAGAGGATGAATCCATCGAATGCAAGCTGGTCCTCATGTCGCAGGTGATTGACTGGATATTCTCCGGCAAGATCCGCGACGGCAAGACCATCGCCGGGGTGCTCTGGCTGGCGGAGGCGTTTGCGCGCGGCGACCTGAAATAATATCGCATTACGACCTTAATTTAGGGTTAAGGTGAAACTAAGGCCGCAAACCCGCTAAAAATAGGGCTCTGAGCTGTATACTCTCTTGACAACACCCAAAAACAAGAGCATAGTTGGAATACGCAGTTCAAGCAGGCTCCGACGCCGTGCCATAGACTCATGTGGGGATGGCTCCTTCCGAAGACTCTCCTAAACTCTGGTTCGGGACTCAACCTGATGGACGCAATTCAAGACCGGCACCCTCGGGGTGGGGGTGCTGTTGGGCTCTGCCCGGAGGAAGAAGAAAGTGAAATTGAAAGGGACCGTCAAGTGGTTCAATAACGCAAAGGGCTTCGGCTTCATCGGTCGCGACGACGGCAATGCCGACGTTTTTGTGCACTACAGCGCGATCAATTCGGACGGCTACAAGAGTTTGCAGGAAGGCGATCAAGTGGAATTCGAGATTGTCGAGGGCCAGAAAGGTCCGCAGGCCGGCAACGTAGTCCGAACGCAGTAACCTGTAACATCCTAGATTCCTTAGCCCGGCTTTACGCCGGGCTTTTCTTTGCTTCCGAACTCGGAATTGGCTGGAGTTTATAAAGCTCCTCCCATGACAAGCACTGCACGAGGACGCCTGCCGCTTTCAGCGCGCGATTGACTTCGCGCGCGATCGAAACGCTGCCCGGCGTGTCGGAGTGTATGCAGATGGTGTCCCCGTCAACCGTCAATTCGGAGCCGTCGCTGGCAACTGCCCTGTGCCGAAGTGCGAGGTCAACCGCTTGCTGCGCGGCCCGCGCCGGATCGCTGAGCAGCGCGCCGGCGAGAGTGCGCTTTCGCAGCGTGCCGTTCGGCTCGTAACTGCGATCGGCGAAACTTTCGGCAGCGGCGTGTAATCCCATCGCGCGCCAGACATCCAGAGCGGGGGAGCCGGCCTGGCCGAGCAGGATAAGCCCGGAATCGATTGCCATTACCGCGCGTCCGATTGCCAAGGCCACCTCTCGCCTCGTGCTGGCCGCGTGATACAGCGCGCCGTGCGGTTTCACGTGTACCAATTGCACGTCCAACCGTGCTGCAAGCTTCGCCAGTTCGGCGATCTGCCGCCGCACAGAATCCTCGACGTCCGCCGGAGAGAGCGGTAACTCCAGCCGTCCGAAGTTCGCGGGATCGGGATAGCCCGGATGCGCTCCTGCGGCAACCTTCAGCTCGCGCGCTGCCGAGAGCGTTTCGCGCATGGTCCGTTCGTTGCCCGCGTGTCCACCGCATGCGATATTGGCGGACGTGATATAGCGCATCAGTTCGAAGTCGCTCCCGTTCGCGAGCCTCTCTTCGGACTCGCCCAAGTCGGCATTGATATCGACACGAATCTCCGGCACTTTGAACCTACTCCACGCCTGACCCCTCGATCAGGAGACAAATATCTCCGTCAGCCAGTGCTCCCGGCGGCGCTGTATTTCTACCGCTTCCGGGATCGAGACTTCAACCAATCGCACCGTGTCGCGCGGCCGCAACTGACCGACGCGATGCATGTCGGCGGCAATGACATTCGCGATCTTGGGATAGCCGCCGGTGGTCTGCTGATCAACAAACAGAATGATCGGCTGGCCATCCTGGGGCACCTGAATCGCGCCGAGGGAAACACCCTCGGTGAGCAATTCGGATGGTTCGTGTGGCCGCACGGCTTCTCCCCTGAGCCGTAGACCGGAACGGTCCGACTGCTCGCTCACAATGTACGCGCTCGAAAACAACGTCTCGAAGGCCTCAGCGCCGAACCAGTCCTGCTGCGGACCTTCGGTCACCCGCAGGGGCTGCGGAGCGCGCAACGCGTCAAGCGCGCCGGCACGCAGCGAGTTGACCCGCATCGGTCCGTGCCGCCGCACCCGCAACACGTCGCCGCTCTGCAATCTGCGCCCCTGGAACCCTCCAATGTGTCCGGCGGCCAAGGTGGATGCGCTTGCCATGACCAACGGGACATCGAATCCGCCTTGCACAGAAAGATAGCAGCGCGCGCCGTCGGTCATGCTTCCGCATTCCAGAACTGTGCCCGCGGGCACATCGAACACGGCGTTGGCCGGCATGTGCGCGGAACCAACCTTGCAGTCGCAAGCGGCGCCCGTGAGCGCGACTACGGCGCTCTCGTCGAACTTCAATTTTGCGCCGAGCAGCGTCATCTCCAGCGCGGGCGCGCTCTCATCGTTCCCCACCAGGAGATTGGCGATACGGAACGATAACGAATCGGCGGCTCCCGCGGGAGAGATGCCGAGATGAGCGTAACCGAAGCGGCCAAGGTCCTGGATCGTCGTCGACAATCCCGGTGTTTCGACCCGAATCGTCATCGGAGCCGGGCCTCCGCAGATTGTTCCATGTGGTCGAAGGTCGCGCGGTCGACTGGGCAAAATTTCACCCTGTCGCCGGGTTGCAGGCGGGTCGGAGGTGTCGCCACGGGATCGAACATGTGAAGAGGCGTTCGTCCAATCAGCCTCCACCCTCCGGGTGAATCGAGAGGATAGATTCCCGTCTGATTGCCGGCAATGCCCACACTGCCGCCGGCAACCGCACGCCGGGGAGTCGGCAGCCGAGGCATATGCAAAGCCTGCGGCAGGGCGCCGAGGTAGACGAAACCGGGAGAAAATCCCAGGAAATATACGAGATACGTGGGTGAGGAATGTAGCCGAACGACTTCTTCCGGTGAAATCTCGGCATGCTGCGCGACATCCGGCAGGTCGGGGCCGAATTCGATGTCATAACAGACCGGAATGGTCGCCACGTCCTGCGGGGATTCGACTAGGTGGCCGTGTGCCGTCGCCAGTTGTTGAAGAATCGAGTCGAGTTCGGCGTCCGAGAGCCGCAGCGGATCAAAATCGATCAGCAGCGATGCGTAGCCGGGATGCAGGTTGCGAATGCGCGGGTCACGCGCGTCCTGCAATCCATGAAAAAGCGCCATCACGCGCTGATGGAGTGCGGGCGAGATTTCATTTCCGAAGACCACCAACAACGACGAGTCGCTAGCCGGAATAATCTTCATGGGTCCAGTGTGGCTTTGCGAAGCGGCCTGTGCTTAAGCAATGGGCAGCACTGGCCTCGGTTGGAACTTGCGTCAACTGCCAACGCCCAGCACCAGTCCTACCGGAGTGCCCACCACTGCGCCAAGCCTCTCCGCAGCCGAGGCCTGCCGGGCGGCAATCTCCAGATATCCTGAACTTCCGATGATGAGGAAGACTTCGTCGCCTTCACCTTCCGCATACGACGTACATACCCGGGTGATTGTCTGGCCGGCAATGAGTATGCTCACTGCCGGCCTGTCGCTTTGAAACAGCGCAGGCGCATCCATCTCGCCGATATTCGTGATCAGGTTACCGAATTTGTCGACCTTGATGACCTCGCCACGCAGGCTGTTCTCGCCGACAATCTCCACCTGCCGCAACGGCAGGCGCACATAGTCGGAGATCTCCGGCCCGAACTCCTCCGGCGCAACTCCGTTGCTCAACCAACCCGCAACGGAGGCGAAAACGTCGCGTCCATGGAACGTCCGGCTGACAGGGTGGAGAAAGTACCGCTCGGCAGTAACGTGCCGCACCACAAACTTCTCTTCGCGGGCTTCCACCAGGGACAGCACACCATTGTCGGGCGCGACGAAGATGTAGTCATCGGTTTCGACGATGATGGGCCGACGTTCGCTGCCAACGCCGGGATCGACTACGACGACATGTACCGTTCGCACCGGGAAGAAACGGTAAGCCTGGGCGATGGTCAGGGCGCCGTCAAACACGTCGTAGGAAGCGACGGCGTGAGAGACATCAACGATTGTCGTTTCAGGATGAACGTTCAAGACCACGCCGTGCATGATACCGACGAAGGGATCGCTCAGACCAAAATCGGTGGTGAGGGTGACGATACGGCGTTCCGACATGCCTCCGCACAGTAGCCGCAGAGGTGAGAGGAGTCAAGCGAGTAGAACGGGCGAACTCAGCAAAAGCAGTGCGAATCAGAAGATTGTCACCGCTCGTAATGACAGTCCTCTACTACACGACGCCTTCCGATGAGTCAGCGCTTTAATCGCCCAGGCCTTTCACTGCTGCAGCACCACCTGGTCGCCTTCTTTCAGGCCGGACTGCAACTTCGGTCTTCACGCCGTTCGAGATGCCGATGTTGACCGGCGATCTTCTTCATGCCGTCCTTGCCGTGCGGATCGGGGATGTCGACCGACGCCTTCTTGTCCTTGTCGTACATGATGGCGCCTTCGGGAATCATCAGCACGTTGTGGTGCTCGTCGAGGATGATCTCGGCGTTGGCGGTCATCTCCGCCTTCAGCTCGCCGCCGGGATTGTTGATCGAGACGCGCACCTCGAAGGTAGTCACGTTGTCTTTCTCGACGCCCATCGGCGAAATCTTGGTGACGTGGCCGGTGAAGGTCTTGTCCTTGAAGGTCTCCACGCGAATGCGCGCGGGCTGGCCCAGATAAACCTTGCCGATATCGCTCTCGTCGACCTTGCCTTTGACGTAGACCTCGCTGGTGTCGCCGAGCGTCATCACCAGCGTCGCGCCGGAGCCGAGCACGAGAATGGAGCTGACCGCATCGCCCACTTCGACATCGCGCGACAGCACTACGCCGTCGATGGGCGCGGTGATCGTGGTATAGCTCAGCTGCTCTTCGAATTGCTTCAGGCTGGCCTGGTCCTTCTCGACCTCGCGCCTGCGCCTGCGCTACCTTGGCCTTGTTCACGGTCAGCTGCGCGCGCGCCACGTCGCGCTTGTTCACGGCCATGATGTAGCTGCGCTCGGCGTCGTCCAGCGTTGACTGCGAAACGACGCCGTCCTTCGACATCTCCTGCGCGCGCTCATAGGCGCGCTGCAAGGTGGGAATGTCGACGCCCTGGGCGTCGACTTCGGCGCGCTTCTCGTCGGCCTGCGCGCTCTTCAGATTGGCCTGCGACGACAGCAGCTGCGCCCGCGCCGAATTCACCTGCGCCTCGATCTCCACCCGTCCAGCTCCGCCAGCACCTGGCCCTGCTTCACATGGTCGCCGGTAGTCCACATAGAGCTTCTTCACGATGCCGCTGGCCTTGGACTTGATTTCGACCTTGGTGATGGGCGTGATCTTGCCGGTCGCGACGACGCTCTTGGTGAGATCGCCGCGCTCGACTTTGGCCAGCTTGGTCGGGATCGATCTTGGTGCCGCCGCGCGTTGCCGCTACCGCTACGATGACCAGCGCCACGACCGCGACCGAGACCAGCCGTCATCACCAGCCAGCGCTTCTTCTTATGATTCTTGCCGTTCGCCACTGCTCCCTCCGCACCCGGGCAGCCTTCGTTCCTGATGATTGATACGAGGGGACATGGGGTTTTGTTCCACCTAGGCGCAGAGATCCGCCAAACTCTCCCTCTTCTGATAGACACCCCGGAGTAAGCTTTCGGTAGCAGAGACATTGCCAACATCGGAGTATTAGTTGCAAACTGGGAATTCAGGAGATTACATGCCAGACGCGATCGCTCTCATCGCCCGCTTGAACGAGATGGTGAAGGGAATTGCCACGGCTGTACTTACCACCATCCGTCCCGATGACACCTTGCACAGCTGTCCCATGGCCACGCACCCCGCCGACGACAGCGGCGTCCTGTGGTTTCTCACCCACAACAATTCGGAGAAGGTGGAGGCGGTCCGGACCAATCAGCGCGTCAACGTCGCCTATGCCGACCACGCGTCCCAGCGGTACGTTTCCGTCAGCGGCTTTTGCGAGTTAGTGCGCGACCACGCGCTGGCAAAACAGTTGTGGGATCCGAGCTATAAGTCCTGGCTGTCGGGCGGCCCTGAAGACCCCGGGCTGGTCCTACTCAAGGTAGATATCCAGCAGGTGGAATACTGGGACGCCGCCAAGGGCTGCATGGTGCCACTGCTCGGCCTGCCGCGCATCATGTAGGGATCGGTCACTGACGGCTGGGTGCCCCATCCAAGCGTCTTTTGCTTGGGTGGGACGACGGCTTCACGGCAGAATGGCGGCTGCCCATCAATCGCATCCCCTTTCACCGCGAGCAACGCCTCATTCGCCTGATCCAGCGAGAACGACGTCACCTTCGGATGCAAGTTGATCTTGGCGGCCAGGTTAAGGAAGTCTCGGGCATCCTCGCGCGTCATGTTGGCCACACTGCGAATCTGGCGTTCGCCCCACAACAGCGTGTCGTAATCGAACTCTGGCATGTGGTCCAGATGTATTGCGTTGATTGCGACCACTCCGCCCTTGCGCAAGCTCGAAAGCGCGGCAACCACGACATCGCCGCTGGGTGCAAACGTGATGGCGCGATCGAGGCCCACGGGGGGCCTTTCGGTCTCCGCGCCCACCCACTTCGCCCCCAGAGACTCCGCCAGCTTGCGATGCGACTCGCCCCGCGTGGAAACGTAAACGTCGCATTTCCAGGCATGCAGTACCTCGATTGCCAAGTGCGCCGAGGCCCCAAACCCGAAGAGTCCGACGCGCTCGCCGGGCTGCGTGCCCGCCACCCGCAAGCTACGGAAGCCGATGATGCCCGCGCACAACAATGGCGCCGCGTGAAGATCGTCGAGCTGCTGCCGGCAGCGGAAAGACAAAATCGGCGCGCGCGATCGCATACTCCGCATAACCCCCGTTCACGGTGTAGCCGGTGAAGGTGGGTGCGTCGCAGAGGTTCTCCATCGCATGGCGGCAATACCAACACGTACCGTCGGTGCCGCCGATCCAGGAGACGCCCACTCGTGTCCCCTTCGGCAACTCGGCCGAGGCGCCCTCGACTACATCGCCCACGATCTGGTGGCCAGGAACTACGTGCTCCAGCCGGGGCGCCAGTTCGCCTTCGACGATGTGCAAGTCGGTGCGACAGACCCCGCAGGCGCGGACTTTCAGCAAAACGTGACCGGGCATGACCTCCGGCCTGGGTACGTCTTCGATGCGCAGTGGTTGTTGGGTGATTGGTGCTGACGTGATGAGAACTGCAGCTCTCATGATCATTTGCCTATTCATTCTACGGGCCGGCGACATCAATCGGTTGCCAGCACCTGCGCCAGCAATTGCGGATCGACGTTGCCGCCGCTGACCACCGCGACCGTCTTCTTCGATTCCGGCAGTTCGCTTCGGATGAAACAGCCACGCAGCGAAAGTCACTGCTCCGCTAGGCTCTGCGACCAAATGCGCGTTCATGACCATGTGCCTCATGGCCGCGCGAATTTCATCTTCGCTCACCGCGATCATGTCATCGACGAATCTGCGGATGTGTTCGAAGTTGATCGGCCCGACCGACTGCGTGCGCAAGCCATCGGCCAGCGTGCTCGAAACGCGCTCGGCGGGAAGTTCGACGATCTCACCCATGCGAAAGCTCTGCTGCGCGTCATTGGCCAGCTCCGGCTCCACGCCGACGATCTTCGCCTTCGAGCCGCTCAGCTTCAGCGCGGCGGAGACGCCGCTGATCAGCCCACCGCCGCCGGTAGGAACCAGCACCAGATCTACATCGGGGCTGTCCTGCAGGATCTCCAGGCCGGTAGTGCCCTGGCCGGCGATAATCTGCTCGTCATTGTAGGGAGGCACGATCACGTAACCGTGCTGCGCGGCCAACTCTTCGGCTTTGCGAAGGCGCTCGGTGCTGCGCAGGACCAACCGTGACGATCTCCGCTCCCAGCGCGGCTGTGGCCTGCACCTTTAGTCGCGGCGCGTTGCGCGGCATTACGATCACGGCTTTCACTCCCAGCGCCCGCGCCGCGTAGGCGACTCCCTGGGCGTGATTGCCGCTGGAATAGGTAATGACGCCGCGCTGGCGTTCAGCTTCGGTAAGCGATGCGATCTTGTTGTACGCCCCGCGAATCTTGAACGCACCGATGGGCTGAAGGTTTTCCGGCTTGAGCCAGAGCTGTCCACGCGAACCGTTTTCTGTGCCTGCGGCAGGGAAGTAGGGGACCAGCGGCGTGCGAACAGCAACGCCCTGCATGCGCATCTGCGCCTGCCGGACTTGGGCCAGTGTCACCAAACGTAATCCTGCTGATACGTTGACGAACTGCCCCGCCCTAGCCGCAAGATGGCTAGAACGGCGAGACCCAGGTTGATTGTTTCGCGATCCACGCGCCCGCAGGTAAACTCTCCGGCGGGCCGCCACGAGTGGTGCTGCGCGCCACCTGAATCATCTCCTCCATCCAGTGTACAAGTGCGAGCCGGTCGCGAAGCTGGGCTTGCCGCCGACCTCGACGTGAGTGATGGCCGGGCTGACCAGCGCCTCGACCAGATGATCTTGCGGAATGTCGCGCTTCAGCCACAACAGCTCGGTCGGCGGGATTACGCGTGTCGTCGGAGCCGTGCAACAGCAGCACCGGCGCTCGAATGAATCGCAGATGGCCGGCGGGAGAGGCCGCTGCGAGCTTGTCCCGCTGCTTGTCGATCTCGGCCAGAATCGCCGGCGTAAGACTGGCGCGCTGCTTGTGGTAGATGTCCTGCATGACCTGCTGCCCGGCTGGCGTCATGCGCTGTGTGAGCGCCTCGGATTCCTTGCCATCGCCGGCGAGCAGCAGCTTGAAGGCTTCGTGTGCCAGCGGCGCATCGTGCGGCGAGAAGAAATCGCCGGGCTCGTCATCGATCACGATCAGCGCGCCATATTCGTGCGGCGTGAGGTGCTCGACTTTGCCGTCGGGCCGCACAGCGTCTGCCGGTGGCGAAGAAGCGCAGCACATGCGCGAGATCGTAGTATCCGCCGACGGATGCGATCCAGGCGAACGACGCAGCATATTGCGGATCGCTGGCTGCCAGCAGCGCCAGGCCGCCGGAAAAACTGATGGCCAGCACTCCGACGCTGCGGCACGTTGAGTTGCTGCGCGAAGCTCTGCGCCGCAGTACCGATCACGTCGGCCGATTCGGCCTCAACGCGATAGTCGGCGATGCCGGGGACCAGCGGCGTCATGACGAAGAAGCCGCTCGCCGCCAGTGAGCGCGCGAAGCTCACCAGGCGCGGCTCGTCGATGCCGAGCTCGTGCATGCCGTGCACCACCACGATGCCCGGCGCGAAGCCGACGCCGCGCGGCAAATAAATGCGCGCCGGAATCGTGCTGGCCGCGGAAGTCGAAGGTGCTGTCGTGTACATCGACCGGATGCACATCGTAGTTGGCGATCCAGCCTGTCGCGTGCGGATCGGAGATGCGCTCCAGCAGCGAGGCCGCGCGCAGATAGTCCTGCGCGATGGGATAGAGCAGGGCGAGTAGAATCGGAACCAGCAGCAGGAAGCCAGGCCAGCAGGCGCGCCTTGCGCGACGGGCTGCGGCCTTGCCAGGGAACCGTGGTCACACTTCCAGAATCACCGGCATGATCAGCGGGCGGCGCGAAGTGTTCTTCACGATGAAGCGCTTCAGGTCCTGGCGGATCTTTTCCTTGATCATGCCGTAGTCGCCCTTCTCTTCGTCGCTGGACGCTTCGCAGCGTGCTCATCACGGTGCTGCGCGCGCCTGTCGAGGAAGCCGTTCTCGGCCATGCTGCGCCGAAGCCGCGCATCACGATCTCCGGCGCGCTCTCGACTTCGCCGGTCAGCTTGTTGATGGCGATGATCGGCAGCACGATGCCGTCTTCGCTCAGGTGACGGCGGTCGCGAATGACCAGGTCCTCCACCACATCGCCCATGGAGTTCGAATCGATGCAGATGCGGCCGACGCTGACCTTGCCCGCCTTGCGCGCGCCCAGCTCGTCGAACTCCAGAATGTCGCCGCTCTCGATCATCATCACCTTGCCGACCGAGCCGTGCATCGCGCCGGCCAGCTCGGCATGCAGCTTGAGCTGGCGATACTCGCCGTGAATGGGAATGAAGTATTGCGGCTTCACCAGGTTGATGATGAGCTTCAGCTCTTCCTGGCTGGCGTGTCCGCTGACGTGCACCGGCGGCGACGAGCCGTCGTCGTAGATGACGTGCGCATCGCGGCGGAAGAGGTGATCGATCGACGCGATAGATCGCCTTCTCGTTGCCGGGAATGATGCGCGACGAGAGCACGACCGTGTCGCCGGGCTGAATGCGCGCGTGCTTGTGATTGTCGACCGCGGCGCGCGACAGCGCCGACATGGGCTCGCCCTGCGTGCCGCTGATGAGCACGCAGACCTTGTCGGGCGGCAGCTCGCTGATCTGCGCGGGATGGATGAGCAGCCCGTCGGGAATGTCGATGTAGCCGAGGTCCTGCGCGATCTCGGTCGACTCCATCATGGAGCGCCCGACCAGCGCGACCTTGCGCCCGTTCTCGAAGGCCTGGTCCATCGCCAGCTTGATGCGATGGATCGACGACGAGAAGCAGGAGATGAACAGCGTCGTTCGGCGCGCGCGAAAATCTCCTCGAAGCGCGCGCGCACCGCGCGTTCGCTCGGCGTGTAGCCGCGGCGCTCGACGTTGGTCGAATCCTGAAACAGCGCCAGCACGCCCTCCTTGCCATACTCGGCGAAGGCGTGCAGATCGAAGAGCCGATTGTCCGTCGGCGTCGGATCGACCTTGAAGTCGCCGGTATGGATCAGAATGCCCAGCGGCGTATGAATCGCCAGCGCCACGCAATCCACCAGGCTGTGCGTCACCTGAATGGGATTGAATGGTGAACGGGCCGATCTTGAAGCGCTCGCCGGCGCGAATCTCGTTGAGCACGGCATCGTCGAGCAGCCCGTGCTCTTCCAGCTTGCCCTCGACCTAGGCCAGCGTGAACTCGGTGCCGTACACCGGCACATTCAGTTCGGAGAGGATCCAGGGCAGGCGCGCCGATGTGGTCTTCGTGTCCGTGGGTCAGGACGATGGCGCGCACGTGCTCGGCGATTTTCCATCAGGTAGGTGAGGTCGGGGACGACGATGTCGACGCCCAGCAGCTCGGCTTCGGGGAACATCAGTCCGGCGTCGATGACGATGATGTCATCGCCCCAGCGAATGGCCATGCAATTCATGCCGAATTCGCCGAGACCACCGAGAGGAACAACTTGGAGCTTACCGGCAGGCATCAGCAAATCTCGATGCTAGCACAGGGCGCCGGAGGCCGGTCGTGTTGTTGGAGATCGTGTTTGTTGAGCAGAAAACTCTGATCGGCAGGAAGTTGTCGTTGAACTGCCTTGTAACTGGATACGATGCGCCAAGCCCGGAGGGCGTGCATGTTACGCGGCATCCATAACTGCATGTCGAAACACCTCACCCTACTCGAACTAGCCTCACTGATGCTCGCGTCTCTGCTGTTTTTGCCCAGCACAGGGTGCGCCCAGAGCCCGCGCTCCGCTCCGCCATCCGCCGGGCCGTTCACCGACTTCCGTTACGAGAAGCCGGGCGCGACTCACAAGATCACGCCACACGATCTGCCGCACCCTATGCGACCAAATCCGCGCTCAATGGGCCGCGTGTCGTCGATCGTCCGAAAGACGGTGGCCGCAGGCGCCCGCCGGCTTCAAAGTGGAGCTGTACACGACCGACGTGCAGGAGCCGCGCAACATCATCACCGCTCCCAACGGCGATTTCTTCGTCGCCGAGAGCCATGCCGGCGACATCAAGATCTTCCGCGGCATTACGGCGCGACGGCAAGCCGCAGACAGTCGTCGATGTTTGCCATCGGACTGAACCAGCCGTACGGCATCGCATTCTATCCGCCCGGCCCAACCCGCAATACGTTTACATCGGCGACAGCAGATGCCGTCGCTGCGCTTCCCTTATCAGCAATGGCGATCTGAAGGCGACCGCCAAGCCGGAGCACATCGCCACCTGCCCGATCCGAAGGCCATGACACGCGCGACCTGGTCTTCTCTCCTGATGGCAAGCAGTTGTTCGTCGGCGTCGGATCGGCCTCGAACGTCGACGATCCCGACACGCATCCTGACGAGAAGAACCGCGCCGACATTCTGGTGATGAATCCCGACGGCTCCAACATGCATGTGTACGCCTACGGAATCCGCAATGCGGGTGGCGGGCTGGCGATCAATCCCAAGACCGGCGAGCTGTGGTGCTCGGTGAACGAGCGCGACGGGCTGGGCGACAATCTTGTGCCCGACTACATCACCCACGTGCAGGAAGGCGGCTTCTACGGCTGGCCCTATTACTACATCGGCGGCAATCCCGATCCGCGGCTAAGGGCAAGCATCCCGAGCTGAAGAGCAAAGACCATCGTTCCGGATGTGCTCTTGCAGGCCGCACAATGCCTCGCTGGAGATGGTGTTCTACGAAGGCAAGCAGTTTCCGGCGGAGTACCAGCGGCGACATCTTCGCCGCGCAACACGGCTCGTGGAACCGCAATCCGTCGCGCCGGCTACGAAGTGATTCGCGTGCCGCTGCACCAGACCGGACACGCCGACCGGCGAGTACGAGGACTTCCTGACCGGCTTTGTACTGCCCAACGGCGATGTCTGGGGTCGCCCTGTCGGCGTGACGGTCGCGCCCGATGGCTCGCTGCTGATCACCGACGACGGCTCGAACTCGATCTGGCGCGTGAGCTACGCCGGGCGGTAGGCGTCGCGGGTCGCCTTTCTTTGTCATCCCGAGGAGGCCTTAAGGCCAACGAGGGATCTGCGGTTCCCACCAGCATGCAGCCAGTGCGGACAAACAGCAGATCCCTCGGCTCCGCTGTCGCTCCGCTCAGGATGACAAACAGTTCCTGCCACGCCAAACCAGTCCGTCGCCAACCGCCTCATTGCTTGTTCAGCTTGATTTGCTTCGGCAGGCGATTGGGATCGTAGAGGAAGTCCACCAGACCGTCGCGATAGTCGATTTTGACTTGCAGGATGCGCAGCATGTTGAATCCCAGGATGCCTGAGACCTGTGTGCCCGCGTTGCGGCTCATACCGGTCAGGTCAAAGGTCACGACGTCCTGGTTGGCTTGCGAATAGCGGCCGAATTGCAGCGTGGCTTTGTCAGCACGGTAGACCTGCCCAACTTTTCCGCCGAGTCCCGTCACGTGCGTGGACGGATCGGCGCGTAGCTGGGTAATCTGCTGCGCGGCCTTGGTGGAAAGTGTATTGGCGAACGACCCGGTATCCAACAAAAACAGCATGGGGCCGACGTCGTCGACCTTGGTCGGTACCATCAGCAAATTTCGGAAGCGATAGACCTTGCTCCAGTTCGCCATCTCGGGAGCGACATAGGCGTCCTTGGGCAGCTCGTGCGAGGCAGCGTTTCCCGCAACCGCCTCCGTTTCGAATTGCTGGCTGTCGTGGGTGGTCTGCAAGGCCGTTGAAGTCTCAGCCGCGTTGGGTCGTTTGGGCAGCGGCGACAGCCGCAGTTTCGCGCCGGGGATGTCGACGTCGATCAGATACGCGCTGAACACGTCCGTGCCGATCAATCCATCCTGCCCAGTGACCGGGGTCGCGGCATCGGTAACGCGCACCGTGCAATCCTGGAACTCCAGATCGCCGATGCGAATGCGGTCCGCCAACGCGAGATATCCGCCCTGCTGTCCCGAGTCGCCCATGCCGGCGATGGCTTGATAGCCGAGGCGCGGCAGGCCGAGCTTCTCGGCGGTCGTACGGCCCAGCAGCACGCCGGTCGCTCCGGTATCGACCGCCAGGTGCAACTCCTGATTGTTGACCTTGGCCGCGATGCCGGAGGCGCCCAGCTCGGATCCCGAACGGGGGATGGCGTAGAGCTTGGTGCTGGTCTCCTTCACATTACTCACCAGCTTGCAGGGGTGCGCCGGGGCATCGGCGCTACGCTTCACAAAGGCGAGGTACTGCTGGAGCACGCGCGTGGTCTGCGGGTTCAGCTTCGATCCAGCCTCGGCGAGATAGAGTTGCAGCGCGGGCGCCTGATCGGCCTGCGGCAGGGAGTGGAACCACTGTAATTGTACGGGGATGTCGTTAGGCGCCAGCTCGTGTGCGCGCTTCATGTTGTCGTAGGCGCGGCGATAGAGCGAGTAGGCGCGATAGACGCGCGCCAGACCGAGGTAGGGCGCGGGATCGTCGCGCTTCAGGTTCTCCGCCTTAACATACGAGCGCTCGGCGTCGGCCAGCTTTCCCTGCGCGAATTGAAGATCGCCCATGACCAGCAAAAGTTCAGGCGAATTGGGATGAACAGCGAGCGCCGTATCCAGCGCCGACTGCGCCTCCTCGAGCTTCAACTGCACTGTGAGCGCGCGGCCAAGCCCGACCTGCGCCGGCACCGAGCCCGGATTGACGTTGGCCACGGCCTGATATTTTTCCTGCGCCTCGGCAGCCTTGCCGCTGGCCAGCAAGCGGTCAGCCATGGCGAGCGTTGCAGCCTCATTGGAAGGCGGTGCGGAGGACTGCGCCTGCTGACCGAGTTGGATCGTGCTCGGAGATTTCGGTGACGCGCTTGACTGCGGCGCAGCTGGCGCGCCGGACTTAGCCGGCTGCGCACAAGCTGACAGCGGCAAGAGTATTAGCATGGCGAGGGACAGGAAAACAGGCTGGCGGCTCATAGAAAATCCTGCTGAGCAGGTTAGCACGGGCGAGGGGGCCATTCCGGCCGCGATCACGGCCGGAATGAGGTCAGCGTTTCGTATTACGCGATGGCGGGATCGATCTTCTCGGTGTCGATGCCCAGCTCCTGCAAGGCCTTCTCGGCTTGAGCGGGCGTCGAACTTGCCGTCGCGCGCCAGCCGCGAAAGCGCCGCCGCCGCGATGGACTCCGCGTTCACCTCGAAGTGCTGCCGCAGGTGCTGGCGATTGTCGCTGCGCCCGAAGCCGTCGGTGCCCAGCGTGACCAGCCGGTCCGGCAGCCAGGGAGCAAGCTGGTCGGGCACAGCTTTCATGTAATCCGTGGCCGCGATGATCGGCCCTTCGGCGCCATCGCAGCGCGTCAAGAATGTACGGCCGCTTCTCCGGCTCCGCCGGATGCAGCCGGTTCCAGCGCTCGACGGCGAGCGCGTCGCGACGCAGCTCGTTGTAGCTGGTGACGCTCCACACGTCGGCGGCGATGCCGTACTTCTCCGCCAGGATCTGCTGCGCGCGCAGAGCTTCGTTCAGGATCGGCCCGCTGCCGAAGAGCTGAACGGCCTCGTTGCCCTCGGCTGCGGCACGGTACTTGTAGATGCCGCGCAGAATGCCTTCCTCCGCACCCTTCGGCATCTCCGGCATCGCATAGTCCTCGTTGTAGACCGTGATGTAGTAGAAGCGGTCCTCGCCCTCCTGGTACATGCGCCGCATGCCGTCCTGCACGATCACGGCGATCTCGTAGACGTAAGCGCGGATCGTAGCTGTGACAGGTGGGAACGGTGCTGGACAGCACGAGGCTGTGCCCGTCCTGGTGCTGCAGGCCTTCGCCGGCGAGCGTCGTGCGCCCGGCGGTGCCGCCCATCAGGAAGCCCTTGCCGCGCGCGTCGGCGAAGGCCCAGATCATGTCGCCGATGCGCTGGAATCCGAACATCGAGTAGTAGGTGAAGAACGGAATCATCGGCACTCTGTAGTTGGAGTACGCGGTGCCGGCGGCGGTGAACGACGCCATCGAGCCGGCTTCGGTGATGCCCTCTTCCAGAATCTGGCCGTTCTTCTCCTCGCGGTAGTACAGCAGCATGTCCTGGTCGTGCGGCTTGTAGAGCTGCCCCTGGCTGGCGTAGATGCCCACCTGGCGGATGATCGACTCCATGCCGAAGGTGCGGCCCTCGTCGGGAATGATGGGCACGATGAACTTGCCGATGTTCGGGATCCTTCAGCAGCTGCCGCAGCATGCTGACGTAGCCCATGGTGGTAGAGACGGCACGGCCCTTGCGAGCCGGCCAGCGATTCGGCGAAGTGATCAAGCGACGGCGCCTTGAAGTTCGGCGTCGGGGACCTCGCGCTGGGGCATGAAGCCGCCGAGTTGCTTGCGCCGCTCGCGCATGTAGGTGATCTCCGGGCTGTCATCGGGCGGGCGATAGAGCGAGCCTTCGCGCGCCGCTTCCTCGGGAATGGGAATGTCGAAGCGCGAGCGAAACGCGGTCAGCGCCTCGTCGGCGAGCTTCTTCTCCTGGTGGGTGGCGTTGCGCGCCTCGGCCGAGCCCAGGCCGTAGCCCTTGACGGTCTGCGCCAGAATCACCGTCGGCGCGCCGCGATGCTCCACCGCGCGCTTGTAGGCGTTGTAAACCTTCTGCGGATCGTGGCCGCCGCGCGTCAGGCGATGCAGTTCGTCGTCGCTCATGTCGGCGACCATCTCCAGCAGTTCCGGATACTTGCCGAAGAACTCGCGGCGAATGTACTCGCCGCCCTTGGCCTTGTAGCTCTGGTACTCGCCGTCGACGCACTCTTCCATGCGCTTCAGCAGCAGGCCGGACTTGTCGCGGGCGAAGAGCTTGTCCCAATCGCCGCCCCAGAGCACCTTGATGACGTTCCAGCCGGCGCCGCGGAAGGCGGCTTCGAGTTCGTTGATGATCTTGCCGTTGCCGCGCACCGGGCCGTCCAGCCGCTGCAGATTGCAGTTGACGACGAAGATCAGGTTGTCGAGCTTCTCGCGCGAGGCCAGGGTGAGCGAGCCCATGGATTCGGGCTCGTCGGTTTCGCCATCGCCGACGAACGCCCAGACCTTGCGCTGCGTCGCCGGGATGAGGCCGCGGTTCTCCAGGTAGCGCATGAAGCGCGCCTGGTAGATCGCGTTCAGCGGGCCGAGGCCCATCGAGACCGTGGGGAAGCGCCAGAAATCCGGCATCAGCCAGGGATGCGGATAGGACGACAGGCCGGGCGTGCCGCGCAGCTCGTGGCGGAAATTCGTCGACCTGCTCTTCGCTGAGACGGCCTTCGAGGAAGGCGCGCGCGTACACGCCGGGCGAAGAGTGGCCCTGGAAGTAGATGAAGTCGCCGGGCTCGATCGCCGTAGCGCGCGTGGAAGAAGTGGTTGAAGCCGACTTCGAGCAGCGTGGCCAGCGAGGAATAGGTCGAGATGTGCCCGCCGATGCCGGGATCCTTCTTGTTCTGGCGATGCACCATGGCCATCGCGTTCCAGCGGATCAGGCTCTTGATGCGGCGCTCCAGTCAGGCGATCGCCGGGATACGGCACCTCTTCCTCCACGGGAATGGTGTTGACGTAGGGCGTGTTCAGCTGGACGGGCACTTTGACGCCCGACTCGCGCGCCCGCCCCACCAGCGCCTTCAAAAGCGCACAGCCGCGGTTTGCGCCTTCCTCGTCCACCAGCTCGTCGAACGCCTGAAGCCATTCGGCAATTTCCTCTTCGGGGTCGATCTCCGGGTTAGAAGGGAATTCCAAAACGCGCGGAGAAAGTTCTTGTGTGGCCACGGTTACCTCGATCGACAGAAAATCGTATGAATGCGGATTAGCAGCCGCGCAGTGAATGCTCCAGGCTGCGAAAACTGTTTTGTAGGTTGTCCCTAGTATAAGGGATGCGCAGGCGAACGCAGGGCTTCTTATTTGTAGTTCGGTGCAAACACAAACGCGCAACCCGGCGGCTGCGCGTTGTTAAAGCCATCTTAGGGCGCGATCCGGAGACTCGTCGCGGCAACTCGTCTTTGCTTACGAGCTGGGGTTCAACTGCTGCCAGATCGCCATGCCCGCCCACACCAGGATCAAAACGCTCGACGTCGCCAGAAGGATTCGGATCCAAGGCGTAACTTTGTTCATGCGGAGCTGCAACGCCTCTTGTTCCTCGCGCATGTTCTTGCTGGAATCGTCGATGAACATGGCGTCGTCCTCGTGCATGCTCAGCGTGCTCCGGTAGATCCAAAGCAGCACCAGCACGCCTGTCACTACCCCCCACACGATGAAGAGGATCTTCATAGTCGACATTGAACACCTCGGTTTGAAATGGCCCGGGCAGCCCCCACGGCCCGGGAGCGCGATGGCCCCTATTATGACTCCGGGCAAGGGGCAGTGCAATAGCGAGTGCGATTCAGACGAGTAGCTGGCCCGACGAACTCAGGCTTCAGCGCGTTGGTCTCAACCTGCGACCGGGCACAGGGGGATGGCATCTAACGTGTAGCGGTCAGAAAGCGCCCCGCGCCGGGCGGTTTGATATAATCCGGTAGATTTCCCTAGGAGAGAGGCATGGCAACGACGACAACCACACCGACCACCACCACACCCCCCACCACCGAGACGCCCGTCAACTTCACCCCTCACGCTATCGCCAAGGTGAAGGAGATCATGGCACAGCAGAACCCGGTACCCGCGGGCTTGCGAGTCGGCGTGGTCGGCGGAGGCTGCTCCGGCTTCTCGTACTCCATGTCGTTCGAGAACGGCGCGGGCATGATGGACAAGACCTTCGACTTCGACGGCCTGAAGGTGTTCGTCGACGCCACCTCGCTCATGTACCTGAAGGGTGTGAGCGTCGATTACCTGGAGACGCTGGAAGGCGCCGGCTTCAAGTTCGACAACCCGAACGTGAAGAGCACCTGCGGCTGCGGCTCGTCATTCAACGTATAACGCGCAAGCTGTAACGCCGCGCGGAGTTCATCGGCCGACGGCCCCGTCCTTGCGGCGGGGCTTCGCCATTTCTGTCCGCCACATCGCGCAGTGAGTGCTTCCTTCCTAGTACAATTGTGATTTCCTGCTGCAAATTGGGGCGCTGGAGTGTCGATGACGGTTTCGCGCAAACTCGGCCTTTTGGCTTTGGCCGCTTCGTTATGGCTGCTTCAACTCGGATGCGGTGACGAGTATCGTCCCGTCGCCAACCCGGTTATCAGTCCGGGCGGCCAGCCGCAGACAAACCACTTCGCCTGGGTGGTGAATTTCAACCCCAACGGCCAGGGCACCACGACTGAGATCGACGTCTCCGGAGACAGCAATCTGGCGGTGAACAGCTTTGGCGTCGGCAGCATCGCCGAGGCATTCCCGCCCAATTCGCTGGCGCTGTTCGTGGCCAATCGCGACAACGATACCGTAAGCGAGTACCTGCCCACGCTGGCCGGTCCGATCACCACGATTTCGCTTTTGTCCGGCTCGCGTCCGGTGTCCCTGAACTCGTCGCAGAGCGGCATGATGTACGTTGTGAATTCGGGCGCGAATTCTGCCTGCCAAAACGGCGGCTCTGTTAGCACCATCCCGTTAAGCACGCTGTCGGTTTCGAATACGGTGTGCGTCGGCCACAACCCGACGATGACGGTGCAGTCGTTAGTGAACAGCTCCATTTATATTTATGTCCTCAATCAGGGGGACGGCACCGTGTCGGTGATCAATAATGGCGCTGTGATGGGCATAATCAACTCGCAGAACGGGCTGGGGCCAAACCCATCCGCCATCGTCCTCAGCAGCACGGGCAACTATATCTTCATCGTGACCCAGGGTGACGCCACTCATCCCCCAGCGCTCAACATCGTCACCGCGGGAGTGGCCGCGGTGTCGGCAGCGGTCCCGCTCGGCGCGCGGCCAACGTTTGCGGTGGTCGACCCGGTGCTCAACCGCCTTTACGTCGCCAACAGCGGCGACAATACGGTCAGCGTCTTCGATACCTCCAACATTAATCTCACGGGAATGCCGCCCATCCCGCTGCTGGCCACCGTGCCGGTGGGCACCAACCCGGTCGGAGTGACGCCCCTGGCCAACAGCACGCTCTTCTACACCGCCAATTCCGGATCGAACGACGTGACCGTGGTGAGCGCCAACAGCTTCAGCCCGCTCGCGACCGTGCCGTTGCCGAGCGGCGCCAACCCGGTGTTCATCGCATCGGACCCCACATCGAGCAAGGTCTACGTGGCCGACCAGGGCACGTCGCAGACCACCATCATTCAGACCTCGAACAACACGGTGACGCAAAACCAGGCGGCGCCGCCGCAGGACCCGAACTGCACTAGTTCGTGTGCTCTGCAACAGCCGATGATGATTGTGTCGCAGTAATGGCAGTTCTGCGGTCCCAGCTCCGAATGATTACGTCGCGGCAGGCATCCAGATGTCCTGCCGGCAGCATCTCACTGCAAAGCTAAGAAGGTGTAGTGTGTCCACTCTAGCCCCTGTTCATTCTGTTCATTTCTACGACAGCCACGCTTCGCTTATCGACCGCCTCACCGGGGTGGTGTATTCCGGGCTTCTGATCGGCGATTCCGTGTTGATGGTGTGCACCGAAGAGCACCGGCTGAACCTGGCCAAGGCGCTTGAACGGTTGGAGATCGACGTTCGGGAATACGCCAGGAATGGCCGCTTCACCATCTGCGATGCGTCCGAGATGCTGGCGATGTTCATGGCTGACGGATTGCCGGACGCGGGCCGGTTCACGGCATCGGTCGGGAAGTTTGTGCTCGACGCGAAAAGGGCCGCCCGCAGCCGTGACCGGGGCGTTACTGTCTTCGGCGAGATGGTTGCCGTGCTCTGGGAATCGGGGAATAAGGCCGGAGCGATCGCCCTCGAAAAACTCTGGAACGATACCATGCGCGAGCAGGTCTTCCATCTGCATTGCGCCTATCCGGATTGGCTCTTCGGGGAAGGTGCAGCGGAGATGCGGCAGGTGTGCGATCTCCATTCTCATGTCCTGGGAGCAGCTGCCGCCTAGTTCCCCTACGTGAACATAAACTCCTTCGTCCGCAGCTCGCTGACGGTGTCGCGCAGCTTCGCCGCCTGCTCGAACTCGAAGCGCTTGGCGGCCTCGCGCATGTCGCTCTCCAGCTTCGCAATGTACGCGTCCGAGCTCCTCCTGCGACTTGAACTCCGGCATGCCTTCCGCTTCGTCGGTCAGGTCGGCGTAATCGGCGTCGGCCACGTGCGCCAGCGACATATCGCAGCGGCCGCACGATGGTCTCCGGCGTGATGCCGTTCTCCTCGTTGTAGGCCTGCTGGATGGCGCGGCGGCGATTGGTTTCGTCCGATGGCCTTCTGCATCGAGTCGGTCATGCGGTCGGCGTAGAGAATCGCGCGGCCATTCAGGTTGCGCGCGCAGCGGCCCATGGTCTGGATCAGCGAGCCTGCCGAGCGCAGAAAGCCTTCCTTGTCGGCATCGAGGATCGCCACCAGCGAGACCTCCGGCAGGTCCAGCCCTTCGCGCAGCAGGTTGATGCCGATCAGCACGTCGAACTCGCCCTTGCGCAGATCGCGCAGGATCTTGATGCGCTCCAGCGTCTCGATCTCCGAGTGCATGTAGCGGCAGCGCACGCCGACCTCGCTGTAGTACTCGGCCAGGTCTTCGGCCATGCGCTTGGTCAGCGTGGTCACCAGCACGCGCTCGTTCTTGCTCGACGCGCTCGCGAATCTCGTGCAGCAGGTCGTCGATCTGCCCTTTCACCGGACGCACTTCGACCTCCGGATCGACCAGCCCGGTCGGGCGGATGATCTGCTCGACCACAACGCCCGCCGACTTGGTCAGCTCGTACGGCCCGGGCGTCGCCGAAACGTAGATCGCCTGATTCACGCGGTGCTCGAACTCCTCGAACGTCAGCGGGCGATTGTCCAGCGCGCTGGGCAGGCGGAAGCCGTACTCGATCAGGTTCTGCTTGCGCGAGCGGTCGCCGTGCCACATGCCGTGAATCTGCGGAACGGTCTGGTGCGACTCGTCGATGAACAGCAGGTAGTCGCGCGGCACGTAATCCAGCAGCGTCGGCGGAGGCTCGCCCGGCAGGCGTCCGGTGAAGTGCCGCGAGTAGTTCTCGATGCCGTGGCAGTAGCCCATCTCCTTGATCATCTCCAGGTCGAAGCATCGTGCGCTGATGCACGCGCTGCGCCTCCACGATGCGTCCCTGCTTCTCCAGTTCCGCCTCCCACCACGCCAGCTCTTGCAGGATGGACTCCACCGCCGCGCTCTTGCGTCTCCGGCTTCATCACGTAGTGCGTCTTGGGATAGATGGGCAGGCGCACGTACTTCTGCTTCACCGTGCCGAACAGCGGATCGATCTGCGCCAGCGACTCGACCTCGTCGCCCCACAGCTCGATGCGGTACGCGATGTCGTCGTAGGTCGGGAAGATCTCGATGATGTCGCCGCGCACGCGAAACGTGCCGCGCCGGAAGTCGCCGTCGGTGCGCTCGTAGAGAATCTCGACCAGCTTGCGGGTGATGTCCTCGCGCTTGATCTTCTGTCCCTTTTCCAGGAACAGCAGCATGCCGTAGTAGGCTTCCGGCGAGCCCAGGCCGTAGATGCAGCTCACCGAGGCGACGATGATGCAGTCGCGCCGCTCGAACAGCGACTTGGTGGCCGAGAGCCGCAGCTTGTCCAGCTCGTCGTTGATCGTCGCTTCCTTCTCGATGTAAACGTCGCCGGCCGGAATGTAGGCCTCGGGCTGGTAGTAGTCGTAATAGGAGACGAAGTACTCGACCGCATTGTGCGGGAAGAACGCACTTGAACTCGTGATAGAGCTGCGCCGCCAGCGTCTTGTTGTGCGCCAGCACCAGCGCCGGCCGGTTCGGCGTGCTCGATGACCTTGGCCATCGTGAAGGTCTTGCCCGAGCCGGTGACGCCCAGCAGCACCTGATGCTTCTCGCCATCGAACGACCCCGCGGGTGAGCGACTCGATGGCGCGGCCCTGATCGCCCTGCGGCTTGTACGAACTGACGAGTCGGAATTCCATAACACGAGTCTGCCCAGCCGAACGGGGCCTGAAGTCGTCGCAGGCCCGCACAGAAAGCAATTTCAGCGGGTGGGCATCTCTTGATTATAGATGGCGGAGAACACGAGCGATGCGCCGCGGGGGTCACGGCGGCTTGTCGTTCGCGCTCGTGTGCTCAGCCCACACCCGCGCCTGACCAGCATCGCTGCGGTCAACAGGCAATGCCGCCGGCCGGTCGAAAGTTTTGGGGCGAGCGCGTTGGCTGATTTATCCTGTCCGTTTCTGGCCTGAAGCCTAACCAACACGTCCCAACGTGACGCTGCGGCCAGGGAGGGAACGTGGACTTTCTGAATCGCCTGCAACCGCTGGCTTTGCTCGTCTTGCGATTGGTGCTGGGCACCATCATGATCGCGCACGGCTGGCAGAAGATCGCCGGTCACATGCATGGCATCATGGGCATGCTGCCGCATCTCGGCATCCCCGCCTGGATGGCTTATCTGGTGGTCGCGGCTGAATTCGGCGGCGGCATTCTGGTGGTGCTTGGCTTGCTCACGCGCTTTGCCGCCTTCGCCATCGTTATCGACATGCTGGTGGCCATCCTGAAAGTTCATCTGAAGAACGGCCTGACGGGCCAGGGCGGCTTCGAGTTCCCGCTGGCCTGCCTGGCCATAGCGTTTGCGTTGATCTTCCTGGGCGCCGGCTCGATCTCGTTCGACTGGCTGCGCGGTAGCAGGGGCGCTCGGTAGGGATTATTGCCTGGGCTGGTTCGTTCAGGTGGTCACCTTATTGCGGCCGATATTTTCATGGCTATAATCCCGCACATGAAAAAGTTGCTGCCGCTCGTTCTGCTCGTGATCGCGGCTTCTGTGCCCGCATTTGCCAGCAAACACCATCATCACAAGCACCACCATTCGCACCACCATCAAGCGCACCACGCCGCCTAGGCGCGCCTGTCGCCGCCATGGAAAAGCCCGGAGAATACTCCGGGCTTTTCAATTGCCTAGCGCGAGAGTTTGAGAGGTCTTGCCCTTCTCTCAATCCTCGCGCAGCAGGATGAGCGGATCGAGGCGCAGCGCTCGCTGTGCCGGAATCCACGTAGCCACCAGGCCGAGCAGCAGCATGGCAATCACGGCGCCGGCCAGCACCAGCGGGTCGCGCGGCGTTGCCTGGTACACGATCAGCGCAAGTACTCGACTGGCCAGAATGCCGAGCAATAGCCCTGCGGCCGAGCCGAACGCCAGCAAGCGGAAGGCGCGTCCCAAGGCCGCCTGCAGAATCTCTTCGCGTTTCGCGCCCAGGGCGATGCGGATGCCCAGCTCTTTGAGCCGCTTGCTGATGGAATACGCCGCCATGCCGAAGATGCCCGTGATAGCCAGCATCGCGCCCATCAGGCCCAGTACGCCGAGCGAGATGGTCGCCATGCGCGGGCCGAAGAAGGCGAAGTCCATCACCTGAAATCGTGTGCGGATGGAGACAGGAAGCCCGGCGTCAAGGTTGTGCAAGGTGTTTCGTATGGATGCGCCCAGTTGCAGCGGCTCGCGATCGGAATGCACGACCAGCCACGTCGAGCTCGAGGGCCGCTGCAGTATGGGAAGGAACATCGCCGTGTGGGGGTCCTCGGCGAGGCTGTTGTATTTCCCGTTCTCGACGATCCCCACGATCTGGATGCGCTTACCTTCCTGCATTTTGAAAAAACTGCCGAGGGCCTTGGCCTCGGAGCCAAACATTCTGCGCGCAAATTCCTGGTTCACGATGGCCACGAGCGGAGAATGCTGGTCGTCGTTCCATGTAAAGCCCCTGCCCATAAGCAGGTTCGTGCCCGCCGCGTGCAGATACTCCGGAGAGATGTCAAACCGGTTGGCATCGGAAACGGCATTCGACGGAGTGAGATCGGATGTATCCTCGCGGAAGACATTCGAGTCGCCTTGGTTTTCGCCCAACGGGATTCCATCCGCGAGACCGACGGACTCCACTCCGGGGATGGCCGCGAGCGCATCGATCATGCGCTTCTGCATCGCGGGCACTTGATCGCCGCTGTAACCGGACATCGTCAGGTCGGTGTCGACGACAATTCTGCTCAGCGGCTCGAAGCCGAAATCGTTATGCAGGGAGCGCGCCAGCCCGCGCACAGCAACCAGCGAAGCGGTGACCAGTACAGCGCAGATGGCGATCTGCACCACCAGCAGCAGATCGCGCGCCGTGAGACGGCGGGCACCGCTTCTCGCCCCTCCCAGCTTGACGATCTCATAGGGATTGGTGCGCAGCACCTGCCGCACCGGCACCGCGCCGAACAGGAATCCACTGACCAGGCTCAACAGCAACGCAACGGCGTAGACGTAAGCGTCGGGGTTCACCGGCATCTGGATGGGAAATCTGGGCATCGGCTGCCACGCGCTGAGCGCGCGCAAGAGCACGAGACTGCCTAGCACGCCTACCGCGCCGCCCATCAGCGAAATCAGCACGGCTTCGGTGAACAGTCCGCGCAGGATGCGCGTGCGCGTGGAGCCCAGCGCCAGCCGCAAAGCGACTTCGCGCGAGCGGTCGGCGGCGCGCGAGGCGAACAGGCTGCCCAGGTTGGCGCAGGCGGCCAGCAGAATCAAGCCCGCCAGGGTCATCAATCCGGTCATGAACGCAGTTACCGGGCCTCCCAGGAAATCGCCGTAAAGGCCGGGCCGCGCCACCGTGAAGCGCATTTTGCCGTCGTCTTTGGGATAGGTCTTTTCGAAGTACGAGCCAATGCCGCTCAGGTCGGCGGTGGCTTGCGCAGTCGTGACGCCCTCCTTCAGGCGTCCCAGCACCATGAACACCCAGCGGTCCTTGCGCGCGTTCGAGTCATCCGGGCCGAAGGCTGCATGGTCCACAAGCGGCACAAAGGCATCGACATTGAAGAAAACCAGCGTGCCGTGGAAGCCAGGCTGGGTCACCCCGATGATTGTGAACGGATGCTTGTTCAACTGGATGGTACGGCCGACCACGCCAGGATCGTCGTGAAAGCGCGAGTGCCAGCAGCCGTAGCTGAGCACGACATAAGGAGCGCTGTTCGGGCCATGATCGTCGGAGGGGTGAAAGACGCGCCCCAGGTACGGCTGCACGCCCAGCGCGTCAAAGTAGTTTCCGCTGCCTTCCATGATCCAGGCATCGAATGGCTCTTTGCCCATGTCCATCCCTGCCTCGGTAGCGTTGAATGCGGCCAGGCTTTCGAAGCTGCGATTGCGGTCGCGCAGATCGAGATAGTCAGGATAGGACTCGTGCGCGTCGCGGACGTCCGGACGCCAGACGGCGTAGAGCCGGTCTGCATGGGGCAGCTTTAACGGATGCAGGAGGAATGAGTTCATCACGCTGAAGACCACGGCATTTGCGCCGATGGCCAACGCCAGCGTGAACACTCCGGCAATGGTGAATCCGGGAGATTTGCGCAGCACGCGCACCGCATAACGCACATCGTTAATTACGATCTCGATGAAATTGCCGCCGAGGGCTTCGTGGCATTCCTCCTTGAAACGCTCCTGGCCGCCAAACTCGATGCGTGCCTGGCGCTCGGCCTCGGCACGCAAGAGGCCGGAGCATTGCAGATCGTCGGCACGAAGCTGGATGTGCGCGCGCAGCTCCTGGTCCACGTCATCGGCCACCTGCTCGCGATGAAAGAGCTTGGCGGCCAGGCAGCGAATGTAAGACGGCAACGTCATACTTCCTCCGGCTGCGCAGCGAGGGCCGAGGCGACCGCTCCGACTAGCCGGTTCCAGCCCTCGGTTTCCTCACGCAGACGCTTGCGGCCCGCGGCGGTGAGCTCGTAGAACTTGGCGCGGCGATTGTTGTCCGATGTCCCCCAGTTCGCTTTCAGCAGGCCTTGGCGGACGAGACGAAAGAGCGCGGGATAAAGCGCGCCCTGCTCGATGAGCAACGTCTGTCCGGAGATTTGCCCGATGCGCAACAGAACTCCATAGCCGTGCAGCGGGCCGAGGGAAACGGCCTTCAGAATGAGCAGGTCGAGGGTACCGGGAAGGATTTGCGCCTGGTCGGGCATGCGTTCTCCTAAAACGCTTAGGAGATTAGCGTCGACTCTCCTAAGCTGTCAAGGAGAAAGTTGTAAACATTTTGTTCCGTTATGCCGGAGCGCTGTGGCCGTCGCACTTGAGCACCCCCAGGAACTGGACCCAGGGGCCGACTGCATCGCGATATTGGTGCGCCATCACCCGCGAGAGTTGATGCAGGTGCGTCAGGTCGTGCAGGGCCCACGTCGCCAGAAGATTCGCCAGCGTGACCGGGCCTAGCGCCGGATGCGTCCCTCTGCGGGCAAAATCCTCAGGCCGCAGATTCAGCGCCTGCAAAGCCAAAAGATTCTCACGGCGTAAGCGCGCGAACTCATCCAGGCGCTGCTCCAGCGATTGTCCTTGGCCTTCCTTCATCTGCGCGAAGCGGTCGACGCGGTGGAAGGGCCGCGACTCGCCGTCATCGAGAATTCGCCGCACTCGCGCCATCCAGTCGGTGCGCTCCAGGTTCGCCAGATGTCCCACAATGTCGTAGGCGCTCCAGGAACTTTCGCCCTCGTTGCGGCGCACCCAGGTGTCAGGCAGTCCGCGCAACAGGGCGTTGAAGGCGGCGGGGGTGCGGGAAAGGACTGCAGTAGTTTCGTCGAGGTGGAATTCGGCTGCGGTCGCCATACGCCAGTAGATGCTGCGGATGCTATTTAGCAGCTGCCATAACTTCATCGCAGGGACGTTGGAGGTGTTGCCAGTGTTTGTAGTGTATGTTAGTGTATGTTAGTAGTTTAAGCCTCGGAGCAGAGCTGGAGGAAATAGACATGCAAACAACTGCAGCGGATGAAATCAGGACATTTGCGGCAAGGGAATACGTTGAGGCCGCTCGCCGTAGGGGTTTGAGTCGGGTGCAAATCCGGGTCGGAGATGTCCACAAGGCATTGAAGCTGAAATCGAGGGTGCCTAACGTGTGCAGTGCGCTGCGCTCAAGGATTTTCCTCGAAAAGAACCATCTGAAGATTGTAGAGGAATCCGGACCGCCTTCCGGAATGGGGACCCGAACGACTTTCACCTACCGTCTGCTCGACGATAAGGAGCCGCAGGGTGCGCTTGTGGAAGTCGCTCGGTTTGAAAAGCTGCGTGGCCTCCTGAAGGACGCACTAGGTTCTCTTGGAGGCGGGGAGAACTTCCTTCGTCGTGAACGGGAACACTTCTACGCCTCCAATGTGCCGGAGGAGAAGTGAGCCTGGTTTACTGGGACACGATGCTGTTCATCTACTGGCTGGAAGCGCACCCGCAGTTTGGCAAACAGGTGGAACGGATTCACCAGCGGATGTCGCAACGTGGCGACCAGCTTTGCACGAGCGTGCTCACTTTGGGAGAGATTTTGACCGGCGCTTACCGTGCGGGTCGGACCGCGGAGGCACAGCAGATCCGACACTACTTTCAGGGCGAGGAGGTGCGGCTTCTCCCATTTAGTGAAGAAGCCGCCGACCGTTATGCGAGAATCCGCGCGCAGCACAAAATGCCGCCTGCAGATGCTATCCATCTGGCGACCGCTTCGACTGCCCAAGTAGACCTTTACATAACCAATGATGCTGCCTCAAAAAAGCTGGTGATCGACGGAATCCACTTCATTGCAGGGCTGGATGGCAGTATTTTTTAGTCCGGCCACTGGCGCACAAGGTAGCCCGTAGGAACTACTGCTCCGCCACCAGGTACTGCTCGATCTTCCCGTCCGGCATTTGGTAGATCACGATAGCAAGGCTCTTGTTCGGATACTTCACTGTGTATACTCGCTCGGTCATGCCGCCGCGCAGCGCAGAGCGCGCTTGCGTGAAGGCTTCGGGCGCGCCTAGCGGGCCGAGGCCGCTGGCGTAGTCCTTCAGCGCCTGGTCGGTCAAGTAGGCATTCGCGTTGTCGGTGAAGAGCGCGCGGTCGATCTTGCCCTGTTGCAGGCCGTCGTAGACTTTGCGCATCAGCTCGTCCTGTTTGGGATCGTTGGGATTGGCGGCCTTCAGCAGCAGCGCCGAGACCTGCTTGCCGATATCGCCCGCCGCGGACGACGCGTCCTGATTGGTAAGGACGGCGACGGCAATCTTGTCGTCGGGCAGTACGATATTTTCGGCGACGAAGCCCAGCACCTCACCACCATGCTCCAGCACGCGATGTCCATTGCTGTTCGTTACCGACACGCCGAGGGCGTAGCGCGTGCCCGAGCCGTTTTTCAGCAAGACCTCCGTTTCCATCTCGTGATAGGACGCCGGTTTCAGCACGGTCTCGTCGATCATCGAAATGTCCCACTTGGCTAGGTCCTCGGCGGTCATTGCCAGCTCGCCAGCGGCAAACATCCAGCCACGGCCTTCCTTGCCCGAGGGGCGCAGCGGCCCCAGCGCGTAGCGCATGTAGCCCGTTGGATCCGTCGGCGGCAGCTTATTCAGGTCGGTGTCGGCGACGCTCTTCATGCCCAGCGGCGTAAACACTCGCTGGCTGAGGAACTGCAACAGCGGCATGCCGGCGACTTTCTCGACGATGACGCCGGCGATGACGTAGTTGGTGTTGCTGTACTGCCACTTCGTACCGGGCTGAAAGTCGAGCGGGATCTTCGCCCAGCGATCCATGATCCCTTCGGCGGTGATCGGCTTAAGCATCATTGGCGGCGCATAGTCCTGCGGCCAGAAGTCCTGGTAGCCAGAGGTGTGCGACAACAGCTCGCGAATCGTGATCTTGTCACCGTCGGTCAGGCCGGAGACATACTTCGAGACGGGATCGTCGAGCGACAGCTTGCCTTGCTTCGGCAAGCATGAGAATCGCGGCCGCCGTGAACTGCTTGCTGATGGAGCCGATGCTGTAGCGCATCGCCGTCGCCGCCGGTTTCTGCGGATCGAGCTTCGCGTCGCCGTAGGCCTGAAGGTAGGAGATTTTGCCGTCCTGCACTACGGCGAGCGAAGCCGAGGGGACGCCGGTGGACTTCAGCACCTGACGCGCGGTGTCGTCGATGCTGCTGCGTAGTTGCGGCGAGAGCGACTGCTCGGTTTGCGCCATGAGCGCAGGCGCGGCGAGGAAACAGGCAAGCGCGCAGAGCAGGGCGAGCCTGCGCATCGAACGATTCACTGGGAACATTACAGACCTCGGGGAGAAGAGTCCAAACGCACTACACTAACGCAAGCGCGCGTGGGGGACAACCTCGGAGGTTGCGAGGAGCTACGCTTTACCGGCCTGCCGTTTCACGATCTGCGGCTTGGGAGTCAGCACCTCCAACGGGCTGCTGCCCGGCAGGGTACTCGACGAGGCTTGCGCTCCCAGCGCCGTGGATTCGCCGTTGCTGGACGTGGCACTCTCGCCATCGGGGAAGCCGTAGCCTTCCAGCAAGCGATGATGCATGCTGTACAGCGCAAGTTCGAGACGGTCGGCGACGTTCAGCTTGTCGTAGATCTTGCGCAGATAATTCTTCACCACCTGCTCGGTTGTCCCCACTTCGCGGGCTATGTCTTTGTTCTTCATGCCCTGGGTGACGCCGCCGATGATCATCATCTCTTTTTCGGTGAGCCGCAGGCGCTGCTGCGGCGCGTTGCCCTGCAAGGCTTGGCTGCGATAGGCGTCGATGACCCAGTTGACGCCCTGCTTGTCCAGCCAGGTTTCGCCGGCCACGACCTTGCGCACGCAGCGCACCAGCAGCTCCGGCGTGATGGCCCGGGCCAGAATGCCGCGCACCCCGCGACGCAGAAAATCTACCGTCTCCTGCTCGCCGCAGCGGGCGGTCACCAGGATGATCTTCGTATTGGGATCGGCCCGGCGCGCCACTTCGCCGATGGCGTCGGCCGGATTGGGCGAGAGCCCGGACTCGAACAACACCACATCCGCCGGGGTGGAGGCGACCACGCTCAAGGTTTGCGAGAGCGTCTCGGTTTGTGCCACCACTTCCAAGTCAGGGTGGGTGGCGAATATCTTGCTCATGCCGACACGGAAGATGGCTTCGGAGTCGGCAATGATGATGCGGAGGCGGGGCGAGCCTGTCTCCGCCGCTGTGTGTAATACGGGGCCCGCATCACTCTTAGCCTGAGTGACGCGGTTATTCCCCTTCGGATCTTTGGAGCCGTTGGAAGTGGTACTCATCAATCACCACCGCAACACTTTGTCCGGATACATCCCGCAAGCAACGCACCACCCGACCCCTGCACATCACCTGGACTGGATTGCTTGTCCCCAGCATCTCCGCCGGCATCTCGATCGCAAACTCCACCGGAGCGCCGACCTGAATGGCCGTGTCGAGGTGGAGCAGAACGCCACCGGCGGAGATATCGGTCGTCTTCGCCTGTAACTCTCCTGAAGGCGTCCTGAGCGTGACCTGAAGATGCAGGGGAAAGCGTACGGAATTGCGCAAGTCGGATTGGCGGCCAGCCGGCATCATAGTGCTGTACCACACAATATCGAAAAAGCGGTAGACCTGATGATAAACTTTCCAGCTCCGAATTACCAAAGTACCATTACGGTCGGTTACCTTTCCAGAAATTTGTTCCACTGGCGCGGGGATTTTGTCGTAAGTTGTTGACTACGCGGCGTGAGGGTGCGACTCGGGACAGTCGTGGTAACGTTGCGCCAGCGCGATCAGGTTCGGGTCGCGGCTGGCGGCCACAAACTCGCGGCACGCAGGACAACAAAAGATGATCATTGGTCTCTGGTCCGGCTTGGGTGGTTTTCTGGGGGTCTTCATAAGCGCCCTCCGGCGCTCGTCTGGCGCAAAGGGGCGAGTGGCGACTCGACAACCTGGCGGGAGACTTTCGCTTGTTATACGCCGGCTAGAAGTGCGCAGAATGCGGCAATTCGCGTCACCGGTCGAGAAAGGTGACAGACGCGGCCGCGGTCCGGCGGTGCTAGAACTTGGTTGTCTCCGTGAAATTGAAGTCGCGCACCTTCATCGCGGGCACCACCATGTCCATGGATTCCTCGCCGCTGGCGCGGACCGGCTCGCCCATCGCCTCCACGTTTTGCAGCATGTGGATCAGGCTTTGTTAAAGCGGAAGTTGCGGATGCCCGCGCCGGACTTTGCCGTCCTCGACGAGAAAGGTGCCGTCGCGGGTCATGCCGGTCAGTGATCTTCTCGTAGGGATCGACTTCGCGGATGTACCACAAGCGCGTCACCAGAATGCCGCGCTCGGTGGACGCGATCATCTGCTCGACCGATTGTGCCTGACCAGGCGCTGGGCCCGGCGAAGACAATGTTCATCGGCGCCTCGCCGATTTCGTTGGGCAGCGGGAAGCCGTGACCCGGTCGCGGTGATTGGCCCGACCTTGCTGGCCAGCGGCTGAGCGCTTCATGCGCTCGGCGCTGGAGCGCGCATAGGTCACGGCGCGCACAATGCCGTTCTCGATCAGCTTGACGCGTTGGCGCTGCATGCCTTCGCCGTCGAAGGGCGCGCCAGTCTGGAGCGGGTGATAGACGTCGTCCCACACGGTGATGTTCTCGCCGAAGAGCTGCGTTCCGATGCGGTCGTTGAGAAACGAGCGCTGCTCCAGCAGGGCCGAGCCGCCGAAGTCCCAGAACATGAAGCCCACCGCGTCGAGCACCGCTGACGGTTCGAGGATGACGGTGTACTTGCCAGGCGCAAGCTCGATCGGATTTTGCGAGGCGATCGTCTTCTCGGCGGCGATCTCGGCCATGCGCGCGGCATCGAGCTGCGCGACCTCAGGCGAGTTCGCCTTCTGCCAACCGGAGGAGTTATCGCCCAGCATGGTGACGGAGACTTCGGCCAGCGTCTGCTCGTACCAGTCGGAGACGCCGCGCGAATTGAAGATGCCTTCGACGAACTGCGCCGAGGAGAAGATACCGGCGCAGGTGAGCGCGTTGCTTCTTGGCGACACCGACCATTTGCGCGACGCCGACGGCGCGTCGTTGCGGAGTCAGACGCGGCGGTGTTCTCGAAGTAGCGGCGGACCCGCGCCGTGCCGGAGTCGATCGCGTTCTGTTCGACCTCTTGCGGCGTAGGCATCGGCAGCAAGTCGGGTTCTTCCTGCTGCACCCGGGCCAGGGCTTCGGCGGATTGCACGACGCGGCGGAGGCTCTCGTCGTCATACTTGTTCGTGGTGGCGCGCGCGGTGCGTCCCCCGAAGGAGACGCGCACCGAAATCTGCTGGTTCTCCTCTTCCATGTTCTGATGGATGGTGTTGTTGGCGAAGCGCGTGAGCGCGCTGCGGCCGCCGGCGACGAGCAGCTCGATCTCGTCGGCTGACGTCAGCCGGCGTAGCGTGTCGAAGATGGAAGCGGCGAGGTCGCGAGTTAACATTGGTGACTGGCGTTTAGCCACATGCTGATGGCTGAAAACTGATGGATGATTGCTAACTGCTGCCTTTGTACGCGGTCCCTACTGCGATGTTCCGGAATCGCGCAGGCGCCGCGCCATGGCCCGTGCCCATCACCTGCTGCGGCTGGCCTTTGCCGCAGTTGGGCGTGCCCCACAGCGTCCACTGGTCGCGCGAGCAGATGGCGTCCATCGAATTCCAGAACTCGGTCGTGATGCCGGAGTACGACGGATTCTTCAGCATGCGGCCGCGCTTGCCGCCCACGATCTCCCAGCCAATCTCGCAGCCGAACTGGAAGTTGTAGCGCTTGTCGTCGATGGACCAGGAGCGATTCGTCTCCATCAGAATGCCGCGGTCGGTCGATGCAATCAGCTCCTCAAATGTCAGCGGGTCGGGGCCCGGCAGGATGCTGACATTGGTCATGCGAACGATCGGCAGCCGATTCCAGCTTTCGGCGCGCAGGCAGCCTCCGCTGCGGCCCGAGCCAATCGCGGCCGCGGTATCGCGCGAGCTGAGATATCCCGTAAACAGGCCGTTGGTGATGATGGGCGTGCACTGCGCGGTGACGCCCTCGTCATCGTAAGCGAAGGTGCCGAGCCCGGGGCCGTGTGCCTCAGTCGCGTCGGCGACCACGTTCACGATCTCGCTGCCGTACTTCAGCGTGCGCAGTTTGTCGAGCGTAAGAAACGAGGTGCCGGCGAAGTTGGCCTCCATCCCCAGCACGCGATCGAGCTCGATGGGGTGGCCGATGGACTCGTGAATCTGCAAGCTGAGTTGCGAGGAGTCGAGCACGATGTCGTATGTGCCCTCGGGACACTGCTCGGCCGAATGCAGCGCCACCGCCTGCTCGGCAATCTCGCGGCGCGTGCTCCAGCAGCTTCAGCTCTTCGATCAGTTCGTAGCCGCGGTTCTGATACTGGCCGCCGAAGGAGTTGGGATACGAGCGCTTCTGGATCTCCGTGCTTTCGTAGGAATGCGCGGCATAACCCGCGCCGGAAGTCACGACAGTCTGGTGAATCTCGGAGCCCTCGGTCGAGTAGAACCACTGCTCGTAGCGGCGGAAGTTCATGTTGGCTTCCGCCAGGGTCACCCCCTTGTTCTTGCGCAGCTCGGCGTCGATGGCGAAGAGCAGCTCCAGGTTCTTCTCGATTGGGATGGAGAACGGATCGATTTTGCAGGGCGACGCCCAGTCGGCCTTGTGCCGCCGGCTCGGGAGCCATGTGCAGCTCTTGCGATTTCACGGTCGCGGAGGCCCTGGCAATATCCACCGCTCTGGCCGCACAGGACTCGACGCCCTCGCGCGAGAGATCGTCGGTGGCCGCGAAGCCGAATGCGCCATCGGCGATCACCCGAATGCCGATGCCCAGCGACTCCGCGTCAGAGGCCTTGCCGATCTTGCCGTTCTTGGTGGCCAGCGAGCGATGGCGCTCATCCACGATGCGAGCTTCGGCCAGCGACGCGCCGCGCAGTTTCGCCGTCTCCAGCGCCCATGAGGCAATCTGTTTCATCGACAAGTGCCCGAGTTAGAGATGATATCGTGTTCTCGAAATGCGCGCGCGCTGGCTTTAGATATGGCCTTCACCATCAAAACCGCGCTACTGAAGGAAGGCATGCCCAGCGTGGAGCAGGCGCGCGCCCGGTTGCGCGGCGAAATACAATCCGCCCAGCAGAGTGGCGTGAAGGTGTTGAAGGTCATTCATGGCTACGGCTCCAGCGGCGTCGGCGGCGACCTGCGCATCGCGCTCCAGGCGAGCCTGCGGCAGATGGTCACCGCGCGCGAGATTCACGATTGCATCTACGGCGAAAACTGGCGCACCTCCGACGAGCGCACCTGGGCGCTGCTGAAGCAGATGCCGGAGTTGAAGAGCGATAACGACCTGGGCAAGGGCAACAAGGGAATCACGATCGTGCTGCTGTGAAAGCGCGCACACACTCGCGCGCTGGCAGCCCGCGAATCGGCGGTGATTTACAATCATCTATTTGTCAGCGGTTCAAATCCCACTCTCTAACGCCGCGCAAACTGGAGCACGCACTTGCCCGACACCATTTACGACGTAGCCATCATCGGCAGCGGCCCTGCCGGATATACTGCGGCCATTCGCGCCGGCCAACTCGGCCTGAAGACCGCGCTCATCGAGAAAGACCCCAACCTCGGCGGCACCTGCCTGCACGTCGGCTGCATCCCGACCAAGGCGCTGCTGTTCAACGCCGAGGTCTTCGACCACGTGAAGGAAGGCGTCGAGCTGGGCCTGGAGAACACCGCCGGCGTCACCCTGAACTGGGGCGCGATCCAGAAGCGCAAGCAGGGCATCGTCGACAAGCACGCCAAAGGCCTGCACGTTCCTGATGCGCAAGAACAAGGTTGACGTGATGCGGGCTACGGCAAGCTGACCGGCCCCGCGCAGGGCGGCATCCACACCGTCGCCATCGAAGGCGGCGAGCAGAAGTCGAGTGAAGGCAAAGAACCTGATCCTGTGCACCGGCTCGGTCGCGCGCATGTTGCCGGGCATGGAGCCCGATCGAGCAGATCCTGACCAACATCGAAATTCTCAGCCTGAACGCGATTCCGAAGTCGCTGATCGTGATCGGCTCCGGCGCCGTGGGCGTGGAGTTCGCCAGCATCTACAAGTCGTTCGGCGCCGACGTGACCATCCTGGAAATGCTGCCGCGCTACGTTCCCGTGGAAGATGAAGAAGTTTCGAAGGAGCTGATGCGCGTCTACCGCAAGCGCGGCATCAACGGCTTTGTCAACGCCAAGGTCGAGAAGGTGGAGAAGACGAAGAACGGCGTCGCCGTCACCTTTACCGTCGACGGCAAGCAGCAGAAGCTCGAGGCCGAGAAGGTGCTGGTCGCCGTCGGCCGCGCGCCGCGCACCGAAAATGTCGGCATCGAGAAGACGAAGATCGAAGTCGAGCGCGGCTTCGTCGAAGATCGACGAGTTCATGCGCACCGCCGAGCCGGGCATCTACGCCGTCGGCGACATCGTCGCGGGCTATCCGCAACTGGCCCATTCAGGCGCGATGGAAGGCATTGTTGCGGTCACGCACATCGCCGGCAAGCCGGTGAAGCCGATCAACCCGGCTGCGCATTCCCAACGCCACCTACTGCCATCCCGAGATCGGCAGCGTGGGCCTGACCGAAGCCAAGGCGAAAGAGCAGGGCTACGAGGTGAAGATCGGCAAGTTCCCGTTCACCGCGAACTCGCGCGCCAGCATCGTCGGCCAGCACGAGGGCTTCATCAAGATCGTCAGTGATGCGAAATACGGCGAGATCCTGGGCGTGCACATCATCGGCCCGAACGCCACCGAACTGATTGCCGAGTCCGTGGTCGCGCTGGAGATGGAGTGCACCGCGGAGGAGCTGGCCAACATCATCCACGCGCATCCCACGTTGTCAGAGGCGATGCTGGACGCTGCGAACGCCGTATTCGGCATGGCGATCAACGCGTAAGCGCGATCGCCATGCCGCCGGATCTTCGCTGGATGGTCGTTATACGGCTGCCGCTCGCGCCTGCTGGGGCGCCGCCGCCGGGCCCACATACTGGGCGTTGCCGAAGCCGAGAATCAGGTATCCGATCACCGAGAAGAAGAAGAGCAGGACGATGCCGAACGCGGCACTCTGCCCAAACGACTTCGCCATATCCATGGCGATGATCAAGGCAACCACGACGTTGGCGATCGGAATGAACATCAAAACGAGCCACCATGCGGGTCGCCCGATGATCTTAAGCATGATGTAAACGTTGTAGATGGGAATAATCGCTGCCCATCCGGGCTGTCCGGCCTTCACAAACACCTTCCAAAACGCGGCGATGCACACGATCGACACTGCGACGATAAACAGCATCATCCCCGTGCCCATCAGACCAGCGGCGGCGCCAGAGTCATTTTGCAGCCACATCATGGCAGTCGCGAACGTCATAGTCCCCTCCTTGGGGTAATTTCCACCCGCAGTCACCCTCGTGATGCAATTTTGGCAAGCAGCATACACCCGAATGGCGGAATTGCAAGCTGAAACCATGACATTCGTTCAGTAGGGGTTACTAACGGGGAATGCCTGTTCGCGTGCAGTCTTCACGCAAGATGTTCAGCGTGACCGAGGTGGCAGCGACGAAGCCAGTTATGCGGGATCGTGCCAGCCGCCGATGTCCGCCGCCAGCTCGCGCGAATCCGGCGGGCCCCACGTGCCTGGCTCGTACATCTCGGTCGGGCAGCAGTCGCCCAGGATGGGATCGACGATCGCCCACGCCGCTTCCACCGCATCCTGCCGCACGAACAGCAGCGGATCGCCCTTCATCGCGTCGGTGAGCAGGCGCTCGTAGGCGTCCATCTCGTCGTCGCTGGTGTACTTCACCGCCGAGAGCTCCACCGGCATGGGCACCATCAGCGGCCCCGGACGCTTCACGCGGCCGCCCAGGCTCAGCTCGATGTCGGGCCCAAGCCGGAAGCGGAAGTAGTTTCGCCCATCGCCGCCCATCTTGCTCAGCGGAGGCTTGCGCAGCTTCACGAAGACTTCGGTCGCGGTGACGGGCAGGCGCTTGCCCGCGCGGATGAGGAACGGCACGCCCGCCCAGCGCCAGGAATCGATCTCCAGTCGCACCGCGGCGAAGGTCTCCACGTCGGAGTGCGGCGAAACGCCCGGCTCCTCACGATAGCCGTCGAACTGCCCGCGCACGATGTTGGCCGGGCTGAGCGGCGGAATGGTGCGGAAGATCTTCACCTGCTCGTCGCGCACCGAGTCCACGTACATCATGGTCGGCGGCTCCATGGCGAGGAACGCGACCACCTGCAGCAGGTGGTTCTGCACCACGTCGCGGATGGCGCCGGCTTCCTCGTAGAACTTGCCGCGGCCCTCGACGCCGAACGACTCCGCCATCGTGATCTGCACGCTGTGGACGTAGTTGCGGTTCCAGATGGGCTCGAGAAAGCTGTTGGCGAAGCGGAAGATGAGCAGGTTCTCTACCGCTTCCTTGCCCAGGTAGTGATCGATGCGGAAGATGTTCTCTTCGGGAAAGGCCTGGTGCAGCGTGTCGTTCAGCTTGCGCGCCGAGACCAGGTCGCGGCCGAACGGCTTCTCCACGATCACGCGCGCATTCTTCGCGCAGCCCGACTTCGCCAGCCCCTGCACCACCACCGGAAACATGCTGGGCGGAATCGCCAGGTAATGCGTGGGCAGTTGCGCGTCGCCCAGCTTGGCGCGCAAGGCGTGCGTAGGTCTTGTCGTCCTTGTAGTCGCCGTCGATGTAGCTGAGCAGCTCGCAAAGCTTCTGGAAAGCCTCTTCGTCAACGCCGCCGCCGTACTTGGTGATGCTGTCGCGGGCGCGCTCGCGCAACTGCTCGAGCGTCCAGCCCGACTTCGCCACGCCGATGACCGGCACATCCAGCGTGCCGTGCTGCACCATGCTCTGCAGCGCGGGAAAGATCTTCTTGTGGGCAAGGTCGCCGGTGGCGCCGAAAAAAACGAATGCATCGGAATGTGTAGCATGAGCTCCTCTGCTTGAGGTGCATGCCTGAGCGGAGGCGCACCTGCTTTGCGCCGAGTCGAGTATCCTGTCAAGCGAAGAGTGCTACCACTGCCCGACAACAGTGTATCCGGACGAAGCCTGCGAACGATAGCCTCGTGCCAGCACGCGCGTGAATAAATGATGAACGCGGCCTAGTCCAGGCTGCCCTGTTCGATCACAACGTTCTCCCGCACGATCAGGCGATGCGCCGCCATCTCCCGCAGCTTGGGCATAACGCGCGGCTGACGTGTTCATCGGTGTCGACGAACGTGATGACGACCGGCAATTCGCCACCCGCCTCGACCAGATGAGCGGTCTGCACTCCGCTCGGCCCTGAAACCCGGCGACCGGAGTGGAACGCCACCGCTCCGGCGACGTTCTCCTGCCGCAGATACCTCAGCACCTCCAGGTGCAGGGGGCGGTGATGCCAGGAATCGCCCTCGGTGAGATACATGGTCACTTGCACAGCCATAGGCGCTGCCATTTTACAACCCCCGCGCAACGGCCGCGCCAGCAGCACCGCAGCCAGGCACAGCGCATTGTTGGCGAGAACGTTGAGCGCCATCAGCAGCCATTGGCCCCTGCTCCATGTAGGCAAAGGTTTCGAAGGCGTAGCTGGAGAAGGTTGTGTACGATCCGCAGAAGCCGATGGCGATGAGAAACCGCCAGCGCGGATCGAGCAGCATGCGTTCGCCCGCCAGAATGAGAAAGAACCCGAGCAACAGGCTGCCGGTGATGTTGATAATCAGCGTGCCGTAGGGAAAGGCAGCTTGAGAAAGTGCGGGCGATGTATCCGCTGAGAAGTAACGGGCGCTGGCGCCCGACGACTGCGCCCAAGGCTATCCACAGGTAGGCCACGATGGAGTTCTCCGTCACTAGTCTGTAGGAGTCATCAGCCCGCGGGCGGTTAACGGCGAACTCCATCGCCGAGATGAGTTTATCGCGGCATGGTGGCCCGCCTCAAGCACCTTGCGACGCGCGCTCTCAAAGAGTTGTCATCCTGGCGGAGCGACAAGAGGTGTCATCCCGAGCGGAGCGACCGCGCAACTACCTCGACCAGCGCGTTCTTGGCGATTGGCGAGATAGTTGCCCGGCGGCAAGACACGTCGAAGCGCATCAGACCAGCCGCGCAGCGGCGACATGGGTTGAGCCCGGGGTGTAAACCCCGGGTACACGCCAGTATCGAAGTTGAAGCCGCGGCAGCGGCGACATGAGGCGAGATCAGGTTTCCACAGGTCCGCGGAGAATCGGACCCTCAATACCATAGACACACGCGATGAGCTCCAGCCCATCCAGCATTCCAGCGAACGCGTTCTGGAATTCGATCAACTGCGGCAGCTGCTCGCGGCTTTACACGGCCTCCCCGCTCGGACACGAGCGCGTGATGCAGCTCGACGCCCTCGCGTGACCGCCACTGGATCGAGCGCCAGCAGCAGCTGACGGAAGAGCTGCGCGGATACCTGCGCACCGGCGGCCGCTTCGATTTCCACGGCCTGCTCGATCCCACCGACTCATCAACAAGTCGCGCATTCACGGCGCCGCTCTGGAGATTACCGAAATCCGCGACGTGCTGCTGGTCGCCGACCGCGCGGCCGAGTGGCGCGAGATCGCGTTGCATCCCGCCGGTCGCTCGCCGAGACAATGGCAGGCGGTACACGAGCTTTCGCAAGCGCTCGCCGACTTTACGCCCGCTGCTGCGCTACTTCCGCAACAAGATCCTTCCCGATGGCACGCTCGACGACCGCGCCTCGCCTGAGCTGGCGCGCATTCGCCGCGAAATCGAGAAGCAGAAGCGCTCCATCCAGGAATCGCTGCGCTCGTATCTGCGGCGGCTTTCCGAAGGCGGCGCGGTGCAGGATGAGCTGGTCACCATTCGCGGCGAACGCTTCGTGATTCCGGTCAAGGTCGAGCAGCGCCGGCGCGTGCAGGGCGTGGCGCATGGCGCATCGTCCAGCGGGCAGACGGTGTTCATCGAGCCGCTGGAGACCATCGAGCAGAACAACGAGCTGGTGCGGCTGCTCGAAGAAGAGCAGGCCGAGGTCCATCGCATTCTGCTGGAGATGACGGCGCGGCTCGGCGAACATGCCGGCGCGCTGCGAGGCCGTCGACATGCTGTGCGCGAACTCGAGTTGCAGTTCGCCAAGGCGCGCTTTGCGGAAGAATACGACTGTGTCGCAGTGAAGCTGCTGCCCGAAGATCGCAGCGACAGACCCGCATCCGCATCTGCGGGTGCCCAACTCATCCCGTCAGTTGCGGACGAGTGCGACCTCATGTGACGCGTTGGTTCTGCGCAAAGCGCGGCATCCGCTGCTGGAGCGCACGCTGAAGCCGAAGGGCATCGCCGTCGTTCCCCTCACCGTCGAGCTGGACGAGCAGCATCGCCAGCTCGTCATCAGCGGCCCGAACACCGGCGGCAAAACCGTAGCGCTGAAGACCATCGGCCTGCTGGCGCTGATGGCGCAGTCGGGCATTCCGGTCCCGGCCGAGCGCGCCGAGCTGCCGATCTTCGACGCGGTCTTCGCCGACATCGGCGACTACCAGTCGATCGAGCAGAACCTCTCGACGTTTTCGGCGCACGTCACCAACATCGATTTCATCTCGCACCACGCGACCGCGCATTCGCTGGTGCTGCTCGATGAGCTGGGCTCGGCCACCGATCCGGAAGAAGGCGCGGCGCTGGCCGTCGCCATCGCCGACTACTTCCGCCGCGCCGCCTGCCTGAGCATCGTCTCCACCCACCACACTGCGCTGAAGGTCTACGCGGCGAACACGCCGGGCGTGCTCAATGCTGCCGTCGGCTTCGACGAGCAGACCCTGGCGCCGACCTTCGAGCTGCGCATCGGCGTGCCGGGCGCGTCGGCAGGCATCAACATCGCGCAGAAGCTCGGGCTGAATCCCGAGATTGTCGCCGCAGGCGCGCCAGCGGCTGACCTCGCAGGCGCAGGACGTCTCGCGCTTCCTCGACCGCCTGCATGCCGAACTGCGCCAGATCGACAACGAACGCGCGCAGCTGCACACGCGCGAGCAGGAACTCGCGCGCGAGCGCAACCACCTCGCCAGCGAAGGCCAGAAGGAGCAGCGCGAAAAGATCCGCGAGCTGGAGAAGAAGCTGGAGAGCGTGCTGCGCGACTTCGAATATCGCGCGCGCGAGACGGTCAACGCGGTGCAGGACCGGGCCCAGGCGCTGAAGCTGTCGAAGGATGCCGAGCGCCGCATCGCCAAGATGCGCCGCGAATTTCGCGAGCAGTTCGATTCGACCGTGGTGGCGCACACCACCGGCGCCGATGCCGGCGATCCCCACGCGGAGCAGCACGTGGTGAAGCATGTCTCCGTGGGCGACACCGTGCGGCTGAAGTCGCTGGGCCGCGACGGCAAAGTGCTGCGCTACTTCGATGATGATTCGTTCGAGGTTGCGGTCGGGCCCATGAAGATGAAGGTCGCGCGTGACGATATTGCCGACGTGGTGGCGCAGGCCGGCGCCAATCCCGTGGCAGGCGGCGCGCGCGCGCGGCATCAACGTGTCGCTGGCGCGCGAAGACGACAGCGTGCCGACCGAGATCAACGTCATCGGCCAAACCGTGGACGAAGCCACCCGCGCGGTGGAGAAGTTCGTCGATCGCGCCTTTCTGGCGGGCGCATCCGCGTGCGCGTGGTGCATGGCAGCGGCATGGGCATCCTGCGCAAGGCGCTGCGGCAGTTCCTGCAAAGCATCCGCACGTCGCCACCGTCAGCGAGCCTCCGCAGAACGAAGGCGGCGGCGGAGCCACGGTGGTGGAGCTGAGGAGCTGAACAGCAAGAATGCCACGCTCACTTGGGACCGTCGCTTCCCAAGCGCGCGTGCCAATGTTTTGGAAGTACGAAATCCGGCTGCGCGGAGGTTCTCACCGACCCGCGATCACTTTGACCTACTGCTTCGGCAGTGGCTGCGCGCCAGTCGAACCGCTGCCTGGGCAGTTGCCGCTCCCTCTACCGATGCCTTGAACGTCAATCGAGCCATTGCCCGCCTTACCGCTGTTCACATTACCCGCGACCTGCACCGACTCTCCCACATGCTGCGCCAGTACAGCAGTATTCGCGTTCGGAGGAATGTTCAATTTGTAGGTAGTGCCGGCTTTGTCGGTGATCGTGTAGTTCGGGTTGCTGCCACCCAGGCAGCCCTCAGTGACAGGCGCGTTGATCGGCTGGTTGCCTGGCGTCGCTGGTTGCGATTGAGTCGCGCCCGGCGCCTGCGAACTCGGGGAGGTGGGCGCCCCACTGTCCCGCTGCCGAGTACTGCCGGCCTGTTGTGCCGATGCCCAAGCCAGCATCGCCAGCGTGAACAGGGTTGTTAGCAATATCTTTCTCATTACGAAAGCCTCCACCAGAGTTCTGTCCCTGCTGCGCCTTGGAAATTGGAACAGGTGCAGAGAGATGTAGATTGGAGGGCTGTTGCGCTCGCCGGTTTGCCTTAAGCCGGGGAGGATTCCAGAGCTCCTGTCGTAGCCGTGCTCCGGAAAGGGAGATTGTGTGATCCAAATGGAACTCCAAATTCGCTCGCAAGATCTTGAAGTTAGAGAAGTTTGGCAAGACAACCGAGCGCAGAAACCGAGCCCACGAGGGTAGTGGTGAAAAATCCCCATGGCACGCATTGACCCGCGGCAGGGATTTTTGAGTGTAATCGTGATTACAGGAATTGACTTCCGGTTTGCCCGTCACTCGACCGCAATCGGCGGCCAACGCGAACAACGGAGAAAACTGTATGAACGAAGCAGGTTCAGTGCTAACATTCCGCCCCTGTTGAGATCCTTACTTGAATGACTAGCAAGGTTGCCCGCTCCTGCAACGCTGGTTCAGGCGTTCGATAACCAAAGCAACGTCTCCTCGATCCCACTCGGTCCCACGGGATGATTCGTCGGAGGTGGCAATGCGCACTTCGAAATGGTCAGCGCTTAGGAAACTCGGCTTTCCGTGTCGGCCGGGTGCCCCGTTCAAGCAAGGCCAAACGAAGGCCTTGAATGCGGCGCCTGGCACGCCATTGACCCACGTCGGGGATTCTTGAGTTCAATCGCCATTACACCCATTGACTCCCGGTCTGTTCAGCCTTACTGACAGCGAATGAATCAACGTACTTGATGAGCAGCACCTCGTTACCGATCTCGCTGTAGATCAACTCGTCCACCGTGCCGCCAGCCAGAAGAAGACCGTATCCCCCGGGGCGCATTCCTTCCTCTTCGCGCTGCACTGATGTGGGCCGCGGGATCGTCTGCCGGATTTGCAATCGCCGCGTGAGTAAGCGATTCCCGGCGGAAGCCGGCCCCGGGGTCCCGTACGTAAAACACCATTGACTCTTCCCGTGCGAACGGCGGTGACCTCGACCACCTGCTCGGGATTAAACGCCGCTCCGTGCTCCATGGCGTTCAGCAAAATCTCTCGCAGCGCGTGCATCATTTCCTGCCGTGTATCCTCAGGCAATTGAGCACTCAACTCTTTCGCAAAAGTCATGAGGCGCTCGGCTGTGATGAGACGGCAATTTACGCGAACTGACACCCAGCCGGGCTTGGCCGAGAGAACCTGGATGTCATCTCGCCATTGGCTGTCAGACGCTGCGCTACGGGCAAGATTCGCGATCTCGTCCGGGTCAAACGGAGGCGTGAAGCAGGCGAAGACTCGGGCACGCAGGGCAGCAATGACTTCGTCCGGAGTGCTGTGACGAGCCAGGACGATGCTCTTTACCCCAGGCCTGATGGCGCGCATCTCCTCCAGCAGGGCCAAGTCTTCCTCGACAGTGCTGTCGGGGCTGGTGATGACGACCCCAAACGATCGCATGCGCAACCGCTGCAGGGTGTCGGCGTGCCCTGCCGAATACTCCATGGGGAAATCGGCGGCGGAGAGTGCATCGCCGATCTCGCGGCTCACTTGGGCGTCACTTCCAATGACTAAAACCCGGCTCATGTTGTGCTCCGAACTGATGAACTCAAGCAGTAGAGGACTTGTCTTTGAAGATGATACCAACGAACGCGCCGGGTGCCGGGTGCCCCGTTCAAGCGTAGCTTGAGCGGGAGTTTCCCGGCGGATCACACGTCCAAATGGTTCACACGAAAGGCCCCATTCAAGGCCAAGAGACGGCCTCGAATGGGGCACCTGACGGTCGGAAAGAATCAAGCTCTCTGCTGAGATATACTTCAAGGTTTGCCTACCGGCAATGTTTCCATCCGTAAGGAGAGCCTCATGTCTACTGCTGCCGTTTCCTCCGCCATTTCTTATGCCCGCGATAATCAGCAACGCTTTCTCGAACGAGCTGAAAGACCTGCTGCGCATTCCCAGTGTCTCCACCGATCCGAAGAACACAAAGACGATGTTCGCAAGGCCGCCGAAGTGGTCGCCGCCGACCTGAAGCGCATCGGCTTCGAGCATGTCGAAATCATCCCCACCAAGGGGCATCCGCTGGTGTATGCCGACTGGCTGCATGCGCCGGCAAGCCGACCGCGCTGTGCTATGCGCACTTCGATGTTCAGCCCGCCGAGCCGCTGGACGAGTGGAAGTCGCCGCCGTTCGTCGACAAGGACGCGTATGCCTTTAAGAGCGACAACCCGCAAGCGGTGAAGCAAGGTTGGAGCGAGCCGGCCGAGCGCAACAACAACATCTATGCGCGCGGCGCGGTGGACGACAAGGGCCAGCTCTGGATGCAGATGAAGGCCTTCGAGTCGCTGTTCAAGGCGGGCGGCGGCAAGCTGCCGATCAATGTGCGCGTGCTGTTCGAGGGCGAAGAAGAAGTCGGCGGCGAGAGCATCGAGGAGTTCGTCAAGGCCAACGCGAATACCGGCAAGCTGAAGGCGGACTTCGCGCTGGTGACCGACACCGAGCTGTTTGCGCCCGATCTTCCGACGTTGTGTGTTGGGCTGCGCGGGCTGGTTTACACCGAGATCGAAGCGCAGGGCGCGAAGACCGATCTGCACTCGGGCGTGTACGGCGGCGCCGCGCCGAATGCGATCTTCGGGCTGATCGAGATCATCAGCAAGCTGAAAGACGAGAACGGCAAGGTGCTGATCCCCGGCTTCTACGACGGCGTGCAGAAGCCCACCGACGACGAGCTGAAGGCGTGGGACCGTCTGCCCTTCAATGAAGAGGACTATCGCAAGGCGGAGGTCGGCTCCGATGTGCTCACCGGCGAGCCGGGATACTACGTGCTCTATCGCACGTGGGCGCGTCCGACGCTGGAGGTGCACGGCATTGTCGGCGGCTTCATCGCGCCGGGGGCGAAGACGGTGATTCCGGCGCGCGCGTCGGCGAAGGTGTCGATGCGGCTGGTGCCCAACCAGGACGCCGACGACATCTTCAAGAAGTACAGCGACTACGTGAAGAAGATCACGCCCAAGGGGATCAAGACCAGCATCAAGATTCACAGCAAGGGCCCGGCGTGCGTGGTGAATACCGACAATCCTTACGCGCGCGCGGCGGTCGAGGCCATGCACGAGATCTTCAACAAGGACACGGTGTACATCCGCTCGGGCGGCTCGATTCCCATCGTCACCCAGTTCGACAAGGACCTGAAGATTCCCAGCATCATGATGGGCATGGGCCTGCCCGACGACAATCTGCACGCGCCCAACGAGAAGTTCCACATCCCAAACTTCTATCGCGGGATCGAGTCGATCATTCGGTTCTTCCAGATTCTGGGCGAACAATAAAAGCAGTTGTCAGTTATCAGCTGTCAGCTGTCAGTTTCAGATCGCGGGTGCCCCGATCAAGCCAAGCTTGAGCGGGGTTTTTACTTCAGGCTCGCCAGAAAGTTTCGCGCGACTACCGCGGCGTCCCGCTTCTGGCCGTCGACGGCGTAGTTCATCGCGCGCATAGCGTCGGCGCTAATGCGACCGGCGAGTGACTGAAAGACGCTTTTTGCCTGCGGGCACTTCACGAACAGGTCAGGACGCACGATGGGCACGGCGTTGTACGGCGGGAAGTAGTGCTTGTCGTCTTCAAGCACGATGAATCCCATCGCGGCGATGAGCCCATCTGTGTTGTTCCCCGCGACGATGTCTACCGACTTGTTTTGCAGCGCGCGATAGAGCAGGCCCAGGTCCATGACGCGCGGCGTATCGGCAAAGTGCAGGCCGTAGGTGCGCACCAGGCCGGGATAGCCGTCCGGTCGCTCGAGGAACTCATAGCCCACTCCCAGGCGCAAGCGCGAGGCCACCGGCGCCAGTTGCGACAGCGTCTTTACACCCAGCCTTGAGGCTTCGTCGCCGCGCATCACCATCGCGAAGCTGTTGTCGAAGCCGAGCGGCGGCATGACTTCCAGATTGAAACGCTTGTATTGCTCGCGAACATATTCGTAAACCTTCTTCGCATTGCCAGAGACTTGCTGCTTCAGGATCGCGGTTAGAGCGGTGCCGGTGTACTCGACGTAGGTATCAATGCGTCCGGCCAGGATCGCCTGCTGGCAGATGTAACTTCCCGCGAGATAGAAGCGGCCGTCCACGGGCTTGTGACACGCGGCTTCCAGCGACTGCTTGAGGATTTCGCCGAGGATGAGTTGCTCGGTGAAGTTCTTCGAGCCGACGGTCAGGTCGCCGCCGCGCGCGCAACCGGTGCAGAGCGCGATTGCCAATCCCGATAGAAAGGTACGGCGGTCCATATCAGAGCGTGTGCCGCGACAGCAGCTTCTCGAAACCGCTGAGCAGCAGGTCGGCGGCGAGGGCCATCAGCGCAGCGGGCACCGCGCCGGCAAGAATGACGCCGTTGTCGACCATCGCTATGCCGCGGAAGATTAGTTCGCCCAAGCCGCCAGCGCCAATGGCAGCGGCAATGGTCGCGACCCCGATGGTGATCACGGCGGCCACGCGGATTCCCGCAAGCATCACCGGCAGCGCCAGCGGCAGCTCGACATGCCACAACAGTTGACCGGACGTGAGGCCCATCGCAGTGGCCGCCTCGCGCACCGGCGAGCTGATGCCGGCGATGCCGACGTACGTATTGCGCACGATGGGAAGCAGCGCGTAGAGCGCAAGTGCAAGGATGGCGAGGCGATCGGCGCGCGCGCCCAGCCAGGGCAGCGGCAGCAGCAGTCCGAAGAGCGCCAGGCTGGGGATCGTCTGGATGACGTTGGTGCTGCCGAGGACCAGCGCCTTCCAGCGCGGGCGGCGCGTGAGCAGGATGCCCAGCGGCACGCCGCCGGCGATCGCCAGCAACAGCGAGATGCTGACCAGCCAGAGATGTTCAGCGGTGAGTGTGGCGACCTCGCGCGGGTGGGTGAAGAGAAAGTTCAATGGCAGCGCCTTAGTGTCGCTGGCGGAAGCGCCGGGCTTTAGCCCGGCGAAAACCCTCGCCATCAAGAGTGGCTTTAGCCACGGGAACCAGGGCTAAAGCCCGTTTTGTAATTGCACTTTCCGGCACGGCTAAAGCCGTGCCCTTCCACCGGGGACCTAAGAGTTTAAGGGCTGTTGCCCCGAGCGAAACACATCCATGTACGGTTTCACAGAATCGTCAGCACTGCGGGTGAATTCCTCCGGTGTGTACGTGCCTCGTAAACTCCCATTCCCCATCAGGCCGACGCGCGTTCCCAGCATCAACGCCTCGCCGATATCGTGCGTGACGAAGACCACGGTCTTCCCGAGCCGCTGCTGAAGCTGCTGAAATTCGCGACGCACCTCGGCGCGGGTAATGGGATCGAGCGCGCCGAAAGGCTCGTCCATCAGCAGAATGGGCGGATCCGCCGCAAGCGCGCGCGCGATGCCGACCCGCTGCTGCTGTCCGCCTGATAGTTGATGCGGATAGCGATGCGCGAATTCCGCGCTGGGCAATCCCACCAATGCGAGCACTTCTTCAACGCGCGCGGCGATCCTAACGCGCTCCCAGTCCTCAATCTTCGGAACCAGCGCAACATTCTCGAAAACCGTGTAATGAGGAAACAGCCCGGCTTCCTGGATGACGTAGCCGATGCGGCGGCGCAGCTTGATCAGGTCCCAGCTTGCGACCGCGATGCCTTCCACTTTGACCGTGCCCGTGGTCGTCTTGAGCAAGCCGTTGATCAGTTTCAGAGTGGTCGTCTTGCCGGAACCACTTCTGCCCACCAGCATCATGGTCTCGCCGTGGCGCACTGCAAGGTTCAAGCCAGAGAGAAGCGGCCTGCCTTTGGGGAGACTGAATCCGGCGTTGATGAATTCGATGGTTTCGTCGGACATGGTGGGTGCCGGGTGGAGCACGTCTTCAGGCGTGCATTTAGAAGCACTCCTGATTATTCCCGGCTTCAGCCGCTGAGGTGACTCGCAAACACTTACCCCACCGGCTAAAGCCGCCTACATATATCCGCTCTAATGCGCGCCTGAAGGCGTGCTCCACCCCGTCGCAGCCCGCGCAGAAGGCAGCCTGAGAAGCCGCATTGGGTCATCGAACCTTAGCGGGCCGTTACCGCACTATTCACCAGCGCGTGGAAGATCTTCGCACCGTCGGTCATGCCCAGCTCCGGCTCGCTGGCGCGTTCGGGATGCGGCATCATCCCCAGCACATTTCGCCCTTCATTGCAGATGCCGGCGATGTTCTCCAGCGAACCATTGGGATTGGCTTCGCGCGTGATCTCGCCCGCGGGCGTGCTGTAGCGGAAGACGATGCGGTCCTGGTCTTTCAGCCCGGCCAGCGTGCGCTCGTCGCAAAAGTAGTTGCCTTCCATATGGCCGATGGGGATTTGCAAGACCTCGCCGCGGCCGAGCTGATGCGTGTACGGCGTATTGGTGCTTTCGACGCGAATGTACACCGGCTTGCAGATGTACTTCAGCCCGGCGTTGCGCATCAGCGCCCCGGGTAACAGACCCGCCTCGCACAGGATTTGGAAGCCGTTGCAGAGGCCCAGCACCAGTCCACCCTCGGCGGCGAACTTGCGCACCGAGCCCATCACCGGCGAGAACTTCGCGATCGCGCCGGTGCGCAGATAGTCGCCATAGGCGAAGCCGCCGGGCACGATGATGGCGTCGCAACCTTGCAAGTCCGGCGAATCATGCCACAGGAAGGTGACGGGCTGCTTGGCGACGTTCTCAATCACCCAGTATGCGTCGTGATCGCAGTTGGAGCCGGGGAAGATGATGACGCCGAATTTCATAGGGCAGCAACTAGCAATTAGCAGCTAGCAATTAGCGGAGCCATCGCACGCTACTAGCCTCAAACTGACCCTGCTCGCGCGCACTAAATGCCAATGGCCAAATGCTAACCGCTTCTTCCCGAGTGTAGCATGGGGATTGGGACGTCCTGAGCGGGCGAGCATCTAAGTAGACATGCAGGTTTCGCGGCACGTCAGCATCACGGGTGGAGCACTGAAGCGATGGTTCGTCGCGCAGTGCTACAACTCGCTGGCCATCGGATTGCTGTGGTGGGCGGGGCTGTGGTATCTGCATGTGCCATTCGCGCCGTTCTGGGCGATCCTCGCCGCATGCTTTCAGTTCATCCCGCACTTTGGGCCGGTGCTGGCGCTCTTCGGGCCGGCGCTGGCGGCACTCTTCACCGATGGCTTTGAAGGCTTCCTCTACGTCCTCATCCTTTATGGAGTTGTGGTGGTAGTGGATGGCCTGCTGCTGCAACCGGCCATCATGCGCCGCACGGCACGCGTGCCCATCTGGGCGTCGCTCATCGTGCCCATTCTGCTCAGCATGATCTTCGGATTCTGGGGACTGCTGCTGGCTGCGCCGTTGCTGGCGGTGATCTTCGCGTATCGTGCCTACGGCAAATCGCGCAGCCAGCCGATCATGCCGCGACAGACGCCGCCGGGACAGGTCATCACCGGAGGACAGTTGGTTTCACCGGGAGGCGCGGAGTCGAGAGAAGTGACGCGGTAGCAGCTCCTCGTCCCCATTTCAGCCGCAAACAAGATTATTGCGAGGATAGCGGTCCTTCGACTCCGCGCCCGCGCAAAAGCCGCGCGGGCACTCCGCTCAGGATGACACCGTTGAAAGGGAATGCTGCTGAAAGATGTTGACTACCGCATCGCGTCTTCCACTTCGCTGAGCCAGTCGGGACGCTTCAGCACTTCGCGCGGCTTGGGGCCGTCGGCGGCGCCGACGATGCCGTCGCGTCTCCATCAGGTCGATGAGGTGGGCGGCGCGGCCATAGCCGATGCGCAGGCGGCGCTGCAGCAGGGAAGTCGAAGCCTTGCCGTACTCCAGCACGATGCGCACCGCGTCCTGATAGAGCTCGTCGTGCTCGTCGTCGCCTGAGCCGCCGCCATCCGCGCCACCGCTGTCGACTGTCGCTCTCTTCGCGCGGAGCTGCGAGGAAGTTCTCCTCGATACTGCGCCTGGGCCTGCGCGCGCCAGAACTCCACCACCGCGGCGATCTCTTTCTCGGTGACGAACGGCGCGTGCACGCGATGCACGCGCGCCGAGCCGTTGGGCAGGTAGAGCATGTCGCCGCGGCCCAGCAGCGCTTCGGCGCCGTTGGCGTCGAGAATGGTGCGCGAGTCGATCTTGGTGGCCACGCGGAACGACATGCGCGCCGGGAAGTTCGCCTTGATCAGTCCGGTGATGACGTCGACCGAAGGCCGCTGCGTGGCCAGCACCAGATGAATGCCGACGGCGCGCGCCATCTGCGCCAGGCGCGTGATCGATGCTTCGACGTTCTGCGCCGTCGAGCATCATCAGGTCGGCCAGCTCGTCGATGATGATGACGATGTAGGGCAGCGGCGCGCTCCTCGCTGCCGTCCTCGAACAGGCTGGCGCGTGCTCGCGTCGAAGAGGCGGTTGTACTGGTCGATGTTGCGCACGCCTTTTTCGCGCCAGCACCTTCAGGCGGCGCTCCATCTCGCGCACCGCGTTGCGCAGGGCGTTCGACGGCCAGCTTGGGCTCGGTGATGATCGGCGTGTGCAGGTGCGGCACGCCTTCGTAGTTGCCCAGTTCCAGCCGCTTGGGATCGACCAGGATCAGCCGCACCTCCTCGGCGTCGCCTTGTAGAGGATCGACATGATGAAGGCGTTGATGGCCACGCTCTTGCCCGAGCCGGTCGAGCCGGCGATCAGCAGGTGCGGCATGGCGTTCAGGTCGGCGGTGACGATGCGGCCGTTGATGTCCTTGCCCAGGGCGAGCGTGAGCTTCGACTTCGAGCCGAGGAACTCCTGCGCCTCGACCACCTCGCGCAGCCAGATGGTTTCGCGCTCGTGGTTCGGGACCTGGATGCCGACGGTGGACTTGCCGCGACATGCGCTCGATGAGGATGCTTTCGGCGCGCAGCGCGAGGCAGAGATCGTCGCACAGGCTGGTGATGCGGCTGTACTTGATGCCGGCTTCGGGCTTGAACTCGAAGGTGGTGACCACCGGGCCGGGATTGATCTGCACCACCTGGCCGCGCACGTCGAACTCGCCGCACTTCTCCGCCAGCACCTGCGCCAGGTTCTTCAGCTCGAGCTTCGTTGATGGCGCTGTGCTCGTCGGGGCGATGCAGCAGCGTGGTCGAGGGCAGTTTGTAGCTGCCGACGAGGCGCGGCATGGTGGTCTTGCCGTGAGGCGTGGCGTCGGCGCGCGTGCCGACGGCGATGTCGTCGGCTGCGGGCGCAGCGGCTTCGAGGCTCGGTGACGGCGAAGCGGCAGGCTTGTCCTCGCGCTCTCAAACATCCGCTCGATGCCGGCTTTTCGCCGGCGCGGTGTTCGGCACGAGGAGCGGAGGCGGCGCGAGCGGCTTGGCTCGGGCGCGAGTCTTCGACGCACGCTGCGCGCTTGGGCACGAGCTGCGCGGTCACGACCGGCTTGGCATTGGCGGCGGCGGCGCGCTTCTTCTCCAGATCCTTCGCGGCCCTCTTGCGCGCGCGCTCCATGCGCCAGTCGGCGAAGCGATCCATCGCGGCGTAGACAAAGCCAAAGCGCGTCTGCGACCAGATTGCGATCGCGCCGAAGGAGAACGCGGTGGAGAGATACAGCGCCACGGCGATCGCCGCCGACGCAGATCAGATACGCGCCGACGACGTTGAAGTAGTGAATCAGCGCGTCGGCGACGATGCGGCCCAGCAGGCCTTCGGATGGAATGACGCCCTTCCAGTGAATGGCCCGCGGCAGCAGACCAACGAACCCCGCAAGAAATGCGATGAGCGCGACGGCGCCGATCGTCTTGGCGTAAGGCGAGCTGATGGGCCGCGAGCGAAACCAGTTCAGCGAGTACATCACCAGAAAGGCGGGAACCAGGAACACCGAGACGCCGAAGACCTGCAGCGCGAGGTCGGCGACGCATATGCGCCCGCAACACCAATCCAGTTGTGCGCGGGCCGTCCCGGCAGCGGAGTGGCGGCGGTGTTCAGCGAGGGATCGAGCGGCGAGTAGGACACCAGCGCGAGGACAAGGAGGATCGCGAAGACGAAAGCCAGGAATCCGATCAGCTCATTGAGCCGGCGGTTGGCTGTGGGAGTAAATGGATGAGCGACGAGCATGGTAGCGTTCGGTCGTCGTGAAGCGCGCTGCTTGCGAGGGCCCATACTGAGTCACATTGCGAGCAGACACGAATCACTGGCACGCGCCACAAACCTGCGACGCCGCGCCCGGCAAGTCAGAATGCAGGATTTGCCGGTAAGAACGACCAGAGCGGATTCGCCAAGAAACAGTGGTCAGTGGCTAGTGGTCAGGGGCCAGTGAACCGCTGCAAATTGGTCTGCCAGACGCCAGAGCGAGTCAATTATCACAGAAAGGGAAGCCACGCTGGGGAGCAAAACGGTGGCGGCAGGTGGCGAACTAGTGTCCCCCAAGGGAGACTTGAAATCGTCGGGGAAGGTCTCTCTGATATCGGATTTTGGACTCCAATTAAGGCACTATCCGCCAAACAACACCGCATTGATGCCCAGCCGGGGGAGTGCAGTTGGGGCCTGGAGTCCCTCCAAATGTTGCGGTTCCATAAAGGTTACCGCCAGAGTCGAATACGCCATTGCTGATAGGGTTTGCCCACCATAACTTCCGGTTTGCGCGTGACTCGGGCGCAACTCCATGAGGTGCCGGAAAGCGGCTGTGGCGGGGTCACTTCGACGAGCAGCCGACTATTCGTCCAAGTGGAAAGTCACCCACTGGCAATCAGCAAACTCTAAGGCGTTGAGCGGCGTGTGTTCTAGTACGGCTTTGCCGGTCCGATCAGCGGAGTCTTGACGGGCTTCGCCATGCCGTAGAAGACAACCACGCCCTGACCAGCGCCCTGAGTTTGTAGTGCTTCATCAACCTTGCCCAGGGCGTCCTGATACACCTGCCAGTTGTTGGTCACCCAGACATCTCCGGCGGGGCCTATGCCAACGTCAACCATCAACTGCAATCCTCCGCCGACATATCCACCTGGAGGCGAGATGGCGTCTCCCGTCTTCACGCCAGGCGGGCAATGCTCGGTGCGGAAGCCGCACAATTCCACGATTCCGGCCGACGGTGTGCTGAAGTTGGAGACCCAGATGTTGTCGTTGCCATCTACGGAGGCCGCCCACGGGCCGATGATGCCCTTACCGTACACCGGCGAGAAAGACGCTTCAGTCCCGTCGGGACGCAACACCGTAATGCTGCCGCCTTCGTAGCCCGATTTCTCCTCGGTCATGGCGGGCACCAGCACCTTGGTCGCTCGTTGTCCCGCGTCGGGGTCGCTGTCGAAATTGAATTTAAAGGCGGCCAGCATTTCCGCAAACTTCAACGCTCCCTTGGGCGAGCTGCCCAATTTATTGGTGACCCAGACGTTGCCCAGGCTGTCGACGGCGAGACCGCTGGCGGAATATCCAACCTTGAAGGTTTCAAACTTTTCGGGATCGGAAGCGGGGAAACGAACAACGTGGTCCGCGACGGCGTTGGTAACCCAGATGCGGTCCTGCTGGTCGATGGCGAGAGCGAACGGCCCGATGAGTTTGCAGGGGTTCTTCAACGGATCGCCGGTCTTGTTCTGACAGAAGAACTGGACCTTGGACGGATCGCCCTGGGGAAGCTTCACGACCTGGCCCTTGATCAGGTCGAGCGTCCAAATATCCCCGCTCGGCGTGGCGATTATGCCCTGCATCTGGCTGATCTGGCGGTTAAAGTTCCAGCCCTCGGGGGGCGATAGTGGCTTGCCGTTCTTGTCGAACTTCGTGATGTTCTGGCCGGTGAAGCTGGTGACCCACGCGTTGTCTTGTGCGTCGAGGGTCAAGCCGAAACCGGGGCCTGCGATACCTCCGCCCCTGAAGCCCAGAGGGCTGGGCGAAAGCGGTCTGCCGTTGGGGGCGAACTTTGTGAGACCGCCGGTCCAGGAGGCATCCTGGTTTTCTGCGCCGACCGTGAAGTTGTCAGCAACCCAGGCATTGCCTTCGCTGTCGATCATGAGTTTCCCGCCCCCGCTGTAGCCACCGCCCGTGAACTTGAGGGGAAAGATCCAGGCGCTCGGCGCGAAGGTCAAATATGGCAGGAATGGTGTAGGCCGCAAGAGCTTGCCGGGCGTGTGAGGCGGTGGGAGTGGATAGAGGTAATTGAGCAAGTCGAAAACTTTGTCGGCCTGGTGCGAGGGGTAACGGACGATTGACTCAGTGGCCGCCAGCGTGTCCTTTGGGTAGACGCCCGTAGGAGACGTCGCCACGTAGAAGAGACTGCTGCAGGCATCGGACCTCAACCGCGTGACGCACGCTGCCAGAATGCTGGATAGTGTGGCGAAGTTGGCCATCGTGGGGGTCTGGGCACTGTTGAGAGCATCCAGAATCGTCGCACCATAGTCTCCCGTTTCGAGATCGGCGAAATTAGGTACGTTGCCCGCGGCAATCCGCAGCTGCAACGGTGAGCCCTTGATCGCCGTGCCCTCGATGAACTGGGTGTGGGTGATACCGAAGCCAGAGTCGTCATCTCGTTTATGACGACATTCGCCGGAGGTCTGCTGCCCACAACCGCCAGCAGCGCGATAGCCGGATCGTCGCCACCCTTGCCTCCGGGTTTGCCACCAGTGGCAACCAGATAGAGACTGGCGTCAGCTTGCTCCGTTGCACCGCGGATCTCAAATCGGCCTTCGTTGTCGGTCTTGGTTTGCGCGAGCTGCTTGGGTGCATCAGAACTCGCAGCCCAAAGTGTGACCGTGGATTGGGCGATAGGCGCTCCTCCGCCCATCACTTGACCTTTTATCTCGGCGGCGAAGGCCCGAGTTGCCAGGAACATGCCTGAGATGGCAAGGGCAGCCAATGTCAACTTTACAGTGGTTGTCTGAGAGCGCATTCCTTTTTCTCCTTCAGGCTTAGCGACCGGTGCCGCCGCGATGACAGTAGGCGCCGATGAGGTTTTGCATGTGGGAGCAGTTTCGCACCGATTCTACGTGAGGTCTGCCGTAGGGCGGAAGGATAGCAGGCGCGAACAAGCCATTTCACACCCTATCCGTCCCGCACAAAATGACCAACGAATCCCCGCTTGTCTTAATTGTCCAAACTGGATTTGGGGAAGCTTTGCCGGGCCGCTCATGAAGTCGACTTACGTCAAGTTGCCGTATAACGCCCGACCCGTAGAAATAACCTATTTGCGTTCCGATGCGAAGAGATAGCCCGCGGATTGTCGGCAACTCGGAAGTCACAATTGCCCGCTCGCCGTCGCACGTCGTTCTTGAGGCGAAGGAGAGTTTTGTTACTGGCTCTTAATTCCATAGTTCTGCAGTAACCCGCATTGCCCCTTCACTTCGCACTGCAGCATGTCCTGCACCAGCAGATTCCATCCCACAAATCCGGCGAACACGTGATTCGGCGATTGCTCCGGTGTCGGCGCCAGTCCTTCGCCGGTCTCGGCGTTGTAGTCCTCGTGCATCGATCCCCACTTCTGAATGTCCGCCAGCACCATTCGCCCCAGAATCCCCGATAGCTCCTTCGCCTCTTTATCAAATCCGTATCGCTTGAGCGAGATGTAGTTCAGGTAATTCGCATTGATCCAGATCGGCCCCTGCCAATTGGAATACGGCACGATGATCGCAGCGTTGTTGTAATCCGGATCCTGTTTCGACAGGCTGCGCACGCCGTACGGCGCCCACATGATGTCCTTGTTCAGCATGTAGCGCGTGATCATCGCCTTCGCGTCCTTCTCCGGCAGAATGTCGTCGATGAGCGGAACAAAATTGGAGTAGCTGATGCGCTTCACCGGTTTTCCGGTATCGCGCCGGATGTTGTAGAACATCGCCTCTCTGCAAACCACATGTGCTGCAGCATCGCCGCCTTCAGGTCGGCGGCCTTCTTGCGGTATTCGGCGGCCTCGTCCGGCTTGCCCGAGCTTGTCCGCGAGCTGCGCCATCGCCTTGTACTCGCGATATTGAAAGGTGCTGATGTCGGTCGCCAGGATCGCGCTCTTGTCATGCTCGTCGTTGGTCAGCGCAACGTTGTTGTCGGCGCCCGACGAAATCGCGTTCTCCCAGAAGAACAGTCCATACTTCGGATCGAACTGCGTCTGCTCGCGATAGGTGATGACCTTGCGCATGCTCTCCCAGATCGGCTTCACCCACTGATAGTCGTTCATCCGCTCCGACGCGATCACCGCGCCCTGCGCCAGGAACGGCTTCATTGCGAACTTGCCCATCAGCGGCCGTGGACCTTTGGTCGTGATGCAGCCGGCGACGTAGCCGTCCTTGTCGATCGCACCCGCGAAATCCAGTACCCACCACTGCAGATATTGCGGCTTGCCTTGCTGTGCCAGGTGCGAGCCGATGAAGAAGCCGTCCCAGTCCCACATCTGTTTGTAGTAGCCGGCGGGAATCAGGTAGTCGTACTTGATGAAGCCTTCGGCGGGACGGATCGATTGCGGCTCCAGCTTGGCGTAAGCCGCGGAAACTTCCGTCAGCGTTTGTGCGAGATCGGCGTTGCGGAGGTGATCGACGGGAGCGAGGAGGAGTGCGAAGAGCAATCCGAAGCGGACCGGGAGCATATCTGCCATTGTGTCAGAAAATACACACTGTGTCAGGAGCGACACGGTCGAGTCGCTTGGATCATCGACGTGGCAAGGCGTCCGTTACCATCAAAAGTGGTTCCCACTTTGGTGGTTACTTTCGTTTGGCCGAAGTGCTTTTTCCTCTCGCCCCCGACTCCTTCGTCTGGCTAGACTCACCACCGTAGGCGATCAAGGTTTTAGGGGTTCACGGGCGTGAATTACCATTCAGTCCGTGTCAGGGGCGCCAAGCCATTCTCTGTAGGGGAGGAAGAGCTTTCGGCGCCCCAGAATTTTGCTTGCCCTCGGCAAAGAAGCGCTCCCTCCGCGCACATTCACGATTCAATTGGGTTTGCGGGGCACGATCTGTTCGTCGCGAATAAAGAACTGCGCCGAGCACGCCTCCGAGCCGCAAATGACGGGCAGCAATCCACCCACCTGCTTGCGCGTCACCAGCCCGAGCTGCCCGCACGACGGGCACGAGAGCACGGCCCAGTAAGGATCGTCCTTCTCGCCCATTTCGCCGGCATTCTCCAAAACGAAAATGGTTCCAGGCTCCATTTGCTCGGGGATCCACTCGCCTAACACGCTCAGTTCTCCGATCATGTGCCCTCCTTCGGGACCGTCAAGAAGCCTTCGGGGCCCCCCAGTGCACGCCGCTTGTGCGCTGGCTGGGGTGGCTTACCGCCACGCTCTTTAGGATGACGAATGGAACCATTCTGCCTCGCCGTGACATGCGCCACTTCGCGCCCGGGCGGACGGCGCCTCGGGACGGCAGCGCTCTGCGCTACGACGGCGCGGCGCGCCCTTTTCGTCAAACGAGACGGCGCCAGCACCCGCTGGATGGCGTCACTCAGGCACACCGTAAACATCGGCTGCCGCGCGTTTTTCAGCAGGTCGACCACCCCGCGCGCCGAGTCCTCCAGGTAGATGTGCCGGCCGTCGGTGAGCAGGTGATACTCGGACGCAGCCGTCACCGTCTCCACCAGCCGCTTGCCCAGCTCTTTGTGTACGAATCGCAGGACGCGCCGGATTTTCTGCAGCGAGAAGCCGCGGCGGCGCAGCTCGCACAACACGGCCACTTCGGCAAGGTCGTCCCGCGAGTAGATGCGACGGTGCCCCTCGCGCGCCGGAACCACGATGCCGCGCTCGTCCCACCATTGGAGCTGGCGCGGGCTGATGCCGGTGAGCGCCACGACCTCCCTGGATGTGAACGTCGATTGCATCGAGTATGGCCAAAACAAACTTGGCCTGAAATGTTTCAAACATCATAGTGCACAGACGTGTAGTGTCAAGGCGCAGCGTTAATCAATGATGCACCTTTGCAGTGAAGATCTGTAAAAGCCGCAAATGCGAACGAGAAGCGGGTACCCCCACCCTTCTCGCCGTCTTTTGGCGAGAGGGTGGGTCGCCGCCTTGTTATCCTTCCCCAGACGCGCTCTCCCGAATGAAGCGATCCACGCTGCACCGCGCAGTATCGCTGGCCAAAGTGGCTGCTCGACACCAGTCGTTGCTGGCCGTGGTCTTCTGGTCGCCCCCTGACCCGCCGGACAGGAACCACTTCTGGCAGGCGCGGTATTCCGATTTCAACGTCTGGTCGAAGGGGAAGATGATTGAGAAGCTAAGATACCTGCATCGGAATCCGTCAGGAGTCCAGTCAGCTTTGGCGACAAGTAGGAAAAGCCCCACCCGAGCAAACGATGCTCGGATGGGGCACCCCCGGATTGGGAGGATGGGCCACCCGCCGCGGAATATAGATGACCTGGAATGATCTATGACCGAAAAGTATAAGAAGATCCTGTTTGAGTTACAGCAAGACGAGGATGGCTATCCTCCCGATAAGTGGGAAAGCCTGTGGGCGTATGAGACTGCCCCTGGTCTTCTTAAAATCGATAATATTCCGATCTTCGTAAAAGGAATAAGCAATGGCGATATTGTGGCCGCTGAACGTCACGGGGACCAATTTCAATTCAAACAGTTGATTCAGCGTTCGGCGAATAGCGTCTTCAGGTTGTATCTCTCCGATCCATCAGATGCGAGTGCGGTCCGCCAACGTTTCAGGGAGCTGGGTTGCGAATCAGAGCAGTCGGATATTCCGAAACTCATCGCGGTTGACATACCCGGCTCTGTAAGGATGAAGCCAGTGGCCGCGCTCTTGGACGAGGGCTTGCAGTCAGGTCGCTGGGAATACGAAGAGGGCGTATTGCGACATTCGACATGAATCAGGTCTGTGTCGTGTCAGGCGGGTTCGACAAAAAAGAGGGTGTCAAGAGAAACACTTTTGCTTTCGCTGGAGAATAGATGGTTTTCTGGCATCCAGCCCTTGGGGGCGGCAGCCGAGGCCCGAGGGGCTGCCGCACTCCGAACTGTGTTTGCCTCCCACTCTTTCCCAGAGGATGGGGAAGGATGGGTCACCCACCGGTGACGGTGTGAGACCCGGCACCCGATCTTTATAGGTGAGGGTCGGCATGATTGGAAAGGGTGGGCACCCGCCACACGACCGAGATGACCAAGCACGACAGTCGGTCTCGAACCGCGCGAGACCCGGGGCACCCATACGTGTATCGTGTGGTGAAACGCATCATCGCGATGTGAATTTCAACATTGGTTTCTCTGCTCCGCATACTGGGCCTAACTCGTTGATAAAGTTGCTCTCGTTCTATCTCACGACAGCGCTTACTCGCCTTTCAAACAAGTTCCTGTTGCACATCACCACGATTTGGTCCGTTGCAAAGTTCGCCTTTGAGGACGATGTGATTCGCAACAGCATCCTGCAAATCACAGTTCATCAAGCGGTTGCGGATGCAATGTGTGAGCAACTGCATCGTTCAGGGCTTTGGCATGCCGAATGCCTTATAGAAAGTGCCAGCGCGAGAAAGCAAAAGGCGCGGCAAGAGTTCCTAACAGGAGGCAGGCCATGACCGTACTACTCGTTCTCTTAATGTTCGCGACTTTCCTCACCATCGATTACTTCTACGCCAAAGCCAAACATCCCGCGCTGCAAGTTGCGCCGGCGATGAGCAAGCAAGCGGCGACCGCGCCGCGCCTGACGCCCAGCCTGGTCGGCGGCTTCTCGGTTCCGGACAACCTTCGCTATCATCCCGGCCACACCTGGGCGCTGAGCGAGAGTCCCAACCTGGTCCGCATCGGCATCGACGACTTCGCCTCCAAGCTGGTAGGCAAGGTGGAGAGCGTCGCGCTGCCGCAGCGCGGCCAGTGGATCCGCCAGGGTCAGAAGGTGTGGAGCATCGTGCGCAACGGCGTGAAGGTCGACATGGTATCGCCGATCGAAGGCAGCGTGTCCGACATCAACGAGGCGGTGGTGAGCGACCCGTCGCTGGCGATGAAGGACCCCTACGGCGACGGCTGGATGGTCACGGTGCAGTCTCCCGATGCGAAGACCAACTTCCGCAACCTGCTGGGCGGCGCGCTGGCGCGGTGGTGGACCGAAGAGTCCTCGATGCGGCTGCAACGGTTGATGCCGAGCGCGCTGGGAGCGCTGGCGCAGGACGGCGGCGTGGCGATCGACGACCTGGCCAGCACCATGCCCGACGAGCAGTGGACCAAGATCACCCGCGAGTTCTTCCTGACATAGAAAAATGCCCCGGAGAGACCTCCTGCTCCGGGGCAATCGACGAAGTGAAATGCTGCAACGGCCGCGAGCTTCGAGGTTAAAGGCCCTCGAAACTCGCGGCCAAGTTTATGCCCGACCTTCTGAAAGCCGCTCTCGCTTATTGGTGAAACAGCGATCGAGGCGGCGTTTTGCGCCGCGCCGCCTCGGAGGGATGCTTGTACTCGGCCCGGAAGGTGACCGTGCGTCCTTGTTCCCCATTACGGTCATTTCTCCGGAGCACAAGCAACCCGGTGTCGCTGCTGCTCTCTCGCCGCCTGTCGTAATGAATGCCCCAAGCGTCACGGCAGGCAGATCATTAGAGAGCAAAGGAGGGTCATCTCATAAGGGGAACGTCACCGCACCCGGAGGCGAGTGGCGCCCGCCACCGGGTTCCCCTTGGAGGCCGATCGCCTTTGGCGGCGTCCGTCTCCCAATGTGTGGCCCAACGATGCGACAGTTTCCGTTTCTGTTCAATGATCAGGTCATGATTTGCACATGATTTAGCCATGATCGTGCAAGCTATACCATCCGCAAGAGTTACTGCCGGACATGAGCGAAGCTGGAAACAACCCGTTGTATAATCCCGCGCGTACAAGGTTTGATGGAAACCGTGAAAGACGTGACCGCAACCCACGATCTGCTGCGCTTCGGAGTATTCGAGCTGAATGTGACGACGGAAGAGCTGCGCAAATCGGGCACGCTCATCCGCCTGGCGCCGCAGCCGCTGAAGCTGCTGGCGCTGCTGGCGCGCCGCTCCGGGCAGGTGGTAACGCGCGACGAGATTCAAAAGACGCTCTGGGGTGGAGAGACCTACGTCGATTTTGAGCAGGGCATGAACCACTGCGTCAAGCAGATCAGGAATGCCCTGAGCGATAGCGCCGAGACGCCACTGTACGTCGAGACCGTACCCCGCCGCGGCTATCGCTTCCTGGCCCCGGTGGTGACCAAGCGGGTGCTGGCGCCGCCGCCGCGGGTGGTGGAGTCGCAGAGTGGGGTGCCGCTGTCAGGCAGCGCGCCGGCCATCCTCGCGGCAGCCAGACCGGTAGTGAGCGATCCCACGGCGGCCCTGAAGCGGGAAGCACCCGCCGCGGCGACGATCGAGGCTGTGCCCGCGCCGGTCGAGCTGAAGCCGCCTGCGCAGAGCGCTTCGTGGAAGATCGTTCTGATCGTCATCGTGCTGTTGGCGGCGATTGTTGCCGGCCTGGTCTACTGGCGCACTCGGAAGACCGCGTGTGTTGGTGGAAAGGACAACATCGCTGCGATGCATACGGGGAAGGTGATTCAGGAATCTTATGCTGCGTGCGCGGCGGGCTTGCGCTTGGCCGCCGCGGGCTTCCGCTGCGGCTGAGCGGGGACGTGGCCGGCGGGGCGTTCCTGGAGCAGAAGCTCGGTGGCCTGCACGCGGGCGTCGCGGCGGAACCACTGCTGCACAACGTCGTGCTTGAGCAGGTTGGCGATGGCGAGCAGGCCCATGCCCTGGTGATGGGCCATCCAGGAGCGCACCAGCGCGAAGCGCTGACGGCGCGGCCGCACATCGGGCGTGAAGTCTGCGGACTCGTAGTAGCCGTAGGCGCCGAACCAGCCCTTCTTGTTCATCCAGCGCAGATTGCGGATGGCCTCGCCGGGATCGATGCCGAGCGCCAGCATGGTCGCGTAAGGTGCGACCACCAGCCGCTCGTCGTCCTGCTGGACGGCGAGCTGCGGCACGCCGAAGGCACGATAACCGTACGCACCGTTCTCCTCAACTTTCGCGAAGGCGCATTCCGAAATGCCCCAGGGGATGCGCTTCTCGTCCGCATACATCTGCTGCGCGAACACGGCTGCCTGCTGGCTCTTCTCCAGCATGGTCTGGGGATAGGGGCGCAGCCAGAGCATCGGCATCAGGTACTCGAACATGGTGCCGGTCCACGAAATGAGGGCTGCGCGTCCCTCTACCACAACGTGGGAGCGGCCCATCTGAAACCAGCTTTGCTGCGGGATGTCGTCTTTGGCGACGGCGACGAACGCCGCAATGCGCGCCTCGGAGGCGAGCAGGTCATAGCAGGCGGCATTCACCTTGGCAGCTTCGGCGTCGTAGCCGATGGAGAGCAGCTTGCGGCGCCGGTCGAAGAGGAAGGCGAAGTCCATCTCCCGCACCAGACGCTCGCAGTGCGCGGCGATGCTGCGCAGCTCCTCCACCAGGCGCAGGGCGTTCAGGCGCGCGTCGGGCAGCCGGTGCAGCAGCGTCTTGCGCAGCCCCAGGTTGTCCATGCCGAGCGAGATGCTGATTTCCAGCTTCACCCGGAGCTGCTCGATGCACTCCGGAAGCCGCGCGAGGGAGACCTCGTCGCAGTTCAACAGCGGGCCGATGGCCGTGTCATCGCGCAGGGCAGCGAACTCCGGCAGAAGCCACGGCAGATAATCGGCAATGCATCCATTGATCTGCTCGACCAGGCCGGTCGCCTGTTCGGCGAACCAGGTCCTCTCGGCATTGAGCTCGCCCTTCTTGCCGGCTACCGATATCGGCACGGGAGCGAGCAGGCGTTCGAGCCAATGGGCTTCGCCCGGGGCCTCAAAAGCGCGGGCGGCCCGGCGCGACACCGCACCCAGATCGGCAAGGGCGCACAGATGATCGGCGTAGCCGTTCAGCAGCGCCGAGCTCAGCAGCGGCTTGTGCAGCAGCTCCAGGCATCCCCCCTTCAGCGTGAGCAGCGAGGCGACGAGATTCCCGCTGTCGACGGTCGAGACAAATCGCGGATGCAGCGGCTCCAGCGTGCGCGTGTCGTACCAGTTGTAGAGATGGCCGCGATGCGTGCTGAGGCGCGCGACTGTGTCCAGCGTGCGCGCGGTCTGCTGCACGAAATCGTGCCCCGTCAGGTAGCCGAGCTCAACCGCGACCTGCCGCGCGTTTAGTAGAAAACCGAGATTGGTCGGCGAGATCTGCGCGGCGATGCGCGGCGGCTGCTCCTGCACGGTGTCCGGCACCAGCCAGTTATGTTCGTGGTTGCTGAAGGTTGCGTAGTAGCGCCAGATGTAGAGCCCGGCGCGGCGCAGGAAGCGCTCGTCATGCACGGTGACGGCCTTGCGCACCGGGTGCGGCGGCCGGTTCAGCCAAACACTCGCGGCCTTGCTGACGGCCCAGAGCAGCAGGATGGGCAACGCGTCATAGACATTCTGCCGGTGCGCCAGGAACACGATGATGCCGACCATCAGCGCCACCACCGGCGTCCAGTTCAGCAGCACGTCGACGAAGGTAAGCTTGCCGTGCTCCTGCTCGGCTTGCGCCGCGGTCTCCCATTGCAGCAGCCGTTGCCGCGAAACCATTCGGCGGTAGAACGTGCGCAGGACAGCGTCGGCGGAGATCAGCGTCTGGTGCGCCAGGAAGGTGAGCGTCAGGAAGACGCTGACCATGGCGTGTGCCAGGCCGGCGGCGGCATCGCGGATCGGCCGAATGCGCCAGGCTGCGAGCGAGCGTACCACCGAGAACGCAAACTGGAACCACGGCGGCACGAACAGGATCGCGATGGTGACCAGCGTCCAATAGAGAGGGCTGCCGGGGAGCACGGTCCAGCCCAGCACGAACAGCAGGAAAATCCCCGGCTCGACCAGGCTGCGGCGCAGGTTGTCGAAGATCTTCCAGCGCGAGAGGAACGAGATGGGGTTGCGCACGAGGCGGCCGGTCTCGTCGGGCACGCGGCCGAAAAGCCAGCTCACGATCTGCCAGTCACCGCGCACCCAGCGGTGCTTGCGCCGATTGTAGGCGCTGTAGTGCGAGGGGTAGTCGTCGATGAGCTCGACGTCGCTCACCAGCCCGGCGCGCGCGTAGGCGCCCTCGATGAGGTCGTGGCTGAGCAGCGCGTTGCGCGGGAAGCGGTGCTCCAGCACGCTGCGTCAGGGTCTCGACTTCGTAAATCCCCTTGCCGGTGAAGATGCCTTCGCCCTTCAAGTCCTGATAGACGTCCGAGGTAGCGCGGGTATAGATGTCGAAGCCGGTCTGGCCGGAGTAGATGCTGGCCAGGCGCGACTGCGAGGCACTCAGCACGCTGATGCCGACGCGCGGCTGGAGAATGCCGTAACCCGCGACCACGATGTTGCCGTGGGGATCGACGATGGCCTGGTTCAGCGGATGCGCCATCGCGCCGACCATGCGGTGGGCAGTGCCGCGCGGCAGCTCGGTGTCGCTGTCGAGCGTGAGCACGAAGCGCACCCGCGTGCAGCAGCGACAGGTCGCCGACCTGAACCGGGAAGCTGTCGTACTTGTTGTTGATCAGGCGATTGAAGTCGAGCAGCTTGCCGCGCTTGCGCTCCCAGCCCATCCACACGCCCTCGCGGGGATTGAAGATGCGGTGGCGATGGAAGAACGAGAACGTACCCCGGCCGTGCCGCGGCGTACTTCTCGTTCAGCTCGCGGATGAGGCGCGCGCACAGCTCCACCAGGGGATCTTCTTCGTTCGGGGTCTCGGCTGAATCGGGCAGGTCGGTCAGCAGCGCGTAATGCAGGTTGCGATAGTTGTTGCCGAGATAGCGGACCTCCAGGTCTTCCACTAGCCGCCGCACCTGCTTCTCGCTGAGCAGCAGCGTGGGCACCACGACCATGGTCACGCAGTCATCGGGAATTTCATCGCAGTAGTCGAGCTTGGGCAGAATGCGCGGACGCAGCAGGGAAGTGGTGAGATAGTTCATCACCTCCACCGCGGCCTGGCTGGCGGGCAGCAGCAGCACAAGGATGGCGAAGATGCGCCCGAGAAAGGAATTGAAGCTGCCGAAGACCGGCGACATGATCGCGATCACGATCAGCAACGTCAGCAGTTCGATCCCGCCGAGATAGAACTCCTCGGCGTTGCGGCGAAGGAACTCCTGCACGCTTTCGCTGAAGAGCAGCCCGACTCCGGCGCGCGCGCGCAACGCGGTGGCGCCTTCGGCGATCAGGTAGTAGCCGACGTGCGACTTGCGCCACGCCAGCCGCGGATCCTCCACCCCGGCAAATCCAAACCAAGAACTTGCCGGGGGCCCCGGATCGTGCGTCGCCGGCCGCGCCGACTCTTGCGCCATGGTCAGCGCGAGTTGCGCGATCTCCGTCTCTGAACAATCGGAGCGCTCGGCAAAATGCGCCACGGTGTGCCGGTAGAGCTCGCGGGTTTGATAATCCATGCGCGTGTAGGCCTTGGCGGGGTCTTCGGCGAGGATGCGATCGAAGACAATCAGCGGCTCCAGCAGCTCCTTCCAGGGCGCCTGCGAAAGCTCGCGCATGCTGCCGATGAGGTCGCTGATTTGCTGCGGCTGGGCCGGCCCGTCCAGTACCTGCTTGCCGCGCTCGGCAAATTCCTCCAGCACCACCAGCTTCAACGCCGGGGGCAGCAGCGACAGCTCATTCATGTTGAGCGGGGCCACGCTCTGGAACGCCTCCATGTAGGTGGCGAAGGCATGGTCCGAATAGCGATAGCTAACGGTGCGCAGGTAGTCCTGGGCGATGGCGAGCACGCGAGGGGCGACGGCCTTCTCCGGAGTGCGAACGTGCGGCACCCGTTTGAGCGAGGGGGCGGATTGCTTCACTTCGGCTTGAGTGGAGCGGACCAGGCGGACGTTGTCATGCATCCACTGGAGGTCTTCGGGCAGACGTTCTTCGCCCGCCAGTTCGGCTTGCGTCAGCAGCGGCTCCACGCGGCGCTTCAGGGCGGCGAGGCGCTGGGCGAAGTGGTTGGACTGTTTGGTGCCCGGCAGCCAGACGAGGCGGTGCGCCCACGCGCGTGCCGCGTCGGCGAGCGCGGGATCGGGGCGCGCGGCGACCGGCAGCGGCTCGGGGTCTAGCCGCTCGGCCATCTCCAGCACGTCTCTGTGACTCGTCGTCATCTTGTCTTAAGCGCCCACGATCATCACGGAGGAAATCGCGCAGGCAATGTGCCCTGTTACAAACCGCCCCTGTCACCAACCGCTCCGTTACCAACCGTGATTCAAACCGTGGGGTGCCCCAGGTTCGCGTCCCGTTCTTGGACGCTAACCTGGGCCCAGGTTAGGCCAAACGATGGCCGAACCTGAGGCACTCACTTCCGGTTCTACCTAGCGATAACTCGCCGCCTGCAACTCGAACATCTCCGCGTATGGCCCGCCGAGGGCCATCAACTTCTGATGGCTACCGTCTTCCACGATCCGCCCATCGGCCAGCACGACGATGCGGTCGGCCATGCGCACCGTGGAAAACCGGTGCGAGATGAACAGCGCCATCTTGCCCGCGGTCAGCTCGGCAAAGCGCTCGAATACCTCGTACTCGCTGCGCGCGTCCAGCGCCGCCGTCGGCTCGTCCAGAACGAGCAGTTGCGCGTCGCGCAAGTACGCGCGCGCCAGCGCCAGCTTCTGCCATTCGCCACCGGAGAGATCCACGCCGCTCTCGAAACGCCGCCCCAGCATCTGGTCGTATCCGCGGGCCAGCTTCGCGATCACCTCGTCCGCCAGGCTCTTGTGCGCGGCCCGCGCGATCTCATCCAAGTTCCCAATCTCTTCGATGCGCCCAACGGCGATATTCTCGCGGGCGGTCATCTCATATCGCATGAAATCCTGAAAAATGACGCCGATCTCCTTGTAGAGGTCCTCCAGGCTGTACTCGCGCAGGTCGACGCCGTCCAGCAGCACCTGCCCCTCGGTGGGGTCGTACAGCCGCGTGATCAGCTTCACGATGGTGGTCTTGCCCTGACCGTTCTCGCCGATCAGCGCCACGCGCTCGCCTACGTGCAACGTGAAATCCAGGTTCTTCAGAATGAGCCGCGCGCTGCCCGGATAGGCGAACGACACGTTGCGAAACTCGAAACCGCGCTGGATCGGCCGCGGCGCGGGCAGCGCGTTGGGCTTGGAGCGGATCGTGGGCTGCATCTCGAAGAACGCCAGCAGGTCGGTCAGGAACAGCGCCTGGTCGGCCACGCCCGACAGCGTCGAGAAGATCATCTGGATGTTGGTGCTGGCCTGCAGAATCGCGCCGGCGAGGAAGTACAGGCTGCCGATGGTAAGCGCGCCGGTCACCGTCCGCCAGATCACGTATACATAAGCCGCGTAATAGCCGAGCGAGCCGACGATCGACAGCAGCGCACCGGCAATCAGCTTGCGTTTCGAGAGCGCAACGTTCTCCTCGTAGACCTCGTCCGAGAGGCGCGTGAAGCGCTCGGTCAGGAAGCTTGCTCAGGCCGAAGAGCTTCAGCTCCTTGGCCGCTTCCTTGCTGCCGCCCAGTAGCCGCAGATAATCGAGCTGGCGGCGGACCGGCGTCTGCCGGAAGTTCTTGGCGTATCCCAGAAAAGCGAAGTGGCTTTCGCCCAGGAACGCGGGCAGCACGCCGGCGATCAGCAGCAGCAGCAGCCAGGGCGAGAAGTAGACGATGGACACCGACAGCGTGACCGTGGTGATGACCTGCTGCACCAGCCGCCCCAGCATCTGGATCATCGCCAGCCGGTCGGTGGCCTGCACGCGCGCGCGCTCCAGCCGGTCGTAGAACACCGGGTCTTCGTAGGCGAGCACGTCCAGCTCGGCGGCGTGCTTCATCACCTGAATGCTGACGTGCCGCGTGTACTTGTCGGCGAGCATTGAATCGAGGTAGTCGATGGTGCGGGTGAAGATGTTGCCCAGCACCGCCAGGCTGAACTCGGCCGCCACCAGCCACCACAGCCGATGCGGAATCGGCTGGTGTTTCGTGAGCACCTGGACGATGGTGTCGATGATCAGCTTGCTGACGTACAGCAGGCCGACGGGCTGCAACGCCGCCAGCAGGCGGAAGGCGAAGCCCAGCGTACCACCGTGACCGGGCCCGAGTCCCAGACGATCTTCAGCACCGGCGGCATGTTGCGCAGCGCCGAAAGACGCTCCTGCCAGGCGCTGGTCATGGTTTTCGCTGGTTGGGTCATCCGCGTACGGGCGTAGCCAGGCCCTTCTTCCTATCTGACGATGTGGGGTGCCTTCTGGAACCGCAGCTTACCTATTCAGAGATGCGCGAAACAGAGAAGCAGTTTGATGGGTCACCGATCCAGGTCAGCGCCCGGGTGGAGCACGCCTTCACAGGCTGCTGAAAAACGCCCTTTGAACGGTGTCATCCTGAGCGGAGCGCCCGCCGTAGTTTCTCGACTCGCATCGTTTGCGAGTCGGGGCGGGTGCGGAGTCGAAGAGCCTGCCCCGAGCAGAGCCGAGGGGACCGCGGTAAAGCCGATGTAGGGGTCCTTCGACTCCGCGACCGGCAACTATCCCGCCAAGCGCAAGAAACGCGCTTGTCAGGATAGTTGCGCAGTCGCTGCGCTCAGGATGACGCCCTCGCAATGAGGAGGGTTTTTCAGCGGCCTATGAAGGCGTGCTCCACCCGAGTCATGAAATTTGAAGCTGACCCACTCGAAAGAAGAGCCTAGCCAGTCACATCGCCGGCGCGTTAACATCACAGACTGAACCGCTGCTGTCGAGATACACTGTCACGCCCGGAGGTCCGGCCATGCAGCGTACCGTTATCTTGTTTCTTGTCCTGGTCGGCGCCATGATGGCGTCGAGCGCAGGATTCGCGCAGAACGATCCCGCCTCTGCCACCGCAACCTGCAACTTCGATCAGGATAAGCAGGTCGTGGTCGAGTATCAGCCGGTGACCATAAACCTGAAAAAGGCACTGGGTACCCAGATCCCGCTGGGGAAGGTCTGGGCCCCCGGCAACAAGCCGATGACTTTGTTCACCAATACTCCCATCCAGATCGGCTCGCGCATGCTAGCCATCGGCGCGTACACGCTGTTTGTATTGCCCAATCCCAAGCAGTGGACGCTGGTTGTCTCCAAGAGCACGGACATGAGCGGCGCCTACAACGAAAAGGACGACCTCGCGCGCGTGGCCATGGATTCAGGCGAGTTGCCCAGCACGGAGGCGACGCTGAATGTCTCGTTCGGGCATGTTGCTCCCGACCAGTGCAACCTTCGGGTCGATCTGGATAAATACGGACACTTCACGGCATTCAAGCAGAAGTAGGCGGGCGGAAGTCGGGCGAGCGCGCTGGGGCAAGACCGCCCTGCCGATCAGCGGCCGATCGGCAAGGCGCAGAAGGTGATTCGCGCGTCGGTCAGGTGCGGTTGGCCTTGAATTCCGGCTTCGCAGGCCGGGTCGGCTGCCGCCTCGAGCCTGACGCGCGCCCGGGCGGGCCTGAGTGTCTTTGTAGGATTATGGTTGAGGTAAAAAGATCGTACGCGTCGTCGTCGACGAGGTCACATTCGTCGTTGTAGAAAAACATCCATTCTTCCCGATTCTCTAGCCCTGCTGACGCTCTGTTGCCTGAGAAAATTGTACACCGTTTTCAGGGCATGAACGGGATGCGGCCATGCAGGAGCGAGTTGTCACCCAAGCCGGCACACTCGCTAGTCGCAACTCCTTATTCCGCTGAAACTTACGTGGCGAGCGCCAGCGGCTACAAGCCAGCTGTCCAGATCCACGCTTCACCGAACCGGCCCTCATTTCTGAATCAGGCAATACTCCCCGATCTTCTGGCTGGTGGCCGGATCCGCCGACGCGGGGTACAGATCGACGTTGGTGCAGTCGTACATGCCCCAGTTCTTAGGCAGCCGAACCATCAAGTACGTTCCCGGCTCGGGAGCTTTGCAGGCGCTGGCGCCCTTATTGCAGTGCAATTCGAACGACGCCTTGGCCGTGTCGGCCGTATTCGGCTGCGCCACGTTCAGGATGACCACGCCGCTCACCACTTCAGAGCCCTTCACGGTGACCGTCGCCTGGTCCTGCGCCGCCGCTCGGACGCCTACCCACAAGACAACTGCCAGCAATAGCAGGAGGAGAATCATTGCGTGCTTCACGTGCACACCTCCCAACAACTCGGTTCGCAGGCAGCCGCAGCAGGGGCCGGACGCCGTCCCGCAGGAAATCTCCAGGGGGCGACATTTCTGACGAGGCTGCCCCCAGTCGAATCATCGCTCGCACTCGGCAACTTGTCTGTGACGCATGACTCACGGCTCGGTGTGCCGCGGCCCAACAGCTGCGAAGTGGGGGAACTCCAAGCCCATCGCCAAGGAACAATCAGGTTGAGCTCTGCTCACCGACGCTTGCGACCGCACGTCTTACGTTAGGAGTGCGGGTTAGAATAGAGCCGCGGTGTTGCGTGGTGTCGAATGGCGGAAGAAAATCAGCTTAGGCGCGCCTGGAATTGGAGCTGGAATGGTATCGAGAACAGGGTTTTCGAAGGTTTGGAGATTTGCCGTCGCGCTTCCACTGGCGACTCTGTTGAGCGGTTGGTACGGTTGTCCCGGCTTCTTCCCGGGATCCAACACGATTGTCTCGCTGGCGATATCTCCCACTGGCGCCTTCGTCATGCCGAATGCCACCCAGCAGTTCAGCGCCACCGCCACCTTCGGCAACAATAGTACTGGCGATGTCACTTCAGAGGTAACCTGGACCTCCTCGTCGCCGACCATTGCGACCATCGACAGCTCCGGGCTAGCCACTGGCGTGGCGCTGGGCACCACGACCATCAACGCGAAGTCGACCAACAATGTGAGTGCCACCGGCGTGACCCTGACGGTCAGCAATAGGACCGTCCAGTCCATCACCATCAGCCCAACGAGCGCCACCATTAATCTTTCCTTGGGGCAGCAAACAACCGCGCAGTTCGTGGCGACGGCCACGTTCTCCGACGGAAGCACGACCAGCCAGGTGAACTGGGCCTCCAGTAACAACGGTGTGGCGACCGTCAACTCCAGTGGGCTGGCGACCGCGGTCACAACCGGTTCCTGCACCATTACTGCGTCGCTCGGTGGGCAGACGGCGGCGGCCAGCTTGACGGTGCAGTAGATGCAGCCGACCTACTTACGCGGCGTGATGCGGATGATGTTGTGGGCTACCTCGACCTGGCGGTCGGGATGGCGCGACGCGATGGCCGCCAGGAGGTCGCTTAAGCCGGCCACTCCGTCGGCATCGTCCATCAGAATTACGTGGCGATGCTCGCGGGCGGCGAGGATGGCGTCGGACTCCGAGCCCAGCCGCTCGGACTTGCCGCTCGCCCCGGCCCAGCCGCAGTAGCCCGCGTCCAGCCACCATAAGCAGGGCTCGTTTAGCTGCTCGAGCAACTTGGGCACTGCGGTTTGGCTGTCGCCCTCGAGGATGGTGACGTGCGGCAATTGCCGGAAGCGTTCGCGCGCGAGCCGGGCGAGCTGGGGATCGATTTCGATCGAGTAAATGCGGCGAAAGCGCGGCGCGACCGCGGCGATCATCTCGCCGTAGTAGGTCCCGGTCTCGACCAGAGTTGTGAGCCCGAACGCGGGCGCGTATTGCAGCACCGCGCGCTGCTTCACGATGTGCGGGATGCGTCGCGGCTCACCGCGCAGCTTCCACCACCAGTAGTCGGGAGCGTGGCCCAGTTGCTTGAGGCCGGCGTACAGCGGAAGCTGTTTCAGCAGCGAGCGTATGGGATGCGACCGGGGCTTCACGCTTTATAATAGCGTTTGTGTTGAAGGGGCACGGCTTCAGCCGTGCCGTAGAATGCGTTTTTTTTGGTGCGGCTTTAGCCACTGAGGGCTGGCGTTATCTACGGAATGCGAGTTCCCTCAGAGGCTAAAGCCCGAAGCGGAATGACGGACTGCGGCACGGCTGAAGCCGTGCCCCTTCAAACGTCATGATCCTGACCAGGGAGCCATCATGCCGATCTTCGAGTACCTTTGCGAAAGCTGTGGACACAAGTTTGAAGCCATCCTCTTCGGCGCGCAGACGCCCGAGTGTCCCAAGTGCCACACCGAAAAGTTGGAGAAGCAGCTCTCGGTGTTCGCCGTGAGCAAGCCCAGCGGCTCAGCCATGCCATCCGCAGGTTGCGGCAAGCCCAGTTGCTGCATGGGCAGCGGCGGTTGCGAGGTCAACTAGACGGCGCTCTCACCAACCGGTGCCGCGCCAAATCACACCCCAAATTGCGGACAAACACCCGTCCCACGGCCGGATTGCTGCCAGTCGATTCGCCCTAAGTCACTGATCCATATGCCCTAAGCTGCCTGGCTCATATTGGCACCCGAGGTGCATCCTCACCTTGTACTCTTGCGCAAGCGCCTACCTGGAATTCGGAGTTGCCAAACATGGACGAAGCCAAAGAAGTTCGCGACAGCAGCCCGGCATGGAAGCCGCTACAGACCTACACGCTGGCGACGGTGTGCCTCGTCATTGGCCTGGCGGTCGGATATCTGTTACGCGGGTCGGCGGCGCCCTCACCGGTCCCCGCACCACCAGAGAGCGCTCAGGCGGCGGAGCCCGGCCACCCCGCGCAAGCGCCGCAGCAGCAAGCCATGCCGTCGCTCGACCAGATGAAGCAGATGGCCGACAACAAGGCCGCGCCGCTGTTGGAAAAGGTCAAAGCCAATCCCAAGGACGCCGACGCGCTGAACCAGCTTGGCACCATCTATCGCGCCACCCACCAGTTCAAGACCGCGATCGAGTACTACCAGAAGTCGCTCGAGATTGATCCCAAGAATGTCGGCGCGCGCACTGACCTGGCATCGTGCCTGTACTACACCGGCGATGTCGACGGCGCACTGGCGCAACTCGACAAATCGCTGAGCTACGACCCCAAGCACATCGGAACGCTGATGAACATCGGCATCATCCGCTGGAAGGGCAAGAACGATGTAGACGGAGCGGTCGCGGCCTGGCAAAAGGCGCTAAAGCTGAATCCCGACCCACAGAGCAAGCAGTTGATCGAGCACATGATTGCCGAGGCCAGGCAGAAGAACAAGCCGCCGGCGATCACCGGAGTGACCGGCTAGGTAACGTACTGGACATCCACTACGCGCGCGGTCGCGTCTCCACCGCAATATAAAAGAGCGACCGCGAGGGCCGCTCCTCATTCTCTCTTCAGTTGAACGAGTTTACTGCTTGACCATGGTCCATTTCGTTGTCCGACCCTGGAGCTTGTCGTCGTAGGCCGCACTAATGGTCTTGCCGTCCGGCTGCACGGTCGCTTTGAAAACTCCAATCACCTTGCCGTCGCGCTTGTCGGTCTCCTCGAGCGTCTTGCCCACCATCTTCACCGAAACGCTGGTGATGCCGGGATCGCCCTTCATGGGAGCATCGCTGCCGTCCAGCTTTGCGGTGTAGGTCTGACCGGTCGGGTTGGTCATGGTGATCTCATTCCCGCTTACTTTGTAGGTGACCGTAACGGCGTTGTCGGAGAGGCTTTCTACCTTGCTCATCCGCCAGGAGCCGGAGAGAGGACTGGAGCCCGCCGGACCTTTCGCCACGCGCGTTGCCTGGCCCTTGCCGGTTACGGGTGCGCCGTTCGAGTTGCTGCTGTCGGTGAATTCAAAAGTCAACGTATTGCCATCGGGAGAAACCGTGGTCTTCGACGTCCCAACCACCTTCCCGTTTTTCTTGTCGGTCTCCTCGATCTGGTGATCGTTGATCACCTTGATGGCAATAGTGTCGACGTAGGGATGGCCGGTGACCTTCTGGTCGCTGCCGTCGGCCTTGATCGTGTAAGCCGGTACGCAAGTCTTGCACGAGTACATGCCGTTCTTCAACTCATAGACGTCAGGCTTCTTGGGCCAGTCGACTTTGTTCATGTCGGTTTTCCAGGTTCCATTGATGGGACTCTGGGCGCTCGCGACAGCGGGCAACAGCAAGATGCCAAGGGCCGCAACTAAACAGAGCTTCCGCATAAGCATTCCTCCTGCTTTGAATGTTGGTTGCGGCGAGGATTATAGCGGAATTGGACAAGGGTTGCGCTTTAGTTGGGACTTCCAAAAGCGAATGGCGGACCGCGAAAAACGGATCGCGGAGCTTCTTACCGGCAGGGCGGCGGCGCTACTGCCGCGCCGTCGGCGCTGGTTTGGAGCGAGGCCGGGTTCATGCAGGTGCCGGGGTCGGGGGTGTGCGTCGCGACGGCGCGGGCTGCCGGCGTCTGCAACAGCTCAGCATGGGGCGTGGTGGCGTCCGGCTGAGTCGACGGATTCGGCTGCTGGTCAGGCGAAGGCGTATTCTGCGGCGCGGTTTGCTGCTGCTGCGGCTCGGACGCTCCCGGAGTGCTGCCTGTCGTCCCCATTGTGGACGGAGTCGGCGGAGTGTTGTCCTGGCCTGCAGCGCCGGTCGTTGATGTCGTACTGTTCTGCTGGTCGCGCACGGTGGTATCGGGCAGAGCCGAGTGTGCTGGATCGCCCTTGCCCTGCTGGCCGACTTGATGATTCGGCATCGTGCCCGCGTCCTGATCTTTGCCGGGCGTCGTAGAGTCGCTGCTCTGCGGCTGCGTGGACTGGTTGCTCGAATTGCTCTGATCGGACAGTGGCTTGGTGCTTTGCGGGTTCTGCGCCAGAGTCAGTCCAATGCCGAGCAGCGCCATCGCGGTGAGAAGGGCCAGCCGGTTCATGATGTCCTGTCCTGATCGAAAATACGCTCGGCGAGCGGGTGAGGAGCGTTATCCGTTAGACGAGCCTCGCCCGGCCAGTGGTTTCTCGTCTACGTGAGAAATTGTAGCGCGATTGAGAGTAGCCGGTCTGGAGCGAAGGCGCAATCGCCGGCGCTCGCAGCGGAGCACAATCAAACCGGATTCTCTACTTGATTGGCGCGTCGCCGGGGTGTGCCGCCGAGCCATGAGAGTCGGTGGGCTTATGCGGGTCGGTGTCCGCGATGGACGCCTTATGGGTGTGGCACTTGGACATGATTGCCGTCCGCAACCGGCCGCGCAGATCGTCAGGCAGTTCGTAAAGGTGGGAGTCTCGATAAATCTCGATGGTCATCTTCGTCGTGTTGCAGACGACGTAGCAGTTGTGGCACCACTGAAGGTGGTCTTCCAACTCCGCCCGCGTTTGGGCGTCCATCGAGTCGTCAAGGTAATCGGTCAGCTCCTTCAGAAAATCAGAGCAGGTCACTTTTTCCCGTCTCCACCAGTTCGATTTCTGAAGTACTTGTTCAAGCGTTCTCGCAACTGCAACCGGGCGCGAAGCAATCGCGACTTCACCGCCGGAATACTCAAATCCAAGGCGTCCGCCGTCTCTTCGGTGGAGAGCCCTTCAACGTCGCGCAGCACGAACACCGTGCGGAAGCTGGGCGGCAACCCTTGAATGGTCTTGCCCAGGATCTCGCTTCAGCTCGCCCTGCGAATAAAGCTGCTCCGGATTCGGCGCCCAGTCCGCGACCTCGCGCGGCATGGAGTCTTCTTCCGTCTTGATGTCCTCGTCGAGCGACACCATCCGCTCCGGACGCCGGCGACGCAAGCGCATCAGCGCTTCGTTCACCGCAATCCGCACCAGCCACGTGTAAAACTTCGACTGCTCCTGAAAGTTAGCCAGATTCTGGTAAGCCTTCAGGAAAGCGTCCTGCACCACGTCTTCCGCGTCTTCGCGGTTTTGCGTGATGTGCTGCGCAATCCGGAAAACATTGCGGTCGTAGCGGCGGACCAGCTGCTCGAAGGCGCTGATGTCGCCGGCTTTGGCCGCATGAACCAGTGCCAGTTCTTCGGAAACTGGCTCAGCTACTTTTGGTTGGATGGTACCCATGTTTATGCAGATTCAGGATTTTACGCCCCGGGGAAGTCCAGCCTGAACTATTGTACCGATTCGGACCCGGATTCGGGCAGTCCGGAGCGAATTTTGTTGTGCGATTCTCGCGATGCTGGCTCGACTTTGGTGGAGACTAGGCCAGTGGAACTTATGTCAAAGCTAAGGACGCGCGGGGCGGCAGGAGGTCACACGACAAATCGTCACTCCCGCGGCAGCAGCAATCACACCGTATCTAAGGTGCTCTTCCTGGCTGTGATTCGGAACGGGTTCAAAGTGCAGGCACTTCGTTTTGGCGCGCGGAGCACACTTCCTGCAACAATCGGGTTCGCATTCGTTCACGCGTGACGACGTCCGCCGAACGCCAGAAGGCGATCGCTTCCCGGACTTCTCGCACCTCCGCCGGGAGGTTAGCGAGCGCGACCTCGCGAAAGGCCCGGCTCAGCCAACCTCGGGTTGCGCCCTGGCAGACTTGTTCGGCCATCACGAGTTCAGGAGTAATAGGAAGGTCGTGGCGCAACAAGCTGGCGATTCCTCCAAAGCCGAAGGGGATCTTCGCGGTGCGCATTGTCGCGCAGAGTGTTTGCAGAACGCTGCTGCCGATGAGCTCCGACCACGACGGCAGCCTAAGCGAGATGCTCAGGTCATTGAGACCGATGTGGATCTCGGCGACTCCCGGGAGGCGGCACAGGTCGCCGATAATCGCGGCCGCACTCGCATTCTCCACCAGGAGAATGGCTTGGGCGCGCCCGGCGAGCATGGCGACGAACTCTGCGGCGTCCTGCAACCGCTCAAAGAAGGGAAGGACAATGAAGTCGGCGCCACTGGCTATGGCGACGTCGACCTGGTTCCGGCTTCCGGCGTGCAGGGGATCGATGCGCACCGCCAGGCTGGATTCGCCAAGAACATCGCGAACGCGGGGCACGTCTTCCATCTCGTGGGTCGATAAAAATAACGCGCGCCCCGCCTGACGCGCAACTTTTCCTCTCCGCTCCAGGTCGATGAGTATCCGCTCCACCCCGGCCTGCTGGGCTCGGCGCGCGACCTCAGGGTCGTTGGTGATCAGCGAGAGAATCATCACAGACAGTTAGCTAGGGTTGGTCGCCCAGCGGTAGGGAATCGTGGGGTCGTCGGCGGCAAGCCGCTCTTCGTCAGGGTGCGCAAAATCGAACGGCCGCGTGTTCAGGTGCAGGAGGTAGGCCTCATCGCCGACGGCCTGGAAGCCGTGCCATACTCCCGGAGGGATTTGCACGAGCGCGGGCGCATCGTCCGCCACGCGAATTTCCTGCACCCACTGAAAAGTCGGCGAATCCTCACGGCTGTCCATAAGCACCAGCAACAACCGGCCCTTCACCAGCGCGATCTGGTCCACCTGGTCTTTGTGGCGATACCAAGCGCGGACGACTCCGGGCTTCGTCATGGTGATGTAGGCCTGGCCGAAGTCGAGGTAAAAGCCGTCGTCGCAACGCTCAACCTCCATCAGGTGGCCTCGGTCGGTGATGACCTTCTTTAGGCCAATGATGTTGACCTGATGAAGAATGCCCGGGGAAGCTCGAGACACTTGCGTTGGCAGAGTCACAGGACCTGCACGGCTCCTTCCTTCACGCGCCGGAAGTAATCGCGTTTTCGGCTGTTGTGCCAAGCATACTGATGGCCCCAGCCATTCGCTATATCTTTTTCGCGCAAGCGTGGGCCAAGCTCGTTGGAGCGGTCAACCAGGTATTCCGGGCTGAGGCATTTGTAGTGCAGAAGTTTCACCTCCCGCTTGAGCGGCGTTACGACGCCGCCCTCAGGAGCAGCTTCGTGACGGCCGGGAGTGAAGTTGATTTCCTTGACCAAGTCTGGCGCGAAGATCTCCAGCTTATCGTAAAGTTCGTACCGCATCCCAGTCCGGATGTACTCGCACAGAAGAACATCACCGGTGGGGAAAGTGTCAGAGACCATCTCGTAGCCTTCGGCGACGATCGACGTGACTTCGCCAGGGAGCGAGGCTAGATAGGCGCGCAGGTAGGGATGATAGAGATGCTCGTCGATATTGCAGACGATGACCCAGTCCGCCTGACCGCGGCTCTGTTTCCAGCCTTGGTTGTAGAAGTCGAGCGCTGCCAGGACGAACGATGGGCCGTCAACTCTGAAGGAACCTAGAGTAACTCCGGGGTGCTTTTTCAGAAGGTCGATCGAGCCATCCGCCGATTCGTTGTCGAAGATGAAGTAGCGATCGACGATTGCGTCGTAGTGGCGGAAAAAGAACGGAAGCATGCGCGCTTCATTCCAACAAAGCGCGTACAGATGGATGCGAAGCTTACTGGCTCCGGATGCTGCCTTCGCGGTCTCCCAGCTTCGTGCGCTGCCCATTCTTAGACGTTAAAGGGTCGCCTTTTTCTCCGCGATAAGTTTCGTGACTCGCTCTACGAACGCCTCCGCCTTCACCGAGCCCTCGGCCTTCTCCTGGCCGCGGACGCGAACGTTTACCTCGCCGGACTCGGCTTCTTTATCTCCGACGACGAGCTGGAACGGAACCTTCTGCATTGCGTGTTCGCGGATTTTGGCGTTCATTTTTTCGTTGCGCAGGTCGACATGCACCCGCACGCCGGCGGCCTTGAGCTCCTCGCCGACTTCGTTCGCGTAGTCGTGATGCTTCTCGCCAATGGGGATGACGACGACTTGCGTCGGCGACAGCCACACCGGGAACGCGCCGGCGTAGTGCTCGATGAGCACGCCGAAGAAGCGCTCTTCGGAACCGTACAGCGCGCGATGCACCATCAGCGGCTGGTGGCGCTTGCCGTCCTCACCGACATACTCCAGCTCGAAGCGCTGCGGCAGGTTCCAGTCGAACTGCACGGTGCAGAGCTGCCACAGGCGGCCGATCGCGTCGACCAGCTTGATGTCGATCTTTGGGCCGTAGAACGCCGCTTCGCCGGGAATGAGTTTGTACGGAATGCCTCGCCGCTCCAAGACGTTTTTCAGCGAAGCCTCTGACGATTGCCACTGCTCGTCACTGCCGATGAAGTTCTTACGATCGTTGGGGTCCCAGGTGGAAAGCTCCACCTGGTATTGCTCGAAGCCGTAGGTGTGCAGCACGGCCAGGGCGAAGTCTACGCAACCGCTAATCTCGTCTTCGATCTGCTCGGGCATGCAGAAGATGTGCGCGTCGTCCTGGGTGAAGCCGCGGACGCGCAGCAGGCCGTGCATCACGCCCGAGCGCTCGTAGCGATAGACGGTGCCCAGCTCGCCCAGGCGCACCGGCAGGTCGCGATACGACTTCAGCGAGTCCTTATAAATAAGGATGTGGAACGGACAGTTCATCGGCTTCATGCGATAGTTGGCGTCGTCCAGTTCCATGGGCGTGAACATGTTTTGCGCGTAGTAGCCCTCATGGCCGCTCACCTTCCAGAGATCGACGCGGGCGACGTGCGGCGTGCACACCAGCGAGTAGCCGCGCTTCAGGTACTCGTTGCGCATCCAGTCTTCCATCTCTTTGCGGATGAGCCCGCCCTTGGGATGCCAGAAGATGAGCCCCGGCCCGGCGAGCTCCTGAATGGAGAACAGGTCGAGCTGCTTGCCCAGCACGCGATGGTCGCGCTTCTTGGCCTCTTCCAGCCTGTGCAGGTATTCGTCGAGATCTTTCTTGCTGAAGAACGACGTGCCGTAGATGCGCTGGAGCTGCTGGTTCTTCTCGTCACCCAGCCAGTAGGCGCCCGCGATATTGAGCAGCTTGAACGCCTTGATGCGCCCGGTGGACGGGATATGCGGCCCGCGGCAGAAGTCGGTGAACTTGCCGGTTTTATAGATGGAGATTTTTTCGTCGGGCGCGGTGAACTGCTCGATGAAGTGGCACTTCATGAAGTCGCCTTCCGACTGGAAGCGCTCCAGGCCTTCCTGACGCGGCAGGAATTCGCGCGCGTAGGGCAGGTCCTGCTTCACCAGCTCCTGCATCTTCTTCTCGATGGCCTCGAGGTCTTCAGGCGTGAACGGCTTCTCGCGATAGAAATCGTAGAAGAAGCCGGATTCGGTCGCCGGGCCGTGGCCGAGCTTGGTCTCGGGGAAGAGCTCGAGGACGGCGGCGGCCATCAGGTGCGCGGAAGAATGGCGATAGACTTCGAGAGCCTCGGGATCGCGATCGGTGAGGATGCGCAGCTCGGCATCCTGCTCCAGCGGGCGCGCGAGGTCCACGAGTTGCGCGTTATTCTTCGCGGGCGCCGCCGCAGCCGCGCCGGCGGCTTCGCTCTTGTCCGAAGAAGCCGGGTGATGGCCGTTGCCGCCGCTGCCATTCGCTGACAGTGGCTTGATCTGCGCGGCCAATGCGGCGTCGGCCAGGCGAGGACTGATGCTCTTGGCGATGTCGAGGGCGGAGGTCCCGCGCGGCACGTCTTTGACGCTGCCGTCGGGCAATTTCACATGAATGGTTTCAGCCATGATGACAAACCTGTGTTGCTCGGTGGAGCGGGCCTTCAGTCCCGCGTTGAAGCCACTTTGGTAGAGCGGACCTTCAGGTCCGCGTTGTTGGCTCTCCCGCTCATCCCCCAGCGAAATCCGGAGGAATTCGCTGGGGGGAACACCATTCTTGCCGGCTGGGACGCAGGCCTGAAGGCCTGCTCTACCCGAATTCTGAGTTTATCGGAGTGAAGAACGGCGGGGCAATCGCGCTACAGGGATGTTCGCGTGCGGGCGCGCAGTTCGACCACAGTCGTGGCAATGAGTGCGACCGAGCCGCACAGCAGCGCAAACGGGATGGCGATGTGACGATAGGCGTTGGTCATGTCGATCTGCCCGCCCTTGATCATGCCATAAACGACGGTGCCGACGATACCGCAAAACAGCCCGACCGCCATTCCGCCGGCGGTGAACAGCATCGTCGCGAACAGCACGCGCACCGCCGAGGTGAAGACAGTGGAAGCCGCGCGGGGCTGTGGCCGGGGATCGAGCGCTGGAGAACTGGACGCCATCACCAATATTTTAGCGCCTGCGGTGCCTGCGCGAACGAGAATCGCATGCTGCCCGTGAACTCCGGATCGACGGCAGCAGCGGAGTTTCTGATGAGGTGCGGGAGTTGCCGGCGAGTGCCGATGCCTTCAAGTTCGCGGAATCGCCTCGTTGCCATTGCGTTACAATCGAAGTTTCATGTCCTCAACTTCCCAAGCTGTGACCCGCACGCCCGCCGAGGTGGTGCGGCTCACGCCGGTGACTCAGGCGCCAAACGGGGTTTGCTACTCGGTGATGGGCGAGGTGAACACCGGGACCGCAGATCTGGAGCGCATGGTGAACGCGGTGCCGCGCACTATCGCCGCCGCGCTTAATCGCAAGGCCTACTACTTCGTGCCGCTCACGCTCAACCTGGGTGACGAGACAATGATCGCCGACCGCTACGACGTGCAGCTCTCCGACAGCGCCGTGTGCCACCGCAACCAGACGCTGGGCGACTCGCAATGTGTATTCATCTCGACGCGACTGATGGAAGACAATTTCGCCATTGCCTTCGAGTTCTTCATCAATATCGGGCACAACTTCGTAGACCGCGTGGGCGTCTCGCAGGAGTTTGCCGACATGGTGTGGAAGCAAGTGGAAGGCAGGGCGCGCGGCGAGACCTCGCTCGACGCCTATGAGCTGCGCAAAGTGGCGACCACCAGCGGCCCGGAGGCGGAGAAGGCGCGCCACGAGTACCTGCTGACGACCTTTTCTGACGGGATCGCCGTGTATCTGTTGTCGCTGTATCTGGACGTGGATTATCAGGACCTACGCGAGCGCGACTATCCGCTGCTCAAGCCGGAGGCGCTGGCCGAGCGCCTGCGCAAGATCAACGAGCTCTTCCCGCCGAATCCCGGCTACGAGTTCGCCGTGTACCATCGGCGACGGCCGCAGTAGCAACTAACTACACGCACGCAACCGCTTGTTCCGCGTTGACCGGATACAGATATGCCGTGAAGTGCCGCAGGAAGGGCGCTTCATAGGTCAGGCGCAGGCCGCGGATTTCGTTGCGGCGCTGCCATACGCTGAGGATCACCTCAATTACATAATCAACGTGGCTTTGCGTGTAGACGCGACGCGGGATGGCCAGTCGCACCAGATCCCACTTCGCAGCCTTGCCGAACATCAGACTGCCGATCTCGACCGAGCGGATGCCGCCCTCCAGATACAGCTCGGCCGCGAGAGCTACGCCGGGGAATTCCTCCAGTGAAATGTGCGGCAGGAAGGCGCGCGCGTCGAGGTAGATGGCGTGGCCGCCCGGCGGCTGCACGATGGGCACGCCTTCTTTCGTAATGTGGTCGCCGAGATAGGCGGTCGATGCGATGCGGTAGCGCAGGTAATCCTCTTCCAGCGACTCCTGCACGCCGACCGCGATCGCTTCCAGATCCCGCCCCGCGAGGCCGCCATACGTCGGATAGCCCTCGGTCAGGATGAGCAGGTCTTTCTCTTGCGCGGCGAGGTTGCCGTCGTTGGTGCAGAGGAATCCGCCGATGTTGGCCATGCCGTCTTTCTTGGCCGACATGGTGCAGCCGTCGCCCAGCGCGAACATCTGCTGCGCAATCTGCTTCGGCGTCTTGTCGGCGTAGCCGTGTTCGCGCAGCTTGATGAACCAGGCGTTCTCGGCGAAGCGGCAGGCGTCGAAATAGAGCGGGATGCCGTGCTTGTGGCAGACGGCGCTGACAGCGCGCGCGTTCTCCATCGAGACGGGCTGGCCACCGCCGGAGTTGTTGGTGATGGTGAGCATCACCAGCGGGATGCGCTCGCGGCCCACGCGCGAGATCAGATCTTCCAGCGCCGCGACGTCCATGTTGCCCTTGAAGGGATGCCAGGCTGCGGGCCGGCTCGCTTCAGGGATGGGCAAGTCCACTGCCTCCGCGCCGATGAACTCGATGTTGGCGCGCGTGGTGTCGAAGTGCGTGTTGTTGGGGACGATGTCGCCCTTTTTGCAGGCCACGCTGAAGAGAATGCGCTCGGCGGCACGGCCCTGGTGCGTGGGGATCACATGCTGATAGCCGAATATGTCCTGAACGGAGTCGCGGAAGCGGTTGAAGCTGCGGCTGCCGGCATAGCTCTCGTCGCCTTGCATGATGGCGGCCCATTGCTGCGTCGACATGGCGCCGGTGCCGGAGTCGGTGAGCAGGTCGATGAGCACGTCGTCGGCGGGCAGCAGGAACAGGTTGTAATGCGCGGCGCGCAGCAGCTCTTCGCGTTGCTCGCGGGTTGTCCAGCGGATGGGCTCGACGCTCTTGATGCGAAACGGCTCGATGATAGTCTTGGTGGGCATGGCAGCTTGCTCCGTAACACATGGGTGCCCCAGGTCTGGCGGTTTCCAGACCTGGGTACGGGCGAATCAGTGCTACCCAGGTCTCGAACATCGCGAGACCTGGGGCACCCATTACTGAAGCTCCATGCTGCGCTTCCAGCGCACCAGCCGCAGTGATGGGGGTCACAGGGCAGCAGTCCGGGATTCATGCGCGGATATGGCGGATGCGTTAACCGGTCAGGCCGCTTTGCGCGACTTGGCGGCGGTGCGCGCCAGGCGGTTGGCTTCGCGGTTGCTTTCGCGCGGGATGTGGGCGATGGAGAACTCGACGCTGCGGGCCAGCTTGCGGCAGGTCCAGTTGAGTGAGTGCAGGCGCGGGCTGCGGCAGGCGTACTCGCCGGTCATCTGTTTGACAATGACTTCGGAATCGGAATAGACGTGCAGGGTGCGGGCGTTCACCGCGACCGCGTGCTGCAAAGCTTCCAGCAGGGCGAGGTATTCAGCGACGTTGTTGTCCTGGTGGCCGATCCACTTGGCGATGCGGACGGTCTCGCCGTCCAGCGCCTGGATGATGACGCCAATGCCCGACGGGCCGGGGTTACCGTGCGATCCACCGTCGACGTAGGCGACCAGCTCAGGCATTGCTCCCTATCAAAATGCGGCACAATCGCGATTTCGTCAAGACGCTGACTTGGTTCACCCGCAAAAGATGCGCTCTTCCTGTGAAAAAGGTGTGAATCGCAGGCGAATATTCATCAACAGCGTCTGGAACTCTGCTGATTCGTGTCGCTTAGAAATTAAATTTCCACACGAAAGATAAATGCGATTGCACCAGCCTTGGGCGTTGACAATTTCCCATCGTCCGTTAGTATCGCTTTCGTCGACGGCAGAAAAGGGCAGGCAACTAAACGTAGCCGGTCCGAAGTAAGCTGAGTGATCGGTTGGGCCGGGTGACCGGCGGCAACCATCAGACCCGAAAAAACCGACTGCACTGCGAGGTGTCAGCCGGGGTCTGGAGCCGCGAAAGCGGCGGTCGCATCAAGGGCTGTGACGGTACATGCCTCCACGCTGGCGACTCCCTCGCAGGAGTTGGCGGCTAGAGCATAACCAAGGTCACAGCCTTTTTATATTTCTAGCCGCGAGCTGCGAGTAGACGAGTCTCACCTATGGCTCTTCTTCTTCTTCCTCCTCCAACCGTACAGAGTAGAATTCCACCACTGCCATAATTGATCTGCGCTCGTCGCTACGAGGCGAAGAGACTGTGGGCTAACACATCTGCCCGTGGCGGCTCGCAGCTCGAAGCTCGTAGCTTCTCGGCTTTCTATGCAATTGAGGCAAGCGCTTGCGTCGGCAGTGGACCGCCTGGAAGCAGCCGAGGTGGGCTCGCCGCGGATGAACGCCGAGGTGCTGCTGATGTTCGTGCTCGGCGTCCATCGGGCGTATCTTTACGCGCATCCCGAGCGCGAGCTAACGCCTGAAGAGGAGACGCGGTACAACCAGGCACTGGCGCAGCGCGCGACCGGCATGCCGTCGCAGTACATCACCGGACATCAGGAGTTCTGGGGGCTGGACTTTGTGGTATCGCCGGCGGTGTTGATCCCGCGGCCGGAGACAGAGCATCTGGTGGAGACGGTCCTGGAGCTGGCGCGCGAGGTCCCGCGGCCCAGGATTGTGGACGTGGGCACAGGGTCGGGGTGCATCGCACTGGCGCTCGTGCATGAAGTCAAGGACGCCGAGGTGTATGCCGTCGATGTTTCCGCTGACGCCGTGGAGATCGCCCGCGCTAACGCGGCGAGATTGCAGTTGGACGCGCGCGTGCGGTTTGTGCAGAGCGATGTGCTCGCAGCGCTGGCGGACAGTCATGATTTTGACTTCGTGGTCAGCAATCCGCCCTATGTCGGCTTTGGCGAAGCGGACAAGGTGCAGAAGTCGGTGCGTGAGTTTGAGCCGCGCGTGGCGGTGTTCGCGGGGGAGCAGGGGCTGGACATGATTGCGCCGCTGGTCGAGCAGGCGCACAGCGCGCTAAAGCCGGGCGGCTGGCTTACGGTCGAGATCGGCTATTCCATGCGCGACGCGGTGCTGGATCTGCTCAGTCCCACGATGTGGAAGCAGGTGCGAGTCGTACCTGATTTGCAGGGAATCCCGCGCGTGGTGGCGGCGGAGAAAGTGTGAGTTATCCCGCCCAATCTTCGCAATGCAGTCCCTTGACGCGGCAAAACTCGCCGACATTGGATGTAATCAGGATCAGGTCTTTGCTGAGGCACTGCCCCGCAATGAGGGTGTCGTACGAGCCGATCGTCTTCCCGGTCCTGGCCAGCTCTGCCCTGATCTCCGCTGCAACTCGCGCATCCTCCTCGTCAAACGATACGACCTCGATCGGTCCCCGAAGAAACCTTGATAGGTTTCCAGCATTCTCTTGCAGGCGCGAGCTTTTGTGAACGCCGTACCAGAGTGCGCACAACACAATCGAGGATATGCAAATCGTGCCATCCCGGGCAATGGTTCGCTCAAAGTGCTTCGCGACGCTCGCGGAACTGTCCCGCAGCAGCGCGATGCAGGTATTGGTGTCGAGCAGACACTTCATCCGAATGGCTCGCGCTCAGGAGCAAGTGGCTGTTCTCGGCCCTCAGACATGAAGTCTCTCGACAATGGGTGACGCCGGATGTCAGCCAACCACTCCTTCACGTCGGTCACCATTGGTTCCAGAATCACCGCTTCCCCGTCCCTGCGGATGCGGACCTCATCGCCCTTAAATCGAAATTGCCGGGGCAAGCGGACGGCTTGGCTATTCCCATTACGAAACAGTTTGGCAGTTGTGCTCATTCCTCTTCCCAGTCGAACAATATATATTCATAGTATATACTGCGTCAAGCGATCATGGTTTGCCTAACCTCATTTTCGAAGATCAACCTGGGCCTGAAAATCGGGGCGAAGCGGGCGGACGGCTTTCATGAGCTGCGGACCGTTTACCAGACGCTGGGATTGCATGACATTGTCAGTGTAGAAGTGCAGCCCGGTTCGGGTACCGAAATTCGCTGCGATGACGAGCGCGTGCCGTGCGATGAGTCGAACACATGCCACAAAGTCTCCGAGCGTGTGCTGAATGCCAGCCGCACCCGGTGTAAGGCCGTAATCACGATTGAGAAGCACCTTGCGGTGCAGGGCGGAATGGGGGCGGCTTCTTCCAATGCCGTGGCGACGATGCTGGCGCTGGAGCGCGCGCTCGGCATTGAACTCGCGCCCGCCGAGAAGCTGCGCATTGCGGCCGAAGTTGGCAGCGACTTGCCGCTCTTTCTGATCGGCGGAACAGTCTTGGGCATCGGTCGCGGCGAGGAGGTTTATCCCCTGCCGGACCTGCCGCGCATGCACGTGGTCGTGGTCACGCCATCGGTGGGAGTTTCTACCCCGAGGGCCTTTGTCCGTTGGGATGAACTGGTCCCGCAGAACCCCGCATTGACCGCCCCTGGAGGCGCAGGTACAATAAATGAGTTCAGCCGACGTGTGTTTACCTGGCTGAACCAGAGTTTCCCGCAGGCGTGCGCGAGTGGGCCTGCATCCGGTGTTCCCGCCGCGGGCGGGGACCGGGCCGAGACGCTGCTTCTCGACCTCGTCCGAGCCGGGATCGAGAATGACTTCGAACGCGTCGTCTTTCCTGAGTATCCCGAGTTGCGTGAGGTTAAAGAGCTGTTGCTGCGCGAAGGCGCGCGGTTCGCGTCCTTGTCGGGTTCGGGCTCCACCGTGTATGGGTTGTTTGCTTCCGAGGATGGTTCCCAAGCCGCGGCCGGGAGAATGAGAGCGGCTGGGCACACGGCAGTTGCGACGACGACATTGACGCGAGAAGAGTATTGGAAGGCGATGAAGGCCGCGAGCTCCGAGTCGAGGGCTTCGAGCTAAGACGCTACGAGCTTCAGGGTGGATTGCTGGCGAGAACAGCCTGATTTGAGGCTCTTCATTGTGTTAGCTCGGAGCTCGGGGCTCGTAGCTTCACTGGGCGGTCGACTAATGGTAGGTCAAGTGCCTTTGGAGCACTTTGTCTAGGTTCGAATCCTAGCCGCCCAGCCAAGAATCCAGTGTCAGTTAGCAGCAAGCGCGGATAGCGAGTAGCGATCTCCAGCGACAAGCTGTGCCGTGAATTGATCCGGCGTAGCAAGCCAGAACTGCACGCGATCGAAGCGGGGATCAACCAGTCCCCATAGCGGAGATTGACGATGGACGCAGTAACCAAGCCGAGCGTAGTGACCGCCACCGCCGAAGCCACGCGACGGCGCCCGAAGCGGGCAGTAGCGACACCTCCGGTGGCGCAGCAGAAGCCGCTCTCGGAGCGCAAGCCGGTGCGCGCGCGCCAGGACGATAAGTGGAAGATCTTTTCCGGCACGGCGAACGATGCGCTGGCCAAAGACATTTGCGATTTTCTCGGGTTGCCGCTGGGGCAGGCGTGCATCAGCAAGTTCTCCGACGGCGAAACCTACGTGCAGATTCTAGGAGAACGTGCGCGGCGCCGATGTCTTCATGGTGCAGCCCACCTGCGATCCGGTTAACGAGCAACCTGATGCAGCTGCTGCTGATGATCGACGCGCTGAAGCGCGCATCGGCGCGGCGCATCACGGTGGTGATTCCGTACTTCGGCTATGCCCGGCAGGACCGCAAGGACAAGCCGCGGGTGCCGATCTCGTCGAAGCTGGTGGCCGATTTGCTGACCACCGCGGGAGCCGATCGCGCGCTGGTGGTCGATCTGCACGCGCCGCAGATTCAGGGCTTTTTCAACATCCCGGTGGACCATCTGTTCGCCTCGCCGGTGCTGGTGGACTACTTCCGCAAGAAGCAGTTCCCGGACCTGACGGTGGTCTCGCCCGATGCCGGCGGCGTGGAGCGCGCGCGCTTCTTTGCCAAGAAGATGGATTCGGCCGCTGGCGATCGTCGACAAGCGCCGCGTGGAGATGGATGTGACCGAAGTGATGCACGTCATCGGCGATGTGCACGGGCGCACCTGTCTCATCCTGGACGACATCATCGACACGGCCGGCACGCTGGTGAAGACCTGCCAGGCGCTGCTGGATGCGGGCGCGCGCCAGGTCTATGCGTGCGCAACCCATGCCGTGCTTTCCGGTCCGGCGATTGAGCGAATTTCGCAATTCGAAGCTGAAGGAAGTGGTTGTGACCAACACCATCCCGCTGAGCGAGGCGGCGCGCAACGAACCGAAGATCAAAGTGCTGTCGATCGCCGGCCTCATCGGGCGCGCCATCCAGTCGATCCACGAAGAGACTTCGGTCAGCAAACTGTTCTTAGTAAACGGAACGCAGACGTAAGATTGATGGCAACAGCAACCGCAGAAGAAGAACGTAGAAGCCAAGCCGCGGCAGGGCGGCGGCAAGAACGATGCGCGCCGCCTGCGCACGACGGGAATGATTCCCGCCGTGGTGTACGGCGCCGGGCAGGATCCGACGCGCGATCGCCGTCGATCCCAAGCAGATGAGACGCATCCTGCATTCGGAATCGGGTCACAACTCGATCTTCGATCTCAGCTTCGATGGCCAGAGCGCGAAGGTGATGATCGTCGACTGGCAGTACGAGCCGATCAAGGGCGCGCTGCTGCACGTCGACCTGAAGCGCATCGCCATGGACAAGGTGTCTGCGCGTCAGCGTGCCCATCCTGCTCAAGGGCGAAGCCCCGGGCGTGAAGGTGCAGGGCGGCATCCTGGAACAGCTCCTGCGCGAGGTGGAGATCGAGTGCTTGCCGGCCGACATTCCCGGCCACATCGATGCCGATGTCAGCCAGTTGGTGTTTGGCCAGGTGATTCGCGTCTCCGACCTGCCGCACGATGGCAAGGTGAAGTTCATCACCGATGAAAACCAGCCGGTGGCGCACGTGGTCGCGGTGAAGGAAGTCGTGGAAGCGGCTCCTGCCGAAGCGGCGGTCGGAAGGTGCGGCTGCTCCTGCCGAGCCCGAGGTCATCAAGAAGGGCAAGCAGGAAACCGAGGGCGAAGCTGCCGAGGCGGCGAGAAGAAGCCCGAGAAGGCCGAGAAGTCGGAGAAGAAGAAGTAAGCGCGGTGAAACTGATCGTCGGGCTTGGCAATCCGGGCATCGAGTATCAGTTCACACCGCACAACATGGGTTTCCTGGCGGTGGATCGCATCGCCGAACAGTGCGGGGTGCGCGTGAACAATCGCCACTGCCGCGCGCAGACGGCGCGGACGCGCATTGCCGGACACGAAGTGGTGCTGGCCAAGCCGGAAACCTACATGAACCTGAGCGGCACGTCGGTCGGCGAGCTGGTGCGCGAGTACGAGGCGCAGCCGGAGCAGGACCTGGTGCTGCTCTATGACGAACTGGATCTGCCGTTTGGCACGCTGCGCGTGCGGCCGCGAGGCCGCTCGGCAGGGCATAACGGGGTGGAGTCGGTGATCGCCGCACTGGGTACGCAGGAGATCACGCGCGTCCGGATGGGAATTGCGACCGGATTATCCGGTGGGCGATGGCGCGAAGTATGTGCTGTCGCCGTTCAAGAAGTCGCAGCTTGAGGTTGTCGATCAGGTGCTCGACCAGGCGGCGGAAGCGGTGAAGGTGATTCTCGCCGAGGGTGTGCAGGCGGCGATGAATCGCTTCAATCGCAAGCCTGAAGAAGAGGCGGACTAGCAACATAGGGGTAGCCTTCGACTCCGCGTCCGCCCGACTCGCAATCGCGAGTCGGAAAAAACACGGCGGACGCTCCGCCCAGGATGACACGCGAATTTGGAGCAGGTGGCTGGCGGCGGAGGCTGACGGCTAGTTGCTCAGGAGAAATAAATGCAACGTACTTATGAATTGATGTTCATCGTCCGGCCCGACATGCCGGAAGAAGAGCAGGACAAACTGGTTCGCCGATGGAGACGCAGGTCAGCAATGCGGGCGGCACGGTAAAGAATGTGGAGCGCATGGGCAAGCGGCGGCTGGCGTATGTGGTGCGCAAATTCCAGGACGGCATGTACGTGCTGATGGTGCTGGAAGGCGAAGGCGGCATGGTGAAGGAAGTGGAGCGCCGCCTGCGCGTCACCGAGCCGGTGATCAAGTTCATGACCGTGCGCGTGGACGAAGAGCAGAAGCGCCTGGCGAAGGTGAAGGCCATTCGCGACACCAAGGTCCGCGGTAAGGGAACGCGCGCCGCTGCCGAAGCGGCGGCCGCCGAAGCTGCGGTTGCCGTGGCGGAACCAGCGCCGGAAGACGCGCCAGCCGAAGGCGGGGAACCGGCGCCGGCCAGCGCGTAGATGCGTCGAAGGTTAGCGCGTCCGCTTCTAAGCGGGTGAGGGCGGGAAAACGATATGAACATTGACGAACGGCTGGATCGGCTGGTCGAGCGGCACGAGGCTTTGGCGCAGTCGGTGGAACTGCTGACAAAAGACATCGGCGAGCTGAGAGAAGGTTTGCGGGATCTGGGTAAGTTTGTCGGCGAGATCGCGGAGGGTACAGCCCGGCTGTTGCACATCGCTGAAATTCATGAGAAGCGCATCACCCGTCTCGAGGGTGGAAGCGAGTAATCGAGAGACTTACTACGCTCCGTTCGTAGGGCGCAGAGAATCGAGGGGCTAGGTCCCCCAAAGGAGAAACATGGCAGACGAAGTAAGCAAGACATCAGGGGCGACTGCGACGGCGGACGCTCCCGCGGCACGGCCCGAGGGTGGCCCTCGCGAAGGTGGGCCTCGCGAAGGTGGTGGGCCGCGGGGTCCGCGCACTGCCCGCGTCCCGGCGGGCCCGGCGGGCCGCGCGAAGGCGGACGGAAGTTTTTCCGCCGCAAGAAAGTTTGCAAGTTCTGCGTCGAGAAGATCGACGGCATCAACTACAAGGACGTGCGGCTGCTCTCGCAGTTCGTGGCCGAGAGCGGGCAAGATCGTTCCGCGCCGTTTGACCGGCGTGTGCACGCCGCATCAGCGCCGCCTGACCGACGCCATCAAGCAGGCACGCAACATCGCGCTGTTGCCGTTCGGCGGACGGTAAGAGTCAGTTGTCGGTTGTCAATCGTTCCGAACCGGCGCACCTTTCAGCCGACGCTTGAATGCTGCGGCCGTGATTTCGGTCTCGGGCGGACAGGCGGCTCGCGAATGTTGGCGTGGAAGCCCCCAACTTCGAAGTCACGACGCAACGAGTCCCGCATCCGAAGTCACGACGCACGAGTCCCGCGTGCGGGACGGAAGATCTTAGCCCAGACGGAGCCGCAGGCGGGTCCTGAGTATCGCGAAGTTAGATTCAGAGTCCCTTCAGGGACGACACATGGGACGAGGGCTTCAGCCCGAGTCCGACGGAGTCTTACATGGAAGTCATTCTCAAAGAAGATGTAGCCAAGCTTGGCTCGCGCGGTGATGTGGTCAAGGTCGCCGAGGGCTATGGCCGCAATTATCTCCTGCCCAAGAAGCTGGCCATTGAAGCTACGCCGGCGAACCGTGCCGTCATCGAGCAGATGAAGGCTGCCGCGGTGCGTCGGCAGGCGCGCGAGAAGGGCGATGCCGAAGCAGCTGGCGCAGCAGCTGGCCGGTGTCGAGCTGAGCTTCACCCGCAAGTCGGGCGAGCACGATCAGCTCTTCGGCTCGGTCACCTCCGCCGACATCGCGCGCGAACTCGAGCAGAAGGGCCTCAACATCGATCGCCGCAAGATCCAGCTCGACGAGCCGCTGAAGGCACGTTGGCGACTTCAATGTGCCCATCAAGCTGCACCGCGACGTGACCGTGCCCATCAAAGTGACCATCAACAAGGACGCAGTGACCGAAGCGGCGCCCGCCGCGGCAGCCGAGACGAGCGCGGAGGCTTAAACGAGCTCCAGGCGCACGCCAGTTTAGGAGAAGCACGATGGCAGAGCAAGACTCGCAGCGCGGCTCGTTTTGGACCTCCCTGCCGGGCGTCCTTACGGGAGCGGCAGCCCTGATCACCGCGATCTCGGGGCTGGCCATCTGGCACAACAACTCCAGTTCGCAGCCCGCTCCGCAGCCCGCACCGGTCGTCCAGCAGCAGACCACCCAACAGCAGCCGGCATCCACTCCGGCCGCTCAGCCAGCGGCGCAGCTACAATCTGCGTCCCCGGCTGGTTCGACAACAGCAGAGCCGGGCTCGCAACCGTGGTGTGCGACGAAGTACCAGGCTTGGGCGGACGAGAAGGCGCAGACCGGAGTCGATGACGCCGGTTTGCGGAAAGAGATTGTAGAGAACCACTGCAATACCAAGTATGGCTTTCGTCTTGGCCCGATACAACGGCAGTAGTATCCGTCACGGCCAGATGCGCGCCTGCAATCAGTCGAGCACAGGTTCGTGCGTTTTCTTCAGACGGCGGAGCAGCGAAGTGGGATGGATGCCGAGGATGCGCGCGGCGTGGGTCTTGTTCTGCCCGGTAGCGTTCAGTACTTCGTGAATGTAGCGGTCCTCCAGTTCCTTCAAGCGGAACAAACTGATCGCCGGTGGGCGAGACGTCGAAGGACGACATCTCTCCTCGATGTGCCGGCTCCTCGTGGTAGTCGCGAACCTCTTCCGGCAAGCTCCTCTTCGTCGATCTCAGTTTTCCGTGCGACAGGATCATGGTGCGCTCGATCACGTTGCGCAGCTCGCGAATGTTTCCTGGCCAGGGATATCTGCTGCAGCAACTCGGCGGCCGCCGGCGTGAAGCCGACAAAGTTCTTCTTCAGCTCCTTGTTGAAGAACTGCATGATGTCGAGCGCCAGCGGCAGAATGTCCTCGCGCCGCTCGCGCAGCGGCGGAATAAACAGCGGCACAACGTTCAGGCGATAGTACAGGTCCTCGCGAAATTCGCCTTTGGTCACCGCTTCTTTCAGGATTTTGTTGGTCGCGGCGATGATGCGCACGTCCACCTGGATCGGCTTCGTTCCGCCCAGGCGCAGGAAGTTGCCCTCCTCCAGCACGCGCAGCAGCTTGGCTTGCAGGCTGGCCGACGTATTGCCGATCTCGTCGAGAAACAGCGTGCCCGCCGAAGCCTTCTCGATCAGTCCTTCCTTGCGCCGGCGCGCGTCGGTAAACGCACCTGGCTCGTAGCCGAACAGCTCGCTCTCCAGCAGCGTGTCGGGCAGCGCCGCGCAGTTCAGGCCGATCATCGGCGCCTGCGCGCGCGGGCTGTTGTAGTGGATGGCCTTGGCCAGAACTTCCTTGCCGGTGCCGCTCTCGCCCTGAATCAGGATGGTGGTGTGGTCGCTCTCGGCGGCGCGTGCGCGCCATCTCCAGCACCTCGCACATCGCGGGGCTTTGGCGTCACCACGCGGCCGAAATCGTAACGCCCCTTGGCGGTCTCCACCGTGTCGCGCACGCGCACGCGCAACGCCAGCATCTCGGTCGCGCGCTGGATGGTGTTCACCATGTCGGCAATGTGAAACGGCTTGATCAGATAGTCGTAAGCGCCCAGCTTCATCGCTTCCACGGCGCGGTCCACCATGTGATAGGCGCTCATCATCACCACGATCATCGCGGGCGAAATCTTCTTCGCCTGCCGCAAGACTTCGATGCCGTTGATGCCCGGCAGCACGACATCCAGCAGTGCGAGATCGGGCTTCTCCTCCGCGATCAGTTTCAGCGCGTCTTCGCCGCTGGCTGCCGAGAGCACTTCGTAGCCTTCCGCCTGCAGCGCGCGCCCGATGGTGCGCAGCGTGAGCGCTTCGTCGTCGACAATGAGTATGGAATGCGGCATTGCTAAACAATCACCTCCTCGCTAGTTTGCACCAGCTTGCCCGCCTGGCGGATGGGCAGCGTGACACGTACGGTCGTGCCGTAACCCGGCAATGCTTTCCACCTGAATGTCGCCGCCGTGGCTGCGCACGTAGTTGCGAGTGATGCTCAGCCCCAGGCCGGTGCCCTTGCCGCGCTTGGTGGTGAAGAACGGCTCGAAGACATGCGGCAGGATGTCGGGGGAGATGCCGCTGCCCGTGTCGCACACGCGCAGCTCGATCAATTCGGCGAACTTCGACCTTGTCGGCCAGAATCGTGATCCTGCCACCGGGCGCCGTGGCCTGCGCGGCATTCAGCAGCAGGTTCATCAGAATTTGCGATAGCTGGTTGGCGTCGGCGCTGATGGTGGGCAGGTCGGAGCGGAACGCAGTTTTGCAGCTCGATGTTGCGGAACATCGGCTGGTGTCCGACGAACTTCAGGGTCTCTTCCGTCAGCCGATTGCAGGTTCACGTTGCTCAGCGTGAGCGGTCCGGGACGCGCATAGTCCAGCAGGCCGCGCACCGCGGACGAGATGCGCTTGCTGCCTTCGATGCACTGGTCGATCTCCTCGCGTCGCTCCGTCGTCGACCTCGCGCCATTCCAGTTCCAGGTGCGACATGATGCCCAGCAGAGGATTGTTGATCTCGTGCGCGGCGCCCAGCGCCAGTTGCGCCAGCGAAGCGTACTTTTCGTAGTCGGAGAGTTGCGACTCGAACTGCATCTTCTCTTTCGCCAGCTCGCGCTCTTCTTCCAGGCGGCGTACCAGTTCCTGTTGCGCCAGGTTGCGCTCGTGTTCGCAATGTTCGGCGACTTCTTGCAAGTGCTTCAGGTCGTGTTCCGCCGCTTTGATCCTCGTCCGAGCAAAAACAGCAATGAGAATGGCCAGCACGATACCCACCGCGAGCCCTTCAACCAGCCCGTTGCGCAGGGCCGGCGAAAGCTGTTCTGCGGCGCTGGAACTTTCGGGAATGAGAAGGAGGAGAAGCAAGTATGTTCGGGGTATTGCCCCGGCATTCGCGGGATGTCGTGCCGAAAGCCTGCACCGCGACAGATCAGTGACGGACGAGAGGAGCATAACCCCTCCCCTTTGACCTTCGCGCAATGCGCAGCAACTGGCAGTGACACCAATCACTCGCGGAGGTGATGCCGGTCGGCAAGAGTATGCTCCGCATCACCGCGAAGGCGGCAGCGACTTACGTGCGCGCTTGATGGCAAGTAAGGGAATCACCGATTTCCCGCGCCTGATTTTCAGAAAGCGCCGACCGGTGTCGCCGGCTTGAGGTTGCTGGAGGAGAGAGTCGCGGTGCTCGCGCTTGCGGGATGCGGTAGAGAGGATCGGGTGCTCGCATTAATGATCAGGGCCTCGCGACGCCTGCTATAATCTGTGCACGGGTCGCGCTGTTGGGCGTCGACCTTCCAACCCTAAGTTTCGTTCTTGTCGGGGAGTGGCTCAGCCTGGTAGAGCACCTGGTTCGGGACCAGGGGGTCGGAGGTTCAAATCCTCTCTCCCCGACCAATCTTTTCAATAAGTTATCCGCTACTTCTGGTTTTCACGTCACATCGCTGTGGGCGATTTTGTAGACGGTCGCGTTTTCCTGAACTTGCGTCTTGAATTCCTTTTTGGGATATTGAAAAACTGACGGCCAGATCTCCGACTTGGTTTTACCACGGAGTTCCCCTCTAACTTGCTCTCGCGACAATTCTCGAGGAATCATGGTCGCACCCCTTTTGCAGACGAGTCGCCGCAATCGCCTACTTCGCTTGTCGACGCACACGTCGAATTTCCGCGCGACATAGAGCCGGCAAGTCCGACGTTGAAAGTGATACTCGCTCAATGCGGTTGCGACAAGCGGCAGCATCCAAGTCATCACCAAGTGCAAGATAAGATTTGAGTAGAATCGCGCTGGTACGGGAAAGCCCGAGCCCCATGAGATTAATAAGTGTCTGGCTCGCCGCGCCGTATTCAAGGAAGAGGTGAACTGAAGGGATCCTCGTCGCCAAGGCTGCTTCACCTTTCTCAACGAGTATGGCTCGAAGTACGTCGGCGTACACCTTGAAATATTTCACATATTTGTAGCGGATGTCGTCTTCAATATCCTCGAACAGACCACGGATATTGTTATTGATTTGCCGAGTATCATCCGGACGGACCTTCCGATATTCCAATCGCTGCGCGATCAATTGCTTCAGCGAATACCCGGTCATCCATTGCAGTGCTAGCACTGCCAAGTATTTGTGCCGGTCATACTCGGAGCGGATGAATAAATCCTGAATAATTTGAAAGATCGGCTCATACCGGAAGTATGATCGCGACACGAACGGGCTTGGCGGGATCCAGTCAGCAAGTGACCCCCGCCCTCTGAAGAACTCGGCCAATTCGTCAAGACGGGATGGGAGAAAATACGGATTCTTGCGATACAAATCCGGCGGCAGCGTCTTGGAGGCGGAGAGTTTGCTGCATAACTCGTCTATCTTGCTGAGGGTCGGACGGTTCTCAGCCGTGGCATAAATGGATTGGGAAATCAGTTTTCCTTGCTCGCTGTAATCGATAAAGATGCGCGCGAGTGCCTGCTCCGCCCATTGGAGTTCCGATTCCGATGACCGTGGCGGATTTTCGGCTACGCTCAATAGCGTCGGGGCATTGTTCTTGGCCGCGTCTTCGAACGCCGAATGAAGAGGAAAGAAACGCGTCTCAACGAGAGGGTCGCTTTCCCACGCGAGTTTGTTGATACAGAAAATGTTGCCCTGAAATTCCTTGGCCAGGCGACCAGCACGACCAACGAGGTTCCAGAAGTCTCCGGCCGTCATGGGTTGACCTGGGCCGCGCTTCGGGTTTTCAACAAAGATGTTTTTTGTCGGGAGGTTCACTCCTTGCAACAAGGTACTAGTGCAGCACACAAATCTGAGGTGCTTATCTCGGAGTAGGTCTTCAACTTTCGCGCGGACAATCTGGGGCAGTTTGCCGTAATGAAATCCGACTCCTTTAGAGACAACTTCTGCTAAATGGTAAGCCGGATGAATGTGGCCGGTGACGAAGTCGATCAGCTCATCGATTCCATCTCCATGTGTCTCCGGCAGCGCTGTCGCAATGCGGTCGGCCAGTTCCTCCGCCTTCGCTGCACCCCACGCATACACAATTGAGCTCTCGTCGGGTCGCGTGAGCAGCAGTGCGAAATCGGCCAAGCAATCTGCTCCTCGAAATGTGAATGAGAGCTCAGTGTCGGCGAGCTCCTTCATGTACCCATCAAGCCAAACAGAGAAGCGCGCCTGGCGGGGTTGCCGATTTATCCGTTGCACAATAAATATGTTCTGAGTGACCGGCGCTGAATGATCGACCAGCGCGACGCTGTCGGTGAGCCTACCTACCGTTGAAAGCAAGTAATCCGGGTTTGAGCGAAGGGGGCTCGAAAAGCAGACACTGCAGTTCGGGTATCGCGCCAAGACCTGCAGAATCACCAACTCAAGTGTCTGACCACGGGCACCTTCCCCGATCTCTTGAGCTTCATCGACGATCAATCGATCGATTTTCCCGTTCCAGTCGGGGTTACTCAGCAGTGTTTGCAGACGCTCTTGAGTGAACGCGCACACGACATTTGCGTTGCCCGCGATCTGCACAGGGTCCGGTGCGCTGAGAACAGGCACCTCAGTTAGCCCAGCCTTATTTAGGAGATCGACAAGATCGAACGTGACTTGTCGAATCAACGCTCTTGTCGGAACGAGGATCACCAGCCGCCCTCCAGCGGCGCGAAGTTGCCTGACAATTTCGAGTTCTAGGACAGTTGATTTTCCCGCGGAAGTTGGCGCAGAAAAACTCACGGATTGGAACTGTCGCAACCTATCCAGTAGCTCTATTTGGAAGTTGGTAAGCAACTGCGGCGCTAAATCCGTGGCATTGTCGGTTTCTCTCGCCAGCATCTGTAAGCTTATGTACGGGTGATCCTTGGCGATCCCCTGCGTCGATATCGCGTTCTTGTCGAGCGACCGCAACAGTGTGCGTCCAGGAAAGTTTCCCAAAATCGTAAGGATGTAATCTGCCGCGACGACAATCGCGGACCTATTGCCGTTCGCAAAGCCAGGTAAACGAGTCGCAATGTCATACGCCCTTCGAGAAGCGCGTGCACCTTCTCGCGAGCCACTCGCTCTCTGGGCGAGCATCGAGCCATATAGAAGAAGAAGGCGAATTTCTTCTTCAGTGAACGCGTCCGTCGTTTTCAATGAACTTGGAAGATATCTCTGACAATCCGCGATTATTAGCTTTTCGAACAAGTCATCGACTTCGAAGTTCTCCTGAAGCATTTGTCAGCCCACCAAGGCAGCGTTAAACCAGGTGCGGAGATCCTCGACGCTGCGAAACGGAAGGAGAAAGAATTCAAACCTCAAGTGCTTGATTGCACAGGCCTGCAATTTGGCATCAGTTTTATCTCGCAGGGCGAAAGCTTCCGTACGATACCGCTCCAGGAACTCTGCGAGAAATTGTGCTCGTCTCTCGTCACCGAGGCACTTATATTCCTCCCAATCAAAGCCAATTAAGCAGGCGTGATTGGTCCTGATTTTGGTACCAACCTGGCCGTTCAAGAATCTCATCAGCTCGTCTTCGCAGTCCGCCCCAAGATGCTGGAGATTGTGCGTCGCAAGAAATAACTCGTGAGTCTTCATGGGCGTCGCATGAACCTTTTCCATACTCACGAATGCGTCCGCGAGGGCGGTCGTGAAACACTGATAAAGCTTAGATTCAGCGAAAAACACATCCAGTAGTCCCAAGTCGGGGTTCCATTTCGCGTGCAGGCCGTCCGTGCCCTTTCGCTCTTCAGCAGGGTTCGTCGTTACCGGCATCTTCTGGAGAATCTGTGGCGCTCCGAGAACCGATTCCAACAAAAAATAAATTAGCACTTCGCCCGCTTGCCCGGCGTTGTCGTATTTCCTGAACAGGTCGCGCGCTTGGGTAAACAATTGGGCGGCCTCTGTGGCCGTCAGATTCTCTCGCTTCTTGGCACCGAAACAGTACGTAATGATCGAATGCACGAGCATCTGTGCCAGAAGCTGAAACTTCGGTTCCCCGTCGCCATTAAAATCGACATAATGGTAGCGGAGCTCCGCGCTCAGGCCTGGGGAACACTTCAGGTCGTGCTTCAACACGGCTAAGCATTGAGCATATTGCTCCGGCGATGCACACAGCAGCTTATTGAGATCAAGCACCGTAAACGGCTTCTTTTATTTAGGTAACTTATTAGCTTCGAAACTGACGCCGCGCAACTCGCTGGTTACATCACGCACTCCGGCAGCATCCCAGATATCGTCGCGAAGTACAAACCTGTGGCTGTTCGTGCGAGCTACAAAGGATGCGCGCTCCACTGCAATGGACCGGGGAATAATGGCTGCACGCATAACACTATAGTCCTCGTTGAACAACACACCAGCGAGACAGTCGAAATGTGCACCAGCGAGATCACGGATTGCAGACAGCTGGCGGGACTTATTGTGGCGCGTCACGCGGCGACCCTTAATCTATATCGGGTTCCGTCCGAACCAACCGCATCGACATTGGGGCTTGAGTTGCCCGCTTGGGTCCACGCAAACGCCTTACAGAAGATGTACTCGGCAAGGTCTCCGGTTGGATTATTCGAGGTCCTTGTGATGCCACGGCTTCTGAGCTCATCGGCCACTCGCGCGTGGAGCGCCAGCAACTGCAACGGGCCGAGGTCGCTCAGATCATTTCTCATAGTTCAGGCGAATGCTTTCTTAGAGCGCAACGACTGCGCACGCTTCTTAATCGCTGTGCTCCGTTCTCGGAGAAGCCCGTCAGCCTTCACACGTTTAAGAAGTTCCGATGCGGACTCATATTGCCGCCCTTCGCGCCGAGCAATTTCCGCTTCAGTCGGGGCAGTTCACCCCGAAATGCCTTCGCGAGAATCGCCTGGGTTAGCTTCTCGGCATAAAGCGAAGCTGCGGCAAGTCGCTTCCAATGGTATCGGCAAGTTTGAAAAGCCGTTCCACACGACGTACGATTTCGTTCTGTTCTTCCAATGGAGGGAGAGGAATGCTTAGGTTTCTCACTTTCTCTCCGTTAAGCGCGGGCTGGCTGCCGCCTCGCCCTACGGCACGTGTTGTTTCGTACTGACCTAGAGCCCAGAGCCAAACATACTCAGGGTTGATAGTGCCGGCCTTGAATACAAGCGCTGCAACGTTTGGTTAGTGCACGCCTCAACGTCTAGAATCGCAGATTGTCCCCTAGTCTTGCCTTCTCCGATCATCGCGATGAGGACAGTACCCTTTGGGTATATCTTCGCATTGCTATTATCAAGACCTGCATGATTAATAAACTCCCGAGTGGTACTGATGCGGCAGTTCGCAACCTCGCCAGAGCTCACCCAAGGAATTTGGCCTCCCCATAAGCCGGTTGTTTACGCGACGGTGTTCCGCCTAAACAAACCGTGGCTATTTGGCCCACAGAGCACCATTGCCAGGTTTGAGGCACTGCGTCACGCCCATCTTCGTCGTTTTCGCCTTGGTCTCGATTTGTTCCGCCCGCCTCTTGAACTCTCTTGCTTTCTAGCTGTCTTTGCTTTTTGATTCTTGCTAATAGCACTGATGCACCTTGAACGCCAGGGTGCTTTTTCCGCCAATCTTCCGTCAGGCTGCCCGAACACGCCGCCGCAAGTATCGCTTGGCGAAAGTACTTCAGCCTAGTTGGGATCCTCTCCAAGCGGTCACGAGTATTCCGAGTGACGTTAACCAGAGACTGGAGCTTGTCAACAAGACGCTTTTGCTCAGACAGTGGCGGCAAAGGGATTTCCGTGTTCTGTAGAAATTCAACAGGCACACGTTTTTGGCCCACGGAACCAGTCATTTCGCTCTCGGCAGATTTCCTGAAGGATTGCTGACGAATGAAGTAGTAAACATAGTCGGGCAAGACGGCCCCATTGGACCGAATAACGTGAAACTCAGTCGAGCCGAACCCTAAGCCATTCTCTAGGTCACGCGCAACCGCAGCTTTACCGTTCTCCATGCAGGGAGTAATCTTTGCCATGATCACATCACCATCGGTGAAGGCCGTATAACCCTTGCGAACCTTCGAAAAGGGTCGTATCCCCGCCTTTGTGATGGCGCCCAAATCTGCGTCAACGCAGGATAGGTACGAAAGTGACAGGAGCGTTTGATGGAAGGGCATTGGCAGAGGGCTTTGGTGGATTGAGATCGCAAATTTCATTCAGCGGCGCAAAAACCCAACCCTCAGGCGCCTCACAACTCTCGCCTACAGTCTCCCAAAGAGTCCCGTGCGCGTTCGTGCTCATATCTTTTTGCCTGCCGTCGCATCTTTAGCAGCATTACTATTGCCGTTTGCCTCAAGCATATTCAGAATCCCATTCAATTCCTCAACGGCCGCTTCAAGTTCCGCAATTGCATCGTTGACCAACTCTTGCGGCTCGATATCCTCGTCGAACTCGTCCAAGGATTCTTCTTTGAGCCATTTCAGGCTATCGATTTTGTAGTCACGCGATTTGACAGCCTCGATCGTGAACGAACGCCAGCGATCCGTTGTGGAATCGGATGGATTCCGTTTGGCGCGACCGTTAGCATCCTTGCCATAACACTTCTCGAACTCCGCAAAGTGCTCCGGGGTGAGCGGTCGATCCTTCTTTGTGATTCGCGGCACGTTCGTCCGCGCGTCGTATACCCAAACGATTTCCGTTGGCAATCCCTTCGTAAAGAATGCGACGTTCGTTTTCGTTCCGGGACTGTACGGACTGAACGTTCCGTTCGGAAGGCGGAGCACAGTATGAAGATTGAATTCCTCGGTGAGTATTTTGAAAACATCGCCGGCCTGATCCGCGAAAAGACAGTTGTCGGGGACAACGACCGCCGCTCTCCCGCCCGGCTTCAAAATCGTCATCACGTGCTGCAGGAAATTCAACTGCTTGTTGCTTGTAGCGATCGTGAAATCATCCCTGTCCGGAACTTGATTCGCGCCCTTGGTTCCAAAGGGCGGATTCGTCAGCACCACATCGAATCGGCGTCCATCCGGAACTTCGTAGATCGAATCTCCACGTCCGATCGTGGGTTCGAGACCGTGGAGATACAAGTTCATGAGGGCAAGGCGCCGGGGCCTTGGAACAAGCTCCTGGCCGTAATACGTGCTCTTCTTGATCCGTTTTGCGAGGTCACGGTCAACAGCGCCGCCTTTCGTTTGTTCCATCAACCACTCGTAGGCTGCGACTAAGAATCCTCCGGTACCACATGCAGGGTCGCACATGGTGAACTCTTTGTGCGCCCGCGGGTCGGGTTTCATGCACCGGACAATCGATTGAATGAGAATGCGCGGCGTGAAGTACTGCCCCGCGCCTTTCTTCCCCTCGCTTGCCGCTTTTTCGAGTAATCCTTCGAAGGCGGCCGCTTTGACATCGACGCCCAGCGTCGTCCATTCCGTTTCGTCAATGAGACTGATAAGGGTTTTCAAGTTCGCCGGATTGGTGAAACGCGAGAGGGCACTCGCGAAAATATCGCCCAGAAGCCCCTTCTGCTTTCCGAGCGCCTGGAGAGCTGCAACATAGTGGTCTGTGAGCGCCGTACCCGACTTGTCTTCGAGTGCTGGCCACGAGCAGTTGATGACTACTTCTCTCCCATCTTCGGCGGTGAACTTCGTCTTGCTGAGATCGATGCCGCGCTCATCTGCCATTTTGAGGAACAGCAAGTAGGTCAGCTGCTCGATGTAGTCGCCGTAATCGATCCCGTCGTGACGAAGGGTATGGCAGAAGCCCCAAAGTTTTTGAACAACGTCGGTCATATGGCTATTGACTCATTAAAAGAATGAATAAGCTGCGGTAGTTTGCCGGAGAAGACTCGTTGGCTTTTTTCCCATCCACCCAAACGCGCGAATACAGGCAATGCCTCGAAATCATCCTGATCGATTGAGAGATTCTGGACGAGATGGGCCTTGATTCGGTCGAGCCACTGCTGCTGCTCGACGGTGAACGTCTTCCCCGCAGTGACATTCGAGAACACCTGCTCGACCCGTTCTTCCGCAGTCAAAAGAGGGCTCTGAGCATTCGCAGCGTGTTTCACCATCGAGATGATATCGACGAGCGCCTTGTGGTAGTGGATCTCGTGCACTTTTTGCAGGGTTTCGATCGTGAACCGCTGGGGAGCCGCTTTAAGTTTTTCCGTGAGCTCCGACAGTGCTTCAGTACTCCATTGCTCGGGACTTTTTTGCAGAATGCGAATCGCCTCCACATGGTTCGGATTGTCTTCCACGAAACGCGCGAAGGCCGTCAAGTAATCTTCGGGCTTGTACTCCTTGCCGTCTGCACCGCGCGCGAGCCACAACGAACTGACTTCATCTTTCGTTTCGTAGGCAACGACGAACGTCCTCTTTCTCCGCTGGTAATTGACTAGAAGATCCTGGAAGGCCGGATTACGCAGCAACTTCATCGTACCGGTAAACTCACGGTTTATCGAGGCCGGGAAGATCACGTGCAAAACCGCCCAAATTGCCGTCTGGAATGAATGCCGCGAATTCCTCGCGCACTTCTCCGACATCTCCTTATCAATCCGCTGCAGGCGCTTCACGAGGCATCGGACGTTGTAATTCCGGTCGTGGTTCTGCCAAATGTCTTCTATGACCTCGGCGACCGGGCGCGTCTCTTTTTCTATCGGCTCGGCGGTTATGTCAGTTGCCTTTTTGAAGTAATCAAGCAACGTGCCATCGAAACAGTCGAATACGGTGAAATGGGATTTGTCAGGATATTTGTCGCCTTTCCGCGTGCCCCGGCCGAGCATCTGCTCGAAGAGGATGCGGGACTTCACCGTGCGCAGGAAGACAATGAATTCGAGGTCGGGAATATCGACCCCGGTTGAGAGCATGTCTACCGTCACCACGACTTCCGGTTTGGGGCGGTTTCTGAACTCGCGAATGCGCTGGAGGGGTCGGTCCACTGTCTTGCTGCCGGTAATCTTCTGAACAAAGCTATCGCCCTGGCCCAAACACATCGCGTCCGATGTCAACGAGCTGGTCCGCGTGTGAGGTATTCGGCAGGTCGTTTTGTGGCGAAAATTAACGTCTTGGGAAATCGCCCATAACGAAGCTTCATGTTTGAAGTGTGTATTTCTTTATCTCTTCAAGAATCTTGCGGTTCGAGTCGGGAGACGTGACTTTCTGCTCGATCTCAGTGCTGTCGAACTGCCGCTCATCTTCCAGAAGGTCGATCTGCTTTACTCCCGAGTCCTGGTCCACATAGGCGGACTTCCTCGCCTTGTTTGAGAAAGACGCCTTTCATCCGCACATTCGAGCGGACCGCCACCGGCGTCGTAATCGACCAGGTAACCTTCGCGCACGGCCCGCTCATATTCATAGCGATACACGATGTCTTTGAAATAAGCGGTTGTGTGCGACGGCGGGCGTGGCAGTGAGTCCGATCTTCGATCGCATCAAAGTGCTCAAGCGTCTTACGCCAGATTGCAACCTGCTTCGCCGTATAGCCGCGGTGGCATTCGTCGGCGATGATCGAGATCAAACGCGTGGATGGGAATGTCTTCGAGCTCTTCCGCATCTTCGTCCGGCACCTCGTCGCTGTCGCCGAAGCACCGCCTCGCGCCCGAACAGGTTGATTGCCATGCGTTGAATCGTGCACACGTAGACGAACGCGTCGCCCGGCTTGGGCTCGCAGAGATAGGAATTCGGCAAGACCGTTGGGATCGAACTTCTCGTCTTCGTCGAAGTCTTCCTTTTGGAATCGCTGGCTGTATACCTCGATACAATCTTGTCGAATTTGAGGCCCGGCTCGGGTTCAAACGATGCGAAAGCCCGCACCGCCTGGGCGGCAAGGGCGCGGCGGTCAACAAGGAACAAGATGCGCTTCGCGACTCCGGACTTCATGAGCCGGTAGACCTCGTTCACCATCATGAAGGTCTTACCGGTCCCGGTGGCCATCGCGACGAGCATGTGCCGCTTCCGCGCCATAATCGCTTTCTCGATCTCGGCATTAGCGTCACTCTGATATGGCCGCGCCATGATCCTTGGGTGGTCATTCGGAAGCATCGCGAGCTTGGCGAATGCCGACTCGAAATCACGGCCAAGAAATTCCAGGAGTGCGCTTGGCGTGTGGAAGCCCTCAACTTCGCGAGACCGATTGAGCTCGTGCCGAATGTCGTGGTACCAGATCACTTCGCCGTTCGTCGAGTAGAGGAACGGCACGCGGAAGCCGCGAAAGTCGTACGGAGATCCTAAGAGGCCCCTGGAGTAGCGCTCTGCTTGGGTGAGAACATTTTGAGGACCGAGGGTGAGTTTCTTTGCTTCGACAATCCCGAGAACGTTTCCGCCTACGCAAAGTGCATAGTCAGCGGGGCCGTTTTCAGTCGGGAACTCCTCGGCCGCACATTTGTCATAGGATTTGATGGTCTTAGCTGTATCGAATCGGACGATCTTCCAGCCGGCCTCTTTCAGTCGGCGGTCAACGATTTCCTTGCGGGTCACGAATTCTGACTTAGCTGGTGTGGTTTTGAACATTGTGGTGGTGGGTTGAAAGCGGATGATAGCAGGAACCCTGCCAAATCTACAGCATATTCAGCAACTTACAACAACTTCATCGTAGCGTGAGAGACGAGATTCGGCAAAGGCGCGAATCGGGAAATTTCTTCTCAGACCCAGATCACTGGATCGGAAAGCCGCATATAAATCTCCTGCTGCTCGAACCTGCGTTCTAGGATCCTTTTGTATCGTTTAAGGCTCTCAACACGTGAGGGAGTAATTCGCAAGTCACACTCGAATCGAAAATGGCGGTCGCCGATCCATTTTGCACGTTGCGGATCTAGATAGGAGCCTCTTGTGGTGAGGACTGTGTATCCAGGCAGAAGTTGGCGGAGTTCCCGCAACGTGCGCACGAGCTTTGAGAGCTCTACCTTTTTTCGTACCCCATTCGCATCGGGGTTGTATGTTCGGGGGACCTGCAGCGTGAGAGTACGTAGCGGCACACGCATGGGAGCCGAGGCTCGCATGGGGCGGCGGACGAGTCTGCTCACGTGTGTCTGCATCTTCGGTTCGATCTCTGGAACTGGCTCTTAGCCTCGGCCTTCTATTGCAAGCTGTCTCGCTACAAAATCGGTAACAGATTTCCTAGCCGTACTGTGGTGCGCACCGAGCTGTGCTGACTTGCGCGACTCAAGGTCGATGTGCACCCACTCGCATTTCCCTTTCAATTGATAACCGACTTCATTCCCCACAGTCCTTTGCGTGATAAGGACACGATGAGCATCCAGTTCCAGTCGTGCCTCACGAAGGGTGCACTCAAGAGCCTGATGCAACCGCTTTATGTACACCTTCACAGCCGATCTCGGAATTCGTCTTGTTAATGGCCGACCAGCTGCGTTTGCGGCGTGGCGTCTATAGAAATCATGCGCTCGAATCCCAAGCTCGATCTGACGAGCGCTTTGCGGAAAACGAGCATGACGCGCAAGATAATCAAACAGAAGGCGTAAGGCGAGCGAGAGCGGAAGGTGATAGTGCCGTCCCTGGTGGACCAAAAAAACTGCGGCAATTTCTTCTCCATCAAGACAGTCCGCACCCGGCATCCGAAACCGGTGTACGACCTGGAATTGCGGCCCAGCTGATCGCACTTCCCTCAGTTCGGCCATGAGTAACCGAACCTTAAGGATGACCGGTGTGAGGCTATCGCTCGAAGACATACCGCGCTCCCATCCGTTCAATCCGCAACTCAAATTCCGCGGGCCTCTCGACCGTGGAGACACACAAGAAAAGCGGCCACGAGTAGCTCCCTCCTTGAAAGCTGGCCTCTTGGAGCTTCGACACAATCCTGATCCACGGCTCCCGAGCACTTGAAACATTTACGATCACAACCTCGTATTCGCACCCAGCTCGACGCAGTCGCGGTATCGCGCGTTCGGCATTGGAGCAAATCTCTACCTGCAAGCTGTGGGTATGAAGCCGACCGCATATTCTTGCCGCGTGTCCCGGGTCGTCGTCGATGAGTAGTATTCGTCCCATTGAAGGCGTGCCTGCCGAAATTCGGGGATGACTTTGTCGTTTTCGGGACTGCTAACTCCCTTGAGATCCGTGTTGGGCAAGACCTTTGGAACTGCATCGCGAGCCATTCACATTCACGTTTCCGCATTCACGGGTCGCAATGCGATGCCAGCTCCGGACGTGTTACAAGTCGACTCCCTCGACCTGCTTTCGTCCGCGGTATCGCCTCATGTAAGCGCGGTAGTATGCGCGACGCTCGTGGTCCGAGCGCCAGCCATCTTGCCAATACTTCTGACCCAACTTTTTTAGGAGTCGACGATAGGAGCGCTTCCAGAGTGTGCTGGAGCGGGGGCCACATTGGTCGCAGAACTTTCTGCGCGAGGGGGCAATCGGTCGGCAGTGACAGGCAAAGCACATCATAAGCAAACACTCCTCTGGTCGGAGTTGACCGCCGAGTCAGAATGTGTCACTCAATAATGTGCTTCGTGAGAAGCGGGTAGATTAGCTACCGTTCGGCAAAGCAAGCCGTACCGAGCAGCCAATCTGACGCCATTTTTGACGACGGAACAGCGAAAGTCAAGAGTGTAAAAAGGAAATTTCGGAAGCGTGTTAAACGACGCGCTAGCGCGCGAGTTCCCGACATGACATAATGCTCTTCCACCTCCGCTGGCACAGCAGTTTTTTCAGGGAATTGTAGAGGTGCCGGCGAACAGAGAATTGAATTGGCGACCACGAGTTCAACTGAGCAGTGGACCGTTTACCTAACTGGGCATGATCCGTCTCAGAATTCATCATCTGCCTACAAACCGATCCCTCCGGAACTGAGAACGTTGGACGGATCCGGCACGTCGTTGCGCGCGATGCCGCCTAATCTCATTGCGCCGCTGGCGGCATACCTTGAGCAGTTTCTTGAACATCGTCAAGCTCTGTTAAACGGAAAATCGCCAGATGTCGGTGTGGTGCCGAACATCGACATTTTCGTAGCGTCACCGTGGGAGGGCTGAAGGTGGCAGCCGAGCTCGTCGTCCGTAAGCTTCCGCCATCGACGAACGAACGGGATCTTATAAGCTTTTTTAGCAGTTGGACCCTTCGAGGCGTTCGCATTCCGACAGGCCATGACGGTCGGCAAAGAGGCTACGCTATCGTTGTTCTTGCTAACCTCGAAGATGCAGAAGCAGCGATCACCCAGCTAAACGGCACAGATTTCAACGGCCGGACGATAACGGTCAGCTTGTCCGAGCGCCAGGAAAGGGCGTGTGGGGCTGTGACGCCTTCGCACCCCAGGCCGACATATCCTCCACGCCAGCAGCGTGCCGCCGCTCCGCAAAATCACAAACCTAGTCCGCCGGCAGGGGGAGCCAAGACCGCAGGGAATGCCCTCACGAGCACTGATCGCTCGAATCGACATAGCGACATATTCTTATGCGGCCGAGGCTCCTTACCTCCTTCGCTTGGATGCGACCCAGAAACTCCATCCGCTGCGGTGGCGCCCGGCGAACTCGCGTCGGTTCTCAGAATTACTCCAAAGATCGTAGCTCCATTAGCAGCCTATATCGACCATCTAATCGCAGCCCAACAGCAGCCAGTGATATCACACTCGACGGTGAGATCTGAGATCGAGCGAATTGCCAGGTTCTTCGTACATGTGTTTTACAGTGCGATTAGAGAAAGAGAAATCTCCGATGACTCAAAGCGCAAACTGGCGGATTATTTTTGGGCTGCCTCTGCTGGCCAGGCTGCCAGATTAGCTAGTGATCTCGGGCAGATAGTTGGCAAAACGAACTATCGTTTCTTGCACCAGGGGGCTCGCTGGTGGCTGGAAAAACAAAGACTTTTCCTTGAACTTATTCAATTGTGCAATGATGCGATTCATTTCGGGGCGAGTCAGTTCGACGAGAAAATGCGCCTGCGCCTGCCGAATCTCAACGCAGCGCTAGCGCAGTTCGACAGGCTTGGCTGGATATTGCTCTGCGCGCGACCTGGATCTCCCATGGTCGTTCTCAATGGAGCAACTCACGACACCTGGATTCGATACCAAGGGGAGATTCCCGCGGAGAGTGTCTCGCTAAGTCCGTTCCTCGTCTTCAGAGATGCCGAGAATAGATTGGATGTATTTCAGAATCGCGTGGGCAACCGTACCCACACTTATAATTTGCTTCGCATAGGCGATCTTCCTGCTCCCGGTAAAGACTTTGCTAGGGTAACCGCAAGTAATAATCTTGCTAGCGAGATCGAGAGGTCATGCCCTTTCGATGATTGGAGCCGAGAGTTCGAGACCTTAGATCATTGGAAAATTGAGAGTGAAGGCACCTGGTCCACCGGGCGCTACGATTTCTCTGATCTTACTGATCAATCACCCCAACGTCTTTATGGGCGCGACGATGAGCTAGCGATTGTGAAAGGCATGATAGCTAACGTGCAGTCGGGACAGCCAGGAGTTTTCCTGCTCTTAGGACAGCAGGGCGTTGGTAAGTCTGCTCTGATGTGGAAGCTTCTTGAGGGTTTCCGTTCAACACACGCTGTTGTGCCTTTCTTTTTTCAAGACAGAGATCCGCGGTGTCACGCAGAAAGTTTTTGTCAAGCTGCCGCAATCGCAATTGCCCGCTATAAGAATATCGCGCTTCACACCGAATCAGCGGAGGCACGCTTTCGTGAGGCCGTTTTAACAGACCCTCGAGTTAGAACCTCACTTGGGCGTCCACTTTTGTTATTGGACGGCCTAGATGCTATGTCACAGCCGGGTGCAGAGGACCTGGGCAGGCTGTTTGAAATGATAAAGTCTGTTGCTGGGAAGTCAGTCTCTTGGATTTGCGCAAGCCAGCCCTTCCCGGAATTGTTGGCCTTTGCCCGCAATCACGACAACGTGACAGTGTTTGAGGTCCCTCCTCTGAAACTTGAGGCAAGGCGCGCCTTTCTGCGAGGCGAGCTGCAAGCCAATGCTGCACAAATCTCTAACTTCGATTTGTGGGGACTTACGAGCGACAAGTTTGTGGATGGAGTCGCCAGTCAGCCCGATGCAGGGTTGCCCTTCTATTTGCGCGCAGTGCTTGATTCCGCTATCAAGTTAGGATACCGCAATCCCGAGGAGATCCCTCCTACCATCGTTGAGACCTGGCAACAAACAATTAGACGCTTACAACACGATATGATCGCGATTAATCTTATGGTGTTGTTATCGGTCGCTGTAGCGCCATTAGGTCTGGCGGAGATCCAGCAAGTTATCAGCGGTCTTGATGCAACGCAAATAGAGTCTATCCTTGGTCGGCACGAATGTTTTACAGAGCTACCTGCTGGTTGGTCCATTAAACGGCCCGCATTCGGGCGATACATCCGCGAGACAGTCGCTATTGACATTCGCGTACTTCGATCAGAGGCGAACAAGAATCTAGTCAGATGGGCCTCAAACTGGAATGCCCATAAAAACCGTTATGCGCTCGAATACTTGCCTCGCCACTTAGAAAACGATCCGGAGGCACTTCGAAGATTGGCATTCGACGATGCATTTCTTGAAGCACAACGAGAGCAATTCCCTAAGAGGCCTGAACTTCCCCGTGACACGATTCACCAAGCACTGATCGCGGCCAAGAAATCTGATTCAATTGAAGGGACGCTACAGCTGGCATTGCGTCATGCAGACTACGTTTCACGCATGTCACGGACCGCAACACTGGCTGATGAGTTTCGGAGTGCTAATTACGGTTATGTGTTCCACCTTGCCACGCTCTTAGACGAAGAGCAAGAGCAACTTCTCTGGAAGCTATTAGCTCTTGCTGGCGTCCTTTACGCCAACAATAAGGATGCGATTGAGGAGATAGTCGCCCAGATGCGCCTAACGGAATACCGGCGCGGCGTTCAGAGGAAGTACGAAATCGCAGCAGCTATACTGCTTGGTATAGTAGCAACTGCTGCGTCGGAATCCGGAACAGACTTAGGCGACCTTATAGTAGGCACCGCGGCTAAGATGCTGTCTGGTCGAGGCATGAGAATATTCTTTGAGAGCCTAGGTAAGATCGCCGATGTGTCGGCCTATGTTCAACTGCTGCCCTCGTTCGGCAAGCCACGTTTGCAGGGCGTTACCGCTCTCGCCGAAGCGGTCGGGCGACAGCATGTGATGCCTGAGCTTTCGAGGCTTCTAGGCGAGCCGTTTCACGATGAGATTCGTCTCCACGGGGCGCTTGGCCTAATTGCCAACGGAGACTTTAAAGCTGCCGCGAATTTTGCGCTGCCTATTAGGGCCGACGATAATCGCCGGTTAGCTCTAAGCAGTGTGGCTGCTGGTCTTGCGGTCCAAGGCGTACCTGCGGGCGAGTTAGGTCATTCACTTGTGATCCTAGAAAGATACTGGAATGCGGCCGCTGATGATGATGTCGGCGAACACTCTGTTGCCGATGTCGGGGAAGTTGATCAAAGTGCAGCATCGCTTTTGCTAATACAGCGACGTGCATTCGAGATAGACGACATCTTATCAGCAACTCAGATTGTGTCGAAACTCGGAGTTGTCCAGTGGAAGCTGATATCTAGCGAGGATCTTCTTCAAAGGGTCGAGGCCAACGCTCAGAATGCTGGTATTTACAGGGATTGGGTGCTGTTCGAATTGTGCCGAACTTACATGAGCCTTAAGCGCTGGGACGATGTCGAACGTGTTAGCAACCAGATGAGTGCGACGATGCAAGTGCACGCCCGACCGGAACTTCTTGCTGGTAGGATAACTGATTCTACGAGCCTTCGCGAGATATTGAAAGAACACAGATTGTCGATAGGAACTGGCTCTGAGCTGGCAGCTAGATTATCGCGAAATGGGCACGTTGAGGGTGCCATGCACGTAAGCCTCGAAATATTGCTTGCTCTACACTCAGTAAAGGCAGAGCAGCCTTCATTGTGGGGCAGGCCACGCGTATTGGGCGAATTCGCAGCTATGCTTCATTGTATTGGGAAGACGGATGTTGCTCATGCCTACTTCGAGGCGGCACAGCGTTGCCTCGACAATCTTTCCAGCCGCGAGTGGCGACTGAACCGAATTTTTGCATTGATTGATCTCGCCGATGCTGCCTCATCGGCATTAGAGGCTGCACCAGCGGCAGCGGAGGCCATTACTGACCGCATTGATTTTTGCTTGTCTGAAGCGCGCCGAGCCGCAATAAAGCTTAGGCATTCGAAGCAGCTGCGATCGGATATGTTTGCCGACATTTTGGGGACAATATGGGAGATCAGATATCGATTTAATGTCGGAGAGCCAAGCGCTGAACTGGATCAGGCTTTCAAGGCTGCGCGTGAGGAACCTAGCTTAACAGTAAGAATTAGCGCACTTGTTGAAATCGCCCGGCATCAAGCCAAATGCGGAAAAAAGGCTGATAGCCACGAAACGCTTTGGCAATGCCAGCAAGCGATTCGAGGAGTGGGCGTCGACAAGGCAAGAGTGTTACTTGGTCGCTCTCTCTGTGGCGATATAGATGGCCTGGACGTTGAGATTGAAAATAGCCTAAACGTCCTCCAAGGCGACGCGCGCTATATAACGTACCGCGCCGAGGTTGAAAGATGTCTTCAATTGCACGATTTCGAGGCTGCAGACGTTGCTCTGGCCAAGATTACTGACGTATCGATAAGAAGCCACGCGGCGCGTAGCATCGCGCGAAAGTACGCCGAACAGGGAAACTTTCTTCAGGCTTTGGTGACAGTGCGGGATAAGATTGTGGCGTCACGGAGCGACCTAATTCCCGATGTAGCGGAAGCAATTGCCAGTTATGCGGGGATGCATCCTGAGTCAAAACCCGATGCTCGACGCATTCTGCTAGATCTTATGTTGGAGACTGCTCCATATCTCGACGGCACATATCGGCTAATTGCCGCGATTATTCGCTCAAGGGCTTTCGATTTAGAGGATGCTACGATTCAAGAGCTGGCAAAATCATTCGTGCTAGTACATCTCTCGCAAGATCAATACCGGGCGGTTGCCCATTGAACCCCATTTATCGTGCGGCCGTCATCGAAGTGGGTGGGCGAGCTGTCCGCCTGCTTGTAGCGGATGTAGTGTCTGAATCAAGGCTACGTAATGTTTTCACTGCGTCAACAGAAGTAGATCTTGTAGGTGCGGTCGATCTAGGCGGAGCTGCCGCGGAAACCGCAATTCGCGATGTTATTGAGGTCATTAGACGGTACCGCATACGAGCGGAGGAGTTTCGGCCCACGCGGATCGCGGCGTTTGGTACCGAGGCAATCAGAAGACTCGGACCTGTCCCAGTAGAGGGTTTCCGAACGGTTTTGCCAAGCTTTCGGGCTCTTTCGAAGAAAGAGGAGGCTGAACTGTCATTCTTGGCAGGCGTTCTTGGTGCAGTTGACCCCGCCAACCGCTTTTCGACTTTCCTTGTTATAGACCAAGGCTCAGGAAGCATGGAGGTGGTGGTCGGCAGTCTAAACGCTGAGGGTGCTAAGATATCGGCTTATAAGAGTTATGCACTCGGCACGCGAGAGTTGGTCAAGATGCTTCAAGCTGCGGGGACCTTTGATCAGCTTCGAAAATCTCTAGTTGTTCGCTTCTCCCGGCTCAAACCCTTCACACATAAAGTCGGCGGACCCCCGGTCGTTCTTGGTAGCGCGGCTACAAGGCTGGCTTGGATGAGCGTCAGACCGGATCCGCTTGCCTCGTACGACCCTCGGCAAGTACAGGGACGTCGAATGCGCCTCAGCTATATCGACTCCTTGATTCAGGTCGCAGAAAGATATCCAGATACTGCACGTCTAGCGCTCCAGCCTCAGAATCCAAATGGGGCCGAGTTCGAGACTGTGCTCGCCGGCTTAGTAGCACTGGAAGCATTCTTGAAACGAGAATGCAAAGAAGAGTTCATAGTGTGCGGAGACGGAACTCGCTATGGCTTGGCTTGGAGGTTAGCGCTGCAAGATGGTGTTAGGCTTCTGTCTGAATTATAGATAGCAACTCCACACTCGTCAGATCACGATCGCGCTCTATTATCTCGAATGTGAGAAATAGCTCGTTGGATTCGTCCGACCGCTTCTTGAAATTCCATTAGCTGCATGCCGGCGCGTGTAGCATTGGTTCGGGCAATATGAATACCTCCATCGGTGCCGGTCGATCCGCCCGGATCAATCTTCCAGCAGGCAACATCTATGTTGTCCAGTTCAACAGACGAACATTGCTCAAGTCGGTCCAGTAATTCGACATCCGTGAGCACGTCTAGATCCCTAATCACCTCCCATGCTTCCTTTGGTGTTTGTGACTCGAAGTTTTCCACCTTATGTTGATGTTGTGACCTTTTATTCAGGTTAGAACACTGTAGGGCATTGTCAATACCTGCACGGTATATTGCATTTGTCAGCGTGTAACGACCAAAAGAGCATCGCCGCGCTCCAACGACGCAGAGCCAAATTGTGTCAACATTCCGAGCTCTTTCACCGGCCCCTCCAGAGCATGACGGACCCATACTTGGTCTATTCGTCACCGAGAGGCCGGTGAAAGAACTCCGGCAGCTGATGTCAATAACACGTGCACCGATTCATAATCGTGCGCAAGCATAAGAGAAGCTACACCGAGCGCCACTGCGTCGAAAACGGCCATCCTGCGGTTCTCCGGCTCGTAGCACCTGCGCTGATTTGGCAAAACTCGTGCGAGGTCGGGAAAAGCTACGGTAAGGAATCGTGCAATTTCATATCTCGTGTACCGTTCGTACTCCAAGAAGGATGCCCGTAATCGGCTTTCACGTACGGTTATGACCGTAATCGATTGGCATTGCACAAGCTTACGGGTGGCGTGCAGCCCCTTCCTTACGCGTCTTGTGTCGCGACGTTCACCACGTTTCAGGCCTCGGACGATCACGGCTGAAATCGCGTACCTGCGCAGGAGTTGGGCAACGAATGCCGAGCACGAATCAGCGGGCATCGCCCGCTTGCCCCAATCGAGGAGCCGGGTAGGCGGCTCGAATACGGCGAAGCCTAAGAGGCTCGACTTGAGGTCAATAGCGAGTATTCGAGTGACGCGCTGCGTCATCGGCGAGATAAGAGCACGGTACGTCGCTCCGTGATCCAATCAAGCGTTTGCTTGCGCGCGTGTCGTCCTCGCTGCAGCTCATCTTCCAGTTGCTCCAGGCGCTCTTCCACTTCGTCCTCAACCGCTTCGAGCATGCCGGCGAACAAGCTTGACACTGGCGTCAGAAAGAGAATTTCGTAACGAAGTGCAGCCAGGAGCGGCGGCAGGGCTCCGACGTGTTCATGCCGGTAGATTGAGGCTTTTGTACAGCCCATAATCTTCCCAAGCTCACGTTGGCTCAGTCCGGCGCGCCTGCGATGGATGCCAATGTAATTGCTGAGACTTCCTTCCATACAGTACTTTCAAAGAACCTTATGAAAGTCGACCTTTTCTTCAGAATAACGCGCACGAACGTACTGTCACGATGCCGAATGTTTCGTGCTGTGCATACGCGAGGGAGGTCGCGATTCGAGCCGTTCAAGACTCCTCGACATGCCGTGGCGAGAAAACCTGCACTTATTGCGCCGTGGCCTGTGTGAAATCGGTTGAACGCATGTGGACAGGGCGGGAAACAAGGGCCGCAGGATGAAACAATCAGCTCCTTTCGCTGCTCCCTGAGAGGGCTATCATTCCGGCATGATGGCCGACAACCAGACGCCTCACCAAAGAGAGCATGCCACGGAGAAAGCCCCATCCGACGAACAGAAGGTGGGGCGAACCATCCGCCGAGCAGAGTTACTTCCTTTATTTCGAATCCTAGTCAAGGAAATTCCGCCCAACCACGATGTTACTTCCTGCCCGATCTGCAAGAAATTCGGCATCACGTCGATTTGACTCGGCGAGCATCGTCCGTACAGTAAGTAATAAAGGTCGATCTACAAACAACAAACCCAAAATAATTGATGCCAAAATATATTGCTTACTGTCGCAAGTCAACGGACGACGAGGATCACCAAGTATTGTCGATTGAGTCGCAGCAACTGGAACTCAACAAGTTTGCCGAGCGAGAGCGCCTTCAGGTGATTGAGATGAAGTACGAAGCAAGGAGCGCCAAGACTCCGGGCCGACCCATCTTTGACGAGATGATTAGCGCCATCGAGCGGGGTGACGCCGATGGGATTCTGGCGTGGCACCCGGATCGGCTTGCTAGAAATGCGCTGGATGGCGGCATGATCATTCATCTGCTCGATACCGGGAAGCTCGTGGATCTCAAGTCGCCAACGTACACCTTCGAGAACACCTCGCAGGGCAAATTCATGCTCTCCATCGTGCTTAGCCAGTCGAAATACCAGGTAGACGCGCTCAGTGACAATGTCCGGCGCGGTAATCGCATAAAGCGGGAAAAGGGATGGCTGCCCGGAAGAACACCCCTCGGCTACCTGAACGGACGGAGCGAGGCGGGCGAAAAGATTGTGGTCCCCGACCCGATGCGGTTCCCCCTCGTCAAGAAACTCTGGGAGTTATGCCTCACCGGCGCCTATTCCGTTCCCCAACTCTGTCGGACTGCAAAGGATCTTGGATTGCATACGAGAAAAACGAGACGCCTTGCCGGTCAGCCAATCGGGCGAACCGGAGTCTACGCAATCTTGAAGCGTCCCTTCTACACCGGGCACATCGTATACAAAGGCACGTGGCATCCGGCGAGACACGAACCCATGATCACGATCGATCAGTTTACAAGGGTTCAGCGGTTGCTTCGTAAGGACACGCGGTCTCGACCCAAGCGTCAAGGGTTCGCCTATGCCGGCCTCATGAAATGCGGCACTTGCCGGAGCTCAGTAACGGCTGAAGAACATCACAACCGCTACGGCTCCCGCTATCTCTACTATCATTGCACCCACAAGAACCGCAATGTACCCTGCCGGGAGAGGTCGGTTGAAGAAGCAAACCTCGACGTCCAACTCCTCGTCTTTCTTGACCGGATTCATCTAGACAGGGCAGTGTTGGATGAAGCGCTCGCTGCCGTCGATGATTTGTCGCGACGGGAAACGAGTTTAGCCACGAAGGAGGCGCTGGAACAGACCCTCGTGCGATGCCATAGAAGCATCGATAATCTTACCCGGTTACGCTGCCTTGATCTCATCGATGATGACCAGTTCGTCCGGCAACGGGCCGAGCTCGTGAAAGAAAAGGAGACGATTTTGAGCCGGCAGCGCCAGATGGACGCATCCGCTTGGATCGAACCTTCTCGTGATCTCTTTTTGTTCAGCAATAGAGCGCGTTATTGGCTTCTGCATGGCGATACCGACACAAAACGGACTATCGTCTCCACGGTCGGTTCGAACCTTCTCCTAACGGACAAGAAACTCAGAATTGACGCCCGAAAACCGTTCCACCTACTCGAAGCAATCGACTCGCGTTCAGTCTTGTGCACCATAGTGACTGACGTTAGAACTTTTTTTGAGACCGGACCGTATACCTATATCCCAAAGCTACCTGATATTCCTGTCAGTCACGTTTAGCGTCACTGTGGCGGCTATTCAGGTTATTGTTGCCTTCCCTTAGATCGTCGCCCCGCGATCCGAGAGCGCTCGTCATAAAGCGTATCGACACGCCCAGTTAAACGAGATACTTGAGTTTCGAGTGTCGTTAGTTTTGTCTCGACTCTTCCAAGCCGGTATGCCGCATACCACGCTCCAAGTACGACGCTGGCGATTATGCTGAGGGCGTTCCAAATTCCGATATAGATGACGATGTTTTGTTCCACCTTATGAAAATGAAGTTGCGACCTTTGAAGGATGACCAGAGCGAGTCCTGCGTTATTGCTTGAGGACCTGATCCGAACTTGCGAACGAGCTTTGCTGGCACTTGCCTTCGCATCTAATCGTAATCGGCTCAACAAGTTCTGCAAGGTGCTGTTTGTTTCGCTCTACGAAACGATGTGCCGATTACGCAGCTCTCCGCCAGGACAGTATGCGCCCCACGAAATTTTGGCATCTTTCTTTTATTTCCAACGCGCGATAACCTGAATGCACGCTTCGGTGGGCCTGAGTCGAAGTGCCCGCCCTCAGTGCAGGGCCCGCTGTTACCACCGGGAGATGGTTGGACCGCTGTCATACATAGGTGGGAAGAACCGTCTCGCAACACGGATCATTGAGATGTTTCCGTCGCACAAGACTTACGTTGAGGCCTTCGCGGGCGGTGCTCAGGTGCTGTTTCGCAAGGGCCGTCTGCGGTCGAAGTCCTGAATGACATCGATGGCGAGATCGTCAACTTCTTCCGCGTCTGCCAGCACCATCATGAGGAGTTTGTTCGGTATTTCCAGTTCGCCGTAGTGAGCCGCCGCATGTTTGAACTTTTCAAAGCAACCGACCCGGCGACACTCACGGACGTGCAGCGAGCGGCCCGATATTTTTTTCTGCTCAAAAATTCGTTTGCGAGTTTGGTGAGACACCCGAACTATCACTGGCACGTGGTCCAGAAGCCGGGTTTAATCTCGAAGCCTCCCTGAGCTCATTGAAACAACCCATAAGCGATTGGAACGGGTCCAAATCGAGTGTCTGCCGTACGAAGAGATCCTCAAAGGTTTGACCGTCCGGCGACGCTCTTCTACCTCGACCCGCCCTACTTCGGGCGCAAGCTCTACCGGTACAACTTTGACGACCGCCGACTTCGAGAAGCTCGCGGAACGGTTACGCGATCTTCGTGGGAAATTCGTGCTGTCGCTGAACGACGCGCCGGAAGTGCGCGCTTTGTTCCACCGCTTCTCAATCCGCAAGGTAGAACTCGCGTATTCCGCGCAAAAGCACGCTGGCCGAAGTATAGCGAAGTTTTCATCACGAACTTCTAGGTTCCCCTCACTGGGTGCCGCACTTCGGTGCGGTGGGTGGCTCGGTCGACGTCCCGAGCCACCCGATTTTTCTTTGCGCGTTTCCTCTCCACGATGAGAACCCTCCGGAGTCCCTTGAGATGTGCCTTCCCCTTACTTTGCGCGGGGCTTGTTACCGATCTAATGTCGCGGTCACAGGGACAATCAAAACATGATGATCCGCTTCTTCGAACAACTCATTGCAGCGATTTGGAACCGCCTTCGTGGTCGGGGACGGCGAAGGATGGCACGAAGGGCGGAGTCTTGATCTCGGGTTCCGCGCGGTGGACGGTCAGGTGACGCGTTCCCACGTGGGCGTGAGCAACACGCGGCGCACGATGCACATTGCGGTGCTTGGGAAGACCGGCACCGGCAAGAGTTTCTTTCTGCGGCACGAAATGCAGCAAGACATCGAGGCTGATCGTGGGTGCCTCTTCCTCGATTTCCACGGCGATGCGACGCCGGACCTCTTGCGCACGATCAACGCCCGCGAGCGACGCCTGCACAAGCATCTGCACCGCAAGCTCATCTTGATCGAGCCCGCTGACCCGATTGTCTCCGTGGGCCTCAACCCTCTGGAGCGGGGTTCGTCCACCGATTTCGTCCGCAATGCGGAACTCGCCGAGGTGCTTACGCTCCGCTGGGGGCTCGACCGCTTCGGCGCGCGCACGGACGAACTCTTGAGAAATTCGCTCTACCTCCTCTCGGCAAACGGCCTCACGCTTGGTCGAGCTTGCACCGCTGCTCTCGAATGCCACGTTTCGCAGCACGTGCCTCAAGCGCATCGACAACGCCGAGGTTCGGCAGTACTTCGAAGAGCGCTATGACCGGCAAAGCGAAGCGATGCAGGCCACGATGCGCGAGCCGATTCTCAACAAGACCTCGACGTTCACCGCCGATCCGCATTTCCGCCACATCGTCGGCCAGGCGCAATCGACGTTTTCGCTCGTGGACGCGATGGACCAGGGTTACTGGGTCATTGTGAATCTCGACAAAGGCCGGCTTGGGGCGCAGGCGCTCACCTTGGCGAGCCTCATCTTCACGATGGTGAAGAATGCGCTCTTCCGCCGGGAGAAGCGTTCGCTCTTCACGATCTACTGCGACGAAGTACAGAACCTCGCGTCCTTCGGCGGCGGCATCGAGACGGTGTTGAGCGAGGCGCGGAAGTTCGGTGTGGGTATTGTTTCCGCGAACCAATTTCTAGAACAGTACCCGGCGGAACTCCGCGCCGCGATCCTCTCCGTCGGCACCCATGTTTTCTTCCAGCTTTCAAGTTCGGATGCCTTCCATATTGCCCAGGCGCTTGACGGTGGCAGAGCCCATGGCCGAACGCCTCAAGAACCTCTACCAGCGGCACGCGATTGTGAAGACCGGAGCCGAGCGACCGGTCGAAGTGAGAGTGCCGGATGTGCACACGCCGCAGGTCGATTACACCGATCTCGTGAATCGCTGTCGCGGCACGTGGGGTCGTTCCCGCGTGTTGATCGAGCGCGAAATAAAGGAGCGGCAGGAAAAGCTCGCCGAGGGCGCAACCGAGGTGATCCATGACTATGAATGAAGGGCCCCGCATGGTCATCCAGGAGCGTGACCTCCATCTGCTCCGCGAGCTGGGCGTTCTGCGCATCGTGGACCGTGAGCAAGTGCAACGCGTGGCCGGCTTCGGTTCGACCACGCGCGCGAACCGGCGCTTGCTCCTCCTCACGGAAGCCGGACTCCTCCGCCGGTTCTTCTTAGGAACGACGAAGGGTGGGGCGAGGGCCTTGTACACGCTCTCAAAGAAGGGCGCATGGCTCGCCGAGGTTCCGCAACGCGGACCGCGCCGCGCGAGCAATCGTGGCCTCGTTGGTGATTTCTTCGTACTGCATCAGCTCGCGCTGAATGACGTGTACTGCGCGGTGAAGTACGGAGACCTCCCACCGGGGGTGCAGTTCAAGCGCTGGCTTGCTTTCCAAAAGCCGATTGCTCCAGGCCTCCCTCTCATTCCTGATGGCTACGTCCAATTGGAAACCCTCACGGAAACCGTGGCGGCATTTGTGGAAGTTGACCTCGGCCATGAGCGGCTGAAGGTGTGGAAGGAGAAAGCCAAAGCCTATTTCGAGCTCGCGGTCTCCGGAACCTTCGAACGTGAGTTTCATGAACGCCGCTTTCGGACGCTCGTCATCGCGCACTCGCCGGGGCGGATGCAGTCGATCCGAAGGGCGATCGCGCCGGTAACCGACAAGATCTTTTGGTTTTCAAGCCTGCCGGCAATCCACAGAGACATTTTCGGAGCGCATTGGCTGAGGCCCAAGGGCGATGAGCCGCAAACATTCTTTCGAGAAACACCATGAAGTACTGCTACCACTGCGGACGGGTAACGACGGGGAAACCGATCTTCTGCATGTTTTGCGGTCGGACCTATGACGTGAAACTGTGTCCCCGCCTGCATGTCAATCCGCGCTTTGCTGATTGCTGTTCTCAATGCGGCAGCCGCGAGCTTTCTACGCCGCAGCCCAAGGTGTCCTTCTGGTGGCGCGTTCTCGAAGTTCTCGTGCGAGTTCTCTTGGGAGCGTTCCTCGTAGTTCTCTCACTCACCGTGCTGAAGGAACTTCTCAGTACTCCTGCCGTGCAGAACAGACTGGTTGCTATGGGATTCCTCCTCGCTGCTCTCTGGGCGATGTGGGTAATGCTCCCTGAATGGTTCCGCAAGTTCATCCATCGGGTCTTTGAGAAACGGAAGGAGCGGGGCAATGGGCGCTAAGACCAATGCGGTATTGGGTACACCGGGAAATAGGCTGAAGTACGCCCTCGGCGAAGACGCAAACACCGCAGAAACATTGGAGATTTCGGCGGTCGGACTAGGGCAGATGAGCCCGCAGCATTGCGCTAGGGGCCACGAGGTGAATAAGGCGACTCGTTTGGACGATCCCTTGGGCGAGGCGCTCACGCTCGACCAAGTTGCCGAGATGCTCAGGTGCTCAGTGTGGACCGTCCGCAAGCAATGTCTCCGGCGAGGCCTGCCGCACTTCCGCATTGGCGGCGTGGGCAAGCTCGTCTTTTACCGAGCCCAGGTCACCCGCTGGATTCTCGACCAACAGGAAATTTACCGAGGAAGGAGGTGAATTCGAAATGACGCTCTGGAAGCGAGGCGGCGTGTACTGGACCTACGTCTGGATGAACGGCGTCCGCTATGCGAAATCGACCCAGACGGGCACCAAGACGTTGGCGCGGAAGATTGACGACCAGTACAAGGAAGAACTGCTCCTTGGGCAAACCCGTCCGAACCGGCTGAAGCCCGACATGACGTTTGGCGAGCTCGCTGCCCTCTTCCTGGCGGAATCTGGTCCGAAACCGTACCACGTCGATCGCTTGAAAATTCTTTTGCCCTATTTCGCGGATACCACAATCGGCGACATCAATCGTGGCGTGGCACGCGAATATCGCAAGTACCGTCACGAAAAGAAAAAGCCGATCTCCGAGACGACCGTCAATCGCGATCTTGAAGTCCTGCGCCACATCCTCTTCTGGGCGGTGGACGCCGGATATCTCGCAGCAAACTCCCTGAGCCGCATGCCCATGGTCCGGGAGCGTCGAAAGGCACGCCCAGTGATGTCGCTCGATCGAGGAAGCACGACTGCTCTCACACGCGGCACCACACCTCCATCGGCTCGTCGTCTTCGCCCTCGACTCTGGCATGAGGCGAGGGGAACTTCTCACGCAGCGCTGGGAGCATATCGACTTTACCCGTCGGCTGCTCTCAGTCACTCACTCCAAAACGGCGGAGGGCGAGGCTCGCGAGATCCCCTTCACCAATCGCCTGTTTGACCTACTCCGAGCGGCTCCAAAGAAGGAAGGATTGGTCTTTGAGTTCAAAGGCCATTCGATCCACTCAGTGAAGACCGCCTGGGCGACCGCGATCCGCAAGGCGGGAATTCGCTACTACCGTTTTCACGATCTGCGCCACACCTACAACACCCGCCTGATGGAAGCGGGCGTCATGCAGGAAGTTCGGAAGGCCTTGATGGGCCATTCGTCGGGCGAGGACGTGCACGCGACCTACACCCACGTCGAGATGCCGGCCAAGCGCGAAGCGATCCGGAAATTGGAGGCGTGGGTCGAAGAGCAACGACGACTCCTCGCGGATAAGGAGGCGCAAGAAAAGGAGAAAACCGATGAGCAACACCCCGAACGAGGCGATCCGGGACCTGATGTTTCGGAAAGCCGAGACCCTCAACCAGCAGCTGCTCAAGCGACTGGGCGACACCGCACGGCACTTGAGCAAGAACAATGAACTCGGTGCGATCGGCGCACAGACCGGACTGGAGTCTGACGTGACGAGTATGCGCAAGCTCATGGCACTCGTTCGCGATCACTTCCCAGTTGAGAACGCCAAGGAGGCGTAAATGACCGCTGACAAAAAAACCGAACCGGGCGCCAAGGCTCCCGCGTCATCTGCCGCTCCGGCAGGACGCAAGCCGTGGACGCCCAAGTCGCCGGTCGAGGTCATCCTCGACCAAATCACGAAACAAGAAAAGAAGGTCGCCGAGCTGCAACACGACCTCGACGCCGAGAAGTCAATGCTCACCAAACTGCTCCAGGCTAAGAAGGTCTTGGAAGCTACTTAGCTCTTTTTCAGGAGTCGCACTGCGACTCCTTTTTTGTAATGAACCAAAGGAGAGATGTATGGACGACACGAATATCACTTACGGCGTCGGCCACGAGATCGGCACCGAGGCGGCGATACGCACAGAAGAACATGCCGCCGAGTATTGCGCGCGGGAGCGGCAGCGCATTGAACTTACGAACCAGCCGGGCATTCTTACACTGCGCGGCAAGATCGCGGTATTGAAGGACACCGCGGACGACATCGAGACGCGCATTCCAAAGGCCGCGCCTCCCGGAGAAGTGCGATCCCGCAAGCGGAAGGCACTTTTCTACTGGAGCCTCGCGGCACTCCTCTGTGTTGCCGGGTTTGTGTTCGCGGTTCTTGCCTTCGAACCGTTCCGCTTGGGATGGAAGGCGTGGCTCTATTGCCTTGGGATTGCGGTCGTGACGCCCTTCCTTGTCGATCAGGTCCTCGATTCCTGGCCGAATGCAAATCTCATCAAAGTGGTGCGCGCGGCGGCCTGCCTTGCAGCCATTCTGAGCGGCATCCTACTCGCCGTGATCCGGGGCGATCTTTTCACCGTGGAGGTTACGCACGATGATCCGGTTGTTACGGTCGATTCGGATGACCCGGCGACAACGCCAGCATCACCAGCAGCAACACCGACCACGCCGTCGGCAGGATCATCAACACCAGGAGCGCCACCAGCGACACCACCAGCACCACCAGCGACAGAAGAGGACTTCTACGACCGCACCCTGGGACTTCTCCGGCTTGTGATGGCCCTCTTGGCATTTACCTTAGAGATTGGGGCTGGGCTCGCCGTACACGAGGCGCGTCGCTGGTCTTCCACAGGAGAGGACAGCGAGGCGCTGCGGAATAAGCTGAAGGCTGTCCGGGACGAGATGATTGAGCTCGGCCACGATCTCTGGCTTCTCGAAAACGAAGGGGCGATCTTTGAAAATAGCTTCTGGCGAGATTTCTACCGGTCGCTGCTTACAAAAACGGTGACGGGCGCGATGAGGAAGCTCCCCATCATCATCCTGGCTTTCGTGTGTCTGGCGGCGCACGGTCGCCTGCATGCAGCTGATCACCTCGATGTTGTTATCCTGCTCGATCTCTCGCAGTCGGAGGCCATAAAAGATGGGAACAACAGGGCCGAGTTTCAAAAGAACATCGACGGCGCGACTCACCTGCTCGCCTCATTACCAGGGGGCTCGCGCGTCTCGATTTATGGAATCACGGCCGACAGCTTCGGGAAGCCGTATCCTCTGCTCACGGCCGAGCTGTCTGACGACGAAGGTTATTTCAAGGAGCGTTTGGCGCAGGGCCGCCGGCAGTTGATTCGCGCTTGGCAGGAACGTGCGCTCACGCTCAAGCCCCAGTTCTCTCACACCGACATCCTGGGTGCGATACTCATCGCGGCACAGGTGTTCGCCGAGACCCCAGGTCGAAAAAAGGCGCTCGTTTTTTTCTCGGATATGCGGCAGTCAACACACACGTTTGATCTTGAGCACAAGAGTGTGATCGCTCCTCAGATTGTGGAGGAGGCGCTACGAGCAGGCTTTCAACCTGATCTGCACGGCGTCGATGTCTACGCCCTTGGCGTTGATGCCAATAGCGTGTCCCCTCTGTACTGGCGTGGCCTACAGAAGTTCTGGTCCTCGTACTTCCAACGGCTCGGGGCAAGCGTGAAAGACTACTCCCTATTGCGAGCCGTTCCCAGTCTGGGACGGTAGAGAACGAACTCCGTACGAAATGGCGGTGCGGTGCTGCAAAACCGGGCAAACTTCTTACTTGCTTAAGAGATTGAAATGGCTATGCTTAGACCAGAGTTCAACCGGACGGGACGCCAGCTGGCATTTTTGTCAAGGCGGTCGCCATAGACGTGGGCATAACTGTAGGTAGGAAGGAATGGAACCAGATACTTTTCTACGCCAAGCGGAACTGTTGACAGGTACCCCCGTTAAGGGCACAGAGCTTGTTGACCGGGAGAGCCTTGCCGAAATTCTTCAGAATGACCGCCGCAGTGTTGACTGCTCACAGCTGAATGAGCTTCTTCTGCTGGTTCACAAAGACCGGGTGGAGGGAGCATTCTTCGACTACTTCTTTAGGTCAGATTGTACTGTGGGTACAGTTCCCGACGGCGTGGAGCGGTTTCAGAAGACTGCGATGCTCCGCTATGGAAACTTTGTTTTTGCGTATCGGACCCTCTCAAGGATCAAAACCAAGGAGGCCCTCATAACAGAGCCTGACGAAGCAGCAAAAGACCCCGCGCTAGAGCTTAATCGATTCCTTGGGAGAAAGCCGAAGCTCCTCGAAATCGACACGATCAACAGAGAGTCGACGCCTTTCGTTGGCTATCTTTCGGCGGGACAAATCCGCGCTGAAGTGCCCCGATGCGAATTGCTGCTCAATGCTGCCGATCTGGTCGGGTTGGAATCGGAGTGGGCAGCATACACGCAGCAGATTCAGGTGCTGGCTAGCGACTTAGAATGGCCCGTTCTGGAAGAAATTGTGCAGAATTTTCGATTGCGTGCTGAGCAAGCCGCAGTGCGAGACTTTGTAGATTTCCTGAGGCAGTCGCTATCGAAGTTGAAGTCCCTTCGATCCGAGGTCGACCGGGTGCAGCAACGTGCCAAGAAGAACCAGCAGATTTACCTGACTTGGGACCACATGGATGTCTACTTCGCAACTTCGATGCGAAAGGCTTGGGAGTACGGGGACTTTATGATTTCATTGTGAAACTTACGGAATCTCCGGATTTGCAAGAACTCGACGTCCGGATTTTGACCCAACTCAGAGCTTGGCGGATAACCGGGTTGATAAGGGGCTTGTCGAAGCACTAATGTTGAAGAGGGCGCGTTGCACCGTGTACTCAGTCCAAGACACAGATACCCTGGGGAAGGATTCGGAGCTGGCTTCTACCCTCGCTCAAGGCAAACCGGTCATTGCTTATGTTCCTAACTTGGATGTTGAAACCCGGACCAAGCAACTTGCACAGGAGGACCCAGGAACGGTTCTTGAGCGCCTTCGATTCGTCCTGTATGCGGATGACGAGATTGCGCAGCGGCTCACCCAGCCCGAGTACGCTTTGATTGATGAAATGCAAAACAAGATGAAGGCATTCGCAGATCGACGGGTCTGGCTCTCCATTCCTGACGCTGAAGCAGCCGCAGAGTTCAGGTCAAAAGAGGGGCAGGATCTTGTTACGTTCTGCCACCTTATTGCCCAGTCCGAAAAACTGGTCTACGACAAGCGCGCAAAGACCCTTCGGGAGACCCATCCACTCGCTATTCAGGTGCACCTTGACACCGGCGTAGCTAATGGTGTGTTAGTAGTACGGAGCATTTCCGATTGCGCTGCGCTGCTCCGCCGTATCCTGTTATATGACATGGTGCTGATTGTTGAAGAGAAAGAGGACATGTGGTACCTTCGAGAACAGATTGACGAAGGTGCTTTATTCACTCGTTACGAAAGATCGGAAACTGAATAACTGCTTCTGGAATTTCTATTTGCGGGAATAAGGGAAGGGAATACCATCACATGTCTCCCGATGCACGATTGATTCTGAAGCGCTCCGAACGCGTTGAACGGTGGGAGCACCAGGAGCGAGGCGATTACAACATGGATACCTTCGATCGGGAATTTACCGATCGCCTTTATACCCGAGAGGGGGCGGGAGCGCGCGCAGTCGAACGATGGCGTTAAGAAAAGGGACGGATCCACGGATCTTTAAGCGCACCTGGTATTCGGTCCGGTTCTCCCATCACGCCCCGAATGTCAGTACGCGATTTGCCCACTGTCCAACCCCTCGGCTCAGCAGTAGGTCGTCAGACTGCGTCACAGCGAGACCACGCATAACCAAGGAGGACGGGTACTTTCAGTTGGACATATTCGCGGAAGTCAATTCGTCTAGTATCACGCCAATCAAGATAGACTTGGGCGTTTGCAGGCCTGCCCACTCGAAGTTGCCGCTTCTGTCTTGCCCCAACAACAACCAATCCACTCTTGCGCAAGAGTTCTGGTTTCCCATCGCAATCTTTTGCAGATTGCCGATCTTCAAATCTGATACTGTAAGAACCCGTCGTTTGTCAGATTCCTCACTACTGGCTAGCTGATTCAAGAGTTCAGACAACTTGCCTTTTGCGCGTGGGTAGCGCATTTCGCCGGAGGGTTGTCGTCTTCCAATCGGTATGAACAGACTTCTCGGCACTGACGCTGGAGCTGCCTGCCACACCAGTCGCCAACTTGGGTCCTGAGAGCCTCTTTCGAGCTGCCAATACAGTAAGATGATCTGCCAAAGCCCAGTGTCTTCAACAAGCCTCTCGGCTACGACCGACCAGGGCAGCCCGAAAAGTTGACTGAGCCTAAGTAGTGCAGAAAGATCTAGTGTAGTCTTTCCCGATATTTCCGAAAACCAAATATTCTGAAGTGCACCTGTTGGCATGAGAAGGCACTTTGCCAGATAACTGCAGAGCCATTCCAGTGCTGGGTCTCCCGACCGAAGAAGAAGCTGACTCCTAATTGGGCCTGCGTCAATTTCATAAAAGAACGTATGCGCAAGTTCGTGGGCAAGTAGAAAACGTCTCCATCGCAGGTTTCCTGAGAATCTGGAATCAATTTGCACAGCGAATCTGTCCCCGCGAACCTCCAACCGTGCCCGCTCGGGAAGCGATTTCACAAACTCGACCGATTCTACCTTTCGAGACCTCAGGAGCTCGGCGTTCACCTCAATGGGAGGTCTGCTTTGCCCTGCTTTGCGAAGGGTCTCTAAAGTAACGCGCTCCGCCCATTCGAAAAGCGAGTTACCTCGAAGCTGACCTGCAAGGATGACCTCAAGTCGTGGAATTGCCGTCTGTCCCGGTAAACGCATTCTTGATAATGTCCTCGACTACCTGCGGAGTCCGATTCGATGCTGTATCTGACATGATCCTGGCGATTGCGTTATCTTCGTACCGTTGGAACTCTGAATGTGGCAAATCGTTCAGATGGGCTGAAGCCGCGACACGAGCCACCACCTTTGAGTAAAAGTCTCGTGCCGCCAGTTCCTTGCTATGAGTGTCAAACGATAGAAGAAAGTTCAACCCCTCTTTACAAGCCTCCTTCTGATCTAAGTATTCTGGGGCTAGAAAACCTCGGACAGCCCAGAGCTGGCGATGAGATTCAAGTATCGTCCGTAGTTTGGGACCGACCACAGGTTCGTCCCGGCAGTCCTCCAAAGCTCGAAGCGATCCATTCCACATAACTTTCATCTCTGCTAATTTAAGGTTCATCCGTTCATCCGGACAATAGAGGAGAAGTCGACCGGCTGGCAAGCCAATGCACCCGGAAAGATAGTCCTGGTCTTCTTGTCTCTTCTTCGCATCTTTCCACCAGAGCTCCATCGTTTGTTTCATTACATCAATGTCGCGATGTTCGCTTTGCTCCGTTTCGATCCAGTTGCGATTTCTCTCGTAGATCTGCTTCCAGAGGTGTCTGTTTTGCAAAGCCCTTCCGACGAAACCAACAGGCTCCAGCTTGGAGTCGGCAAGGCGGGCCAACAACACCTCGTCCCCCATCTCCCATAGGTCTTTCTCGGATAGTGTCCCCGCAGCCTTTTCCCGTTGGACTGCGTCAGCCAACATTGCTCCGCTGACGAGTTTGGCACGATGAAAATAAACTCGCTCGCCCAGAAGATAGCGGTTGTCAAGCAACCGCACGAGCTCGCTCAATACGTCGGGACGTGGACTTGAGCGGCCGGTCTTCCAAAGCCTTATGACCACACGCCGTTCTGCTCCGGTCCTGAGAAGGTAGAGATAGTTAAGAAATCGATACTCCATATCCAGAACGAGGTTGCAGAAGTAGCAATCGCGTCGAAGGTAATCGAGCAGATCGGCGCACACAGTGTTGTTCACGAGGTCATAGATGTAAGCGTCCTCGCCGAGCTGGGCTAGATCCTTCTTTGACGTTCGGTAGATCTTCATAAATCGCTGGTAAAATGACTCGCCCAGCACAGCCTTTATCAGCTTGCCGATGGCAGAATGTGAATCCAGGAAGCGATCAATTCGCCGCTTATTTGCATCGTGACGATCAAACACTGAACATTCATCTTCCAGCGTATGGCCGAATGGAATGTGCGTGACATCATGCAGCAACGCCAGCAAACGGATCAGCTGCTCGTCTTCGTCTGAAATATAGCGCTCGTCATCAGAGTTGTGTCTGTTATCTTTGATCGCACGGATCATCCGAGCAGCCATTTCCAAGGTGCCGAGTGAATGATCAAACCGAGTGTGGAGTGCGGTTGGGTAGACGAGATACGTAGTCCCGAGCTGGTGGATTCTTCGCAGACGCTGAAAGTCTGGGGTGTCGATGATGTCCGTTTCCAGGCGGTTCAGCATGACATCTCCGGATACAGCGATGCGAATTGTCTTGTATGGCTTTAGATCGATACCACGGGTCACGAGGAGGCCTTGCGAGGGTGTGGAGTCGCCGTCTGATTCCGTTGCCGCCTTGCTCTTGGTGTTCGCCATGTCGTGCTCCCTTCTGCGAAATAAAGCTGAGCGAGCAATGCTAGAAAGTTTAGCTGAATCACGACTCGGCTCAAAATGCCTCAGTCCGCAGACGGAGAAGCATTCCTTGAGTGTTGCTTGCCGAGGAGCTTTACAAGAACTCATTTTTCGCTCTTTGTTCGCTCATTCAGCTGTGGGCGATTTTGTGATGGTTGCGCCTCCAAAGTTCACCAAATTTTGCTAGCTTTCAACAAGGCGACGCCAAGCGATACATTACAAATCACTTAGAATTACTCAACTTCACCAGATTTCACCAGGAATCGAAATCTGGTTCGGGACCAGGTTCTCGGCTCTAAAGTGCCAGAGGCAACGCCTTTAGTTTCAACAACGCATTTTCCCGAGGTTGTTGAAGTCTGGTGATCCTTGGTGATCTTGGAGCACCGGACCATCACAAAATCGACTACAGTTGCACAACAAACTTTCAATAGGACTTTCGGAAGCTCTTGAAAATGAAATGTGATACAGCATTCCCAAGTGAACCGACCCTCTGGTATTGGCCCAGGTGCTCTAAGAAGGCAGGCAGCGAGACAACAGTTCTTGGTCGCTCGGAAAATCGGGCCTCTATGTCTAGCTGTTTGGGAGGACTTGTGCTTCCGTGAACGGGGCGAATTTGCTGGTAACTCAAGGAGTTTAGAAAGACCGAGAGCGGTAACAAGCGCAGCCTGCATCCTGGAGTCACTAGCCTAGCCTCTCCGGGCGGGACTTACGCCGCAAGCGTGGCATGCCCCGCGGGCAACCTGGACGCCATATTTCCGAAAGGCTGCGGCGAATTCTGCTGAGTCCAGCGCCAGGGAGGATTGACTTGGAGGCAGCGGCTCCGCATCGCGAACGATTACTCTAATATTGTATGAGCGCGACGGGCATGAGGTTCTCCGCTCATTGCTAAAGACGAGTGCGCCAGCCTGATCCTCGGCTCCATGCACGTTATCAAATCGCTCGAACTAGCGAGTATTCTCCCAACACCCGGAACGCATTTGACCGATAATCGGAGCGTTGTTCTAGGCCGCCCATAGACAGCAATGTCTTCCAGCAGTGGCCGCCCATGCAGGTTCACTTTGCGTTGCGGGACGGTTAGTCTTGTCGCGAGAGTGCTCGATATGCATTTCGTTTCGCCCACCTCTGTGTAATTGACAGTGCGCAAGGTCACGGCGCAAACTCCGATCCGTTGTTTTTTTATTCTGATTACCTGAGTCGCTCTTGCTCGCTCCCGCCTCAGCGACTTGACGGTCACTCTACATACGTGTTGTTGCCCTAGACATTCTCCTTCGACACGGCTTTGGTCGCCTGCCTACACCGGGAGGTTCCGCATGCATCAGAAGCAGTTCTCGCAAGTTGTCTTGTTTTCGATCCTCACCGTTTTCGTGCTCTCTGCTGCAACCGTCAGTCCTGCCGCTGATAAGCAACGCCAGCAACAACAGCAGTCGGGAATCACCTGGGCGCAACAGGCAATGCTCGCATTGACAGGAGGAAATCCTGTTAGCAGCGTTATGGAGAGCGGCACGGTAACGCGCACCGTCGGAGGGGAGCAACAGCAGGGATCCCCCCCGCTGCTATCGACGGGCATTATGACGAACCAGATGACGATTTCCGTTGGAGAAGAGCCGGCAATCTTTCCGAAATCCGGTCATGGTCCGGCTACACGCCGACTGGCCAGTGGACGGGCTTGGATGGCCAACAGCACCAGATGGCGCAGCAGAAATTGTTGGACTGATGCGGTCTGGTTGCTTCCCCCGCACTTTCATTGCTCGCCGACTTTTCCGATCCCAACTTAGTGTTCACTGATTTTAAGCCAGTTGATAAAGCAGTGGGACCGCCGAGCACATTCAGGTTTATCGATCACCGACATACTTGCCTGGCGGCGCGCAGCAACAGATTCAGGCATTGAGCACAGTCGATTATTATCTCGATTCGCAGACTGCGTTGCCCGTCGCGATGGCGTTCTCGATGCATGGTGATCAGAACGCAGACTGCCACAATTCCGGTGGCACTTGTTTTCTCGCAGTATCAGTCATTCAACGGGGTGCTCGCTCCGCTTCAAGTTACGCGGATGCTAAACGGCTCACCTTTCTTACAGATAAACATCACCAGCGTCACCACGACTGGCTTGAACTCGCCAGCCCACAAGTAAGTCGGCCCGATGTTCGGCAGGGAGTTGCTAATGAACCGCTGCACGACTTTCCGGCTCCTCGTCGCTACTTGACTGTAAGCACAGCGTGCCGTTCTTGTGGGCGCCCAGCAACCGTCAGCGGATTTTCCACCCCTGGGCGACTTTGCGGGCGGCCCCTTCGATACGGTCAACCTCGCCAATCTCGATGTGCATTTCGAGATCCCGGTTTTCAGCAGACCGGGCAGAGGCATTCCATTTCACTACAACCTGAGCTATGACAGTCTGATCTGGGTGCCAGTAAGCTCGAATGGCGTGACCTCCTGGGTGCCGGTCAATAACTGGGGCTGGCGCGCTGTGACCGAGGCAGCCACCGGTTATGTAGACTACGGATATTCCAGTGATGTTGAATGTGATTACAGCTATGGCGGGGTTCAGTACATCGGTGGGTACACCGACACGTCGACGAATTTTGTCTATCATGACCCTGCCGGAGGTCTCCATCCGTTTTCTGGCAGTGTGACGTTTTGGATAAATCTTCATGGCCCTGAGTTTTAACCATTGCCACGCGGCAGGATACACAAATCTCAACGCTATCGCGAGCGATAACTCCGGTTACTTGTTAAGCGTCAACGTGAGTTCGGGCTCTCCAGTCGGCACTGTTAATGCCCGCGGGGGGCTTACCATCCAAGTACCTCCCATTCCAAATCCAACTGGTGCCGGCAGTGTAACAGATGCGAACGGCGATACTCGGTCCATCAGCTCAAGCGGTGCGATTACCGACACACTTGACAGTGGAGGCTCGCATGTTCTCTCAGTAGCTGGCACACCGCCATCCAACATGACCTACACGTACATGCCCCCTAGTGGCACGGCTGTGAACGTGACCGTGTCATATATACAGCATTGGATCAAAACCTGTTTCAACGTCGCCAATATCCAGGAGTATTAGCGGGTTACATCCTCTACCCAGATTCCATTAGTCGACACGATTACGCTAGCTGACGGGACTTCATATCATTTTCAATACGAGGCGACTGTCGCGAATGGGACATGTACTGCCAATGGACAATCTACCGGGCGCCTCGCCTCGGTAACGCTGACTACGGGTGGGACCATCTCCTATACTTACTCTGCGAGCAGCGGCTGCAGCAATAACAGGATCATGATGGCCGATGGTAGCCCTTGCAACATGACGCGCACGATCACGGCGGGTACTAACATCATCGATCAGCCGGGGACTTGGACATACAGCCGTGCTGTTCAGTCGGGCCAGAATCTCCCGCAAACAGCCACAACCGTGATCGATGCTGCAGGCGATGAAACTGATTTTAACTTTTCTGGCATCTTTCAGACTCAGCAGACTACTTATAACGGCAATGGCTCGTCGAAAAGCGAGCTCAGGGATATGTTTTCCTGCTATAACGGCAACTACACGGGTTGCCAGACGGCAACTGTCAGTCCGCCGCAACCGCCCAACGGTTGGTACCGTGCCGACTATGAGGATTTTCCAAACTACTTCCTCAATGAGTACAGCTACGATCAGTATGGCAATCTGACGACCGAATTGGATCATGATCTGACATCAGGAGCACCAGTCAGGCGAAAGACGATCATCGCTATCGACGCCTCGCTCTGCACTCCCACGCCTCCAGCAAAAAACATCTGCGATCATCCGTCGAGTGTTGAGGTTCAAGATGGCTCGGGTAACCGTTATGCGTATACCAGCTACACATACGACCACGACAATAACAATACCGTGTATAACGGGATCTGATCCTCATAACTAAGTGGGTTTCCCCCAGCAGCTCGAACCTGGTCTGGCAGTATAGCTACAACACGCAATCAGGCGGGGGCGGGACGCTTTCGACGGCGACCGATCCTAAGAACATCACAACGAGCTACAGCTATACCGGGAGCTCCTGCAACGGAGCATTTCCAACGACCGTATCCGTCCCGGGGTTGCCAGCCACTCAGTACCAATACAACTGCACCGGTGGGGTGGTGACCTTGATTACCGACCCGAATGGCGCTCAAACATCGACAAGTTACAGTGACGCTCACTTCTGGCGTCCGGCTTACACGATCGATCCGTTGGGCAATAAGACCACTTTCTCGTACTACACTAACGCATATAGCTCCGGGTATCCTGGGGTGGAATCTGTCCTGACCTCTAATAACAACCCGGTGGTGGATAACCTGAGCGTGGTAGACAGTCTCGGCCGATTGTCTCTCAACCAAACATATAATCCGGGCCAAAACAACTGGGACACAATAGAGCATCTTTACGACAGCAATGGCCGAGTCTCTTACATCACGCTCCCGTTTAGTGGCTCCACCGGGCATACCACAGGCAGCCTGCCTTCTACAGGTTATTCTTACGATGGTCTAAACCGGAAGACGGAGATCAGCACATGGGATGGACACAACAAGCTCTCCTATACCGATTTTCTTTACAATCAGAACGATGTAAAGGTTACGTTCAGCCCCGCGCCTGCGGGGAGCTCATACCCCACAAGCCGGCAGTATGAGTCCGATGCTTTGGGCAGGCTGACCTCCGTCTGCGAGCTACTGCCAAGCGGCGGTGGTTGCGGCTTTTCAACCAGAACAGCCCTCCAGGAAACGGGTACATGACCTCTCATTACTCCCTCAATGCCTCTGGCGCATCTGGTAACGGCATTGATCCAGAGGGGGGAAGCCGTTCGTTCACCTATGACGGGCTGAGCCGGATGCTTACGGAAAGCAACCCTGAATCGGGTACCACGACATATATCTACGACATGATAAGCGGCAGCTATTGCGCAGTCACCAACCCGTATACATCACAGGGAGACCTGGTCGCCACTAATGACGCGAATGGCAATCATGTATGTTATTGGTACAATGATCCGCTCCATCGCCTCACGGACGTCGGCGACAGAGCATCAGAGCGCCACGAGTCCCGTTTTACGGTTCCGCTACGATAATTCGGCCGGAGTGAATGGTGCCTATCCACCAGGCATCAGCCCACAATATTACTATGGCCGAATGGTCGGAGCAGGAAACGGATAATGAGAACATGCTCACGGACGAGTGGTTCAGCTACAATGCGCGTGGCGATCAGACGGACAGCTGGGAATCGACGCCCAATTCGGGCGGCTGGTACCACGTGGCCAACAACTACGCTGCGAACGGTCCGGTGTCCACCCGCAACGGGTACTTCGGAACGGGTACAACAACTCCGTTCAGCAACTCTTTTGCCTACTCGTTCGACGGTGAAGGTCGTTCGAATGGTCTGACGGATACAACCATCAACAAGGCGATCTCGTCGGCACGAACACAGATTCCGCCAGCCAACCTAACCAAGTTCAGTTTTACAGTGGAGATAGCGAGAGTTTTTCCTGGGATTGGCGAGCTCCCGGCCGAATGATCCTTCCCGGCTCTATGCTGTCTTGGACCTCCAATGTGGGCAGCAAGCAGCCAGCGGCTCTTTTGACCTGGAACCCAAATGGCGCCCTGCGGATCCTGCAGGTCAGTGACAGCGCCAATACGCCAAACACGCAGACTTGCAATTACTTTTACGACGACCTGGGAAGGCTTGGCGGAACCGATGCCAACGGCTACACTGTGGATTGCGGTAGCACGTGGTCGCAGACATTCAGCTATGACGCCTTCGGCAACATCAAGAAAAGCGGCAGCTCGAGCTTCCAGCCCAATTACAACGCTAACAATCAGGTCAGCAACTTGGGCTTCACATACGACCTTAACGGAAACATCAAAAATGATGGCACAAACGCCTACACATACAGCGTCTACAATCGTCCCGTGACCGCGGGAGGAAACAGCGCCACGTATGACGCGTTCAAACGGCTAGTCGAGGTGAACGGCAACACGCAGCTTGTGTACTCGCCCGACGGACTGAAATTCGCCTACATGAACGGGCAGACGGTGAACAAGTACATCCTGCCCTTGGGGGCGGGGGCGCAGACAGTGTACACGGCGGTAACTTCGGCGGCTCCCGCCTACTGGAGGCACTCCGACTGGCTGGGCTCGGTGCGCATGACTTCCTCGCCAGGTCAGACCACCCTTGCCGACCAGGCATATGCCCCCTTCGGTGAGAGCTACGCCACATACTTCCACGGCGGCAGCAATGACTTCACCGGCCAGACCCAAGACGTTCATTCGGGCATCTACGACTTTGTCTTCCGGCAATACAGCCCAGTTCAAGGCCGCTGGCTGACCCCCGACCCGTCCGGTCTGGAGGCGGTGGACTCCAGCAATCCGCAGAGCTGGAACAGGTACGCCTATTTGGACAATAATCCCCTGAACGCGGTCGACCCATTAGGTCTTTACTGCCCCGTAATCGAGACTGACATTGCTGTTGGTGGGGAACCTGGGTGTGCTTTTGGGATTTTTTTTGACATTGGCGTTTTAGGGATGTGTTTGGCGGCAGCACGCCCAGTGGCCCACCCAGTCCTCCTCCTCCGCCGCCGAGCCAGCCTCCGCCTCCTCCGCCATCGTCAGTCAACTTTGGCGATGAGAGCCTCGGAATACCCAGCAACTTGCAGCATCCCTGGGGAATTTGGAGCGCGACCATCCCCACTGCCGAATGCGGCGATATAACATGTTCACCAATTGGATTGGGGTTCCTGGAGCTGCAAGCTCCAGGTAACGGTGATGGTTGGTGGAATAGGTTCAAGCAATGGCTCTCCGACAAGTACTACGGATACTGGCCGAAGCAGGATGCCACGGTGAATGTCTGTTCAGAGATGCATGGTCTGAATGGAAAACCCTTTTCTCGAATTGGTCAGGCAGCAGGTCCGAACCCTTATAATGAAAACGGGGGGCAGCAAGCTTGGATTGATTTCCAAGACCGTTATGTAGATCAATGCGGCGGCATGGGAGATATTGCCAGTGTGCCGTGCCAACGCGGGGTACTTCGGCGTACAAGCTTTTTGCCAATGTTGCAAAGAACAGTAGAGAGATCTTCATATGAGACTACCTATCTTCCTCGCTGCTGTCTTGATTAGCTTGCTCTTGTTTACGATGACTACTTGTAAGCGCACTCAGGACCCGATCATCGTAAATGTACTCCGCAATGAAAAATCTCGTTCATTTGAGGTGACAGAACGGAAGCTATTACGGTTTGAATCCCTTCAGCCAAAACAGATTCCGGCAGGCCAATCGTTGTTCAATCCATTTTGATGAATGATGCCCAGTTTGACAACATCTTAGCGGATCAGCAGCGCTTGTCGATGATGAAGCCGGACCTCATTGTACTCAGCTCACCAGATCAGGCCAAGGCGATTCTGGCCGCGCAAGAGGCATCAGTTGCTGCCACGAATGTTTGTGGCACGGTCGTTAACTGTCCGGCTTTCATTCCTAGGTGGGTTTCAGGTGAAAAATTGGATGCGGCTCGCTTAGTACTTAGTTCCTTGTCATCCAGCAGCTAATACGGCTTGATCTGGCCCTCGATTCGGCGTGTGGCCCGAGTTTCGCTGCGTTCGAGGTCTGGAAGTGACCGCACTACTGCCTGGTGCCCCGGGTTCGCGTCTGCTTTTTGGACGCTAACCTGGGATTATGAGTAAATCGGAGTGGAGGAGTCGAGATCGTGAGAGGGAGATGACCGGTGGACGCCGCGAATCTTTCTGTACCCAGGTTAGACCAAAAGAAGACCGAACATGGGGCACCCAGCTCTCTAGGTCGCATTGCCTATTTCCGTTGAGCAGCTTCTCTGGTATACCTGGGCTGAATTTTTTCCGCGGGTCCCTCGACACCCGCTACTCACTCAACGATGAACGTCATGATTCGGTTGCGCCGCTCTTCATCTCGATGTACACGCCTAAGCTGGCAAATCTCGATTCTGGCGCTGGTTCTAACGCTAACCGCCTGTGGAGGGAACGGCGGAAGTGGATCCTCTTCTGGTTCGTCACCCGACTTCAGCCTGGCACTCAACCCAGCCATGCAAACCGTCAACGCCGGCTCGCAAGCGTCAGTAAGCCTGTCGGCCGACGCCATCGGCAATTTCTCGTCACAGATCAACGTTCAGGTTAGCGGCGTTCCGGCAGGGGTGACCGTCTCGCCAACGAATCTCAGCCTTTCTCCCAACTCGCCGCAACAAGTGACCCTCACTGCCGCCTCGGGCGCAGTCAGCTCCAACGCGACCGTTACGTTTACCGGCACTTCCGGAGCGCTCCAGCACACGGCAAGCTTGGCGCTCACAGTGAACGGCTCGCCCGGCAACGGTGCGCCTGTGCGCACACGCTATCGCCGGACCGACGCCACCACCGAGTACTCCTTTTTCCTCAATCAGCATTGGATTGTCTACCACGCCGCCACTCAACGGTATTTCGTGACGGACCCGACTTCCAACCAGGTCCATGCCGTCGATGCAAGAACGGAAGAACAAATCGCGACCATTCCCGTGCCCGGGGCGTTCGGCATCGACGACACGCCCGATCACAGCGCCCTGTGGGTTGGGACATTGATCGGCGATGTGTACTCAGTCGACCCGGTCGCGATGACGGTGACGCACCGCTACATCGGGTCCGAGATCGGCCCCGCCGGATATCTCACACAATCCGTTCAAGTGCTCGCAGATGGGCGGCTGGCGTTGATTGGGCAATACAACGGCATCGACGGCACGACGAGTGTCGCTGCTTGGAATCCAGTGGACAATTCGCTCACCGTGTTCGGTCCATATCAGGGCCACGGCATCGAGCCCTGTGGCTTCTTCGGAACCTTCGCGGGCTTCTCGCGCACGGTGGACCGCACGCGCATACTGCTGGGCACCTATGGCGCGGATATGTGCGCCCTGGACCTTCCACTGGGAACTACGTGACAAGCGCGGGCGACATGAACGGCACGGAAATCTTCCCCACGCCGGATGGGCGTTACATTGTTGTGCCCAGCCTTTATCCGTACAACGGGGCGGCAGTATTGGACTCGCAGACCTTGGAGACTATCACGGAATTTCCTGTGATGGGCGACGTCGGTACTGATGCGGCGTTCGTGATCAGTGCCGATTCGAGCACGCTCTTCACACCGAGTCTATATGGCTCCATTTACGCCTATAGTCTTCCCAGTGGTCAACCGCAAGGCTGGCTGTCTAACCTCTATCTACCCAGCTTAAGCGGAGGAACTGATTTTGGCCCGCCCTTTGCGCCTAATCTCCAAGCGACTGACGGAAGCGGCCTGTTTGCCGGCCCAATGGAGGAGGGCGTCGGCTTCGTCGATCTCTCGGTGCTGAATCCGCTTCCCGTGGGGTCGCAATTTGTGAATGCCGAGCTGACTCCGGCTACCGGACCAGCTTCAGGCGGGACGGCGGTCCAGTGGGGATCGCCGGGCGTAAAGGGTTCGGTTACCAGCGTGTATTTCGGCCCACAACAGGCTACGGCGGTTTCGTATAGCTCAGAGAACATCCATGCCACCAGCCCTCCGGGAGCGGCAGGCCCGGCCGATATCTACGCCTTTGTCTCCGACGGCGGATTGCAGGTCATCCCAGAAGGCTTCAGTTATGGGCCGACGATCCTGGAGGTGACGCCCAACATGTCGACCGCCGAGGGCGGCGGGACCGGATACATCTACGGCTACGGCTTCGGCCCGACTACATCAAACATGATTCCGTCCGGGCTTCAGGTCACCGTAAACGGTGCGCCCGTGACGGTGACGGCGTTTGCCGGGAACGCCTACAACATCGACCCTCCGCCGTTCCCGTTACAGACCATCGCGTACACCATCCCGTCGGGGAGGACGGGGAGTGCAGCGAACGTGACGGTCACGACGAGCGCGGGAAGCGCCACTGCATCGGCTGCGTTGAGCTATTTGGGGCCGATTCAGCAGTTCCCATTGCCCGGAGCCTCCTTGGCACAGGGCATCTACGATCCCTATACCGATCTCTACTACTTCACCGACACCACACAGGTGCGCGTGTTTTCGCGGACACAAGGTCAGTTCATGCCGTCGATCACATTGACCCCGCCGCCGGGAACGCGACAGAACCTGTGGGGCATCGCGCTTTCCCCCGATGGTAGCAAGATGGCGGTTTCAGACGCCACGGCAGGCGTGATCTACGTCTTCAATCCGACCAACCCGGCAATGGTGCAGACGTTTGTCGTCGGCTCGAACTCACCATTCCTTACCAACCCATGCGGACTGGCTATCAGCGACGCGGGGAATGTTTACTACTGGCTCTATGTGCTGGGCCAAGGCGGCGGCGCTGATCAATTCTTTAAGCTCGATACAAGTACCGGCCACATCACGAATTACGGCGTCGACGGTCCGGGGCTGGGTCTTGACGACCTGTATCTTCGAAACGCGATCAGCGCCGACAATTCCGCTGTTTACAATGGCCAGGACGGAGCGGTGTTCATGGTAAACACCGCGACCGATCAATTGGTTTATGCGCCTGACGGCGACGGCTGTTGCTACGGCAATTACGAATTGTCGTTCTCTAGCGATCAGACACAGCTAACCGCAACCGACTTCCTCTATGACGATCTGCTGAACGGCGAATCGACGTACGCAATGAACGACCGCGAATTCCTGAACATCACCTACGTTTACGGCGCGAAGCTCAATCACGACGGACGGCTGATCTTTCAGCCGTACAGCAACGGTATCGACGTGCTCGACGGAAATGTAGGCAATCTGCGGACGCGCATTGCGCTGCCGGTGGCGCTCTCGGCCAACTACGACGCGCTTGCAGTGGATCCTAATGATAACGTTTTGATCGCCATAACCGGAAATTCGGGAACGGGAATCGCGATCGTTGACCTGAGCTCGCTTCCCGAGCCAGGCCTGTCATACCAAACTGCGTCGGGCCGCCGCCCTCTGAATTCTTCCGAAGCCGCGAACGGGTGGGGCAGCTCCAAACAATGGAGACTTGGGAAGAAGGGTGAATCTCGAACTGCGGTCTACCGAAGGCGTATTCCTCATCTGACCGTATCCGAGCGCTTACGATTCAAATAGTCCTCACCGCGAGGAGGACTTAGGCGCTGCCGAGCAAAAATTCTTTCGCGATTGCGCAAAGATTAAATAGCATTCGTCTTTTGTTCGCCCCAATTACTGTAGTCGATTTTGTGACGGTCGCACCTCCAAACTTCACCACGTTTCACTAGATTTCAATAGGCAGCCTGCAACTGGCACAACACAAATCACTTCGGATCATCGCGTTTCACCAAATTTCACCAAGGACTGGAATCTGGTTCGGGACCAGGGGGTCGGAGGTTCAAATCCTCTCTCCCCGACCAAATATTTCCAACGACATACAGGCAGCACCAGAACCTCAAAGCCGAGCCACCTGGTTTTGGCCCAGGTGCTCTAGCCTTCCGACCCGCATCAATATTGCATTGCGTGCTAGTCGAGCGGTGCAAGACCGTCTACAAAATCGACTACAGTGCTGTAGCGGAAAAACCAGGTGCCCCAACCTCACTGGTGAGCCGTTGAATCCGAGGTGGCATTGTCTAACGCAACGGGCTGTCGCCTTGTCGAGACCATCCGTGCCGTGCAGTCTCCATCAATTACAAAAGACAGAGGTCCCTTTCACGGCGGTAACCCCGCTAACGTTGCGACTTGTTACAGAAAATGGCGGGAGTCATCACTGATGAGTCCTCATTGTCGCGCCTATTAGTTTGCCGGGGCGTGGCCGTATGGGTAGCAGGAAGTTTGCAGCCGCAACGCCAAACGCTCCGCCGATCAATGTCTCCCATGCCCGGGCAGCCAGTAGGGATATGGAAGTCTGTCCGCTCATAGCCAATGTCACCAGGAGCGCGAACGCATATGCCCCACACGCAATGTCGTAACGGTCGGGCAACGCTATCGCGTAAATCATTATTGCCGCGGCAGCGAGCATCCAGGCCAGCGTGGGCAGATGCGTAGCGATCGGGAGGCAAACAATGCCGAGCGGTACACCGATCAAAGTTCCAACGATCCGGCGGCGTACGCGGTCTGCGGTTCCGAAAGCAGATCCGGCAATCACGTAGGTGCTCGCGGTAATGGCCCAGGCAGACCGTTGTAGATGGATTTCACCGCTCATCACGACAATGACTAAAGCGGCAAAAGCGGACTGCAGTCCCATCCGTAATGATACCGACCCCTGGCTGTTCGCAAATGCAGTGTTCACAGCCGGAGGCGTGGGGTGCTCTGCTGGTCCGCTGAGCAGCCGAGGAACTATGGAAGCTATCGCAGCTACCAATCCTGCAAGCAGCACCATCCCCAGATCGCCCCGAGTGATACCGGTCTCATAGGCAAGAAATTGGCCAATATAGATTTGGGAACCGACACCCGCCCCTAAGATTCCGAATTGTTTCAGATATCCCACGAAGAATGCGCCGGTAATCAGAATCAACTCTGGACACGCGTGGCCAAGAATTGGCGAAGTCGATGAGAAGCCTAGGAAAATGACTGCGCCCGCGACTCCTGCAGCATTCAACAGAGCCAGATCGCGAGTCGACGACCACCGCGTTGCCTGTCCTTCGGACACGCTCGCCCAAAGAGCTAAACCGGCCGCAAAGTTGCTAAACGATGACCCACCCGGAAACTGATAGGAATGATAGACAACGAGGCCTAGCATCGCCGCAATACCATACGCGGTTACCAGACGCAGCCCTTTTACGCGACGATGGACGCCGGGATCGACTTGGTCGAGCCACCGTCCAAGTTGGCCGAGGATCGTTGGCGATATGACGGGCGCACGTTGGTTCAGAGCAGATTGCATAAATGCACACGAGTTTGGAGGTTTTCAGTTCCTGTCAGCAGGCAGATGCGCCGGGGCCAAAACCGGCATGCAGGGCTCCACTCCTCTACCCGAAGCCGCAGGACGCCGGGAGTAGGACAATCGCGACATCGAGCCATAGCTCGATACCAGTCGCGCGACCACAACCGCCATGTAAAAAAGGCCGGTCACGCTTTCGAGTGCTGCTATCAGCCGCACATATGAGTTCACTGGAGCAATTCCGCCGTACCCCACTGTGCTGAGCGTGACCAAACTGAAATACAGCAATGTGCTCATGTGAGCATCTGGAATCGGCTGGTTAAACGGGTTGACTACAATGCGGTTGAGTATCCAATAGACCTGGGAGAATGCGCTTGCGATCACAAGGTACCCGATGAAGGCTTCAGCAATCACACCACTCGTAACTCGAGGCAATGAACTCAATCGGTTCAAGATCGCCCCGAGCACCGCAAGCGAGAGTGCCAGTCCGGCTGCTGGCGCCAAGTGCGTGAACAAGTAGCGGCTGTCTCCGAACGCTTCCAACATTCGGGCGGCGAGCCAAAGCGCAGCGAGGGGTAGAACCACAAAGCGAACCGCTCTTCGGTTGCCCATGTAGCTTGCACCCCCGAGAAAAATCAGCAACAGAGACAAAGCCAGCGCACCTCCAACATGGGGGTGGCTGTCGGCCAGTGGGGAAAGCAAAAGCTGGGCAATAAACGCGCACAACAGGAGCGGGGATCGATATGTCTTTAGCAGCGCAGTCATCGTGGTCCTCCCTCGATCGGATCGGCGTCCGGCACTGCGGGGCGCAAAACCAGGTGCTCCGACGGTGTGCAAGTTGTTGAATATGAAGTCTGGCAACTGCTCTGAGCTTCTGGTGTAGCAGCCGCCAGACTATGAACAACGGCTCTCCTGTTCCGGGCAGGAGTTCAATCAACCGGTGACCAGTCGTCGTTGGGGTTGTACGCCTGAATGGAGCGGTCGATCTTTGCCGTGTCCGGACCGAAGTCCTGCTCATAGACGGTGCCGTCCGGGCCGACCATGAAGGTCATGATTCCAGTCTCTGCGTACCTGACTGGCATAGCCAGTACGGCGAAGCCGCCGGCCAACTTGCCATTAGTCACATAGCTCCGAGTTCCGCCGGGCGCGTCGTCGCCCTGCGCTGTGAGGATGCGGAAGCTATAGCCATCCATCACAAACGGTTGATTGGGAGAAGCCGACGCGAGTGACGATTTTGCGAACTCGTCGAGCACTGCCAGTGGACTGGGCGCCCTCGATGCCGACGCTGGCCAGTACAGCCCGTCGCGCTTGCCGTTGGTGCTGACGATACGCTGCGCATAAACCGGCGTGTTGCTGTGCATCGCGAAGTACACCTGCTCCGCATTGGCGAGAGCGTAGCAGGCATCTATGGCCAGCAGTTCGTTGCGCCCGATGTCACGCGCCCGGATCTCCTGCGCGCCGGCGACACCGTCAAAGTACCACCGTCCCGAGGAGTCTTGCGCGAGGGGAACCGGGAAAGCGAAGTTGTCGGCGCCGAGGTAGAGCACGCGCGTGCCGTCGCTCATGTCGACCCAGCGATTCATCTTGTCGTACTTTGCGACGAAGGCTTGCAGTTCGGCCTTGTCCTGCTCCATGCTTCCCGACGACAGCAGCGCCTTCGTATCTAGGCCCAACATTCCGGACAGCGCGACTCCGTCGTCATCCCTTGCTGCCTGCACCAGCGCGGCGCCTGCCGCGGCCGGCGTATCAAACGTAATCTGGGTTGTCTTTTCGGCTGCGAATACCTCAATCGTCAGATCCGCCGCCGCGAGGCCAAAGCCAAGCACAACCAGTAAAGCCATTGAGGCGAAGCGCTTCCACACATGAGTTCTGTTCCTACGAGCTTGCATGTTCAATCTCCTTTTCAATGTCGTGATCCTGATGAACGGGTTTGCTTGGGTCTAGCGGCGGTGTCCGCCGCCCCCGCCGGAGTGGTGCTCAGCAGGCGCGTGCTCACGGGCCATGTGCTGTTGCGGACGACGCCCGGCCATGCTGTTGCGGCCGCGATTGCTTTCGGCACGGTTCGCATTACCGTCTCCGCTCCAGCGGGAACGATTCTGCTCGGCGCCGGCATAGCGATTGTTGCTGCGCTGTTGACCCAGCTGGCTGTTGTTGCTACGGGTGGGCTCAGAACCAGCCATGCGCGACCCGCCCAGCATGCCATTGTCGGCCGGCTTCGCTGAGGCGACGTTCTGCCCAGCGTTCGGATTCTGCACGCCGCCGTTGCCGCCGATCAGGCCATGATTGCCGTTGTTGCCGCCATTGGGCTGGTTCGCGGGATTCGTGCCCGGCTTGTCTTCGTGCCAACCACCGTCGGGGCCGTAGTAGCCGTTCGGGTGATAGGCGCCGTTGGGTCCATAGTGGGTGTCTTCGCCCGGCTTATAGCCAGCGTCGGGATGATACGTGCCGTTGGCGCCGTAGGACGCATGGTTCTCCGATCCGGTCGCGCCGCCTGCATGATTGACGGAGCCGTCCGGGTGCCAGCCGCCGTCGGGGCCGTAGTAGCCATTGGGATGGTAAGCGCCGTTCGGGCCATAGTGGGTGTCGGTCCCCGGATGGTAGTTCGCGTCAGGATGGAACGTGCCGTTGTTGGCGTAGTAGGCATGGTTCTGCGAGCCAGCCGCTCCGTTGGCCCACGGGCGATAGCCGTTATAATTATTGTTGTTCCAGATGTGGCTATTGATATAGGTGTTGTTGTTGTAGATGATGGTCGACCCGCCGCCCCCTCCCCCCAGTTCACTCTCCAGGCGTGCCAGCCCCAGCCGAAGCCGCCGCCCCATCCTCCGCCGGCGACTACCGCACCAACAGTGATGCCGTTTCCGAAGAAGAGGCCAACCGAAGCGACAGGCACCGGCGGCGCCACATACCACGGCACCACCACGGGCGCGCCATAAACCACCGCGGGGTTGTATTGCGGCACATAGACGACCTGAGGATTCGCCGGCTGAATCACGATGGTGTTCGGCGCCGGCTGGGTTACCGTGATCTGCGCATTGGACTGTAGGGTCCCCGCGGCTTGCGCCCGGGCGCGCATGGTCTGCACGGCCGCCATCACGTCGGCCTGCTGATTGGCGAATGCCTGGCCCAGGCTCGACGTCCACGAGAGGTTATGCGCCAGGTTGTCCAGCACCGAAGGAAACTGCGTCAGCGCCTTGACGCTCGGGTCCCACGGCTGCTGGTCGACGGCCTGCGCGAGCGCCGTGCCGGTCAGGTTCGTGTTCTGTGCGAGCCAGTCGTCGGCATAGGCGATCTGCTGCGGATTCTCAGAAGCCGCGAGCACCTGCGCGACCAGCGCGTCGGGATAGAGCGCAATAGGCGCGACCAGCGAGTCGAGTTGGCTCGCCGACAGCGGCGCGGGCGCCGGGCCCGAGCTGACCTGTGTCGTGAAATACGACGCAGGTTGAGCTACGGGTGCCGTCGCCGGTGCCACTGGCGGAGGGGAAGCTAGTTCGGGCTGCGAAGCATAGACGACTCCAGTTGCCGGTGCGACTGGCGCCGCGGCCGTCGAGGGACGAACCGCCTGCCATGCGGCATGCTTGCCGTGGAGGCCATACGAACCCGACATCGTGTCGCCGTAAATCTGTCCGCCGAAGTTAAGTACGTTCCTGGTCACGGTGCTGAACCGGATGTGATGTCCGTTCACCTCGCCTTCGATGGGACCCGACTGGTTGGGGCCTTCGAAGTATCCCGTGATCCGGTTGCCGTACTGCGCGATCTGCACGTGCTTCACGACCGTCTCGCCGTTCTCGATGTTCGTGGAGTAAATCGTCCAGTCCCCCTGGACGTCGTCCGGTGCCTGCTGGGCCAACATGGGACTGCCCAGCACGAGTGCCAGGAGAGCAATGCCGACCAGGTTTGCTATAGCTTTGATTCCTTTCATGACCATCCTCCATAAGTGCTGTGAGTACGCATTGATATTGACCTTCCCGGTCCTGCAATCCCGGTCTTGGCTTTCCATCGCCTGGGTGCATATCGTTTGCATGGCGGTACTATGCGGCATTGGCGTCCGCACCCACATCACGGAATAAGTGGTTTTTTGGCTAACGCTGCGGGGGATGGCCGGAGATACCACTATCGGGTAAATCAGACTTAACTCTGCACCCAGCAGAGAGATAACGGAATGGCTATGGCGAATCAGCGCGCGGACCCTGCGGGAGTCGAGGCTGACTCTGCACGACTTCCAGTCCGGCCAAGATTCTCTGCGCGAACCGGGCCCGCCAACCTATACTGAGAGGTACAAACACATAACTCTTGTCTTGAACGACGTGCGATGCCGCAAAACGCGGCCGAACGTGGCCGCCGACTGGTGTGTGGGAAGGACAATGCCTGCGCGGAGTTGGAAAAGAGGCACGCTGCATGTGCTCAAACCGGTGCTTGAGTTCTGGCTGATGCTGGCACTGCTATATGCCTCGGCGATGGCCCTCGATCCGAGCCGTCAAATTTCGCAGTATGCGCACACCGCCTGGCGGATTCAGGACGGAGACTTCAGCGGAACTCCTCACGCCATCACGCAGACCACGGACGGATATCTTTGGATCGGCACCGAAGCTGGTCTGGTGCGCTTCGATGGCGTTCGCTTCGTTCCGTGGTTACCGCCGCCGGGCAAACGCCTTCCCAGTCGCAAGATCTCCTCACTCCTGGGAGCAAGCGACGGCAGCCTCTGGATAGGCACCGTTCGAGGCCTGGCACACTGGAAGGATGGTAGCCTTGTCGACTACCCCACCGCATCAGGCTTCATTGAGTCCATTTTGCAGGACCCAGAAGGCACGATCTGGATCGTTCGCTCCGGAGTGCGAGACCAGCAAGGCGGCCTTTGCAAGATCAATGATTCTGGTCCAGTGCGCTGCTACGGACCTTCGGATGGAGTTCCCTTTATCTATGCGCAGGCAATTGCCCGTGACACCTCCGGCAATGTGTGGGTAGGCAGCTCGACGGGAATTTGTGAGTGGGATCCTGGTTCGGCGAAAGCCCAGGCTTACCTTCCTCAGGCGCTGGAACGAGCAAAAGGCCTGCAAGGAGTAAGCGCGATAGCCGCTGAACCAGGCGGTGGTTTTTGGGTTGGCACTGCGTGGACGGGGAAAGGGCTGGGCTTACAACGATTCGAAGCGGGAGCATGGAAAGATTTTGCCGTAGCGGGATTCGATGGCCGCGGCGTGAAGGTCAGTGCCTTGCTAATCGATCACGATGGTGGGCTATGGGTGGGAACCGATAATAACCAACTCTTTCGCATTTATAGGGACAAGGTAGACCGCTTCGGCAGCGCGGATGGCCTCTCCAGTGATGACGTCAACGGCTTCTATCAGGATCGTGAAGGCGACCTGTGGGTGGTCACGACGAAGGGCATCGATCGCTTTCACGATGTGCCGGTAGCAACCTTTTCCAGGCGGGAAGGACTGACAGCCGAAAGCGCCCAGTCCGTGCTCGCCGCCAGCGACGGCACGGTGTGGATTGCCAATGTCGAGGCGCTCGATGTCTGGCGTCAAGGCAAGTTGTCCGCAATAACCCAGGCCAACGGACTGCCCGGCCGTCTGGTGACGTCGCTATTCCAAGATCATTCCGGCCGGCTGTGGGTGGGAATTGATGGCGGTTTGACGGTCTATGACCAGGGCCAATTTCGACCGGTCAACAAGTCGGACGGTAAAGCCGTGGGAGTTGCTGTCGCGATTAGCGAAGATACGAATCACGATATTTGGGTCGCGGTAACAACGCCGGCTCTTCTTCACATCCACGATTTCGCTGTCCAGGAAGAAATCTCGCCGCCAAGAATTCCACGTACAGAGTCCCTCGCACCTGACTCAGCGGGCGGCATCTGGCTGGGACTAATAAACGGCGACCTGGCCCGATACCGGCAAGGCAGAGTAGAAACAGTGGTGCGCGCTCAATCTCCAAGCTCGGGCGCAATCAATAACCTGTTTGTCGATTCCGATGGTTCGCTGTGGGCTGCAACCGGAAACGGTTTAATTCGTTGGAAGGCGGACCGAACCGAGAGGCTCGGCTCCCGCAACGGTCTGCCCTGCGACTCGATCAATACGATTGTGGCTGACGATCGAGGTTCTTTGTGGCTGGATGCTGCTTGTGGTTATATTGCGATCGCTCGCTCGGAACTCGAAAGCTGGTGGCAGCAACCGGAACGTCAGGTTAAGGCACTGTTGCTCGATGCATTTGACGGAGCTCAGACGGGCATCACGCATTTCCGCCCGACCGCCTCCCGCTCGGTTGACGGTAAGCTGTGGTTCGCGAACCAGACGATTCTGCAGGAGATTGATCCGAGCCGTCTCTACCACAACGATGTGGCACCGCCGGTACATATTGAGCAGGTCGTCGCCGACCATAAAGCCTACGCGAATGACAGGAGATTTGCGGCTGCCGGCTTTGACGCGAGACCTTGAGATCGACTACACCGCCCTCAGCCTGGACAGTTCCGCAAAAGGTACGCTTTCGTTATCAATTGGAAGGTCACGATGCCAATTGGCAGGATCCGCAAGGCCGACGACAAGCCTTCTACACCGATCTTGCACCCGGCAACGTATCGATTTCACGTCATCGCCGCCAACAATGATGGAGTGTGGAATGAGACGGGCGCAAGGATGACCTTCACGGTCTTGCCAGCCTACTATCAAACCACCTGGTTTCGCGCGTTCCTGCTGTGCCATCTTTGTATTTCTGCTCTGGTTATTCTTCCAGCTTCGGCTCCGGCAGGTGGCGGCGCGCATGCAGACGCGGCTGGAAGAGCGGCTTGCGGAACGCGAGCGCATTGCGCGCGACTTGCACGATACTCTGCTGCAAGGCTTCGCCAGTGCTTACATGCAGCTCGACGTCGCCAACGATCGTTTGCCGCCGGATTCGCCGGCAAAGCCGTTGGTGCAGCGAGTTCTTGATTTGATGAAGCAGGTGAGTGAAGAAGGACGCAATGCGATACGCAGCCTGCGCTCACCCGATTCCGAAGGGAACGATCTTGAGCAAGTCCTTTCGCGCGTGCAGGAAGAATTCGCCGCGCAAGCGTCGGTTGACTTCCGGGTTATTGTGGAAGGTAAGCTCAAGGCGTTGCATCCGGTCATTCGCGACGAAGTTTGCCGCATCGCGCGTGAGGCGATCATCAACGCATTCCGCCACGCCAACGCCACCAGCATTGAGGTCGAAATCGAATACGCCGCCCGCACCCTGGGTATCACGGTGCGAGATAACGGATCGGGCATCGATGCGAAACTGCTGCAAACCGGCCGCGAGGGCCACTGGGGCCTTTCGAACATGCGGGAGCGAGCGGAGAAAATCGGCGCCAAGCTCAACGTTTTGAGCCGTCCGGGGGCCGGAACTGAAGTGCAGTTGTCTGTCCCTGGTAAGATGGCGTTCGAGACCACGACGCCGAAACCTTTGTGGCGATGGCTGACCAGATGGTTTGTTGCCAAGCCCAAGAACGATATCTCCGTGCCCAGACAGTGAGGCAGACGGATGAGCGAGCAAGCCCGTATTCGCGTTTTGACAGTCGATGACCATCCTCTGTTGCGGGAGGGAATCTGCACTCTGATCAATAGTCAGCCCGACATGTGCATTGTGGGCGAGGCCTCGACTGGTGCCGAGGCCTTGGAACGGTTTCGCGAGCTTCGACCCGACATAACGCTGATGGACGTCAGGCTACCGGACAAGAGCGGCATCGACGCGATGCTGGCAATTAGAAGTGAGTTCCCGGATGCGCGCTTCATCATGCTCACGACTTCCGAGGGTGACGTGGAAATCCAGCGGGCGCTCGGGGCAGGTGCCCAAGGCTACATCTTAAAGAGCATGCCGCCCAAGGATGTGGTCGATGCTGTTCGCCTGGTCTATGCCGGCAAGAAGCGGATTCCACCTGCCATTGCGGCTCACCTGGCCGAGCACTACGCCGACGAAGACCTCACCGCACGCGAAATTGAGGTCCTGCAACAAATCGCCGGAGGCAATCGCAACCGCGACATCGCCGACCGATTGTTCATCTCCGAAGAGACCGTAAAGGTACACATTAAGCACATCATGGGAAAACTTGGGGCCAATGACCGTACGCAAGCCGTTGCCATCGCCATCAAACGCGGCATCATTCACTTATGAAGGACCTGCGCTGAACCGATACCACAAAAGAGTTACAAGAAGATTCCGAAGCTTGGGGATTTGCGGAGCGTCCAAGAGCATTAGCCTTTTCAGTAGTAGTTGAGACTGAGGAGGCGGTGTGCCGAGACTATATTCCGGATTTCCGGGTAGAGCACCAGGCGCGGGGCTGTTGCTGCTGCGACTCGCAATCGGCGCGACCCTTGTGGTCCATACACTTCCGTCTCTCTCTGAGGCGAACGATTCGAACCTGACGAGTTTCGTTCTTTCCTTGCTCGCCCTGGCACTTGGTGCGTGCCTGATCGTAGGCATAATAACCAGGGTTGCTGCTGTATTCGCGGCCGTGCTGGCTGCCAGCATTACTCGTCTTTGGGTCATTACGCTCCCGATCGATTCGATCCGCAGTAACTCTCTGGGCCTCAACGTAATCATCCTCGGCGTTGCCATCACGCTCCTTGGCCCCGGTGCATTCTCAATCGACGCCCTGCTGTTTGGACGACGGAGAATCATCATTCCTCGTTCCTCTCTATCTTCCAAACCTTAGGCGAGCGCGCCAATGATTGCCAGTCTAATTGTCGGATTCGTTTTTTATTCGCCTGTGCGACTGTAGTCGATTTTGTAGCGGTCGCGCCTCCAAACTTCACCACGTTTCAATCGAAATCAACAAGCCGCCTGCCAACAGGCGCAACAGCAATCACTTGGAGTCATCCAATTTCACAGGATTTCACCAACTGTCGGAATCTGGTTCGGGACCAGGGGGTCGGAGGTTCAAATCCTCTCTCCCCGACCAATGTTTTCAATAGTTTGGGGCGATTCCCGGATCTTCCGAATAGTCCACTGTAGTCAAAATTGTAGACACCTCATCCTCCTTGCATCCAAGGCGAGAACTTCGGAACAGGTTTCCCGATACGCCGCTGAGTTCGTCAACCGCCACTCCACAACCAAGAACACCGGGCCGGTCACCAGCTCCGCACTGCAGGAGCAGCGGCCCTTGCCCGTTGAAAATGAGCCGCTCTCGAGGCGTCGCTTCCCGCCTACTTCTTAGCCGGGCGCGGCATCGGCGTCACCCCGACCTGCTCCTCCACCGTATACGGCGCTGCATAATACGGGAACTCCTTGCGAATGCGCCCGCGGTCGGGAGCAAGTCCATCGACAATTGGCGTATTGGCCGCCAGCGTCAACATCACATCCAGCACATCGTCGCCGAGCGCGCGTCCATTGAAGCTGGCCACCTCAAATGCGGCGGACGTTCCAAGCTCGTAAGGCAACGTGTTGGGACAAAGCCGTGCAGCGATCAGCTTCCCGTATTCACCCGGGTCCGCCGCCGAACCGGCATAGGTCGTCATCTTCTCCGCAAAATCCGCGATCGACTTTGCGAAGCGCTCTAGATCTTCAGACGGAACCGACGCATTGAATTGTTCTTTCACCTCCTGGTCGCTCGGGTCGTTCAGGAAGAGATGCGTAACCATAGGCAGGCCCCACCGCGAGACTTGTACCTCCGGCGCATGCCCAAAGAGAGAGATCGTCGCCCATGCGTTGATTTTTCCCTTCCCAATCAGTTCGCTGGGCACCTCCAGCACAATCGCCGTAACATTCCGCCTGGCAAAGGGATTCTGCTGATGCAGAAAGGCGTCCCCATCGTAGCGCTGGTCCTTATAGAAAGCAGTCATAAATGTGCCGAATCCAGCATTTGCCGCAAATAGCTCTGGTGCAATCCCAACAAACGCACGAAGACCCGAATTAGTCGCGACCGAACCGGTTTCACCCTCAACCAGACTCTCTCCGGCGTCACCACGAAGAGCATCGTCACCCGTCGCCTTCCGCACCACAAACGGCTGAATGTGAGTATGCTCACTGCCATCTCCGTGTCGTGGTTCACCAAACCTGAACTTGAACGTAACCTCTTCCCTCCCATCTCCGTTCAGGTCGAACCGGAACGCGTAGAGCCCTTCTGGATGAAGCGTATCCGGAGCCGATAATCCCACATCCGGATTCACGGTCATCGCCATTACGGTCTTGCCCGAGAGGCCGTCAAATAAATAAAAGTCGCAGAGGTTGAGGCTCGGATCTTCCTTCGCCAGTTTGGTATCGAAATGATGTGACATAGGAATCTCCTGCAAAATTCCCTACGGTCAGCCGCGAAGAATGGGAGCTCCGAAGGGAGCGCCCGTCAGTCCGCCATCCACCATCAGCTCGACCGCATTGATGTACGACGAATCGTCCGAGGCAAGAAAAAGCACAGCCTTGGCCAGATCTTCCGGCTCGCCCCAACGGGCAAGTGGAACCGTGGAAGAGAAGAAATCGGAAACCTTTGCGGATTCCTCTGCCGTGGCATTGGCGCGCGCCCCGCGCTTCCAGATGGGAGTCTTCGTCGCTCCCGGGGCGACCACGTTCACGCGAATCTTGCGCGGTGCAAGGTCCGCGGCGATGGATCGCGCCATCGAGACGAGTCCGCCTTTCGTAGCAGCGTAGGCAGCCACGCCTGGTTGACCGAGATAACTTTGCACCGATCCGTTGAAGATGATGCTGCCGTTGTCGTTCATGAGAGGAGCGGCTGAATTGACGGTAAAGAAAGCACCGTTGAGGTTGGTGTGGACTACCTTCTCGAAGATGGCTTCGTCGGTCGCGCCAGTCGGCGTGCTGCCAGAAATGCCTGCATTGGCGAAGACGATGTCAAGTTTGCCAAAGTCTTTGGCGAGTTCAGCGAAAAGCTTCTTGCGGTCCTCCGCAACCGTAACGTCGGCGCGATAGCCGTGCGCTTTCGATCCCAGTTCGGCGACCGCTTCATCCAGTGTCTGTTGATCGCGACCCGTAATTGCGACTTCCGCGCCTTCAGAGATGAAAAGTCGGGCTGTAGCCAGGCCGATGCCGCTGTTGCCTCCGGTAATGAGAGCCTTTTTGCCTGCGAGCTTCATGATTCCTCCTCGATGACCGGCCATCGACCAGGATGGTCGTCATATACGTGAGAGGATGGTCATCAGAGATGGAGGATTCGAAAAAACAACGCGCTCCCCGCCACGAACCGGCGCCAGTCGGCTGCGTTGATCGGCGGTGTCGTGCTGGCTCACGAGTAGCTCTCGGAGGATGTTCTCAAGAGTATTCGCCAGAAAGTAAGTTGACGATTGTCAATTGGTGCCAACAGGGCTTAGCACTCATTGAGAATAATCTGCGGGCCGAAAGGCCGATTAGTACCGAAAAAACGCCCCAGGGTCCAGCAATTCACATGAGCGCGTAGTCGGCAAGTCGTCGAACTGGCTCCCGAAGTGGATTAGGAACGGAAGTCGGCTTGTGGAAGATGGATGGCGATTCGCGCTGCGACTTGGATGGTCCTCGGGTGGCAGATACTAACGGGAAACTAATAAGCTAGGATCAGTGGAGACAGGCTTGACGTTAACTACTTAGTTAACTTGCTGTAGTCAAAATTGTAACAGTCAAATCCTCAAAGAGCCGCAAACTTCAATCATCATCAACGAGCGGACGGCAACGCGGTTGCTACACACGTCGAAAATGGATCCAGCGCCTATTAACCGAAGAGTTAACTTTGGACTGCCCCCCAAAAAGTGAGACAGGCGCGGTTGCTACACTCCGCAGGGAATGCAGCGCAATGGCTTCATTCGCAAGGCACTCTGAGGTTTCTTGAGCGGTCTGGACATTGAGTGCATCATCAGCATTAGCAGGCGATGTGCGAGTTGTGCGTTGGGAGCGCGGACGCGTCGGTACCCACCCAAGCTTTCGCTTGCTTGGGTGGGTCTGGTTCGCTGGCTCACATCAGTTACAGCTCCTCAGGAATCCGTGCAACTTGCCGAGGTTGTCGACATATTCGCCGATAACCTGGCTCGATGCGTTATTGCATGTCGAAGCGGTGCCCTGGCCGGGGCCGGTGCCTGCACCCGGAGCATTGAACCGCGTGACCATGCCGTTAGGCTCACGGACGAAGCCATGGCTAACGTTGTTAGAGTCAACGTAGGACGCTGCAATCTCGCCAAGTTGGTTGATGTTGCCGTTGCCTGTGCCTTGGCCAGCACCGGTACCCGCGCCCACAACGTCGTAGACCGTGATGGTTCCGTCGGCAGCGCGTATGAACCCGTGATTCACGCCGTTGCTGTCAATCATCGCCCCCTCAGTCGTTCCTGCCTGATTAATTCCGCCGGGGAAAGCCCCCTGTCCGGATCCGGTGCCTTGGCCCGGCACAACAAACCCAGTGATAGTGCCGCTACCGTCGCGGAAGAAAGCGTGATAGACGGTTCCGTTATCGGCTGCGGCGCCCACAAGCACCCCGAACGGGTTCAGACCATCCACGTTAGCCGTCAGCGTTCCCTGCCCTGGCCCGGTGCCGGCGTCGGGAGCGTCAAACGAGTGAATCGTGCCGGAGGGGTCGCGCACGAACCCGTGATGTACGTCGTTACTATCGATCCACTCGCCGCCGATTTCGCCCGATGAGTTGATGTTGTATGGGGTTGTGCCTTGGCTGTTCCCGGTTCCGGCGCCCTGCACGTCGATGGGCACCACGAAGCTCCCGTCGGCGTTGCGGATGAACCCGTGAAAGGCAAGATTGGAGTCGCGGTAAACTCCGGTGATTTGCCCGCTGTTGTTGATGCTCCAGCCGAAGCTGGCGTTCGCGCCCACGTTTGTGGGCTCGCAGTTGGTGTAGCTGCCCGAAGGGGAACGCAGAAAGCAATGGTTGGCCTCATCCTGGCCCCTGTACCCGCCAGTGATCGCTCCCGCGTCGTTAATAGCCACCGGCTGGGTCTGGAAGCCCGGCGGAACATCGATGTTGATGATGATCGGTATGTTCCGGCAACCATGCGCTGTCTGCGCCATCGTCGGAAGCCCTAGGGCCATCACACACACCGCGAGCGCAATGGCAATCGTCCGCGGAAAAACAACTGAGTTCCTCATGACCTGATTTCTCCTTTCATTTTGCGCAAGTCACGTCATGACTTGCGGAGAGCTGAGCGATTCGCGTGGGAGCGCCGAAGCTGCGGCTGAGTCTGCCTCGGAACCAGGAACGGAACAATGCTCCGCCGGTTCCTTCTCCGTCACTTCTCGATGGTTTGTTTGTAAGTCGCTGAATCAATGGCTCCGCGATTGGACACTTCGGGGCCTCCCGAGGGTGCTGATTGCTGTTTTGAAAGGAGCGCAGGTGGTAGTAGACTCACGTGAATCGCTCCCACCCATCCCGTGTCATGAAGGACACACCGCCAGATCGCGTGCGGCTCGGGGCCTTCGAAGTTGACCTTCGCGGCGGCGAAGTGCGGCTGGGTGAGGGCAGTGTTTACCTCCAGGAGCAGCCCCTAGCCGTCCTCCGCATGCTGATCGAACGCGATGGCGAAATCGTCATTCGCGACGAGATCAAACAGAGGCTGTGGCCGAATGACACGGTTGTCGATTTCGACCACGGGATCAACGCCGCCATACGAAAGCTGAGGCTGGCATTCGACGATTCCGCCGATGAGCCCAAATACATCGGCACCATCGCGCGCCGGGGATATCGGCTGCTGATGCCCATCGAGCGTGTGCCAACCAAACCGACGCACGCCCCTGCGGCGGCTGGAGTGCCGGAAGGGCGCAGCGCCGCGAACGGCACGGCGGTTTGCTTGCAACCTCAGGCCGGCCTGATCGGCAAGAAAGTTTCGCACTACCGCGTGCTGGAGGTCATTGGGGGCGGCGGGATGGGGATGGTGTACAAGGCCGAGGACCTGAAACTCGGCCGCCAGGTCGCCTTAAAGTTCCTACCTGAAGAGTTGGCGGCCGATCCAATTGCGCTGCAACGATTCGAGCGCGAGGCACGCGCCGCTTCCTCACTGGACCACCCGAACATCTGCACGATCCATGAAGTTGAAGAGCACGATGGGCAGCCGTTCATCGTGATGCAGTTGCTGCAGGGCGAGACGCTGCGCGAGCGGCTCAGTGCCGTTAGTGCTGTCCAAAAGAAACTGCCGCTGGATGAATTGCTGGAGATCGCCATTCAGATCGGCGACGGTCTCCAGGCCGCTCACGCCAAGGGCATCATCCATCGGGACATAAAGCCAGCCAACATTTTCCTGACCAGTTCCGGGCAGGTGAAAGTCCTGGACTTCGGTCTGGCGAAGCTGATCAGCGCTACCGAAGAAGGAGAAAGCGACGGGCTACAACAAGAGGCGGAGGGAGCAAGCGTCGCGCTGCGACCTGCGAGATCAAGGCAGGTGGACGAGACGCTTACCAGACTTGGAAGCGCAATGGGTACTGCGGGCTACATGTCTCCGGAACAGGTGCGCGGCGAGAACTTGGACATGAGGACTGACCTATTTTCTCTCGGACTGGTGCTGTACGAGATGGCGACAGGACAACGCGCCTTCAGTGGGGAGACCGCGTCAGTCGTCCACGACGCCATCCTCAATCGAACACCAAAGTCGCTGCGCGATCTTAATTCCACCCTTCCGCCCGAGCTCGAACAGATCATAAGCAAGGCAATGGCGAAAAATCGAGAGGAACGCTGCCAGTCAGCGACGGAGATCCGCGGCATGTTGGCCCGATTGAGGCATGAACAGGAAAGCCAGAAAACAAGATCCAAGGGAAAAACCGCTTTCCGATTCGCTGACTCCATAGCCGTACTCCCATTCGAGAATCCCTACCCCGAGATGGAGTACCTCAGCGACGGAATTGCTGAGACGATTACCAACCGGCTTTCGCAGATTGCGAGTCTGCGCGTTGTCCCGCATTCTGTGGCATCCCAATTCAAGAGGGCTGCGATTGAACCTGCTCTATTGCGCAAAGAACTTGATGTGCGGCTGGTCCTTACCGGACATCTGGTTCAGCACGGGGAAAGCCTAGTGGTGGGCGCGGAGCTGATCGATGCCGTTCGGGAGGCGCAGCTGTGGGGTAAGACCTTTAACCGCAAGATCGATGACATTTTCTTGATCCAGGACGAGATCGGTCAAGAAATCGCTAACCACCTGCATTTCCGCCTCACTGAGGCGGAGACAACGGCCTTGAGCAAATGGGGAACAGACAGCCGAGAGGCTTACCTTCTCCGTACCAAGGCCCTGTACTGGGCGCACAAGTGGACACCAGAGGCCGTGCAGAAGTCGTTCCGACACATTCAGCAGGCCATCGATGCCGATCCAGCATACGCGGAAGCGTATGCCGATTTAGGCTACATGTTCGCTATCGCCGGCATGTTTGAGTATGCGCCACCTGCCGAGATGTTTCCGAGGGCGCAGGCGGCTGCCCGCAAAGCGATCGACATCGACGACAATCTCGCTGACGCTCACGCGGTCTATGCGTTTACCCGAATTGTTCTCGACTGGGATTTCCTTGGTGCCGAATACGAGGCGCTTCGTGCGATCGAACTGGGGCCGCGGGTGTGTGGTGGCTACTACGTTTACAGCCAGTGGTGCTTGACTCAATGCCGCTTCGACGAAGCTATCGCTGCAGCGCGAAAGACCGTGGAATTGGATCCGCTTACTTTATTCAAAAGCTTCCACTTGGGAGCGACCTACCTGTACGCACGTAGATACGCAAACGCAATTGAGCACTTGAAACAGACACTTGAAATTGATCCTTCATTCTGGATGGTCCATATCGTCTTGGCTCTCGCCCACGCCCGGATCGGCAATTACCACGAAGCGGTGGCCGCTGCCGGCCACTGTCCCGATGACTTGGCGAGGAAAACCGTTCTTGGGATGTTAGCGGCAATTGCAGGAAAGCGAGATGATGCCCTTGCGATCTTACACGAGCTCATGAATGAACAGAGTGCTTCGCCCAGGATGAGGTATCGCATGGCAGGCATCCACGCGGAACTGGGAGACCTCAACGCTGCTTTTGAATGCTTGGGGAAAGCGCTGGAAGGACGGACCGGTCAGATCGTGTATCTCGCGGCCGACCCAAGCTTCGACAACTTGCGCGACGATCCACGTTGGGTCGACGTGCTTCGACGTGTTGGCCTTGTGTCGACTTGGTATGCCGCTGATGTCAAATATGTCGCCGAGAATTCTGCTCCCACCCTGCAGCAATCAATGCTCGACACGGGTCGCGGACCGAGTGTTGCGCAGGGGTACGGCAACATCATCCAGCACGAAACCCCAGTAGTGAACCGGAGATCCTCGCGGATGGTTGCTTCGCTGGTGCTTTTTCTCGTCGCCTCACTGATCGGCTTTGGACTCTTTTACCGCTCGCGCCTGGCGAAGCGCCTCACCGAGAAGGAAACTATTGTCTTGGGCGATTTCGTTAATCGTACTGGCGACGCGGTTTTCGACGATACCCTGAAGACAGCCCTCAACATATCACTGGCGCAATCGCCTTTCCTGAACGTGCTTCCCGAGGACCGGATTCGGTCGACGTTGCAACTGATGACCCGTCCCGTCAACAGTGCCCTTACACCCGAACTCGTTCGCGAGGTTTGCTTGCGGACAGGCAGCCAGGCCTACATCGCGGGTTCAATCGCAAGTCTGGGCAGCGAATATGTTCTGGGACTGAAGGCAGTGAATTGCCAGGACGGAGTCATGCTGGCGCAGCAGCAGTTCACCGCCAGGAGCAAGGAGCAGATATTGGACGCCCTAGGACAGGCGGCAGTGAAGCTGCGCAGCGACCTCGGCGAGTCCCTGAGTACGGTGCAGAAATTCGACGTCTCCCTGCCGGAAGCTACCACGTCGTCGATCGAAGCCTTGAAGGAGTACAGCCTTGGCCTACGAGAGCACCGCGAGACGGGCCGCCGAGCGGATCTTATCCATTTTGAACGCGCCGTTCAACTCGATCCGAGCTTTGCCATGGCCTATAAGGCAGCGGCTTGGGATTACCGCGATTTGGGTGAAGTGGACCGGTCCGTTGAGTATTACACCAAGGCTTTTGAGTTGCGGGAGCATGCCAGCGATCGCGAAAAGCTGCTTATCGCGGCCGATTACTATCTTTGGGTTACTGGGGCGCTGGATAAAGCGCTGCAAGCCTATCAGGGACTGGCTGAGAGTTATCCGCGATATAGTGGAGCATACTTCAATTTAGCCAACGTCTACGCCTGGCAAGGACAGTATGAGAAGGCCCAGGACGCCTATCGCGAAAGCCTCCGTCTCATCCCGGAAGAAGGGCGTGGGTACGATGACCTTGTTACCAACCTGATTTGCCTGCAGCGCTTCGGCGAAGTCCGCCAGGTAATCTCTGATAGGCAGGCTCGCGGCGAGGATAGTTTCGTATTCCGCTTAGTTCTGTATGAAGCGGCTTTTCTCGCGGAAGACTCGCCAACCATGGCGGAGCAGCAACGGTGGTTCGCGGCACGATCTAGTTATGCAAGTCTTGGATTCGACCTGGGATCCGATAGCGCTGCGTACAAGGGTCGTCTACGTGAAGCCCGGGCACTGAGACAGCAGGCGGTAGACTCTGCCGTACGTTCCGATCAAAACGGAAATGCCGCCGTATATCTGGAGGACGCTGCTGTGCTCGAAGGCTTCTTCGGCAACGCCGCCGAAGCGAAGCGGGCGGCGACCGCGGGTCTCAAGCTGGTTCCGTCGAATAAGGGCGTTGAAGTGGAAGCGGCGCTTGCACTCGCCATTGCCGGCGATGCTGCGCAGTCTCAATCCTTGGCAGCCGAGTTGGACAAGCGGTATCCCATCGACACTCAGGTGCAGTCTCTCTGGCTTCCAGCTATCCAAGCGCAGTTGTCGCTTCACCGGAAGAATGCGGCCTCCGCCCTCGAGACGTTGCAGGCCGCTCTTCCCCCCATCGAATGGGGGAATATCGTTTTCATAAACAACGCTTCATGCCTCTATCACACATACATCAGAGGCTACGCCTATTTGCAAGCCGGACAAGGCAGCGCCGCCGCTGCCGAGTTCCAGAAAATTCTCGACCACGGCGGAATAGTGGGGAACTGTCCAACGGGCGCGTTAGCGCGGCTCGGACTCGGACGCGCCAATGCGCTGGAGGCGAGAAGCTTGCAGGGCCCTCAAGCCGATGCGGCCCGAAAAAGAGCATTGGCTGCCTATGAGGATTTCCTCACGCTCTGGAAGAATGCCGATGCCGACGTGCCCATCTACAAACAAGCTAATGCCGAATATGCCAAGTTGCAGAGTTCACGCCTGCCATGATTGCAGATAATCTGTCGGCCTCGCTGCAATACGTGCGCGCTGTATCGGCGGCTGACCCACACGCCCGCTTCTGCGCCTACAATGTTAATTATCTGTATCCGTCCGGTGGCTCCCTGCCTCATCCTCATAGTCAGGTGTACCTGGACCCGTTTCCGACTTCGATGATGCGGATGCAGCATGCAGCGGCCGAGGCCTACCGGCGCGCAAACGGCTGCTGTTTCTGGACCGATCTCATTTCACAGGAAACTGAACGCGCGGAGCGCTTCATCTGCCGCGAGGGTCCGATCGTCTGGATGACGCCGTTCGCACCAATCGGGTTCAACGAAGTCCGCGCTGTACTACCTCACCGCAGAACCCTCCTTGACCTTTCGTCGGCCGATGTCGAAGGGCTCGCGTCGGGAATGAGCCGGGTACTCGCGTGGTATCGCTCGATCGGTTACGACAGCTTCAACCTGGCGATGTATTCCGGTGAGCTGAATAAGGAAGGTGCGGACCGGGTCAACTTGGCGATGATTACACGGACAGCTATGACGCCGTTTTATCGCAGCGACTCCATGCATCTCGAACGGCTACATTGGGAAGCGGCCGTCGATCGCACGCCGGAGGATGTTGCTGCCGATGTCCGCAAATACTTCAGCGGTATGAAGGCAGCATCTGCCTAACCTGGCGGCCATTTCATATCGCGACCTCCAAGCACATGGATGTGCAGGTGAAAAACGGTCTGGCCGGCACGCGGCCCGACGTTGCAGACGGTACGCAGCGTTTCCCCGATCTTGCGCTCCCGCGCGATCTGAGCTGCGATCAGATAACAGTGGCCGATGAGATCGGCATCCGTTGGCAGCGCTTCCGGTAACCCGGAAATGTGCTTCTTGGGAACAACAAGGACATGGGTTGGGGCTTGCGGGTTAATATCTTCGAAGGCGTCTGGGGAAGTGAGAGGATTGCCAGGTGGCGTCTGTGCCGCGAGCGTTACACTGGCTACGATGGTGGCGAGGAACAGCAAAGCTGATGTTCGCACGGAGTCCTGCTTCGATTGCCTAACTCCTTGAGCGGGGCGCCGTGAACTACCTCCGACTCGTGCCGCCGAGCATCCGTTAGTCGAAACTGGTCTTCCCGAACTTTCTCACAGGCTTGCCCCCGCCGCTTTCACTCTCAATTTTCTCCGTCTCCGCAAGCGGGGGCGATGAGCCCAGTGTCACGAGCGCCATTTTCAGGGCCTCGTGTCGTTGCAACAGACGGAGATAGTCTGATTCATCCGCCGTCGCCTTGGCCAGAATAATCTGGGTCAGCGCCTGTTTCTGGGCGTTTGTCCAGCTCGTCAGTTCAGGTACAAGCGACAATACGCACGCAAAGTCTTCAAAGGCTCCCCGTTCGATTGAGCTCCACGTTTCTATGTCCACTTGCAGAATTCTTGCCACTGCGGCGCTCGTGTCGCGGCGCATCTTCTCGGGATCGCCACTAAATTCCGTGGCCATTCGCCGTTGTACAGACAATCCGATATTTCGAGCGGAAAATGTGTCCCATCGCCCTCGCTGGGCGTCTCCAAACTCGTAAAACACATGTCCGGCGGCCAGGGTGCGAAGGATGCGGGCCGAAGTCCGGTATCCTGGCTTGCGCGCTATCCTCTCTTCTTCGCGCTGCGTCATCGTCAGCAATTCCGGGCGCCCCGGACGAAATCCAAGCTTACGATAAAACCAGAACGCGCCCGACTTGATCGCCTCTTCATTCTCATCGCCGAGCTGGTAGGGATACACCGAGAAGCAAGTCACGTCCGTGAGTTGCTGCAGCAGATGGAGCACTTTGGAGTAGATCCATGCAGTCTCGCCTTCGCGAAACGCGTAGAAGGTGTTGAAGCCGACCTCCATCCATTCGAATAGCGAGATGCCCTCGATATAGTTTATGGGCACGCCGTTCTTGAAGGTAATTCCTGCATGGTAGGCGCGCAGCGGTAAACGCCTTTCCGGAGGCAATCCCCACAAGAAGATTTGGACACCCCGGCCCGCATCGGCTTCCACCACGCTTTCGGGATCGCCCCGCGTCGTGCCATAGAGCTCGCGATAGCGCACGGTAAGCGCGGCCCGTACCTTATCCAGCAGTCGTTCCCCTTCGTGACAGGACAGCTTGCGGATCGGAGTGGGCTGGGATGCAAGCTCGTTCGGCAGCGACACCTGAGTGCGTGGGATCAGCGGCGCCCGATGGAAATACATTGCCGGAGGATTGTGCCGCGCGTGCGTTCGGCTGGCGGGAGAATCGGCCACCTTCCAAGACACGTCGAGCTTTAGCGCATCGTACCATGCCGTCTTCTCCAAGATGCTGCCGGGCATCTCTTCGATGCGCCGCAGCAGCCACGGCAGGATTTGCTCGCTGCCGCCAGCCGCGGTTTCCAGCCACCGTAAATAAGGCGTGTCGGCCTCAACCAGCGAGTCGTCGGCGAGCTGCGGTAGAAGACGCGGCAGGCTCACAGCCATCTGCCGACCCTGCTCGTCCAAGTCCCAATGGACGCTCAACTGCTGGGGATAGCGTTCTGCCAGCCAGCGCGCGACATCGTAGGTGACGTTGTCGCAGATGGTTGTGCCCGCGATGCCGGAAAACTGTTCCGAATCGAGCAGCTCCAGGTCGGCAGCGGACTCCCGCAGTCTTGCGAGTTGCTTTGGGATGCCGGTCAGCAAGTTTTCCGTGAGCTGAACGACTTTGCGGCTTTGCGGGAAGGCGCGCAGGAATAGCAATGCATCATGGAATCGAATGAGCGATTCGGCATCGCGAAACTGAACGCCCTTAAACGAAGACAGTAGCCTCTCGACCGCGGCAGCACAACCGCTCCCGCGGCGAAACTTGCCGGCTTCCAGTTCCGACAATCGAGAAGACAGTCTCATCTTCCGTAGTCCGACCAATTCTGGTCGAGCTATGCCTTTCTTCTCTCCGCCCAGCGCGCCTTCATCAACGCCGACAGCTTTTTCCTGGCAGCAGCACTCATTGGAGGACGCCCCTTCGCCTTCTTGGCGACGGCACGCTTCTTGGGCCCAGGTTTCCCTTTCTGCTTCGCCCACCAAGCCTTCTTGGCGGCGCCGATCCTGGCACGAGCAGCCGCGCTCATCTGTCGACGCTTCGGGACACTTGCAGACTTAGCCTGGCTTTTGGGTGGACGACCACGCCGGGCTGGTTGCGGACCTAGCCCCATAAGAGCGGCGATTGCGTGCTCCAGACGGCTGGCTTCCTGCCTCAGTTGTGCCACTATGCTTTGAATGTCCATGTATATCCTTTCTTCATTGCCCTATGTCGAGTTCGCTTGGGTCCAGCCCGTCAATGGTATCACTCGATTTGTTAGCGCTCGGGGATCTAGACTGCAGGGCAAGAGCGCCGACTAATAGACACCTATTGCTGACAGACGTCACGCACTATCGTTATGGCGTCCGTTGGCCCAACTCTTGAAGACAAGACTTCTGGCGTCCGCACGGACTCCAAATGCGGACTTCATTGCTGCAGACCACACAAGTCAAAGAGCTGTCCGTGCTACCAACGGCCACACCAGGACCTTTGAACAAACCGATGACTTCCGATTTGTCCTTGACTCAAGATGCCCAGCCCGTCTCTCGCGGTTATCGAGACCAATCTTGCATGTCGTCGAATACTCACTGATTTGCGCCAAAGTGATAAAGGCGCCATGCATTTCCGCGCAGGACGCGCTCGGCGATTTCCTTGGCGCGCGAAATAGAGATCACGTTCTCCTTCACCATTTGCGTCAGTACGATCGCCAGTGCGCGCCTTGCATTTCGTGATCCCAGCCAGGTCGTCTCCTGCCAGCCCATGCCCGGACTGAAGAAGTCGGCGTCGGTGCCGAACACGATGTGCTCGGGCATTATTTCCAGCCATGGACGCAAAATGCGCGCGAGCTCCGGAGGTGAGAACATCAGCTCCAGCTCCGATGTATCCACGTACACATTAGGCTTGGTGATTAACGCAATCGCGTGCCGCTCAAAAGGGAAACCGCCATGTAGTAGTACAAAGTTTGTGTTGCGTAGAGTCGGGTCGTTGAATACTTTTTCCAGCAGCATGGGGTCCGATCCAGCAACATCAAAGAGTTCTCCGCAACCTATGCCGGTGTGAATGTGGACTGGCAATCTACGCCCGCCAGCCTCCACTGCGATTACGTGGAACAAATAATCCTGGAGGACCTTGTACTCGTCGGGTTTAGGCGCCGGACCGCTGATCGACCGTCGATAGATCGCATCGGCTTCCGCATGGGCCACCGGGGCAAAATCCAACCCGCGAAGATAGGCAGCTTCAAACTTGATAGCCACTGCTCCACTAGCTTTCTGACGCCGCAGGGTGGAAAGCACCACCTTCTCCACATACTCGTCCAGGGTAGGCGGGGGCCCGGTTAGGCCTGCCTGCTGGAAATAGCTCTGGCGCAGAGCGTTTTCCATCGAGAAAAGGTCCTGGCGGTCGCGGTTGTTTTGCAGTTCCTTGTTGTCAAAGGGAAACAACAGCGCGTCGACGTAGGGCACCCAGCGAAACCGGGGCGGCTTGAGGCCGGGAGTCATGGCAACCCGGTTTGCCAGAACGGTTTCGATTCCGGCCTGGTCCAGGATCCAGTCGTAGTAGTTATCGCCATGCGCCGCGCGCACTCGGGCCAGCATCGCCGCTCGCTTTTGCTCGGCTTCCTCGGGCGTCGCCGGCACTTCGCCGTACAAAGCCTTCCATGTTTCTTGCGTGTCGGTGCCAAAACGCAGATTAGCCGGCACCAGGTCTGTAGTTGGAAACAAAGCGTCGCATCGCAAAGCATCGTAGCCTTTGTCGTTGGGCACATCGGGCGCAAATACATGGGCGTGGTTGTCCACCGCCTTGATGGAATCGATGTACGACATCAGCTGCGGATCAATCTCCTGCGCATGTACGGCCACGGCAACGAAGCAGAACACGAGCCAGATGCAGATGCGCTTTCTCAAGAATCCTCCACGTTTGTCGCAATAACCCAGGTGCGAACGGCAGTTCGAGATCGGAGCCCTCGGCTTGTCGTAGTTGAGATAGCTGATCGGTCGATAGGAGCAATTCGGCACGCTGGGAATCCGGCGAGGTGCACCGCTTCCCTCGGGGCGACATCCGGGTATTTAGAAAATCGGCAGGAGCAGGCGGGAGAACCGCCCACTCTGCCGAAGTGTTAGAGGAAGCCCTCCGCAGCATTCGCTCAAAAGGGCTGCCCGTTCATCAGGCGCTGCCGATGTACTTCAGTTCGTCATCAAGATGTAGTCGCTGTAAACGTATCCGAGGTTGACGACCCGCACCCGAAAGGGACCGGTCCAGCGCGGAACAAACTGCACCAGGGCGGTTGAGCCTGGGCCGGTCGCTCTTGTGATCTCGTGGCCATACTGGTCGTACACATAGAGGTCCACGTCGGTATCGCCATCGCCGACCACGGCAACCCGCGCCAGTTCACCGCCGTAAAAGTTGAGCTCGAAGTCGTCGTAGGCCCGGGCTGAAACCCGATCGCGGTGCGTGATAGCTCCCCGGGTTGAACCCAGAGTTCCAGCCGCTGCGGACTTCGCCTTGCCGGCTTCAGCGTCGAGCAGCGCCAGCGTGGGGGGACTTCCTTTTGCCCATGGTCTGGCTTCAGCCAGCAGCTTTTCCGGATCGAGCGTCGGCGCCGGAGTGTTACCCTTCTTACCCTCCGCCACTTTCTCGCCCTCGTTCTGCAATCCTGTCTTCTTGGCGCCCACCCGCTCGGCATTCTCCTGGACCTTCACGCGCTCAAGCATTTGCACGGCCGTGAGCATCGCCACCGGCGATTCGTTCTCTTTTGCGTACTTCACCAACTCCTCAGCCTGGTTGAGCAGCGACACCGCCGCGGCGCCACCATTATCCTTGCCTTTCTCTGTCGACATATTTGGCTGCTTCGGGTCGGCCTTATCGCTTTGCGCGGCCAATCCCGATACCGCAAGCCAACCACCTACTACCAAAACACCTACCCATCTCACCATCTGTCGTCTCATCCTCATCTCCTTTTTGTTTTTGAAATTCACGGTCGCCCATTTTTCGCTTGAAAGATGGCATGTCTATAATTTTTCTTCTCGTAAGTGTCCCGCGCTCGCCCTAATACCCATCCCCTCTGCTCCTTTTTCCCGCAATTAGGGGAGACACTACTTACTTCTTGGCCGTGACTGTTGCCGTCGCCGGTCGCGGCAGATCGCCAGGGTCGCCCACAAAAATCATCCCAGCCCAAAAAAACGGATGCCCAGTCCCGTGATCCTGCCGGGCACGAGTTAGTGCTTGCAATTGCGCAGCATGAAACGCTTCGTATCGGTGTTCGGGGGTTGACCCTTTGCCTTCATTCCCCAGCCAGCGGTGATAGAAGTCGCCGATCTGCTGCGTCGTCTCCTCCGCCGGCACCTCCCACATGCTCATCGTCAGGGATCGCGCCCCGGCCAGCAGGAACCCTTGACTCAGCCCCGCCACTCCGTCGGGCGTCACCTCGCCCAGTCCCGTCTCACAGGCCGTCAAGTTCACCAAATCCGTTCCTTGCAGCTTCATCCCTGTTACTTCATAAGCGGTCAGAACTCCATCGCCCAAGTCCGTCAGCGCGCCCTGCAATTGTTCTCCGGTCAAGCCTCTGGCTTGGGCTGCCGATTCCGTCATGAACTCCGTCCCAACGCGATAGACTGGGTGCCAATCGTTGACACCGGCCATGATCAGCATGGAACGCAACAACGGGTTGTCCCAACTTTGAGGATCGCTATCACGTCGATCAAGAACATAGCCATGAGTGGCGAACTGCAAAATCCGCGGCGCTTGAACCCGCTCGACCGCCTCCTTCACCGCCTGGCGATCGGTCAACAGGGTCACCGACCATCCTAGATTCTTGAGTTCTACGCCGGCCTGCTGGACCAGCATCGCCAGCACGTCGACCTGACCCCAATTGCGTGGAATCTGCAACCGTGGCGCGTCGTCTCCGCCCGCCACTCCCAACGTGGAAGCTCCAGAGTGAGCGATAAGCTGTGTCACGGTTGTAGCGATGGATGAGTTGAGCCCTGCCTCCATGGCGGCCAACTCCTCGGGCTTGGCACTGAAAGCCGGATTGCCAATGAGCACCGCTGTCTTGGCAGGCTTTGCCGTGCCGGCGCTCATTGCCAGTCCACTCAAATCCCGGCCCGTCCCCAGGTAGATCAGCTCCCGATCTTCCGCCAGATACTGCCATGCCCCCGACTCGTCCTTGCGCGCCAGAGCTTCAAAGGGAATCAGGCTCAACTGCCCATCGGGAGCGACATAGACGCGTTTGATGCCCGACAACTGTGGCTCCAACCTCTGCCAGACGAGGTCGCGCACAGTCGCGGAGGCCAGCCCGACCTGCTCTTCAGAGCGGCGCATCTGAACCGGACTGGGGGCAATCTCCTTGAATTGGTCAATCGCTCCGCGCATTGCTGCCCGGAAGCTCGCCACCGCCGCGTCGATCTCCTTGGCATCACCCAGATCGAGCGCGGTCACCTGTCCGCTGCCGCCCAGCAGGAGGAACACTCCATAGTGCGCGCTCCCCGTTTTTGAAGTGGCAAAGTCGTAGACCTGATAGCGCACGTATTCCGTCAAAGCTTCGCCCGGGCGCAGGGCCCGAGTTATGTCGTTGAGCTTGACCTGCTGCACCCGCGCTGCGGCGGCATAAGCCGGATTGCTTCGCCGAAGCCACGTCTCCAATTCATCGATCTGTTCAGAGAGCGAACGAACATAGGCGGCGTCCACTTTATTGTTGCCTTGCTGCGGAGGCCCATTCTCCGACATGAGCTGCAATACGACGGCGGCGTACTGGTGGCGAAGCTGTTCCCGCTTGCGCCATTGTTCCTGCCACGCCGAGGGCGCAGCAGCCACCACCAAAGCCAGCGCTCGGCTCTCCTGCCGCGATACCTCAAAGAGCAGTTTCTTGCTCAACAGCACTCCGGACAACCCGTCTTTCGGGACGGCTTTGCCCTGAAAGACCAGAGTGGAAAGCTCTTCGCTCTGTACGAAATAGCTGCGTGACAGAAACTGGCGCTTCTGCTGGTCCGACATGGTGGGGAAATTTTCGGTCAAGTGCACCCACTGGAGCTGTGCTGATAGGAGAAGCAACTGCGAAGCCTCGTGCGTCCGGCCCGTCACCGCCAGGATTGCCGCGAGATGCTTCAGGTTGCGCGCATAGGCGGGGTGGTATTCTCCCACCGTATTCTTGCGAATCTCCAGCGCTTGCCGAAACAAAGGTTCGGCTTGCTCATACTTCCCCATCTTCTTGTAGAGCAAAGCCAGATTGTCCAGGTTCACGGCGTAAGCTGGATGCTGTTCTCCTATCGTCTTCAGGCGAATCGCCAGCGCCTGCCGGTACAAGGGCTCGGCTTGCTCGTATTTCCCCATTGCCTGGTACAACTGCGCCAGATCATCCAGGCTGCTGGCGTAAGTCCGATGTTGCTCCCCCAAAGTTTTCTTTCGAATCGCCAGCGCCTCCAGATACAGAGGTTCGGACTCCTCGTACCGCTTCATCTCCTTGTACAGCAGCGCCAGATTGTTCACGCTCCGCGCGTAGTCCGGATGCTGTTCCCCCAGCGCCTTCCTGCGGATCGTAATCGCTTGCTTGAATAGCGGCTCCGCCTGGGGATAGCGCCCCATCGAGTCATACAGCGCCCCTAGACGGTCCAAACTGCGTGCGTAGTCGGGATGTTCTTCGCCCAAAACTTGTTTGCGGATCGCCAGCGATTGTGTATACAGAGGCTCGGCGGGGGCATAGCGGCCCATATATCGATACAGGTCTCCAAGATTGCACAGCGTCGTCGCGTATATCGGGTGTTGCTCCCCGACCGTCTGCTTCTCAATCTCCAGGGCCTGCTGGTAGAGCGTTTCGGCTTGTTCGTTGCGTCCCATAGCGACATAGAGAGACGCCAGGCCATCCACGCTGGTCGCGTAGTCAGCGTTCTGCTCGCCTAGCAACTTCTTCTGGATCGCGAGCGCTTGCCGATACATCGCTTCCGACTGGGCATAGCGGCCCATTGTCCGGTAAAGCTCAGCCAGATTCGACAAGTTGCGGGCATAGCCGGGGTGCTGTTCCCCCACCGACTTCTTTCGAATCTCCAGCGCTTGCCGGCCTAGATCTTCCGACTCTTTGTAGCGCCCCATCTCCGCATACAATGACGCCAGATTGTCTAGGTTCACGGCGTAGGCAGGATGCTGTTCTCCTATCGTCTTCAGGCGAATCGCCAGCGCCTGCCGGTACAAAGGTTCGGCTTGCTCGTATTTCCCCATCGCCTGGTACAACTGCGCCAGATCGTCCAGGCTGCTGGCGTAGGTCCGGTGCTGGTCCCCGAAAGCCTTCTTCCTGATGGCTAGCGCCTCCAGATAGAGAGGTTCGGACTCCTGATACCGCCCCATTTCCTTGTACAGCAGCGCCAGATTGTTCACGCTCCGCGCGTAGTCCGGATGCTGTTCCCCCAGCGCCTTCCTGCGGATCGAGATCGCTTGCTTGAATAGCGGCTCCGCCTGTGGGTAACGCCCCATCGAGTCGTACAGAGCCGCCAACCGATCTAGACTTCGCGCATAGTCGGGATGTTCCTCCCCCAACGCTTGTTTTCGAATCGCCAGCGCCTGCACGTACAAAGGCTCGGCCTGGGCATAGCGGCCCATGTACCGGTAAAGGTCTCCCAGATTGCACAGGGTAGTGGCGTATATCGCGTGTTGCTCCCCGATCGTCTGCTTCTCAATCTCCAGCGCCTGCCGGTAGAGCGCTTCGGCCTGCTCGTTGCGGGCCATGGCCACGTAAAGCTCCGCCAGCGCCTCCAGGTCTGCAGCGTAGTCCGGATGCTTCTCGCCCAGAATCTGCCGGTGGATTTCCAGCGCTCGACGGTAGGAGGTCTCAGCTTCGGCGTATCGAAGTTCCGAGTAGTAGCCGCGACCCACCCGGTAGAGGCTATGCGCATACCAACGATGATCCTGACCGAGGACCTGACCTTCCGTGCTCACGGCCTTAAGCAGCGTATTGAGCGCCTCGTTGCTCGTTCCAGCCTCCTCGAGGTCCTTATCTTGAACAGAATCGGCCCTTCGTTCGGCTGTTGCGAGGCTGGTCCTTTCCTCGGCAGGCATGGTTGAGATACGACGCAGATCGGCCACATCCAGGCGCGCATTGATGGTTTCCCACCAAGTGTCACCTTGATGGCCAGCCCGAATCTGCAAGACTTGCTCAGCCTTGGGGATGGCAGCGTCGATTAAGGCATGGTCCTCGAGGTGGTGGAGAGCATCGCGAATTGAGGCTTCGTAATCGGCTACCGCCTTCGCTAACTCTCCAGGCAGTCGGGGAAGAGGCGTCGGCGCTGTCGCCGTAACACTGGAACCCGGCGGACGCTCTTGTCCGGCCAGGGGCAGGAGCATAGCTCCAGCGACTGTCATCACGATCAACGTGCGTGCAGTTATGCAAGCGCTGGAGAATGGATTAGCGGATTGTTGCAGCCTGGCCATGAGCGTGGAACTGCTTCTCGGCTCCGACTAGCGTCTTTATTCTCGCCCTCGGCAGACGTAAGGGCGTTCCTGGTTCAGTACGCCCAAAAACGGGTTAGCGGATTGGTGCAGCCCGGCCACGAGCGTGGAGCGCCGGGTAGCTTCGACCGACTTCTTAATCTCACCCTGGGCCGACATACGAGCGTTGCTCCGTTCAGTCGGGCAAGCAAGCGCCAACCTAAGTTGGTTTCATGAGACTTGTGAACTGTTACTCACTTGGCGAGGCATACCAGGTCGAACACGTTCTGACTGCCAGGGCACAGCGTCCGATCTTTAGTGTGGGGAATAATCACCCGACTCGGCCATCGGGTCAAGAGAATTATTTCCGGTTTTGCTCAAACGGCACGAACTGCGCGACGCTGCACACCCCCGGAACACCACCACCTAACCGTCCCGGGATTGCTGAGGGACACGCGTCAACCAGCAGCACTAAGGGCCCGGCGCAGGATGGCTTTAACATGCCGAGCCCGTTTCCACCGAACGGCTTTGAATCGATCAGCCGCGCAGCACCAGGGGGCCGCCAAGCGTACCACTTTCCATCTACATTCCATGCTTTGCACTACTTTTGGTTTAGCCGCGATGAAACCCAAGCGCATATCGCTCGAACGGCCAATGCGGTATAAAGCTAGAAATCAAGAGCGCAGACGGCGACGAGGATGGGGATGCTACCTACTCTCGCGTCTTGCCGCTGCTAAAGAGAGGGCTGGAATGAACTCCATTGCTAGGTGGCTAAGAGCGGGGCTAAGTTCCATCGTCCTGGTCGCGGGATCGAATTGCCTTGCCGCTCAACTCATGCCCTCAGCGGAACCTCAGAAGGCGAACTCTTGCCAGGCGCCTGAGTACAAGCAGTTTGATTTCTGGATAGGCGACTGGAGCGTCTTCGAAATCAATACTACGACCGTAGCAGCCTACGTCCGCGTCACGTCCATCCTGGATGGCTGCGTGCTGCATGAGCAATACGAAGGCGTGGATGGACACAAGGGCGAGAGTTTCAGCATCTACGATGCCACCAGAAAAGTTTGGCAGCAGAACTGGGTCACCAATCGCGGTGAGGTTCTGGTCATTCAAGGTCAAATGAAAAACGGCGCGATGGTGCTCACTGGCGCTGACCGCACCGCTGACGGCAAAGAGAGGCTGGTTCGCGGTGTCTGGAAACCGATTAATCTGGGAGTCCGCGAAACGGCCGACAGGTCCACCGATGGCGGCAAAACCTGGACGCCATGGTTTGATCTGGTATTTCGCAAGACACTCAGCAACGGTCCGTCATCCGATGTAGGCGCCCTGGCTTCGCTGGATGGGGAATATCAGGCCGCAGTAAAAAACAACGATGTCGCTGTCATGGACAGCATTCTGGCCGATGAATTTGTCCTGGTGACCGGCTCCGGCGAGACTTATACCAAAGCTGACCTGCTAAAGGAAGCACGCAGCGGGCGCCTGCATTACGAACATCAGGACGACACCGAGCAAACGGTCCGGGTTTGGGGTGACACCGCAGTCATCACGGCCAAGCTGTGGGCAAAGGGCACCAACGATGGAAAGCCGTTTGACTATACAGTTTGGTTCAGTGACACCTATGTCCGTACGCCGGCGGGATGGCGATATGTGTTTGGCCAGTCTTCATTGCCACGGCTTAAGACGGTACAGTAACAATCCCATAAATCCCGCGAATGAGTCGCGCCCCTGGGCGCGGCGCGGCGAGGAACAGGAGGCCCGAATGACGTCGCTGACCCGGTTGGAAGTCGTCACCGCCTGTGTATCCTTCGCCGGCATCTTTGTAGCGGCAATTGTGGCCCACCTGCTGGTGCTTGCCGGGCTGCCGGAGGCGACCGTTCAAAGCACGCTGGTGGTGGTCATCATGCTGCTGTTCTGCCTGTTCGGATTCGCCTGCATCGGCCTGATGATCCACGTGTTCGTCGTGCTGCAGGGAGGAATCGGTAACGCGAACCAGGGCATGGTGCGCATCCTCGCCCAGAACGAACGAAAGGTGACCTTTGGAGCGTGGATCTTTCTGGGGATTGGGGCCTTGATTGCCATGCCGTTCGCCTTGTCGAACATGGGAGTGCAATGGAAGCCAGCGCTGAAAGCCAAGGGTGTGCTCGTCGCCGACATCGGTATGACTCTGGAGGAAGTGCAGCAGCGCTCGTCTATACAACTGGCCACACCTTTTACGGATCCGAAGTTGGGAGACACGTACTGCATCGGGGAAGTTGTTTTCGATTACCAGTTAGGCGATTCCGGATTGCGCTTTCCGAAGTCGCGTTATTACTGGCTGGTGACCGGCAGGGATGGAGATCCGCGGCTGGCGGCGCTGAATATCGGAATCATGCCGGAAAAACTGCCACGACAGCGGCTGGACACGTTCAAACAGCAACTGCAACAGCGCTTGAAGGACGACGGCTGGATCCCGGGCCACTTCGTTTGGAAACCAAAGAAACAGGTTGAAACTGGCCCCGGAGTGACCATCAGCGGAGACGGGCGTTACTGGAAGAAGGGTGTCACGGTGCTCATTCTCGAGGAGAAGCGCATGGATGACGAGCAGCCGGGCGAAGATCGCGCAACGGCCGGGCAATTCATCCTTTATATCGATTTGCGTCCCCTCAGCACCGAGCCCGACGTGGTTTTCGACCCCAACATTTGGACGGGGAAGTAGCGGAAAGAAACACCCGCGCGGGTGACGCCCCTTTGCAAACCCTCGATCAGCGCAGTGGCGGGCCACTGAATTGTGGGTAGGGGAAGCCCGAGCGCAGTTGTTTCGGGCCGCTCCGTTTGCTAGTTTGGCGTAGATGCCGCCGCCTGTGCCCGAACAAATCAGCAGGACCATTGAGACTCTTTACCGGTCGGAATCGGGCCGGGTTCTGGCGACGCTCGTGCGCCTCCTGGGAGACCTGGACCTGGCCGAAGAGTCGATGCACGAGGCGTTCGCTGCTGCTCTGGAGTCGTGGACGCTGGCTGGCATTCCGAACAACCCGCGCCCGTGGCTGATTTCAACGGCACGCTTCAAGGCCATAGACGTTATGCGCCGGCGCGCGCGCTTCGATGGAGCACAGAGAGATCTCGTCGCCCACATGGAATCGCGCGTCAACGACGCTCCCCTCGAGTGAGATGAGGAGATCGAAGATGATCGCCTCCGTCTGATCTTCACGTGTGCCATCCCGCTCTGCCTCCGGAAGGACAGGTTGCGCTCACTCTGCGCGAAATCTGCGGCCTGACCACAGAGGAGATTGCTCGGGCATTTCTGGTTACGCCGGCGACACTGGCGCAGCGTATTGTGCGCGCCAAGACAAAGATTCGAGAGACACCGATTCCATACGAGGTGCCGACGCCGCAGGAATTGCCGGAGCGCCTGGACGCGGTGCTTCAGGTCATCTATCTCGTCTTTAACGAGGGCTACTCGGCTGCGGCGGGAGCGGAGGTAACGCGGGCCGAGCTAACCGGCGAGGCGATTCGATTGGGCCGGTTGCTGACCGAACTCCAGCCAGAGCCGGAAGTCCTTGGGCTGCTTGCCCTGATGTTGCTACAGGAATCCCGTCGCGCCGCGAGAACCTCTCCGACCGGAGAGCTGATTTTGCTGGAGAACCAGGATCGCTCGCTCTGGAACCGGGAGCAGATCGCGGAGGGAGTGGCATTGCTGGAGAAAGCCCTGAAATCCCGCCGCTTCGGCTCCTACACACTGCAGGCTGCGATTGCGGCCGTTCATGCGGAGGCGGAATCGGTCGCTGCGACCGACTGGCGGCAGATTGTTGCGCTTTACGACCGATTGCTACGAATTCAGCCTTCGCCGGTTGTACAGCTGAATCGTGCCGTGGCCATTGCCATGCGCGATGGTCCAGAGGCCGGTCTGGCGCATATCGACGCGGTGTTGGAACATGGCGAATTGGCAAATTACTACCTGGCGCATTCAGCCCGTGCGGATATGTACCGCAGGCTCGGCAGGACCGCTGAGGCTCGGTCCTCTTATGAGAAAGCTCTGGCGCTGACCCAACAGGAACCAGAGCGGCAATTCCTGCGAGGAGCGGATTCGGCAGCTGAAATAAAAATTGGGATAGCTGTCGATTTTCCGTCTCCCCACCGACTATAGGACAAAGAACGATGAGCTACGGCTCCTGAATGAACAGGAAACGAGTCATCGGAAACAATGCAGGGAAACCAAGGAGAAAAAGTCATGCCACAATATCTGGTTTGTAACTACATGCCCGACAACTTCGACCCGTCCACCGTAACCGAAGCGATGATGGAGGAGATCCACGCGCTCAACCGCGAAATGATTGCTGCCGGCGTGAGGAAGTTCGCCTGCGGCATTGCCCCGGTCGGCAACGCGAAGACGCTGCGGAAGCAGCCCGACGGTAAGGTGCTAGTCACCGACGGGCCGTACACCGAGACCAAGGAGCACATGGGCGGATTCTGGATACTGGAATGCGCCAATATGGACGAGGCACTTGCATGGGCGAAGAAGGGCGCCATTTCCTGCGATGTGCCCGGCGAGGTGCGCGAGCTTCTCTTCTTCCCGGCTCCGTAACGAAAGGTCCGGGGGCAGCAACGGTGCGCAACTTGATGATGGGCGCGGCAAGGGCAGAAAACGCTCCCAGTTTTGGCCATCGTCGAGCTCCTGCTCAGCAAACTTCGGATTTGGCTCTTTTATCGCCACTTTCGTTGGGTAACGTAACCCTACCCTCCCCCCCGGTTACGTTACCTTGCTTAGGCGTTCTGGAGAGGCCGCACTTCTCTGCCAATGAGTTGTTGGCGTGAGACTTAGGCGCGCCTCGGCGCAAGGAAAATCGATGGGCTGATGCTTGCGCCATGGTTACCTATCGATGGCCTTCGCCTGCGCAGCCGTCTGCCAGTGATCGCCCTCCGGCGGCTTCCTAAGCTCGGCCGGCGCGTGCGCAATCACGTCCTGGACGTTGTCGTGGATGGCGCGGCGCCACTGTTCGTCGCTCATGTTGGCGAGGGTGGGAGGTGGGGGAGGGAAGAGCTCGTGGGGTGGGGCGTCGAGATCGATGCGCGGGGGCAGGCCGAACTCGGATTCGAGTCCGGGATACTCGACGACCGCGCCTTCTTTCGCGGAGGAGACCTCGAAGGGGCTGCCTATGATCCAGCCGGTGGTGGCGCGGATGTTGGAGGCGGCCTGCTGCAAGGCGTAGAGCAGGAGGCCGGCGCGGCGCGGATCGATGGCGTCTTGGGCGAGCCCGTCCGCCACCTGCATGAGGGCGACCTGCACGGCGTGCATGTCTTCGAGCGGCGGCAGTTCCGGATGCCAGGTTTTCTCTTGCGACTGCGCCTGAGCCATGGCCAGACGGCGGGCGCGAACGCGCAGATGGAAATAGCAGAAGGCCCGGCCCTTCACCGCGCCCGAGCCGCAGAAAGTCCCGTTCTCGCGCACGTGCTGACAGTATTTGTAAGCCATAAAGACTCCCCCTATAAAGACAAAAGGGCAGGTTGCGCCCGGACCGAGAGATCGAGGCGCAATCCTACCCACAGAACAATTCAATGTTAGCTGGTTTGCGGTAACGGGGTAAATGTTACTTAGGTAGTAAGAGGTACTTTAAATCTGGCGCAAATCCGGTTCAGAGGCTCATGCGGCACGACCTATGCAGGCACAAACACCAGCCTCACCGCATCTTCTCCCACAACATCGCTCTTCACCAATCGCAGTGGCGGACGCGCCGCGGCGAAGTATGGCTTGCCGCCGCCCAGCACGAATGGACGCAAATAAAGACGATATTCGTCGATCAGACCAAGCTTGGTAAGACTTCCCGCAAGCTCCGCCCCCGCAACGTCGATCTCGCCATCGATCTCCGCCTTCAGCCGCGCAGCGAACGCTCCCACATCGTCCCTCACCAGCGTGGCATTGGGGCCAACCGACTTCAGCGAGTGCGATGCAACCCATTTCGGCTTCGCGCGCCACAGCGCCGCAAAGGCGCGGTCACCCTCGTCCCAGTCTGGCTGGTCCTCATCCCAATAACGCATCACCTCATACATGCGCCTTCCATACAACATTCCCGCAAGCCCACGCACGTGATCGTTGAAATGGCGAGACAGCGCCGGTCCCGGAGGCGGCAACACCGGTCCTCCCGGCACTCCCGAGCTCGTCGACGTTCCGAAAAGCTGAGCATTAGCGGCAATGTATCCATCGAGAGACTGCATCATCCCAAACACCAGCCTGCCCATTCCCCACCCCTATCGGCTTCGTCCTGCACGCAATTGCTAAACTGCCGCTGGCAGTTTCCGCGCTCGCCGTCGCGCGCTTACTGTGGTCTGAATTCTCACCCGGCGGCCTTGCCTCTCTATTGGCCGTACTGCGATGCTCGTCTGCAAATGCAGCCGGTCGGCATAGCGCAACAACTTCTCGATGCTCACTTGCGAGATTCGGCCCTTGAGCAGGTTGCTTACCGACGGCTGGTACTCGTCCAGAATGTCTACCAGCTGCGCTTGCGTGTAGCCCTTGGTCCGCACATGCTCAAGGATGGCGGACAGAATCTCCGCCTTGATTTTCAGCGCGCTGGCCTCCGACGCAGAGAAGCCCAGGGCGTCGAAGATGTTTCCCTTTACGATATGGGTCGGCCTATTTCGCGCTGCGCTTTTCATGTGTCCTCTGCTCCTGCAAGCGTTGCCTGACCAGCCTCAGGCGGCTTCGCATCGCTCTTATTTATACAAGATTTGACATGAGTTGCCGGCCTGATGCCGCGCTGCGTCCCGGCGGATTCAGTCGGAGTACCGCTGGCGCTAAGGCTGTGACTCGCGGTACCCGGCCCGTTTCAGTGGATCAACGTGGCCCAAGCGTGCACCAACCAATCATGAATTTCTTTGCTGAACAGGGTGACCACGACCGTAACCGCGATGCTGACCAGCCCCACCACTACGGCGGAGTCGACTAGCTTCTGCTTTCGAGTTCTTGCCGGATGTTCCTCAACCGGATCATCGGCGGGCGCAGTGATCGCAGCAGGTGCTTCAGGAACGGGGGGCTGTGGCTTTGCAGGCACCACCGCACGGGGTGGATTCCCATCGAGTGGGACCGGTATGATGCGATCACCCGTGGCTGTTTCGTAAATCACCCCCGAGTGATAAACGAATCCGTCGTGCTCCAAGCTTTCCTTGAACTCACGCGCGCAGTCCTCGAAAATACTACGACGGTCCCACTCCAACCGCTCATACACCAGGAAGGCGACCGCCATGAGGCACAACAGGTACGCGACGCCCATCTGTCGGTCGTTATCGGTGACGTAGGAATGCCCGCGAGCTTCGGCTACCGCATGGCCTTCGTACAGAGCCAATGGCGCGGCCACAGCGTTGAAGTATGTGCGCTTCATCAGAATGTCGAGCAGTTGACGGGGAACGTCCGCCTCGTACAGTAGGTTGTAGTAATTGGCCGGAGGCAGAACACTGTACGTGCCGTTCATACCGAAGAATCCATGCTGCATGAGGCCGGACAGGAACCGCTGGAATTTTGCAATCGTGCGCTGTGTCAGCATGGGCCGTAGAAGCCCATGTTACACCGTGGGTCACGAAGCTCCGCAGTCCTCGCTTGGGAGTGAGCCCTCGTTGCCCCATCCGTCCCGCTTCAGCGGGAGGGTGGGCCCGCGACCGACAGCTCTGGGGCACCCAAGAGCAGAAAAGGTGGCCACCCGCCTGCGCTAGAATTAGTCTCGATCCCTGCAGCTCAAAGTTTTCGAGCCCCGGCGCTCAAGGCTACGTTTACAGTGAAAGATAAGAGACAACCCCCGCGGAAAGGGGACCGGGTTCTAGGCTCGTACCGAAAGGTCGGAACGAAGTTTGTCCCGCCGATGCTTCAGGCTTTTGATTTTAGTTACATAAAGTGGTCGAACCACACCATGCCAGAGCTGATTTGGTGGGACGTAGTTGCCGACCGGGTCTCACATCGCTTCGCTGCAAAGGTCGCTGAGGAAATCGGCAAATATTTTAAGGGGAGGGACGATCGGAGTCACTGGTGGGCGTTCATTTCCGATTACGGTCAACTCTCTGATGAGGATGGCGACGCATTGAGGAAACACCTTTCTCGAAGTGGCCTCTTATCTCCGGTGACTGACAGCCTATCCGACTTTCTGGACCTCTATCCCTATTGCCCACTCGCAAAGTTGTCCGACTCGAGACCGACCGGGATAGTGGATGTTGCCTACCTCTCCCGATTTGAGAACCGAATCAGAGAACTTGAGGATAAGAGGTCGAGGAACGGAGTACTCATGCAGGCCCAAGCCATCTACTTGGCTTTTGTGCTAGGTCGGTTGCGTGTGAAAAAGGGCTTGGCCTTGGCCGACTTCCCGGAGGTGGAGCGCTATCCCGAGACGGAAAAGTCAGAAGTCGTCGGGGCGTCAATATGCTCTACGGTAAACATGCTGGCGGGCAGTTCACTCCCGAAATACGAGGATGACACTTGGGTGCAATACTTTTGGAGGCGCAGTCTTGACTTACGCCCGTTGAATTTTCGCCACCTATCGGCAGACGATGAGCGAAGAAAGTAAACTCGAGGATCTTGTACGGGCCATCGACGCCAAGATTCGCCAAGAACTTCGACTTCGATGCGAGGCGTACACGCCCGACTTCAGGATGCCGGAGGTATTCAACGTCCTCACGGCACTGCTCGCCAGACAAGCGACATTGGCGATCGAGCTCGCCTCTGCCCCGCAGCTTTGGAATGGGCATTCTGCACCATTGTTCCTGCGCGCGATGACGGATGTCCACATCACACTGTCGTGGATTCTCCTCGATCCGAAGGCACGTGCACGACAGTACATCGAGCATGGCCTGGGCCAGGCCGTGCTGGAGTTGGAGCATCGGAAAAAGAAATTGGAGTCTGCGGAGGAGGGAGACAAAGAGGATTTGGTGCAAGTGATACGGGCTTACGAATCATGGATCGATACGCAGAGGTTGAGCTTCCTTGTCGAGGTGAACGTGGGCGCCTGGTCCGGTAAGACAACACGAGAAATGGCTGAGGAGAGCGGAATTCTAGATTTTTACAACTACGTTTATACGCCGTTCAGTCAGTGCGCCCATAGCACGTGGTATCACGTTGGCCGCTACAACTCGGGCCCCTCGGAAAGCCCCCTTACCAGACAGCTATGGATGCCGCAGATCGTCGAGTCACCCAGTGATGTCTGGAATTTGCACCTGGTCGCCACGTACTTGGATAAGTCATTCAACACGTTCGACGAAAGAGCGTTGGGGCGTGCGCCCTCTTCTGTAATACGGGACTGGATCGGCGATGAGATTGAGGCTCGGTTTGGCTCGGAAAACAGCAAGCCGGGCAGCAACGTTAGCGATTGAGGAAATACGAACAAATCGGGGACAGACGGAAGCTTCGCCAGTTTTTCGACGCATGGGGGCTGTGAACGTCCCGTCCGTCCCCAGTTTCCCGCCGCCAACATGACTCTTTACCTAGCGAGGACGCCGAACAATCGCAAGACGACGTAGACAACGGATGCACCTGCGAACCCCGCAACGACATATGTAGAGCGAGACAGGAAGCTTAGCCGTTTCTCTATTCCTCCAAACCGCTCATCAGCAGAGCGCTGCCTTTGATCGGTGAGTTTTTCGAGATCGGTGACGCGCTTAGTTGTGGCTTCTTCGGCTGCCTGGGCTTCCTTAACAAGTTCCTCAAGCGTCTCGCCTAAACCATCCAGCTTCTTCCGAAGTTCGCGGATCTCCGTAGCAAGCCCCGGCATCTGGTTTCTTATCTGCTTATTCTCGGCAATTTGCTCTATCGATTTGGCAGTCGTGGCAAGACCCGATACAATGTAACCCACCTTCCCGAGCAAAGCGATCCAGTCAAGCATCTTGTCGCCCCCTAAGAGCAGAAAGCTCCTACTCTAAAATACACAAAACTACGGGGGCGATACGACCGGCGGGTGGCCCTGGCTTTTGATCTCGCCAAAAGCCGGCGACGAGGGCGGGGACCCGCCAATTACTTCAGCCAGTGGATTTTGATTTCCTGGTCTAGCGGCCGGGTGCCCCACTCATCCGCGGGGTTCGGATGAGTGGGTGATCGGAGGGGAAGGGCGTGTCGAATATTTCTCACCTGGGCCGGCGGTCGGACAATTGCGAAACGACTGAATGTTCTCCGGAGAAAACGTCCCCCTCAATGGCCACTCCTGGCCGGGTGCCCCACTCAGCCGGGTGCCCCACTCATCCGCGGGGTTCGGATGAGTGGGTGATCCGAGGGGAAGAGGATATCGAACATTTCTCACCTGGGGCGGCGATCGGACAATTGCGAAACGACTGAATGTTCTCAGGAGAAAACGTCACCTTCAAGGGCCACTCCTGACAGTTGACCCGCACCGGACCTTCTTCCTTGAACGCATAACTCCGAAAGCTGCTCCACACCCATTCTTCCGGCGCCGCAACCAGCCCGCGCTTCACGGGATTGCGATGCATGTACCGCAACTTCTCGACCCGCTTCCGTGACGTGGAGACGTTGAAGTCGTAGAACCGCTTCTGCCAGATCCGCTTGGTGCGCACGCCGTTGCGGTGCAGGATCCTGGTGAAACGTTCTTTGATCACCTTCATCACGACCGAAGGGTCCCCGACCTCCGGCTCCGTGACGAGAAGGTGGAAGTGCTCAGGCATCACCACGTATCCGATGACCACAAACCGGTATCGCAACCTCGCCTGCTCCAACACGCGCAGGAACAGGTCGCGGCGCTGCGCGGTCCCCAGCTCAGGCCGGCGATCATAGCAACTACAGGTAATGAAGTGGAGGTCATGTCCACCGTACCAGCGCTCCAGGCCTTGGGTCATGGAATCGAGGTTAACGGGGAGTTGAAAGTGTGTCTGTGAGGGAGGTACCGGATGGCAGTGATTCGAAGACCCACTCATCCGAACCCCGCGGATGAGTGGGGCACCCGGCCGCTGTCCTTACCGGTGATCTCAGCTCTTCGTGACGGCCACGCAGTCGATCTCGATATCGAACGGACCGGTCCACTCCGGGACGCAGAAGAAGATTCGGGCAGGCGGGTTCCTGGGGAAGTAGCGTTTGTAGATCTCGTTGAAGGTCTTGAAGCGCTCGGCGGATATGCAGAGCACGTTGCACTTCAACACGTGATCGAGGTCCGACCCCGCCGCCTCCAGCGCTGTCTTCATTTGTTCGAGGATGCGCTCGGCCTGGCGCTCGAACGGCGCATGCTGCAGGAGCTCGCCGGTGTCCGGGTCGAAGGGCGGCAGGCCGGACAGGAACACCATGTCCCCAGCGCGGGTGCAGACCGAGACGGGAACGCCCCATTTCTCAAAATTGGTGTCGAACGGTTCGACGCGGATGATCTCTCGTTCCATGGCCTTCCTCCTTTAAGCCTAAATTCCGTCGTAGCGTGGATACCCACGCTTTATCCAATAGTCCGGCGATTACTTCAGCCAGTGGATTTTGATTTCCCGGTCAAGCGGCTTGAATTCCGGGTCGCCGGTCACGAGTTCCGCCTTCTTTTCTTTGGCCAGCGCGGCGGCGAAGGCATCGGCCAAACTCAACTTGAAACGTGCTTTGAAATCGGCGGCGGTGTCGGCCAGCGCGCGGGTTGTGGAATGAAAATCAATGGGCAGGCCCTCCAGGACCTTTGCGGCTTTCGCCCAGGCTGCGGCGCCGTCTTTTTTCACAATCGAGTACTTCACCTCAGCGTAGTTCACGTCGGTCATGTGGAGCTGGCTGTCTCTCTTGCTGGCGGAGACGAGCAGTTGCTCCACCGCTCCCGCGCCCGGTTCGTCGCGGAAGTAGGCGATGAGCGCGAAGCTGTCGAGCACCTTAGCGGGCATGGCGCTCCTCCAGCGCGCGTTCCTGCTTTTTGTGCTCGGCCCAGTCCTCGGTCAGCGAACCCTGTCCCGGCGCGCGCTTGAGGATACCGCGCCCGCGTCGGATGAGTGCCGCAGTGACCGGTTTGAGGAGAATACCCTCCGGCGTCGCCTGCACCACCGCTTTGGTTCCATCCTCGATTTCGAACTGCTTGCGGAGCCGAAGCGGGATCACGACTTGCCCTTTGGTCGTAAACCACACGGTGTCGAGTTTTTCTGTCACACTCATACGCGAAAGTATGACACGAATGGAATAGTCCGTCAACATACAAAAAGTAGGATTAATGGATATCAGGAGGAGGACGGCGGCTGAGTCTTAACGCATTGTCGAAACACCGGAAACCGATGCGTTCGTCCAATAGATTCCCCGTCGCGGTTCTGGCTCAATGAGTGTGCCGCTGATGGGAGCAATTGTTGCGTCGCTAACCCCCGCCTCACCCAGGTCTCGAAAGACGCGAGACCTGGGGCACCCGCTTCGCATCCAACGGGCCGGGATTCCCGGGACACCGTATTGTCGATGAGCATGTATCGAAGGAGCCAGCAATGAACAACGTACAAGTCGAAGAGAAGAGCTATGAGATGCCGCCGAAGGAAGGCATCAGCATCGCGCAGTTTCTCACCGTCGCCGACATCGAGCGATCGGCCCGCTACTACGAAAAGGTCTTCGGCGCTCGCATTCTGACCCTGGGCGACGGCAACGCGCCTGCGTACCTTCTGCTTGCAAATATCTGGATGATTCTGAATGTTGGGGGCGGGCCGACCCCCGACAAGCCGACGGTGACGCTGAGTGTCCCCGACCCGAATCACATCAACAGCTTTCTGAATATGCGCGTGGCAGACATTCAAGCGTGCTACAAACTATGGAAAAGTCGAGGAGCGGAGTTCATCACGGAGCCGATCCCCAAGTACGGCGAGATCCGCTGCTATATCCGCGATCCTGACGGTTACATCATCGAGGTCGGACAGAGCACCGATCTCACCTACGGTTAGGGCACCCGACAGGAATTGGATAAAAATAACTCACCCCTGCTGTCGATTTTCTCCGCGCGGGACGACTATAGGATGAACGATCCGGCGCGCAAGGGGTGCTGCTGGTCCTCACACGTGGAGAAGAACAATGAAATACGTCTGTCTGGGTTACTACGACAAAGCCAAACACGAAGCCATGACCGAGCGCGAGCAACAGGCGATGTTCGACACATGCTTTGAGTACGACGACCATCTTCGCGCCAATGGGCACTGGGCTGGTGGAGAAGCGCTTCAGCCTGCGGAATCCGCCTTGACGCTGTCCTGGAAGAACGGCAAAGTGGCCACTACGGACGGTCCCTATACGGAAACCAAGGAACAACTCGGCGGCATTCTCGTCCTTGAGGCGCGGGACATGAATCATGCTGTACAGCTTGTGGCGCAGCACCCGGCCCTGAAGTACGGCAGCATTTTCGAGATTCGGCCAGTGGGGGACATGAACGAAATCATGAAGGCGAGTGAGCAGCGACGGTCAAAGGACACCTCGCGATGAGGGCGGCCACGAGGGAAAAAATGATCAGTGCCATATTCCTGCGGCGACGATGACGGCTTTCTCGTCATACAGCTGGCCCGGCAATATACGGGAACTCCAAAATCTGGTCGAGTGGGCGGTATTATGATGTCTGGAGAGCTGGAGCCTACGGTTCCACCTCATCTGACACTACACCAGCTGTTTACCGCAAGTTATTGGTAGTGCCCCGCGCAGCCCCTGCGGGCCCCGCTCAAATCGTTTGCCGCAGGCACAAGCCAGAGATTCCGGCAAACGCTCGCCGCATTCGCACATGAATCCGATCTGCCGGGCGGGATTGCCGACCACCATCGCATAAGCCGGCACATCCCGTAGGACCACTGTACCCGCACCCACGAACGCGTACCGGCCGATGGTTACGCCGCAGACGATGGTGGCGTTCGCTCCAATGCTGGCTCCTTGGTGAACCTGGGTGGTCACGAACTGTTCCGGGCTCTTCTTGATCTCAGCGCGCGGGTTGACATCGTTGGTGAAAACGGCGTTGGGTCCGACGAATACATGATCGCCCAGTGACACACCATCCCAAACGGCGACCCCGTTCTTGATGGTCACGCCGTCTCCGACGGTGACATTCGATTCTATGAAGGCGTGGTCCCCGATGTTGCAATGCTTGCCGACCACCGCACCCTTCATGACATGAGCGAAGGCCCATACCCGGGTACCTTCGCCGATCGCATCAGTTTCGACCAGGGCCTGGGGATGTGCAAAGAAAGCGTCCGAATTCATGGGCCTCCCCAATTGGGCGATCGAACTACCTTATCAGCGAGGCAGATGGTTACGCCCCCGCCGCCGCGGCGACCCGAGAAGCTCCATTGGCCGGCACTCTTCGTGCCGGTCTCGTGCTGCGTAATGCCGGGACCGCCCCACCGTTTTTCTTACTGAGCCGCTCGGTCGCCGCCTCCTCCGCCTGGAGGAGTTGCTCGAGCGTAAGCTCCTTTGCCAGGCTCTGGTAGACCTGTGACATCTGTTCCGTCGCAATCAGATACCACGTGTAGGCTTGCACCGCGCTGTTGCGGTCGTTCTTATGTAGGGCATGGAACTGCGCCAAGGCGAGTTGCGCAATCAAAACGCCTTTGTTGGCCGCCTCCTGGCAGGCTACATACGTGGCTTCGTCCCGCAAGCTCTCATAGGCGCGTTCATTGATGAAATGCTGCAAGGCGGATTGCGCATGCCGCTCCTGGCTAAGGGTCATAAAGAGAAGTTCAACCCGGCTGGACACACCCAATTTGTCAAAGATGCGGAACAGAGAGTTCTTGATCGTGTGCTGGCTCAAGTGCAAACGGGAGGCAATTTCCCGATTTGACAACCCCTGCGCCACGCCCCGAACGATCTCCATCTCCCGTTTTGAAAGAATATCCAAGCCGCGTGCATCCACGGCCTTGATGTTATGAGACGAGGCGAGTGCCTCAACCAAGGTCTCAATCTGTTGGCTGTTCGCCCAGATCTGGCCTTCATACACCTTTCGCAGGCACTTGCCCAGGTTCTCGATTGAATCGTCCTTGTGGAAGATCCCCCGGGCGCCGGCACGGAACGCCTCCAGAATCATCTCCCCTTGCGAGGCGTCCAACAGGATCACAGCCTTGAGATCGCCATGCGAGGCACGCAGTCCGCGGAGCACCTCGAAGCCATGGCCAGGGCGCTGGTCCAAATTGGAACTAATCATGAGAACGTCGAACTCGCGCGGGCTGAGGTGGTTCGTAAGGCCATCAGAACCTGCCGGCGCAGTGGTCACTCGTAGAGAACCATCCCGCTTCAGGGCATCTGCGACCAACTCCGTATGTACCCGAGTATCGTCGCAGACGAGGACACGAATAGGAACAACCGCTAGCTGGTGGCGCATGTCATTGCTCCAAACTAAGTTTGGTGGCAAGTGTTCGGGAACTATCTTTCCCCCGACACGCTCCACGGAAGCGTGCAGTAAAGAGGAACGGCCAGATAGATCCAAAATTTCAGGGTTGCCGACAAGCTACAACAGTTCTGGACAGAATTCAAGAAAACAATTGTGCCGCAAAGCTGCATACACCCGAATACCCATGATGCACAGGTAAGGGTTGGCGTCGATGGCTGAATTCAAAGCCAATCTTGCACGGATCGCTTCTGCCCTGGAACGCGCCATCTCACATGTCTCGCGGGCTGCGGCTATGATGCTGCAACGATGCGACTTAGTAACCGATTCCAAGGCCCTAAACAGGTGCCAATTTAGGTCAAAACTTACCGTCCGGTTGGACACGGCGACGGAGAAGATCGTCTCTAACCGTGTCTTCCCCATTGGTGAAACTTAAGCTCCCGTGTCCCTTGAGAAGAGCTTCGCAGAGAGGCTCTGCCTCTTGCGGAAGTTTGCAACCAGTCCTACATTGCGGTCACTCGCTAGTTCAGCTCCCCTGCAACGAACGAAGCCGGCGCGATCCAGCTTCGTGGCTGACGGGCTGTCGTGTAGGCCCTTTTGGATCTGCCGGTCTATAAGCATTCGCAATCGGGCATTTGGCCCGATGTGACTGAGAGGGCGAAGCTATGTATAGCGCACAGTTGGGTTGCTTCTCCGATACGCCAGCATTTGTCGGAATTCCCAGAGAGGCCGAAGTTGAACGCTGGTTTGCGGTCCAGACTTATGCTCGCCACGAAAAGGTGGTCGCGCATGAAGTTCGCGAGCTAGGCATTACAAGCTTCCTGCCGCTCGTCAAGCAAGTACGCCAATGGTCTGACCGGCGCAAAGTCGTCGACTTTCCCTTGTTCAGCGGCTATGTCTTCGTCAAACTGCTTCCACAAAACGACAAAAGGCTGCAGGTTCTACGGGTCAACGGGGTCGTGAGCTTCGTCGGTACGACCGGAATGGGAATCCCAATTCCGGACGATCAGATCGAGGCCGTTCGACTTCTTGTGGAAGAGAAATTGCCTTTGTGTTCTCACCCTTTTTTGAAAATCGGCCAGCGCGTTCGGATTCGCAGTGGCGCATTGACCGGCGTTGAAGGGATCCTGGTCTCCCGCAGCGGAGAGCGCACCCTCGTGATCTCCCTGGACGCCATTCAGAGGTCCCTGAGCCTTCAAGTCCAGGGATACGACATTGAACCTGTCTAGCCAATTCCTCTCGTCCATGCAAGGTTCTCAGTCGGTGTCAAACACCCGATCGGCAGTTCTACGGCTTTTGGTGGTAACCCGCGAATCGGCCGTGCTCGGCCCGCTCTGGGCTCTCGGCGAGTCACACCAGTGGCAACTGGAAAGTGCCACCAGCGGCTGGGGAGCAATGGAGAGAGTCCAATCGGGTATTACGCCAGACCTGCTCGTGCTGGACTTGCCGTGCGGCGACAAGGATGGACTCCACTTCCTGCGCTGGCTGCGTCGGTTGCGCCCCGAGTTGCCGATTTTTGTGCTATGCGATAGTGACGATACACACACCCAGCAGGAAGCGATTCGGCTTGGTGCCCAGGATTTCCTTACAAAGCCGCTACCGGAACATGCGCTGGAGCGCGCCATTGGGCGGCAGCTTTCAAGGACTGTCGAAAGCAGTGGCGTGGAAATTACGAGCGAGGATATCGCGCAGGTCGGCGGGGAGAACTTCTTCGTTGCCGCCAGCCCGACCATGCGAAAAGTACGCGCCCAAGTCGAGCTCTTGGCGGAAACCGATTCGCCGGTCCTGATCGTTGGTGAAGCCGGCTGTGGCAAAGAGACAATTGCCCGATTGATGCATCAGCTTTCTGTTCGATCCGGGTTCAGGTTTGCGAAGATCAATTGTGCGGCTCTGCCCAGCGATCTACTTGAAATCGAACTATTCGGATCCGATAGGAATGGGACGGGAACCTCCCCGCTCAAGGCTGGCAGGCTCGAGCTCTGCGACAAGGGCACTCTTCTTCTGCAGGATATAACGGAAATGCCGATGAGTCTGCAGGCCAAACTCTTACAGGCATTGCACACTAAAAGGTTCACCCGGCCGGGAAGTGGAGCCGCGGTGCCGGTTGACGTACGCATTTTGGCAGCGAGCACCAACGGACTCGAATCGGCGGTCGCCGATAACAAGCTGCGCGAAGACTTATGTTATTGGCTCAGCGGTTACACAGTGCGGGTGCCTCCCTTGCGCGAACGTCGCGAAGAGCTCCCCTTGCTACTGCACTATTTAATGCGCTATCTGGCAAAACAGTATGCGCTTGCGCCGCGAGATTTTTCGCCGGCTGTCCTGCAAGCTTGTCAGTCCCACGGCTGGCCGGGAAACTTGCGCGAGCTGGAAAACTTCGTAAAGCGCTTTCTGCTGGCTTCAGACAAACAGTTGCCGTTTGCAGAGCAGGCAGATCCAGACGATTTAGCGGGAAACAGCGGATCCGCGCTTGGCCCGGATGCACTGGCTTCACAGTCTGGCGAACCCGATATCAGGAGTTCCGGCTCCCATTCGCTGAAATCGCTGGTGCAGACAGTCAAGCTGGAGGCGGAAAAGAACGCAATCTCCGCTGCCTTGGAGAAGACGGGCTGGAACCGCAAGGCGGCCGCGCGGCTGCTCAAGGTCAGCTATCGCAGTTTGCTGTACAAGATCGATCAATATCAGATGAAATCGCCTGATGCCGCTCTGGTTACGGGCGGGGGCGGGCTCAGGCCCAACGGAAACGGATTCGGAGGCAATGGGAGCCCCCGTTGAGCGCCACTGGTCAGGTGACGACCGCCAGGAGCTGATCATGAAATTCTTCGCTGTTAGTACATGGCCCGGGAGTGCGGTTATCGGATTGGCTTGCCTCTTACTGACTGCTCAGATCTGGGCACAGGAGCAAGTCGCAAGTCAATCCGGCGCTCAATCCCTGCTTCCCGCCGATGTCGCCTCCGTCGTGAAGTCGGCGAGCACAGCAGCCACGAAGCCTCACGACGATGGTTTCGTGATTGGAAACGGAGATGTGTTAGCGATCAGCGTCTGGAAACAGCCGGACCTCTCGCGCTCGCTTCCTGTCCGTTCCGATGGCAGGATTTCGCTTCCGCTGATTGGGGAGGTGAATGCCGCCGGCCAGACCCCTTTGAAGCTCGAACAGGAGATCACCACCAAGTTCCAGCCGTTTCTGGCCGAACCGGAAGTGACCGTCATCGTCGAGCAGATCAATAGCGAGAAGTTCAACATTCTCGGTAAAGTGGCAAAGCCGGGGTCGTATTCGCTGGTCAACCCGACAACGGTCCTGGATGCCATTGCGGTCGCCGGTGGCTGCCGCGACTTCGCCAAGCAAAAGGCCATTTACATCCTGCGCCGGCATGTGGACGGCAGCGAGACCCGGCTGCCGTTTAATTATCAGGATGTAATCAAAGGCAAGAACACTGCGCAGAATATTCAGCTTCAACCCCATGACACAGTGGTCGTTCCTTAGGACAGCTCTTCCACTTTGTGCGGGTCTGGTGCTGACGTGCCTTCCAGCCCTGTGCCAGGTGGATACGACTGCAACGGATACGGGTGGCGCATCCGGTGACGACGTGCAAATGCGCGTGCCGCCACCCGTAAGCGGTCAGGCTTATCCGACGGAATACGCCGGAGGGACGGAGCAAAATTATTGGCGGGGCGGTTTCACTGTTAGCAGCGGCTATTCGAGTAATGTCACTGGCACTGCTGCAAAACCTGTTGGAGACATGAGCTACTCGTTCTGGCCGAGCATCGCGCTGGACCGCGTCACAACACAGTCGCACATAGTGCTCAGCTATAGTCCTGGTTTCACCGTGTATCAGAAAACTAGTGGGTATAACCAGGGCAACCAGAACCTAACCGCCAATTTGCAGTACCGGTTCAGCGAGACTCTTAGCATCAGCGTGCGGGAGGCATTCCAACAATCGTCGAACATATTCGATCAGCCGAATCCCCTATCGGCCTCGCCGGTTTCCGGTTCGGTACCAACGAGTGGCATCGGAGTTATCGCCCCGCTGGCAGATCAGATCAATAACACGACCGCGGTACAAGTAACAGATCAGGTCGGTGCGACTTCTGTGCTGGGAGTAAGCGGCAGCTTCGCTAACCAGACCTACCTTAACTCGGAGCAGGCTTCAGGGCTCTCCAACTCCCGATCGGAGGGCGCTTCGGCCTTCTACTCTAGGCGACTCGGGGAGAAGTATTACATCGGCGCCAACTACCAATTTCAGAACACGCTCTCGTACCAGGGAAATGCGTCCGACACGCACATCCAAACCCAAACTGTCTCTGCGTTCCTTTCGGTCTATCTGAAACCCAGGTTGTCGGTATCGGTCTCCGTCGGCCCACAGCACTATTCCGCGACCCAACCGCCGTTTCCTGCAGCGTCGTCGTGGAGCCCGCTGCTGACCGTAAGTGCAGGATGGCAAGGGGAGCGAACCGCCGTGGCAGCCAGTTTTTCGCGCATCGTTAGCGGGGCCGGTGGATTGAGCGGCGTCTTTCAGTCAACCAGCGTGGGCTCGTCATTCAACTGGAAAGTGAGCCGTAACTGGAATACAGGAGTTGCAGCAAGTTATGGCAATAGTACATCGGTGACTCCATTCTTCTTATCGAGCAGTGGAGGGCGTACAGTGTTAGGAACTGTGTCGGCGCAACGCGCCTTGGGAGAACATGCGACTGTACAGTTCGGATATAGCTGGACAAATCAGAATTACGATCAGATTGCGGCCATCGCTTCTGCTCCAAATACTAACCGCTTTTCCGTGTCTCTAAACTATCAGTTCATGAGACCACTGCAGAAATAAGCTATGCCACAGTCAGCTCCTCAGCAGCCGCTGGATTTCCAGCGCTATCTGGAAATTCTTCGCCGGCGCCGCCTGCTGCTATTAATCCCCTTGTTCCTGGGATGGCTTGCGGTTTGGGGAGCAAGCTGGGTTCTGCCGCCGCAATACAAATCAGGCACGCTGATCCTGGTGGAACAGCCGACCATGCCTAAGGACTATGTGGTCCCAAACGTCAGCGAGAACCTCCAGGAGCGTTTGCAAAGCATTACCCAACAGATTCTTAGCCGCTCACGTCTTTTGCACATCGTAGAGGAAATGAATTTGTACTCCGCCGAGCGCTCCCGGCTGGCTCCCGACGACATTGTCGATCACATGCGCAAGAACATCGATATCGAGCTGGTCCGCGGACCGGATAATCGGATCAGCGCATTCAACGTCTACTACACGGCTGGCGACCCGCGGATCGCGCAACAGGTGACCAGCAAGCTGACGAACTTATTCATTAACGAAAATCTCGAAGTCAGGCAGCAGGAATCGCAGGGAAACACCAAGTTTCTCGAGGACCAACTAGAGTCTGCGCGCCAGACTCTGGAAGCACAAGAGCAGCAGATTCGTGAGTTCAAGGCGCAGCATGGTGGAGAACTTCCCAGTCAGTTAAACAGCAATGTACAGATTCTGAGTGGCCTGCAAACGCAGCTACAGGCGCAATCCGAAGCTCTCAACGCGACTAGGCAGCAGCGCGTCTATCTGGAAACGCTGTTGGCGCAATACCGGGCTCTGCGGGGGGAACCATCGAAGAATGCCAACGCTCCGAAGGGTGGAATCGAGGAGTTGGACGAGCAACTCGATAAACTCAGGACGGAGTTGCGCGACCTGAGTTCCACTTATGGGGAGAAACATCCGGAGATCCGCAAGGTAAAGGACCAGATCGCAAAAACGGAGGCACAGCGCGACCAGCTTCTGGCGGACCTGAAGGCGAAGGACAGCAAGTCTCAGGCCGACGGACAGAATCCCGCTGCTGCGGTGCCAGCGGCGACGCCCAGGGATCCGTCGTCCTTTGCCCAACTCCAGAGCCAGTTGCAAGCGAATCAGACTGAAATCAAGAACCGGGAGCAGACAATCGCCGCGCTGACGGCCAACATCGGGGGATATCAGTCGCGGTTAAATCAGGAGCCCATACGAGAGCAACAGCTTGCCGACTTGACGCGCGGCTACGACCAGTCCAAAGCGTCCTATGACGATTTGCTGAAGAAGAAAAATGACTCCGCGATGGCGACGAGTATGGAGCTGCTCCAGCAGGGTGAGCGTTTTCGTATCATCGATCCTCCCAGCCTGCCGTTGAGGCCTAGTTTTCCCAATCGCCTGAAGTTTTGCGGGATTGGATTGCTTGTGGGCCTGGCACTTGGTGCGGGGCTCGTCTGTGCAGCCGAGATGATAGACGACCGTGTCTACAGCGACCTGGAATTGCGCAAACTGGCGCCTGGCTCCGTGCTTTCCGAGATCCCCGTTATCTATGACCCAGCGGAGGAACAGCGTCGTCAGAGGGAGAACTGGATCGGTTGGGCAGCCGCGGCTCTAGTCGTAGTCTTCATCCTCGCTGGATCGGCCGTCAGCTACCTGAAAGGTTGAATTATCTCTGATGTACAAAGCTTTTTACAACCTGGAGCGGAACCCATTCGACATCAGCCCCGATCCGGCCTTCCTCTTTGCGACTCCGAGGCACAACGAAGCGATGGCGGCGCTGTACCACGCCGTACGCGGCCATAAAGGTTTTGTCGTACTCACCGGCGAAGTCGGGACTGGGAAGACGCTGCTACTCCGTTGCGTGCTTGAGCTCTTTCGAGAAAGCAGCGACATCGGTTATGCGTACGTCTTTAATGGACTTCTGTCGCCCTGCGAGTTCCTGGAATACATTGCTACCGACTTTGGGCTGTCCGTCGCCGGCAAGAACAAAAGCCAGATTCTTTTCGATCTCAGTAACTACCTGATCGCGCGCAGTTCGAAGAATCTTACGACGGTGCTGGTGGTTGATGAGGCGCACCATCTCTCGGCGGAAATACTGGAGGAAATCCGGCTGCTGACGAACCTGGAGACAGCTGGTGGCAAGCTCTTGCAGATCCTCCTAGTTGGTCAGCCCGAACTGGATGACAAGCTCGACTCGCCTACGCTCCGGCAGCTCAAGCAGAGGATTGCTCATCGCGCACAGCTTGCGCCGCTAGACCTCACGGAGGCGCAAGGCTATATCGACTGGCGCTTGCAGATCGCAGGCGCCAAGCCTGGCAATGCATTGTTCCCTCAGGACACCATAGCGAGCGTGTATCGCCACTCCAAAGGCATTCCGCGGCTGATCAACACGATTTGCGACAACGCGCTCATCACCGCTTATGCCAGAAAGCTGCAGAGTGTGCCGCCGGAAATCGTCGACAGCACGGCAGCGGACCTTCGTTTGCACGTGGTGCACGTTCGTCCGATCCATGAACTGAGAACCGCTGCCGACGCCAAGCGCAATCAAGAACGGCGTGCTCGATTGCTGGAGCTTGCCGATGCACTGGAGGCGGGACGAGTCCGGCATCGCTTTCAGGCTCGCACTGCTTTACTGAACGAGTTGCGTTTGGAGGCTGTCCACGAACTGCGGGCGCAAGCCGCTCTGCCCGGCCCGACCAACGAGCTTCCCGGTCCTAACGTGGGTGACTGGCTCACGTGGGCGTTCAACCTCCACGACGACAAGGATGCGACGGGCATTGCCGAGTTGCGCGCACATTTCGCCGTCGTAGAACGCTTCACCGGAGAAATGGAAGAGAGCTACTGGTTTCCGGGACAACGACTCCACCAAGATTCGCACTCTTCAGCGGAGCCGCGGGTTCAGACAGAGCCGGTTGCCGCTTCGTCAGACGAGCCGATTACCGCGGTCTCCGTCGCGCAGCACCTGCAGTCCGACAATGCAAGAGACCGTGTTGCAGGCACAAAGCAGGAGGGGGCGAATGGCAATAGTGCGCCTACTGGTTCGCGCCGAACACCCGAATGCCCAGTGGAAAGATCGCAGAGCACTGGACGAGCTGACCGATGTGCCGCCGGATTTCGCCGCGACCTTCGCGCAGTGAGCCTCGAAAACCCCGCTTGAGTTTTTTTCCTATTTGAAGAGGGCGCCGTCACGCCAGACAGAGCACGAGCGCCCATGAGGGTTCACGGTAGCTAGCATGAGCCAGATATTTGACGCACTGCATCAGTCTGCGAGCGAAAGTGCCGGCAACGGCCCGCGCGAGTTCTCGGCCGCCAAAGAGTTGCTGCAAGTCGTCGAGCGAAAGGCGGGGAGTTCGGTGACCACTGGTGGAACAAGCCGGGCAGCTTGTCTAGCCGGGAACATTTGCGGCAGTTTCCTGCAGCCAAAGTGATTCTGCCGTGCCCACAGCAAGTTCGTCTGCTTCACCCAAACCGAAAGTCTGGCGGCAGAGAAGTTTCGCTTCCTGGCAACTCGCCTCCGGCACATGCAGCAGAAGCGCACTCTCAAGCGCATTGTTATCACGAGTTCCGTGCCTGCGAAGGAAAGACCATGGTAGCTGCCAATCTGGCTTGCGCTCTGGCCGGAGGCAAGCAGCAGGTTTTGCTTATCGAGGGAGATCTTCGGCGACCTTCGCTGGCCATGCACCTTGGCCTGGGCGACCTCCGGGCTTGAGTCAGCTGCTGCAGGAACCCGGATAGCTTGAACAATATTTGCCGTCTCGAGATTCAGGCGTTTTGCGTTTTGCTGGCCGGCAATATTGAACAGCAATCCCTGGAATTCATGGAGCCCGGCAGGCTTGCATTGTCCTGGATCGTGTCAGCGGGCGTTTGATTGGGTGGTGATCGACTCACCGCCAGTTCTGCCGCTCGCCGACACAAGTATCTGGATGCGACTGGCAGATGCCATCATGCTGGTTACACGGCCGGGAGTGACGACAAAGCAGCAGCTTCAGCGAGCAATGGAAGCGATAGAGCAGTCGAAGCTTTTGGGGAGCGTCCTCAACGCATCGAGCGACGCTGGCCACAAGTAATATTACTACTATCGATTACGCTGGCATGCCCAGCGGGTGCAGAATCTCCGTCGCCCAGCAGCTAAGTATTCAGACTCATCCTTCGACCTGTAGCTTCACCTTTCTGACCCCTGTCAGACATCAAGGTTATCAGCGGTAAGCAATCTCGTGACTGAACATCGACGGCAATAATGGCTCGTGCCGGGATGATGACTCCGCTGTCCAGGGCAGTCAGCAGCAGAACGCGAAGTCTTACGCGAAGAAGCGTTCAAGCGAATGATCGCCATTGAGCGCAAGCGGACCGAGCGTTCCGGTAAGCCTTTTCTGCTTATGCTGCTGGCAACGGGAGAGCATCAAAGCGAAGAAAAGAATGGCCAGGTGCTGGCGAAGGTTATCTCGGCACTGTTGACCGCAACGCGAGAGACCGACGTCGTTGGCTGGCACAAGAAAAATGCCTGCGTCGGGGTCCTGTTCACCCATCTCGTAATCTTCGATCAGAAGTCCATTCTTAGTCGCGATGCTGGGAAGAGTCGGCGCCATTCTGCGGGACAACCTGAACCTGGAGCAGTTCAGTCAGATCAGCATCTCGTTCCATTTCTTTCCCGGATAAATGGGACCACGACATCTCCCAGCGCCCGAGCAATCCGACACTATATCCCGACCTGCCGAGAGGCGACAACCTTGGCAAGCTATTCTCGTTGACAAAACGGGTCATGGACATGAGCGGCAGCCTGTGCTGCTGACCGATCGGTTCGCCGTTCTGCTGCTGGTGGCCGTGGCGGTCAAGGTTCCTCCAAAGGCCCCATTTTGTACCGCCAGCAGCGGGTCGGGCAGTACGGCAAGCCGTTTACATTTCTGAAGTTCCGGTCGATGTACGTGGACAACGATCCCACCGTACACAAGAAATACGTGATGCAATTGATCGCCGGCCAGGCGCAACGGCATCCCGGCGAATGGTAACGGCGATGGCACAGGCTTCTACAAGCTGACGAACGACAAGCGCATCACGCGGATAGGTGCATTCTTGCGTCGGACCAGCCTCGACGAGCTGCCTCAGCTCTTCAATGTGCTTAAGGGGGAAATGTCGCTGGTTGGCCCGCGCCCGGCGATTCCTTATGAAGTAGCCGCTTATCAGACTTGGCACCGCCGGAGGAGTCTTGGAGGTCAAGCCCGGGATCACTGGACTCTGGCAAGTCAATGGCCGCGGCCGGGTCCAGTTTGATGACATGGTCCGCCTTGATCTTCGCTATGCCAGGGACTGGTCGCCCTGGCTTGATCTGAAAATTCTGCTTCGCACTCCACGTGCCGTGATCCTCGGCGCGGGCGCTTATTGAAGTAGACGCAAACCGCTCCCTCTTGTCTTCGATCCAATCTACCAATCTGGCCAGCTCCTTGGAGGTAACCAATCGTGCCAGCCGCCACTGAGTATTCTTCCTGCCGTCCAAACCGGAACGCAACAGTAACATGTGAACTTTGGCGTCATCGGCTATGGCTACTGGGGCCCGAATGTCGTCAGGAACCTCGACGGGCTGGAAGGAGCCCGCGTGCTGGCCATCGCCGACAAGTCGCCTGCCGCGCGCGCGCGGGCACAGAAAGCCATGCATGGCACTCGCGTCACGTCCGATGCGAGTGAAGTGATCGCCTCGCCTGATATCGACGCCGTCGCCATCATCACTCCCGTCTGGACACATTTCGAGCTCGCCAAGGCGGCGCTTGAGAACGGCAAGCACGTGTTCGTGGAGAAGCCCTTCACCAGCAACACGGCACAGGCGGAAGAACTGATCAATCTCGCGGCGCGCAAGAACCTGCAGATCATGGTGGACCACACGTTCCTGTTTACCGGCGCGGTGCGGAAGATCAAGCAGCTGCTGGACGCGGATACGCTCGGCAAGCTGTACTATTACGACTCCACTCGCGTAAACCTGGGCCTGTTCCAGCACGACGTCAACGTCATCTGGGACCTTGCTCCGCATGATCTGTCCATCATGGACTACCTCATCGACGGGAACGCCGAGCAGATCGTGGCTACTGGCCAGACCCACCTGAACCGCCATGAGGATGTGGCATTCATTACCCTCTACTTTCCCAACGATGTCATCGCGCACATCAATGTCAACTGGCTTTCGCCGGTGAAGGTCCGCACGACGCTGATCGGCGGCGAAAAGAAGATGCTGGTCTGGAATGACCTCGAGGCTGACGAAAAGATCAAGGTCTATGACAAAGGCGTGAAGAGTCACCAGCCGCGAGGGCGTATACAACCTGCTCGTCAACTACCGCTCGGGCGACATGTGGGCGCCGCATCTGGAGCCGGTCGAGGCACTGCGCCTGGAACTGGGCTATTTTGTTGAATGCATAACCAAGAACCAGACGCCGTTCAATGACGGATTGGCCGGCCTGAGGGTGGTGAAGATGCTGGAGGCTGCGAATCAGTCCTTGCGGAATCGCGGAGCGGCAGTGCATCTCGAGCCTCAGCCCGCGTCGTCTGCCAGCGGCCTTTTTCGGCGAAAACCAACAACCGCCGGTGATCGGTGTCGCCCAACCCGCCGCGGCCGCCGCGGCAGCATCGCTGGGGTAAGTGGCCGGTTCGATTCAGAGGAGTCCAGTATGGATCGCATTGACGTACCGTTTCTTGACTTATGACGCCTCACGTGGAGATGGAGGAGCAGCTCGTCTCTGTGTTTCGGAACGCGCTGCACTCGGCCGGATTCATTGGCGGCAAGGCCGT
>CAVTMX010000029.1:0-175372 GCA_963735915.1 uncultured Acidobacteriaceae bacterium | reverse complement strand
GAACCTCGTCGGTTACGGGGAGCACCGGACGCAAAACGCGCAACATGCCGCTCCGGCCTGCCTTGGGGCACATAGATTTCAGCGCACAAAGGCACCAGAGCGTTCAAACTTCATTAAAGATCTTGTTCTGGAGGTTTTCGGATTCCCGCTAACCCTGCCGAGCAGCTTGGCCCGGCATCCAGCCCCGTGGGCGGGGCAGCTTGTAAGAAGCGATACTTGTTAGACGCCAGAACCAGCCGAACGATTCAAGAACCGCCAAGCCTTCTGACGACAGCAACGCTCCCTGCTGACTTCATTTTTATACCAGACACGCTCGCCCGATGCAACCCCGCCCCGCAACTTTTTCGCGCGAAATCTGCCATCGAGCTTGGAAACCCCCATAAACATTGGATATCTCTGCATCGACAGAAGATTGGGGATGAGGCTGCTCCGCACAGCTTCCACACCCTTCCCACAACCTTTTCACACGCTACTTCTGCCGCGACTCAGCTTCAGCCAGCCAGCCCCGGCGCAGCTTTTCGGGCGAAACGCTGGTCAGATAGGGCTTTATGTCGAGGATGGGCGTGCCGTCCAGCATGTCCACGCCGCGAACGTGCAGATCAGCGCCGTCGCGGCGAAGCAGCTCGACGACGGTCAGGCCGATCGGGTTTGGACGGTACGGCGACCGGGTCGCGAAGACGCCATGGGCACGGTCGTCGCAGGGCGGTCTGCCCACCAGCTCAAAGCCCTCAGACCGGCTAAACTCCCACAGCACAAAGAGATGCGAGAAGCCGTCGATGTCCGTCAACCCCGCTTCGTACTCCGGCAGGATGCGCAGCACGCCCACCGCTTCATGCTGCGTGCCCAGACCTTTGGGAACATCGCTCGTGTTCTGGTACGGGCTGCTGACGTAGCCGATTGGACGCGCAGCGAACATGGAGGTACCAATACAAGTATTACTTAAAACTCAGAAATACCGATTCTCCGTTTTTCTCAGGGTTGTAGCGCACGCGGATCTTGTCTCCCGGTTTGCCGAAGCGGACGTCACCTCGGTTGAACCAGCGCCAGTATGATCCTGAGTAGTACCCGGCGTTCGTGGAATAGGAGTAGATGATTTCGTCGCGTGGGTAATACACATCCTGCTTGATACCGCAAACGACTCCTTCTGCTTCAGGCCAAGCGGCACTGGCCGATAAAGATCGTTTTCGTCGCACTAAGTGCGCAAGCCGACCGATCCATATTTCCCATGGCAGAAGGGCAGCGGCCATCGCTTGCCTCAGGGTGAAGGGGCTATGAATTACAACCGCACAATCTTCTCCGACGAGAACGCCTTCATCGCATTGCGCGTATCAACGATCAGGCGCGCGGAGTTGAGCAGCGCCTTATAGTCGAAATCCGAGTGGTCGGTGACGATGACCACGCAATCCGCAGCAGCCGCGGATTTCTCCAGCGGCTCAGACTTCAAGGTCACAGTGTCCAGCTTGAGCTGCGGCACATACGGATCGCTGTACGAGAGCGTCGCGCCAAGTTTCTTCAGCAGCAGGATGATGTCCAGCGCGGGCGACTCGCGCATATCGTCGATATTGCGCTTGTAGGCCACGCCGGCCACATGCACGCGCGAGCCCTTCACCGGCTTGCCGTGATTGTTCAGCGCGTCCTGAATCTTCCCCACCACGAAGTGCGGCATCTTGCCGTTGATGTAGCCGGCCAGGTCGATGAATCGCGCCTCGATGCCCGACTGCTTCGTCTTCCACGAAAGGTAAAACGGATCGATGGGAATGCAGTGACCGCCCAGGCCCGGGCCGGGATAGAAGGGCATAAAGCCGAATGGCTTGGTCGCGGCCGCGTCGATGACTTCCCACACGTTGATCCCCATGCCGTCGCACATCATCGCCACCTCGTTCGCCAGGCCGATGTTGATCATGCGGAAGGTGTTCTCCAGCAGCTTCACCATCTCAGCCACGCGCGTGTTAGAGACGGGCACGACCTTCTCCAGCGCTTGCGAGAAGAACAGCTTGCCTATCTCGGTGCAGGCCGGCGTGATGCCGCCGACCACCTTGGGCGTGTTGTGCGTCTGGTATGTGGGATTGCCGGGATCGACGCGCTCGGGCGAGAAGCAGAGGAAGAAGTCTTCGCCGGCTTTGTAGCCCAGCTTCTCGAATGTGGGCAGCAGCAGCTCGTCCGTGGTGCCGGGATAGGTCGTCGATTCCAGGATGACCAGCAGGCCGGGATGGAAGTGCTTCGCGATCTCCTCGACCGCCGACACGATGAAGCTCATGTCGGGGTCTTTTGTCTTGCGCAGCGGCGTAGGGACGCAGATGTTAATGGTGTCGAGCTCGCGGACGACAGAGAAGTCGGTGGTCGCCTGGAAGCGCTTCTCGCGGACGAGCTGTGCGACTTGGCCGGAGGGCACATCCTGCACATGCGAGACGCCGCGATTGAGCTCGTTGACCTTCGCGTCCTGCACGTCAATACCGGTGACACGAAATCCGGCTTTGGCGAACTCGACCGCGAGCGGTAGCCCGACGTAACCCAGCCCGACGATACCGACGCGGGCCGTCTTCGTTTCTATCCTGTCCTTCAGAGCTTCGAGTATTCCCGCGACTTTCGGTGCAGTCTGCATGCCTCACAGGCCCCAAAACAAGCGTAATTCGAACTGTCTCCTAACGTGCAAGCCGGTCCGAGTGCGCCGGCTGACCTTGAAGAGTAGCACGGCCGCTGCTGCAAACAGCCCATTTTATTGCCGGGGGCATCGCTTCCCGATTTGCAGCTTGCCGTGCCCAGCCGGCGGTTGAGCGCCTCCAGCAGAGTGGGATGCATGGCGAAATACTGTAGGCCCTCGGCTTCTGTCTGCGAACGCCGCGGCGGCAGTTTTCCCGTCTGCAAGACATAGCGCACTACTTCGCCCAGCATCTCGATCTGGCTTTGATCTACCCGGTCTCGCACCTGCCCGACATTGGTTGCGCCGGAAAGGTCCACTTACCGGACCAGTAGTGTGTCGCCGGTGTCGACGACCGCCAGCTTGGTTGGGACCATGGGGAGTGTTCACAAGGGGAGGTGTCAGAAACCTCGATTCGGCGTTGCCATTGTAACCGAGCGGGCCGCAGCGCTTCTGCTATTCTGTCCGTTTCCGTAAGCCGCCGACTCCGTGGAGAACGCCAAGCCTCAGGTCATCCTGCTCGCCTACCTTTATCCCCCTCACCGGGAGATTGGAGCGCTGCGCCCATACCGCTTTCGCAAGTACCTGGAACGGATGGGCTATCAGTGCCACGTCATCACGGCCTCTCCGCAACCCGGGCCCGCTCCACCCGGGATAATCGTCATCCCCGACAAATTAGGCGAAATCTGGGAGTCGCCGACAGGCGAGCGCCGCACATTGCGAGGCTACGTCGAACTCGTATTCCGGGTAGCGTTCCCGGGACACATTGGGTTTCTCTGGTCGCGCGCGGCCGCCGCGGAGTGTAGCAGGATTGCACGCCAAAATCCTGGCGCGCGCTTCATCGTCTTCTCCACCTATCCCCCGCTGGGCCCGCTGTTGGCGGGTCTAAGGGCCGGTCGGCGCGACCTGCCATGGATCTCGGATTTTCGCGACCCGTTGGCGGCCTTGGTTTATGACGATCTGCCTTGGTTTGTGCGGTGGACCAGCCGCCTGCTGGAACGGCGCGTGTTTGCGAAAGCCGCCGCCATTGTCGCCAACACGGAGCCTGCGGCACAGGTGTGGCGCGAGCGCTATCCCGCCGCGCGCGGCAAGCTGCACGTCATCTACAACGGCTACGATCCGGAACAGCCGCCCCGCGCCCGGCCGGTTCCCGCGCGGGACCACAAGCTCATCGTCCATGCGGGGACGATACATCCCGGCAGAAATCCCAATGTGCTCATTGGGGGGCTGGCGCGATTGCGTAGCCAGGGCGCGCCCGAGGCAATGCGGACAAAAGTGCTGTTGCTGGGATCGACCATAAAGTCGCAAGAGGCGAACTGGGCGCTCTGCGAGCAGGCGCAGCGCGAAGGCTGGCTGGAGCTGCGCGACGCCGTGCCGCGCCCGGAGGCGCAGGCGATCGTGGAATCCGCGGACGCACTGCTCATCCTTCAGCCGCATTCAGCCGCCCGATATACCGCCGTGCAGGTGCCGGGCAAGCTCTTCGAGTATGTCTGCATTGGCAGGCCGGTGCTGGCCATCGTTCCCCGGCCCTCGCCCATCGAGGAGATCCTGGTGAACGCCGCTGTTCCCGGCGCGTTCCTCTATGCCGACGACCCGCCGGAGGTCTCCGACCGCAAGCTGCTGGAGTTCCTGCGGCTGCCCAACACGCCCGCGCCAATCAACGACTGGTTCCGCGAACACTTCAACGCCGAAGCGCAGGCGCTGGCGCTGGCGCGGATCATTGATGCGGTCGCGCGCGGGCGATAAACCCGTCGTCGTTCTCCCACACAAGCCAACCATGGCTTGTGTGGGGAACTCGCTAGTTAGGGGCGGTGTACCTGGCGCCGCACACCCAGCTCGGCCATGTTTACTGTTGCCGGTGGTGTCAGTGATCGGCATCTCGCCGGCTCGCGGTGGGCAGGATCACCGGCATCCTGTCGTGCACGTCGGCTACCAGTTGATCGAGGACGAGCGGTAGGGATCTTCCAAATTGAAACCTCCTTCATAAATCTCAGCGCACGATTTGCCAGACCACGCCCTGGCTATACGCGCCACCACCTTCGGCCGTGCCATAAAGAGTACCGTTCGCGTCAATCAGTACGGTGCCGACCGGGGTGCTGCCCTCGTTACCGTTGAAGTCGTGCAGCGAAATGAATGTCCAGCCGCCTGGCCCCGGGGAAAGCTCAAAGACCGAACCCATCTGGGAAGCTCCTCCTAAGCGGGATGTTCCGTATAAGTTGCCGGCGGCGTCCATAGTCAGGTTCCCCGGGTAAGTAGCTTGCCCGTGGAAAAACGAGTAAATCTGGCTGTAGTTCCAGTTCTGGCCGGAGGGAGTGAGCATGTAAGCAACGCCTGGGGAAAATGGGCCAGCTATGCCATACAAGTTGCCGGAATTGTCCCGTAGCAAGTCGCCCTCTGGGGAACATGCTGGCGATCCTGGAAAGACATACACTACGTTCTCCGTCCAACCCCCTCCGGAGGGCGCTAGCTGGAAAACCAGCCCACAGCCACTGGGACCTCCTCCGATTTGGGCCGAGCCATACACATTCCCACTGCTATCAAGGACAACACCGCCATAAGGCTCCCCGCCGTCAGCTCCGCCCGTAAACGCGTGAAGCAGGTCGAACGTCCAGCCTCCTAAAACAGGCGCCAATTGATAAGCGGTACCCCAACCTTGCGGACCGCCTTCAAATGTGACCCCATAAATGTTGCCCGCCTGGTCAATTGCGATTTGACCCCAAGGATATTGGCCATCGCTGGCTCCCTGAAACTGGTGAATCACTGTTTCCGTCCAGGGTCCCGCGCCAGCTCGCGACCTGCCGGATTCAGATTGCAGGCTGAAGACAGTCCCGCAACCTCCGGAACACTGACCCGCTCCGCCCCCCTGTGTCGTGCCGTACAGGACACCGTTCGGACCGAACGTCACTCTGGCCTCTGGATCTGCGCCGTCCCCGTTCGGAGCTCCGGTGAAGCTGTAAAGCGGCGCAAAAGCCCAGCTCGACGTTTGCTTCGATAACTTGAATACGGTGCCGCATCCGCCAGTGCAATTGTTGGCCCCCCCACCTCCACGAGATGTCGTCCCATACAAATCTCCGGCTGCGTCCATGGTTAGGCCTGTCGAAGGATAAGCTCCGTCGACTCCGCCGGGGAAGTTGTAAAGCACGTGGAACTTCGGCTCCGGAGGCGGCGGCGTCAGTTGCCAGACCGTCCCCAGGGAGTTGCCGCAGGCACCCGTCGTGCCGTAAAGAGTTCCGTCGGCCCGCAACTCTATATCGCGAAAGTCATCTCCCGCAAAACCCTCAAGCACACCCCGTTGTCCCGGCTGCAGCACGCGGAAGATGTCGCCGCCAACGAGATAAGACACCTCGCCATACCCTTCTGTGCCGTAGACGTGGCCTGCGGGATCGACCGCCAGCCCCCAGAAGAGGTCATAGGCAGGATTAAAGCAGACATCCGGGTTGTGGCAGAAAAACGAGGTGTCGGCCAGTGTGCTGAATTGCCATCCACCCGGGGACGGCGACATCTGAAAGATCTGTGCAAACGTGGCTGTCACGCACCCTAAGTGGCAAATCTGCTCTTGGTAGAAGTTAGTACCAAAAAAGCTGCCTTCGCTTTCCTGGTAGAGGCGAAGGTTGCAAGTTCCACTCGTCCCGTTACAACCACCTGCCGTGGAAAGAATATTCTCTGTCCATGTACCACCCGAAGATACGAGCTGGAAGATAACTCCGGCGCCAAAGTACCCGGTGGCTCCGTAGAGATTGCCGTCCTGACCTAAGAGCAATGTGGTGGGGCTCGCGTAATCGGTGGCGGGATTGAAATTGTACAGGACCGTCTCTGTCCAGGAGCCGTTGGAAGGCGTCAATTCATAAACGGTACCGATCCCATAGAGGCCGCCCATGGTGGTCGTTCCATATAGATTGCCGGCGCGGTCGAATACGAGATAGCCATTGGGTTGGAAGCCGTCGTCAAGCGCATTAAATCGATACAACACGGTTTCCGCCCAACTGCACAACACTGAGGGACATGCGGTCGGACCGGGAGTCAACCTGTAAACCTCGCCACAAGGCTGGTTCCCCTGGCAAAGGTCTCCTCCGCCGGCCGCGGTGCCATAGACCGCGCCGTCCGAACCGATGATTCCGGGCGAAGGATTCTGTCCGCTACTCCCTCCCAAGAAGCTGTACAGAGGATTGAGGATCCAATCCTGCCCAAACTGCGCAAGCTGGTAAGCGAGCCCCAGACCGTCAGCGCCGCCTGAACTTGTCCCATAGACCCGGCCGGCCCGGTCAAAAGCAAGCCCGGCAGCAGGAGATTGCTCGCTTGCGGTGAAACTGCGGAGAATCTCGAAATTAAGCCCGCTTTCGACGCACTGCGGACACGGCGGATACTGGCAAGTGGCGCCGAGAACGGTGAACGCTTCGGACGGAATGGTGCCGACGCCATTCTCTGAGGCTGAAGAGGGACCGGAGTTCTCATCCCAGTAAACAGGATCGCCGTTGTTGACCACGGCGTTCGACAGGTTCACCCAGTACGTGCCCGGGTCGAGGCTGCTGAGGTTGAAGGTGCCCGACTCGGTGCATACGTTGAAGCCATACTGATTTCCACTACAGCCGCTCTGGGTAAAGCTCACCACCTGATCGAAGTAGGTCGTTCCACCGAACTCCGCCGAGGTAATCGACACTTCGACGGTCTGGAGGACATCGCCGGGGAAGAGCCATGCGCCGAAGGTGAGCCCCGTGATTGACCCGTTATTACCTATGGGAACGGTATCGCTAACCACAAAGCCAAAATTGATGGTCCAGGCGTCGGTAGAGCCGTTGATGGGACCGTTGTCGTAGATCTCGTTGTCGTCCAGCGGGCCGCTATGCCGGTTGGTGCGCGGATCCAGCGGATGCTTGTACGACGCACGCGGCTGCACGGGACGGGCGGCTCGCGATGCGATCTGCGGCGATGCTGGATGTGCCAGCCGCGAGGCGAACTGCGGCATCGTCGCGGCCTGACGCGCGGTGGGCGGCACCGAGTTCTGCGCCTGCGCCGTCCCGGCAATCAGGGTCAGGAAGAGAAGCAGGAAAACGAAAAACAGCAGCACAATCAGCACCGTGACTGCCACATTTGACGGATTGAATTTCGTTCCGAACTGGTGAGGATGAGAGTGTGCGCTGAGGTGCATTGCGGTGTCCTCCTGACCGTGGCGCTCGAAGCTATTGCTGGGCCGATGGACGCAGTGGGACGCCCTTAGGAAGGGCAACGCGTGTTGCTCTCGCCGCTGAAGAGGCGATGTGATGACGAACGGGCCCGGGTTTCCTGACCGCCGGGACCCGACTGAATTTCACATCCCGGGCAAACATTTGTCAGTGACGGCTGCCACAAGGGCTGGTGACGAGATCGGGGTGGGGCTCCTCAGGACGAAGAGCAGGTCCCTCGACTCGGTGGGGATGGGCACCTTTACCAATGAGCACCGCGGCGGCAGCAAGCCACAGCCTTGTCGCAGAAGAGTTTCGAGCTATAACTCCGCTCTCTCAGTAGTCCGCTACGGATTCTCGGAGCTGGCCGAAGCGCGTGCGGCGTCACGTCGCGTAGTTTGCATCGCTCGCCGAGGCCGGAAGGCGTGGAAGTACCACTTGAGATAGTGCGGCAGCCAGTGCAGCACGCGGAACCGCGAGCTGCCGGCGGTGCGGTCGCGCCAGACGCTGGGGATCTCTGCGATGCGGTAGCCGTTGAGGAACGCCTTCACCGTGAGCTCCAGGCCGAGCTCGAATCCGGCCACGCTTTCCACCTTCAGTTCGCGCACCATAGCGGCGTCGTAGAGCTTGAAGCTGTTGGTGGCATCGTGCGTGGGCACCCCGCGCACGTAGTGCAGCGTCAGGCCGCTGGCGCGCGACATCAGTTGCTTGAAGAACGGCCCGCCGATGAGCTGCCCGCCCGGCATGTAGCGGCTGCCGCAGACCAGGTCGAAGCCTTCGAGGTAGAGCGCGTACATGCGGTCGACCGTAGTCAGCTCGTCGGAAAGGTCGGCCATGGTGACCAGCACCGGCCCTGACTCCACCGCCTCCAGTCCCGTCTTGATGGCGTTGGTGACGCCGCGGCCATACTTGTTTCGCATCAAGTTCAGGCGGGTATCGCCGCCGTTGATGATCTCCTGCGCGGCGGGCACGGTGTTGTCGGCGTCGAAGTCGTAGACCACGAGCGCCGTGAACGGCGTCTTGATGCCGCAGGCAAGCTCGTTCCACAACGCGCGAAAGTTCGCGCCTTCGTTGTAGACGGGAATGACGATGGTGAGCGGCGGATTGGGCGGCATGGGACAAAGCAGATCCCTCGCGGGCTAAAGCCCGCTCGGGATGACAATGCTAAAGAGCGACGTACGGCGCAGCTAAAGCTGCGCCCCTTCCCCTGGCTCACATCTGGCCGACGGAAATCTGCTCCTCGATCCAGGGCACAATCTCGTCGAGGATCAGGTCGAGCGGAGTCGGCGCGGTGAAGCCCAGTATCTCCTTCGCTTTCGTCACGTCGGGCGATCGCTCCTGCACGTCATACTCGAAAGGCGGATCGGAGACGTAGCGGAACGGCTTCGCGTCGCCGTGGATCTTCCTCCACACCGCCTCGGCCAGCTCCAGCACGGTGGTGCGCGTCGGCGTCGAAAGATTGAAGTCGTTGTTCTTCGCGTTCGGATGCTCGACGCACATGCGAATGCCTTTGGCCAGATCGCCGCCATAAGTGTAATGCCGCACCTGGGCGCCGCTGCCGAGGATGTGCAGCGGGTCCTGGCCCTTCAGCACCTTCTGGACGAGGTCGGGCACAACGTGGGACATCGCCAGCTTCACGTTGCCGCTCATGATGTCGCGATCGGCCAGCGCGCGCTTCTCGCCGATGCCGACGCAGTTAAACGGACGCGCGATGGTGTAGGGCAGGTGATACTGCTCCCACGCGCCCTGCGCGAAGTACTCGGTCGCCAGCTTCTGGAAGCCGTAGGTCGAGCTGGGCGGCGGACAGCGTCGCTGCGCGCCCTCAGGCGTGGGGAACTCCGTCGTGTTCTCGAAGACCATGCTCGACGAGACGACGGTGATCTTCTGCAGCTTGGCGTGCTTGTGCGCGCGAATTGCTCCATCAAAGGCCGCCGCGGTGATGCGTTCGTTCTCGGCGATCAGGTCGTAGGCGAACTCGTGGAAGTAGCTGATGCCGCCGATCATCGCCGCTGCGGCGACAAAGTGATCGCAGTCCTCCAGCAGGTCGTTGAGCAGCGCGATATCCTTAGCGTCGCCCTTCACGAAGTGATAGTTGGGGTGCGAGTCGTAGCTCTTCTCGACCTTGCCGTATTTGGTGAAGTTGTCCACGCCGACGACGGTGTAACCGTTGTCGAGCAGCTCCTGGATGAGATAACCGTTGATGAATCCGGCCGAGCCGGTGACGAGAGCTTTCATGATGTTTGCAGGGGCGCGGCTTCAGCCGCGCCGCAAGTGTTCCTCTCTTGACGGTGTCATCCTTCGCGGAGCGAATGAGCGAGCGCTTACGCTCGTTCATTCGCGTAGTCGAAGGACCGCCATAGGGGCAGGATGGTCGTATAGCGGTCCTTCGGCTACGCGACCGAGCAATTACGCCGCCAAGCGCAAAATGCGCGCTTGTCAGCGTAGTTGCGCGGTCGCTCCGCTCAGGATGACACCTCTGATTTTCGCGCTTCTCTGACAAGAACTCTACGCGTTGCTCGATGCCATCGCCCGCGCCGGAAAGAAGTTCCACGGATCTACTACAATCTTGTTCTCCGGAATCTCCACGTCGCGATACACCGCGTGCGGCGCGCCGATGATCACCACATCCGCATTGCGGATCGCCGTCTCCAGCGAAACGAAATAGCTCTCCTGGAGATATGGGTCAGTGCACAGCACCTCCTGCGCTTCGACCTCCAGCAGCTTCTTCAGCTTGAACGACAGGCTGTCGCGCTTGTCGTCCGATTCGGCCTTGAACGCCATGCCCAGGATCGCCACCCGCTTGTTCGCCAGGCCGCAAGGCCGCAACTGCTCTACCAGGAACATCGGCAGGCCTTCGTTGATCAGCATGGCCGCGTGCCCCAGGAAGAAATTGTTCTGTGAGAAGGCGGCGAGTTGCAGCGTGTCCTTCAGCAGGCATGGCCCGGCGGCGAAGCCCGCGCGCGCGAAGCTCTTCATGCGCGGATAGTCGCGGGTTACCGCATCGTGAATGCGGTAGAAGTCGAGGCCGCGGCTCTCCGACAGCATGTAGAACTGGTTGGAGATTGCGAAATTCGCGTACCGCCAGGCGTTGGTGAAGAGCTTGGCGAGCTCGGCCTCGGGCGGCGTCAGCTCGATGAGTGTGGGCGCGATCTTGCCAAAGAGCTGGCGGGCCGCCGCCATCGCCTCCGGCTCAAAGGCCGACACGATCTGCGGCAGCTTTACGAGCTCCTCGATGGCGTTGCCTTCGGCGATGCGCTCCGGGCAAAACGACAGTAGCACGCGGCGCTTCAGGCTGTGCAGGCGCTCGTGCACCAGCTTGGTGACGCCGGGATAGACGGTGCTGCGCAGCACCAGCAGCGTGTCGTCGCGCATGTGGTCGAGCAGCGCGTCGATGCTGTGGTAGACCTCGTTGACCGTGGGATTCAGGTGCCGGTCGACGGGCGTGCCTACAACGGTGATCACCGCGTCCGCCGCACCGATACACGTCGGGTCGAGCGTCGCCTGGAGCGACTTGCCTACGACCTGGCGCAGCAGCTCGTCGGCGCCGCGCTCCATGAACGGCATGGCGCCGGAGTTCACCAGGTCGATCTTGACTGGATCGATGTCCAGCAGATCGACCTGCAAGCCGGCCTTGGCAGCCAGCACGATACCCAAGGGCAGGCCGACATGGCCGCATCCGCCCACAATTGTGACCCGATTGATGCTCTTCATGGAATTACCATTGTAGCTGCGAATCCTGAATAGTAAGGGAAGCGAATGCTGTCAGTATAGCGGGTTAGATACTTAGCCCGAAGTGAGAATGCGGATTCGGGGGCGTCCCTCCTTGGCGAGTTCACCTTGCGTCCGCCTCGCGGCATTGCATATATTCGGGATGCAATTGGCGAGCGCCGGCGGATGCAGCGGCGTCTTAATGCAAAGAGGGGTCCCTCACGCGTGACTATCACCGAAGCCTTGAAGATCACGCAAAGTGCTCCCCGTGACGCCCGCCCTTTCGCGGTGGCCCTGGCATGCGGCTTCACCCCGCTGCACCTGCAAACCTTCCTCGCGGCACATCTTCAGCAGGCGCTGCCCGATCGCAAGGTGACCGTCGCTGCCGGATTGTATGGCGATTTTCCGGGAACGCTGGAGCGCGTCGGAGAAGGGGAGCTTCCTGATGGGCTGGCTGTCGTGCTGGAGTGGGCGGACCTGGATCCGCGGCTCGACTTTCGCAGCGCGGGTGCGTGGGGTGCCGATGTCGCCGACGATGTTCTGGCCACAGTCCGCGAGCGCATCGAGGTGATCGCGGACCTGCTGCTGCGCATTCCCCCCGAGCTGCGGACCGCGCTTTCGCTTCCTACGCTTCCTCTGCCGCCGCTGTTTCATACTCCGGGTTGGCAGGCCGCCGAACAGGAAGTGGCGCTGTACTCTGAGGTCTCGGATTTGGCTGCAGGCTTTGCGGAGCACAGCCATATCAGAATGATCAACGCACAGCGGCTGGCAGAAGAGTCGCCCGCGGCCGAACGCCTCGACCTCAAGGGCCACCTCTATACCGGCCTCCCCTACACCGCGCAACACGCTGACAAGCTGGCTGCCCAGCTTGCGCGCACGCTCGTTCCGCCCGCGCCAAAGAAGGGCATCATCTCTGATCTGGACGATACGTTGTGGAGCGGCATCGCTGGCGAAGTTGGACCGGAGGCCGTCACCTGGGACCTCGCCAGCCACGCGCACCTGCACGGGCTCTATCAGAAGCTGCTGGCGTCGCTGGCGGAAAGCGGGACGCTCATCGCGGTGGCCAGCAAAAATGATCCCGCGGCGGTGCAGAAGGCCTTCGAGCGTAGCGACCTGCTGCTTAAGCCTGGGCACATCTTCCCCATCGAGGTGCACTGGAACGCGAAGTCGGGCAGCGTGGACCGCATTCTGGAAACGTGGAACATCGGGGCGGACAGCGTCATCTTCGTCGACGACAGTCCCATGGAGCTGGCCGAAGTCGCCGCCGCGCATCCCGGCATCGAGTGCGTGCTCTTCCCCAAGGACGACTACAACGCCTGCCTGAAGATGATGCGGCACCTGCGCGACCGCTGCGGCACGGAGCGCGTGTCGAAAGATGATGCGGTGCGGCTGGACAGCATTCGTAAGAGCGCTGTGTTTCGCGAGCACGCGGCCGGCGGCGCCGCTCCGGAGAGCTTTCTGCAACAGCTTGAGGCCGTCTTGACCTTCGATTTCGCTGCCGGCGGGCAGCCACGCGTGCTTGAACTGGTGAACAAGACCAACCAGTTCAACCTGAATGGCAAGCGTTACACCGAGGCTGACTGGCGCAAGGCCCTGGCAAGCGCTGGCACGATTTGCGTCGCGGTCAGCTACGAGGACAAATTTGGCCCGTTAGGGACGATCGCGGCCGCTCTAGGGCATCAGCGCAATTATCGTCTCGAAGTTGAGGCCTGGGTGATGAGCTGCCGCGCCTTCGCCCGCCGCATCGAACACCAGATGCTAAAGATGCTGTTCGCAGCCACCGGCGTGAGCGAGATCGCCTTCGACTTCGCCGCGACCGCGAAGAACGGGCCCCTGCGCGAGTTCCTCGCGGGCCTGCTCGGTGCCGAACCGCAATCCGGATTCAGGCTGACGCGTTCGCAGTTCGAGTCGAAGTGCCCCGCGCTCTATCACCAGGTGCGGGAGATGAGGAGAGCGGAAGCCCATGGATGAGCTTCGCCGCCGCCTGACCGATTGTTTCCGAGTCGTGTTCCCGGAACTTCCGCAGGAGAAAATCGCGACCGCCTCACCTGAGACAGTGGCGGAGTGGGACTCCGTCGCCGGGCTGACGCTGATGACGGTGGTCGAAGAAGAGTTCGCACTGCAAATCGACTTGGACGACCTTGCCGACCTCGACTCGTTCGAGAGCTTCTACTCGTATCTACAAAAGCGACTGCAGCCCGAATAATCGCGCCTGCCATCGCAGTGTCGCATTTGGCGAATCTGCTGTCATCGGCGATCAAAGCCAGTTGCGCTTCCGGCTATACTGCCCGTGTGCGGTATCTCTCCAATCTATCCACGCTTCGGGCTGCATCGATCCTGAAGGTCTTCACCAAGCCGGAGATGGTTCCCGCCCGCTTATTTGCCCCTGCTGCTCTTGATCCCATCGAGGCCGCCGTACGTCTCATGCCGGAGGTCTCGCGAGAGCAGGCGGAGTCGTACCGGGGCGAGATCCGGGCCTCGAGCTCTTGGAACGCGCTGGACGAAGCCTCGATGACCGAGAGGCACAGACCTTTTGGATATAAGCGATGCCTGGACTTCGTCTATATCCTGGTCCGTCATCTGCGTCCGGCGATCATAGTGGAAACCGGGGTATTTGACGGGCATTCCAGCGCAGTTATCTTGATGGCACTACAGAAGAATGCTTGCGGAGAGTTGGTCTCGATCGATCTTCCCGCCAGTTCCCCAATCGTGGGATCAACCCATGCGATGGAAGATACGGCGCTGCCCCCCGGACGCGGTCCGGGCTGGATCATTCCCGAGATGCTACGGGCCCGTCATCGCATGTTGTTGGGAGATGCCGCTGCGCTGCTCCCAACGGTGCTGGCCGAGTTTACCGAAATCGATATCTTCATACACGACAGTCTGCACACCTACAGCCACATGCTTTGGGAATACCGCACGGCATGGCCCAAGGTCCGCGCCGGCGGCTTCCTGTTGAGTGACGACGTCTTCTGGAGTGCAGCATTCCATCGCTTCGCCCGGGAGCAGAGGAGACCCTACGCCCTGGTCGATTATGATTTCGGCGCGATGCGCAAGTAGCCAAATGCTAACTGCTAAGGACGCCTGGTTTTGAAAGGGACGGTCTTCAGACCGTCCGCAAACTCGCCCTTGATGGCGGCTTTAGCCGCTGAGGGACTTAAAGGCCCGAGACTCCCTAACTGCTCTTTTACGCACTCAGCATCTTCCTCTTCGCCTTGATCTCCTCCAGCAGCGCGTCAATCTTCTGCTCGCGCTCCAGCGCATTCAGCCGGCCATCAATGTCGTCGCCCAGGACTTCGCCTTTGGCTCGGCCTATCGCCTCCGCATGCGCGACTTTGGTCTGCATGCGATCGAGCGTGTGGTGCTCGCCCGTGGGGGTTAGCTGAGCGTCGGCCGCGCGGCTCACGGCGCGCGTGCGGCGATGCTGCGCAATCAGCAGATCGGCCTTGCCGCGCGCCTCCGACAGCTTCAGTTCCAGCTTCTTGAGCGCAGCCTTCAGCGCCTCCACCTGAGTTTCCTGGTCGCCAATCTGCTGGTCGAAGCTGTCGGTCAACTGCTGAAAGCTCATCGCCCGCTCCAGCGCCGCGCGCGCCAGCTCGTCGTCATTCTTGTCGACAGCCAGCTCCGCCTTGCGCATCCAGTCGGCGTGCTTTTCGGCGTTGTCTTTCTTCTTCTTCTCCAGCAGATGCAGATCGGCGAGCGCAATCGCCACCTGCGTCTTCACCTGGAGGAACTGGTTCTCCATGTCGAGGATCACCTGCTTGAGCATCTTTTCGGGATTCTCAGCGCGGTCGATCAAGTCGTTCAAATTTGCGCGTACCAACGTTGCTACACGATCCAGTAGTGCCATAACAAACTCCTTCCCCGATTAACTCTGGTTCTTGAAGGGGACGGCCCTCAGGCCGTCCGTAAATACCGCAGAATCACTTGCGGCTTTAGCCGCTGGGAGTTTCGCCGTCACTTGATCAGAATCTCCTCACACCTGCTCGCCACGGACCGCAGCCAGGAGGAAGGCGACGAGCAGGCCTCCCACCGCGCCAATGAGGACGGCAATGTTGGAGTGGGTGATGAATCGCGCCACCACTCCCAACAGCGTCCCAACTAATCCGAAGTTCACTGCCCATTGCGTGCTGTCGCCTTGCCAGTTCATAACGGTCCTTCGCAGGGGCTAAAGCCCGGATCGGCGGTTATCGTTTCGGCACGAGTGAACTCGTGCACTGTTACAAACCCTTTCTCGCAGCCGGGTGCCCCGCCCTGCTCGCCCTCGTCTGGCGAGAGGGTGGGACGGCATCCTTCGCATGGACCCGTCTCGAACACCGCGAGACCTGGGGCACCCACGTCATCTGCCCTACTTCCCTGCACCCGCGCCTCTGGCTTTGCCGTCATCCGCCGGCGGCAGACTGTCCGGCTTCGGCGACTTGTCGCCGATCGTCCGGATCTTGCCCAGCAGGTCCGACATCGGCATGCCCGAGAGCGCCTCGAACAGCGCGGGCACCTGCGCCGCCATCTCCGTGATGTCGCCGGTGATCTTGTTCATCCCCGCCGAGTGGCCATTGCCGGTCGAGACGATGGTGATCTTGTCGACATTCGCCAGCGGACTGGCCAGCGCCTTCACCACCTCCGGCAATCCGGTGATCAGCTTGTCGAAAACGGCGGCCTGGTTGTACTCCTGGAAGGCTGCCGCCTTCACGTTCATGGCGCGCGCTTCGGCGTCGCCCTTCTTGAAGATGATCTCGGCTTCGGCCTCGCCCTGCGCGCGAATCGCGCTGGCGTGGCCCTCGGCTTCCACCGTCAGGCGCTGGCGCTCGGCGTTGGCTAGCGTCTCAATACGCTGGCGCTCGATCTCGGCCTGCTTCAGCACGGTGGCGATCAGCTCCTTCTCGCGACGATTGATCTCGGCCTCCTGCACCTTCACCTGCGCTTCCTTCTCCACCTGCTGCACCTTCACCGACTCGGCGATCACCTGCTGCTGCATCACGTTGGTCTGGATCTCGTACGCCTTGTCGGCCTGCGCTTGCTGGCGCTTCACCAACTCGGCGTAGGTCGCCTTCTTCACTTCGAGATCGCGCTGCGCCTCCGCCTGGCGGGCCAGCGAAGCGGTCTCCGCGGCGACGCGCTCCTGGTCGGCCTGCGCTTTGGCCGTGGCCGATTCGCGCAATGCGATGGCGCGCCGGATGGCGGTATCGCGGTCCGCCTCGGCGGTGGCCACGTCGGCGTCGCGCTTGATGCGCGCGATGTCCGGCCGGCCCATGTTGGTGATGTACTCGTTCTTGTCGCGGACTTCCTTGATGGTGAACGAGATCACCTCCAGGCCCATCTTGTTGATGTCGTCAGCGCAGGTGGAGCGCATGCGGTCGGCCACCATCTCCGGCTGCTTTACGATCTCTTCCACCGTGAGCTGGCCGATGATGCCGCGCAGGTGGCCTTCCATCACCAGGCGGATCAGCGCCTCGCGATCGGGCGGCGTCTTGGTGAGGAACTGCTCCGAGGCGGTCATGATCGACTCGGGATCGGACTTGACTTTGATCTGCGCGACCGCTTCGACGGTAACGGCGACGCCCTGCTTGGTGTAGAGGTCCTGCTGCGGCGCGACGTCGAACGACATCAGTTCCAGCGAGAGCTGACGGCAGTTCTCGACCATGGGCAGAATGACCGTGCCGTGTCCCTTGATCACTCGCGGGCCGCGGAAGCCATACACCACGAGCGCCTCGTTGGGTCCGGCTTTGCGATACAGTTTGGCGAAGACAGCCATCAGCAGAATGATCGGCGGCGACGGCTGTCCACGCAATGATTAACACTTCAGTTGGAATGTGCGGCATAACGTCTCCTTAAAACAGCAGCGGGCTCGAGCTTCGAGCTCCGAGCCGCGAGCTCCAAGCTTCGAGAGCGACTCAGTCAGCCACTCCAAGCTTGCAGCTCGAAGCTAGTGGCTCGCGGCTTCTCTTGTCCGCCATCTCTTCCCACCGCCGCACGTACGCGATGCCTTTCTCGTAGCGCGTGATGATGACTTCCGTTCCTTCGTCCAGCGCCTCGCCGGTCTCGCTGCGCGCGCCGCAGGTGTGGCGCGTTCCTTCCTGCGAGAAAATCATCTCGCCGGTGCCGCCCTGCGCGAACCGGGCTGACGATGCGGCCCAGCACGCCCACGCGCTCGTAGTCGGCGGGATCGAGTTCGCGATCGTGCTTCATCAACAGCTTGACTACGAACCAGAAGATGATGGCCGCGCCGACGATCCCCGCACGCCACGGCGATGATCAAGACCACGCTGACCACCAGCGTCGAGTAGCGCGTCAGCAGATATCCCGTCCCGCCGAACCAAACCAGAAATGCGGTGATGGTGCCGAAGTTGAAGAAGGGCATCTCGCGCCTCGCGCGCCACCGCTGCGCGGCGCAGCCTGCCGCCGTGCGGCACGCAACGTGCGGCACATGCGCATGCGGCACGTGAACATGGAAGTGCGGCAGATGAAAGCCTCCGCCGAGGAACGCCAACACGCTCAGCGTCACGCCCACCAGGAAGCACACGAGATAGAAAATCGCCCATGCCGTCATAATTTCGCTCCTGCCGATTTCTTTCCGCGTCGGCGCACGCTGGCGCCGCCAAGCCCGGCTTCAACACCTCGGCCAGGCGCTCCACCAGCTCCGGCGTCTCCAGAATCGCGCCCAGCAGCACCAGGCATCTTGCGCGTGTCACCGTGCTTCGCGAGTTGCAACAGCGCGTGACTCAGCTCAGGATCGTGCGCGAACTGCTCGGCGCCGCCGATCAGCCACAGGTCCAGCCGGTCTTCGGTGGCGCGCAGGTCGCTGGTCAGCTCGGTGTGATAGCCCTCGGGATCGTCCACCAGATACCCGGGATGAACCTTGAAGAACCGCGCCAGCAGCATGCGCGAAGCGTTGGTGAGGTGCGGGCGCGCGCCGCTCTCGATCTGCGAGAGGTACGACTGGCTCAGGCCCTTGCCGGTCTCTTTCTTCAGCGCGCGCACCAGGTCCTGCTGGGTCATCTCGCGATCCATGCCGCGCAGCGTGCCCTCGACCAGCCGCAGATACCGGAGTTTCTCGCCCAACTTCATACCTGTATTACGATTTGCAATTATGATATTGCAATCTGTAATTGTCAAGAACTGGATTTCCCGCCGAATCAGCGGGATGCATTAAATCACCAGTTCATTGACCCCGGGGGTGCCCCATTCTGGCCATTCTTTGGCCAGGGTGGGCAGTTCGTTCCCGGCAACATCGACATCCCTGACGACGGTGCGCATTAGCTCGTCTGTGGCACACTGAGGTATATGCACGCACTTCACATCAACGGCAACGATCTGACTCTGGAAGATTTGCGGCAGGTAGTTTGCGAGCGCCGGCCGGTGCTGCTGGAGCCGGAGGCGCGCGCGGCGGTTGAGCGCGCGCGCGCCGTGGTGGACGACCTGGTGGACAGCGAGCGCGTGGCCTATGCGGTCAACACCGGCGTGGGACATCTGGCCGACGTGCACATTCCCGCTGCACGAGGCGCGCAAGCTGCAGGTCAATCTGGTGCGCTCCCATGCGGTGGGAGTGGGCGAGCCGCTGGCGCGAAGACGTCACGCGCGCCATGATGCTGCTGCGCGCCAACTCGCTGGCCAAGGGCCTGCTCCGGCGTGCGCCCGGTGGTGATCGACACGCTGTGCAACATGCTGAACCGCGGCGTGCATCCGGTGATTCCGTCGCAGGGCAGCGTGGGAGCGAGCGGCGATCTGGCCCCGCTGGCTCACCTTGGCGCTGGCGCTGATCGGCGAAGGCGAGGTGATGTACGAGGGCAAGTCAGCATGGCCGCCGCCGAAGCGATGAAGCGAGCCGAGATTGCGCCCCTCGGGCTGGAGGCCAAGGAAGCCATTTCGCTGATCAACGGCACGCAGGCAATGCTGGCGGTGGGCTCGCTGGCGCTGCTGGAGGCGGAGATGCTGGCCGACACCGCCGACGTCATCGGCGCGCTTACACTGGACGCGCTGAAAGGCACCGATGTCGCTTTCGACGAGCGCATCCACCGGCGCGTCCCCATGCCGGGCAGATGCTGGTGGCGCAGCAACCTGCGCCGCATGCTGGAAGGCAGCATGATTCGCGAGTCGCATCTGGAGTGCCAGAAGGTGCAGGACGCCTACTCGCTGCGCTGCATCCCGCAGGTGCACGGCGCGGTGCGCGACATGCTGGCGCATTGCCGCGAGGTGTTCGAGATCGAGATGAACTCGGCGGTGGATAATCCGCTGGTCTTCCCCGAGAGAAGCAAGGTGGGCGCGCCCAAGCGAGCGGTGGGATCGTAAGCGTGCCCGGCGTGGTCTCTCCGGCGGAAACTTTCACGGTGAGCCGCTGGCCTTTGCGCTCGACTTTCTGGCGATCGCGCTCAGCGCGCTGGCGGGAATCTCCGAGCGGCGCATCGAGCGGCTGGTGAATCCCGCGCTGAACGAAGGGCTGCCGCCGTTCCTGGCGCCGGGAGCGGGGCTGCAATTCGGGCTTCATGATGCCGCAGGTGACGGCGGCGGCCCTGGTCAGCGAGAACAAGGTGCTGTCGCATCCGGCCGTCGGTCGATTCGATCACCACGTCGGGCAACAAGGAAGATTTCGTGTCGATGGGAATGACCTCGGCGAACAAGCTGCTGCGCGTGGTGGCGAATGTCCGGCAATGTGCTGGCCATCGAGGCGCTGGCGGCGGCGCAGGCGCTGGACTTCCGCGCTCCACTGGAGACCAGCAAGCGCGGGCAGGTCGCGCTCGCGGCGATTCGCGCCGTCTCGCCACCAGTCAACGAAGACCGCGTGTTCGCCCCCGACATTGCGAAGGTGGCGGAAGTCATCGCCGCGGGCAAACTGGCAGAGGCGTTGCGGTGATTCAGTTTCAAGTTTCGAGTGAGTAACCGGCGAGCGCCGTAGGCGCGCTAGAGTTTAGCCCAGCGCTTCAGCGCTGGGGACAACGGGAAAAGATGTCCAGTCCCGTTAGGGACGGCAGGGCTCTCACGCTGGAGCACCGCTATACTGTGTTTCCTCTGGCACGAGGTCATTCTTCCAAAGATCGCGCACGATCATGCTCTGTGGGACGATCAGCACCACGACATAAGAAACGATGGTCGCGGCGATGACGCCCACAGATCCGACGCGCTGCACCCAGATCACGGATAACGCGATATTCACCCCGGCGGCGACAATCGACAGCACCGCCTGCGCGCGCGTCCGGTTCAGCGCGGCCAGCAGGCACGACTCGAACGTCATACAGCCGCTGATGAGCGCCCACGTGCACATGGCGACCAACAACGGCCAGCTCGGGACGGCTGCGGCGCCCACCCATAGCCTTATCAGCCCGCGGCCGAACAACAAAAGAAATGCAGCACAAACCAGGTTGAAGGCGACGATGCCCCACATTGTGAGAGCAAACGTCCGCCGTATCCAGGCATAGTCGCGCTTGGCGTGCGCTTCGGCGTACGCTGGCCAGAGCGCGGGGAAGATGAGCGACTGCAGGATGGCCGCTAGTCCGACCAGCCGCCACGTAACGCTGTAGGGCGTGACCTCCGCCGGGCCGAGATAATGGCTGACGATCAGGTTGTCGGAGCTGAAGACGACGACCGCAGCAACCTGAATCAGGAAGAAGGATGAGCCCGAGCTAAGCAGCTCGCGCAGCGGCCCGCGTTCGACCAGACGCCAGGCGCGGTCTGAGCCAGGGCTTTTGCCAGACAATAACGAAGACGAGCATGGCCAGGTTTGCAAACGTAAGACACCCGGCTGACATGACGAGCAGCATCGGCATGGAGGCGCGCAGCGCGATTCCCGATGCCAGTCCGGCCAAGCTGGCCACGGCGCCGGCACACGCGGCGTAGTTCGCGCGATGCAACTCCTGATAACCGGCGAGCACCTTGTTGGCCAGGCCACAAGGCAAGCCCAGCAGCATCAAGGCGAATGCGGCGGCAACCGTGTGTCTGGTTTCGGCGGCACTCACGCCCGAACCGACATTCAGCAGCCGCGTCCAGTTCACCCACCGGAGCAGCCCGGTGCCCGCAATTGCCGCCACCCCAGCCATGCCACCGGTGAGCACGAGAGCGTTGGTGAAGAAGCGCGCCGCGTACTGCTCGTCGTTGTGCGCGTAGGCCTGCGAGATTTTGTTGGTGAGCGTGTTGGCAATGCCAAAGTCGAGCAGGTTGATCCAGACCGCGGTGGTAGTAATCGTGGCCCAGACACCATAACGCTGCGCACCCAGGTAGCGCACGGCCAGCGGCATCGAGAGCAGCGTAATCGCACTGGAAACGACGCGCGCCACACCGCCCGACAAGACTGCTCGAGTCATGCGGCCAAGCCGTGATGCGCTGAGCTGCAGCATGACAGGCGGCGCTCTCACACCAACGGCCTCGGCCCGGCTGCTTGCAGCAGTTCCATCGAGGCCCGCAGCTCGTCGCCGGAATGGCTGTGCAACAAGGCCAGCAGTCCTGGATCCAGCCGATTCGGCAACAGCAGATGCTCGGCAACCCTTGGCTTCTCGCGCAGCACGTGGCTTGCGGCCGCCACCACATCGTCAACTGTGATCTGAAGAATGCAATGCGGCTCAACCACGCGACACGCCCGCGTGCATCCCTCCCGCCCCGACGGCGGTTGCAGCACGCGCACCGCGCGGCCTTGCGGCGCGAATCGCACCGGGCTGTTGAAGTGGTCAGGATTGCCGTCGCGGGGATGGCGCGAAATCACCAGCGTCTTGCAACCCATGGCGGCGGCCAGGTGGGCACAGCCGCTGTCGTTGCCGATAAAGAGCGGGCAGCGCTCCAGCACCGCGCAGACATCGCGCAGCCGCGCGCCGCTGACGATCACCGGCCTGCGCGGCAGGAGAGCGGCAAGCTTCATTGCTTCGCCAAACTCGGCTTCGGAGCAGACAATGACCGGCCACAGGTCGCGGTTGCGTTCGAGGCGCGCGACCACCGCCGCGTAGCGCTTCAGCGGCCAACGGCGGCCGGGGCTTTGCGCGCCGATTCCCAGCGCGACCAGCTTCGCCGATGGCGGAATTTTGGCCAGGAGCCGGGCGGCGCGCTTGCGGTCCTGTTCCGTGATGCGTATGTCGAGCTGGGTGTCACAGGCGGCAACGCCGAGCGCCTCGGCCATCAGCCAGGTTGCGCAGAACTTCGTGGCGCACGGCTCCCGGCGCCAGGCAGGTGGTGAACGCGCGATCGAAGCCGCGATTCGCCGCGCGCTTGGCCATGTTGGCATCTTCGCTGTAACCGACACGCATGGCCGCGCCGCTCATGACGCACAGAAAGGTCGCCAGGTGCTCGTCCACATCCCAGCGCGGCGAGACGGCGTAGTCGAATGCCGTCGACGCAGGTTCGTCCAATAGAGAACCAGCGCGGCCAGCAGCCGCTCAGCCCCTGCGGCAGCCAGTCCGGCAAATACCGGCAGTGTCAGGATCTCGTCGATATGCGGATTGGTGGCGAGCAAAGGCTTGTATTCTGCTGCACGACCACCGTGCAGCGCGAGCGCGGATGCGCTGCCTTGAGCGCCCGAAAGAGCGGGGTGGTCAGCACTACGTCGCCCAGCGCATCCAGCCGGAAGACTATGAACGACAGCGGATCTTTGCGTTGGGACCGAACACCGTGATCGCGGCGCGGCGACATACTTGTCGCCAGAACATCGCCAGCAGCGTCGGCAGACGCACCGAAAAAAGAGCGGTGGCAAGCAGGCGCGGCTCATGCCGACACGACCTTGCGTCGCGATTGCGTCACGGCGCTGTCCGACGCGGATTTTTTCATCAGCCGCGCTGTGCTGATCTCCGGCACCAGCGGAACCAGTTCCACGCGCCCGCCCCAGGCGCGGACTTCGCGTGCACCCACCACGCGCTCCTCGGTGTAATCTCCGCCCTTTACCAGAACGTTGGGACGCAGGCCTCGATCAGCCGCAGCGGCGTGTCTTCGTCCGAAAATGACGACCGCGTCCACCGCGCTCGAGGCCGCCAGCACCGCGCCCGCGTTCATCTTCGGCGACGATCGGCCGCAGCAGCGCCCTTCAGCCGCCGCACCGACTCGTCGCTGTTCAGGCCGACGATCAGGCGGTCGCCTTTACGCCGCGCCTGCTCCAGCAGGCGAATATGGCCGATGTGCAGAATGTCGAAGCAACCGTTGGTGAAGACGATCCGCTCGCCCGTGCAGCGCCACGCTGACACGCGCGCCAGCAGGCGATCCAGAGGCAATACCTTCTCGTCCATCTCTGCGAGCGCAGTCTGCTGGGACAACGCGCCCAGCAATTCTTCGCGGCGGATGGGAACCGTCCCGACCTTTGCCAACCACCGCGCCTGCGGCAACGTTGGCCAGCTCAATCGCCGGCTTCCATCGGCACCTCGCGAGGCCACTGCAAACGCCAGAACGGCGATCACAGTATCGCCCGCGCCTGAGACGTCATAGACCTGCCGCACGATGGCAGGCGCATGGAAGCGCGACTTCGGCCGCAGGACCGCTATGCCTTTACTGCCCAGCGTCACCGCGATGCAGTCCAGTTCCATGAGCTCACCAGCGTCTGCCCAGCGCGGAGCACACGTTCGACGTCGCCTGGCCGCTTCACCGGTGGCAGCGGCCAATTCCTTCAGGTTGGGACAAATAGCGGTTGCGCCGCGATATCGGGCAAAGCTCTGCTCTGGGATCGACAAGCACTGGGATCTTGCGCTGCGCCGCCGCACCGATGATCGTCCGGCAGACTTCTTCCGTCAGCGCTCCCTTCGCGTAATCCGAAAGCACAACCACCGCCGCTCCCGGCAGCGCCGCCAGCGCGTTGTGCAACAACGACTGCATATTCCGATTCACGGTGCGACGCTCGCGCCTCGGAATCGAGCCGCATGATCTGCTGATGTCCAGATAAAATCCGCAGCTTGGTCGTGGTGGGCGCGTCGTCAGTGGTGACCAGGCGGGACTCGATGCCTTCTGCGGACAGCAACGCCGCAAGCCGCTCCTGCTCAGGATCGCCGCCGGCGAAGCCCACCACGGTCACGCGCGCCCCTAACCGCGCGAGATTCACCGCGACGTTGGCTGCGCCGCCGGCCCGCTCGTCGCGCATGGTCGCGCGAACAACCGGCACCGGCGCCTCAGGCGAAATGCGCTCCACCTCTCCCCAGACGTACTGGTCGAGCATGACGTCGCCCACCACCAGTACGGGCGCGCTGCCCCATCCCCGTTCAGCCGATTCCAGCAACTCGCGCGCGATCATCGGGCGACTCCCGCCGCCTCGAACTCTTCCTCGGCGCACATGGTGTGGTCGAGGTATTCGCACAGCATGTGGCCGAGCAGGCTGTGCGCCTCCTGGATGCGGGCGGAGTCGCTGGAGGGCACGCGCAAGCAAACATCCGCATGTTGCGCCAGCCTGCCGCCGCTCTCGCCGGTCATGACCATGGTGGACCCTTCCAACTCGCGCGCGCGGCGCAACGCGGCGCACACGTTGCCGCTGTTGCCGGAGGTTGAAATCCCGACCACCACATCGCCCGGCTGGCAAAGCGCCTCCACCTGCCGCGCGAAGACCTGGTCAAAACCAAAATCGTTGCCGATGGCGGTGAGCACAGACGAATCCGTGGTGAGCGCGATGGATGCTACCGCGCCGCGCGGACGCCGGAAGCGTCCCACCAACTCCGCGGCCAGGTGCTGCGCGTCAGCAGCGCTGCCACCATTGCCGCACCAGAGAATTTTGTTGCCGCCCAACAAACATCGCGAAAGCAGGGCGACCGCACGCGCGAAAGTGTCCTGCTGCGCGGCAAGGCGGCGGATAATATCGACATGTTCGTGGATGGCGTCGTGAAAGACGCCGAGCGGGTTCGAAGAAGGCGGCATCAAGCCTCGCGGGCGGAAAAATTTCGAGGGCCTTCTCAGAACCGGCAGGGGCTTGCGTTTGAGGAAAGTATAAGGGCGATGGACAGCGGCGAAGCGGTGGATTTCGCAAATATCAGGTTCGTATTCCTAGATCGGGACGGGGTGCTGAACCGCAAGCCCGCTGCGGGCAAATTCGTCACCTGCTGGGAGGAGTTTGCGTTGTTGCCGGGGGTCGCCGACGCGATCGCCAGCCTGAACTGGTCGGGGCGGAGAACCATTGTGGTGACCAATCAACGCGGCGTGGCGCTGGGCTTGTACTCGCTGGAGGAACTGGCCGCAATGCACGCGCGGCTGCAAGAGCAACTGGCTGCCGCCGGCGCCCACCTCGATGCCATTTACGTCTGCCCGCATGACGCCGGACAGTGCAACTGCCGCAAGCCGCTGATCGGGCTCTTCGAGCAGGCATTTCGTGACTTTCCCGCCGCTCACGCCGGCAACAGCGTTATGATTGGCGATTCGCTGCGCGACGTCGAAGCTGGGCAACGCGTGGGCATGAAGACGGTGCTTGTCGACGATCCCGCGTGCACGTCGGCGAAGCTTGAGCGAGCGCGATCGCTGGCTGACCTCCGTGTCGCTTCGCTGGCAGATTTTGTACATCGGAATCTCTGCCCTGAGCATCATTCATGATTTTGTAACCTAACTGCAATGGACGTTACCCATCGATTTCTGCCGGTACCCGCCTCTCGGGATGGTTGCGCTACAACGGAAGCTCCCTTGCGCGCGCTCCTTGAAGTCTCCATCGGGCTTGTTCTGGTGCTTCTCACGTTGTGGAGCGAGGGACGGGCGCAGTGGTTGCTGGGCGCGATCGCGCTGGCTTTCATTTTCCTGGTTGCGCTGCGCTCGCGTCCCACAGCCGAGCAGCTCGGCTTGCGGGTCACCGGCATGAGGCACGCGCTGTGGATCGTCGCTCTGGCTGCCATCGCCGCCGTGCTGGGAGTGTGGATCTCGGTGCGGCTGCACACCTTTCACGCGGTGTTTCGCAACCATGCGGTTGAATGGGGCTTCCTCGCCTACATCGCCTGGGCGCTGGTGCAGCAGTTCATCTTGCAGAACTTCTTTCTGGCGCGGCTGCTGCGGATTGCGCCTACGCGCACCCTGGCCGTTGTTAGCGCAGGCTTGCTGTTTGCGCTGGCGCACGTGCCCAATCCGCTGCTCGTCGCCGCGACGGTGGTGTGGGGCATGGTCGCCTGCGCGCTGTTTCTGCGCTATCGCAACCTTTATGTGCTGGCAGTGGCGCACGCCGTTTTGGGGATGTGCCTGGTAGTCACCGTGCCGAACACCGTGCACCACCACATGCGGGTGGGACTGGGGTATTTGCGTTGGCACGGACAAGCGGCGCCGGTGCAGCACCAAACCCCTCAACTGGGTCTGTATCAGGGCACGGCTTCCAGTCGTGCCGCAAGCGCATCTTCTCCGCGTCACCCGGCAGTTAATCCGCGCTGATCGGCACGTCTGAAGACGTGCCCTGATCCAAAACACCTCGCCCGGAACCGGCACTGAAAACCGGCAACCGAACCACTGATCACTGCTACCGGCCATTGCTCTTAAACGCCTTGATCACGATGTCGTTCGGCTGGCTGCCCACCGGGACCAGCGTCATCAATGCGCGGTCGGCGCTGATTTTCGAGTTCTGCCGCGTCTTCACTGTACGAACGACAGCTACGTCGCCCGAGGCCGAATCCAGCACCAGCAGATGCGCTTCGTCCGGCGTGAGCGCCAGCGCATCGGGATGCCGGCCGACCTGCACTGCGCCTACCACGTGGCCCTCGTCAATGGCGTAAACACTCACCGTGTCCGAGCCGAAGTTGCTCATGTAGAGCAGGCTGTTATCGGAGGTCACAACGCCATGTGACGGCTGGTTGCCGATGAGGTAGCTGCCGCCGACCTCGTTCGTCGTCGTCTCGACAATCGAAAAGTTGTTGCTGTTGAAGTTGCTGACGAACAGCTCGCCGCCGTCCGGCTTGAGCGTGAGATACACGGGAAGCTGCCCGACGTCCATGTAAGTGAGCAGGCGGTCGTTCTTCAGGTCGACGGCAGCGACCTGGTTCGAGCCGGGGCACGCGACGAACGCCTTGCTGTTGTCCGGAACGATGGCGAGGTCCTGCGGCTGCTGACACACCGGCACGGTGCTGCGCACCGCAAGTTTGTCCGTGTCGATGATGGAAACCGTGTTGTCGGCGCGATTGGTGGCCACGGCGACCTTGCCATCGGGCGAGACCTTCGCCAGTCCGGGAGCGCCTCCCACACGAATCGTGGCGATAACGGCGCGCTTGGTGAGATCGATGACCGAGACATTCGCCGAGCCCGAGTTGGCCACGTAGGCGCGCTTGCCGTCCGGCGAGACAGCGACGTAGTACGGTGCGCGATGCACACCGATGGTCGCGACCATCTCATTGCGCTCGGCGTTAATGATGCTGATGTTGTTGGAGTCAGCGTTGGCGACGTAGATTTCGTTGCGCGCAGGATTGGCGGCGACACCGGTCGGACCTGCGCCGACATTGATCGTCTTCGCGTACAGGCGCGAGGGATTGGACTCGAGCTGCGTCAGGTCGAGCACGCTGACCGAGCTACTTTTGCCATTCGTGATGTAGGCGTACTCGTGATAGCCGGGGGCGAGAGGCTTACGCTGGTCGCAGGCGGTCAGTGCCACGGTGAGCAGTAGCGCAACCAGGAAACCGCCCTTCGTCGAGTTCTGTTGAAAATCGTTCAACACGGAGACACGGAGAACACGGAGCCTTCCTTGTAACAAACGACTTTGCTGCTGAAGAAGACGAACTCAACCGCAAAGAACGCGCGGGGAATTCCAGTGGCCGCGAACAAGAAGATTGTCATCACAGCGAAGCGAGGGGTCTGCTGTTAGCCACTAGGGACAGAAAAGCAGATTCCTCGCTGCGCTCGTAATGACAATCTTCCCATTCGTGACATTCTTGAATGCGATCCGCCAACTACAATCTGTGCTTACTGATTCCTCCGTGGTCTCCGTGCCTCCGTGGTGAACTTGATTTGGAGTCAATGCGCGGCTGCCGTGGGACGGGCAGACTCCGCAACCGCATGCGGCACGATCCTGGAATTCGCCGCTCCCGGCGGGGCCACCGTGCGCCCGAGCACGTTGGCGATCTGCCGCACCTCGCCCATGAGCTGGTCGAACTGTTCGGGGAAGAGCGACTGCTTGCCGTCGCTGAGCGCGCGGTCGGGATCGGGATGCACCTCGATAATGAGCCCATCGGCGCCCACCGCGACCGCGGCGCGCGACAGCGGCGTAACCTTGTTACGCTTGCCGGTGCCGTGGCTCGGGTCCACGATGATGGGCAGATGGCTGAGCCGCTGCACCGCCGGCACCAGGCTGAGGTCGAGCGTGTTCCGCGTGTGATCGGCGAAGGTGCGCACCCCGCGCTCGCACAGCACGACGTTGTAGTTGCCTTCGCTCATGATGTACTCGGCGGCCATCAGCAGCTCTTCCAGCGTGGCCGACATGCCGCGCTTCAGCAGCACCGGCTTCCGCGTCCGGCCGGCCCGCTTCAGCAGCGAGAAATTCTGCATGTTGCGCGCGCCGATCTGGATCATGTCGGCGTACTTCTCCACTAGCTCCAGCGACTCGTTATCGATGGCTTCGGTGACGATCATCAGTCCGAACTGGTCGCGGATGTCGGCGAGGATCTTGAGGCCGTCCTCCGCCAGGCCTTGAAAGCTGTATGGCGAGGTGCGCGGCTTATACGCGCCACCACGGAAGAAGCGCGCGCCGGCTGCGGCCACGCGCTCGGCGGTGGCAAACGCCTGTTGCCGGCTCTCGATAGCGCACGGCCCGGCCATGACAGCCACCTCGTTGCCGCCGATGGTGGCGTCCGAGTTGGGAAAACGCACTACTGTGTTTTCCTCCTTGAGGTCGCGGCTCACCAGCTTGTAAGGCTTGCTGACCTTAATGACCTCCTGCACACCTTCCATGTCGTCGAAGGTGCCGGGATCGAGCTCGAATTCATTGCCGGTGATGCCGATGGCGGTACGCTGCGCGCCGGGAATAGAGTGCGCGCGCAGGCCAAAACTCTCGATTTTGGAGCAGACGCCGCGCACCTGTTCCTCGGTGGCGTGCGCCTTCATTACTATCAACATGGGAAAACCCCTCGGTAGTGACTTAGTGTACCGTTCCCGCGCAGGCGGGGCAATCGCAGTGTTTACAAATACTTCGGCGAACATGGCACAACTGCGGGTCGGCCGCGCAACTCCAACTATCCGACAGAGGTTGAGTCGCTTGCGGCGTGGAGCTCTCGTCCCGCAGCGGATGGTTTGGCACGGCGGTTCTCGGGGCTTTCGCTATGGCTCATGAGCTGAATAACTGTTCGGGTGCCGCAGTTGCATCGGCGCAGATCGTTATGCAGAAGCACCTCGGGCGCATTGTCGGCGAGGTCATGCAGCGCTCGCGACACCTGCGCGCGCGAGCGGCTGAACTGTGCGCCTTCACGCGCGAGCTGCACGACAGCGTGGCAAATCGCACGCGCTGCCCAGTGTGCGGCAGCACTGGCGTCCGACACATCTATCGCGCCAATCTCTCCGGCACCGAGCAAGCCAGCGTGCTGGCCCGGCGATGTCCGCAGGGACACGTGTACACCACCCTGAATTCTTCGGATTTGCCGCCTCATTGATCCCGCAGAAGCTCGCGTCGCGCAGCACCATGCCTTTGCTATACTTGATCCGCCTCTGCGTTTCTGCCGCGAATGCTGTGCGGAAGTGGTGAAATTGGCAGACACACCATCTTGAGGGGGTGGCGCCGAAAGGCATGGGGGTTCAAGTCCCCCCTTCCGCACCATGTTTTTGTTTTTGTTTTCAACGACATACAAGTAGCAATAGTGAGTTGTACCCGTTCTGTACACGTTTCGAGGGGTACATCCCGCCATCATGCAGACCGACGTATTCACCCGCCACTCGCCTGACTGTCCTCATCGCGACGATCGAACCTATAAGCGATGTCGGTGCCGTAAGTGGATCGCTGTCGCCGGCGAGCGCAAGCGCATCGCCGCGCAGACCCGATCCTGGGAAGAAGCTGTACGCGTGGCGCGCAAGCTGGAGCAGGATTCGCTCGCCTCAGGTGGCAAGAAGCTGAGTGATGCCACTCGTCAATTCCTTGAGGACAAGGAGCAGCAGAACAGTTCGACGAGCTGGGTATACAAACATCGCCGGGTCAGGAGTCATCATCTGTCCCGGTAGTCGGGAGGACAGCGGTTCGGGGTGAACTCCTTCACCCTTGTTGCAGGTTGTACAAATCTTTGACAGCCCAACGCGCTGGCGAAGTCAACCCTGCGGGTCGAGTGCGAGCAGCAGGTCCCTGATCTGCCGCTGCTTGAGCCAATCCTCGCGCGCAGTGCACACCAGGCAAGCGCGCCCTGTCCTTAGAAATTCTCCAGCAGCACCAGATCGGAGATAAAGGTTCTTTGGCTGAATGCCAGGAACCGCCCATCGGGCGAAGCGATTGGATATGCAAGGGTGCCCCGATCCGCAGGAACCTCATATAACGGAGTTAGCCTGCCATCAGACTCTATAAATTCCAGCGCGACCGAAGACTCCAGATCCGTAATGGCGAAGAAGCGTTTGCCATCGCCCTCCCATGCGACATCGTCGATGAGCTGCGGTTTCGAGAGTGGCCATGCCGTTATCTTCCCGTCGTCCAGCCGTAAGATCCGAATAGACGTGCTTTCACGGCCCCAATCTGCGATCGCGATTCTGGTTCCTTCGGGCGATAAACTCCAACGCTCACGTATTGCATTAGCGTTGTGGCTCTCCGCTCTGGCAAGTTCATCGCCCTTACCCTTAGCTGGATCCAATTTAAAAAAAACAAGTTCATTATTGGATTGCAAATCCGACATGACACACCGCGATGATGGTGCGGTACCGCAACCGTAGGTGTAGCGGCCACTCAGGAGCGTAGTGCGGGAACCACCTGCTATGGGTGTGCTCATCAGCCGCCAGCTTGCGGGATCGACAACCCCATTGACGGAAGAGAATGTGGTGTACAAAAGTACTCCCGTTGAGCTTACAACGGGATCGCGATAGTTTTCGGGCCCATCGACCAATGTTTCGGCCATTGTGCCGTCGATGCTTTGTCTGCGAATGGCGTACTTGCCGTTCCGCTGCGAATACAGCAGGATGCCTTTACTGTCCGACGTCCAGGCTGTGCCGACGTTGCGCCAATTGTCCGCCGTAAGCCGCTTTGGGCTGAAGCCATGCGACTTGGCGGCAAGTGCTCCGATGTAAACGCTATCTTCACTGTGGCTCTTGACTACGATCAAGTGCTTGCCGTCAGCCGTGGGTTGGAAGATGGCGGCGACAAAATCCTGCCAATTCGTGATTGGCTGTGGTTGTCTGATTGTCTGACCGTCGCTGCCGGCCATGATCGACCACAGGTTATATTCGTCCAATCTGGTTGAGATTGAATACACAATCCTTCCATCAGCCAGCCACGCAATGCCCTTGGCGCCCTGACGCCCAACGAGTTTGGGTTCCGACAGGATCTTAGTCCGCGCCATACCGCTCAAGTCGCAGGTCTCGATGACGCTCTCGTGATTGTCATAGCTGCCGCGGACCCGGAGATAGGCAAGTCGCCTCCCATCAGGCGACCAGGCAAGTCCGCCTAGAGTATCTTTGGCATCGAAGACTGCGATCTTGTGAGGTGCCTCGCCTTGGGCGCCCATGGACCAAATTTCATCATGTTCATTCACGAAGGCTATGTTTGAGCCGTCCGGCGAGATGGTCACATCCCGTGCGGAGCCATCCCATAACTTTTGCAAACGGGAGTCCCAGGTGGAAAACTTCCATAGCCCCAGCTTGCCGGGTTTGTAGCGGGCAACGAGCAGATGCAATCCATCCGGAAACCAGTCAACCGGCTGATAGGAAGAATCGAGGGCCAGGGGTCGAACATCGCCGCTGGCCACCAGCAGCAGATTTACTTTGTCCGAATTGTCTGTGTAGGCAACGTATTTCCCCTCGCGAGAGATCGCGGCCAAGCGTACCGGGTTGTCCGGAAGGTTTGCCGTCAGCGGTCGTTCGACAGGTTCCGGGTGCGGTTGAGGAGGGGGCCGGTGGTTAGCCAACTCCCCAAGTTGGTCGCGGAACTGGTTAGCACGCTCCACAAGTCTGGGGCGGAACAGATAGCCGACAAGGAGCAAAATGACAACGAAAACAAAAGTCACGACCGTGGTCAGGGGGACGCTATAAGTCCGGGGGAGCGCCTGAAGTGCGGCGACCAACTCCGATGCATCCCGGTAGCGGCGCTCCACTTGCTTTTCCAGACAGCGATTGATCACGCGCTGCAGTGCAGCAGGGGCCCTCCGCACGGTTTTCGCCAGTGCGGGAGGCTGCTGATTGAGGACGCTGCTGATGCTGTCGGCCTTGGTGTGCCGCTGGAATGCGGGTTTGCCGGTGATCATCTCGTACAGCACCGCCCCAAAAGAGAAGATATCGGAGCGCGCGTCGGTGGGCTGGCCCCGGGCCTGTTCCGGCGACATATAGCCGGCTGTGCCCATCACGATTCCGGGCTCGGTCATCAGGATCGACTGCTGCGGCCCGTCGGGATTGGACACAGGGGTGAGTGCCTGGGTCAGCTTGGCCAGTCCAAAGTCCAGTATCTTCACCTGGCCATGTTTGGTGACGAACAAGTTTTCCGGCTTGAGGTCGCGATGTACGATCCCTTTCTCGTGGGCCGCGGCCAGTCCGCGGGCGACTTGCAACGCCAGTTCAATCGCCTGCGCCAGCGGTATGCGGCCTCGTCTTAACTGGTCGCGGAGGGTCTCGCCTTCCAATAGCTCCGAAACCAGATAGGGCGCGCCCTCGTGCTTCCCCATGTGGAAGATGGTCAGGATGTTGGGATGGTTCGTCGCCGCCGCTGCGCGTGCCTCCTGCTCGAAGCGCCGCATCTGCTTCTGGTCGGCCGAGAGGCAGGAGGAAATAACCTTGATGGCCACCTCGCGCGGAAGTTGCAGGTCGCGCGCGCGATAGACCTCACCCATGCCGCCGGAACCGATCAGGGACTCGATCTCAAAGTCATCTATCCTGGTCCCGGGGCCCAGCAGGCGGATGGTCGACAGCCGGAGGAAGCTGGAGCGCAACTCGTCATTGCCGGAAAGCAGAACATCCACCTCTTGACGCAGCTCGCGATCCCTTTGGCAGGCTTGCTCCAGGAAGGAATCACGCTGGTCGGGCTGGAGGTCCAGGACCTGGTAGAGCAAATCGCAAATTTGCTGATGGCGTTCGGGTGTCATTTGCCGGCACTCTGGCTCATCTCACGATGCAGCCAGAGCCTTGCCGTCTCCCAATGCCGCTTTACCGTGGCGGGCGAAATGCCCATTGCCTGCGCCGTCTCTTCAATGGAAAGACCGGCAAAATACCTGAGCACCACGATGCGGCTTTGTTGTTCATCGAGTTTGGCAAGTTCGTTGAGCGCGTCGTCCAAAGCAACCAGGTCCAAGTCGCGGGTCTTCGCTCCCAGAGCGTCGTTCAAAGACAAGCGCACTCCTCCGTCGCGCTTGGCCGCGTGACGGGCGCGGGCGTACTCCACCAGGATCTGGCGCATAAGCTGGGCACAGATGGCGAGGAAATGTTCACGATTCTGGAAGCGGGCGTTACCTTGTTTCTCCAGGCGGAGGTAGGCTTCGTGCACCAGCGCGGTGCTTTGCAGCGTGTGCCCGGGACGCTCTTTCTGAAGATAGCGATGCGCCGCCCGCCGCAGTTCGTCATAGACAAGAGGCAGCAGCGAGCGCAGCGCCTCGTCGTCACCGGCGTGCCAGTTCGCCAGTAATTGCGTGACGATATTGGGAGGAAGCGCTGGCAATCAGGCCCTCCAGGAGGTGTGAACTTGGGGGCAACAATATCCGATGCCGCCAGCGAAGTCAACGAATCCAACCTGTCTGGTGGTGGGTACTTATGCCGGACTCAGATTCCTCAACAGCCGCAAGACAAGAGCGGATGGATTCACCCACCCGGTTCTCCATTTATTGCAATAGCGTTGAGCTGGGGATATCGCCCTGGGATATACGAATGGCCTTAATGGAAATCCTCGGACAAAGGGAAGATGTCGTCCAGGCCCGCGGGCATGGAACGGTAACAATGTCGCCCGCCCACGTCAGGATATTTCTTGAGGCGGTCAAGACGACAATCCAAAGGTATGAAGATCAATCCGGAGAGATCGACGTTTCAAGGATCAAGGAGCTGTTGACCAGCACGCCTACGAAGTAGTTTCTCTGACGATGCGGGCGGCGGCTTGGTTCACGTCCTCGCTCGTTTGGCCGGGCCTGTGGGCTTTGCGGACGTGCTCTGCGAACGCCTCATCAACAGACGGTTTCGCATCAGACGGGAACGGCATCTTGCAGATGGAGCAGCGCCGTGCGCCCTGGTAGTCGATGAGGTGCGGCAGGATGTTCGCTCTCTTCATACCTCAAGTTTACGCCGTCCGCTCAGGGGTTCAAGAGGCGACGATTTCAAACTGCACCACTACCAACCGTCCGCCCGTGGGCTGGATTCGGCCCAGGAAAATTTTCAATCCGTGAGCTGATTGGTTCGCAAGTTTCGCTTTAGCAGATGACGCAGAGTAACGTCGGCTCCGGTGTGGGATGCTGCCGGGTCGGTATTGCGAGCGAGCCCTGGCGGTATCGAAAAAGCGCCTTGACAATGCGCTATGCGCACAGTAGGCTACGGCGCAACCAAGCGCTCGTCTACTTGCTACCCAGGTCGTCCCCGTTTTGCGGGCGCCATTCAGGCCTCTCCGGCTCGCGACGATGTCTGCCGAAATCTTCGGACGATGAGAGGATCTATGTTCAAGTTCAAGGATCTTTACGTTAATCTTGCGCCGGAGCACGCACAAGTTGCGCCGGAAACGCCCGCACACGCTTTGCCGGAAATGCCAGCACCAGGAGGTCTCGCTGGGGCTCCTTGGGGCTTGCTGGCCGTCTGGGGCGGCGGCTGGCCCGTTGAAGCGGACAAGAACGCGCCCGCGCCCTTTAATCCGATCGTCTGCGGACCGGGTTCCCCATCGCAGTCGACGCTCGTCTGCGATCCCATATTTCTCAATCGCGCGCTCCAGCTTCTGGGCGGCGGCGCTAATGGGGCGCCGATTGCGCTGAAGGACTATGTGAAGTCAGCCCTGGATAAGGCGGCGCAGGAACCCAAAGACATGCACGACATGGGCGAGCTTGAGCAGCTTGAGGACAAGCTGAAAGGCGCTCTTAAAGAGGTTCTCGACCGTAAAGCCGAAGTAAAGAGTAAGGCTGCCGCCGCGGCGAAGTAGCTACAAGCTCCCGTCCGGAAGGCGCCTGCCCGGCCCGTAAGCGCGGACGATGCTCGTCTGATGAGTACCGGCGGGAAAAGGCACGAGTGTGTCCTTTGAAGCGACGGTGCAGGAGAATCATCTGTGGCGACAGGTTTCAGCGAAAGCACCTTGCGAGTCAATCCCGAATACGAGCTCGTGCAACTGGAGCAACTGTCTGCAGAACAACAACAACCGCTGAGCGCGTTGCGTCAGGACCCCAGCTTTCACGGAGTCCTGCGTTCGCGCAGCGCAACCGGACTGAGCGTGAAAGCTGTGAGCCGCGACACGGCTGCACTGGTGGACGCTCTGACACAACCAGGGCGTCTGCCAGCAAGTGCGCTCAGCGACTCGGGCGCAGAGCTGGCGATTACCCAATTGCTTTGGGACGGGGTCTTGCAGGTCGCGCGTGGCGCGGAATGGGTCTGTGGCCCCGCCGCTTGCAGCCCTGCGGCGAGCTTATTCCACCCAACCGCGCGGCGCGCTCGCGGATTTGTCGTTGCAAGCTCTTCGGCACGCCGCTGCGCTCGGCGCGGGCAATGCGCTGGAGCTGTCCGGACACCTCTACCGTTACAACACGCTGCCGTTGACTCCGCAATGGCTGCGACGAATTCCCGATCATAACGTGGTCGAAGAGTATCTGCAGATTCAGGCCGGAGGCTGCAATCGCAGGGAACTTGATCGCGAGTGGACGCGCGTCCCGCTGGCCGCAGAACAAAGCGCATGGCTTGCGTGGACATCACGGACAATTTCCATCCCAGCGAAAACAACCACCTACAAGCTCTACCTCAGCCCGCTTGCTTGCCGGCTGCGCGAGGCGTTTCGCGTATGGCTCACAGCAATCACCGCGGCCGGCGCATTCCACTTCAAGATGGGAAGCAAAGTGCGTGGGCTGCTGCGTCCAGACAAGATGGTGGCCTACTTTGGCGACCGTGACGCCCTGGAAGAAGCCGCGAGGCTTATCGCCAAAGAGCTGTCCGGGTGCCCAGCCCAGGGAGTACCGTTCACCGCAGAGCTGAATTGTGGGGCCCTGATGTCCTGGGGATCCGATCCTCCCTTGGAAGAAGCCATGCCGCCGTGGCTGCGCCGGCAGAGCTGGCGACAGTGGGTCTGCAATCGGCTAGGCGCAGCTTTGGCAGTCGCCAAGCATTACGAGTCGGAGGCGATGCCGTCGTGGCAATTCGCATTGGAGCGCTTGCGTCTGGATGGAGTTGACGTAGGCAATTGGGCGCCGGTATCTACCGACTGGCAAGTCGAGCCATTGGCGGAGGCGGCCGTCCTCATATGACCGGCCCGCTGGTACTGCCGGACGATGTACAGATTGTTCCGCTCGCCAGCCTTCCTGCATCCGCGCGGGCCAGCATTGGCGGTGAAAGTCAGGACTACGCGGTTACCCGCCCTCGTTCCCGTGCCACCTCGAAAGTTATCGATGCGCAAGCGGCCGCCTTGCTGTGCGAATTCGAGAAGCCGACGACCCTGGTGGAGGCGATTCTCCGCTTCAGCCGGGCCACACATCGCAATCCTACGGACGTTCTCGAAGATGTCTATCCATTCCTGGAAAGCTGCCTCGTGTCGAAGCTGCTCGTCGAGCCTGGGTGGGATGCCGAATCGATCCAGCCAACCCTTGCGGTTGGAGATTATATGGCGAGCTATCGCGTGGAAGAGTGCGTTCAAGTGCTGGCAGACAGCGAGCTGTATCGAGTCAGTGCTGCCGATTGTCGAGGCGGCGTTGAAGATCGCGCGTCCGGGGGCTGGCCCGGGTAGCACGGGCTCTCGAACGCGAGGCACGAATTCTGGCCGGTTGAACGGCCGCGTCGCGCCGCGTCTGCTTGCCTCGGGCAACAGCAGGACGGTCGCACGCACATTGTAACGGAGTGGATCTCAGGCGAGTTATGCAGCGGCGCTGCGGCGGCGCTGCGGATTACGTCGCGCCGGACCAATTCCGCACGTGTTACTCGCATCTGTGCGGCAAGGTTCTGGATGCGTACGCAACCCTGCATAGTTTGGGGGTAATCCACGCCGATGTCCATCCGCGGAACCTGCTGGCGGCGGAAACGGCGAGATCCGAATTATCGACTATGGTTTGTCTCGCATGGACGATGACGGCGACTTCGCTACCGCTCCGCGCGGCGGCGTAGGGTTCTTCCTTGACCCGGAATACGCGACGGCCGAGCTCTCGCACAAACCATGCCGCCGCCGTCCACCCGAGCTGGCGAACAATTCTCTGTAGCTGCGCTCATCTATTATCTGCTGACCGGTCATTACTATCTGGATTTTTCTTTAGAAAAGGAAGTCGTGCTGCGGCAGATCCTCGAGCAACCGCCGGTGCCTCTCGCAGCGCGAGGATTGGTTGGTCGTGTCGAACTCGACCGCATTCTTTTGCGGGCGCTTAGCAAAGACCCTTCGGCCAGATTTCCGGACATGAACGCGTTGGCTGTGGCTTTTCATGAAGCGGCAACCGGCTCCGTTTCGTCCCCGCAAACAATGACGCGGCCTCGGGAGCGGCCGATCGTCCGTCCAGGGACCTCCACCACGCTAGAGAGTGGTTGGATAGTTTTCTCGATCTGCTCTCGGACCCGATGATGGTCCTGCCGGTGTATCCGACGCCGGCAACATCTCTTTTTGATGGGGCTGCGGGCATCGGTTATGCGCTGTTTCGGATAGCGTGCGTCCGCGAAGATGCAAAGTTGTCCGCTCTCGCGTCACGTTGGCTGGATCGTGCGGGACGGGACCATCACCAGGCGGCATTCTATTCATCGGAAATGAAGCTCACCCCGGAAATCGGTCGGACGCAAGTCACCGTACTACTCTCCTGCCGGGATTGCCTGCCTGGAAGCCCTCTTGGCGCACAGCACGGGAGACTTCTATTCATGCGCGAGTGCGGCGGAACGACTCGTGAAGCTCTCGAATCAGGCGTACGCGAATCCGGACATCACGAACGGCAACTCGGGCACTTTACTGACGCTGTCTCTTTTGGTTGACGCGTTTCGCTGCGAGCCAGATTCGCCGCGGCAACCCCTGATCGAAGCCGGCAATCGGCTCCTGAATTCTCTGTGGCGCCATCTTGACATGAGTGCCGCCCATTGGCGAGTTGAATGGCGATACGTCCTTGGGGATGGCTCATGGATGGGCCGGTTATCTTTATGCCACATTGCGATGGATGCAGTCCGCGCAGGCGCACGCCCCTGCAAACCTCAAGATCAGACTTGAGCAGCTCGCAGGACAAGTTCGCTGGCATGGGAACTGCGCCTCGTTGCCGTTCCAAGTACAACCGAATAGCCCGAACTTCGGGGGCTGGTGCAACGGCAGCGCGGGATTCGTATTCCTGTGGAGCCTCACGCACCGCCTCCTGCGAGATGTGCGATGGCTGGAACTCGCCGAAGGCGCAGGCAGGGATGTATGTCATCCACGGGACGAAGGCTATGACCTGTGCTGTGGGTTATGCGGCAAAGCCTACAGCCAACTTCACCTTTACAAACATACGGGCGATCGAGTTTGGCTGGACAATGCCACTGCCATGGCTATGTCTGCCCTGCGACAAGCCCAACTCCAGGACGAGAACGTTCGGAGGCCAATCCCATTCAGTCTGTACAAAGGAAAGCTAGGACTGGCAGTGCTGATTTCGGATCTTGACAGCCCCGAGTCCTCGGCAATGCCATTTTTTGAAGATGAAGGTTGGCCGGCGTCGCTCGGCTGATGCCATATATCCATCCTATTTTCAGGACCTTTTCGCGCCTTTCTCCAATTCGCTGCCTCCACGGAAGAATACCTCCCAACATCTCGGGCAAGCATGAGCCAATTTCCCTCTATTTCTCACTTTAAAGGACAAGGGGCTAGGTTCGAGGGTGGTGGTAGACATTGTTCGCCGCTGGACAGAAGCTGACAAATCTGGACAGCGGCAGGACGCTGGCAATTTCCGTACCCCAGAAAACCGCTCAGTGGGCAATGACTTTGGGCGGGTTAATTTGGCCGGAGACTTGCCCCCATTGTGTCTTATCCGCTCCCCAGAACATGGCTCGCTTAACGGTCATTGGACGACCGCGACCCGGGATTTGTCTGTGGAGGCGTACCATGCGATGGAAATCGAACAATGCAGAGCTGCAGGACCCAGAAGTGCAGGCCTCACGTGTGCGGATTGGAGAGTTTGAACTCGATCTGCGCGCCGGCGAGTTGCGGGCCGGCGGCGAAACCGTCCGCCTGCAGGAACAGCCGTTCCAGATTCTTCTGATGCTGCTGAAGCGCGCTGGCGAAGTTGTGACTCGCGAAGAAATTTGCCGGGAGCTCTGGGCCGACGGCACCATCGTCGAGTTTGACCACAGCATCAACAGCGCGATCAAGAAACTCCGGCATGCACTGGGAGATTCGGCCGACTGTCCGCGTTACATTGAGACCGTCGCTCGGCGCGGATATCGGATAGTGATGCCGGTGCAGTGGGTGGAACACGAGAATTCAGCGCTCGCTCAGCCGCAAGGAAAGGAGCCCGATGCCCGGCGTCTATCGCAATCGTCCCGCATCCGATCCAGGAGCGAGGACACTGGGCGAGCTAAAAGCCTGCGGCCTTCCGACAGCGGCAGTGGGACCCATGCGCTATCGCTGCTCGAACATTCCAGCCTGTCTGCGGCCCACAAACCGCGGCGACGTTTGGCGAAACAATATGTAGTGCTCGTGCAGACGCCTGAGCTTCAGCAGCGCCTCCGGCGATTAGAAAAACTCGTCTACGGCAGAATTAGACGGCCGAGAGGTTTACGGTTGACAGCTTGAGCACGAGAACCGATAGTCTCGGCGCTGCCGGAAAACCTGCCGTATCGTCGAAGCGGCTTGGCCTAATAGGTTTTACTACTGCGCCCGGCCAAGCCGCGCTCCTACCTCCGAATTCCATTTCCAGGCTCCCTACGAAACTATCCGCAAGTCAGCGTTAGAGCATGGCTCGGCAATGCAGTTCGCAGCACACTCCTCCGCAGCGGCAGAAACCAGTACACGTAGCATCGCGAGCCGCCGCTAACAGCGCCCATTCGCGCCGCAGAAAAAAAGAATTATGAAACCGTCGAAAGCTAGTTTGATCGTGACCGCGTTGCTTCTCGCCGAGTGAGACAACAAACAGCGTCGCTCTTTCGCAAGACTCCATTTGCCTGGCATCCGCTCACTCCAAGTCAAAGCCAGAGCACATTAGCGGGAGATTGCCGATCGCGAATCAGCTGCCGAGCAAACTTACCGGCAGATCATCCACAAGTCATCCCCCGTGCATTGTTCCCGCGCTGACCTTAGAGCAAACTCACCGCAACTTGGAAACACTCCGGCTGCAAGCTGATCGCTGGTGCTGTGATTGTCCCAAGCACTTTGAAAAGAGGAGAGCATATGAAACGCTATTTCGCAACCCTCGGCCTTGCTCTCTGCGTGTTTGCGCTTATGGTAAGCGCCAGCGCACAGCAAGAGCTTAACTTCGCGAACCTGCCCTTGGTCAACAGCCCGTCGCCGATGCCCAACGGCTATGGACAGCTTTCCTGGGGAAACTTTTTCTACGTAAACCCATGGGGCTGGCCGGAGGCCGGCGCTGGCTACAAGCTGGGGGCCCAAGGCGAGGATGTCGCTTTTGTCGGTGGACTGTTCTGCCGGCTCAGCGGCAATACCTGCTTCGGCACGCTCAGCGATCCGCTCGGCTTCGTGTTAGTCAGTGCGAACGTCGCTGGCGGCTACGGCCCTGCGGCAGTCACTGCCACCGCTTACCAGAACGGCAAGTTCATCGGCACCGCGAATTATTTCGTGGGAACGCAGATGCAAGCCTTGCAATTCCCGACGTCCTGGGGAGCAGTGACCGAGGTTGATTTTTCGGTCACGGGCGCGACTGGAGACCTCGTGGTCTACGACCTCAAGTTGTACACCTTGGGCGGGTGAAGACGTGATCACTTAATCGGGAGCGGAGCTTGAATACTCCGTTCCCGAGGTCTTTAATTCCTCTCCTTCTATTCCCTTCTTCCTCGGTTTTCCAACAGAGCGTCGCTTTGCGCCCTCATTGCATGACTTCTGCTCACCCGCAATTCACCCGTGAATTATTGGCAGTGCATTGTTCGCCAAGCGAATTTGCCGCACAATCCGCCCATGAAGCAACGAGCTAACAGCTCAGAGCGGATTAAATCAAAAAAGCGAGAGAGGAACACACCATGAAAAGCAAACTGATGACGTTGATTTGCCTTGGAGCCCTGGCGTTAAGCGCCGTCGGCCCCAGCGCAATGGCAAAGAGCAAGAACAGCGGCGCGAGCGCCCGTGGCGGGTCTGCGGTGTCCGCCTCGAAGAATGCAACCATCAAGGCGGCAGTGAGCAAGGGCTCGTCCCATGCAGCCCCCGGCCCTCGTGCCACTGCTGGCGCGAAGTGAAACGCCAACTCAATGGGGCATTCGTTGGCCGTACCAGGCCCGCGATTGCTTCTCCTCCGGGCAGGGTGGAACAACTTTCATCCTGCCCGCTTCCATATGATCGGCCACGAAGAATGCAGAGCGGTGCAGTCATGAATCGAGCGAAAAGCGTTATTCAAGCCGTCGGCGTTGTGCTTACGCTGATGGCGCTACTGCGCCCGCGCTCCATCTACGCCCAACAAGCACCTTCATCCGCGCAGAATTCGAGCGGCGGGATTACAAGATTGGCGAGCGGCGCAAGTGTGCCGCCCCAGACCTTTACTCCTCCAGCTGCGAACCCGTTTCAACGGCCGGGAAGCCACGAGACTGCCGATCGCGGGCAACCCGCAGACGCTGCGATCCTGCGAAGGGACGGCAAATGGACCAGCGCCCTGGCGCACTATGCTTTCGACGCGGCCCCAGGCTTCTACTCCTCCAGCCGTAGCCAACCTGTTGGCGTCGGCGCCGACTGGAATAGCTCTCTTACCGGCGTGTTCGCAGCCTACGCCAACCCGGAGGGCACGACCTATCTCCGCATGACCACCGATCTGGAACTGTACGGGCAGAAGCGCAATGCCGGCGAGCCTGGGTTCCCAGGAGGCAAGGACATTACGATGGAATGGGAAGCGGCGCACCTCATACCCAGCAGACTTGGCTCAGTGGAGTTCGCGGCCGGAATCTATCGGCAGCAGCTCTTGTCCTACTCGGCATTCCCCAACACTGCTGTAGCAGATCCGTTGCCGGGCGACACGGTCTTCGGCTCGGGTGTGGAGACCAGCTTCACGCTGCCGGACAACAACCTCACATTGTCGTTTCGCTCCGGGAGGCAGCATCTCGAGCACGGGTCGGGCAAGGCGCGCGTCTCGATGTTTGAACTGCGGTGGACATGGTAGGTAGTCAAATGGTTGTTGCCTCTCCGCCTCCTCGCCAGGGGCCCATTCTTGCTCATAGGTTCTTCGATTGTCTAGGCCGGGGTGCTTGTCATTTGCCCGGACGTTTCATGATCGCGCCCTGCACTGCAGGAGCCTGGCATGGATCATGGCGTCGAGCAGGTCGTGTGCCAGTACATCCCAGGACGGATCGATGTTCTTTGGGTTCTGAATTGCTCGGGGTTGACCCACTTCAGGATCGGGCCCAAAACGAGGCCCATGACCAGATCCTCAATGAGCCCTCCAAGCCGGCGAACGCTCCCTTTTAGGGTTGCAGCAAGCCCATGAACGCCCGGGCTGCGTGAGAAAGATGTTTGTCCTTGCGGTAAACGCGGAAATACTTCAGCTTGGTATCGATTTCGCTTACCGAGACAGCTGCAAGCGAGCCGTCCGAAACCTCCCGCTGAACCACAGTCTTGGGTTGAATGGAAATTCCAAGCCCCGCTTCCACTGCTCTCTTCGCGCCTTCCAAGTTTCCGAAATCGAGGACGTTCGTCAGGAAGATGCGCTTCTCTCGCAGTCGCTCTTCTACCACCGCCCTGACTCCAGCGCCTCGGGCCGCCACAACCAACGTCTCCTCAAGCAATTCCTTGGGCCTGATGCTCTTCTTTCTTGCCCACCGATGACCGTGCGGGAGAATCAGGACCAGTTCGTCAGTCATAAACTCGCTGCACGTGAGCCTGGGATCGTGTACGTCGTGGCTTAGCAGCCCAAGATCGACTTTGTTGGCCAGGATCTTTGCCACGATCCTTTCCCCTAGCGATATGTCGAGCGTTACTGCAACTGCGGGGTATCGCTTGCGAAAAGAAGCCAGCAGGCCCGGCAAGAAGTAGATGCCGATAGGAAAGCTGGCGGCGAGCGTCAGCTTTCCGCCTCGCAAGCCTTTCAGTTCCTCAATTCTTTGCTCCGCCGCCGTCATAGCAGCCATGATTTCCCGCGTCGCTTGAAAAAGAATTTCGCCGGCTTGGGTCAGCGCGGCCTTTTTCCCCAGCCGGTCAAACAATGGACCGCCGTAGTAGTCCTCCATTTGCTTGATGTGTTTGCTGATACCAGGCTGGGTGAGGTGTACGACTTCGGCAGCACGAGTGAAGCTTTGGGTTTCGGCTACTGCCTGAAAAATTCGCAACTGGCTTAGATTGACCATGACCTCGGATGATTGGATAGACAGTAACAATTCTACTGAGTTATGGCAATGCAGGAATAGCCCGGCAGGGGGAAAAATGAGTAGGCAAGTCGTCTTTATAGAGTGTTGGGAGAAACGTCAGCTTCTCCTGCATGGAAGCGTACGGAAAAGAACTTGCCTTGTCGCGATTTGGAGTCCGACTAGTCGGGGGTCCAGCCAAGATACTCCTCGTGCCCTTGAAAAACTGCGACCAGCAGTTCGCGAAGGCGTTGCTTCCAGTCTGGCTCGGGTTCGTCTAGCCGCGCAGGTTCCTCTTCAACCGAAACCTCCGGTTCTGGAGCGATGCAGGTCATGGACATAAGTCTCTCCTTGCAGCCATTCCTGCCTCGAAGCATAGCCGGCCTGAGTTCGAACTCCCATGACGGCCATCACCTCCCGGTGTGACATTACGGGGCGGGTGTAGATGCAAGGCTGGCGGCCCGTCGCGCCGCCGCCTGACGGCGACGGGTGTCAGCCCTAGATCACTTGTCCGGACAAATAGAGAAACTCATCGGCAGCGAAGCATTAATTGCTGCACGCAGATGCTTCAAAGATTGGACTACAGTCCAGCAGAAGGGGAGCCGTACCCTTCGAGTCGCGCTCCTTAAACAGCCGTCCGAAGTTTGCTAGCTTCGGTCACGTCCCTTGTGCGCAGTTTGCTCTCGGAGTTTCTCACCGAGCGAGCTGCCATGGGCTTCAGCCACAGTAAAGCCATGAACGCAGCTACCACATCACAAACAATCATGGCCCAGAAGACTTTGCTCCAGGAGCCGGTCCTGGAATAGATCCACGCGGCACCGGGGCCGGCAAACGCCGCGGCGACTCCCTTTGCGGTGTAGACAACGCCATAATTGGTGGTGGCCCACTTGCTACCGTAGAGATCGCCGGTCAACGATGGGAATAGGGAAAAGATATTGCCCCAGGCAAAGAAACACAAACCTGACAGCACCACAAACCATAGTGGGTGGGCGATGAGTTGAAGCAGCGCATACACCGCAATTGCCTCCAGGATGAAGGCAACGAAGATCGCATTCTCACGCCCGATGTGATCGGATACCCATCCCCAGAACGGGCGTGTCAGACCGTTCAGCAACCGGTCGACCGTGATCGCCAGCACTACCGCTGTCATTCCGAACGCCACCACAATTTTGTCGACCTTATACGATGACGCCATGGGATTGAGCTGTGCAGTAACCACCAGACCACCGAAGGCGAGCATGGTCATCATCAGATAAATCACGTAGAAGGATGGCTGGCGTAACATCTCGAATGGCGTCATATCGACCGCTGAGGTGTTTACTTTGACCTTAATTTTCGCCAGTTTCTGTTGCCAATTGGGTGGTGCCCAACCCTCTGGAGGCCTGGCCAGAAACAGGGCGCAGACCAATACGACGGCTCCCTGAATCAAACCCCAGACTATGAATGTGTGCTGATAGCCATACATTTTCAGCATATTGGCGACGGGAGCGATGGTCGACGCCGTACCTATGCCATAGGCTCCAGCGGTCAAGCCGACACAAAGGCCGCGATGGTCCGGAAACCATTTGAGCGCATTGCCAACCGTCCCTCCATATACGATTCCAGCGCCGATTCCGCCAATGCTGTACCAGAAATACAGGCTACCGATGCTCTCGGCGTATCCCGAGCCGACCCAGCCCACCGCCACCAGAATCGAACCGATGCCCAGCATGAAACGCGGCCCGATCCGATCTACGAGATATCCCTCAAACGGCACCAGCCATGTCTCCAGGGCAATGAACAACGTGAAGGTCCATTGGACCGCAACCAGGCTGACGTGAAGATGGTTCTGGATGGGTTTAGTAAAGAGCGTCCAGGCATATTGCAGGTTTGCGATGGCCATCATCGCGACGATGCCTGCTATGAGCTGAACCCATCGACTGGGAATCCGGGATGGATGGATCAGAGAGGACGGAGCTTCCGCCATTAGCTAGTCTACCTCCGAATGGAGAATGGAGACATTGACAGCGCAATCAATCGGCATCCGTGGCAAGCTTGTTCCCTGCTAGCGCGTGTTGCCATCCTCTTCGTCGCGCCATGCGTCCCGCATTGTATCGCAGCGTATCAAAAAACGAGAGCAAGACCCTTAAATGTCCGGCGAAACCAGGAGGCCAGCCAGAGAGGTCCGTAGGTGCTACATTGGTCTGGTCATCGAACCAGTTGGGCGAAAATTTAGCATCGGGCGCCACCCGTGTCAAGACGCAGGAACCAGGGCAATGGATGAAAGCATCGGAGCGCAAGTTGAGATTTACCGGGGCCGGCTGGCGGCGCTGATCCGGCGGGGGCTGGATCTGCGGGACGCGCTCGCGGACGACGAATCCAATCCCGCTGCGCTTATGAACGCTCGCGCGTGGCAGCAGGACTGTGGCATCGTCGTAAACGAGCTGTCCGGCGGCAGCAAGGCCCATTGGTTGGCGCGAGCCTTCAGCGAAGCGTTTCTGGTGCGCGGTCCGGCAGGCGCTGCTATTGAGGGCGTCGCTCCAACCGAGATCGTGAGGCGCTTGATTGGTGTTCTGGAGCAAGCGCTGGCTTCCCTTTCCCAGGATGATGCCCAGGTCTCGGCGTCGCAGGCCCCGGCTGGTCATCGCTTCGATTTCGTCCACAACCTCGAGCTCCGGCCGATTCTGGAACAGGCATACAACGATGCGCGACAGGCGCTCGAGCAGGGCGATTACAGCCTGGCGCTGCTCACCTTCGCGGGCATACTTGAGGCAATCGTGACCGATGCCCTGCAAGACCGGGGGAAGAGCGGCCTGCAAAGCGCAGCGCAGCCCGAGGGCGACATCGCTGCCTGGCCGTTCGAGGCCCGCCTCAACATCGCAGAGCAGAGCGGGATGATCGGGCGAGGGTGCGCGAGATTGCCGGCTGCCGCGCGCAGTTACCGCGAGCTCGATGCAGCGTCCAGCGCCGCGATCACCGAGCGCGATGCGCGGCTGGCTGGGCAGGTGCTGCATGTGATCATGCGAGACCTCAATCCCGGGCGATGAATCCGCGCCGATGTTCGTTCAGTCTTCCAGATCTTGCCGGAAGACAGGCTGCGAGGGATCGAGCCTGCCGTCGATGATGCCCATCAGCATCTGCTCGTAGGCTTCGTTGGCGTCTTCTAGAGAGCTGTAACCGCGCTCGCGCTGCACGCCGCCGCTCCCCGAATAAATGAGTGTGAAATAGCGCCCTGACGAATACTGAAGTTCGAGCAACTGGTTGGGGAGTTCGGGATCGCCCTCCTGGCCCAGTACATCCATCAGGGCGACCGTCCATTGCCGGCCTTTGGGATCGGCGACGACTTCGCGCTCGATGTACCGCCACTGGTCCATACTCCACAAAGGCATAGCTACTCCAGCAATTGGGCCAGTGCCCGCGCCACTTGGCCGCCGGTGAATGGTTTCGGGACGAGCAGAACTCTACGGGCTTTCCGTTCGCGAAGTTTGGCCTCGGCCTTCTCCGGCGTGTCGCTGATAATGACGACGGGAAGCTCGGCCTGCCCAGGGTCGCCGCGAACGCTATCGAAGAGTGACTCGCTCATGTCCCAGGTCGAGAGGTTGAGCACGAGCGCATCGGCGCGCTGCTCGCGCAGCAGTTCGTTGATGGACGTGGTGTATCCGTCGGCGAAGACCTCGTGGCCGCGATCGCGCAAGGCGAACGTCAGAAGCTCCGCCGTCTCCGGCGTGTCGTCGATGAGCAGAATGCGTGGCAAGGGAGACGAAGTTTTCTTGCTCGGGTAGTGCGGACCTCAGGCGCCGCACTACCCGTGGCAGACTCTTAGTTCTTGACCCGTGCCCGGCAGCCGCGGCTTCTTGCCTGGCGCAAGGCTCCAGATCCATCACCCACACGCGGCCGCCTGCGGTGTAGTAGGCGCGCTGATCGTTCTCCACCGTCGCGCCCCACGCCTCCAGCGTGCGCATGGCAAAGGTGCGGCCCTCGAAGTTGTTGCGCGCGTGGTTCAGCACTTCGTTGGTATGCCAGTTGTCGGTGAGGATCGCATCGCCGGCATGCACGCGCAACACAGTGAAGTAGCGGTCGTAGGCTGCTTCGGGCCGCACATCGCGCGTCGAGCCGCGCTTCTTGCCTTCGCTGACGATGTAGCTTTCCTGGCCTTCCGGTTCGACTTCCGGTCCATTTCCCGGTTCCGTTGCTTTGTTGTTCATACCGTCTCCGCTACGACCGCGGCCTCTTCCGCGGCTGCCATATCAGCTACGTTCTTTGCGTCGGCGGCCTGGATCAGGGCCTCAGGCAGCGCGACTCCCATCATGCTGCCACTGCTGGTTGGCGAACTGCTGCAAGGTTGCGATGTGCTCGGCGTGCAGATGGCCAAAGCGCCCTTGCAGCTTCAGATACTCCGGCGACAGGACGCATGCTCTGCGGACGGAAGCTGTAATCGAACTCGCGCTTCTCCGGATTCCACTCCCACATGGGATAGAGTCCGCACTCGACCACCAGCCTGCCGAGATCGATCGAGCGCGGCGTCTCGTACACGAAGCCCTTCTGACACGGCGTGTAGATCATCAGGAACGCCGCGCCCGATGGTTCAGCCCCTTGCGCACCTTGTTCATCAGGTCGATGGGATAGCCCACGCTGGCGGTCGCGACATAGCAATGCGGATGGCCCGCCGCCATCATGCGCGCCAGGTCCTTGGGGAACAGCTTCTTCGCCTCGGGAATCATTCGGGCCCGGAGGCGAGAACGTTGTCATGCCGCCGTAGGGCGTGCGCGACGATGCCTGGATGCCTGTGTTCGCATACTGCTCGTTGTCGTAGCAGATGATCAGGCAATCGTGATCGCGATAGAGCGCGCCTGAAACCGAGCCGATGCCGATGTCAGACGCGCTGCCGTCGCCCGCTTCGCAGATGACGTTGGGGAATTTCCCCTGCCACTTGCCTTTGCGGATCATGGCTTCGTAGGCGGCGGCAACGCCCGCGGTGAAGCTGCCCGCACTGCCGATCTGGGTGTGCGCCCACGGCACGTTGTAGGGCGTGCACAGATACGAGCTGTTCGCCACGTACATGCAGCCCGTCGGTCCGACCAGGATGGTGTTGTCGCCTGCGGCCTTGCTGGTCATGCGGTACTGAATCGACGGGCCCGCAGCCGGCGCAGGTGCGATGGCCGGGAACAAACGGCTCGCTCGACGGCAGTTCAGGGTTGTAGAAACGCGCTCCCTGATTCGGACTTCCAGAATCGGCAGCACCTGCCGCTGAACTTCAATGGTTGCCATCTTCGTTCCTCCTGATCTTCTTCGTGTCACGAGAGCGACCGCGCATGCGGCGCTTTAGCGCCGCGTTCCCGCTATCATTTTGCCTTGAGTCGGCTTCAGCCGACTGCACAAGCTCTTTAATGTGGTGTCATCCCGAGCGCAGGCGGCCCTCGTTTGGCCGCCGGAGTCGAGGGACGCCTATATCGGCTTGACTGAGCGGTCCTTCGACTGCGGCGCGCAACGGAAGCGCGCGCTCCGCTCAGGATGACACCTCTATATAACCTTCTACTCCTCGAATCCCACCCAATGCGTGCGCTTCTCAATCTTGCCGCGCTTCATTGCTTCGCTCATCTTCTTGGTCATCCAATAAAACTCTTTCAGCACGATCGCTTCGCCGCCCAGGCCGGCCATGAACGACATCACCAGCGGACGCTTCGGGCTCTCATACAGCGCTGCGCACACTTCGGCGTAGAGCGAGCCGCCGCTGCCGACGCTACCCAGCCCCAGGTTCGTCTCGATCACGCCAACCACTTTGAACTTGCTCAGCACTTCGTTCACGCGATCGGTGGGGTAGGGCCGGATCGTCCGCAGCCGAACCATGCCAACCTTCAGGCCTTCGTTGCGCATGTGCTGGATGGCATAACGCGCCGTGACCGCGTGGCCGCCCTGCAGATAGAAGACCACGTCGGCGTCATCGGTCATATACTCCTCGACCCAGGGATCGTAGCGGCGGCCGAAGATGCGCGCGAACTCCTCATGCACTTCCTCGATCACCGGCATCGACTCTTCCATCGCACGCGCGCGCTCCAACTGCAGCGGCGGACCCTGCTCCGGCATGATCTGCGGGCCGTGCGATACCGGATGCCGCGGATCCAGCGGATAGGGATGCTTGTACGGCGGCAGGAATTCCTTCACCTGGCCGGAATCCGGCAGCTCGACATCGCGTCGTGATGTGCGAGACGAAGAAGCCGTCCTGGCACACCATCTGCGGCAACAGCACCCGCCGATCCTCGCCGATGCGATACGCCATCAGGTGATTGTCGAACGCCTCCTGCGCGTCGCACGACCAGCCCATCAGCCAGCCCATGTCGCGCGTCGACAGCGCGTCCGTGTGCTCGGAGCCGAAGTCGCCGGGCGGATCGAGCGTGCGATCGGCAATCATCATCTGCACCGGCATGCGGCTGCCGGAGATCGGCGAATACAGCTCGTACGCATACTGCACGCCGACGCCGGAGCTCCCGGTGAAGACGCGCGCGCCGCTCGACGAAGCGCCGTGCGCGATGCTGAGCTGCGAGTGCTCGCTGTCGGCGACGATGTACTCGGCATCGAGTTCGCCGTTCGCCACCATCTGCGCCAGCGCCATCATGGTCGCCGTGTAAGGCCGGATCGGATAAGCCGTAATCACATCGACATCCGCGTATTTCGCGGCCTGCGCCGACGCGACGCAGCCGTTGATGCGAACTGTCTTCTTGCTTAAGGTTGGTGCCGTTGCCATGATTTCTCCATTACGATCTAGGCCGCTTCAGTGTTCCGATTCGAATTCTCGGTTCACCACGGAATACACGGCAGACACGGAATCAACTTCTTTTGTTCATTCTGTGACTTCGGTGCTTCCGTGGCTTTAAACCTCCTACCGACTGTGCTATACGCCGCTTCAATCCGCCTAAATGTTTTTCGCCGGCTGCTCGGCCAGCTGCCGCAACTGTTCCGCCTGCCGTCCATGCAGTCCGGGCGAGATGGCGAACGCCGTATCCATTCGCACCACGCCGGTATCGAAGTCGAGCTCGGGCACGCCTTCCAGGCATCCCGTCGGACACTCCTCGATGCACACGCGGCAGCCTTTGCAGTAGTCGATCAGGATCTTGTACATGCCGTTCGAGCGCGTCCGCCGCGCACGATGCACGGCTCGGGACAAACCAGGTAACAGTTGTCGCAGGCATTACAGGTGCCGCAACTGAAACAGCGCGCCAGCCTCTTCCACCGCCTGCTCTTCGCTGAATCCCTGAATCACTTCCTGCGACGTCTTCTTGCGGCTGTTCGGCGGCAGCATCTCCTGCTGCACGCGCGGGAAGTGCGGGAAGTAAGTCATGTTCATGCGATTCAGGTCGAAGATGACATCGACCGGACATGTGCGCGGCTGCAATGTCTTCGCCGCGCAGGACCTTGTCCACATTGAAGGCAACCCGCTTGCCGTCGCCGACGGCATTCACCACCATCAACTGGCTGCCGCTGCCCAGCTGCACGATGTCGCCGGCCGCGAAAAAGTTAGTGTCGCCCAGACGTCCGAAGCGGTCGGCCTTGATGGTGCCGCGCTCGTTCTTGAACTCGGCGGGCAGCCACGCCAGCGAGGCATGCTGTCCCGACGGCGATGATGACGTTGTCGACGCAGAACCGTCCGCCGGCGAACTTGCGGTCAATGTTGATAGGCGAGGCATTGACCGCGCCGGAGAAGCGCGCGGGATGCAGTTGCAGCGCCTCAACCTTGCCGTTGCCCAACACCGCCGTCATGGCGCGCCCGTGCAACATTTCCACGCCTTCTTCCAGCATGTCGTGCAGGTCTTCGGGCACGGCGGGCATCTCTTCCTTGTTCGACTCCACCGTGATCATCGTGACTTCCACCGCGCCCTGGCGCAGAGCTTCGCGGGCGCAATCGATCGCGGTATTGCCGCCGCCGATGACGGCCACGCGCGGGCCAAGCTTCACCTTCGAAGTGCCCATGCCGATGTCGCGCAGGATAGGGCAGGCCGAAGATCACGCCTTCCTTGTCTTCGCCCTCGGCGCGCACGCTGTTGGGCTCCGTGAGACCGACGGCGAGTACGACCGCGTCGTAGTCGTTCTTCAGCTCGTCCCAGGTGACGTCCTTGCCGACTTCGCAGTTGGTCTTGATGGTGATGCCCAGCTCGAGCAGGCGCTCGATCTCACGATCGAGAACTTCCGGCGGAAGCACCCACACCGGAATGCCGCCGCGATTGAGTCCGCCGGGCTTGGGTGACTTCTCGAGAATCGTCACCGCGTACCCGAGGCGCGCCAGTTGGTAGGCGGCGCTGTGACCCGCGGGGCCGGAGCCGACCACGGCGACTTTTTTCCCATTCGGCGGGCCCGCTTTGACCACATCGCGCTTCAACGTCTGCCCAAGATCACCGAGGAACCGCTCGACCGCGCGGATGGAAATCGCCTCGTCGTACTTGCCGCGATTGCACGCCTGCTCGCACGGGTGATAACACACGCGGCCGGTGACGGACGGGAACGGCATGTCCTCCTTGATGAGCGCGTAGGCATCGAGATACTTGCCGCGCTTCACCAGGTCGAGATAGCCCTGGATCTTCTCGTTGGTGCCGCACGCGTTGTTGCATGGCGGCATCTTGTCGCGATACACCGGGCGGATCGCGCGCCAGTTGCCGGTGGGAAACAGGTCCTGGCCCTTCTCCTGGGTGGGCGCAGGCGTGATGCCGCCAAACGTGATCTTCAGCCGCTCGGGAATATGCGTGCCTTTGGTTGACATACCTCTATGCTCCTACCTGCGCCGCGGCGTTCAGCGGCATGACATGTAATTCTTCGAAGCCCATCTCGAAGGCTTTCTTGTTGGCGATCATGGGCTCGATGGTCTCGCGCTTCACGATGCCGGTAGTCTTCACGACGGCGGCAATCAGCGGCGCGGCGATATCGGGTGCGACCAGCTTGCTGCGCTCGGCGGCGCCTTCGGTCGAGAGCCGGTCCAGGCCCAACTCGCCGAGGCGGTAGTACAGCCACTTGTGGTCGGCCAGCTTCGCCGCGTCGACGCAAACCAGTTGCGCCAGCCGCTCAAGACCGGGCACGAAGCGGATCATGTAGTCCGGCGTGTAATGCGTGTTGATGATGAGCGTGCCGCCCGGCGGCATGCCGCGCATGTAGTCCCAGCCCTTCACCATCGTTCCCTCGACCAGCACAACGATGTTCGGGTTCTCGTTCTCGTAGGTGAGCGCGTTCTCGATGACCGTGTCGCTCACCCGGCAATACTTGCGCGTGGGTGCATTGGTGCGGTCGGGATTGTCGACGTAGTTCTCCATCGCCTGCGAATACTTGCCCTCTTTGCGGGCCGAAGCAGAGATGGAGTTGACGATGTCGCGGCCTTCTTTGTCCATAATGATGCCGCGCGTCCAAACCGTTAATTCGGTGTAGCTCATGAACGACCCCCAATCCCAAGCATGATTCGTGGGTGAGTCGAGCCACAGTTCCCGACGCCGCCTATCGCGGGCGCCGCGCCCACTGTGCCCACTCCGTTTACCTCGATGCGTGAGAGGAGCCCTTGCCTCCCCGCTCGAAATTCTTTAGCACGATCCGTTGGATCTCTCGAATGTGCCGGTGCATGGCTGCATGCGCCGCTTCCGGATCACGCTGCCGGATCGCTTCCAAAATGCGATGATGCCCAGCCAGCGACTTTTCCGGCCGGCCCGGCACCTGCAACGCCCGATGCCGGGTGTCGCGCAGCAAGTCCATAAGCAGGTCAATTATCTTGAGAACGACAGTATTGCCGGAGGCGAGCGCGACACTGTAGTGGAACTCGGCGTCCTCGACGGTAGCGTCCTCGCCGGCCGCCATCTTCTCTTCCTGCCGGCTCAGGATGCGATCCATGCTCAGAAGCTGCTCGAAATCGGCGTTCTTGGCAGCGCGCGCGGCCAATGGAGGCTCGAGCATCTCGCGAAAGTCAAGTAAGTCGCTGACCATCTCCTGCCGGTGCTTCAGCGCGTCGGCAAACGGCTTCATCGAATCGACGCTGTTGGCCCTGACGATGGTTCCGGCGCCCTGGCGAGGTTCCACCAGGCCCATCAACTCCAGGCTGCGAATCGCATCGCGAATGGAACCGCGGCTCACCCGAAGCAGGTCGGCGAGTTCGCGCTCGGAGGGAAGTTTATCGCCCAGGTTCAGCTTGGTGAGAATGAGACGCTGGATCTGCTCGGCGACGGCCTCATAGACCTTCTGCCGCTTGATGGCTTCCAATTCGGGCTGGAGAACTTGGGACATGGGCGGGTGGTCTGGTTAGTAGACCAGTCTGCGCGGTACTATACCCCAAATGTCGTATCCCGGGCAAACATTTTGTCCGGCAGTTTTGAGGGGCAGACCAGACGGGAATTTGAGCGATTCACCGGTCATTTGCTGCTGGCTGTTCGATCACCATCTTAAAAGGAGGCGAGTGTTACCATACTGGGCCTTAAGGGTCTCACGTTGATTCCGGGCGCGAATATCGGCCCGAGCCGGGCATGGTTGTGATGGAGTATCCGGAAATCGAGAATCTAGCTCACGAACTGCTTGCCGCATACCAGACGGGGCAGATGGTGACTACCCCGCCTTCGAGCCGCGGCGGCTTCGACCTCGATGCGGCGTATGCGGTCGAAGCGGCGCTGAAACGGTCCCGGGAAGCGAGTGGCGCCAGATCCGTCGGACGAAAAGTCGGCTATGCCAACAAAGCCATGTGGCGAGTCTTCAAACTGCAAACGCTGGTTTGGGGCCACATGTACGATGACACGGTGCATTACAGCGACGGGAATGCCGGCACGCTGGCGCTGCCGCACGCTCGCTCGCTGAAAATCGAGCCGGAGATTGTTTTCGGCCTGAAACAAGCCATGCTCGCCGAGGGTTTCGATGCTGCCGCGGCCCTCGAGTCAACCGACTGGTTGGCCATCGGATTCGAGGTTATCGATTGTCCCTTTCCCGGCTGGAAGTTCCAGCCCAGCGACTTCGTGGCATCGTTCGGGCTGCATGCGGCGCTCGTCGTGGGCGAACGAGTGCAAGTGCAGGCCGGCTCAATTGCCGAGCTGGTGGACCAGCTGCCTCGATTCAAAGTGCGTGTGTCGAGGAATGGAGAATTCGTAGAAGAAGGGTCAGGCAAGAACTCCCTGACGAGCCCCGCTTTGTGCCTCGCCGAGCTTGGCGCGGCAATCCTGCGACGAACTCCCGCTGAGCCGTTGAGCGCGGGGGAGGTCGTCAGCTCCGGAACGCTCACGGCCGGACATCCAGCGCAGGCAGGCGATACCTGGACGGTCGAGGTGGATGGGCTCGCGCTTCCAACTCTGACCGTTCACCTTAATTAATGTGAATTGCCCGCAAAACGGGCCGCGCCCGGAACTCTGACCAGCACACGCCCGTACAAATCCATGAGGAGCTAACCGCTTGAGCCATCGTCTTCGTCGCTACTCTGTCTTGCTGCTCGTTTTCCTGCCGATTACAGTTCTCGCCCAAACCGTCACCCAGCCGGAATCCGGGAAGTTCCGCCTGCACAAGTTCGAGCAGCCGATCGGTGAGGAAACGTACACCCTCTCGGCTGAGGGCAACGCGCTCACCCTGAAATCCGAGTTCAAGTTCACGGACCGCGGCAGCCCGGTCCCGCTCTCGGCGACGCTTCGCACCTCCAATAGCTATGTGCCGCAGAGCTTCGTGATTAACGGCAAGACGTCACGGATGTCCACGATTGAAACTGAGGTGACAATCAGCGCGCCGGAGAGCGCGAGTTCGCAAGCTTCAGCCGTTATCCGCCAGGGCAAAGACAGCCGCACGGTCTCAGTGCCGCCGACATTCTTCACCATCTCGGGCTACGCTCCGGTTGCGGTGCAGATGGCGATGATGCGCTACTGGCGCGCCCACGGCCAGCCGGCGCAGTTGCCCACCTTGCCTTCAGGAACGGTGAGAATCCAGGACCGCGGCGCCGAGACCATGAAGGTCAACGGCCACGATGTACGGGTGGAGCGCTACACCGTGCAGGGACTGATCTGGGGCATCGAGACGCTGTGGATGGACGCGGCGAACAATCTGGCTGCGCTGGTGTCGACGGATGCCGAGTTCGATCACTTCGAAGCCGTACGTGAGGAGTACGAGCCTGCGCTGGCCAGCTTCGTCGCCAGCGCCGCGCACGACGAGATGGCTGCTCTCACCGAAATGAGCGAGTCGCTGCCGGGACGCCGCACCGGCACGCTGGCCTTCGTTGGCGCGACGGTGATCGACGTCACCGGCAAGCCGCCCCTCGCGGACGCCACGGTCATCACCAGCGGCGGAAGGATTATCGCCGTGGGGCCGAGCAGCCAAGTCAAAGTTCCCGCCGATGCCCAGCGCATCGACGTGAAAGGGAAATACATTATCCCTGGGCTCTGGGACATGCACGCGCACTACGAGCAAGTAGAGTGGGGACCCATTTATCTGGCGGCGGGCGTCACGACCGTGCGCGACGTCGGCAACGAGTTCGATTTCATCAGCCAGGTGCGCAATGCGGTGAACAGCGGCAAGGCGCTGGGCCCGCACATGCTGAATGCCGGCATTGTTGACGGCGACGGACCGTATGCAATCGGCGTGACGCGCGTCAACAATCCGGAAGATGCGCAGAAATGGGTGTCGAAGTATCACGATGCCGGCTTCGAGCAGATGAAGATTTACAGCTCGGTGAAGGAAGAAAACGTGAAGGCCATCTGCGCCGACGCGCACAAGCTGGGCATGACCGTCACCGGACACATCCCGATCGGTATGAACGCGTATCAGGGTGTCGACGACGGCATGGACATGATCAACCACATCAGCTACGTTGCCGACCTGCTGCTGCCGAAGGACTTCGACCCGAAGAAGACACGAGGCCTGGACCGGCTGAAGATGATGGCGTCGGTCGACGTGAACTCTGATCAGGGCAAGCAGGCGGTGGCGTTCCTGGCCGAGCACAAAACAGTGATCGATCCGACAGTCGCGCTGTTCGAGATGGAGTTTCGTCCGGCCAGCGAGCCGGCAACGCAGATCGAGCCCGGCATCGCGCGCGTCGCTCCCGAACTGCGCGAGCAACTGGTGAACGGGGGATTGCCGCCCGACGCCGCGCCGCTAGGACAGAAGTCCTTTCAGCACCTGCTGGAGATCATCGGCGCGCTGCATCGCGCCGGCGTGCCCATCGTCGCCGGGACCGACCAGACAGTGCCGGGATTTTCGGTCTACCGCGAGATCGAGCTCTACCAGAAGGCCGGCTTCACCCCGATGGAGGCGCTACAGTCGGCGACCATCGTGCCCGCTCGTGCGATGAAGGTCGAAGGCGAGAGCGGCAGTATAGAAGTGGGCAAGCGCGCCGACCTCGACGTGCTCGACGCCAATCCGGCGGACGACATCCACAACGTGCGCAGCGTACGAATGGTCGTCGCCAACGGCGTGCTGTACGATCCCAAGCCGCTGTGGGAGAGCGTGGGGTTCAAGCCGGAGTGAGCAGGAGCGACTTATCGTGACGGCGAGATAGCATGGATGGACCAGGACGTCGTTCGCTCCTCGATTGCGCCTAGTTGACCTTCGCGTTGGGAACGTTCTCGCACGCCGCCGCAGCGCTGGCGGATTCGGCTTCGGAATAAATCTCGTACACGGCGATCTCCTCGGCAAAGCCTTTCACCCGGATGGGAGGCAACGGCAGCGCCGGAACGGAGCTTCCCAGCTCAGTCACTACCGCTTGCGAGACCAGGATTTGACCGCGTTGCGCGGCGGCGCAAAGTCGCTCGGACAAATTGACCGTGCTTCCGATGGCGGTATAGTCCAGGCGGTCCTGGCTGCCGAGGGCGCCCACGATAACTTCGCCGACGTGGATGCCGACTCCCACCTGTCCGCCGTCGCAGGCGCCGACGCGGCTGGCGAGTTCGGCCAACATTTCACGCGCGGCGTTTGCGGCGCGCTGGCAGCGGTCATCGCCGGTGAACCAGGCGACCATGGCATCGCCGATAAACTTGTCGATGTCGCCGCCGTGCTTGGCGACGACGTTAGCCTGGATACCCAGCACCTGGTTAAGCCGCTGGACCACGGACTCCGGATCTCTGCCATCGGAAAAGCCGCTGAAGTTCCTGATGTCGGAGAACAGAACGCACATCCACTTGCGTTCGGTGTGGCACGTCCCGCAGCTCTCCAAAGAGCTGTAGGCGGAATGGGACATGAACTTCGACATGGCTTGCCGCTGGGTGAGGCCGACCAGCATGTCCTCAAATGCCCGGCACAAGGTGCCGATTTCGTCGCGTGACTCGAACTGGCGGCCATGGTCGAGTCGCAGTTGCTGGATGCCGTCGTACTTGCCCTTTTCCACCTCGCGGGCCACATTGGCCAGGCCGACGAGCGGCCGCACAATCGGATGCGAAAAGATCAGGCCGAGTGCAACTCCCAGCAGTAGCGAGAGTATGGTCAGCGCCACCAGGTAGGCCTGCAAAACCGTGAACGGCCGCAAGTGCTCAGTGATCGACTGCACCACGGCGACGTGAATGTGCTCAGGGTTCTGCACCACAACCCCGGAGGCCTGTAGCTCGACCTCTTGCAGCAGAAATCGTTGGCCGCCGGAGTCGAATCTGATTCCGCTTTTCGCGGCGGCCAGCTTGCCGGCAAGCGCCGCCTTAAAGTTGGGATCGCTGGCTGCAAACACCACCGGTGCCAGGCCCTGCGACTGGGTATACTCCTCATGCCACAGCACCAGGTCTATTCCGGCCCGCATTTTGGCGAACCTGGCCGCGTCGTCCTGTAGCACGTAGCCGATGGAGATGGTGCCCAGCGGCTGCGTCGAAGTTGCATCGGTGATGCGTGCGGCGTAGATGGTGTAAAGCGTTCCATCGGGAGATTGCCAGTTGGTGAATAACGGATACTTGTCCAAAGCCGCGTGCACATCGGGCAGGCGCCATTTCGCCAGTTGCGGATCGCAGAGCGACTGGCCGCGCACGGCAATGGCCAGGACCTGCCCATCCATTCCCTGGAGCGCAGCGTAGTCGATGTGAGTGCTGTCATTCGGGTCTGTGCCCTGTACCTCCAGGATGTGGTGCAGGCGCTGGCAGCCCTCCGCGCTGTCCAGCTGTTTCATGTACTGCGCGCTCTTGGCGCCGATCAGGTAAGCGACGTGCGCGCGGTCCCGAATGCGGTATTGTTCGATGGAGAGGAAGGCAGTCTCCCGGGCCTTGAGGTCGGTGAAGATAACGGTCTTGACCTCGGTGCGGCCTTGCATCCAGACCGTGGCCAGCACCGCCGTCAGCAGCACGGTTACCACCGTCGAGATCAGCAATACGATCTTGGTGCGGACGCTAAGATTGGCCAGATACCCACTCATGGTGATCGAAACCTCCCGCGCGTACGGTTACGGCTGCGGCGCAGACCTCAGGTCCAGCGTTCAGCGACTGCCGGTTTCGGCCTGCTTTGGCGAGCGTAGGACATACAAAGAAGAGGCCCGGAGTGTGAGAACAGAGAGAGTGAAAAGTCTGACCGGCATTATGCCAGAAAAGGGATGGGATGGGGAGAAAAGTAGCGCGACCGGTCGGAGTGGCTCAGGAATCGATTCCGAATGGTGTCGAGCGACTACTTGCGATATGGCGATGTTACGCCAGTTATCGCTGCAGGTCTGGTTTTCGGGGCGCGTCGAGATCCAGCGACTTGAGCACATTCTTGAGCACCTTCAAGTGCTCTTACGATTTGAAGATCCCAGGTTAAAGGCAGGCGCGGAATTTTAGCCAAACCTCACCCACAACCAGGGAGCCGTCCACCCAATGGCGGCCAGAATCACGGTCGTGATGTCGGCGTATCTGCCCGGAACCTGCTGCTGCAGCCATTCCAGCGCGAAAACTACGAGCAAGAGAGCGCCACCCCCATAGATCATCGCTTTTCTCTTGAACTCAAATCCGAGCATCACGAGTGCCGATATCGCAACGAAGGGCCACAGGCCCTCCAGAATGCTTCCGAAGGCCAAAATCCTGTTGTCGAGGTGCCCCGCAAAAGGAATCCACTGGAAGGCGTGCGTCTCGCCGCCCTTCGGCGTCACTTCGTAAATGACAAATCCTGCAACGATACACAGGATCGCGAGCCGTGCGCGCAACTCTTTTCCGCGCGGCATCAAGGTCGCCGCGATTCCTGCGAGGGTTAACCCTAATATCTCTTCCGGTGAATGTTGCCGCTTAACGATGAACGGCTCCAGGCACAACACAATGCCGGCGAATGCAAGGAAATAACGCAAAACTCTTCTGCGCGACTGAGCAATGACGGTCGTGAGCAAGGCCAGTCCGACAATGTCCAGCGCGTATTCAGCAGTTTTCAGCCCGGATATGGACGATGGATCGTTCAGCGCGTACCAAAGCGGCGAGAGACCCTGGCGAATGCTCGAAACGTCCATCGATGGGACGAAGGGGCTGAGCTGAGACAAAGCCCAAAGAAGCACGGCTGCGAGCGCCACATCCGCCCGTCGGTCGCCAGAAAACCACCGATTCCGGACCGCGTTGAGCCGCAACATAAATGCAGAGCGCGGTCGAAGAACGCAACCAATCGTCGCCCCCAAAGCCGTTCCCGCAACATTAGCAAGCAGGTCAACGTTCGAAGGCGTGCGACCAGGCAGGAACATCTGAAGCGATTCCATGGTGAGGCTCAACAGTCCTCCCATGGTGGCAGTCACGATTACCGCCGGAGCATTGCGTTTTGGCTTGCTCGTCCAGACTATGAGCGCACCCAGCGGAATGTAAGCCAGGACGTTCGTCAGCAGATCGGCCCGGTGCAGATGCTCCGGAATCGGATCCGTGAGGAAGGAGAAAATCGAGGCCGCTGGAACTCGCCATCCGTTCAGTGGATACAGGGTGCTGTATACGATCAGCGCTGCATAGCACAGGGTTCCGGCCAGTAAGATTTTTTGGTTGGCGGCTTGCGACGAAAGCTTGCGCATCCCCGGTATGGTAGTCCCTTCTCACGAGAGTACACGAGCTCGATTGGAATCGCGTGTTTGTGCAGAGCGAGGGGAAGGCTCAGTGAGTGATATGGCGATGTTACGCCAACTATTGGCGTCAGTTGTGACATGGAGACGCAGCGGCTTGCTCTGTGGTGCTGCGGTGCATTCTTGCCAAGGCCGTGAACCGCTGTTCGTAAGGAACACTTGTGGTCAGTTTGTAACGGTCACCCGTCCAGAGATAAAGGGCTGCTTCACGCGGCTGCCACAGCCCTGAACGGTCACGCAGGTATCGTTTGCCGGAGTAGAACAGCATCACCTGTCCAGCATCCGTCCAGATGAACTCTGGAACTGATTCCGACCATTCGTCGAATACGGGCTTGCTGGGCTTTGGCATGAGCGAATAGGCGGTAGTGCAATTTCCTGTTCCGCACTCCCAAACGGCTACGACGCCGTGTGGCAAAACCGAAGTCGGCCATGCATACAAGAAACTCCAGAGTTGACGCTCGTCATGGGCAATCTGAACGCTTTTGCCCGATTCGTCGGTGTAGGTGATGTTGAGCGTTGAGTGATCCTCTTGCCTAGTCACTGTGAGCCTGTATTTGCCGCTACAGTTCTCAAGGACGATGTTCCAGACCGTGTTTGACTCCTGCGCCTGCGCAGAAAAGCCCGAACAGGCAACTAGGGCTATCAATAGAAAGCACGTGAAGGTTGCGACTCGCATAGTTGCTCCAACACTGCAACTTAACGCATCTGCGGGGGGAGTGTCAGTGATTACTGTTGTGAACAGGCGATTTCATAAGTTATGCCGGAACGGGCCGCCGCAGCCGGATTACTTATCAAATGGCGATATTTCGCCAATTGACATCGTTCTGGTTTCAAGGCCAACCTATAAGTTGTCAACCTCGATGTCGAGACTAAGCGTGTCCAGTTGGTAGCCGCCGACCGTTGGATTCGGACTGACGGTCGCATCTTTCACGCCAACCCGCAACTGCAGTCCCAGCTTCGTAAGCGACATCGTCCGCTTTTCTCCGAATGCTGAGTTCTTTATGCCGTGTGCGAGATCGTTCGCCGCGAAGTCCGGGGGCTGCAATCCATGCAGGCTTCCGCGCAGCAGGTCGGGCGCATCACTTTTGGCCCCGGCACGTCGCATCACTAGCTCGACTGTGACAACATGACCACCCACATCAAAGTCCGGCTCTAACGAGAGAATGTACGCAACATGTCCGTCGCTGGTGCGAATGGGAGCAGACCACCGCTGTTCGAGGTGCTGTGCGGTGAATGTCACGCTCGTCTTCAAAGGTACGACAGACGACGACGCCCAACTGCTCGCCGAAGAGAGCACCAGCATCAGAAGCAACCCGACCTGCCGCGTGTGACCCATGTTAGTGCCTCTAGCAACTCGAAGCTGATGACCGCACTCAGCTTAGCGCCAATGTTTGCTCGTTGTCAGTGATAGCTGGCGTGAACAGGCGATTTCATAAGCTATCCCGCAACCGGATGTTCGCGAATCTCGATTGCGCCACCCACCCGATCGCAGAGCCCTACCCATGCGCCGCGCTGGCCCCGCTCAACTCGCGCACGATCGAGTTCACGAACTGCTTAGCATCGCCGAAGAGCATCAGCGTGTTGTCCAGGTAGTAGAGCGGGTTGTCGATGCCGGCGAAGCCCGGATTCATGCTGCGCTTGATGACCATCACCGTGCGCGCCTTGTCCACGTCGAGAATGGGCATGCCGTAGATGGGGCTGCCGGTATCGGTACGTGCCGCCGGATTCGTCACGTCATTGGCGCCGATCACCAGCGCAACGTCAGTTTGCGGAAAGTCGCCGTTGATCTCATCCATTTCGATCAGGCGGTCGTAAGGAATGTCGGCTTCGGCCAGCAGCACGTTCATGTGGCCGGGCATGCGTCCGGCAACGGGATGGATGGCAAAGCGAACATCCACTCCCTTCTTGGTGAGCACGTCATACAACTCGCGAACCTTATGCTGCGCTTGCGCGACGGCCATACCGTAACCGGGGACGATCACAACTGAGCTGGCAGCCGCTAGAATCGATGCCGCATCTTCGGGCCTGGCGCTGCGCACAACCCGCTCTTCTTTCGCTGCCGCCGAGGAGGCCTGCACCTGGCCGAACGCCCCGAACATCACGTTGGTGAAGGAGCGATTCATGGCCTTGCACATGATCACCGAAAGAATGAAACCGGAGGATCCGTCGAGCGCTCCGGCCACGACCAGCACCTTACTGTTCAGAACAAATCCCAGCAGCGCCGCGGAAAGGCCGGCGTAGGAATTCAGCAGCGAGATGACCGTAGGCATGTCCGCGCCGCCGATGGGAGTGACCAGCAACACTCCGAAAATCAGCGCCACCACCACCATGATCGGGAACAGCAGGACGTGCCCGGGATTCACCACCAGCGCCACCGCCAGCCCCAGCGCTCCCGCCAGAACGGAAAGGCTGACGATATTTTGCCCGCGATAAACGATCGGCCGCTGCGGCAGGAGCTCCTGCAACTTGCCCGCGGCGATCAGGCTGCCCGTAAAGGTGAGCGAGCCGATGATGACTTCCAGCGAGATCTCGCCCATTGCAAAGCGCGTGACCGGAGCCGTGCCCACATAGAATTCGGCGATGCCGATCATGGCCGCCGAAAGCGCGCCAAACGCGTGGCTCAGTGCCGTTCGTTGCGGCACCGCCGTCATGTGCACCAGACCCAGAGGGACGCCGACTCCCGCGCCGATGATCAGCGGGATGAGGACCCACTTGTAGTGGGCCACCTCGGGGTTGAAAAGCGTAACGATGACCGCCATGGCTGCGCCGATTTCTCCCGCCAGAACGCCCCAGCGCGCGGTCGTCGGCGAACTCAGGAACCGGAGAGAAAGAATGAAGAGAACGACCGCGACAATGTAGGCGAAATCGAGATACTGCTGCAACGCGAGTTCGGTCATGATTGTTTCGACCCGCGAGACTTGAACATGCGCACCATGCGGTCGGTGATCAGGAATCCGCCGACCATGTTGCTGAACGACGCCGCGACCGCGATCGCACCGAGCACCGTAGTGAGCGGCGTCTCCTGCCGGCCGGCGATGATGATGGCGGCAACCACCACGATCGCGTCGAGAGCGTTGGTCAGCGACATCAGGGGCGTGTGGAGCAGGGGGGAAACGCGTGTGATCACTCCAAACCCCACAAACCCGGCGAGGATAAAGACGTAGAGATTAGAAATGAAATCCGGTGGCATTTTGGTTCCTCTCCATTTCTCGGCGGCCTCGGCCCGCCGAACCTTACCAATTACTTCGCTGCGAACGCCGGCAGATTGTAGAACTCGCGCACACGCGGGTTCACGATCTCGCCGCCCTGCGTGACCAGCGTGCTGCGCGTGATCTCGTCCTCCATATTGAGCTGGAGCTTGCCGTCCTTCACCATGTGCAGCAGAAAATTGGCGAGGTTCTTGGCATACATCTGGCTGGCATGATAGGGCACCGTGCTGGCGAGATTGATGGTGCCGACGATCGTGACGCCGTGCTCGACGATGGTCTCGTCCGGACGCGTCAGCTCACAGTTGCCACCGCGCTCGGCAGCAAGATCGACGATCACCGAACCGGGCGTCATTCCGGCGACCATCTCTTTGGTTACCAGCACCGGCGACTTCTTGCCGGGAACGACGGCGGTGGTGATCACCACATCGCTTTCGGCGACGACCTTGCCCAGCAACTCGCGCTGCTTTTGGTAGAACGACTCGTCCTGCGCCTTGGCGTAGCCGCCGGCGTCCTGCGCGTCGGCGGCCTCAATGGGCAGCTCGACGAATCGTCCGCCCAGGCTCTGCACCTGCTCTTTGACGACGGGCCGCAGATCGTAGGCGGAAACCACCGCGCCGAGTCGCCGCGCGGTTGCGATGGCCTGCAAGCCCGCCACCCCCGCGCCGATGACCAGCACGCGCGAGGGCGTAATTGTTCCCGCGGCCGTGGTCATCATGGGGAAGATCTTCGGGCAGCTTGTCGGCGGCAATCAGGACGGCCTTATAGCCGCCGATGTTGGCCATGGAGGAGAGCGCGTCCATGCTCTGCGCGCGAGTGATGCGCGGCATCAGCTCGACCGGAAAGCGAAGTCACGCCGGTGGCGGCAATCTCCTCGAGGGTGCGAAGCTCGCCCAGCGGGCGCAGGAAGCCGATCAGCGTCTGCCCGCGGCGAAGCAGTGCGCAGGTCGGCCCGCCCGGTGCGATCGTTCGCGCCATGCACAGCACTTGCACGATGATGTCGGCGCTGCCGAAAACATCGCCCCGGCTGGGCAGGACCTTCGCGCCCTTGTCTCATATTCCGCGTCGGGATAACCGGCCTCGACTCCCGCGCCCGCCTCGATCATGACCTCCAGCCCCGCCTTGGCGAGCATCGGAATCACCCCCGGGCACCAGCGCCACACGCCGCTCCCCCGGAAAACTCTCGCGGGGAACACCGACAATCATCTCGGGACCTCCCTGTCGCACACTCCACCGCGAAGCTGACAGCGGTTTGGCTGGATGGAATGGCAGTGACTCAAAAGCAGCATTCTACGCAGAAGGGCAGGAAAGTCCAGCGTTTCACCGGAACCTTTGTTGACCGGGCGGTAACCACTCGCGCGTGGATGCAGATAATCGCGGCGAACATAGAGCAATGTCGCAGAGCCGAAGCCAACTCTGGCCCGGTCAGGCGTGAACTCGAGTGAACCTCCCCGCAAAAATGCCAGGCCTACTTGCCGTCGGCGACGCTTTTGGCGGGAGCTTCACCGGACGACGCCGCAACCTTAGTGTCCTCCCCGATGGGAGTCCAGCCTGCCGAGGAGCTGGCGCTACAAGAAGATGCCTGGCACGTCCTGAAGTCGACGATGGGATGCAGTTCCCACACCGAGGCGCGCCAGCAGCGGGGCTTGGTGGGATCGACGCCGCAATCCTGCCCCGCCACAAAATGTTCGTTGTCGACAATCAGTTGGCCGAGTACCTTGACCTGGTCTCCCAGCACTTCTTTTAGCGCCGGTACAGTCCATTCCTGATGAAAGGCATCGCGATAGTGCGGCGTCATCTCCACCACCATAGACTGGCGTTTCTCGTCCGAAGTGATGGCCTTCTTATTACGAAGCTTGTCCGCTACCGCAGGGTCGAAGCCGATGAAGATGTGGTAGTCCACGTCCTGGAAGTCAGGCGGGTCTTTGGCAAGCTGGCAGTTGCTGCTTTCCGCGCCTTCGGGCTCCACGGCGTAGAGATAGCCGACCACGCCATAGATGCTGCCTTCACCAAACCCAGCGAGTTTACTGGACAAATCACCGTGGTTCTTCTGATTGAGCCCTAGGTTCTGAAGCTGGGACTCAAGCTGGTTGAGCTGGTCGAGGCTGGTTATGGTTTGTTTGGGCTGTATCGCAGACGGAGGCAGGGAGCCCCACGTAATCTGGTTCTTCAGTTCGTTCAGGAATGGATCGTAGGCGCTTCCACTGATGGTGCAGCCGGTAGGATACGAATCGTGACAGGCGCGGAAGTCCGATATGTCGCCTCCACACTTCACCGCAGCCGGGTTCGTCAGAAAGCCGGCAGGCCCGCCAGCTTTTCCTCCCGGCAAAACGGCGGTGCCGAGCAGCGCAATCGCCAGCGGGATCGCAGGTCCCACGGTGCGCATCATGCTGGTCTTACCGCTTGCCGTGCTTGAGGTGGTAGCGGTGCTGGTTCTCGTACCCTTCGATTGCGCCATGGCTAAACCTCATCTCGCGTTGACAGCGTGAGGACCGTGCGGCCGCCGATGCGGCCGACAGCGTGGCGGTGCCGGCCTACGGATTCTTCTCAGGCGGCGGAGTGGTGGTGGTAGTGGTGGTGGTGGTGGTCTTTTCGGCGCCCTGACCGTCGTCACCGTTGCCTTTGCTCGCGCCGTCCATCATTAGCTGCGGCTGGCTGTACGAGATCCCCTTGCCCACGGCGTAAGTGCTGGCACTGATGCCCAGCAGCGTCAGAACTCCGTTCGGTATGTCGGGAAACGCCTTGCCACCTTCGACGAGTTCGAACAGGCTGATGGCGATGACGAAGGTGAAGATCAGCAACTGGAAGCGCGACATGCTGGCATCGCCATTGGCTTCGGCAAGCAACATTGATAAGTCGATCTTGTTCCTCCAGATCAACACAAGAATGGTGAGGCCCAACAAGCCGATAAACAAACAAAGGACCAATCCGCACACCTGAGCCATCGTCATCATCATGACTTTCCTCCTAGTTGCTGTGCTGCCTTGAAGGTGCTCCACAGTTTGTGCAGGACGTAGATGCCGCTGCTGCCGCCCATCAGGTAGAGCCAGCTGTTGTCGATGTCGGGCATAGTCCCGTTCGGCGCTTGTGCGACCTGGGTCAGATAACGGGCCCCGGCCGCCAGAGTTGCCAGCAGAAGTTGAACGCGCTCGGGACTGGTCTGTCCTGAACGGTCCTTACGCCGAATGAGGCCGGCAAGATTCGATTTCGCCGGTCAGCATCTTGCAGGCAACGATGGCCGCCAAACTGTACACAAAGGCGAGGGCCTCGAAGTGCAGGATTCGAGTCGGCGCAAACATGGGAGATTTCTCTTTCTCGCGGGGACAGTAGCAGACCGTGAATTCGATGGCAACAGGAATTTGAAAGAGAATTTGGAGTTCGAACTTGCTGTCGGCGAGGGATCGGCGCCTGGTTGCATGTTGATGGATCCGATGCGCGCGGTACACTGCCGTTCTGAACAATCCCGCTGTTTACAAAAACTTACCCTGAACCTGGCCGGGAATGTGGCATGTGCGGCCCGACTGTGGCGAAAATACCACACCGTAAGTTCCTCCTCAGCCTGTAATCTGATGTTTGCGCTACTGCTAGTCTCCCAGCGTTGATTTACGAACGAACAATTCGGCAACCCGCCGAATGCAGTGGCGTTGGACTGCATAGCGGAGCCCCGGTTCATCTGCGAATCCTGCCGGCCCCGCCGGGCACGGGCATTGTCTTCCGCCGCACCGACCTCGATGGCTTCGAAGTGGAAGCCGTCTGCCGCAACGTTGCCAAGGTCAGCTACGCCACCAGCTCTGATGAAGAAGGGCGTGCTCATCTCCACCACCGAGCACCTGCTGTCGGCCTTCATCGGCATGGGCGTCGACAACGCCATCGTCGAGCTCGACAACCTCGAGGTTCCCATTCTCGATGGCAGCGCGTTGCCGTTCATCGAGATGATCACCAGACGCCGGCCTCCGCCAGCAGCGGCGCAAGCGCGTTTACCTGAAGATCCTGCGCCCCTACGAGATGCACGAGGGCGACAAGTTCATCGGCGTTTATCCCGGCGAGCGCTACTCCGTCAGCTACGCCATCGACTTCCCGCATCCGCTGATCGGCAGCGAGCGCTTCCAGGTCGAGCTTTCCAACGGCAGCTACGTCGAGAAGATCGCCGCCGCGCGCACCTTCGGCTTCCTCGATCAGCAGCGCGCGATGCTGAACATGGGCCTGATCCGCGGCGCCTCGCGCGAAAACTGCATCGTGCTCACGCGCGACGGCATTGACAATCCGCCGCTGCGCTTCGCCGACGAGTTCGTCCGCCACAAGGTCCTCGACCTGATCGGCGATCTCGCGCTGTTCGGCAAGCGCATTCTCGGCTACGTCAAAGCCGATCGCGCCGGACACGCGATGCATACCGCAATCGTCTCCCGCATCCTGCGCGACCCCAGCTACGCCGAGGAGATCACGTTGCAGGAAAGCGATGCGAGAGAATGGCCGGAAGAACACCTCGCAGTGGCGGACTAGTCGTCCACGCCGGTCTCGCGATCCAATCCACCGTCAGCAGCGTTTAGGTCCTTTCATCTTTCCGCGAATCTTTCTGTCCGCGATCACGACTCATCCCGCGCCTTGATTCTGCCGAAGTAGTACGTGTTTGCTGGGTGCCCCACCCTGCTCCCCGTCCGGTTGGCGAGCGGGTGAGGTTATCGGCCACGCTCCGCTGGAGCTGCGCGGCAATTCTGCCTGGGAGAAGAGGCGTGCCCCTGACAACGACCAAACGGTTTCCCCTGTGCTTTGCGTTAGAGATCTTGATCGTGACCGCGATTTGCTGTCCGGCACTGGTCGCGCAGGCGGGCGGAGGCCCCACGACGGTGCGCTTCGATCTGCATCACGACGTCTCGCCGCCATTGCGGGAGATGATTCGCAATGCCGTGCCGGGAGCGCACGAGGAACGCGAAGCGGAACCGGCGCGCCGCATCCCGCTGCCGCTGGGGCTCAATCCGGCCTTTCACGACGCCGCGCTGCAACAATCGACAACCGGCTTCTCGCCGCAGCTCGGGCCTGAACTTCGCAGGCCTGGGCAACGGCCAATATAACTTCTGGCGTGGAGTACATTCCGCCCGACACCAACGGCGCCGTGGGCGCAACCCAGTACGTGCAGTGGGTCAATACCTACTTCGCGGTCTTCGACAAGACCAACGGCGCGCTGGTGGCCGGGCCGACCGCCGGCAATACGCTGTGGACCGGCTTCGGCGGCGGCTGCGAGACCAACAACGACGGCGATCCCATCGTGCTCTATGACAAGCTGGCCAACCGCTGGGTGATGAGCCAGTTCTCGGTCTCCGACCAGCCCGTACCTGGAGTGCGTCGCCGTTTCCATCACCGCCGGACGCCACCGGCACGTGGTATCGCTATGCGTTTCGAGTACTCCGACTTCGACGACTATCCGAAGATGGGCGTCTGGCCGGACGCCTACTACGAAACCTTCAACATGTTCGACGGCAACGACTTCGTCGGCTCCGACGCCTGCGCCTATGACCGCAGCGGCAATGCTGACCGGCCAGGCCGCGACGCAGATCTGCTTCCAGCAGGTCCGGTGGTCGGAGGCCTGCTGCCCGCCGATGTCGACGGCACCACGCCCCGCCCGCCGGCTCGCCCAACTACATGCTGACCTTCGGCACCAACGCGCTGGACCTCTACAAGTTTCACGTGGACTTCAACACATCCCGCGAACTCCACCTTCACCGGCCCGACGGTGATTCCGCGTCGCGGCCTTCACTCCGCTCTGCAACGGAGGCACCGATTGCGTGCCGCAACCCGGCACCGAGGAGCAATTGGACTCGCTGGCCGACCGGCTGATGTATCGGCTGGCCTATCGCAACTTCGGCAGTCACGAGTCGCTGGTCGTCAACCACTCCGTCGCGGTGAACGGCACCAGCGGCATGCGCTGGTATGAGATTCAAGCGCCACACACGACGCCGGTGGTCGCGCAGCAGGGAACCTACTGCCCCGGACTCCAACTATCGCTGGATGGGCAGCGTCGCCATGGACCAGATCGGCGACATTGCTGTGGGCTACAGCGTCTCCAGCGCTGGATACTATCCGTCGATAGCATTCGCCGGCCGTTGCCTTCCGATCCGCGGGCGCTTTGGAAGCCGAAACCGCCATCATGGCCGGCAGCGGCTCCCAAACCAACAGTCGCCGCTGGGGCGACTACAGCGCCATGACCGTCGATCCGGTGGACGACTGCACCTTCTGGTACACGCAGGAATACCTGCCGGCGAACGGCGCCTTCAATTGGAACACGCGCATCGTGAACTTCAAGTTTCCCGGCTGCACCAGCGGCGGCTACATCGGTTTGTATCCCGACTCAGTCTGAGTTTTGGTGATCAGGTCGTGGGTACCGCAAGTCCATCCAGACCTTGACCCTCAGCAACCTTGAGCCGGGGCCGATCTCGATCAGCAGCATCGCCGCGACCGGCGACTTCTCAGCAGACCAACAACTGCGGCAGCGGGCTGGCCGCAACGCCAGTGCACCATCAACGTCACCTTCCAGCCCAGCGCCACCGGCGCTCGCACCGGCACGTTGACCGTGACCGACAACGGTCCGGGAAGCCCGCGCGTGGCCGGCTTGAGCGGGCTGGGCGCGTCGTGCCGGTGACTTGCACTTCCGACACCCTGTCCAACGGCAGCTTTGAAAGCGGAACGCTGGAGTGCTGGACGGCAGGCGGTGCGCTCGTGCCGCAGGTCGTCCACCACGCAGGCCGAGGCGGCAGCTTCAGCGCGATCCTGGGAGCCACCGACATGCCCGAGCCCAATGGCGACTCGTGGATCTATCAGACCGTCACCGTGCCCGCCTGCTGCAAGCTCCTACCCTGAGCTTCTGGTACTGGCCGTGGAGCAGCGACACCATCGATCACAACTGGCAGGAGGCGCAGGTCCGCGACAGCCAGCGGCAACATGCTCGCGCAGGTCTTCAAGGCCGCCTCCAACGCGCAGGCGTGGACGCCGGTCACCTTCGATCTCTCCGCCTACAAAGGACAGACCGTGCAGCTCTACTTCAACGTGCATGAAGACGGCTACGGCAACCCGACTTACATGTATGTGGACAAGGTTGCGATCGTCGAGGGCGCGTCCGGACTGCGGTTCATTCCGGTGACGCCGTGCCGTGTGGTGGACACGCGTGGCGCCGCGGGGACCTTTGGTGGTCCATCCATTAGCGGCGGAACTGCACGGGATTTTCCCATCCCGCAAGGGAGCTGCGGCATTCCCGCCACCGCGGCGGCGTATGCGCTTAACGTCACGGCGGCGCCGCACGGCTCGCTGAACTACCTGACCATTTGGCCGACCGGAACCAGCCAGCCGGTGGTTTCCACTTTGAACTCGTATGACGGGCGCACGAAGGCGAATGCTGCAATCGTTCCGGCAGGCAGCAACCAAGCAGTCAGCGTATTCGTGACCAACACGGCTGACGTCCTTCTCGACATCAACGGCTATTTCGTCTCCGCCGGCAACAATGCGGCGCTCGCGTTCTTTCCATTGACCCCATGCCGGGTGGTGGACACACGCGGGCCCAACGGCGCGTTGGGTGGTCCGCAATTGCAGAACACACAGCCGCGTGATTTTCCTGTGCTGGCGGCCACCGCGTGCAACATTCCGGCAACGGCGCAGGCCTATTCGCTGAACTTCACCGCGCTGCCAAAGAATGGACGGCCACTGGGATATCTCAGCGTGTGGCCGGCGGGACAATCGCAACCGGTAGTTTCCACGCTCAACGTGCCGACCGGAACTACCACCGCAAATGCCGCCATCGTCCCCGCAGGCTCGGGCGGCGACATCATGGCCTACCCCTATGGCAACGCGACCGATCTCATCATCGACATCAACGGCTACTTCGCGCCCGCAGCGTCCTCGCCCAACCCGATGTCGCTGTACAATGTGCAGCCGTGCCGCGTGCTGGACACGCGCAATCCTGCGCAAGGGCAGCTCTTCGAGAACGAACTCACCGTGAACGTGGAGGGAAGCGGATGTTCGCTGCCACGCAACGCTGCCGGATACGTGCTGAATGCAACCGTCCTACCTCAGGCGAGACTGGGATACCTGACGCTCTGGCCTGATGGGCAGCAACAGCCGGTGGTCTCAACGCTGAACGCGTCCGATGGCGCAGTCACTTCCAATCTGGCCATCGTTCCGACCGCCAACGGCGAAATCGATAGTTTCGCCTACAACTGGACCAACCTGCTTCTGGACGTGTTCGGATATTTCGCGCCGTGATCGGGGGCAAGAAACGAGCGCCGTAGGCGCGACATAGTGTCCAGCCGTTCACAGCTGGGTAAGCTGAATCGCAATCACAGAGTGCCGTAGGGCACGACACCGTACCGAATGGGTAGCGTGTCGTGCCCTACGGCACTCTTCTGATTGTCGCATTCCCCCAGCGCTGAAGCGCTGGGCTAACCTATGTCGCGCCTACGGCGCTCTTTTTACCTCGACTCGTCCTTTTTTTTCCAACTCAACGGATAACGTCATCTTTCTGGCGCCCCCTTTACATTCTTCCGCTTCATCCGTCAAAATACATAAGCAACTCTGTGGGTGTGAGGATTCGTTGAAGCTTCGCGGCTGGCTGTTGATGGTGCTGTTCCTGCATGTCATGCTGCACCCTCTGGTGCATGCCATCGAAATAGGCAGCGCGGCCGCGTCCGATATTCGTGTTTCTCACGCTCTGCCTCCGACGCACGGTGCGCTGACCGGCGATCAATGCGAGCTTTGCCGTATCGGGCATAGCGCCAGTGCCGCCCCGCAGCTCCCAAGAACGCACCTGCTCAATCCGCATTGGATCCATACCGCGCTGCAAGCGGTGAATTACGAATCGCTGCAAGCTGACCTCAGGCTCCCCTCGCGAGCGCCGCCGGCCCTCTAGTTCACTTCGCATTGCATAAACCGCAGCCCGCGCGAATTAGCGCGTGCATGTGGTTCGAACGCACATCCAGTTCGTCTCGCACACCTGGTTCAGGTCCGCGAGATGAATCCAGCGAAGTCAGAGGAGATAACGAAATGTTCAGGAACTTGCAATTGCGTTGGCCTGGCGCCACGCGTGGGTTGCAATCGCTCTTTACCGCTGTGGTCTTGACCCTTGCGCTGGTGCTGTCGCCCCTGTACGCGTCGGGCCAGACAGCGGGTTCGTCAACCCTGAGCGGAACGGTGACCGATCCCTCGGGGGCGGTCGTACCGGGAGCAACCGTGGAAATCCGCAACCCGGTCAGCGAATATACCCGCACCGTCAAGACGGATGATGCCGGACTATTCACCTTCCCCAATGTGCCGCTGAATAACTATCACATGACGGTCAGCATTAGCGGCTTTGCGCCCTACGCCCAGGACATTGACGTTCGCTCGGCCGTCCCCATGAATATGAAGGTAACGCTTCAGATCACCGCAAACGCGGAAACAGTCACCGTGCAAGGTGAGGCCGGTGACCTGCTGGAGAACGATCCGACCTTCCACACCGATGTCGATCGCCAGCTATTCTCGAAGATACCGTTGGAAAGCACGTCGTCGGAGCTTAGCTCGCTGGTTACCCTGGCGTCGCCGGGTGTCGCGGCCGATTCCAACGGCCTCTTCCACGGACTCGGCGATCACGCCGAGAACTCCTTCTCGCTTGACGGTCAACCCATCACCGATCAGCAGAGCAAGGTCTTCTCCAACCAGATTCCACTCGATGCCGTGCAATCGATGACCGTGATTGGTGGCGCTCCGCCGGCCGAGTACGGCGACAAGACCAGCCTGGTCATCGATGTAACCACGCGTTCCGGACTGGGTTCGACGACTCCTCACGGCAACCTGACGGCCGGGTACGGCACCTTCGGCACCTCGACGGTGGACGGTGATTTCTCCTACGGCGGCAAGAATTGGGGAAACTTCATCGCCCTCGGCGGCTCGAATACGGGCCGCTTTCTCGATCCGCCGGAATTCGAGGTTTTTCATGACCACGGCAACGAAGAGAACGTCTTCGATCGTGTCGATTATCAGCTTTCAAGCGCGGATGCGCTGCACCTCAACTTTCAGTACACGCGTTCATGGTTCCAGACTCCGAACTCCTACGACCAGCAGTTCCAGATGCCCAACGGTATTCCGAACCTGAACCCCTTGACGGGTCTTCCTCTCGGGCCGACCGACCAGCGCTCGAAAATCCAGACCTTCAACATAGCTCCGACCTGGACGCACACGCTAAGTCCGAATTCCATCTTCAACCTTACGGGATTCGTGCGGCGCGATGCGTTCAATTACTATCCCAGCGACGATCCCTTCAACGATCTTGGCCCGCAGAACCTGCAGCGAGAAACCGTCGCCCAGCAGCGTACGCTGTTGGATGGCGGAGCTCTAGCCAACATCACTTATGTCAAAGGCATTCACAACGTCAAGGCCGGAGTGACTTACGAGCAGACATTCCTCGACGAAAACGACCAGCTCGGGATTGTAGATCCGACGCTGAACGCGCCGTGTCTGAATGGCGGCGGCATTCCGGTCAACGGATTTATGAATCCCGGCCAGTGTGCGGGGGCAGGTTTGCAACCAAACATCGCTACTAATCCCAACGCGCCCAATTCCGCGCTCTATCCTTTGTTCAACCCTGACCTGGCGCCGTTCGACCTCACACGCGGAGGAACTCTCTTTCCCTTCGTCGGTCACACCGATGTCAAAGAACTCGCGATGTATGTGCAGGACACCATCACGGTAAAGAACTGGTCGTTTAACCTCGGCATCCGCGGCGATTTCTACAACGGCCTTACCACGGCAAACCAGGCGGAACCGCGCGTAGGCATCGCTTATAACGTGGCGAAGACAAATACCGTACTTCGCGTCTCGTATGCTCGCGCCCTGGAGACTCCTTTTAATGAGAACCTGATTCTCTCCAGCCTGGGATGCGGCGACGCCGTGCTCAATCCCCTCCTGGCCTGCTCATCGAATACCTTGACGCGACTGCCTCCCGGCTATCGCAATGAATTCCACGCCGGCCTGCAACAAGCCGTCGGGCGCTTCCTTGTCATCGACGCGGAATACATCTGGAAGTACACCCATAACGCTTACGACTTCAGCGTGCTGGGCAACACGCCGATTACCTTTCCTATCGCGTGGCACAACTCCAAGATTCCCGGGTTCGCCTTGCGCGCCAGCGTGCCGGCCTACCACGGATTTAGCGCTCTGGTGGTAATGTCCAGCGTCGCCGCCCGCTTCTTTACGCCGCAGGTGGGCGGAGCTGGAGCCGCACCTTCAGCGCCTCTGGGCGTTTTCCGAATCGACCACGACGAAGCCTTCAACCAGACTACGCATATCCAATACCAGACACCCTGGAAGCGTTTCGCTCCATGGATCGGGTTCAACTGGCGCTACGACAGCGGCCTGGTGGCCGGAGCGGTTCCGTGTTTCGGACTTGGAGCAGCCAACGATTGTCCGCAATCGACGTTGCTGCCTGACGGTACACCGGCAATCACGATGACCGATGCGGCGGGCATACCGCTGACCGCCGATCAGGAGTTTCAGGCCGGACTGACTTGCAATGGCGTGCACGCCACGCCGACGATGGCACTGCCCTTTGTGTGTCCTGCGTCGCAATTCGGCTCTACGTTGACCCAGGTACCGTCACCAGGAACTGAGAACGATGATAAGAATCCGCCACGCATCGCGCACCGTAGTCTCTTCGATCTCGCCATCGGCGACGACAACCTCTTCAAAGGCGACAAGTATCGATGGAGTGCGCAAGTGGCGTTTATCAACCTGACGAACAATTACGCGCTGTACAACTTCCTGTCCACCTTCAGCGGTACGCACTATGTGACGCCGCGGGCCGTGACCGCACAGATCGGATTTCACTTCTAAGGAGATGTAATTCCGTCGAGCGTCAGAGCAGATTACGCGGCTGATTCCCGGCACAAAATGAAGATGCCACTCACCCAGAGTGGCATCTTCTAAAGACGGAGCGACGGCCCGGACAGAAGTACTACTGCACTACGATTTTCCCTTGCGTTTGCGCTCGGCCCAGCGCTGTTTCATCATCTCGGAGATGCGCTTGCGCGCCGCAGCACTCATATGCCTGCGGGGACGCCTGCCGGGCTTAGCCGCCGCGGCGCTCGCTGCCCCGCTACCCGCCGGCCTTCCCCGCCGGCGCGGGCCGGCGCCTTCCAACGCCGCTATCGCCGAACTCAGACGGTCACGCTCTCGCTTGAGGTCCGTCAGTATGCTTTGAATATCCATGCTTCTCCTTTTCGGTTGAGGTGACTCACAGGACTAAATACCGCACCAATAATACCTACAATTTGGCGACACGCATACTTTTTCTTGTGGAGCCATCGTGAGATGGTTACTAAGTAGCACCTTCGATTGTCGATATTATAGTCCTAACATGGGATGTAAGATCGCAATCGTGGCTTGAAATGGTCACCCTCGCCTATTTCAGCAAAGCTGCACAGAAGAGGAATCCCTAGTGTCGAAGACGAGCTATCACATGACTCCGGAACAGTTCCGCGAGTACGGACGCTCCGTGGTGGACTGGGTTGCCGACTATTACCAAAGCGTCGAGAGCTTGCCGGTATTGTCGCAGGTCATGCCCGGCGAAACAGTGGCAGCGTTGCCGGCACAAGCCCCAGACCAACCTGAAGCCGTCGATGCAATTCTGCGGGACCTCGACGACATTGTCCTGCCGGGCGTGACCCACTGGCAGTCGCCTAATTTCTTCGCCTATTTTCCCGCCAACGCCTCGGGTCCATCTATTCTGGGCGACCTGGTATCGTCGGCGCTGGGCGTTCAGGGGATGCTCTGGGCCACCAGTCCCGCCTGCACGGAATTAGAGACTCGCATTCTGGATTGGCTGGTCGCGATGCTGGCCCTGCCGGATAAATTCCTCTCGACCGGCAAAGGCGGTGGAGTCATTCAGGACACCGCGTCCAGCTCCTCTCTATGCGCGATGCTTGCTGCGCGCGAACGCGCCACCAACTACGCCAGCAATCGCCATGGCTACCGGGGAGGATTGGTGGCCTACACATCCAACCAGGCACACTCGTCACTGGAAAAGGCAGCGATGGTCTGCGGCATCGGAACCGACAATTTGCGCCTTATCGAGGTGGATGAGCGCTTCGCGATGCGGCCGGATGCCTTGGCTGCTCAAATTGCCGAGGACCGCGGCCGAGGATTGACCCCCTTCTTTGTATCAGCCACGGTCGGGACTACCTCCTCGAACGCGCTGGATCCGCTCGCCGCCATCGGCAGAGTATGCGCGGACAACCATCTCTGGTTCCACGTTGACGCCGCCATGTCGGGAACCGCAGCACTGTGCCCCGAATTTCGCCACATTCATGATGGGCTCGAATATGCCGACAGCTACACCTTCAATCCCCACAAGTGGATGTTCACCAACTTCGACTGCAACTGCTTCTATGTTGCCGATCGCAGGTCGCTCATCGATACGCTCAGTATCCTGCCGGAATACTTGCGCAATCAGGCGAGCGAGTCCGGCGCCGTGATTGACTATCGCGATTGGCACATTCCGCTCGGGCGGCGCTTTCGCTCCTTGAAGCTATGGTTCGTGATCCGCTATTACGGGGTAGAAGGACTGCGGTTCCATGTGCGACGGCACGTTGAGCTCGCACAGCAATTCCTGGAGTGGGTCAAGAATGATGCGCGCTTCGAGGTTGCGGCGCCGACGCCTCTGGATCTGGTTTGCTTCCGTCACCGGGGGGGCGAAGAGGCGAATGAGCTACTGATGAATCGGCTGAACCGTAGCGGCGGTCTGTATCTGACGCATACGCGCCTGGACGGGAAGTTCACCTTGCGCTTCTGCGTCGGTCAAACGAATACCGAGCAGCGCCATGTGGAGCGGGCCTGGGAGCGGATTCAGGAAGAGGCAGGAAAGCTATGATTTGGACTCTTAATCGGTAAGACTCTGCTTACTTGATGTTAAACACGCTCTTGGTCCACCCCGCGGCGGAGGCGCCGGTGGCGACCCATGGAGTGATCCGCTCCAGGCGATGGTTCCCGTGCCGGTGAAACATCCAGCCTACTCCGAGCGCGAGCCCGATGGAACCCACCTGCCAGGCGGCAATCCCGCCGCACGACTGCGTGGGAATCCAATCTTCATGTCCCCCATGCGAAAGCTCGCGGCAGGTCTTGATAGTGTCGACCGCCCGCACTCCGCTGTGAACGTAGAGCGCCAGCAGTTGCTGGCGATCGAAGAACTTGTGCTGCAGCGGCCGGTCGGGGGCTATAGCTGGCGCTTCCCGGACCGAGAGAGTCGCGGCGTCGCCAGCAGTGACATACGAATCGGCGATATTCGTAACTGCGGGTTGCTGTGCCATCAAAGAGACGGTGAGCACACCCGTAGCTACAGCGGAGGCCAGGTAACGTGCGTATTTCATGGGTTCCTGCACCATAACAAACGCCTCACGGCGAGGAACTCCGGTAAATACCGCAGGGTGCGGGGCGGCCGGTACCTACGCGGGACCGGCAACCGAAGCCGGCGGGCTCCCCCTTTAAGCCCACCGGCCCAGCGTCAGCTACCACAGAGGTAACTGAACTCTAAGTCAATCAGGGGCGGCCGGTTTGCAAACGCTTCGCTCGGCGCAGCGGCTGTGTATTACATCGTCGGAAACGCGGTGAACTTCAATGCCGCGGCAGGTTTTAGTTGCGCCGCTACTGTTGCAACCTAGCTAGCCTCCACGGTTGTGCAGGCGCACCGATTTCTTCGTTTTCATGCGAGTTCGCCCGACCCAGGATTTTCGCGGGCGCGACATCCAGCCACAGCACAAGTGCTCACAGACGCCATACCCACACGATCGCGCTGCAATGAGCTATTTGCTTTTGCGTTCCTTCTTGCGAGAATGTTTCGACGGCACCGGAGGGAGCCCCATGTCATTCAGCCTGTTGAACAATAACTTCGGCGGACACTCGGTGGCACGCGTTTTGGTGCTGGCGTTTGCGGTTATGGTTCTTTCCGCTCCGTACAGACCCGCGGCGCAGGAGCCGAAAAAGCCCGCTATGGCCCAGGCAACGGGCGGCGGCGATCTTGTGGCTCGCGGCAAGTACATCGTGGAGGACGTTGCCATGTGTGGCACCTGCCACACTCCGCGTCTGCCCGACGGGGAGTTGGATCGCAGCCGCTGGCTGGCGGGCGCGTCCGTGCCTTATCTGCCGGCCCGGCCGGTTTCACACTGGCCCATCAACGCACCGCGCCTGGCCGGAACACCACCGGCGAACGATGCCGGAATGGTCACGCTATTGACCACCGCAATCTGGATCGACGGCAAGCCTCTCGACGACCCCATGCCCAAGTTCCACATGACGCGCGCGGATGCCGAGGCGGTTCTGGCTTATCTGAAGTCGCTCCGATAACGCCGCCGGTTTCGCAAGTGGCCCGCCGCGGGACATTCCTCTATACTGAACAGCTTTGCCCCAAGGATGGGCCCTGTGAGAGTCAAGGTCTTCTATCACGACAAGTGCTTCGACGGCGCCTGTTCGGCGGCGCTGTTTACGCGCTTCTATCGCGAGCGCATCCGCGAACACGCCCAGTTCGAGTATCACGGCCTGGTGCATCGCGCCGGCGCGTTGTTTAATGAGGCGGAGTTCACCGGCGACGAGAACGCGATCGTCGACTTCAAGTATTCGTCGTCGCCGCGTATTACGTGGTGGTTCGACCATCATCAGAGCGCGTTCCTCACCCCGGCGGACGCCTCGCACTTCGAGCAGGAGCAGAGCAACACCAAGTTCTACGACCCCGACTTCCGCTCTTGCACCAGGTTTATCGCGGTGACTACGGAGCAGCGCTTCGGCTTCAATCCCGCGCCTGCCGCCGACATGATCGAGTGGGCCGAGATCATTGACGGCGCGCTGTACGACGGCCCGCAGGCCGCGGTCGAGGTCACGGCCCCGGCGACCAAGCTGACCATGCTGATCGAGAGCAATCAGGACCCGCAGTTCATTCCCGGACTGATTGCCAAGCTGGCCTATGAGCCGCTGGGGCAGATCGTCGATGAGCCGGCAATTGCCGCGAAGCTGCCGGCACTGCTGCAGCGCCATCGGCGCTCGATCGAGATCCTGCGCGAACGCGCCGAGTGCAAGGACGGGACGATCTTCTTCGACGTGACCGATTATGACCTGGAGGGTTACAACAAGTTCATCCCGTATTACCTGCATCCGCACGGAACCTACAGTGTGGGACTCAGCAAGAGCAGCTTCCGGACGAAGGTCTCGGTAGGTTCGAATCCGTGGACCACGGCAACCCACATGGAGAACCTGGCGAAGATTTGCGAGCGTTACGGCGGCGGCGGACACGCCCGCGTGGGAGCGATTTCGTTCCCCCCGGACCGCTTCGACGAAGCGCGGCGCGCCGCCGAGGAGATTGTCTCGGAGCTGCGCGCCAGCTATCGCGCGCACGAAGGGCGGTAGTCGGTGTTTCCCCAGTCTCGCGCCGCGAGACGGAGAGTTTAGCGCAGCCTTTCAAGGCCAGGTAGCCGTCAATGTGGGACCCGAGTCCTGTAGGGACGGCAGGCCTGTCGGGCCTATGGCACTCGCCGCGCCTAACCCGCATACCCAGGCTTAAAAGGCTGGCCTAGACTCTTCCGCGCCTACGTCGCTGGCGCAAGACTACCGCTTCTCGGCGATGACCCGCGGGCTGCGCGCCCTCGCCAATTGCTCGGCGCGTTCCAGAAGCTGCCAATCGGATTGAATTTCGGTATAGAGCTCGCGATGGTTGGGATGTCCGTACAGCAGGTATTCCATCCGCGCCAGCAACAACTCCAGGCCTAGCCGCGGATCAGATTCGGCACTGACGATGTTGCCGGTGCTCAGCCCGACGCGCTGTAGGTGCCCGCCGTTCTCCACATCCATCCAGGCCTGCTGGCGGTCGTCTACGTAGACTTTGCTGCGGGCCTGAAGATCGCGAAACAAGTCGCGCAGCTCGCGCCGGTTGCTGACGATGCCATCAGCGATCGCCGTTTGCAGCACTTCGTCGAAGCGCTGGCGCAACGTAATCCATTGCTGGTCGTCGCCGACCTGGCGTTCGCGCTCCTGGCGCAACTCCTGGTCAAGCTGCTGCCGGCGCGGTTTGTCGCCGGCTTGTCTGGCCTCATCCAACTCGTCGGTCAGCGACGCCGCTTCGTCGGAGGGGTGCTTCCGCAGCTCGCGGTCAGGACTGAATCGCCCGGTCAGGAAATAGGATGCCGCCAGCACCGGCACGGCTTGGTAACCGACGAGCAGCGTCGGAACCAGCCACTTCTTGGCCCGTATCATTTGCTCGGTGGCCTCGTGCGAATCGGAGCTGCGTTTATAGGTCCCGGGCAACTGCTCAATGCGGATGACCCTCAGGTTGAGCTCGGGATGGTGCTCGGCGTAATGGGTGAAACTTCGTGCTACGGCCTTGGGGCTGGTCACGCCCAAATCGCTCAGCAAGTTGCGGTGCGCGGCGTGCGGGAAATAAGTATTGACCACCAGCCTGGCGAAATCCGCGCAGTTGTTGACGAAGCCGCTGTAGTGGTCGATGTTGGCGCGCGCATTGAACTCGCGGATAAACTGCTGGTCCTGCTCGGGCGTGGTGTCGACCTCGAAGACATAGATCTCGCGTACGAAGGCAGCGGCAACGGAATCGCGCCAGTTGGCCCGCGGATCGTTGATGCAACGCTCAGTGGTGCACACCGGCTGCAAGTATTCGCGGCGATAGCGGTCTTGCAGGGCGGTGCGCAGCTCGGGCGAACCGAACAGCGGACGCTGATTGGGATCTTCGACGCCGTAGAGGTAGACGTTCAGCGGTACGGCGTTCCACTCGTAGGATTCGTTTTCTTTGAAGTCTTCGTAGTTTTGGATGACAGAGCCCGGCTCGCCTGGTCGGCACAGCCGGAGCTGCACGGGCGTGACGGTGCACACGCGCGAAAGGTAAACCCCGGCGTGTCCGGCGCCGGTAATCTCGTTGCCAAGTTCCAGATGCACATTGGGTTTGGCGTCAAGCAACAGGCCAATCTGGGCCTGCGCCGGAAGGCAGCCCACGAGGAGGAGCAGGCAGAGCGGGATTTTGTGGCGAAGCCGCATGTGCGTTTTAGGCAGCCCGCTCTACCGCACGCGCGGACTATGGTTTGGATGCGAGATGAAGCCGCGTTGCCGCACGCGGCGGCTGCGCTAAACCCCCTGTGCCTAGACTATCCTGAAAACCCGGTTTCGGGGTGACGAGTTGCGGGTTAAGATTCAGGTTCCGCCTCAACTGTAATCAAATTTGAACAAACCGTTTACAAATTGGTGACAACTCTGCCTTCCGGCTCGGCTAGCCTATGGACATTCGATAGATCGGCGGATGAGAAGGTCGACGCGGACCAGCGACTCCTAGGCAGGGCTCATCCGCCGACATTGTTTAGTAGGCCAGCAAAATACGCAGATCGCGCACGTTGTTCCCCGTCGGGCCGATGATCACGGCATCCCCCAGCGCTTCGAAAAGCGGAAAGCCATCGAACTGGGTCAGGGCTGTTGCCGGCGAGAGACCCCGGTTTCGGGCGCGCTCGGCGGTCGAGCCATCCACCACTGCACCGGCCGCAGGACTGTTTCCGTCGATCCCGTCGGTACCCGCGCTCAAGACCGTGATCTTCTCGCCCGGAATTTTCTCCGCGCAATAGAGTGCGAACTGCTGATTGCGTCCGCCCACGCCCGAGGGCGAACCGACCTTCACGGTCACCTCGCCCCCGGAAATGAGGCACGCGCGCGAGACTCCCTCTCGCAGCTCGCGCAAGCGCTTCAGCAGATGATCGGCGGCGGCGCGATAGTCGCAATCATCGCAACTGTTGTCCACTTCGACGGCGAATCCGGCGAGGGCCGCGCGCTCCACGGCGGCGTTGACCGCGGTGGCGTTCGACAGCACAGTCAAGTATCGCGAGCGTGCGAACGCAGGGTCGCCCGCCTTGGGCGTCTCTTGCAGCCCGCCGCGCTCGAACCGAGCTCGCACCGGGCCGGGGAAGTTCCGCAGCACGTTGTAGCGCTCAGCAATTCCGTAACAGTCATCGACGCTGGTGCTGTCGGGCATCGTAGGGCCGGAGGCGAGCGCGTCGGGGCTATGGTGGGGGACGTCGGACACCAGCACCGAAAGCTGATACGCAGGCGTTGCAGCAAGCGCCAGCCGACCGCCCTTCAGCGCGGAGAGATGCTTGCGAATGGCGTTGATCTCCGCGATGGGAGCGCCCGAATGCACCAGGGCCTTGTAGGTCTGCACCACATCGGCAAGCGAGATACCGGCGCTCACCGGCTTCTCCGCTATGGCAGAAGCGCCGCCGCTGATCAGAAAGATGACCAGCGTATCGGGAGCCAGCCCGCTTACCAGGCGCAAGATGGCGTCGCCCGCACGAAGCGAGTCTTCGTTGGGCAGCGGATGACCGCCGGCGAAATAGCGAAACCCGAAGAGCTGCGCGGGAGGCGCTTGCGAGGTTGCCACGATTCCGCTGAGGCCCGTTCCCATGACGCCGGCCAGCGCCTCCGCCATACTGTGTCCCGCTTTGCCGATAGAGACGACCAGCGCGCGCGAAAAGGCGGCGAGATCGTAGAGTTCACTGCCGGCTTTGATGTAGCGGTCTTGGCGCTGGAGCTTGCGGCCGAAGGCACGCGGGATGCTGCATTGCTCCAGCGCATGATCGAAGATACCGCGCACCCGGTCCCGCATCTCGCCAAACAGGGCGTCGGAGCCGGTGTCGCCTGGCAATGATGCGAAGTCCACCATGCGGGGATTATAGACGCCGATGTTTGCGGTCCGTTGGCCGGGATTTCACCACGGAGACACGGAGAGCACGGAATTTTCAGTCAAATGTCGCACGTGCTCGCAGCCCATGGCGCGATCAATCAGACCTCTCTGGTTTTTTTCTTCTCGGTGTTCTCCGTGCCTCCGTGATGAATCATTTTTCGCGCAGTAGCTGATCGAACCACCTCTCAATCGTCATCCGCATCTCCGCGAGGTGCCCTTCGAAGAAATGGTCGCCGGGAACGAACACCAGTTCCTTCGGCTCCGCTGCTTGGGCGACGACGGCCTCCAGCGCGGCGTGTGGGCCGTACTGGTCGCGATCGCCGCTGACGAACAGCTTGGGTTTGGCGCACTCACGTAGGAACGAGAACGAATAGATGCGGCCCTCGGCTTCGACCGGCGTACCGATGGAGACGAGCGCCCTCACGTGCTCATCGCGGCAGGCGACGCGCAATCCCACCGCCGCGCCGAAGGAAAATCCTGCGAAGATCACCGGCAGCGCAAACTCGCGCTTCAGCCAGGCAAGCGCTGCTTCCACGTCGGCAACTTCGCCGCGTCCCTCATCGTGCGTGCCCGCGCTCAAACCGGTGCCGCGGAAATTGAAGCGCAGCACGGGAAAGCCGAACGAGTTCAGCGCCTTCATCGCATGGAAGACGACCTTGTTGTGCATCGTTCCGCCGCCCAGCGGATGCGGATGGCAAATGAGCGCGGCATGGCTGGCGGTCGGACTGCCGGCGTTGAGCAGCGCCTCCAGGCGACCGGTCGGGCCATCGAGGAAGAAGGACTGAATGGAGGGTTGAGTAGTCAAGGGCCTTTGGTGGAAGCGCCGGGCTTCAGCCCGGCGAGAAGAACCCATTGTATGTCGGCTTAGCCGCGGTTAACCAAGGCGAAAGCCCGATTCTTTGCGCGCCTCTTCGGCCCGGCTAAAGCCGTGCCCTTCCACCCTTCACATCCCTTCGTAATTCGGGCCGCCGCCGCCCTCGGGTGGAACCCAGGTGATGATCTCATAGGGATCCATGATGTCGCAGGTCTTGCAGTGGACACAATTTGAGGGATTGAGATGGATCTCCAGGCCGCTGGGAGTGTCCGGCGCCTCCACCATCTCGTAGACATTCGCCGGGCAAAAGTTCTTACAGGGATTGCCGAACTCCTTCACGCAGCGCTCGCTGCAAATCGTAGTGTCGTGGATCACCAGGTGGGCGGGCTGATCTTCCTCGTGCTTGGTACCCGAATGATAGAGGTCGGTCAGCTTGTCGAAGGTCAGCTTGCCATCGCCCTTTGCCGGCCCGAGAAGTTCCGCTCGCGCTCCACCGTCGGCGGGCAGCGTGTCGAGGTGCTGCATGCGGCGATGTCCGGCCTCGCTTGTGTAATGCGAGTGCAGCCCGCGACCGCCGGTGAACTGCTGAATTCCGGCGTGGACCATGCCAGAAAAAAAGCCGTTTTCGAAGCCCTGGTGAAAATTGCGAACCGGCCACAGCTCGCTCTTGATCCAACTGTTTTCCACGCGGTCCTGGAATTTCTCAAGCACCGGCAAAGAGTAGTCTTGCTTGACCATTGCATCGAAAGCCGTTTCCGCGGCGAGCATCCCACTCTTGATCGCCAAATGGATTCCCTTCAGCCTCTGCGAGTTCAAAAATCCGGCAGAATCGCCCAGCACCATCCATCCGTCCCCGGCCAGCGGTGGGATGCTCCACCAGCCGCCGTAGGGCAGCGACTTCGCGCCGTAGCGCACCATCTTGCCGCCTTCCAGCAGCTTGGCGATGAACGGATGCTTCTTGAAGTCCTGCAACACATGCTGCGGATCAATGCGAGGATCGCGATAGTCCAGTCCGGTCACGAAGCCGAGCGAGACGACGTTATCCTTCGAACCATAAATCCACGCGCCGCCGTACTCGCTGAAGGTAAGCGGATAGCCCATGGTGTAGATGACTTCGCCGGGAGCCACGCGGCCCGGCGGCAGCTCCCACAGCTCCTTCACACCCACGCCGTAGGTTTGCGGATTGCGCTCGCGATCGAGCTGGAAGCGGCCAATCAACTGCTTCGTGAGCGAGCCCCGCGTGCCTTCGGCCAGGATGACGATCTTCGATTTCAAGTCGTAGCCCGGCTCGAAGTTCGACTTCTGCTGGCCGTTCTTGTCCACGCCTTTATCGTCGGTGCGCACGCCGATGACCCGCCCGGACTCGAAAAGCAGCTCTGAGCCGGCAAATCCGGTGAACACGGTGATCCCGGCTTCCTCCACTTTGCTTCCCAGCCACTTTACAAATTTGTTAATGGAAATGACATAGTTGCCGTGATCGCGCATGGGCGGCGGCGTGATGGGGAACTTGAATTTCCCGCTGCGGGTGAGAAAGTAAACCGCCTCTTGGGTGACGGCGGCATCGAGCGGCGCCTCCTTTTCGAAGCCGGGCAACAGCTCGCGCATGGAACGCGGATCAAGCAACGCGCCGGAGAGGCAATGAGCGCCGATCTCACGCGCCTTCTCTAGCAGGTAGATGTTCTCCTTGCTGAGCTGGCCGTCGGGATGCGCGGCGTTATGCTCGTCGATGAGTTGCGACAGGCGAAGGGCGCAGGCCATGCCGGCGGGCCCGCCTCCGACAATGACAATGTCGGCCTCCATCCGGGGGCGCTCGATGTCGCTCAGGGGCTTACGAAAAACAATCATTCTAGTCTTGCACGAGAACGGCTAACTCACTTACTTCATGCGCAGGAGGGTGCAGGACCATGCGCCAGACCTGCGGGCAACCACCGCACTGCTGCTGTTACGCAGCAACACGAGGCCCGGGTTCCAGCACCCGGCAGACGAGGTCCCAGCCAGAACGAATGGCGCTACGATGCGACGATTAGGATAGCAATGCGAATCAAACTACAGGAAAAAAAGACCGTAGTACAGCGCTTATTTCGTATCACCGCTTATGGTCTAGGCACTCTTGGCTTTCTTCACTTCTTCCAGCAAAGGCGGAACAATTTCAAATAAATTTCCGATTACAGCCACGTCGGCGATTTCAAATATGGGCGCCTCCGAGTCCTTATTGATCGCGATAATACTGCGCGCACCCTTCATCCCCACCACGTGCTGAATGGCGCCGCTAATCCCCAATGCCAGGTATAACTTGGGTGCGACCGTCTGCCCGGACGAGCCCACCTGGCGGTCCATCGGCAACCAGCCCGCGTCGCAAATGGGCCGCGAGGCGGCAATCTCGCCGCCCAGCGCCTCGGCCAACTGCTTCGCGATTTCGATGTTCTTCTGCTCTTTAATGCCGCGTCCCACGGCCACGATGATGTCGGCCTGCGTGAGATCGACCGCCTGCTTGGCTTCCTTGAACGGAGCTTCCGGCTGGTTGCGCACCACACCGTCGGCAATCTCGACGTTCACCGCCTCAACCGGCGCCGGCGCCTCGGCAACCTGCACCTGGTCGCTGCGGAACGCGCCATTCTGAAAGGTGGCGAAGTACGGCGCATCGCCGGTGAAGGCAACGTCGGCGGCGAACTTGCCCTGAAACATCTGGCGTGTGAATAGTAGCTTGCCGCCTTCGTATTTATAGCCGATGGCGTCGCTGATGAGCGCGCGATTCAATCCAGCCGCAAGCTTGGGAGCGAAGTCGCGCACCTGATAGGTGTGCGGCATCAGCACCAGCTTTGGCTGCACGCGCTCGATCAGTTGCTTGAGCGCGGCCACGAAGCCGTCCGGCGTGTAGGGCTCGAGCTCGGGCGATTCGACATCGTAAATTTTGGCGACCTTCTTGGTCGCGATCTCATTGGCGATGGCGCCGACGCCGCTGCCCGCCACTGCCGCTTCCAGCGTCCAACCGGTTTGGGCGGCCAGCGCCTGCGCGCCCGTCAGCGTCTCCATCGAAACGCGGTTCAGCTTGCCTTCACGTTGTTCAACAACTACCAGAATGGTATCTGCCATGTTCGTCCGTTCTAGTTACGAGAGCAATTGGCAATTGGCCAAACCCAACCGGCGCCGCTACTCGGCACGGAGTGCCGTCGCAGCGGCGCGATGATTTGCTCGTAGGCGCTGCAACCTCTAACTGCCAGCCAACTGCTAAATGCCAAGTGCGCCGTTAAGCCACTCAGCGATTCCGCCGCCTAACAACTGTTCCGCAAATACTCAACAGCAAGCCGGAAAAAGCCATGCAGCCCGCGATCCACGCAAACCGTGTCTGCCCCAGCTTCATCGCGGCCGGGTGAAAGAACATTACCAGCAACGCGAACAGCATCATGATCCAGCCGATGGCCAGCATGGCTGAACCGTTTTCCCGCTTCTCTTCCTTTGATGATGGCATAGCCGCCTCCCAGCGACCGGCCACCCTCCTCTACCCAAACTCTTCTGCCGCGCCTCCTCAGGCGACGTGCTCCTGTTCCGCTGCTTCGCGCCGTTCCTCGGCCAGCGTCCGCTCGATGTCGCGACGCCCCAGTCTGGTGGCACCCAGAGTGCGCCGATAGCGTGTCCCGGCGATCACCAGCGCCAAGCCCAGCAGGCCTTCGATGGCCAGCCACGTCGGCCAGAACATCGAGCCGTCGCGCAGGCTGATGAAAAAGAATGCGCTGAGCACGGCGTCTCCCCAAAGCAAAATCCAGCCCAGGGTCAGCATGACCGAGCCGAGCTGCCGGTTCTCCACCGTGTTGTCAATGGCGAACTGATCGCGATCGTATCCTGGCATAACGAAAGAGCTCCTTTCGGGATTGGTCTCCTTTCGTTAGATGCGAGGCCGGCACTTGGCATTTAACACTTAGCCGTTGGCGCTCGGCGACGCTTCCGTTCGGGTCCTTTTTCTGTGCAACCCCCATGTGCCTTGCGAAGTCCCAGCCTATCTCAAAAGCTGAATGCTAAGTGCCAAATGCTAAGTGCCAAGTGCTGCCTTTTCAAATCACCCTTACCTCGTTGCGCAGCTTCTCTACCAGCTTCTTTGCGATCTCCGCCGGAGGCCCTTCCAGCACCTCGGTCTTCTTCGTTTTCTGCGGCACGTACAGCTTTTCGATCTTCTGGAGATTGCCCCCCAGCGACGCCTTGACCTCCTCGAACCCGATCTTCTTCAGCGGCTTGTTCTTCGCCTGCTTGATGCCGATTAACGTCGCATAGCGCAGCTTGTTAATGCCCGACTGGATGGTAAGCACCGCAGGCAGAGGCATGTCGACGAACTGGAAAAAGCCGGCCTCCAGTTCGCGCTTCACCCGAATGCCGCCCTCACTCTTCTCGATCTGCATGATGATGGTGGCGTGCGGCCAGCCCAGCAGTTCCGCCAAAATGACGCCCGTCTGGGCGTAGCCATAGTCGTCGGATTGCAACCCGGTAAACACCAGGTCGAAGCTCTCGTCCTTGATGGCCGCCGCGAATGCCTTGGCGGTGTTGAAGGCATCCAGCGACACAAAGTCGGCGCCCTCCAGATGAATGGCCCGGTCCGCCCCCTTGGCCAACGCCTCGCGCAGCACTTGCTGCGCCCGCGCCGGGCCGCTGGTAATGACGACCACCTCGCCGCCGTGCTTCTCCCGCTGGCGGAGCGCCTCTTCCAGCGCGTAGGCGTCGGGCTCGTTGACCTCGTACGAAACGTCCTCGCGAATCCAGGTCCCACTCTCATTCAGCTTCAGGGGAGCGTCCTTCTGCGGTACCTGCTTCATGCAAACCAGTATCTTCACCGGGATACCTCAGGAATGCGTTGGCATCGTAACAGCAAACCTTCAAGTATAAATGACAGACGAGCGGCGGCAACCGAAGTCGCACGCAAGTTGGGGGATCGGTTCGGATTCGGGACTGCGCCCTGCGTTTGGAAGCGAAAGATCAACAGACTCTCTGGCGCAGTCCCCTCAGCCTTCCGTGACGTCTTCAGGCGTGCATATCAGAGCGCTGGTTCGAGACGCGCTTCAGCGCCTGAGGTTACATGTTCCATTACCGCAGCGGCTAAAGCCGCGAGGGAACCCAGAATGCCTCAACTGCACGCCTGAAGGCGTGCTCCACCCGCGGCATGAAATTTCAAACTGAGCCACTGCCCGCGCTGCGTACCGCTTGCGAAGCAGGGCTGGCCCGGCTAGAATTGGAACGAACGTTCGATTCAACCATCGACCACCATGTCCACTTCCAGCACCAGCCGCGCCCCCGAGCCTCCCGCTCCGCACGACTCGCGCTTCGACCGCCGTCTGGCCGAGATCCTCGATTACGCCACCGAGATCTTCGCCGAGAAGGGCTACGAAGGCGCTTCCATGCGCGACCTCTCGCGGCTCAGCGGCATCTCGCTCGCCGGTCTTTATTACTACTTCGAGTCGAAAGAAAAGCTGCTCTACTTTATCCAGCAGCATACCTTCAGCACCATCATCGAGCGGCTGCGCGAGCGCCTGGCCGCCAGCAGCGATCCGGAAGAACGCATTCGCATCTTCGTTCACAATCACGTCGACTACTCGGTCGCCAGGCAGAAGGCCATGAAGGTGCTCTCGCACGAAGACGACGTGTTGACTAACGGCTTCGGCGCGGAGCTGGCGGCCATCAAGCGCGAGTACTACCGCATTTGCGTGGGGCTGGTGGAAGAGCTGGCCAAAGCGGGGAGGCTGAAGCCTGGTACCAGCACGCGGACCGCGGTCATGGGTCTTTTCGGCATGATGAACTGGCTCTACACCTGGTATAACCCGCGCGTCGATCCTGCGGCGGACGTTCTGGCGCGCCAGTTCAGCGACATTTTTCTTCGAGGAATCCGCGGCGGCAGCCCGGGACTCGGAACACCGAACCAGCAGAGTGGACGCGGCATGACGGCCCGCCGCGAAGCGTCGCCTGCTCACCCTGCCCGCAAACGCAAAGGAAGCAGTAAAGATGAATAGTGCGGCGCAGACAGAGGCAGCGCGCAGTACCGAGTTGATCTGCTATCGGACTGAAGACGGCGTCGCCGTGATCGAGCTGAACGATCCGCCGGCCAACACCTACAGCTACGACATGAACCGGCAGCTCGACGACGCCATCCTACGCGCCCGCATGGACGACGCGGTGCACGCGATCGTCTTGACCGGAGCGGGCGAGAAGTTCTTCTGCGCGGGCGCCAACATCCAGATGCTGACGGAAGCGGACCCCACGTTCAAGTACTACTTCTGCCTCCATGCGAATGAAACCCTGCTGCGGCTGGAGCAAACGCCCAAGCTGGTGATTGCTGCGCTGAATGGCCACTGCGTGGGCGGAGGACTGGAGGTCGCGATGGCCGCCGACCTGCGCATCGCGCGTAAAGATGCGGGCAAGATCGGGCTCCCGGAAGTGAATCTCGGCGTGCTGCCGGGCACGGGCGGAACCCAGCGCCTCTCGCGCTTGTTGGGAAAATCGAAGGCCATCGAACTCATGGTGAGTGGGAAGACGTTCTCCTTTGACGAGGCGAAGCAGATGGGATTGGTAAACGAGATCTTCGAGAACGACGGCTTCATGGATCGCGTGATGGAGTATGCGCGTCAGTTCTGCCCCCCGAACAAGGCGGCCAAAGCAGTGGGAAGAATAAAGCGCGCCGTGCAGACGGGCTGGGAGATTCCGCTGGAGGCCGGTCTCGCGCTGGAGCGCGAGAACCAGCAGTTGCTCTTCGAGAGCGCCGACGCGAAGGAAGGTCTGTCGGCGTACATCGAAAAGCGCCCGCCGAAGTTCACCGGGAAGTAGCGGGTGAGGGAGCTCACTGGCTTTGAAATGGCGCACCTTTACCTGCGCCAGAATGGCCGCCTTTTGATTTGTCATCCCGAGCGGAGCCGAGGGATCTGTGGTTCGCCCTGAGCAGCATGACATTGATTGCCAACCCGACGTATACCCGCATTGCGGTCGAACTCCGCCCGCCGGCGGCGCGCATCACGCTTAACAACCCGCCGGTGAACGTCATCGACCTGCGGATGATGGAAGAGCTCCGCGCAGCGCTGGAGCAGGTCGAGACGCGCCCGGAGATCAGCACCATCATTTTCGCCGGTTCCGAGAACGCCTTCTCCTCGGGCGTGGACGTTGCCGCGCACACGCCCGACAAAGTCCGCGGCATGCTGGCGGATTTTCACGGCGTCATCCGCTCAGTGGTCGGCTCAAGCAAGCTGACCATCGCCAGCGTTCGCCGGCATTGCCTCGGCGGTGGCGCGGAACTCGCGCTCATGTGCGATGTGGTGTACGCCTCGCCCGATTCGGTGTGGGGCTTCCCGGAAATCAAGCTGGCCTGCTACGCGCCAGTGGCCAGCGTGGCGCTGTCCGCCATTGTGGGACAGAAGCTCGCAGCCGAACTGCTGCTGACCGGCCGAACGTTATCAGGCGAGGAAGCGCTCGCGGCCGGACTGGTCAACGGTCTGGCCGACGATCCCGAGACGCTGGTCGAAGCTTGCATCCGGCGCGTTTCGCAGTTGAGTCCCGCGGCGCTGCGCATCGCCAAGAAGGCTTTCTACGTGTGGGATTCGATCCACTTCGATAAGGGCTTGGCGCGCGCCGAGCAGATTTATAACGACGAGCTGATGAAGACCGCCGACGTGCAGGAAGGCATTGCGGCGTTCATTGAGCGCCGAAGGCCCAAGTGGGTAGGAAAGTAAGGGCGCATGGATTACGAGATCACACCCGAAGAGCTGAAAGCGTTGCTGGAGCGCGACCCTGACATTGTGGTACTCGACGTTCGTGAGCCTTGGGAACTGGATACGGCAAAGATGGCGCACCACAAACACATCCCAATGGACGACATCCCGGCGCGTTACGCGCAGGAACTCGACCCGGACAAGCACATGGTCGTCGTCTGCCATCACGGAGTACGCTCCATGAATGTCACCATGTGGCTGCGGCGGCAGGGCTACGAAAAGGTGCAGTCGCTGGCGGCGGCATCGATCGCTGGGCCAGGCAGATTGATCCGAGGGTGCCCGTGTATTGAAGCAGCAGTCAGCACTCAGCGAGGAGGGGCGCTGCAGGCTGGCGATGAAGGTCACAAGTGCTGATGGCTGACAGCTGAAGGCTGATCATGAAAAAACAATTAATCGAACTTCGCATCAACGGCCGCACGTACGAGCTGGCTGTCGAACCCAACAAGCTGCTACTCGACGTGCTGCGGCAGGACCTCGACCTTACCGGTTCCAAGCGCGGCTGCGACGATTCGTCCTGCGGCGCGTGCACAGTCCAGATCGATGGTGTGCCGATGCTCGCGTGCACGATGCTGGCGGCCAGTTGTGAATGCCAGGAGATCACCACTGTGGAAGGGGTTGCCGATCGCGGCGGCCTGGCGGCGTTGCAGAAAGCCTACGGTGATTTCGGCGGCGCGCAGTGCGGCTTCTGCACGCCGGGATTCATGATGACGGTGAAGTGGCTGCTGGCCAACAATCCCGATCCCAGCGAGGACGAGATTCGCAGCGCGCTTAGCAGTAATCTCTGCCGCTGCACGGGTTATTCGCAGATGTACCAGGCCATCCGCGCCGCGATTGATGCGGAGCAGAAGGGGATGAAGCAGGAGTTAGTCGAGGCGAAGTAAGAACTACTTGGTGACTGCTATGAACGATTTCTCAATTATCGGTAAATCTATCGCGATGGTCGACGCTGCGGGCAAAACCACGGGCGCCGGCAAGTACGCCGACGACATCTCAGCCCCCGGCATGCTGGTCGGCAAGATTCTGCATTCGCCGTATCCCCACGCACGCATCAAGAGTATCGATACCTCGCGCGCGAAGGCGCTCGACGGTGTAGTCGCCGTAGTCACAGGCGAAGACGCGCCCAATCCCTATGGCATTCTCCCCGTCGGACACGACGAAACAGCGCTGGCCGTGGGCAAAGTGCGTTATGTCGGCGATCACGTTGCCTGTGTCGCGGCCGTGAACGAACAGATCGCCGAGCAGGCGCTCGAGCTTATCGACATCGAGTACGAGCCACTGCCGGCGTATTTCGATCCCGAAGAGTCGATGAAGGCCGAGCACCGACCTCATTCACGAGAACCGTCCACACAATATCGAGAAGGACTATCACCACGTTTTTGGCGATCCGGAGAAGGGTTTTGCCGAAGCCGACTACGTGCACGAGGCGCGCTACATCGCCAACGAAGTAACGCACGCGGCGATGGAGCCGCATTGCACGCTGGCCAGCTTCGAGCTCGATCCGCACACCGGCAGACTGGGCCGTCTGACTGTATGGTCGTCGACGCAGGTGCCGTACTACCTTCAGCACAAGCTCTCGCTGGTACTGGAAATGCCGATGTCGCAGATCCGCGTGATCAAGCCGCTGGTGGGCGGCGGCTTCGGCGGCAAGAGCGAAATCATTCCGCTGGAGATCATCGCGGCGGTGGCGGCGCGCGCGGCCAGGGCGCCGGTGAAGATCACCTACACGCGCGAGGAAGTTTTCTGGGCGCATCGCGGGCGGCCGCGCACCATCGTCGACCTGAAGACCGGCGTGAAGAATGACGGGCGCGTGACCTCCGTCGCCTGCAAGGTCATTCAGGATGGCGGCGCGTACTGCTCCTACGGTGTGGTAACGATTCTGTACTCCGGCGCGCTGCTGGGCGCGCTGTACGACATCCCCAACATTCGCTACGACGGCTATCGCGTGCTGACCAACAAGCCCGCGTGCGGCGCGATGCGTGGACACGGCACCGTCAACGTGCGCTTCGCTTTTGAGTCGCAGATGGACGAGATTGCGGTCAAGCTGAACCTCGATCCGGCTGAAGTGCGGCGGGTGAATCTGCTGAAGCCGCCGACGGTCACGGTGAACGGCCTGCGCGTGTTGAGCTACGGATTGCCGGAGTGCATCGACCAGGTCGTGACGCGCTCGGGATGGGATGAGCGCAAAGGCAAGCTGCCTAAGGGGCGCGGCCTTGGCGTCGCGTGCAGCCACTATGTGAGCGGCGCGGCCAACAGCATCATCCGCTCCGACATGCCGCACTCGACTGTGAACATCAAGATCGATCGCGACGGTGGCGTGGTGGTGTACACCGGCGCGTCGGAAATCGGACAGGGTTCCGACACGATGACGGCGCAGGTTGTCGCCGAAGTGCTGGGCTGCGATCTGGCGCGCGTAAGAGTAATCGCTGCCGATACTGATCTCACGCCCATCGATCTCGGCTCCTATTCCAGCCGCGTGACCTTCATGGCCGGAAATGCGGCGCTGCGGGCGGCTGAAGAAGTAAAGAAAAACATCGTCAGCGCCGCGGCGAAGCGCATGAACTGCGCGCCCGAAGAGGTTGTGATGCGCAACGACCGCGTCTGGAAGCGCGGTACGGGCCCGAGCGATCGCGATCCCACAGCGTCAGAGATCCTGGAAGAGAAGGACGCGCCACGCGGCCATGTGGATGGCCAGATCCTGCGTGGCTCGGTTTTGCAGACGCGCAAGGAAGAGGGTCCGAAGGAACACATGAGCTTCGAGGAAGCAGTCGTTTCCGCGATCGACTTCCATGGTGCGCTGACCGGCACGGGTTCTTATGCGCCTCCCGTGGAGGCCCGGGGCGGCAAGCACAAGGGCGGCGGCGTAGGCCCTTCCCCGGCGTACTCGTATTCGGCGCAGGTGGCCGAGGTAAGCGTCGATGAAGAGACCGGCGAAGTGACCGTACACAAAATTTGGGCGGCGCACGATTGCGGACGCGCGCTGAATCCGGTTGCCGTCGAGGGGCAGGTCATCGGCTCGGTATGGATGGGGCTTGGCCAGGCGCTGGAAGAAGAGATGGTGTGGAAAGACGGACTGCTGATGAATCCCGGCCTGCTGGAGTATCGCAGCCCTTCTTCGGCGGAGTCGCCGGAGATCGAGTGCATCATTGTTGAGAGCATCGATCCAGAAGGGCCGTTTGGCGCGAAGGAAGCGGGCGAAGGCTCGCTGGCTGCCACCATCCCGGCGATCTCAAATGCCATATACGACGCTGTGGGAGTCCGACTGCGTGAGAGTCCTTTCACTCCAGAGCGAATACTTTCAGCGTTACGCGTGAAGAAAGGACTGAAGCGGATTGAAATGACCGAATCGGTCGATCCCACGGCGCCTACGAAGTTCCGCGAGCACGGCGGCTCGCTGTGGTTCCGCGGAAAAGGTCCGATGCGGCATCCGCTGGATCCGGCGCGCCTGCCTGCGCATGCCGCTCCGCAGGCGGGAGGTGACGATTGAGCCTGCCGAACTTTCAACTGCTCCGGCCCCGGACGCTCGACGAAGCCATCGCGCTCCTGGCGAAATATGACGGCCAGTGCAGAAGTCGTCGCCGGCGGCACCGATCTGCTTGCCCTCGATGAAGCAGAAGCTGTTCACGCCGCCGTACGTGCTGGATTTGCGCGGCGTGGGCGAACTGCGCGGCATTCGCAACGTGCCAGGGCAAGGGAGTTGAGATTGGCGCCCTGACGACTCTTAGCGCAATCGAACACTCAGCCGTGATCCGGCGCGATTACCGCGTGCTTCATGAAGCGGTGAAGACCGTTGCCTCGCCGGTACTCCGCAACATGGGCACGCTGGGCGGCAACATCTGCCTCGACACGCGCTGCCTGTGGTACAACCAGTCGCTGCTGTGGCGCAAGAGCTGCGGCTTCTGCCTGAAGAAAGATGGCGATCTGTGCCACGTGGCGCCCGGGGGGAATTTCTGCTGGGCGACGTTCTCGGGCGATACGCCTCCGGCGCTGCTATGCCTGGATGCCGAACTTGAAATTGCCGGAGCCGGCGGAGTAAGACGTACCCCATTGTCAGAGTTCTATGTTAACGACGGCATCGTGCGGCTGCATCTTGCCCCGAACGAGATTGTCACCCGCGTGTTCCTGCCGGAAGCCGCAGCGGGATGGCGCGGCAGCTATCACAAGCTGCGGGTGCGCGGCAGCATCGACTATCCGCTGGCGGGAGTTGCCGTTGCGCTCAAAATGAAATACGGGCGCGTGGAAGATGTTCGTGTGGCCATTACCGCTCGTCAATCCCGCGCCGCAATTGGTCAACGAAGCGGATGCGCACCTGATCGGCATGACGCCCAGCGAAGAACTGGCGGAGAAGATTGGGGAGCTGGCGGCGCGGACCGCGAAGCCGCTGACGACTTCCGCGCTGACGCCGGAGTATCGGCGGGAGATGGTGCGGGTGTTCGCCAAACGGGCGGTGATGGCGTGCGCGAATTAAGCGGTCCTCTCGTGACGGACCGCAGATCTCTCGGCTCCGCCCTAACGGGCTCCGCTCGGGATGACAAATCATGAAGCCGGGCTCCGCTCAGGATGACACCCTTTGTAAAGTTTTACTAGCTACTAGGCAATCGCTACAGCTACTGGCTACTGGCTACTGACGACCGGCAACTGACAACCGACAACTGCATGATCACTGACTGCCACATTCACATTCAGCCGATCGAACTGTTCAAACCGGAAGCGCTGGCGCTGATGAAGAAGTCGCGCAAGGACTTCGATCGCGTGGCTGAATACTGCCGCTCGCCCAAGGCGTTCCTCAAGTATCTCGATCGCAATCGGCATCGATCGCGCGGTACTGATCAACTACGTCGCGCCCGAGGTCATCGGCTTCACGCCGGCAGTAAACGAATTCATCGCCAACTATGTGAAAGAAGATCCGGCGCGGCTGATCCCCTGCGGCAGCGTGCATCCGCGGCACACGACCAACGTCCTGGCCGACATGGAACAGATCGTGCGGCTCGGCATCCGGCTCATCAAGATTCATCCGCCGCATCAGTTGCTCTATCCCAATGACTACGTCAACGGCGTCAAGGAGCTGGAGATCATCTACCGCGCCGCCGAGGCCAACGGCATTCCCATCATGGTGCACACCGGCACGTCGGTCTTCCCCGGCGCGCGTAACAAGTACGGCGACCCGATGTATGTCGACGATGTCGCGGTGGACTTCCCGAAGCTGAAGATCCTGCTGGCGCACGGCGGACGGCCGCTATGGATGGACACGGCATTCTTCCTGGTGCGCCGGCATCGCAATGTTTATCTCGACATCAGCGGCATTCCCCCCAAGACGCTGCTGAAGTATTTCCCTCGCCTGGAAGAAATCGCGCACAAGACTTTGTTCGGGACGGACTGGCCGGGGCCCGGCGTGCCGGAGATTGCGCACAACCTGGCGGAATTCCGCGCACTGCCGATCGGCGAGCCGGCCAAACTGCAGATCCTGAGTAAGACCGCGTTGGACATATGGCCCAGTGCATAGTGGGCCCAGGGTAGCGCCCAATAGATGGACGCGAACCTGGGGCACCGACAGTACCAAGCAGCACCAGCTGAATGCGGGATTCAGCCCGTCTTCGCCATGTCGTTGGTGCCGGGGCCTTCTACGCCCGCCGCATGTTTGATGGCGCGCCATAGCTCATCGTGTCCCGTGCGCGCCTTGGAGGAAAACGGGATGATCTGCCCCGCGTCTACCCCCAACTGGGTGCTCAGCTTGTGGATGGAAGCGCGCAACTGATTTCCCGATACGCGGTCAGCCTTGGTTGCCGCCAGCACGAAGTTGCGGTCCATGTGCCGCAGCCACTCGACCAACTGATGATCGAGTTCCTGCGGCGGAATGTTCACGTCCACCAGCATCACGCACAGCACCAGCGAATCGCGTTCCTTGAGATAAGGATTGATGAACCCCGCCCAGCTTGCCGCGACTTCCTTGGGCACACGCGCGAAGCCGTAGCCGGGCAGATCGGCGAACACGAAGTCCGGTTGCGGCTTGCCGGGACGGCGTACCTGGAAGAAGTTGATGGTCTGGGTGCGCCCGGGCGTATTGCTGGTCTTGGCGATCTTGCTGCCCACCAGCGAATTGATCAGGCTGGATTTGCCCACGTTGGAGCGGCCGACGAAGGCGATCTCCGGCGCGCTCGGAGGCGGGAACTGCCGCCGGTCAGCGGCCGAGGTCACGAAGCGCGTCAAGACCTTCATGCCCTACTATCGCCGGAGCGCGGCCAAAGTGCAAGAGCTTCACGCTAGCGGAAAAAGGTGGATACGCCCTCGTCCAGTACGCAAACCCGCTTCTCGATATGGCGGCGTTTGGCTTCGGCCCGCAGGCGCTGCAACGGCTCGTCGACGGGCTCGTGTGACAGGCGAAAGGTACCGTAGTGCATCGGCACCATCCAGCGCGCTCCGAGATCGAAGAAGGCTTGCACCGCATCTTCGGGGCTGGTGTGCACCGCGCGGTACGACGCCGGATGATAGGCGCCGATGGGCAGCAAAGCCAGCTCGGGTTGCAGACGCTCGCCGATCTCGCGAAAGCCATCGAAGTAGGCCGTGTCGCCGGCGTGGTAGAGCGACTGCTTGCCCGCGCGCAGGACATATCCGCCGTAGCCGCGATGCATGTCGCGGATGATGCGCGCGCCCCAATGGCGCGCCGGCACGTGCGTGATCTCCAGCTCGCCCAGTTTCATCTGCTCCCACCACTCCAGCTCGACGATGCGTCCGTAGCCCAGCCCGCTGACCAGGTCGCGCAGGTGATGCGGCACAACCATCGTGGGCGGCTTGCCGGAGCGCCAGCGAGTGAGCCGGGCGACCGCACGAAGCGAAGGACGATGCAGGTGGTCGAAATGGGCGTGCGTGACCAGTACCGCGTCGATAGGCGGCAGATCGCGCAGCCGCAGCCCGGGGCGCCGCAGCCGCTTCAGCACGAAGATCCAGCGCGCAAAGTTGGGGTCAATGAGGACATTCTTGCCGCCGATCTGGAGAAAGAAGCTGGAATGCCCGATGAAGGTAACGCCCATCTCGCCACGTTTGGCGAGCACCGGCTTGCGGGTCTCGCCGGTGCGCCTGGTCATGGCGGAGTGGCGCACCAGAGTTCCAAACTGTTTGGCTTTGCGGCGAATTGTCGGTCCGATGGTCAAGGCTGCCTTTTATTAGACGCGGCCCTGGCCGGCGACGATGCGAACGATGACGGGCCGGCAAAATTCCGGTAGTGGGTCGGTTTGACCCGTGATTCGTGAAGCTCGGGTAGAGCGGACCTTCAGGTCCGCGTTCGCTCGTGCGAAAACGAAACCCCAGTGCCTTCAGGGACGGCACCGGCGCTGTCTGGACCGCCCCTGACGGGGCTCTGGCGGAACGCGGACCTGAAGGTCCGCTCCACCTAAAATTCGCAACGACGGTCGAAACTGACCCGCTACCAAGATTCCTCTTGGCAACCCGCGGTCTCAATCACTACACTAACTTCCCGGAAGCCGCCCTCCGCGCTGTTCCCTGCGCTCTGCGGGAGAACGTTTCCAAATCGTCACTTGGGAGAGCTCGCGCTCGTACATGACACCCCCGCCTGCCGACACATTTCACGAAGAAATCGCTGAAGCCGATATAGCCATCTGGAAGGAGGCGCTGTTCGCCGCCGACCTCCTCCTGCTCCACTCCTCGCCTGTCTATTACGGCTTGGGCATTCCGCACGGCGATGGCTCAGCCGTGGTGCTGGTTCCGGGATTTCTGGGCACAGACGGCTATCTTCGACATCTGCACGCTTGGCTGGGCCGGATCGGATACCGGCCATTTTTTTCGGGCATCGGACTGAACGCCGAGTGCCCCAACCTGCTGATCCAGCGCTGGCTCAACGAGAGCATCGATCGCGCGCTGGGCGAGACCGGTCGCAAGATCCACGTGATCGGCCACAGCCTCGGCGGCGTGATCGCCCGCGCTATCGCGTGCCAGCGATCGGATGCCGTAGCGTCGGTGATTACGCTGGCCTCGCCATTCCGCGGAGCGGTCATTCACCCTACCATCCGGCGCGCCGTGGAAACCGTGCGCAAGCAGATCCTGATGGAGCACGGGCCGAGCGTTCTGCCCACCTGCTACACCGGACGCTGCACCTGCGATTTCCTGTCGTCCCTCCGTCGCAAGCTGGACTGCACCGTCATGCAGACCGCAATCTACACCCGCAGCGACGGCATCGCCGACTGGCGATACTGCACCACCGGCGATTCCGCGAAGGATTTCGAGGTGCCGGGGACTCACATTGGGTTGGCGTTCAACGCGTCGGCCTACGCAATCATCGCCAGGCGGCTGGCGCAGGCCAGCGCGACAAGCTAGAGAGTTTCGTCCGCAAATTGCGGTTGGCGCCACCTGCCTCGTGCTTCCGCTACGAGTACAAACGGACGTTCTCAGACCCGTGCCCCTTTCTGCTTGATAAGTAGATTCACCGTCCTGTAATCTGCTGCCGAACCTGCTGCAACAAGCGCTTGCCACGTTTCCCGATTCGGGAGGCGGTGCAAACAATTGATCTCTTTGCTGTTGGCCCATGCCAGCACCAGGGAGGACACTAGACGAGGCGTGTCCTGGCAATGCCGTGTGCGTCGCCAGTTTTGTCCGCGTAGTGCTGTTTATCAGTTTGGCTAACTCGGAAGTCAAGCGAGTGGCCAGGAGATTCTCATGCGGCTTAGGATTTTTTCCGCTCTCATGTTTCTGGTTTTCGCTTCCCTCACCTGCTTCTCTCAACAGACCGACATCCCGCGGTTCTCGACTTTTGAAGCGTTTTCCTACTACGCCACACCGTCGCTGAACCTGGTGCAGCGCGGAATCGATACGGACTTCGGCGTCAATGTCCGCCCCTGGCTGACGCTGGGCTTTGATTTCAGCTATGGCGATGGAGGCTCTACGCTGTTCCCCAACCATCTCTCGCAGGCGGTGCAGGCGCAGTTGGCGCCGATTATTCCGCATCTGCCGCCGGGGTTCGTCCTGGCTGTGCCTTTCAGCGCTCAGGACTATACGTATGAAGCGGGACCGCAATTCAACTATCGCCACTTTAAGAAAGTCACCCTGTTTGCGCGGCCGGCACTGGGCGCGATACACGTGGCCTTCAAGACCGAACCGCAGGCTTGCGGCCAGCCTCAACTTGGCTGCCAGATTATTCTGACCCAAATCCTTAACCAGCTCGTCGGTCCCAGCCTGTCAAAGTCTGACACGGTGGTGTTTTACGGCTTTGGCGGCGGCGTCACGTGGGAGGCCACACGGAACTTTGGCATTCGCGCTGCCACCGACTACGTTCACGAGAACTTCTTCTCGGGTCTACTGGACGGAGGCCGTAACAGCTTTCGGGTCACGGTGGGAACGAAATTCAGCTTCGGAAAGAACATCGTGTCTGAGAGCGCTCCGCCGAGTGTGAGCTGTTCGGTTTCGCCAACTGAGGTCTATCCAGGCGATCCGGTTACAGCCACGATGAACGCACAGAACTTCAACCCGAAGCACCCCGTCGCCTACAGCTGGAGTGGGGCGGGCGGCAAGCTATCGGCCACGAGCGCGACTGCGACGATCGACACTACCGGCCTCACACCGGGTACTTACGCGGCGATCGGCACTGCGACGGACCCCAAAGAGCGCAAGAACAACGCAGCAACCTGCTCCGCCAACTTCACCGTGAAGGCGCGGCCGATGAACCCGCCACAGGTAAGCTGCTCCGCCAGTCCATCGACGGTGAAGTCTGGTGATCCGGTAACCATCACCGCGACCGCGAGCAGCCCCGACAACGCGCAGATCACTGGCTATAGCTATCAGGCCTCAGCCGGCAGGACCAGCGGCAGCGGAACTACCGCAACGCTGGATACGACCGGAGCATCGTCGGGTCCGATCAGCGTCACTGTCACTGCGACCGATTCACGCAACCTCACAGGTTCAGGAAGCTGCTCGGTGGGCATCGAAGTACCGCCGCCACCGCCGACGTGCAGCAAGATCAACTCGATCCAGTTCCCGGATGCCAAGCGGCCATGGCGCGTCGACAACACGGCGAAGGCCATCCTGGACGATGTCGCGAGCCGATTGAAGTCCGATCCTAACGCGAAGATCGTCATCATCGGCTACGCCGATGACGAGAAAGCGCCGATGGTTGGAACGGGTAAGAAGCGCCATGGGATGAATCTGGCCGCACAGCGCGCAGTCAATGCTAAGTCCTACCTGGTACAGCAGCAGGGTATCGACTCGAGCCGGGTTGAGGTTCGCCAGGGTACCGGGCAGCAACAGCTAGCCGATATTATCTCGGTGCCGCAGGGAGCCGATGAGAACGCCTGCTCTGATTTGCAGAACACGACCGCAGTTGACGAGTCGATGGTGCAGCCAGGTGAGAACGCCTATCCGAAACCGCAGGCGGCAGCTCCGGCCCATCATCACGCGGCAAAACCTGCGGCGGCCAGCACACAGCAGTGACCGAATGCCTGCCGCATTCCGTGGCCGGTGAGAGCAGACACTCTCAACGGGCTGCGCGTTGTGGTTTGGCGGGTCGCAGCGGAGCTGACTCAGCAGATGACGCAGTGCTGCTGAACGTCGCTGGCGGCGGACTGAGTGTCATTGGGCGCCACAGGTTTGCCGTCCAGCAGGGTCGCGAAGAAGCGGTCCACCGCGTCGAGAATTTCCCCGCTGCTTTTTGCCTCATATACGGCTTTGCGCAGATGTGCGCCGTGCGGCACGCCGTGCGTGAACCACGAAGCGAACTGCTTCATCTTGCCTTCCGCGCCGACCATCTTCTCCTCCACCAGCATGGCGAAGTAGGTGCGGATCATCTCGTAGCGATCGGCGTCGCTGGGCAGATCGTAAGCGCCTGTCCGCGTGTACTGCTCGATCTGGCGGAAGATCCACGGATTCGACGCAGCGCTGCGGCCGATCATCACGGCGTCGCAGCCGGTCTGCGCGACCATGGCGGCAGCGTCCTCGGGCGAACGCACATCGCCATTGCCGATGACCGGAATCTTGACCGCATCCTTTAGCGCGCGCGATCCACTCCCAGCGCGCCTGCCCGCTGTAACCCTGCTCGCGCGTGCGCGCGTGCAGCGCGACCGCGGCGAGCCCGCAATCCTCGGCCATCTTCGCCAGATTCACGTGGACAACTTCCTTGTCGCTCCACCCGGCGCGAAACTTCACCGTGAACGGAATCGTCACCGCCGCGCGCACCGACTCGAAGATATTGCGGATGAGCGGCAGGTCGCGCAGCAGCCCCGAGCCGCCATTGCACTTCACGACCTTCTTCGCCGGGCAGCCGAGGTTCAGATCGACCAGGTCGAAGCCGAGGTCCTGCACCACGCGCGCGGCGTCGGCCAGCGTCGCGGGATCGCTGCCGAAGAGCTGCGCCGAGATGGGGTGCTCGTTGCCATAGAACGTCAGGTACTGCTTGGCCTTCTTGTCCTTGTGGCGGACGATGCCGTCGGCCGAGGTGAACTCGGTCATCATCAGACCGCAGCCGCCCAGATTGCGGATGAAGCGGCGGAAGACGGTATCGGTGACCCCGGCCATGGGCGCGAGCACGGTCGCCGGGCGAATCTCGACGCCGCCGATCGAGACCGACGCCGGCACGCGCGCGCCCGGCGGCGCGACGCGCTCCGCCGGATTGTCGAAAAACTTGTGCACGTCACGATTGTAAATGGGGTGGGGTGGAGCAGTATCGAGTCATTTCCGAAGCTGCTCTTCTCGTTCCTGACCTGAGGTCGACCGCTTGTTCCTGCTGAGCAGCGCTTCTGTCCGCTCTGCCGTCGAGCCCGGAACGGGCGGCATTTGTGGTAGCCGTGGGCGTGAGCCCGCGGAAATTAGTCCCTAGTAAGGTTGTGAGCCGCGGAGCGGCGACATTCGCCCCTCGCACATTCGCATGCGCACGAAGGACTGCCGCCGCTCACGCGGCTCAGAGATACCACGACTTCGCTTATCGCGGACTCACGCCCGCGGCTAACACAAGTGTCGGCGGCTCCGGGCTTGGGGTGGGAATGCTCTGCCTACGGCAGCAGCGCGGCGATGTTCGGCGGCTTGCTGTCCGACGATGAATCCGGCGTGGTGCTCTGCGGCGCGGGCGTGGTGGCCGTCTTCTTCTTGGGCGTGGGCGGCACCTTGAACTCCATCCCGCGATCGTCGTTGGCCTTCACCGTCGCGGGCAGGTCGAGATCGGCCAGCGCAATCTTCTTCCGGCCATCGTCGAACACGTACAGCGTATCGCCCATGATGGCGTAGTTGGTCACTTCCTGCTTCTTGCCATTGTGGAAGACCAGCACCGTCGGCTCGCCGGGCTTCACCTCCGGCGCGGGCGTCGACAGCGGCTGCGGCGCGGGTGGTTGCACGTAGGCTCGCTCATCTGGCGGAGGCCCGTAGCGACCGTCCGGAGGCTGCTCCACAATCATGTGCAGCATGGGATCATTCGGCCCCAATGGCGGCCCGGAGTACAGGTCGGGCCCCGCGCCCACGTAGTCGTAGCCATAGGCGGAAGTGTCCGCGGGATAGTAATACGGCACCGCGTAGCTCCAGCCGCCGTAGTAGCCGCGGCCGTTGTTATGGCTGTAGCGGTTGCTGTTGTAGCGGCCGTAGCCGTAGTGATACTGGAAGTTGTAATTGGGCAGCGAAGTGACGCTGGGTAGCGGAGGCGGAAGATGCGATGCCCCGATGCCGCCAATCGAAGTCACGCTGGGCGCGGGCGCCAGAAAATGTCCGTTATAGGTGTTGCTGGTGGGCGGTCCGCCGTGCTGCGCGCTTGCGGGCGGGTTGGGGATTAGACCGAGAAATAATGTGACAACAACGATCTTCAACCGTTCAACGCTTATTAATGGCCGCACGGCTGGCCTCCCGTCCCGCTCCACCCCAATATATTCCAACCCCTTAGATGAGGCAAAGTTCCTACTGGGTGCGGGAGGTAAGCCTCACCAGGCCGTATACGTCGATCATGGCGTTGGCGATGAGCACTCCGAAGACGATGGCATTCGCCGCCAGCGCATACCGGCCCTCCAGCAGGTCGGCGGAGACGCCCGCCATGAACAGCATGAGGAACGGCAACGCGACAAACAGGAACAGGTAAGCCGAAAAGTGCATGCGCAGTCCCAGGCTGAACAACAGCACACAGACCAGCAGCGGCGCCGCGGTGCCGAAAAATCGTGTGCGCTTCCAGACAACGAACGTCACCAGCGTGACAACCGTCAGAATCGGCAGCCCCAGTCCGTTTTCCAGGAAGAAGCTGGACATCGTCCAGGAGAATCCGGGCGAAACGAATTCGCGCGACCCCACTTCCAGCCACCCCGCGCTGCGCAGCGCTTTGAAGTACACGGCGAGATTGAAGCCGAAGAGCGCCGACATCAGCAGCAGGCCGACCACGCAGGCCGAGGCGAAGATCACCACCGCCGCCGCGGGCCGCACATGTCCCACCCAAAGCATGAACAGCAGCGCCGGTACCAGCAGCACCCACAACGAAAACTGCGCGCCCACGCAGATGGCGATCGAGAGCCCCATGAGCAGAATGCGCCGCCAATTCCACAGCACCACCTCGCGCGGCGCGTAGAGCGTGTGCGCCACAGCGATGGCGGTGAAGATGAGCCCGAAGCTGCCCCACGCTGCCACCACCGCCGGGCCGACTTGTCCCGAGGTGGCGACCGTCAGCGGCGAAAAGCAGTACAGGATGAGCGCAACGTATCCCCCCAGATTGCCGTAGAGCCGCCGCGCCACATACCACAACGACGCCCCCAGCGCGATCCCCGCCAGCAGAAAGGGCAGGCGCATCAGCACGCGATAGTCATTGAACTCGGTGACGTGCTTCTCCGCCCCGCTCAGCCGCGCGGCCACGCCGGCCATCAGCGGCACCAGCGCAGTGTGCTGCGCGGTGTTGGCGCTGGCAAAGCGCTCCAGATGCAGCAGTCCCGCTTCGACGTAGACACTCTCCGTCGCCGCCAGCGGCTGATGGGCCATGAACCACACACACTGCAGCGCGAACACCAGCAGAAACGCCAGCGCAACCAGTTGCGGAATGCCGATGCGAGCGGGCAGCGAGCGGAGGGACATGAACGTTTGTTGTAACACGGCGGGAGAGGAAACAGGAGCGGGACGAGAAATGCTTTGCGCATGGATACCCTCATAGGGTAGTCTAGGATTTTGGAAACGCACGCCGCATTACGAGCTTTTGAGCATTCAGAAGCTGGTGGCGGAAGCCGGCGTAGCGGCATTCACCAAAACTGCTCTGGACAGCGGCCGGGCGATGGGACTGACCACAACAGAAATGCTCGGTGTCATTGCCGAGCTGTCGCGGCGAAATTTCTACAAGTCAATGACGACCTATGCCGATCACCGGGTCTGGCAGGAGGTCTATCACGCAGACACGCCGCTGTAGAAGCAGGCGTACATCAAGATCACTTGGCGCGACCGGGCGCCGTTGATTCAGTTTAAGGAGAAGTGATATGCCTCGGAAATGTCTGTACTGCAACTCCGGCAAACTCATGACCCGCTTCGCTGGAGAGAGTTTCAATATCGAATACGCCGGCCACAGCGCGCGCGTGGATGGGCTGTCAGGCTGGCGATGCAGTTCTTGCGGCGAGGTGGAATTCGATGCGAGCAGCGCCCGCCGTTACGCCGCAGCGGGGGACACGCTGGTGCTGCGGGAGCGAGAGAGGCAGGGCCACGAGATTCGACGCATTCGTCGCAAGCTTGGACTTACCCAGCGTGAGGCCGCGCAGCTCACGGGCGGCGGTCACAACGCCTTTTCACGATACGAACGCGGAGAAGCTACTCCCTTGCCCGCGGTGCTTAATCTGCTTCGGTTGCTGGATAAACATCCACACCTGCTGGCCGATTTGACTCGAACCCACAGGACTCGTCGCCGCACCCGTGCGGCATGACCCGATGACCGCAAACTTTGACGGAAGGGAGGAAAGGCGTGTTTCGTCAAAAGCTGGAAATCTTGCCCTCTGCCCAGCGGTTGTTATGGCCCGACCTTGCGGCTGTTCCAAGAAACTTTGTTCTCTATGGCGGCACGGCACTGGCGTTGCGCCTCGGGCATCGTAAATCCGTTGACTTTGATTTTTTCTCCAACGATCCGTTCGAGCCAGATCAGTTGTACTCGGCGATGAAGTTGCCGCGCGACCCTCGTGTGGACCACCGCGGCGACAACACGCTTTCAATTCTTATGGGTGGGGTGACGGTTTCGTTCTTTGGCGATGTAGGTATGAATCGCGTACATGACCCGGACGTCGCGGATAATGGTGTGCAAGTCGCCTCGCTTTTAGATCTGGCCGCCACGAAGTTGAAAACAATCCAGCAGCGAGCTGAAGCTAAGGATTACCAGGATCTCGCCTCGGTGCTGCGCGCAGGAATAAAATTAGAAGAAGCGCTAGCCGCAGCAACAGCTGTGTTCGGGCCAAAATTCAATGTGATCGCGACTCTGAAGGGGCTGACGTACTTCGAAGACGGTGACCTAAGAACCATACCTGCCGGCATGCAAAAGGAACTGGAAATGGCGGCTGCGGCGGTCGACTCGGACGCTCTACCCGAATTGACCGCGTGTTTAGGAATCGTAAAGGAGTGAGCGAAACGTGAGCTACTCGCCCGATCTCGTGGCGGTCGCACAACGCGTTGTTTGGTTTGAGAACGCGGAAAAGTCGCTGCGCGATCCGAACCGCTTTCTCGCGTACCTCATGACGCACGGAACTTTGGACGAAATTCGTGTCGCGAAAAAATACTATTCTCGCGCGGATTTCGAAGCTGCACTAGACAACGCACCGCCAGGAATTTTCGACCCTCGCTCCTGGAAGTATTGGAATCTGGTTTACGGCCGAAACCCCGTTCCTCCGCTGCCTCAGCGCAAAATCCCGGGCGTGTAAGGGCTGGATTTTCAAATATCCAGGTTCTTCACATCCAGCGCATTTTCCTCGATGAACTTTCTTCGCGCCTCGACGTCCTCGCCCATCAGCGTGGTGAAGATCGTCTCCGTCTCGGTAATGTCTTCCAGCTTTACCGAGAGCAGCGTGCGGCGCTCGGGGTCCATGGTGGTCTCCCAGAGCTGCTGCGAGCTCATCTCGCCCAGGCCTTTGTAGCGCTGGACGTCGTATTCCTTGCGGCCCTCGTTGAAGATGTAGTCGAAGAGCTCGCGGGCGGAGGTCTTCTCCACCGTCCCCGCCTCGGGCTTGCGCTTGGCGACCTTCGGGGCCTTCTGCTCGGCCTTCTCCAGATCGGCGCGCTCGGCGTCGCTGGGCTCTTCGGTGCCGTTAGCCTTGCCGTCCCTTTTCATCGGTTCGACGATGTACGGCGGCTGCATGAATTGCTCAATCTGTTTGTACTTCGACATCATCTGCCGGTACTCGGGCGTGGACGCCAGCTCCCAGTTGATGACGTGCTCGGCGCCCTGCGCGTTGACGAACGATACCGCCCACAGGCTGTGCTCTTCCTCGAAGTGCGGCTCCTTCACTTTGATCTGCCGCTCTTTCTCGACGGCCTTCAGCGCCTTGTAGAGCGCGGTGATCTTCGCCGGCGGCTTCTTGCTCTCGCCCTCGAAGTCAGCGCGCTTCACCAGGTCGGCGCGCGAAAGAATTTCGGCGATCTTCTCGTCGCGAATGCGCTTGTTGACCTTCTCGAGGAAGCCGATGTAGTCGTTCAGCGTGGTCATGAACTTGGTGAGCGGCGCGCCTTCGAGCATGGCCGCGCCCTCGCCGTAGCGCACCACGATGCCGTCGGCGGCGCGCTTCACCATCACCTTCACCAGCTCGACGTCGTTCTTGATGTACTGCTCGAACTTGCCCTTCTTGATGCGATACAGCGGGGGCTGCGCGATGTAGACATGGCCGCGCTTGATCAGCTCGTCCATGTGGCGGAAGAAGAAGGTGAGCAGCAGAGTGCGGATGTGCGAGCCGTCCACGTCGGCGTCGGTCATCAGGATGATCTTGCCGTACCGCAGCTTGGAGATGTCGAAATCGTCTTTGCCGATGCCGGTGCCCAGCGCCGTGATCATGGCGCGAATTTCTTCGTGGCCTAGCATCTTGTCGTAGCGCGCTTTCTCGACGTTGAGGATCTTGCCCTTCAGCGGCAGGATGGCCTGGAAGCGGCGATCGCGTCCCTGCTTGGCGGTGCCGCCAGCGCTCTCGCCCTCGACGAGATAAACTTCGCAGCGCTCGGGCTGGCGTTCCGAGCAGTCCGCCAGCTTGCCAGGAAGGCCGCCGCCATCGAGCGCGCCCTTGCGGCGGGTGAGATCGCGGGCCTTGCGCGCAGCTTCGCGCGCGCGCGCCGCTTCAATGGCCTTGTTGATGATCCGCTTCGCGACCGGCGGATTCTGCTCGAAGAATGCGCCCAGCTTTTCATTGACGAACGCCTGCACGGTTCCTGCGATATCGGAGTTCAGTTTGCCCTTCGTCTGCCCTTCAAACTGCGGCTGCGACAGCTTCACGCTGACGACCGCGACTAGACCTTCGCGAACGTCGTCGCCGGTGAGGTTCTCCTTCACGTCCTTGAAGAGCCCAAGCTGCTGTCCGGCGTAGTTGATGGTGCGCGTCAGCGACGAACGGAAGCCCTGCAAGTGCGAGCCGCCGTCAACCGTGTTGATGTTGTTGGCGAAGCTGAAGACCGTTTCCGAGTATCCGTCGTTGTACTGGAGCGCGATCTCCATGGCCACGCCATCGCGCTCGGCGTCCATGTAAATCGGCTTGTCGTGCAGCACGCTCTTGCCGCGGTTCAGGTGCTTGATGAACTCGGCGATGCCGCCGTTGTACTTGAACTCGGCCTTCTTGGATTCTCCCGTTTTGGGATCGGTCGTACGTTCGTCCGCCAGCGTGATCAACAGACCTTTGTTCAAAAATGCCAGTTCGCGGAGCCGTTGGGCGAGTGTGTCAAAGTTATACTCTGTGACGGCAAAAATTTCCTTGTCGGGCACGAAGTGCACTTTAGTGCCGCGTTTCTTCGTCGTTCCCGTTTTCTTCAGTTTCGACGTCGGCTCGCCCTTGGAATATGTTTGTTCCCACACGGAACCGTCGCGCCAAATTTCCAGCTCGAGAAGATGGCTAAGCGCGTTGACGCACGACACGCCGACGCCGTGAAGTCCGCCGGAAACTTTATAGGTCGAGGAGTCGAACTTTCCTCCGGCGTGCAGCATGGTCATCACGACCTGCGCCGCGGGCAGTCGCTCGCCGTCGACATCCATTTCGTCGACCGGAATGCCGCGGCCGTTATCGACGACGGTGATCGAGTCGTCGATATGAATGGTGACGTCGACGCGATCAGCGAATCCCGCTAGTGCTTCGTCTACGGAATTGTCGACGACCTCGTAGACGAGATGATGCAGGCCCATGTCGCCGGTCGAGCCAATGTACATCGCCGGGCGCTTGCGCACCGCTTCCATGCCGCCAAGGACCTTGATGGAATCGGCGGTGTAGTCTCCCTCGGTGCCGTTGCCATTCTTGCCATTTCTTGCGGGAAGTTTTTCGTCAACTGATTCGCTCAGCTTGCCGGTTTCCGAGGCCGCCGCAGCGGCGAGTCGCGTGTCTTTCGAGGCCATCCTGCTCCAATCGTTTGGCGACCAGCGTCCTCCGCAAGTCGCCACTTTCAGCGCGGGTGCAGCCAGCCCCAAGTCAGCTCCGGCAAATAGCCGTATCTATCACAAATTGCAGTAACTTAGGGGAAAATGCGCCCGCATCGATTGTAGCACATCCAAGGCCGCGATTCGAGCTTTCAAAAGACCCGTAAGTGCTTCCAAAACGGAGGCTTGCGCGACGTTTTCCCGCTTATCCACAGCGCAGTCGCACAACTAAAGCGCTCGCCTCTGGAATCTATTCAGACGAGTAACAAATTTATAACTGCGACGAGCCTTGGCCGAACTCAAAGACAAGATCGAAAACGTGCTCAACGAGACCAGGATTCTGGTGCTCGGCATTCAGATTTTGATCGGCTTTGGCTTCCGTGGTTTCTTCGAGCCCGGCTTCGACAAGATGGCGCCGTTCGCGCAGCAGGTGCAGCTGGCCGCGTTAGGACTCATGCTGTTCGGACTGGGTTTGTTGCTGGTGCCAGCCCCGTATCATCGCATCGTGCTGCACGGGCGCAACACGGCCGAGCTGCATCGCCTCGCAACGGCAACCGTGACCACCGGCTTGCTCCCGTTTGCTGTCGCGATGGCGTTGAGCTTCTTCCTGGGCGCGCATTGGGTGCTGGCGACGTGGGGCGCAGCCATCCTGAGCGCGGTCGTGCTCGCGTTGACGCTGACATGCTGGTACGGAGCGGAACTGATCGCGAGACGGCGCAAGCTCGGCAAGTTCGACTGGGGCGCGATGATTGACCCTTTGCGGGAGATTGATATGCAACAGGAGCAGAAAACCGATCTCACCACACGCGTGAAGCAAGTATTGATCGAATGCCGCGTGGTGCTGCCCGGCGCGCAGGCGCTGCTGGGTTTTCAGTTGATCATCATGTGGATGACCGCGTTCTACAAGATTCCGCAGGCCTGGAAGGTGCTGCACCTGGCGAGCCTCACCTCAGTCGGCGTCTGCACCGTGCTGCTCATCACGCCCGCCGCCTGGCATCGCATCGTCGAGCAGGGCGAGGACAGCGAGATGTTGCACCACATCACCGCGCGTCTGCTGCTGTGGGCGATGGTGTTCCTGGCCTTGGGGATCTGTGGCGATTTCTGGATCGTCGCGCGTATCACCGGCCTGGGCAATCCGCTGAGCACCGGACTTGCGCTGGCGTTGTTAGCATTCTTTTGCGGCGCGTGGTTTGGCTACACCTATTGGAAGAGGTCGCGGGTAGCTGACCGGCGACTCACCGAATCGCATTTGAGGGAGCGCAGCGTGGCGTGAGGCGACGGCAACCGGTGTCGCCGCTGCCGCGGCTCGGTGCATCTCCTACTCTCACCCCATCCCGCCGCTGCGCGGCTGCTTCCATTCCGGCTGTGTATTCCACCACCGAGAATCGTTTTCAGATGTGATCCAGCCTCTGGAGGGTGACGCTTCCACCGCGATGCGGTTCCAACTATCCCCTAGCCACTGATCACTGATCACTGGCCACTAACTACTGACTACACCGGCTGCGCGCAGAAGGCGCAGCGGCTCGCATCGATTGCAATGTCGCTCTTGCACTGCGGGCATTTCTTCTTGTCGGGCAGCGCCTGCTTCTCGAAGCGCTTCATAAAGTGGTTCACGGGAAGCACCACGAAGTAATACACCGCGGCGGCAATCAGCAGGAACGAGATCACCGCGTTGATGAAGTCGCCATAGAGGAATTTGGAATTGTTCACGGTGAAGTAGAGGTTGGAAAAGTCGGGCTTCTGCACGATGGCGGCAATAATGGGCGTAAGCAGGTCCTTCACGAAGGCCGTGACTACCGTGCCAAAGGCCACGCCGATCACGACGCCGACTGCCAGATCGATTACATTGCCGCGCAGAACAAAATCGCGAAAGCCTTTAAACATGAGGGTCTCCCCGCCGGACGCAGCCGGTTGCCGCGCCTGGAATTTGACTCCCAGTAAGGCATCAACCTACGCGATAGACGGGGAAAAGTCTAGGGATGGCCGCGGTGGTGTTTCTTGGGTGTCATTCTCTCGAGTGTCATCTTTTGGGTGTCATCCTGAGCGGAGTGCATTCTGCACGCCTGAAGGCGCTCGCGCGTGAAGATAGCAATTTGCTAATCAGTCCCCGCGACAACGCCGTCTGCAACGGGCTTGCCGCCATTGCTCGCGAGTGGTTTCAGCATCGCGTATACGGTTGCCAGCCCGGCCACGAACAGCACCAGGAACAGCGCGATCACGCTCCACTGGGAACTGACCGGCAGCTCGCTCAAGTGCACAAACGGCGCGACGTAGGCCGTGCGCACCAGTTGCCGAATGACGACCATGACCACCAGCGTCAGCAACGTCGCCCCAATTCCCAGGCGCGCGTGCAGCAGGGTCTTCTCGGTTTTCGCTGCGAGCACGATATGCATGATGGCCGCCAGCGGCAGCAGCATGCCCAGGCCGATCATCGAGGCCGCTAGCACCCCATGCGTGAACAGGTCGAGCAGCACGTTCTTGGGCAGGGACAAAAGGAACCACATCCCGACTACATAATTCAGCACCGTCGGCGCAACGAACCATTGCGACCCGCGCGCCAACAGCCACTGCCCGTATTCGGTCGAGCGCGTCCACACACCGGCGGCGAACACAATGAGCCCCGCGATGGCGAACGCTCCCAGCATGAAATGCAGGTAGCGCGGAATGAGCGTGGGCTCACTCCAGTTGAGGTGCAGGCCGGCGGCGCTTGCGCGATACATGGCGAGCCAGCGCTGCGGCGACAGCATCAGCGTGAAGTTGTTCACGTAGACGAAGCCGATCGCCAGCAGCAGCGCCAGCGATAGCCACAGCGTCCCGGTGCTCCCGGGATGCGACTTGCTGTAATACGTCGCGTAGTAGGCGACGATGAGCGCGGGAATCACCGCGATCCAGAAGGCGCCGATCAGGATGGAGCTGGCATACAGCAGATTGCCGTAGAGCACTTGAACGAACAGCAGCGCGGCCACGCCCAGCGTGATGGTGAACGCCAGCGAGACCGGCAGGACATGCAGCAGGTCGCCGGCCAGCCGTCCCGCGAAGGCGTCGCGCTTGCGGCGCAGCGTGCAGAGGAGCGCGATCGCGGTCCCGCCGACCGTGAGGTTCATCGCCAGCAGATGCAGTAGAAACGTCAGCAGCAGCAGCGCCATCATCAGCCACAATGGGCCGGGGAGAGGCATGGGATCGGGATTCGGAACCGGAAGATTGTTCATTATGTACGTCTCAATTCTTTTCTTATGAGCCGGTGCCCCAGGTTCGCGTCCATCTTTTGGGCGCTAACCTGGGCCTGAACTAATTCGCCGCGCCGCTTGCAAGAAACACCGCCAGCGCCTTGCGTTCCTGCTCCGTCCCATGAAACGCCGGCATATCGGGGCTCAGAGAATCCAACTGCTGCAACAGGCCGTCGATGGAGTCGGCATCCGTCCCGGCCAAGGTCAACGGCCGGAACTTACCTCCCACACTGTGGCACATCGAACAGCGCTGCTGGAAAACGCGCTGTCCGAGTTTCGCGCCGCTCAGACCTTGCTCCTCATTCGCGCTTGAGAGCGAGGCCAAGTACGCCGCAACCGCGGCGCGGTCGCGCTCGTTGCCCACGAACGGCGGCATGGTGCCGCGCAGCAGCGGCAGATGCTGAAGGATGTCGGCGGCGAACTCCGGGCCCCAGCCCTGCACGCGCGGCGTCATCGCGCGATATCCCGTCACCCCGTGGCAGGCGCCGCACTGAACAGCGAAAGTCTGCCTGCCCTGCGCGACTTGATCTGAGGCGTCAATCCACTTCGCGCTCGCTGCAAATCCCTCGGCGTTGACTTTGCCGAAGCTGGCGAGGCGAAGGTCGTTGGCATAGATGTAGCTGCCGATGACGAACGGCTTGCGTGCAACCTCGCGCGTGTACTCGCCCGTCGCCATCACGATGAAACCGCACAGCAGAATGACTGCGACCACCGGCGCGCGCAGCCATGCAGGTTTTGCGACCGCGAACAGAGCAGCCAGTGCAAAGCTCAGCCCGGCCGCGAAGATCCCCAACCGCACCACATGCTGCATTGCCGGCAGCAAGGTCGTGAAGTACGCCTTCGACTCCGCCGGAAACGACGCGAAGTACCAGCGCGCCGGCAACACCAGGCAGGCCGTGCCCACCAGGATCCATGTCCCGGCGTAGCGGAGCACGCGCTCGCGCACCGGACTCGCGAGATGCAGCCCGGTGATCAGGCCAAACATTCCCGCCAGCACCACTGACATCCCGGTGCGCAGCACCAGCGACGGCCAGTACGTCGGATTGAAGAAGCCGCTCCAGAAGGCGTGCGTCTGCAGCCAGCGCCCGGGCGTCAGCATGTACGTGATAATGCCGTTGATGACGACGAGGCTGGCCCACGCCGCGATGAAGTACACCCAGCCGACGGCCATGTGCGTGGCGCGGTCCAGGCGGTCCCAGCCGTAGGCGTAGATGAGCGCGGACGTGATCTCGACGAAGAAGAACACCCACTCGATCGCCCAGCCCCAGACGAAGGTGTGAATCAGCGACGAAGTCGCCTCCGGGCTGACCAGTCCGATGGTGAACCAAATGCCCACACCGGTCACTGCCCCGAACACCAGCGTGAGCAGGGCGAAGAACTTGGAGTGCTTGCGAACGTAGTCGAGCAGGCCGGCGTTGTTCGCGCGGTAGGCCTTGCGCTCCAGCAATACGAGATACGCCCCGCCGCCCACGGCAAAGTGAGAGACGAAGACGTGGACGACGGCGACGAAGGCAATGAGCAGCCCAGCGGGCATTCCAATTTGCCAAAGGGGATAATTCATGAGGATGGATCCACAACTAGACTCACGCGGAGGGGGTACCGAGGTCTGTGATGGCGGTCACAGCGTGCAATAATGATGGGAGACACGCCACAGCCGGAGGGATGTGTGAGCGGTTGAAACAGGCGGTCTTGAAAACCGCTGTACTCGAAAGGGTACCGGGGGTTCGAATCCCTCTCCCTCCGCCAGCTGTTAGGTCCGTCGACTATGCTCGGGATTTCACCCTTCGACTTCGCTCAGGGCAGGCTCTGCGGGCTCCCGCTCCGCTCACGCCCGCAAGACGGCTCAAGTTCGAATCCCGCCTCCCTCCGCCAGGCTCACTGCAGCTTAGCCAGTTCCTTGGCGTAGAGACGGTTTTGCGGGAACTCCTGCGCCAGCCCTGCCAGTAGGGTCCTCGCCTGCGCGCGGTCGTGATCGCGCAGAGCAGCTACCGCCAGCAGAAGACGCGCGTAAGGCAGCAGGTAACGCCCATGTTCCGCCGCAAGGCGAAGGTTGTGCAAGCCCGTCTCCTTGTTGGTCTGGGCTCCGGTGAACCGGAGCACCCATCGCATGGGCGCCGATTGCAGGCTCAGTAAATAGTTCTCGACCCCGATGGCGACATAGGCGTCGTAATAATCGGAGTGGCTGGCCAGGAGCTGCTCCGCCAGCGCGCGACCGGTCTTCATGTAGCTCAATCCGGCAAGGTCTCGCTTCTCGACCAGGGCGGCGTAGTCGCCGCGTAAGCCCAACACCATCACCTTGGCGAACATGGCATCAGGATTACCGGGATTCTGCGCCAACTTCCTGCTCGCCAGTTCGTCGGCCTTCGCCAGTTGCGCCTCGAAGGCGAGCTTAATCTGCGGGTCGGGCATGGGTTTGGAGCGGTTTTCGAAGGCGTCGTTGTCGGTGAACAGCTCCGATTCGAGTACATGCAGCCGCTCAAATTCGGCGAAGAGATAGGCCGCCGCATTCGACACCGGGCCCAGGGGATCTTGCGGATTTGCGCTCTGCCAGTCCTCAAACACCTGATGTGCAGCCTGGAATTGCAGGTTGTACATGTCGCGATAGCCGGCATCCAGAGACAGCATCGGCATCGGAGGTTCGGCACGGGCCGACACGGCCAACACAACCGACGTGATTAGAACCCCGAGAAATCTCAATCGCCATCCCCTTTCGGTCATTGTAGTCCTAAGCATGATCTCTTAATACTGAATACGGTTTCGTGCCATTTGTTTGCACGGATCGCCCGGCAGGAGTGTCCCACAGAGCACTTGCTCGAGCTTGCCAAGCGACCGTACGTTGCCGGAGAACGAAGATGCTGGCGTGATTCTCGAGGGCCTCGGCGAAGGTGGTCCTGCGTGCCATTGCTCCGGCTACTACCTGAGATGCGAGATTCGGGAGAAGCGGCGTTATTTACCGTGTTTGCGGGACCGGCCCATCGCTTACTTTGGCGCCGTTCTTCCAGACAGCTTGGATGGTTCGGGTGTTCTTAATGTCGTGTGACGGGTCCTTCTCCAGCACAATGAAGTCGGCTTTCTTTCCCGGCTCCAGGGTTCCGTACTGCTCTTCAACTCCGAGCAGTTGCGCTCCATTTTTTGTGGCCACGCTGATCGCCTGGAGAGGCGTGAGCCCCGCCTGCACCATCAGCGCGAGCTCCATGTGCTCGGCGAAGCCTTGCACGCGGATGGGAGTCGCGCCGGAATCCGTCCCCATGGCCACCGGAATGCCGGCGTCATAAACCTTCTTCAGATTTCTCATCGCGATGGGAAGCGCCGCGGTCTCGGCAGCGGTGACTTTACTGGCGCGTACTTTCGCCTTGTACTCGGGGCTGGTGATCATCTCAAGCACACCAGGATCCAGGGCTGCATGGAAAAACGGATCGTCGATCCACGCGGGCGTGTTGTCGTAGGCGACAGCGAAGTCATCCAGGGACAAGGTCGGGATGTACGCGACGTTGTGTTTCTTCATCTGCGCGAGCAGCGCGTCGTCAATGTCGGCGTCGCGAATGCTATGCGCGAGAACATCGACGTGATCGGCGACCAGAGTGCGAGCATCATCCAGGTGGTACACGTGCGCTGCTACCCGGAGGCCGTTCTTGTGGGCTTCATCAATAATGGCGCTATAGATTTCAGGCTGAAGTTTGGGGTACTGTCCCCAGAAATCATCAACCCAGATTTTCAGGAAGTCAGGTTTCTGCGGCGCCTGCTGATCAACAAACTTTCGCCCTTCGTCTGAAGTTGTGGGCCGCAAAATGGTGGTGAAACCCATGCTCGCCGGCGGAACGCCGTCCTGCCTGCCCATGCCGATACCGGCGGTGAAAACGTCCGCTCCCGGCAGCTTCCCGTCGCGCGAGGCTTGCCGGATAGCGGCGAACTTCTCACCGTCGGTGCCCATCGACAACATCGCACCGACTCCGTACTCCTGATAGCGCAGCAGTTGATGGCGAAAATTCTCGTCGGTCTGATTAGCGGCTGACGTAGAGATGCCCTTTACCAGCCCGAGATGTCCATGGGCGTTAATCATCAACGGCATAATCGTCTGGCCATGCAGATCGAGGACTTTGGCGCCGGAGGTTGTGCGGGTCTGGCTCGCTGAAATGGACTGGATGCGATCGCCCGCGATGACAACGGTCCGGTTACGCTGCACTGCCGCGCCCGTGCCGTCGATTACGTTCACGTTCTTCATCACAGTGACTTGCTGCGCAGACACGCAGCACGAGAATGCCAGGACCACCGGCAATGCAATATTCTTTGTCATCGCGAAGCCACTCCAGTGTTTCGATCAGCTGCGGGGTCGAGAGATACAATTTCCCTTCCACATGATTGCAGTGGAGCAGGCTTGATTGGGGTCATTCGTTGCCAGCGACCAGTCGATCGCAAAGCAAAGCCGTCAATGCCTGGGTTGCAGCCCGATGGTGCGGAGAAACGCCGTAAATTGAGGATCAGCCGCCAGGTTTTTCAAAAGCGGATCGCCCTGAATGCCCGTAAGTCCGGCGTCGCGGCGGGCCCGTGCGGCTTGCAGCCACTGAAGCGCAGGCGCCGGCTGTCCGCGATAGGCGTAGACCTCGGCAATCTGATAGGCGGCTTCGTCGCGATGGCCGGCGATAAGCGCACGCAAGGCGGCGTCCGCTTGCGGCTGGCGGCCCAATGCGGAATAGACCAGCGCCTCGCCCGCCATGCGTTCGTTGCTGGCCTGGTCTTTCTCGAATTCCGCCAGCGCCTGCTGGGGATGCGACTGCTCCAGATAAACCAGCCCTAAGAGGTAGTGCGCTTCGGGCGCATCCGGACTGATGGCCAGCGCCTTCTGAAAAGCGTCGGTCGCCAGCTGCAGCTGTCCCGCGTAATAGGCGTGCATGCCCAGCGAAAGATGCGAGACCACGCTGAGCGGGTCGACCTCGACGGCGCGACGATTGAGCGCGAGCGCCTCATCGAAGTTGCCCAGACTGGCTTGCAGGCTTGAAGCGCCCAGCAACACCACCGAGTTCTGCGGCTCCAGCGCAAGCGCCTTCTGGAAGGCCGTATTCGCTCCCGCCCAGTCCCAATCGTAGCTGCGCCGGATGCGTCCGATGGCGGCGTGCGCTTCCGCCAGATTGGGATCCAACTGCAACGCTCGTTCGGCATCGGCCATCGCGCTGCGATAACCCTGCTCGAAGGACAATCCGGCGCCGGCTTCGGTACGCGCAATCACGGTCCACGCCAAGGCCGACCAGCCGCGCGCAAAATTGGGATCGAGTTGCACCGCGCGCTGGAAATACTGGGACGCCTTGTCGAGGTCATCGAGCGTGCGGTGCTCATAGAAGTAGCGCCCTTGCAGATACGCGTTGTAGGCCTCAGGCGTGGTAGTGCGGGGAACGTTTCCGGCGGGCGACTCGAGCAGACGAACCCGCAGCTCGCCGGAAATGGCGCGCGCAATCTCGTCCTGCACGGCGAAGACATCGTTCAGATCGCGGTCGTACTTGCCCGACCATAACTGGAAACCGTCCGCCGCCTTCACCAGCTCGGCAGAGATGCGTACCCGGTTGCCGTTCTTTCGAACCGCTCCCTCCAGGATGGTAGCCACCCCAAGTTGTTTTCCAATCGCGGCAAGGTCAGCCCCACGGTCACGAAATTGGAATGAAGACGTGCGTGCAGCAACGTGCAAGGCTGAGGTCTTCGCCAAGTCGTTCAGCAATTCCTCGGCAATCCCATCCGACAAGTAGCTCTGGTTTTTCTCCGGACTGAGATCGGCGAACGGCAATACCGCGATGGAGGAAGGCACCGGCGCCGCGCGTGCTTTGGGGCGAGCGGCCCACTTCAGGCCCGCAATAGCGAGGGCGGCGAGCACGACCGCGGCTAGCAGCCTCACCCAGAACCGGCGGTTGCGTCCGGCTTCAGTCAGCGCCCCGGCCGCCAGTTGATCGCCCTGAGGCTGGCTGACCAGTTCCGGCCACGAGGGACGCGCCGGCAATTCCTGAAACTCGGGTGTGCCGATAAAACGGTATCCCTGCTTGGGAACCGTTTCGATGTACACCGGGCTCTGCGCCTCGTCGTTCAGCGCCTCCCGCAGACGCCGGACCGCGACGTTCAGGCTCGACTCAAACTCGACAAAGGTGTTCTCCGCCCAGAGCCGCGCCTTCAGGTCCTCGCGTGTGACCATCTCGCCCGGAGATTCCAAAAGCGCCCTCAGGATGAGAAACGATTTCGGCTGAAGCTTGATGCGGTAGCCGAACTTGCGCAGGTCACCCGACTGGAGATTTAGGGAGTACGCGCCGAAGCACACCACGACTGCAGCGCCCGGCTGGGCTGGTCGCGCTGGGGCTGGAGACGAGGCGCTGGCGTGCAGAGCACTCGACATCTGGCCGGAAATGTTATCACAGTTCCGTCAACGGCGAGATTCACCCGTAGCTTTATCACTACCGTAATCAAGCGCTTACACCGTAAGGTGCAATTAATTTGACTTGCCTCGCCGCGAGGAGCAAACAGGTAGGCAGGCGTCACACCGTCGCCCGGAGTAGGGGCGCACAACCGAGCACCTGCCTGGGATAACGCAATGGCCGTCCGGAGAAAAAGAGTCTTGCGCGTCTCCGGACGGCCATCACCATCACGAAAACACCTGAGACTGCGAAACGCGAGCGGCCGGCCAGCCCGGCCGAAGGAGACCACGATGACGCAATCGGACGAACCCAGGAGCCGCATCACCCGAATGGATGTCTGCATGGCGATTGCGGCACTGGCCAGCGCAATGCTGCTGATCTTCGCGGCCACGCACGCGCAGGCACAGACCTTGACCATCCTGCACAACTTCGATTTGGGCCCCGACGGCGGCGCGCCGTTTGCCGGAGTCACTCTTGACCACGAGGGCAGAATCTACGGCACCACCTCCGACGGCGGCACCAGAAATGGGGTGGTCTTCCGGCTGGTGCATTCGGGAACGGGATGGGTCCTGACGCCAATCTATACGTTCCGGGGCGGAGCTGACGGAGCAGCTCCTTACGCAAGAGTGCTCTTTGGCCCGGACGGCACTTTGTACGGCACCACGAATTATGGCGGAACTGGAGGTGCCGGAACCGTTTACAACTTGAGGCCTCCGGCCTCCGCTTGCCACGCTGTGCTCTGCCCATGGACTGAGACGGTGATCTACAGCTTCAGCGACGGCGCTGATGGCGGTTATCCCTACTTTGGCGATCTTGCTTTCGACCAGGCCGGCAACATTTATGGGACAACTTTCAGTGGCGGCTTCAACAACAACGGGGTGGTTTTCAAGTTAACGCGTTCCCAAAGCGGATGGAGCGAGAGCGTGCTCTACACCTTCACGGGAGGTGACGATGGCGGGGAGCCGCTGCGCGGCCCCATCTTCGACAGTGCCGGCAACATCTACGGCGTCACGTCGAATGGTGGCGCCCATGGTTGGGGCACCGTATACGAGTTGTCGCCTTCGCAATCGGGCTGGACGGAAACGACGCTCTACACGTTCACTGGCCAGGACGGAGGAAACCCGATGGGCGTGACCATCGACGCGCGCGGCAATCTTTTTGGCATGACCGGTTATCTCGGCGGTTCCGGTACTGCCTACGAACTCCGTCCGTCCAACGGCAACTGGACTTTTGTTCTGCTCCAAACCTTCCCGCAAGGATACGAGGGACCTTATGACGCTCCGACTCTGGACGCGCAGGGAAATCTCTATGGCACGTTATGCTGCGCTCCCGACGACAACGGCGGGGTCTTCAAGCTGACACCTACTGGAAGCCAATGGACCCTCACGTTCCTGCACATTTTCGGTGAGGGCGGTAACGACGATGGAGACGGTCCGCTTGGCGGCGTTAGTTTTGACGACCAGGGAAATCTTTATGGCACTACGAACCAGGGCGGCAATGGCGTGTGGGGAACAGTGTGGGAAATCACGCCGTAAGGCAATGGTCGTTTGTCAGTTGTCGGAGGGGGGAGGAACTATGGTGCGTTCAGATGTCCTACACGCCAACATCAGCGGAATTGATTTGTGCATGGCGGTGGGGGTGATTGCGGGCACGTTGCTCTTGCTGTTCGCCACCCCGCAATCGCAGGCGCAGACCTTCACGGTGCTGCACGCCTTCACTGGCGGAGTGGATGGTGGATATCCCGGCACTGGCCTGACCATGGATCGCGCAGGGAACCTGTATGGCACAACTGGGGTCGGCGGGCCGGGCGGATACGGCACCGTCTTCAAGATGACGCACCGCAGCTCGGGATGGGAGCTCAGTACGCTGTACAGCTTCCATGGGGGCGGCGACGGTAACGGGCCGGAAACCCGGGTCATCTTCGGACCTGACGGCACGCTTTACGGCACAACCAACAATGGGGGACTGGAGCCATGTAATGGCTACTCCGTTGGTTGCGGTGTCGTCTACAATCTGCGGCCGCCGGCAACCGCCTGCAAGACCGCTATCTGCTACTGGACGGAGAACGTAACTTACACGTTCGACGGTCTAAATGCCGGCTTCCCGATCGGCGATATCGCATTCGATCAGCGCGGGAACCTCTATGGCTCTGCCAGTGTAATGTACGAGCTCTCGCCCTCCAACGGAAGCTGGACGCTGAACGTCCTCAACAGCAACGTTGGGTCGTACAACGGAGTGGCCCTCGACGCTGCGGGCAATGTCTACGGTGAGGACGATGATTATGTCTTTCGCCTGGTGCCGGAAGGCGGGCAGTGGCTGGTGCAGAACGTCTATAGCCTGAACGGTCAGACGCAAGGTTATGGTGTTAGCGGCCTGACGTTCGATGCCGCGGGCAACATCTATGCCGGCACCTCCAACAGCGGGCCGAATGGCAGCGGTACGGTGTTCGAGCTCACTCCTTCGGACAGTGGTTGGGACTTCCACTTGCTCTATGCCTTCAGCGGAAACGGCTCCGGCGGACCCGGGAGCGGCACTCTGCTGCTGGATTCGGCGGGCGATGTCTACGGAGCAGCCAGCGAAGATGGGGCCAACAACGTCGGCTCCGTCTTCAAGCTCACCCCTTTTGACGGCGGCTGGACCTATACCGATCTTCACGATTTTCACCAGCTCGGCAGCGATGGCTGCTATCCGCAGAGCCCCATGGTGCAGGATGCCGCCGACAATTTGTACGGCGTGACTGCAGCCTGTGGCTCCGGCAATCCCGGCTACGGTGTGGTCTTCGAGATCACGCCGTGAGGACAGTTATCTGTTGTCAGTTGTTAGTTGTCGGGTCTGCTCGATTTTAGGAGGAGCGATGGTTCGTTTAGCTGTCCGACAGATCAAGGTGCTGGCCGGCTCGGTGTTGCTACTCTTCGCCGCGGCGCAAGCCCAGGCGCAGACCTTCACCGTGCTGCATCGGTTCACCGGCCCCGAAGGTTCGTCACCCGCGGCGGGATTGACGATGGATCGTGCGGGGAACCTCTACGGCACGGCCATGTTCGGCGGCGACACGCAAGGGTACTGCTACGAAAACGGTTGCGGCACTGTCTTCCGGCTGGCGCGCAAGAACTCCGGCTGGGTGTTCAGCGTTTTGTATACGTTCAGCGGCCCGGATGGTGCGGTGCCGATGTCCAGGGTGATGATCGGCCCGGACGGCGCCCTTTATGGCACGACCTTTGAGGGCGGCGCGTTCGGTGATGGGGTGGTGTTTCGTCTCCAACCCCCCGCCACGTTCTGCCGCGCCATAAGTTGCCCCTGGGCGGAGACCATTCTGCACTCCTTCGCCGGCGGGAGCGACGGCGCGGATCCGACCTATGGCGACCTGACCTTCGATGCTGCGGGAAACCTCTATGGGACCACGCAATACGGTGGTCCACACAACGCCGGAACCGTCTTTGAGCTGATGCCCTCCAACGGCCACTGGGCCGAGAGCATTCTTTACAGCTTCCAGGGAATGCCCGACGGAGTGTCGCCCTTAGCAGGAGTCACCTTCGACGCACAAGGCAACCTGTATGGAACTACCTACGGCGGTGGAACTAACGGCGCAGGCACCGTCTATGAACTGATGCACTCGTCATCCGGGTGGACGGAAACGCTGCTGCACACCTTCACTGGCTTCGATAGCCCGGATGGGGAGCTGCCGGCTGCAGGTTTGATCAGCGATACCGCGGGAAATCTGTACGGGATCTCGTCCTCCGGCTATCTGGACGACGGTGGGGCCGCGTTTGAACTGACTCCATCCAACGGCGGCTGGGCCTTCAACGTGATTTATGACTTCAACGCCTACCAGGGCTCGTTCGGCGCCATGACCTTTGGTCCCGACGGCAAGCTCTACGGCACCCTACTTATCGGCAATGTGGATGTTTTCCAGCTCACGCGATCGGGCGGGCAGTGGACGCAGACCGGTATCAACGGCGGCCCTGGAGGCTTTCCCTTCGGCAATGTCATTTTCGACCCAAGCGGCACCATCTATTACACGGCCGCCGGGGATGGAGGAGTGGAGTCAGGACTTGTGGTGGAGATTACGCCGTAAGGACAGTGTCCAGTGCGGGGTAGCAGTCTGCGTGCGAATGACAAGGAGGAACCATGGTGCGGTCGGGTCTTGGCAGGATCAGCGGATTGGATGTTTGCATTGGGCTGATTGCCCTATCCGGTGCGATGTTCTTACTCTTCGCCGCGACGCAGGCGCAGGCCCAGACGTATACGGTATTGCATGCTTTCACCGGCGGTGCCGACGGAGGCGGTCCGTATGCCGGCCTGACTCAGGATCGCGCCGGAAACTTCTATGGCACCACAACGTTTGGCGGCCACGTTAGCAGCGCATGTCCCTACGGCTGCGGCGTAGTTTTCAAGCTATCCCACATTGGCGAGGGATGGGTCCTGAACCCGATCTATACCTTCCAGGGTGGGAATGACGGCGCGAACCCGTTCGCCGCGGTCGTCATTGCGACTGACGGAACTCTGTTTGGCACTACCGGGCTCGGCGGTGGCGACGGGTGCAATGACTACTTTTATTTCGGTGGAGTCGGTTGCGGAACGGTCTTTCGGCTCCAGCCCCAACCCCGCGCCTGCCCTTCTGTTCAGTGTCCGTGGATCGAAACTGTCCTCTACCGCTTTACCGGGGGCAGCGATGGCGCCACTCCCAGTTATGGGAATCTTCTGTTCGACTCGGCCGGCAATCTCTACGGCGCTGCCACCTCCGGCGGGTTGGACCGATACTTCCCAATGGGAGCCGGAGTTGTTTACGAGCTCACGCATTCCTCCGAGGGCTGGACGGAGAATGTCATTTATAACTTCAGCGCCGGCAATGATGGAGCCTATCCGTTCAGTGGAGTGATCTTCGACAGTGCCGGAAACCTCTACGGCACGAACTTCTTCGGTGCTGTCTATGAGCTAACGCCGTCACCATCAGGATGGTCCGAACAGACCCTCTACAGCCTCGGCGCCAGCGAGCCTTATGGCGGTGTGGTCTTCGATTCCGTGGGAAATTTGTACGGCGGAGACCAGTTCGGCGGAGACATGGGCAACGGTGAGGTGTATGAGCTGAGCCCCGGCAATAGCGACTGGAGCTACAACCTCCTTTACAGCTTTGGCTATGGCCAAGGTCCATTTGACTCTCTCGTACTCGACCCCGACGGCAACATCTACGGCACTTCCTATAGCAACGACCCGTCCAGCCCCTACGGCGAGGTCTTCGAACTATCTCCGGCCAACGGTACCTGGAACGTCAACTTCCTTCACGCTTTCGACTTCAACGACGGCTCGGGTCCTATCGGCGCAGTTGTGCGCGACGGTAACGGCAATCTTTTCGGTACGACCTCGGGCGGCGACAACATTAGCGGAATCTGTAACGGCTTTCCTCCCGGAGGCTGCGGAGTGGTATGGGAGATCACGCCGTAAGGCATTAGCGAGCGAGCGATGATCAGCTTCGGATTGTGACACGTGGTTCGACTTGAGCGGATCAAATCGGCTTACAGGAAACGGAGGAGTTGTGAAGGGTTCAGAACCGGAGAGATTTACTGCAACCGCAAGTGTCTACGGCCTGGGAGCGGTAGTTATCGGCGTAATTATGCTGGCGATACTTCCTGTGCCAGCAGTCCAGGCCCAGACCTTCAGCGTGATTCACTACTTTACCGGCGGATCCGATGGAGGAAATCCGACCGCCGGTGTAACGGTCGGCGGTGCCGGGCTACTCTACGGCACGGCAAGCAGTTCCGGCTCGCCAGGTAACTTCGGCACAGCGTTCAAGCTGACGCAGAGAGGTTCGGGTTGGACTTTCGATCCGCTGCATGAATTCACCGGACCACCCGACGGCATTGAACCCTTGGCTGGCGTCGTGATCGGTCCCAATGGCGCTCTCTATGGCACCACCTACCGAGGCGGTCCTTTTGGAGAAGGCGCTGGATTTGGGACCGTTTTTGAGCTACAGCCGCCTGCCACCGCGTGCAAGACGGCAATCTGCTATTGGAACGAAACCATAGTTCACGCCTTTACCGTAGATCCACCTGATGGCGCATTGCCGGAGTACGGCAATGTGGCCTTCGACCAAGCCGGCAACATTTACGGCACAACCAGTTCCAACAGTGCGGGTGGCTGCGGCGTTGTGTGGGAACTGTCGCCGTCGGGCGGCGGCTGGACGGAGACTGTGATTTACCAGCTTACCGGCGGCGCTGATGGATGTCACCCGGCTGCAGGTCTCGCCTTCGATTCGGCGGGAAGTCTTTATGGGGTCGCACCAGATGACGGTTTCGGAGCCGGGGCACTTTTCCAGTTGGTGCCCTCCAATGGCGGTTGGGTGGAGCACTCATTGGTTGAGTTCAACGGCACTACGGGCATCCATCCGTATGGCTCACTAATTAAGGACGCGGCTGGCAATTTCTATGGAACCGCCCGTGATAACGGTCCCAATGGTGGCGGCACGGTGTATGAGCTTAGTCCGTCGGATGGAGGTTGGAGTTTTTCTTTGGTTTACGCCTTTAGTGTGTGCGAGCCGCAAGCTGGGGTAACTCTTGGGCCGGATGGCAACTTGTATGGCGTATGCCTGCAAGGCGGCGCAAATAGAGATGGCTCGGTTTTCCAGGTGCCACCGAATTGCAATCAGACTTGCACGCCCAACAATCTTCATGACTTTAACTTTAATCAGGGTAGCTACCCTGAAGGATCGGTGGCCTTCGATGCCAACGGCAATCTCTACGGAACTGCCAACTACGGCGGCAACGTCGGCGGCCCTTGCGGTTCGGTCGGCTGCGGCGTGGTGTGGGAGCTCACGCCGTAAGGCGATGGCCAGTGGCTTGTGGTCAGTTGGACTTAATGATCGGCTTGATGAGAGGTAGAACGATGGCGCATTTGGATGCACGACACTGCAAGATCAGTGGGATTGATATATCGATAGCAATGCTCTCTATCGCAGTGCTCTTCGTCTTCGTCACCACGCAATCGCAGGCGCAGACATTAACCGTCCTGCACAACTTCACCGAGGGCAACGACGGCGGAGGGCCCATCGCAGGTGTCACCCTGGACCAGCAGGGCAGAATCTACGGCACCACGGACGAGGGCGGCAGCAGCAGATTGGGAGTGGTTTATCGGCTGGTGCGCTCGGGAGATGGCTGGACGCTCACTACCCTCCACACCTTCCAGGGAGCACCCAACGACGGCAATGAATCAATCGCCAGGGTAGTTTTCGGTCCGGACGGAACACTGTACGGCACCACTTACCTGGGTGGTACTTTCGATGCCGGAATCGTTTTCAACCTGCGGCCTCCCGCAACCGCCTGCAAGGCCGTCTTCTGCCTCTGGACCGAAACCGTGCTGCATAGCTTCAGCGGCGACGGTCCCGACGGAGGATATCCCAGCTACGGCGACCTCAATTTTGATGCGTCCGGCAATATTTACGGCACCGCCTCGGGTGGCGGTGCTTTCGGCCAGGGCGTGGTTTTCAAGCTGACTCGCTCCGGCAGTGAGTGGACGGAAAGCGTGCTGTGGAACTTTACCAGAGGCGATGACGGCGAAAATCCCCAAAGCGGTGTCATCTTTGATAGCGCGGGGAATCTATACGGTACTGCGACCTTGACGGTGTATGAATTGTCGCCCTCGCCGGCGGGCTGGACCGAGACGACCCTCTACACCTTTACCGATCAGGACAATGGAGAAGCGACCGGTGGTCTGGTCATGGACGCCAACGGCAATCTCTTTGGTCTGACCGGCGATCAAGGTCCCGGCGAAGCCTACGAACTGTCGTTCGCCGGCGGTCAATGGAATTTCACGCGCTTGCAGACCTTCACCGGACAATACCCGGGTCCCAGGGGTGCTCCAACTTTGGATGCGCAGGGAAATCTGTACGGGTCGCTGCCTACCTACGGTCAGGACGGCGAGATTTTCAAGCTCATGCCATCCGGCGGCGGCTGGACCTATACGCATTTCTTCGATTTCGATAACAACAACGGAGCGAACCCACTCGGCGCCGTCACCTTTGACGGCAACGGCAATATGTACGGCACTACTTACGCCGGTGGCTCGCGTTTCTCCGGGGTGGTGTGGGAGATCACGCGGTAGGGAAAATTCTCGCTTGGGCTGATTAGTTTCACGACGTAGGACACCAGCGGGAAGCCCGACTGCAAAGGCAAAGGAGAGTTTTATGAAGCGCGCGACGCAACCGCGGAGTGTTTCGACATTCTTCCGTCTTACGACTGTAGTGGCAGCGATCGGGCTGGTCACCCTGACGATCTCGCCGGCCCAGGCGCAGACCCTGACCGTGCTGCACAACTTCACCGGCGCCGACGGCACCGAACCTCTCGCGGGTATCACCTTCGATCAGCAAGGCCGGATTTACGGTACAACGTACGCGGGCGGCTACCAGGAGAACGGCGTCGTATATCGCGGCGTGCGCGAGGGCGCAGGATGGATCTTCACACCCATCTACACCTTCCGCGGACCTGATGGAGGAGGGGGCGATGGCAGCGGGCCGCTTGCCAGAGTAGTCTTCGGCCCGGATGGTCTGCTTTATGGGACAACCAGCACGGGCGGGACCTCCGGCAATGGAACGGTGTTCAGCCTGCAACCTCCGGCTAGCGCCTGTAAGACCACCCTGTGTCCCTGGCGCGAAACCGTGCTCTACAACTTCGACTACAGCGGTGGCAATCCCGGATACGGCGACCTGGTGTTCGATCAAGCGGGCAACATTTACGGAACCGGTTTCAACGGTAGTACGGGCGGTGGCATCGTTTTCAAACTAACCCGATCCGGCAGCGGCTGGACGGAGAGCGTGCTGTGGAGCTTCAGCGCCTTTGGCAGTGAGGGCTCCGGCCCTGCAAGCGGCGTCATCTTCGATAGCGCAGGAAATCTCTATGGCACCACAAGTTTCGGCGGCGCAGAAGGCAATGGCACGGTGTACGAGTTGTCGCCTACGCCATCGGGCTGGACCGAGACCACCCTCTATTCCTTCACCAGCAGCGACAACGGCACCGGATTCGGCAGTCTCATCATGGACGCGCACGGCAACCTCTTCGGCATTACCGGCAATGCCCCGGGGGCTGCTTATGAACTGACGCCGCAGAACGGCAGTTGGCTCTACAAACGCTTGCAGACTTTTTCCGGAGGGGACAGCTTCGGACCGGTGGCTCCCCCGACCTTCGACGCACAGGGGAACCTTTACGGACCGCTGCCTTTCGGCGGCAGCGATCAGGTAGGCGAGATTTTCAAGCTGACGCCGTCGGGCAATCAGTGGATTTACAGCGCGTTCTACGAATTCCAGAGTTGCCATGTTGCACCCGGATGCGAACCGTTCGGTGCCGTCACCTTTGACGCTAATGGAAATATGTACGGCACAAGCGCCGGCGGGCTGAACGGCAATGTGTGGGAAATCACGCCGTAAGAACGGTTGTCGGTTGTCAGTTCTCGGTTGTCAGTTGAGGTCATAGGCGGAGGGACTATGGCACGTTGTCATTCGGCCATTGTCTGAAAGGGAGGAACTATGGCGCGCACGGATGTCCCACATCGTGAGATCAGCGGAATGAATCTGGGCCTGGTGGTGGCCGCGATTGCCGTCGCGATGCTCTTGCTCCTCGGCGGCACGCAAGCGCAGGCGCAGACCTTCCAGGTCCTGCATAACTTCACCAACGGCGGCGATGGCGGATTCCCGTACGCCGGGTTGACGCTGGACCGCGGTGGCAACCTGTATGGCACCACGTTTCAAGGCGGGCTGGGATACGGGACTGTGTATAAGCTCTCGCGCGCCGGGTCGGGATGGCGCTTGAGCACGCTCTACATGTTCCACGGCTTCGACGGCCACTATCCGGAAGGCGGCGTGGTCTTCGGTCCCGATGGAGCGCTTTACGGCACAACCTCAGGCGACGAAGACAACGGCGGGAATAGTGTGGTCTTCCGGCTGGCGCCTTCAGCGCACGTTTGCGCGTCCACAAGCTGCCCGTGGACGGAGACGGTGCTGTATCGCTTCGCCGGAGCTCCCAACGACGGCGCCGGGCCGCACCTGGGCAATCTTGTCTTCGATCGTGCAGGAAACATGTATGGCACGACATACTTCGGCGGCGCAAGCAATGGCGGCGTCGTCTTCGAGCTTGGGCCGTCTGCGGGAGGTTGGACGGAATCGGTGATTTGGGACTTCGCCAATGGTCCCGGACAGAATCCGCAAAGCGGCGTGGTCCTGGACAGCGCGGGCAATTTGTACGGGACCACTTCCGAGTCCAACATCGGCAGTAGTGGCGCGGTCTACGAGCTGTCACCGTCAGCACACGGATGGACCGAGACAGCCCTAGCGCAATTGAGCGTAAACGGCAACGCTGTTGGCGGCGTAGTGATGGACGCACACGGAAACCTCTTTGGCACCGTTGGCGGCCAGTACGGAGGAGGCGGGGTTTACGAGCTGACTCCGTCCAACGGCAGTTGGACCGTGAACATCATCTTCACCTTCGGCGGATTCGACGGTCCCTGGGATTCTCCCACGCTCGACGCAGCCGGAAACGTTTACGGCACCGCAGCCCAGCTCGGTGGGCATGGCTCAGGCGAAGTGTTTCAGTTCATTCCTGCGAACGGCGGGTGGACTTTCAACGACCTGCATAACTTCGACGGCACTGACGGATTCAATCCTCTCGGCGGCGTGATCTTCGACGCCGCGCGAAACATGTACGGCACTGCGGAAAGCGGCGGCCAGTACGACTACGGCGTGGTGTGGGAGATCACGCCGTAAAGCAGTGGTGGTCAGTGTCCAGTTTCGAGGAGGAACGATGAGGCATTCAGATGTGCGCAGGAATCGCATGGGCGGACTGGATGTGTGGATGGCGCTTGCCGGGATCGCCAGCGCGCTGCTGCTGATCTTTGCGGCAACGCAAACGCAAGCGCAAACCTTTCAGGTACTGCACAACTTCACCGGCGGCCGCGACGGCGCCAACCCCGGCGATGGCTTGACCATCGATCGCAACGGGAATCTCTACGGCACGACGGTGGCCGGCGGTAACCAGATCTACGGTTGCGAGGACTTCGAACGGACTACCGGCTGCGGCGCGGTGTGGGAGCTGGCACACGCCGGGTCGGGTTGGGTACTCAAGCCGCTTTGCGATTTTGACGCTCACGACGGCACAGCCAATCCGAATTATGGGGTCACCACCAGCATCCTGCATAGCTTCAACGGCACTGATGGCTCGGGCGCCGGAGGCAAGATCGTCATTGATAGCGCCGGCAATCTGTACGGCACCGCCGGCGGCGGGGGCGCTTATGGCTATGGGGTGACTTGGGAAATTACGCCGTAGAGAACTCGTCCGGGCGGTCTACAATTGAGGCAGGGTGGGGGAGTTGCAGGATGGCCACACGGAACAATCGGCGGCGTTCGCTGCATCGCTGCACGGGGAAAGCGATGCGGATTTGTGTTGTGCTGTTCGTCGCGGCGTTCCTCGCACACGCTGCGCGCGGGCAAACCTACACGGTCATTCACAACTTCACCGGCGGCGGCGATGGCGCCACGCCCATGGCCGGTCTCACCGTCGATGCTGCCGGAAACTTATATGGCGCCGCCAACTTCGGCGGGAAGGTCGGCGGCAATTGCGGAAGCAACGGATGCGGTGTGGTCTACCGGCTCTCCCACCACAATTCCAACTGGATTCTGACGCCGCTTTATGGTTTTCTCGGCGGCAGCGATGGGACGAATCCGCAGCAGGCCAATGTAGTCTTCGGTCCTGACGGCAGTCTCTACAGCACAACGTATTCCGGAGGCGGAACGTGCAGCCAAAATAATCAGGGCTGCGGCACCGTCTTCAAGTTGCAGCCGCCGGCCACCGCGTGCCAGAGCGTTTCCTGCCCCTGGACGGAGACCATCCTGCACAGCTTCAGCGGCGACGATGGTGCAGGTCCGCTCGGCGCTCTCGTGTTCGATCAGCAAGGCAATGTGGATGGCGCCACGAATTCTGGAAGCCTGCGCAATGGCGGCACCATCTACCAGCTCGATGCCTCCGGCGGCTACATGGAAGGCATCCTCTTCCATCCCTATGGCTATCCCGGGAGCAGCGTGACTATGGATCATGCCGGCGATCTATACGGCTCTACTTCGATCGGGATGGAAGGCCCGGGCACCATCTTTGAGTTGACGCCTTCGGGCTCGAACTGGATCAGCACGCAACTGCACGCGTTTACCGGCGGGAACGATGGCGCCTATCCGCAGGCAGGCGTGATCCTGGATGCGGCAGGAAATCTTTATGGCGCAACCAGCGCGGAAGGCTCCGGCGGCGGGGGCACCGTGTTCGAGCTGAGCCCCTCAGCCGGCGGCTGGACCTACACGGTTCTTTATAGTTTCACGGGCCACGGGAGTGGAATGATCGTAGGTCCCGTGGGAAACCTGGTTCTGGATGCTGCCGGCAATCTATACGGCACCACCTTTATCGACGGCGAATTGGGACGCGGTGCGGTCTTCAAACTAACCCACTCCGATAGTGGCTGGAGCTACTCCGCTCTGCATGACTTCACCAACGGGGCCGATGGCGGCTTCCCCTACAGCAACCTCGTATTCGACGCGAACGGGACTATCTACGGAACAGCTTCAACCGGCGGCGCGTTCGGACATGGGGTCGTTTTTCAAATTACTCCTTAGCTCCCCTCGATATCGCGGCGCCCAAGAGTCTTCGATCATTCGAACGGCGTTGCTGCCGGCTTACCTTTTTATTCCCTGGTCGTCAAAATCTATGTCGTAGCCTCCCCAGTACGAACATCGGACGACGTCGGGAATTCGGACGAACTCGTTAGCCCGGCCAAGCCGATTCATAACAAATCAGTGCGCCCGGTTCCGGAGACTCGCTATCGCCGGAGAGGCGCAGGAGTGTCGGTTCAACAATCTTTGACTTGGGAGAAGAAAAGGAAACATGAAAGCTTGGATCAACCGTGGATGGAAAGTTTGCCGCAAGCAGCCCGCAGTCATCGTGATGACCCTGGCGCTTGCTGCGGCCTTGGCGGTCGGCAACTCACTGGCCCCGGCGCGGGCCGGAGTTTCGTCCAATACCGCGCCGCTGGACAACAACCAGGTCGGCGCATTGCTCTCGCTCGATCAGGCAATGGAAGCCGTCGCTGCGCGCGTGACTCCGGCGATCGTCAACGTAGCCGTGACCTCGCGCGAGAAGGCGCAGCCGGTTGGTGAAGGCGTGCCTGACGAAATACAGCGGTTCTTTGGTCAGCAGTTCGGCCAGGGTATGCAGCAGCGGCAGCCGCGCATCGAGCACGGCATCGGCAGCGGTGTCATCGTCTCGCCGGACGGCTACATCGTCACCAACAATCACGTGGTGGATGGCGCAACCGAGATCAAGGTAACGCTCAACGACCGCCGCATTCTATCGGCGAAAGTGGTGGGCACCGATCCGCTGACCGATCTGGCGGTCATCAAGATTGACGGCCAAAACCTGCCCAACATTCCTATCGGCGATTCGTCGGCGTTGCACCCGGGACAGACCGTGCTCGCCTTCGGCAATCCGTATGGATTCCGCTTTACCGTGACTCGCGGTATCGTGAGCGCGCTGAACCGGCCCAACCCCTACAGTGACGATGCCCACAAGCCGGGTCAGTTCATCCAGACCGACGCGGCCATCAACCCCGGCAACTCCGGTGGACCGCTGGTGAACGCTCGCGGCGAAGTTGTCGGCATCAATACTTTCCTGGTCTCGCCCTCGGGCACGTTCTCCGGAATGGGCTTTGCCATCCCGACCCAGATCGTCAATCCGGTGGTGCAGTCGCTGGTGCGCTATGGCAAGGTGAGCCACGGACGCATGGGCGTCGGCATTACCGACGTGACGCCGGAGAATGCGAAGTTCTTCGATGTCCACGACAGCAACGGCGCGGTGGTCACCCAGGTGGAAGCCAATTCCCCAGGCGCGAAGGCCGGCCTGAAGGTCGGCGACGTGATCACCGAGCTGGACGGCAAGAAGATCACCGACGCCGGACAGCTCCAGATGCAAGTTGGCGAGATGACTCCGGGAACGAAGATTGCATTGCAGGTGGTGCGCGATGGCAAGTCGGTTTCCGTACCGCTTACGCTGGAAGGCATGGACGGCAGCAACATCGAAACCAAGGTCGCGGACAACGCGAGCGGCAAGCCGCGCTGGGGCCTAGGCATTGCCGATATCACGCCCGAGATGCGCGAGCAGTTGCAGGCGCCTGACGATCTACATGGGGCAGTCATCGAGCGCGTGCAGCCGGGCAGTCCATCGGATGACGCCGGCTTGCAGCCTGGCGAGGTGATTGTCGGCGTGAATCGGCACGAGACTAAGAGCGCGTCCGACGTTCAGAAGGAGCTGGCCAGCGTCCCGAAAGGTCAGGATGCTCTGGTGCTCATCTGGGCGAACGGTGGAAACACCTTCCGCGTTCTGCACTCGACCAATGGGGCCTGATGTGATTCCGGGCCGGGCTGGACTTCATCGTAGATAACTACGACTGACGCTCCGGCCGCGGCCCGGCCTCTGAGAAGTCGCGTCGGCTACACCCGCACGATCATGACTTCGGTGGACTTTATCAGCGCGGCGGCTTTGTCGCCGCGTTTCAGTCCCATCTCGCGCGCGGCGTCCGCGGTAATAATCGAGGTGATGTGCTGGCCGCCGATGGAGAGCCGCACCTGCGCCAGCAGTCCCTCGATGCGCAGCTCAACGATGCGCCCCACGAGTTGATTGCGGCCGCTGATGGTGCGGAAGTTGGCGCGGCTGCCGGCCGGCTGCTTGCCCAGCGACTTGAACAGGAAGCGATCGATCTCGCTGAGCGGAATGCGGTGGTGACCGCCGGCGGTCTGCACCGTGCGCAGCTTGCCCTTGTAGATCCATTGCTTCAGGCTCGCGTAGCTGATGCCCAGCGCCACGGCGGCATCGCGGGGGCGCAGCAGCTCTTCCGACTTTGGCGTCATGGCGGACATTGTAGAGCACGGCTGGCCGGATCGGGCTTTGAGGCGGCCCAACGCGCACAGGCGGCGCGGGTTGGAGGTGCCGACAGGAAGGTAGGCCGAGTCTGCCCGAAGCGGGACCGCTCCCAATACGGAAGTCTGCGACTTTCTGTACGCGTCCCATCAAGCTTTCGGCTTGCCCGCCGATGGCTTTGTTGTCAGGCTATCTCTGACGTGGAAACACATACGCTTATGAAGGCATTACGCCCACGCAACACCGATACCGTTGCAGAGATGCCCCCCGCCTTCGACCGGCGCGACCGCGAGCGGATTGAGGTCAAGATTCCTTTGCGGATCTTGAGCTACGGCCCGCTGATGGAGAAATCGGATGACGCTGTCTGCACCGATTTGAGCGAAGGCGGAGTGGCCTTCGAGACGCCCAGCCAGTTGAATGTCGGCGAGATTGTGATCCTGGAGTTCCGGCTGAAAGGCGAGCCTGCGTATCGCTGTCACGCCCGGCTCACTTATCGCATGGGCCCGCGTTACGGAGGTTATTTTCTGGGTGGGCAGTGAGGCGTGCCCTTGGCGAGCCTCACCGGTGGAAGGGCACGGCTTTAGCCGTGTCCGCCGTGGCCAAATTCGTCATCACGCAGCTGCATTTCGCCGGGCTGAAGCTCGGCGCTTCCACCGCAACGCTGGCGCTCGGGGCTCACGGCCCGAGGCTCGCCGCTCCTGCTATGATTTCGGCGCGGACTTCACCATGCGCTCCTCTGCGGCTGAAATGCTTGCCTCCTATGACGATCGGGCGCCGCTGGATCGCGCCTGCACCATTCCGGCTTCCTGGTACGTGAATGAGGAAATCGCCGAATTGGAGCGGCAAAATGTCTTCGGGCGCACCTGGCAATTGGTGGCGCGCGCCGATCAGCTCACTGCTCCGGGAGCGTTCGTCACCGCCGAACTGGCAGGCGAGCCCATGGTTGTAGTGCGCGGCAGCGATCGTCAGCTTCGGGCGTTCTATAACGTGTGCCGCCATCATGCCGCCGCCGTCGTGACCGGGGTGCAAGGCACCGCGACGATATTTCGCTGCCCATATCACGGCTGGAGCTATGGTCTGGACGGCGCCCTCAAGGGCGCTCCCGAGTTTGAGGGCGTCTGCGGTTTCGACCGTGTGCAGAACGGACTGGTACCGGTGCGCGTCGAGTGCTGGGAAGGATTCGTCTTCGTCAGCCTCGATCCGAATGCTGCCGGGTTGGCCGACTTCCTCGGCGGGCTCGCGGGCCGCATCTCGCCGCTCAACCTTGCGACGCTGCATTTCTTCGAGCGCCGCACGTATAGCCTCAACTGCAACTGGAAGGTCTTCGTCGATAACTATCTCGATGGCGGTTATCACGTCCCTCACTTGCACAAGGCGCTGAACAGCGTGCTGGAATACAAGCAGTACCAGATTGAGGTGGAAGATCGATATTGCCTGCAATCGAGTCCGATAGTTGCGTCCGGCGCCGATGCCGCGACCGCGGCGACCCGTACGGGCGATCGCGCCTGGTATTTCTGGCAATATCCCAACTTCATGATCAATCTTTACCGCGGCTACATGGACACGAATCTCGTGCTGCCCGACGCTGTCGATCGGTGCCGCGTCGTCTTCGACTTCTACTTCGACGATGTGAGCGCGGCGGCGGCGAAGCGCAATCGGCAGAGCATCGCCGTGGGCGAGCGCGTGAATGATGAGGACGTGGGCATCTGCGAAGCCGTGCAGCGCGGCTTGCACTCGCGGGCGTATGGCGCGGGGCGGCTCTCGGTACGACGCGAAGCCGGTGAGCACCTGTTTCACCGCTTGCTGGCGTTCGACTTGAAGGCAGGGTTGGACGGCGGGGTATTGCAGGCCCAGGTTAGCGTCCGAGAGAAGGACGCGAACCTGGGGCAGCGTGAGCGCACCATGAGGCGCCGCAGCAGGTTGTTGATGGGACGGTAATCACACTTATGCCGTATTGGCACTCGACCGCGACATGGCGCGCCCGAAGGCAGCAGCGCACGCCTCTCTCTTGTTACAATGCCTCTCTTCGAGCATTTTGCAAGAACAAGAGCAGTGAGGTATTTGGCGCTTTGCGCTTGGCTATCCGAGCCCGCCGCAAGAACGGCTGAAGCCGGTGTGTGCTGATTGAAGGTACGCCAATTGCAGGGTACGAAGTAACGGCGGCGGTTTACGCAATATTTCTATGCGGAGGGCCCTGGTCGCAAGGGGTAACCCGCAGCAAAACCAGGGAGAGAAGATGAGATTCCGTCTGCATTCGATACTGACCACGTTGAGCGCAATGGTGCTCTTCGCGGCGTTGGGACGCGCGCAGCAGCCACCCGCAGGGCAGGAAGCGGCAGCGCCGGTCCCGCCCGAAACCACGCAACAGGCGTCCATCGAGCCGGTGATGAGCGGGCCTTATCCCGTCATGAGCAAGAAAGCCGAAGAGCGGGCGCGCGAGATCTTCGAAATGTTCAACCATCGGAGCCGGCCCAGATGTGGGCCTCGCTCTCCGAGGGGCTGAAAAAGATGTCGGGCAAGGAGGAGCGCTTCGCCGAAGTCAACAAGAAATACCACGAAGCCCTGGGCCCGGAGACCGCGATGCGCGGCGAGAACATTGTTCCCTACCTGTTCGCGCCCAACACGGTTTATTCGCGCATTCCGCTTCGCCAAGGTGCATCGCTTCCTCGAGTTCTCGATTACCATCAACCAACGCGGCCAGATCGACGCATTCGATATGAAGGTTATCCCCGAGCGCGTGGCGGAAGGGGCCTATGCCGGATACCAGGACACTGCCAAGCTGAAGCTCCCGTTCAATGGCGAGTGGCTGGTCTATCAAGGCGGCCGCATTCCGTTCGACAATCCGTACGCCTACGATGACGCTCACCGCTACGCCCTGGACTTTGCATCCTTAAAGAATGGCCATCTGTTTTCTGGCTCGGGCGGCATCGGCACCAGCAAGAACGAGGACTCTTACTGCTTCGGCCAGCCCGTGCTGGCGCCACTCGACGGGACCGTGACGAAAGCCGTGGCCGGATACGACGACAATCCCCCGGGCAAGCCCACCGGCGATCCTGAAGACGGCAACATCATCGCCATCCGCCATGAAGAAGGCGATACCCATGAAACGGTGGTGATGAACCATTTGAAGCAGAACAGCCTGAAGGTAAAGTCTGGCGACAAGGTGAAGCAGGGCGACGTGGTGGCCGAGTGCGGCGACGGCAGCACAGGCCCAGTTCCGCACTCCATTTCCAGTTGGAGAAGTCGGCGGGGGTGCCGCTGCCGGCGCCATTTACGGACTACATTGCCGACGGCAAGCCGGTGGCCTCGGGTGAGCCGGTGCGCGGCCAGTTCGTGGGGAATGCGACGGCAGCGCAGACCGGCGGCGTCAGCACCAGCTCCGGCAAGGCATCGCTGATGACCACCCCGCCTGCGGGACCGGCCAACGCACCGCCGCCGGCGAAGGCGGCCCACTAATTCAATTCAGTCGTGGAGCATGAGCACGAGCTTGAGAGATGTTGCGTGTGCACAGCACTGCATGCTCCACGTTCACAGCACCTGATCCATTGGAAACGCAAGGCCAGCTTCAACGGAGACACGCCGCCGCAGGTCTATGAGACCAGGCTGCGCGTGCGCTACGCCGAAACCGACCAGATGGGAGTGGTCTACCACTCCAGCTTCGTCATCTGGTTGAGGTGGGCCGTGTGGAGATGCTGCGGGAAATGGGCTTCACCTATCGCGAGATGGAGCGCGACGACGGCACCAACCTCGCCGTGGTCGAGGCGCGCTGCCGCTTCAAAGCACCCGCCATGTATGACGATCTGGTCGTGATTCGCACCCGCCTGGTGAATGTGCGCGACTCGCTGCTGCACTTCACCTACGAAGTCCTGCGCGATACCGACGGTGCGCTCCTGGCCGAGGGCGAAACCGTGCACATCGTGGTGGATTCCGCCTTCAAGCGCATGGCGCTTCCGGAGAAGTATCGCAGTTCGTTCTTGCAGGCGGCGGGAAAGCGCTAACGCGCGAAGTAGAGCAGCCCGAAGAGTACACCCAGAGCACGCCCATGAAATGCCAATACCATGAGGCGACGTCGATCACCATGCGGCGCGTCTCCGGCGGCTTGTGCAGCCAGTTCGGTAACCCCGGCATAGAGCAGCGCGAGCAGCCGCCCAGCAGGTGCACGGCGTGCACTCCGGTCAGGATGAAGAAGAACGAGCTGCTGGTGTTCGTAGTGAAGCTGGGATTCAGGCGCTCAAGCGCGCGCCAGGCGTAAGCCTGTCCCGTGAGGAAGCCCAGGCCGAGCATGATCGTCATCCAAAGCCAAGGCAGCGCATGGTTGTAGTCGGCGCGAATGCCCGGAATATTGGCGATAGGGGCAACGGCCGCGTCTTCCGCCGCGCGGCGGCGAGCAATCTCCAACGTGGTGCTGCTGACGATCAGAACAAAGGTATTGATCAGCAAGATGCGAAGCGGCAGGGTCAGCGGCACCCAGTTGGTGATGTAGTCGTTGCGCGCGGGGTCCCCACCGCGCCGGCCTTGCGCACCACGTACGCCGTGGTGAACGAGACGAACAGCATCACCACCGACGATAGCGCGAGCAATAAGCCAAGCCGGTAGCGTCGCAGCCGCTCGCTGTAGCTGGGCTGATCGTCCCCCCCGCGCCCGCCCCCGCCGCCCCAGCCTCCCGGCCAATTGGCGGTGGGACCGCGTCCTCCGTTTCCCAACGAAGGCCTTGGTGTGCGAATCTTGGTCCCGCGGCTCATGAACTTCGAGTTTCTGGTTTCGAGTTTCCAGTTTCAGTTTCGGGGTTCAGGTGGTTTGGAAGGCGGTCCCGGAGCTCACTAGCCATCCATTACGCCCCCGCTTTCTGACATTATGATGCGCGCCCGCCGGCATAAGACAACCTCGACGGACGTAAAAGTGTGACCCGCGTCGTCGCGAGCTTCGGCCCTAACTTACAATGGATTTGTCTTGAGGGAAGAACGATCTAAATTTCCGGCGCTGAAGCGCGTCGTTTCGTGTTGGCGCTGGTTTGCGCGCTCGTCTACGCCGCCGACTTTGTCTCGCTGCGCGTTGGAATCCCCCGGCGCGAAAACTGGGATACGTCACCGTGCACACCTGATATGCGGTAAAGCTGAAGAACGGCAACACCGAGTACGACGATGGCGGCGACGAAGCGGTGAACTGTTCGAACTCGCTGCTGCCCCAGATGGGCGTGGGCCCCTGCTGGTACCTCACCCGCCACCCCAGCCGGCAGGTCACCATCGACTCCGGAAATCCTAATAACCCGCACATCTTCTCGCCGGCAGCAGGGGCCCTCGGACAGTGAAACGAAAACCACGGCGTGAGCGGGCGCCTTATTTCGACGCGCGCTATACAATCTACCCGCGGCTTTGAGATTACCCGTTCCCACTCATTCGAAAAACGCGAATGAGCGGGGCTCCTGGCTTCAAGCTTATGCCCGGTCAGCCCATTTCATCAGTAGTACCGGATACCGCGCCTAAAGGAACTCCGCCCGCTGTTAATGTAGCGCCTGGCCGTCTTCTACATCGCGCGTTTCGTTGGGGGCTGACAGCGGCCGGCCTCTGGTGGGCCGTCATGGCCGTAGTTACGTTCTGTTACATGCTGAAGCCAGTTGAAATGACAGGATTGGGTAAGCTGGGAAACCCCAACCTCCTGCTGCCGTCGCAGGCAATATTTTTCTCATTGCTGGCGATGGTGCTTTGCGTCGCCACGCATGGCCGCGGAGCTCGATTGGCGACGACAGCCTTTGGGCTGGCAGCCATATTGGATCTTGTTTTGGCTTTGTGGCCAACCATTGCCCTCTGGCGCTGGGCAGGGCAACATGAAGTTCGGGTCTCTTTAAGTTTTATGCTCGCGCCCCACGCCGCCCATTCCTATCCTCGTCTGGAAAAAACTGTTGTCTATGCCACCCTGCCCGATGGTTCCAGACTACCGTTGGATATGTGGCCTGCGCCAAGCGTGCAGGAAGAACAGCTGCACCCTGCGATCGTTAGGCTGCACGGTGGCGGATGGGTACAGGGCTCGCGCGGCGAGCTCAACGACTGGAACAAATGGTTCAACGAACTCGGCTATAGCGTATATGACGTGGATTACCGGATGCCTCCGCGAGCACACTGGCGGGATGAGGTCGGTGATGTGAAGTGTGCGCTGGGCCGGGTTGCAGCCCATGCCGCCGAATACCATATTGACCCCGGCCGCATCAGCTTGATGGGGGAATCTGCTGGTGCGAATCTTGCTTTGCTGGCTGCTTACACTGCCGGAGATCCCGAACTGCCACCGTCATGTCAGGTGCAGGACGTGAGGATCCGCTCCGTGATTAACATCTACGGCCCTACCGACATGGCGTTGCTGTATCAGAACCACGGGGAGCCAGTCTTTTCTGCCCGGGCAAATCGCAACTTACATCGGCGGGCCACCTTCGGAATTCCCGGAGCACTACAAAATGCTGTCCCCTGTAACTCACGTCAATGCCGACTCGCCACCGACGCTCACCGTTCACGGTGAGGCCGACCGCATTGTTCCCGTCGCTCAGGCAGTAGCTCTAGACAAGGCCCTTACCGAAGCGGCGTTTTTCACGAAACCTACTACCTTCCATGGGTTGACCAATTACTGAACTCGTCATCAACCATACGAGCGATCAGCATCCCTGGTTCCAGCGCGCGCGGCGGTCGCCGCCCGGCTCGCCCACGCGGGATTTCTACGTCTGGTCCGACACGGATACGAAATACGCCGGCACGCGCATCATCTTCGTCGATGCCGAGAAAAGCAACTGGACCTGGGACGAGCAGGCCCAGGCCTATTACTGGCACCGCTTCTATGCCCATCAGCCGGATCTCAACTTCGACAATCCGGCGGTGATGGAGGAAGTGCTGGATGTCATGCGCTTCTGGCTCGACATGGGCGTGGACGGGCTCCGTCTCGACGCAGTGCCTTATCTGGTGGAGCGGGAAGGGACGATCAACGAGAACCTGCCCGAAACGCATGCGATCCTGAAGCGCATCCGCGCGGCACTCGACGCCCATTCGCCCGGCCGGATGCTGCTCGCCGAGGCCAATCAATGGCCGGAGGACGCGCAGGTCTATTTCGGGGATGGGGACGAATGCCACATGGCTTCCACTTCCCGCTGATGCCGCGGATGTATATGGCGATCGCCCGGGAAGACCGCTTCCCCATCACCGATATCATGCGCCAGACGCCGGATATCCCGGAGATCTGCCAATGGGCGATCTTCCTCCGCAATCATGACGAGCTGACGCTTGAAATGGTGACGGATACCGAGCGCGACTATCTGTGGGAGACCTATGCGCGGGACCGCCGGGCACGGATCAATCTCGGCATCCGCCGCAGGCTCGCCCCGCTGCTGGAGCGCGACCGGCGGCGGATCGAACTCATGAACACGCTCCTGCTCTCGATGCCGGGCACGCCGGTCATCTATTACGGCGACGAAATCGGCATGGGGGACAATATCCATCTCGGCGACCGCGACGGGGTGCGCACCCCCATGCAGTGGTCCTATGACCGCAATGGCGGTTTTTCCCGCGCCGATCCCGCCTCGCTGGTTTTGCCGACGATCATGGACCCGCTCTATGGCTTCCAGCCGTCAATGTCGAAGCGCAGGGGCGGACCAGCATTCCCTCCTGCACTGGACGCGGCGGATGCTCGCCGTGCGCAGGAGCCACCCGGCCTTTGGTCGCGGTGGGCTGCGCTTTCTCTCCCCGGCAACCGCAAAGTCCTCGCCTACTTGCGTGAAACCGGGCGAGAAGGGCGAGACCATGCTGTGCGTTGCAACCTCTCGCGCGCCGCCCAGGCCGTGGAAGTCGATCTGCCCGAATTCCGGACACGTGCCGGTCGAATCGTGGGCGGCTGCGTCTTTCCGCCCATCGGCCAGCTTCCCTATCTCCTGACCCTTCCGCCTTATGGCTGCTTCTGGTTTGCGCTCCAGCGCTTCGGCCGAGCCGCCGCCGTGGACCACCGGCTCTGGTGGCAGCTTTGGAGCACCACACCCTCGTCTTGCGCAACGATATTGCCGATCTGTTCGCCTCTCGGGAAAGACACATTCTGGAACACGACATACTGCCCCATTACATCGAACAGCAGCGTTGGTACCGGCATAAGGGAAGCGCGATCGCCAAGGTCAGCATCACTGCGCTTGCCTCGTCCGCGCAATCTGATTTTGTCCTGATGGATGTTGAAGTCAGCGCCGCGGGACAGCACATCATATACTCGCTGCCTTTGGCAATCGCATGGGACGACAACCCATCACGCTGCCCGAAGAGAGCCTCGCCCTTGCGCGCGTATCGCCGGCGTTCAAGAATGGGCCATCTCACCGATGCACTGGCAATTCCTGCGTTTTCGCAGCAGCTTGTCCGATGGCTGAAGGAGAGTTGCACGTGTTCACTTCTTTCAGGCGGTGAATTGATTTCTTCCGGAACCGGGAGGCGGTGATTCCCGAGATTCTGGAGAACGAACTCGTCTGGCTCGATCGCGATCTGAGCAACTCGCTGGTCATTGCCGGACAGCAGGCCGTGATCAAGATTTTTCGTGTTCCCGAAACCGGCACTCACCCTGAACCCGAGATGATCCGGCACCTTATAGCAAACGGCTTCCCATCGGTGCCGCCACTACTGGGTATGGCCGTCCGTCGGAAAGCCGCGGGGGATAAATCGCTTGTCGCGATGTTCCAGCGCTATGTTCCAAATCAGGGCGATGGCATCTCCTGGACCGTGGATTTCCTGAAGCGGCTGCTCAGTGATCTGGATACCAACGCAGCCGATCATGACCAGGTATTCAGCGCCTATGAGAACTTTGCGTTGCGGCTTGGCGCACGACTGGGAGAAATGCATGCGCTGTTGGCGCGCCATTGCGATGACATGGGTTTCATGCCGGAGCCAGTCTCTTCCGTCGATATCGACGAGTGGGCAGCGGCTGCGGAGCAGCAACTCGTCACCGTGCGCGCGATGACCGGTTCGGCGGCAAATGCGCGCGATCACGAATATTCCGAGCTTTGGCGGTTGATGTCGGCGGCGCCGGAACCGGGTGAAATCCTGAAAAGCATTCTTGGGAAGTGCGAGGGTCTGCTGAAGACGCGTATCCACGGGGACCTGCATCTTGGCCAGGTCCTTATCGCCGGTGGAGACGCCGTTTTCATCGATTTCGAGGGTGAACCGTTGAGACCTGTTCCAGCGCGGCGGCGAAAGAGCAGTCCGATGCGGATGTGGCCGGAATCTCCTCTCTCTGGACCACGCTGTGCACAGGGCCGCTGCCGAGCAACCCCGGCCGGAAAAGGGCGCGGGGGAAGAACGCGCGCAGCTCTTGCTGCACCGATTCCAGCGCCGTGCGACCGATGCGTTCTTGCGGGGTTACGGTGAGGGTCGCGGCGCCCCATTGGAGCGCCGGCGAGCAGGATTTGGCGGCTGCATTTGCGGTGGAACAGGCGGCTTATGATTTGATCATGCAACGCGCGAGCCCTGCCAAATCGCAGATCGTTCCACTGCGTGGCCTGATTGCAGCGGCGGAAAGGCTGCGGAGGTCCGAGCCGTGAACCGGATGGACAATGCCGGCGCTGAACCCGAGAGGCACACACTCGATGCGCTTGTTCACGGGCGGCTGAGCAATCCATTCGCGGTCCTTGGACCGCACGAGACCGCGCGTGGACGCGCGGTTCGCGGTTATTTCCCGGGTGCGCATGCTCTGGAAGTGCGTGGCGCGAAAGACGGCAGATTGCTGGCGCAACTGGCGCCGCATCCCGAGTATGAGGGCTTCTTTTGCGGTCTGGTACCGGGTCATTCAGCCTATGTTTTCCTCATTCAATGGCCTGGAGGCGTCCAGGAGACAGAAGATGTTTATTCCTTCGGCGAGCTGCTTTCCGAAGTTGATTTGTACCTCTTTTCGGAAGGCACGCATTGGGACCTTGCCACCCGCTTCGGAGCCAATCTGACGGATATCTCCGGTGTGCACGGCGTCCGGTTCGCGGTCTGGGCGCCGAATGCGCACCGGGTATCGTTGTTGGCGGGTTCAATAACTGGGATGGGCGCCGCAATCCCATGCGACTTCGGCACCAGGCGGGCATTTGGGAATTGTTCGTTCCGCGCCTTGGCGCCGGCGAGCGCTACAAATACGAGATCATGGTGCCCATGGCGAACTGTTGCCGCTGAAGTCCGATCCGCTCGCATGTGCAACGGAACGTCCGCCCGGTCACCGCCTCGGTTGTGGCGGGGAGCTGGAATTTTCCGTGGACTGCTCGGAATGGATGTCGGGCCGATCGCGCACGAACGCCACGGACGCCCGATCTCGGTTTACGAGGTTCATCCCGGCGTCTTGGCTGCGGTCCTGAAGGGGAGCCCAATTCAATCCTGGATGGCGCGGACTGGCACAGCGCCTGATTCCCTATGTCAACGCGCTCGGCTTCACGCATATCGAATTCATGCCGATCATGGAGCATCCCTTTGGAGGGTCCTGGGGATATCAGCCGACGGCCCAGTTTGCGCCTACCGGCCGCTACGGCAAGCCGCAGGAACTTGCGCGATTTCGTCGATCAGCTGCCATCGCGCAAATCATCGGACTAATTCTCGATTGGGTGCCGGGACATTTTCCGGCCGATTCGCACGGCCTCGCGCATTTCGACGGAACGGCCCTTTACGAGCACGCCGATCCCCGGGAAGGGTTCCACCACGGATTGGAACACGCTGATCTATAATTTCGGCCGCACGGAAGTGCAGGGTTTCCTATTGCCAGCGCGCTGTACTGGCTGAAGCAATTTCATGTCGATGGGCTGCGCGTGCGATGCCGTCGCCTCCATGCTGTATCGCAACTATACGCGCCAGGAGGGGGAATGGATTCCCAATGTGCATGGCGGCGTGAAAACCTGGAAGCCATCGAGTTCCTGCGCCGCCTAAGAGCTCGACTATTGCGAACTGATCCCGGCGCCATCATCGTCGCAGAGGAATCCACCGCCTGGCCTGGTCACGCGCCCGACTTATCGGCGGCCTCGGATTCTCATATAAATGGAACATGGGCTGGATGCACGACACGCTGCTCTACATGTCGCGGAGCCATCCATCGCCCTGGCACCACAATAACTGACCTTTGGGCTGCTGTATGCCTTTTCGGAGAACTTCATTCTGCCGCTCTCGCATGATGAAGTGGTTCACGGCAAAGGCTCGCTTTACCAGCAAGCGCCGGGTGACCGCTGGCAGAAATTGGCAAATCTGCGGGCCTATTACGCCTTCATGTTCACGCAGCCGGGCAAGAAACTGCTGTTCATGGGCGGGGAATTCGGTCAGCGGGACGAATGGAATCACGATGGCTCGCCTGCCGTTGGGACTTGCTGCGCGATCCTTTGCATGCGGGCGTGCAGACGCCTGGTCCGCGATCTGAACTGGCTTTACCGCAGCCGAGGCGCGCTGCACGACGCGATTGCGATCGAGCGAAGGCTTTCACTGGATCGATGCCGACGACTCCGGACAACAGCGTGTTTCCTATATTCGCCGTCGGCGCCGACCGCCAGCGACTTCGTCGCCATGGTTTGCAATTTCACGCCGGTACCGCGCCACGACTACCGCATCGGCGTGCCGCGCGACCGGCCGCTGGCGCGAAATCACTCAACACGGATTCCGCGCATCTATGGCGGCGGCAATTCGGGCAATGCGGGCGCTGTCGAGACCCAGAACGGGCCTCCGTATCACGGTCATGGCCGCTCCATTTCACTGATGCTGCCGCCGCTCGGCGGGCTTCTGCTGGCAATCCCTGACTGAAATCTGGACACTTCCCGAACGTCGGCTGGAGCCGGGGCAGCCCCTATCCGCTCGGCGCCACCTTCGATGGACACGGCATCAATTTCGCGCTGTTTTCGGCGCACGCCAGGAAGGTCGAGCTCTGCCTGTTCGATGCCGCCGGCAGATCTCAAGGACAGCGCTCGCCGCTTGCCCTGATTTGCACCGACGATGTCTGGCATGGCTATCTGCCCGATGCAGCACCGGGCCTCCCCTATGGCTATCGCGTGTATGGGCCCTACGATCCGAGAACGGAAATCGCTTCAATCCCAATAAGCTGCTGATCGACCCTTATGCCCGGCAACTCACGGGCCGCTCGCTGGACGGATGCGTTGTTTGGCTATCGCATCGGCGATCCGCACATGCGGATCTTTCCTTTGACGCGCCGCGATCAGCGCCGCGTTCAATGGTCAAGTGCCGTGGTCACGGGTGGTGATTTCAATTGGCAGGACGATAAGACGACCGAAAGACTGCGTGGCAGGACACTGTGATTTACGAGTTGCATACCAAGGGATTCACGCAGTTATTCGAGGCTATACCACCGCCCGAGCGCGGCACATTGGCGGCGCTGTCGCGTCCCGCAACGATCGCCCATTTGCAGCGGCTGGGTATTACGGCAGTGGAATTGATGCCGATCCATGCTTTTCTACAGGACCGGCATCTGGTCGGATCGCGGCCTGGCCAATTATTGGGGATACAGTACGCTCGCATATTTTGCGCCGAACCGTCCTATCTGGTCGACGGCGCGGACGAACTGCGGATCGCGATTCGCCCGCTGCATGCTGCGGGGATCGAGGTCATACTGGACGTTGTTTACAACCACACCTGCGAGGGTAGCGAATTGGGGCCGACGCTTTCCTGGCGTGGTTTCGACAACGCCGCCTATTACCGCCTCGCGGATGATCGCCGTTATTTTATCAATGACCCGGGCACGCGGACATGCCCTCAATCTCAGCCATCCGCGCGTGATGCAGATGGTGATGGATTTGCTGCGCTATTGGAGTTCATCGTTTCACGTTGATGGCTTTCGCTTTGACCTTGGAGCGACTTTGGCGACGCGAAGGCCGGGGATTCTCGATCCGGGCGCGGCGATTCTTCGATGCGATCCGGCAGGATACCGCTCTCTGTCACAGTTGAAGCTGATTTCGGAGCCATGGGACCTGGGCCCCGGGGGATACCGAGCTGGGCAATCACCCGCCGCCCTTTGCGGAATGGAATGACCGTTATCGCGACGTGGTCAGGCAGTATTCTGGCGTGGCGATTCCGGAATCGCGGCGGAACTGGCGAGGCGGCTGTCCGGGTCGGCCGATATTTTCCCTCCACCATCGCGGTGGCCCTGGTCCTCGATCAATTATCTGACCAGCCATGACGGAATGACCCTTGCAGATATCGCGAGTTATGCGAGGAAGCACAACGAAGCGAATGGGGAAGACAACCGCGACGGCACGGAAGACGACTCCTCGGCAAATTGGGGCGAAGAGGGACCGAGCGAAAATCCGCGATATCAATATCATCGCGTCAGCGTGTGGTGCCTCGATGCTTCTCACGCTATTCCTTTCGCGCGGAACGTCCATGCTGCTTGCCGGAGACGAATTCGGACGCAGCCAGGCGGGAAACAACAACGCCTATTGCCAGGACAATGAGATCTCCTGGGTCGATTGGTCTGCGGCGGAAAGTGATGCCGGCAGCCTCATGGTCCTGCTGGTCAGCCGGATGATTGCAATCCGAAAGACGTTTTCATTTTTGCTGTCCTCCGTTCGCCGTTCTGATCTTTCCGCGCCGCGTGGCGTTGCAATCGAGTGGTTGGACGAGCGCAATTTGGCGCTGTCGGAAGGCGATTGGCAAAACCGGGAGGGGCGCGCGCTCGTATTGCGATATTCCGGTGTCCGGCCTGATGGCAAGATCGAATACCTTGCTCTGCTCATGAACGCATCGGATCGGGAACTGGAATTCAAGCTTCCACAGGAGGTCCGCTGGCTCGTTCTTATCGATACGGCCGACAATGACCGCTCGATCTTCGAGATTGAAAACGGAACCTACGGCGTTCGCGATCGCGCAGCCGTGCTCATCAATGCAGTCGCAGACGAACCGTTGCCAGCCGGAGCATCGGTTTGAGCGATGACGCACTCGAGGATTTTGCGACGAAAGCCGGCCTGGAAGTGCACTGGACCGATGCGGCAGGACGCCATCACAAAGTGACTCCGGAGGCCCTCCGTTCAGTTCTGACCGCGTTGGGTTACTTTGTGGGAAATGCGCGCGAAATCGCCTGCAGCGAACGCCATCTCGAATACGAAAATAATCAGGTGCCGCGTCTGGTCACGGCCTGGGTTGGGGAGGACATCAGCGTCGCCGGAAAGACATACAGGGCGCCGGAGGTGACCGGTTATCATGGAATCGAGATCAACGGCGCTTCAACGACCGTCGCTGTCGCGCCGCGCCGTTGTTTCAATATCGAAGACATCGCCGATATGCGGCTTGCGGGGTTGGCGGTCCAGCTCTACGGCCTGCGCGGCGGACGCAGCGGCGGGTTTGGCGATTTTTCGGCACTGGCGGAATTCAGCTCGCGTGCCGCGGCGCACGGGATCGACGCCGTTGCGATCAGTCCCGTTCACGCGCTTTTCCCGGACGAACCGGCACATATCAGCCCCTATAGCCCGTCGAGCCGCATCTTCCTGAATCCGCTTTATGCGGATCCCGGCGTCATCGGTGGCATGACCCGGCGCGATGACGGCCGAAACGGGTTCATCGACTGGCGGGCGGCATCGGCGGAAAAGTTCGCGGCCCTGAGAAATACCCATGACAATTTTGATCCTGTCGAAAGTGACGCATTCATCCGTTTCTGCGAAGACGGTGGCGAACGACTGCAACGTCATGCGCTGTTCGAGGCGCTGGACTCTTACTTCCGTGCAAAGAATATCCGTTCCTGGCGCGATTGGCCGGTTGCCTACCGCGATCCGGCGCATCAGGAAGTTCTGCGGTTTGCCGCGGTGCATCAGAACGAGATCGAATTCCGCCTGTTTCTGCAATTCCTGACGTTGGCGAGCGCGGAGAGCGCACAGAAACAGGCGCGCAGCGCCGGGAATGAAGATTGGCCTGATCGCCGACATCGCGACGGGGATCGATGCGAATGGCAGCGATTGCTGGGCCGCGACGACCGACGCACTGAACGGGTTGCGTATCGGTGCGCCGCCCGATGCGTTCAACGCCGCCGGGCAGGACTGGGGACTTACTACGCTGTCCCCTGTTGAATTGCGCAGAAATGGTTTTGGCCCGTTCATCGCGATGTTGCGGGCCAATATGGGTTTCGCCGGCGGCGTGCGGATCGACCACGCAATGGGCCTGATGCGCTTGTGGGTTATACCCGAAGGCGGAAAGTCGGCCGATGGCGTTTATCTGCGCTACCCGCTACCCGATCTGCTTCGCCTGATTTCGCTGGAGTCGCATCGTGCGCGATCCATCGTGATCGGCGAAGATCTGGGAACGGTTCCGCAGGGATTCGGCCAGACTCTGGCATATCGGGGCATTTACGGAATGCAGGTGCTATTGTTCGAGCGGGAGCAGGACGGGAATTTCATGGCGCCGTCGCGATGGCGGCGCGATGCCGTGGCGTTGACCAGCACCCACGATCTACCAACGGTGGCCGGCTGGTGGACCGGTCGCGACATTGATTGGCGGGCGAAAGGTGGGAATCCGACCCTTCAAAAGGGGATGAGAGTGCCGGTAGGGAAGAGCGCAAGGATTCCAAACGGAAGCTTTGGTCGGCATTGATTGATGCGCATTGCGTCACGCCGATGCCCGAGCCTTCCGAGCCGGAACCGGTGGTCGATGGCGCAGTGGAATTCGCCGGGAAGACACCCTGCCGTCTCGCGCTGTTGCCCGCGGAAGATGTGCTTGGACTTCAGGAGCAGCCGAATTTGCCCGGAACAATCGATGAGCATCCGAACTGGCGGCGCCGGCTGCCGAGCGGGGACTTCTTTTCACATTCGCACGCAGGCGAACGACTTGCCCGGTTCGTCGGCTCACGCCGGGAATGATGGAATGCCGGCCGCAGGCCAAAAACACGGCGACGTCCGGATCGGCATTTCAGGCTGCGCTACCGCGGTTGGCGCAGAACCTTTTTACGGGTGGGGCGCGTCCGCAAAAACTGTAGCGAGCAGGGATTGGGCTTCGGCCTGGATCTGCTTCAGGTGTTCTTCACTGCGGAAGCTTTCCGCGTAAATCTTGTACACTTCTTCCGTTCCGGATGGACGGGCGGCAAACCAGCCATTCTCAGCCGACACCTTGATACCGCCTATCGGCTGCCCGTTACCGGGCGCGGTTGACACGACGCTGCGAACCGGTTCGCCCGCAAGTTCGCCGGCTTTCACCTGCTCCGGCGCAAGATTTTTCAGAATTCTTTTCTGTTCGGAATTTGCCGGCGCATCGATGCGCTCGTACCAGGAATGACCCAATTCCGCCGAGAGCAGCGCATAAATTTCGCCCGGGTCCCGCCCCGATTTCGCAGTGATTTCGGCCGAGAGCAGCGCCATCACGATACCATCTTTATCCGTGGTCCATACGCGGCCGTCCTTGCGCAGGAATGACGCGCCGGCGCTTTCCTCACCGCCAAAACCGATCGTGCCGTCATACAACCCGGGAACGAACCACTTGAATCCGACGGGCACTTCCATCAAAGGCCGGCCGAGGCGTGCCGCAACCCGGTCAATGCTGCTGCTGCTGACGATGGTTTTGCCGATCCCGAGATCGGCGCGCCAGGCCGGGCGATTTCGATACAGATATGAAATTGCAACGGTCAAATACGCGTTTGGGTTCATCAGTCCGCTCGAGCGGCAGACGATCCCGTGACGATCGCCATCGGTATCGTTTGCGAAGGCCACGTCGAAACGGTCGCGCATTGCGATCAGCCGCGCCATTGCATAGGGCGACGAACAATCCATCCGGATTTTTCCATCCCAGTCTGCGGTCATAAAGCGAAAGGAAGGATCGACCTCATCATTGACGATGGTGGCCCGCAGCCCATAGCGCTCGATCACCGGCTGCCAGACATGGATGGTGGCGCCGCCGAGCGGATCGATGCCGATCTTCACGCCCGCGCTCCTGATGGCATCAAGGTCAATGATCGACGGCAAATCGGCGGTATATTCGGCCACATAATCGTGGCGATGAATGCAATCCGCGTTTGCGGCGCGAGACCAGGGAAGGCGGCGGACGGTGCGCAGCGAGTTCGCGATCAGATCGTTGGCCGTCTTCTCAATCCATCCGGTGGCGTCGACATCGGCCGGCCCGCCGTGCGGCGGGTTGTACTTGAAGCCGCCATCCTCCGGCGGATTGTGCGACGGCGTTATAACGATGCCGTCGGCAAGAGCGGTTTTGCGGCCGCGATTGTGGTTCAGGATCGCATGTGACACGAGCGGCGTGGGCGTGTAGGAATGCGCGCTGTCCAGCATGGTGGTCACGCCGTTTGCGGCGAGCACTTCGACGGCGCTGACGAGGGCGGGTTCGGACAGCGCATGGGTGTCGATGCCGACAAACAGCGGTCCGTTGGTTCCTTTCATCTGCCGGTACAAGCAGATGGCCTGGGTGACGGCGAGGATGTGCGCTTCATTGAACGCGGAATCGAAGGCGGAGCCGCGATGTCCCGAGGTGCCGAAAGCGACCCGTTGCGCGGGAACCGACGGATCAGGCTGCTGCACAAAATAGGCGGTGGTGAACCTTGGAACATTGACCAGCATCGAAGAAGTCACAGGCTTGCCTGCGAGCGGACTTACTCTGCCGGCCATTTCACTCTCCCTCGCTCAGGCAGGCCCAAAATGGACCTGCAAGGTGGGGCCAGAACGCGCCGCGTTGGCTTGTGTTCCCGGCCGCATCCCGCATTAAATTTCCTCTTCACTGGAAGAGGAATGTTGGCTAGGCAGGGTCATTCACATACCGTGGCTGAAGTCCCTCCGGCCAATTCGCACGGTGTCAACCCAACCGCCGGTTAAGAACAGGGTCGAACCTATCATGGACGGACCGCAAGACAATTCCATGGACAGGCTGGCCATCGACACCATTCGCACGCTGTCGATGGATGCGGTCAGGCGGCGAATTCGGGCCATCCCGGTACGCCGATGGCGCTCGCGCCCGTCGTCTATACGCTGTGGCAGCGCGTGCTGCGGTTCAATCCGGATAATACGCATTGGCCAAATCGCGACCGCTTTGTGCTGTCTGCCGGGCATGCGTCGATGCTGCTGTATTCCGTTCTGCATCTTGCAGGAGTCAAGGACCGAAACGGCGAACCGGCGGTCTCGATCGAGGACATCCGCAAGTTTCGTCAGATTGGCAGTCGCTGTCCGGGTCATCCGGAATATCGCCATACGGCGGGCGTGGAAACGACGACCGGGCCCCTCGGGCAAGGCTGCGGCAACAGCGTGGGAATGGCCATGGCGGCGCGCTTTCTGGCGCAGCGGTTCAACCGGCCGGATTTTGCGGCTTTCGATTATGACGTGTACGCGTTGTGCAGCGACGGCGACATGATGGAGGGCGTAGCCTCGGAAGCCGCATCTATCGCAGGCCATCTGTCGCTCGGCAATCTGTGCTGGATTTATGACAACAACAACATCACGATTGAAGGCCACACCAGCCTTGCGTTTACCGAAGATGTCGGCGCGCGATTCCGCGCCTATGGCTGGAATGTCGAGCGGGTCGGTGACGCCAATGATTGCGACAGTCTGTTCAGCGGCGATCGACCGCTTTCGGCAAAACCGGAAAGTGCCGGCGCTGATCATTGTTGACAGCCACATTGCCTATGGCGCGCCGCACAAGCAGGACACTGCGTCGGCGCATGGAGAGCCGCTGGGCGAATCCGAGGTGAAGCTGGCAAAGCGCGTTTATGGCTGGCCTGAAGACGCGAAATTTCTTGTGCCGGACGGCGTGCGCGAACGCTTCGATGCGCAGTTCGGGGCACGCGGACGCAAGCTTTGCGCAGAGTGGTATGCGGGATTTGAAAAGTACCGCCAGCGATATCCCGATCTCGCGCGCGAACTGGACCAGATGCAAAATCACGAGGTGCCCAAAGGCTGGGATTCGGACATTACCGATTTCCCGCCGGATCCGAAGGGAATGGCGACACGCGAGGCATCGGGAAAAGTGCTGAACGCGATTGCGCCGCACATCCCGTGGCTGCTCGGCGGATCGGGTGATCTGGCGGGATCGACCAAGACCCTGATCAGCGGTGGAGGCGATTTCGAGAATGAAAGCGCCGGACGCAATCTGCATTTCGGTGTGCGCGAACACGGCATGGGCGCCATTTCGAATGGTCTCGCGCTCTGCGATCTCCGGTCATACTGCGCCACCTTTCTGATTTTCTCGGATTACATGCGCCCGCCGATGCGCCTTGCGGCAATGATGGAGTTGCCGGTCGTATATGTTTTCACGCACGACTCGATTGGCCTTGGGGAAGACGGCCCGACGCATCAGCCGGTTGAGCAGCTTGCCGGACTGCGGGCCGTTCCCGGGCTGGTGACGATCAGGCCCGCCGATGCGAACGAGGTGAAGGAAGCCTGGCGCTTCGCGATCGAATCAAAACGGCCGACGGCGCTGAGCCTCAGCCGGCAGGCGCTGCCGACCTTTGACCGGAAGATTTATGGATCGCCTTCGGGCTTTGCGCCGGGGCGCATATATTCTGGCCGATGCCGAAAAATCCGCGCCGGATGTTATCCTGATCGCCACCGGCAGCGAAGTTACCCTGTGCGTCGCCGCCCGTGAGCAGCTGAACAATGAGGGCATTCGCGCGCGCGTGGTCAGCATGCCGAGTTGGGAATTGTTTGAGGAGCAGGAACAATCCTACCGCGAGGAAATTTTTCCACCGGGAATTCGCGCCCGCGTGTCTGTTGAAGCCGCATCGCCATTCGGCTGGGACCGCTATGTGGGTTCGGGCGGCGCGCGGATCGCAATGACGACATTTGGCGTTTCAGGCCCTTACAAGGAAGTGTTTCGCCATTTCCGGATTACCGTCGAGCATATTGTCGAAGCCGCGAAGGATCAGGTCGTACGCAACAAGGGTGGCTAAAGTGAATCCGCTGAAAGCACTGCATGATTGCGGTCAATCCGTCTGGCTCGATTTCCTGTCTCGCCGGTTTATCTCCGACGGCAGTCTGAAGCGCCTGATTGATGACGATGGGTTGGCCGGGCATCACGTCGAATCCGACAATCTTCCGCAAGGCGATCAGCTCGGGCGGCGATTATGATGCATCGCTCAATTCCGCCCTGGCGAAGAGCGATTGCGACGCCATGGAACTGTATGAGCATGTCGCAATCGAAGATATCCGCACTGCGGCCGATGTGCTGCTGCCGGTTTTTCGCAGCACCGGAGGCGCCGACGGGTTCGTCAGCCTTGAGGTATCCCCCTATATCGCGCTCGATACGGAGCGAACAATCGCGGAGGCGCGCCGCCTGTGGGCCGAGGTTGCCCGGCCCAATATCATGATCAAGGTGCCGGCGACTGATGAAGGCGTTCCGGCGATCCGCAAGTTGCTGGGCGAAGGGATCAATATCAATATTACGCTGTTATTCGGCCGGCCCGTGTATCGCCAGGTGGCGGAGGCCTATATCGCCGCACTTGAGCAGTTCACCGGTTCCGGCGGCGATCCGCACCGCCTCGCCAGTGTTGCGAGCTTCTTCGTCAGCCGCATCGATACGGCGGTCGATAAGCGGATCGAAGAGAAACTGAAGCAGAATCCCGGCAATTCAGAATTGGCGCAATTGCGCGGACAGATCGCAATCGCGAACGCAAAGCTTGCCTATCAGGATTACAAACAGCTGTTCTCCGGCGCGAGATGGGAGAAGCTGAAGCAACGGGGCGCGCGCGTGCAGAGGCTGCTCTGGGCGAGCACCAGCACAAAGAATCCCGCCTATCGCGATGTTGTCTATGTCGAGGAACTGATCGGACCGGACACGATCAACACCATGCCACAGGAAACGCTGGAGGCATTTCGCGATCACGGACGCGTGGCGCAAACTATCGAGCAAGGTGTTCCGGACGCCCAACGAATGGTGGAAGCACTTGAACGCGGGGGGATTTCGCTGGAGGAAGTCACAAAGAGACTGACCAGCGACGGCGTGCAGCTGTTTGCGGAATTGTTTGACGATCTGCTGGCCGGTGTCGAGCAGAGGAGGGTGCAGGCGCTCGGACCGGCTCTCAACCGCTATTCAGAGAAACTGGACAAGGACACCGGGGCCGCGGTGGAGGCGACGCGCTCCGAATGGCGCAAATCGGGAAAAATCCGGCGTCTCTGGCGTGCCGACGCAGCGCTGTGGACCGGAACGGATGAAGGTAAATGGCTAGGATGGCTAACCGCGGTTGACGACAGCACGATGCAGTTGCAGGAGATCAACGCAGTCGCGGATGAATTGCGGAACGCAGGGAATGACCAGCGCTGTATTGCTGGGCATGGGCGGTTCCAGCCTTGGCGCGGAAGTGTTTGCAAAAACCTTCGGCAGACAGAAGGACTGGCCCGCTTTGCATGTGCTGGATTCAACCGATCCCGGCGCAATCATGGCCCTCGAAAATTCGATCGATCTGGCGCGAACTGTGTTCATTGTCTCCAGCAAATCGGGAACGACGCTCGAGCCGAACATCCTGATGGATTATTTCTGGTCGCGCATCGAGGCGGTGCAGCAAGGGCAAAGCAGCCTCACAATTTATCGCCATCACTGATCCCGGTTCAGAGCTCGCCCGCACGGCGCAAAGCCGCGGTTTCCGTCACCTTTTTCTGGGCAATCCGGAAATCGGCGGCCGGTATTCCGTGCTGTCGGTGTTCGGGTTGGTTCCCGCGGCGATAGCAGGAGTCGATGTCGCGAAACTGCTGAAATCGAGCGCAAGAATGGTGCGTTCCTGCGGTCCGCATGTTCCACCGGAACAAAATCCCGGCGTGCTACCTTGGAACAGCATTGGGTAGGCTCGTCAGGAGGGGACACGACAAAGTAACGCTTATTGCATCCCCGAAACTCGCGTCCATCGGCGCGTGGCTGGAGCAGCTTCTTGGCGGAGTCCACCGGTAAAGAAGGCAGAGGAATGGTACCGGTTGATGCTGAGCCGACGGGCGCGCCGGATGTTTACGGGCGTGATCGGATTTTCGTTTACCTGCGCCTGGATCAGGAATTCGATGCCGGGCAGGACAGCGCGATAGAAGCACTCGAAAAGGCGGGACACCCGGTGCTGCGGATCGCGATACGCGGAATCCTACAATATCGGACAGGAGTTCTTTCGCTGGGAAATCGCCACCGCCGTTGCGGGTTCGATCATCGGCATCAATCCATTCAATCAGCCGGATGTTGAAGCCAGCAAAGTAAAGACGCGGGCGTTGATGCAGGCGCGCCCAAACGGCGGTTCTTCAGAGCGACCTCTTTTTCAGGACGACGGAATCAAACTCTTCGCCGGCGGACGCATCGGCGCAATATTGAGCGCAGCCGGCCACAATTCCTTCAGCGGCATTCTGAAGGCGTTATTTGCGACAGCGACGACCCGGCGATTACTGTGCATTGCTTGCCTACCTCAACCCTGTTCAGCAAGTCATGGACGCGCTGCAGCAGATGCGGCGGACCATTCGCGACCGGGAACGCATCGCGACCTGCGCCGGCATCGGGCCACGTTTTCTGCACTCGACCGGCCAGGCTTATAAAGGCGGTCCGAACACCGGCATTTTCCTGCAGATCACCAGCGACCACGCACAGGACCTGCCCGTTCCCGGCCATTCTTACAGCTTTGGCAAAGTGCTTGACGCAACGGCTCGCGGCGATTTCGAGGTTCTGAACGAGCGCGAACGGCGCGTATTGCACGTGCATGTGGACGGCGATGCAGCGGCCGGACTGAACAGACTGGAGCAGGCGATTTCAGAAGCGCTTGGCTGAGAGGCCAATATGCAGATTGGAGTCATCGGTTTAGGGCGCATGGGCGGAAATATCGCTCGCCGCCTGATGGCGCATGCCCACAATTGCGTGGTTTACGATGCGCGCGCCGAGGCGGTGGCCGAACTGCAGAAAGCGGGGCGGCCGGGGCTTTCGATCTCAGGCAGTTGGTGGACCAACTGCAGCCGCCGCGCGCGATCTGGATCATGTTGCCGGCCGGCGAGATCACCGAAAACATGATCGTTGCGGTTTCGGCGCTTCTGCAATCCGGCGACATTGTCATCGATGGTGGAAACTCGAACTACCGCGATGACATCCGGCGGGCCAATTCACTTCGGGAAAAGGGTATTCACTTCCTCGATGTGGGGACAAGCGGCGGAGTTTGGGGGCTCGAACGGGGCTACTGCATGATGATCGGGGGCGAGCACGGCTCTGTGCAGCGCCTCGATCCAATATTTTCCGCACTCGCGCCTGGGCTCTCGGGCATTCCGCCTGCGGAAGGGCGGGCATCGGGAGGTACCGCAGAGCGGGGCTACCTGCATTGCGGACCTGTGGGCGCAGGCCATTTCGTCAAAATGGTCCATAACGGAATCGAATATGGGTTGATGGAAGCCTATGCCGAGGGTTTCGACATTCTGCGGCACGCTGGTGGGGCGGTTCGCGAGGAGGAACGCTACAGTCTCGATCTGCCCGAGATCGCGGAATTGTGGCGGCGTGGAAGCGTTATCGGATCATGGCTCCTCGACTTGACCGCGTCGGCTTTGGCCGAGGACCCAGAGCTTTCACGATATACCGGCTATGTCGATGATTCAGGCGAAGGCCGCTGGACGCTGATCTCTGCGATCGAATCCGGAGTACCCGTCGATGTGTTATCGGCGGCGCTCAACGCGCGTCTGCGTTCGCGGGGCGAAGCGATGTTCGCCAACAAACTGCTTTCCGCAATGCGCAACAAGTTTGGCGGACATATCGAACCCAAACATGACGGGTGAGATGCAGAATATCTGGTCCGGCGGGTCCATGCGTCCTGGTGATCTTTGGCGCCTCGGGCGATCTGACCAAACGCCTTCTGATGCCGGCGATCTATCACTTGAAGCGCGCAAAACTGCTGCCCGATGCGTTCGCGGTCGCCGGCGTTGCGCGCAGCAATCAGACGTCGGATGCGTTCCGCGAACGATTGCGAAGCGCCGTTACAGCAATTTGCAAGGGAGACCATCGACCAGGGCGATTGGGACTGGCTGGCGCAGCGCATGCAATATCTTTCGGGGGATCTGGACAACGCGTCGACATATCAGCGCCTGAAAGCCCTGCTGCGCGAGATTGACGGAAAGGCCGGAACCGGCGGCAATTATCTCTTTTATTTCGCAATTCCCGCGAGTGAATTTGCCGGCGTGGTGGGACAGCTTGGCGCTGCGGGTCTGGTGCGCGAGAACTCCGGACTCCTGGCGCAGGGTCGTTATCGAAAAACCCTTCGGCATCGATCTGCAGTCGGCCAGGAAACTTAATCACCTGCTCTGGGAGCACGATGGACGAAAGTCAGCTTTTCCGCATCGATCATTATCTCGGGAAAGAGACGGTTCAGAACATCATGGTTCTGCGTTTCGCCAACGGAATACTGGAGCCGCTCTGGAACCGGAACCATATCGATCATGTGCAGATCACGGTTGGTGAAACGATCGGCGTGGAAAGTCGCGGGAATTTCTATGATGCGACCGGCGCCTTGCGCGACATGGTGCCGAACCACCTGTTTCAGCTGCTGACTCTGATCGCCATGGAGCCGCCTTCCTGTTTTGAGGCCAATGCGACGCGAAACGAGAAGGGAAAAGTTCTCGATGCCATCCGCAGTTTTTCACCCGAAGCAGTGCGGAGAGATGTTGTGCGCGCACAATATTCCGCGGGCACTGCCGATGGAAAAGCGATGCCCGATTATTGGCACGAGCCGCATGTCAGCCCAGTCAGCTCTACCGAAACCTATGTTGCACTCCGGCTGACCATCGATAATTGGCGGTGGGCGGGGGTGCCGTTTTACCTTCGCACCGGCAAGGCGCTTGCCGCGAAAAAGAGCGAAGTCATCGTCCGATTCAAGCAGCCGCCGCTGACGCTGTTCCGGGACACCCCGGTGGAGCAGCTGACCACAAATGATCTGATTCTGATGATTCAGCCCGAGGAGGGCGTCAATCTCCGGTTTGGCGCCAAAGTGCCCGGTCCGGTGATGCGCATCGGTGATGTCGAAATGAAGTTCAACTACAGCCACTATTTCCGCGCCGAAGCCAACAATGGATACGAGACGCTGCTCTATGATTGCATGATTGGCGATGCGAGCCTGTTTCAGCGGGCAGACAATATCGAAGCGGCGTGGCGGATCATTCAACCCATCCTCGAGGACTGGGCCGGGCGTGGGAGCGATGCAGTGCCGGTCTATCCCGCCGGTTCGCAAGGCCCTGCGGAGGCCGACGCGCTGATTGAGCGTGATGGCCGGCGATGGCACCCGCTGGTTGTGCCCGAACGGCACGAACCAAATTGACATCCGGACCGCAGCTCACCGTTCTCCCCGATTCCGGCGCGCTGGCAAGGCATGTTGCGGACTGGATGGTCGAACGGGCTGGGGAAGCAAGTGGTCTGGCCGCGATTGCACTGTCCGGCGGCTCTACGCCTGCCAAGCTGTATCGCCGCCTCGCGGAACCGGCGATTGCCAAGTGTTTTCCCTGGGCGCGAATTCACTGGTTCTGGGGTGACGAGCGCTTTGTCCCGCACGATCACCCGCGAAGCAATTTTCGCCTTGCTTGGACATCGTTTCTGTCGCGCGTTTCGGTACCGCCATCGAATATTCATCCGGTACCCACCGGGCAGATTAGTCCGGAAGAGGCGGCGAGCAGATACGAACCCGAGCTTCAACAATTTTACGGGGGAAGATTGCTGCTCGCCGGCCGCCCGCTGTTTCACATCAATCTGCTGGGATTGGGCGAAGACGGTCATTTTGCGTCACTGTTTCCCGGCTGCGCTGCACTGGGCGAGCACGTCCGGTGGACGGCGGTTACGGAGAATGAGGGCGAGCCGCGGATAAGCCTGACTTATCCCGCGCTTGAGAGCAGCCGCCATGCGGCGTTTCTGGTCTCCGGCGAGGGAAAATCGTCCATACTGCCAAGGGTGGTTGCCGGAGATCTTCGCTGCCTGCCGGGCGATTCCATCCGGCAGGAGAGTTTCATATTTTTGCCGATCGCAGCGCCGCTGCCAAAGTCGCCACGACACCATCGGCCTGACGTGGCACAATCGGCGGCTGACAACGTTTAATCTCTCGCGGTCGCGCGTGCCTGCGGCCGGATCTCCGTTGGAAAGTCAACTCAATGTCCCGCAACGCTCCGAAACCCGCAGCGGAATCAGATACCGGTTTGCTGCGGCGTTTTTCTAAAATCCGTGCAATGACGGAATTGCTGGCTGCTCCTCTTAGCGCCGAAGATCGATGCGTCCAGTCCATGCCGGACGCGAGCCCCGTCAAATGGCACCTGGCGCACACGACGTGGTTCTTTGAAACACTGGTGCTCACGCCGCACGCGCCGGCATACAGACCCTATGACGGAAGATACGGATATCTGTTCAATTCATATTACGAGTTGCTCGGCGACCGGCATCCACGGCCGCAGCGGGGACTGATCACGCGCCCTTCCGGTGAAGAGATTCTGTCCTACAGGCGTCATGTCGATGCCGCGATCAAGCAGCTGCTGGAGGATGCGTGGAGCACAGAGATTGCCTGGGCGTGCGAAACCGGGCTGCAGCACGAACAGCAGCATCAGGAACTGATTCTCACCGATATCAAGCATGCGCTTTCCTGCAATCCGCTGTTGCCCGCCTATAGCGAAACAGGCGGGGAATCCGAATCTGCACGGCAGCGCCGCTTGCATGGCGCGATTACGCAGGCGGGATTTACTGGATCGGCAGCGCGCAGGGGAATTTTGCATTTGATAATGAGCAGCCACGCCATCGCGTTTTGCTCGCGCCGTTCAGGCTTGCTTCACGACTGACCACCTGCGGAGAATATCTGCGATTTATCGAAGATGGCGGCTATAGCCGCCCCGAATTCTGGCTGTCGGACGGCTGGAATTTTGTGCAAACGCAGGATATCCGGGCGCCGCTTTATTGGAGTGAGCGTTCCGGCGAGCGGCAGGTGTACACGCTGGGCGGGCTTCGGCCCGTTCGACCGGACGAGCCGGTTGTGCATGTCAGTTTCTATGAAGCGGATGCTTTTGCCCGCTGGTGCGGAAAACGGCTTGCTACCGAATTCGAATGGGAGGCGGCGGCATCAAACGAGCCGGTGAACGGAAATCTGCTGGATTTGGCAAGTCTGCATCCGCAAGCGGCACGGCAGGTCGAAACCCAGCTTTACGGCGATGTGTGGGAATGGACGCGTTCGGCATACGAGCCATATCCGGGATTCAAGCCGTGGCCGGGCGTTGTGTCGGAATATAACGGCAAGTTCATGTGCGGCCAGATGGTGCTTCGCGGCGGGTCCTGCGCGACGCCCGCGGATCATATCCGCCCAGGCTATCGCAATTTTTTTCCGCCGGCAGCGCGCTGGCAGTTCTCCGGAATCCGGCTCGCGGAGGATGCATGAAGACCGCGCCCGAATCGTTTGCGCTCGCGGCATTGGCGGTAAGCGATGGCTTCCGTGAAGCGCTGCTGGACGGGTTGAGCCGGACTCCAAAATCGATACCGTGCAAATATTTCTATGATCTGGAAGGCGCGCGTCTGTTTGAAAAAATCTGCACGCTGCCTGAATATTACCCGACGCGCGTGGAATTATCTTTGCTGCGCAGGCATGCCTCCGAAATCGCGGCATTTGCCGGTTCGGACATCGAGATCATGGAATTCGGCGCCGGGGCGGGGGAGAAGATCCGCGTACTGCTGGACGTCCTGCAACGGCCGCGCGCCTACATCCCCATGGACATTTCCGCCAACTGGCTTGGCACGGCCGCAACGCAGCTGAGGAACCATTATCCCGGGTTGGAAATCCATCCTCTCGCCAGCGATTTCGCGGGCGAGTTGCGGTGGCCGATCTTCTCGCGCGCGCGGCGGTTCGGTTTTTTCCCGGGTTCGACGATTGGAAATTTCCGGACCGCTGAGGCGCGTGAGTTTCTTGTCCGCACCGGCAGAATGTTGAGACAGGGTGCGTTGCTGATCGGCGTCGATCTGGTGAAAGATCCGGCGATATTGCACGCCGCCTATAATGACGCCGAAGGCGTAACGGCGGCGTTCAACCGCAATCTGCTTCAGCGCGCCAATCGCGAGGCGGAAGCGGATTTCGACGTTTCACGATTTTTCCATTATGCGCTCTACAATCCCGTTCGGCAGCGCATCGAAATGTACCTGATCAGCATGATTCAGCAGGAAGTCACGGTGTGCGGGCGCAGTTTCCCATTTGCGGAAGGCGAAGCGGTCCTGACGGAGTATTCCTATAAATACACGATTGGGGGATTTCAGGATCTCGCAGTATCAGCGGGTTTACTCCACGCGCCGTCTGGTGCGACGCGGAAAACTTATTCAGCGTTCACTGGTTGGACGCGCCTTGATGAATGCAACTCTGCCCCTAATTACTAAAATCAAATCAGCCTTAAAATCAGCCCGATTCTCGAATGTTGAAAGGCGCTGTTGTTATCGCGATAAACCTTACAATCCGCTGACCGCGCGCAAATTAGTTAATGAATGAGTTTTAATGATCTGCTCGCTTCCAGACATTCGGCGGCACCCTCTAAACGGTGTTACTATCACCTTCCTGAGAGCTTGGTTACTGACGACCGCGCTGGCGCAATTACGGTGTGTAGGCCATAGGTGATGCTTCGCTATTTAATTGCCTAGGAGGGAAGTCATGAAATATGTGGAAACTCTGGTTTCACCGCGCGCGCCTTGGCGTGGCTCGCTGTCTCAACCGGAATTTTCTGTTGGGCGGGTCGCTGTTAGTAGGAACTTTGGGAATCGCGCCAGCCGCATTCGGGACTCCATTGATTACCTATGGGACGTATATTTCAGGTTCCTATTATGATGGGGGCGTTGCCACTGGCTCGTACAATACGCCCGGTGGGTTTAACTATACGAACGGGATACCGCTTCAGCAGAACAGCACTGGTGACCCAGCTTCCCCTTATGCTTCCGCCGCCTCGGGGCCAACGTTGCGAATAATGTAACGAGCCAACTCGGCCTAAGCCTTTCGGGAAGTAATACAAACACTACCGGTGTTGCCGAATTGTGGGACACGCTGACCTTTGGAAACTTACCCTCGTTGCCCTGCCCCGGCTGCAATCTCGGCACCGTGAATTTGTTCGTCAATGCGTCGGTAGGAACTGCCACACTTGGAGTGCACGCATCCTCCAACTATGGATTGACCCTATACGACACCGCTTTGTTCTTTGTTCGCTCCAAGCGGCGGCGATTGTGGAGTAGTGTCCGCTAGCTTGTCGGGCGGCTGCACTGGTGGTGGTGCTATTTCTCAATCTTCAAACGGACCTGGCTAGGGGTACAAATCACCGAACCCGTATAGCGCGTTTAGCGTCGGCTCCTTTGAGTTTTCGGTTCCCATTCAACTCGACGACTACCTTCCAATAGTTAACGGCGAAGTCAGCGCCAGCTTCATCGCAGAGATCGCGGCGACGAATAACTCTGATCCTTCACTTAGCCCTCTGCTCAGCGTCGACCCCACGATCACCCTCACCGGGCTCTACCCCGGTGTCACCGTCACCAGTGCCAGCGGCACCGACTACATCACCGGCACCGTGCCCACCACCGTGCCGGAGCCCGGGACGGCGTGGTTGTACGTTATGGGGCTGCTCGGTCTGATCGGCGGCGCGCGCCGCAGAGCGGCTTGAAGCGGGCCATGACTACAGTGGTTCCAGGTCAGGGGCGCCAGAGATCGCGGAATTGGGTTGCGACAATATTGTTGTAAGCGGGGTCGCCACCGAGAATACCCACATCGCGCGAGAATTGATTCATGCCCGTGACGAATTCGGGCGAAATCGTTGCATCGTAGAAAGGAACATCGCGCGCGATCAGTTCAGCGATCAATGCGGCCTCACTGGGTGGAAAGAGTTTTTGTCCGACGGCCGTTGCGCGACCCGGGATCGGCACGCAATGCGGTCTGGGCTTTCACGACGGCGCGTATCCGCCGCGGCCGCGATGTCCGGTTCGCGTTCGATCAATCGATCGGTGGCCGCAACGGAGGCCATCGTATAGTTGAAGCAGGGCTTCGGCCCATCGCCGCGCCTGATGTCGAGAACGATGGTCCCGGCGCCGCTGCGCACCGCAACTTCCGCGCCCATTCCATTCGCCCAGAAGCCATCGATCTGCTGTTCTTGCAGCGCTTTCGCGGCGGTCACGCCGAAATTCACACCGCGCCCTCGCGTGCCGGGCACCGGCGCAATCCGGACTTCATCGCGAGCGATATCGATTCCCGCTTCGATCAACAACCGGCGCAAACCCAGATCGACCCATGGCGCTGCTCCGATGCGCCGGCCCTTGACACAACCACGTCGCCCCGCCGCGCGTTGAAGCGCGAATGCATCACCAGAAACCAGTACATGCCCTGACCTTGCGCACACAGCAGTTTGACGCCTTGCCATTCGGGGAAAGCTGCCAGGGCGGAATGCGCAGATCCGCCGACGAAATCGACGCTGCCGGTTTTGAGAGCAGCATAGGCCCTGTCCACCGGGAAGATCAGTTCCAGCGCGGCATCAACACCTTCGGCAAGAAAAAAGCCGAGTTCGACCGCCGCGACAGCCGGAAAATAGGAATTCGAGATGAGATCAGGGATCGCCAGCTTGATGGTGCGCGTCATGCGCGCTTCCGGCTTTCGTCATAGTAGTGGATTTCGAACAGCATGCAGCCCTTTTCGGACTTGAACGGGCCGTGATGCACGCCCGGCGGCCGGCAGGCATAAGTCGGGCTGCGAAACGCCTCACCGCCTTTGCCATCTGCATCACTGCCGACGGTCAGATCGCCGGACAGCAGATACACCTCTTCCCAATGGTCGTGCACGAAAGGCGCAGTGGTGAACACGCCCGGATCGAAGCGGAGCAGCCGCGTCCGGCTGCCGGTCTTGCGCTTTTCGTCGATGTCGCTGGCGAGAATCTTCTGCTCGATTCCATCGGGATATCCCTCCGGGGTGGTCCAGCCCAAATGCATGTCGAGCGTGAGAAATTCGATATGTGGTTTGTTCATTGGCATGGCGATGAACCTGCTTAGCCTGGAACCGGCAGAGTGAAGATGTCGTAACCGTGCACGATTTTCCTCCGCAACACAGGATCTTCCAGTTCGAAATCAAAGCGGTCGGCGGGCCTGACGCCGCCATGCGTTGCCAACGTGCCGCAGAACATCAAAGTACCGTCCGGAATTCCGCCCCGGCCGAGGCGGGAAAGCAAATCCTCCGGATGCAGGATCGTACTGACCGGTCCTTCCTGGTACAGTGCGCGGCGCCCATCGATTGTCGCATAGGATCGCATGATCAGCTTGTCCCAATGCGCGGCAATAGCATCGAACGCCCAGAATAGCGGCGCCACGGGTTTTTCGCACATCTGTTTCGACAGCGCGACACCGTGGCTTTCGGCTTCACGATCGGTGTGGTCCGAACCTGCTCCCACCCAAAGCCGGCCCTGTGTTTTCAGGAGCACGAATTCGACTTCGCCGCTTGAGTGTTCGCCCAGGACCTCAATGGATGAGTCCGTGGTCAGCCTCGCCACGGAGACGCGATAGAAGACGGGCACGCTGGCAGGTCTTTTGACGCCGAGTGCCTCCAACTCGCGGATATGATGTTCGACCGCCGCAGGATCGCGCCCGGTCCAGCCTGCGATGATCAGGCCGCTGGCGACGATTTGCGCCGGTCCGGCATCGCTCGCGCCGGATTGCAGGGTAAAGGAAAAGGTCCGGCCGGCCATTGTCACCTCGCGTCCGAAAAGCTCTGGTTTGCAATGGCATAGGCGCAAAGATGCGTCAAATGGCCCGTCGCAATCGCTGACAAAGTGGTCGGATTGGTACACAATTACCCACCATTAGGGAGACGGCCCATGTCCGCGCGCATCAATCATGTTGCGATCACGAGCGATTATTACGCGACCAATGCGCGGTTTTACGAATCCCTGTTTGGCATGCGGCCCGGGAAAAAGACACTGCCGGCCTCGCGCGCGATTTCGCTGGGCGATGGCTATGTCGGGATGACGCATATTCCGCGGCGTGACGGGCGCACCAGTGGCCTGGATCATTTCGGAATCGAGGTGGACGATATTGAGGATACCGTTGCGCGAATGCAAAAATTCGATCCGGAACTGTCCGCGCTTAAGCGGCCGCCGATACGGCCCTATGCGGCGTACAGCGCACATGATCCCGACACCAATATTTTCGATCTCTCGCAGCGGAATATCGGATTCCAGAAAGATGTTTATGCGGAGAATGACGGCCAGGAAGTTCCCGCGCGCAGTATCGATCATATCGCGTTGCGCACCCGGAACGCCGAGCGTTGCGCGCATTTCTATGCCGAAGTGTTCGGGCTGGCGCTGCTGAACCGTCCGGCTGACGGCAATTATTATCTTTCCGATGGTCGCGTGACCCTCGCGGTGATCCAGTGGAAATTGGCGGACTATTACGGAATGGACCCGGCACGTTTGGGGCTCGAACATATCGGCTTCAAAGTGGAAAGCGTTGATGCGGTGAAGCGGGACCTCGATTTTCTGATCGGCGAAAATCCGCATCTGCGGGGCAGAGCGCTTGGTTATGGCAGCGAAGGCGAAGCGCGCCTGAAGCTCTTTAAACAATGCCCGTTGGGACAACACCATTTCACCGATATCGAGGGGGTTTATCTCGACGTCGCCAATGATGAGACGCATTGAACATGGCCGCTCGAGTCAACCATGTCGCAATTGCCAGCGATTACTACGCGGTGAATGCGCGATTTTACGAGTCGCTGTTCGGAATGAAGACTTCCAGCAAGCCGCGGCCCGCACGTTCGGTCGTGCTCGGTGACGGTTATGTGGGGTTGAACTGCATTCCGCGGCGCGACGGGCGTTACAGCGGCCTCGATCATTTCGGCATTGAAGTGGAAGATCTCGCGGAAACGCTTGCACAGATTGAGCGGTTCGATCGCTCATTAAGCGCGGTGAAGCGTCCGCCCATCCGCCCCTTTGCGGCATATAGCGCGCATGATCCCGACACTAATATTTTCGATCTTTCCGAAAGAAATTCCGGGGAGCAAAAGGACGTTTACGCAGAGAACAATTGGGTTCAGAAGCGCGCGATCAGCCATATCGCTTTGCGAACCCGGCATGCCCGGCGTTGCGCCGATTTTTACAGCCACGTCTTCGGTCTCAGCCAACTCGATCGTCCGGGAGAAGAAAATATCCACCTTAGCGACGGACGGGTGACGCTGCTGATCATTCCCTGGAAGATAGCGGATTTTTATGCGCAGGATCCGGCTCGGACAGGTCTCGACCATATCGGATTTGCGGTTGAGAGCATCGATCAGGTGAAGCGAGACCTGGATTTTCTTACCGGCGAGAATCCCCACCTGCGGAGCCGCGCACTCGGCTACGGGTCTGAGGGCGAGGCGCGGTTGAAGCTGCTGCAGAAATGTCCGCTGGGCTCATTCCAGCTCACGGACATCGAGGGCGTCCATATCGATGTCGCCGAAAGACCCGCCTGAGCGCCTCACGACCCGGCGAAGACCGCAACGTAAACGGACAGGCCGAGGAAAAAGGCGATCGCGGCGCAGAGCGTGAGGTAAGGACCAAACAACTCCATCACGGCAAGCGGGTAAGTGAGGTCGCCCGGATGGGCCTCACCGATGAATGGAATTCTGAGGGGCTCCCGGCGGCTGAGACGGGCCATGTCCTGCTTGAACATGGCGGCCACCACGCCCAGTAGCGCGACCGCGATTGCAAACCACAGAACCCAAAACAGCAAGTTGAACCCCCTGTCCGACTTCAAGGCGCGAAGCCGCATTAGCATATCCGGCGGAAATTTGGAGTCCGGGCGATGGGAATACTGGCACACCGCCGCATCACGACTTCGTTTATGTCGAGGAAGTGTCCGCAAAGAGACTGCCACTCGGGCGGAGAAGATGAATTGAAGGCGCGGCTTGTTGGTCGTAGAATGCCACGGTAAACCGGTCACGAAGTGAGGCTGGCCCGCAGAATCTGCCATGGCATCATACCGAGTGACAGTCGACACCGGGGGCACATTCTCGGATTTCGTCTATTTCGACGAAGAGGCACAGCAGATCTCGATTGCCAAACTGCCCTCAACGCCAGACGACCCGTCGCGTGCGATTCTCGGCGGGAATTGAGCGCTTGCTCCAGAAGAGCGCCGCTGCTTCCGACATCCGCTATTTTTGTCATGGCACCACGGTTGGCACGAATGCCCTTCTGGAAGGAAAGGGCGTTCGTACTGCGCTTCTGGTGACCAGCGGTTTTCGTGGAATTTACGAAGTGGCAGAACAGTGCCGGCCCCATGGCTCGGCGATTTTCGACATTTTTTATGACCGCGCGCCGCTACTCGTGCCGCCTGTGCTTACCGGTGAGGTCGCGGAGCGGGTTTCCGCCGCTGGAGAGATATTGCAGCTGCTGGATGAAGGGGCGCTCAGGTCAACGCTCCGGGAGCTCGCCGCCCATTCTCCACAGTCGATTGCTGTGTGTTTGCTTTTCTCCTTCTTAAGACCGGAACATGAGCAACGCGTGCGTGCGATCATCGCGCGGGAAATGCCCGGATGCGCGATCTCGCTCTCGTCCGACATCCTGCCGCAGATCCGTGAGTATTACCGGCTGTCGACAACGGTGATTAATGCCTATCTGCAGCCCATCCTCGCCGGTTACATAGGCAATCTTGAACTGCGTCTGAGCGAAGCCGGAATATCGACGCAGCAGAAATATGTCATGCAGTCGAATGGCGGCATGGCGAATTTTTCCTCAAGCGCTGCGAAGGCCGTGGCCACCGTTTTGTCGGGGCCGGCTGGTGGTGTCACAGCCGCAGTGCAGGTTTCCAGAGCGACAGGTCTGCAGAACCTTGTGACTTTTGATATGGGCGGCACCTCCTGCGATGTGGCGCTGATCAGGAATGGCGAACCCGCCGTCCAGCACCGGGGAAAAATCGAAGGGCGCGACATCTCGCTTCCGATGCTGGACATCCACACTGTCAGCGCCGGTGGCGGGACGATTGCGCGGGTGGACCGTTTCGGACAGCTGGTCGTGGGACCGGACAGCGCCGGAGCGGCGCCGGGGCCCGCCTGCTATGGGCGGGGAGGGCGTGAAGTCACGATTACCGACTGCAACCTCGTTCTTGGTTATTTGAGCGAGGGCAATTTCCTGGGCGGACAGATGAAGCTGCACGGCGCAGCCGCGCACCGTGCGATCGAAGCGGGAATTGCCGGCAGACTCGGTTTGACGGTGGCTGAAGCGGCGGAAGGCATTATCCGCATCATCAATGTCAAGATGCAGGAAGCGATCAAATCGATCTCCACCATGCGGGGACATGATCTCAGGGAATTTCATCTTCTTGCGTTCGGCGGCGCAGGCCCGGTGCATGCCGGAGCAATTGCCGCCGAACTCGGTATGGCGGGCATTGTCGTCCCGCTTTATCCGGGCGTGCATTCGGCCATGGGTCTGCTCATGTCCGATGTGAGGCATGATTATATCCGTTCACGGATTATCGCGCTGAACCGCATCACGGCGGAGGAGATGCGCAGCGCCTTTGCCGAACTCGAGAGCCAGGCCATGCGCGATCTGCGCGACGAGGGCTTTCAGGTGGTGCGCATTTCGCTCGAACGCTCGCTTGATCTGCGCTACGCGGGCCAGGGCTACGAACTGACGATTCCCTGCGGCGCCGCGCTGGAACGGGACGGAATCGCCAGACTGCGCGAAAATTTCGACGACGCGCATCGGCAGATCGTTTGGTCACGTGGCGCTGGATGAAACGGTCGAGATCGTCTCCTTTCGGGTGTGCGGCATAGGCCATCTGCCGCCAGCCGGATTTCCCAAATTCCGCAATGAAGGCCGTACGCTGGCAGAGGCGCGGCGCGAACAGCGCCGGGCACGGTTTGGCGGAGTGATGCTTGATTGCCCGGTTTACCAGCGGGAGAAGCTGGACGTCGGACATCTGTTCAGCGGGCCGGCAATCATTGATCAGCTCGATGCGACAACGGTTATCCCGCCGGGACAGGCGGTGCGCGTCGACGAATTCCGGAACCTGATCATCAGCATCGGGGATCTATAAGATGAAACGCGATGCTTCCGCAGGTCCCGGCGCCGTCGAACTGGAGATCATCAAGGCAAGCCTCTCCGGCATTGTGCAGGAGATGCAGAATTCGCTATTCCGCACCGGTTATTCCACGATTGTCCGGCGAATCCCAGGACGCGTCCTGCGCGATCATGAACGTAAACGCGGAAGTGATCGCACAGCATGTCGTGTTGCCGCTGCATATGGGCGCGTTTCCGGCCTGTTGCGGGGCAGTGCTCAAAGCCTATGGCGGCGACATTGCCGAGGGCGACGCCATTCTCATCAATCATCCCTATGAAGGCGGCAGCCCACACGCACCCGATATGGCGGTGATTACGCCGGTCTTTTTCGACGGCCATGTGCACCGGCTATTGCGGCTCCATCGCGCATAAAAGCGATATTGGTGGCCCGGTGCCTGGATCGTGTTCGGGTCAGGCGCGGGAAATCTTCAACGAAGGGCTGCATTTGCCGGCCGTGCGCTACGTCCGCAGGGGCGCCGCCAATGTGGAACTGGAGCGCATCATCGCTGCGAACAGCCGCACGCCCGAATTGGTTCTCGGTGACATTCGCGGCCAGATTGGCGCCTGCCGACTCGGTGAACAGCGCATACAGGAGTTGATCCGGAAGTTCGGAGAACCCAGCGCAACAGGCGCCTTTCACCGTCTGCTCGATCTTGCCGAACAAAAGATGAGAACGGCGATCGCAGAATGGGCGGATGGGCGCTTTGAAGCCGAGCGGTTCATCGATGACGACGGTATCGAACTGGATAACCCGGTTCGAATCCATGTCGTGGTCGAAAAGCGTGGCGACAGGATCAGTCTGGATTTTTCCGGATCCGCCGATCAGACGCGTGGTCCCGCCAATGTACGCCCGCCTTTGGTGAGAGCAGCGGCCGGATATGTGCTGATCTCGCTGGTCGATCCGCTGATCTTCATCAACAGCGGCATTCTTCGCAGTTTCGAAATAAAGACGCGTGAGGGCAGTCTGCTCAATCCGCGGTTCCCTGCCCCTGTCAACACCTATAACGCCACCGTGCATGCGATGGTGGAGGCGCTGTTCGATGCGCTTTCCCGGTGTGTTCCCGCGCGCGCACGCGCCGATGGGTGCGGCAGCCGCTCGATCATCATCGGCGGCCGGACCACGTCCGCAGGCAAGAGCTATGTCCAGTATGAAATTATTGGCGGTGGCGCCGGAGGCCGCGCGTCGCAGCGACGGCGCGTCCGGCACCACGGTCAACCAGAGCAACGCGAAAATTGCGCCGGTCGAGATCATTGAAAGCGAATTTCCCACGCGGGTGCTGCGGTTCGAACTGATCCGGGATTTCGGGGGCCCGGGAAAATTCCGCGGCGGGCTCGGAATTCTGCGCGAATATGTCAATCTCGCGGAAGCGCGTTTCTCCATCCGTTCGTCCAAGCATGTGATTGCGCCCCAAGGCGTTGCCGGCGGGCAGGGATGGGCGGACCGGCGATTGCATCATCAATCCGGAACGGCCGGAAGAGAAACACCTGCCGACGCGGTATGCGGATTATCCGCTCAAGGCTGGCGACATTTTCCGACTCGAGACGCCCGGCGGTGGTGGACTTGGAGACCCGTTCGAGCGCGAACCCGAAAGTGTTCTCAACGATGTTGTGCAGGGATATGTGTCGCCTGAAAAAGCCGCATCCGACTACGGAGTGGCGGTGATCGAATTCGGCACGGGGGTGGCAGATAGACGAACGAGGCAACATTGCAGCTGCGGGCGGCACGCCGGAGCGAGGTTGGAAAATGAGCGTAAAAAGAACGGGTGTGATCGGATTGGGCGCCATGGGTTTCCAGATGGCGCGCCACATGGTGAACAGGGGATTTGACGTCACCGGTTTCGATATTGCGCCGGGCGCCGTCGGACGCGCGGCAGATGCCGGCGTGAAGATTGCGGCGACCCGGCGGAAGTCGGCGGCCGGGTCCGAAGTGGTGATCGTGATGGTCGCGACCGGCAAACAGGTGGAAGATGTCGTTGCGCATTCCGGTCTGCTCGATCACCTTGCTGCCGGGTCGGTCATTTGTGTGTCCAGCTCGACCTCACCGGAAACGGCGCGCGAGCTTGAACAGCTTTGCGATGCGCGGGGAATTGGGTTCATGGACACACCTGTGGTGCTTGGTCAGGAAGCCGCCGATGAGGGGACGCTGACAGTGTTCTGCGGTGGGACGGAAGGAAGGTTTTGAGAAAGCGCGTCCGGTCCTCGCCGCATTTGGCGCAAATGTGATGCATGTTGGCGATTGCGGCATGGGCCAATTGACCAAAACGGCAAACAATATGCTGCTTTGGGCCTGCATGGCGGCGAATTACGAAGTGCTCTCCATGATGAAGCGCATGGGCGCGGACATTCCCAGGCTGGTTGCGGCCCTCCAACATTCCAGCGGGGCAAACTGGTCGCTGGAGAAATGGGGCCGCAGCACCGGGAAATGGGCCGAAAAGGACATGGATGTTGCGCTGGAGCTGGCGCAGCAGGCCAAAGTTTCGGTCCCGCTGTCGGCACTCGTGGACCAGCTGATGAAGGGCATGAATCAGGAGAAGATGAAGGCGCTTCTCGCGTGATATCGTTTCCCAAGTCAGGCGAAGATACCGCTTCATTGGTGCTGAAATGTTCATGATCCTGAAGAAGTTGCATCGCTGCGGCGGCGGTCGTGATCTGCGCCATAATGCGTCCGGCGCCGCGCCCGCTGCGCAACTGATTCCGCTGAAAGTCGCTTATGACGGCTATTCCATGACGACAGCGCCGATGAATTACGCGGTGCAAAAGGGCATTTTCCGGAAATATGGGCTGGATGTTTCTCTGGTCTATATCGATGCCGGAACGACATTGTCGCAGGCGGTCGTGGGCGGCTCGGTCAAAATCGCACAAAACGGATATTCGCCGGCTGCGGCTGCGGCCGTGCAAGGCGCAGACATCGTCTTTATCGGCGGGATTTCGAACCAGCTTCCGTTTCAGCTGGTGGTGAAGCCCGGGATCAATTCCGCGGCCGCTCTGAGGGGCAAGAAAATCGCAATTTCGCGTTTCGGAGCCTCATCCGATGTCGCAGCCACTTATGCGCTGCAGAGCCTGGGACTGAAACGCGGCGACGTCGTGCTGCTGCAGCTGGGGGGCGAAGGCACGCGCACCGCGGCCATGCTGTCCGGCCAGATCGACGGATCCTTCGAGCAATACCCGCGCACCGGCGAGCTGGAGGAAAAGGGCTACCACGTGCTGGTGGATTGCCTGGCCATCGCGATCGATTATCCGAACACGTCCTATGTTTCGACGCGCGCATTTCGTGAAGAAGAATCCGGATATCGTAAAACGGTTTCTGATGGGTATTTCCGAGGGCATACACGCTTTCAGGGTCGACAAGGCCGACGCGCTGAAATACACCGCGACGTTCCTGAAAGCCGAACCAGGACCCGCGTCTGTCGAAAGCCTATGATACGTTTACGGAGAAAGTGTATCCGGACATCCCTCGGCCATCGATGAAGGGCATCGCGCTGGTTCTGGCGGAACTGAAAAAGAAAGTTCCGGCAGCCGCGAACTTCAAACCGGAGCAGCTTGTCGATACGTCGCCGCTCGACCAGCTTGAACGCGAAGGCTTCTTCGCGAAACTGAAGTAATTCGGCGTCCATGGAACACGCGGCCCGGATGAAATTGCAGGCGCGGGGTGTGCGGCTTTCCTATGCCAATGAACGCACCAGGCGCCTCCTGGATATTCTGGCCGGTATCGATATCGCGGTGCGCGAAGGCGAACTCGTCGCCATCGTTGGCCCGAGTGGTTGCGGAAAATCCAGTTTTCTTGCGGCCGTTGACGGGCTGGTGAAGCCGACTGCGGGCCCGATCGAAGTGGACGGGAGAATTGTCAACGGCCCGGGCCACGACCGCGCCATGGTGTTTCAGCAGGACTCATTGTTTCCGT
>CAVTMX010000028.1:0-44023 GCA_963735915.1 uncultured Acidobacteriaceae bacterium | reverse complement strand
CACCATTATTAAGTTGTTTATTTACCTTAACTTGAAAAATTGCGCTTGCAAACTGTACGATAACTGTACGATAGTTTAGGCATGCTCACTTTGTACCGGCGTCATAACCCCACCTGCTCCAAGGCTTCTGACTGTTACTGGAAACGCTGCACCTGCCCGATGTGGGCAGAAGGAACCATCGATGGAACCTACATTCGACGCAGCCTACGAACCAAGAGCTGGGAGAAAGCAGTAACCAAGGCTCGCGACATCGAGACCGCCGAAGATCCTGTCCCGCCCCCTCCAAAAGAAGAGCCCATCACAGTCGAACAGGCGGTGGAGGAGTACTTGGCTGATGCGCGCGCCCGCGAGTTGAGGGAATCAACGCTCTACAAGTTGGAGATCATCTTCCGCAAGGAGGTTTCTCGATTGGTGCAAGCGCGCGAAGTACACGCACCTTCGTGATCTGGATCTGCGCGCGCTGCAGGCGTTCCGTGCCACCTGGAAAGATGGCGCTCTGGCTAAGAAAAGAAGCAGGAGCGGCTGACCGGATTCTTCTGGTTGGGTATCCGCGCTGGTTGGATCGCGCAGAATCCGACCGCGAATCTCGGTCGAATTTCGGTGAACCAAGCGCCGACGATTACTTGACTTGAGAGGAATTCAACAAGATCGCGATCGACCTACATCTACCAGCCAAGGGGCTGGTTGGAATGCCGAAATGAAGCGACTCGACTTCGCATTCTCACCGTGTTGATGCGCTGGAGTGGTCTTCGCATTCGCGACGCAATCACGCTCGAACGGAATCGGCTGATCGGCGACAATCTGCTCTGATACCAAGCAAAAACGCGAACCCCCGTTTACGTTCCTCTCCCACCTGAAGTAGCACATGCCCTTCGCACGATTCCCCCCGGTCCTAAGCCCAACCCGCGTTATTTTTTCTGGAGCGGGAACGGTGATCCGGGATTAGCGGTTGGAGTTTGGCAGCGAAGCTACCGCCGTCTTTTTCCTCTTGCCGGATTGGAGCAGCCGGATGGAACATCAAAGCGTTGCTTCCCGCACATGTTTCGCGACACCTTCGCAGTCGAGATGCTGCTCGCCGGCGTGCCGATCGATCAGGTCTCAATCCTGCTCGGCCACAAGAGTGTGAAGATTACAGAGAAGCATTATGCACCTTGGGTGAAGGCGCGCCAGGATCAGCTTGCGGCGAACGTGCGTATGGCCTGGGGGTTGATTACAGGCGGTCATAAGGCAGCAAAGCGGAAATCGCCAAGGGCTGCGGCACAGAGTGCGTGATGTGCGCCTAACAAGTGTTCGCTAAGGGACAGGCCATTGCTGGACGAGCGTTGAACCAGCGGAGCAGAAGGTTTAACTGGCTTGGCGCAGTTTGCAGTGAACACGCTGCAGGACGGTTTCGGGCACCCTCAATGTCCGATACCCTCGTTTCCGCATCGTCTCTGTCGTGCCCCACTGAATCACTCCCGGCTCGTTCTCGAAAATCTTACGAACCGTTTTTTGGCTGAGTGCCCATAGCTGCGAAATCTCGATAATCGAATAGTGCTTCTCGTTGGCAAGGTCAACGGATGTAAGGACAGATGAGGCAGGCACGTCGCCGAAAGGGCGAGATGACCCAACTGGCTTTCGCGGATAACTCGACATGGCACTGAAACCTCAGGCTTGTTACTTTGCAGGTTGGTCGCTTTTCAGCACCTCCCTTGCATCTCGCTCTCTGAAGAACCCGAGATAATAACCAATCTGGCCCATGCTGTAGCTGGTGTCCAATGATTTTTTGGTTTTTGCTTATTCCTAGTAGGAATAAGAGGAAGTGGTAGGCGGTCCGCCTGAACGGGCGGACTCACCATCCCATCAATTAGTCCGGGAGTGGCCGTCCTCCTCCAAGATCGTGCAAGTAATCAATGTAACTTGTTGTGTGACGTTGTCTGGCAATACTGCCTTCAGCGGCCTCGCCGTTTTAATCTCCTTTACTGACGGGACAAGAAGGTCGTTCTGCACATATGAATCTCCCAATTCTGGGTTGTTGCGCACGAGCCGCAGAAACTTCCGCTTTGCATCAGGGGACGAGAAGGAGAAAAGGACCTCATATGCTCGATCCTTCTTGTCTCCGACGACCGCCAGAGACCGTGTATCGGTTAGCTGGGCGTATGCGTGCAGGTAGCCTATGGTTTTTGCACCTAAAGCACGACTTTCGAGATCACTGTCAGGCAAGAACTCAACTGCGCAGAGCCAATCAGTTTCGTCGAGCCAAAAAGATTCGAGTACAGATTTAGTCGTCACGACTTGGTTCTTACTTGCGCTCATTTCACTACTCCTACGGATTCCAAATGCTTACTGAAACTGTCTTGAGGCACCCATTTGCCCCAGTTAATGCCCATTTGTTCCGCCGTACCCCAAACCTTTCACGGCGGTAACACGGGTTCAAATCCCGTCGGGGACGCCAACAAAATACAAGACTTAACCGACATCCCCAAAATTCTTCATGGTCCAATTTGGTCCATTTAGAAAACCGCCGGTTCAATTCTCTTCCACCGGACGCTTCATGACCATTCGCACCAGTTTGGTTTGTGCCTCCCGTTTCTGAAGGCTCACCGCCTGCATATAGACATCTGTGGTGACTTTCAAGCTGGCGTGTCGAAGCAGTTCCTGCACAACCTTTGGATTCTCTCCATTCGCGTTCAACAGAGTTCCAAACGTGTGACGGAACGTGTGAGTCAATGCAACTGGAAACATAGTCTCCGAACAACCAAACACCTGACGCAACTGTGGGCGGTTTCGGAACCTATAGCAACACTCCCACGATCACCTACACCCCGCTGACCGGCAGCAAGTTCATCCGAGGCCTCGCGACTCCATTTCCGCCCGAGGCGATATTCTCCAGCATTGAGGCCGGAATGCCGGCCGACGTCATCCTGTTCGCCTCGGTGTCGTCAATCAATGGCTTGCGAAATCAAGAGGCAACATTGCAGGGAATTACGCCCGCCGATCCGGACTTTCATCGCGTGCGTGCCCTGGCTCGCCAGATCCAGCTTTCGGGTGCGGTAAGGATCGTGGTCAAGAAGGAAGCCGGCGAGGAGCTGGTAAGCTTCATGACCTTCCGCACGGAAAAGGTTCCGCCGGAAATCCAGGCGGATATCGTGGAATTGCGGCGACTGTTGAAGCTGAATCCCAGCGCTACTGAGTACAAGGTTCGCTTCGGCGCTGTGCCCAGCAACGATACGGAGATTGCGGTCATTACGCGCTCGATCCTCGGCGTGATGCAAACCATGGCGGCGGAAGTAGGAGTGCCCTCCGAAGACCTGGCGCGAGGGTGGGCATTTCCCGGGTTTGAACATGGTAAGGCTGATTCTGGTGTGGTCCGCCTGATTCATATCCATAGCGGGAAGTCTGTGCCGGCTGACGCATTCGTGTCGGTCAAGTACGAGAACAACTGGTTCTGGATTGATAAAGGTGACCTCGAATCCAAGCAGATGTTTTCCCTCATCATGATGCTCTTCACCATGGTCGACACGGGGCCAACACAGAACCAGCCGGTACTCACGATTCCCGCGCACTAGCTCGTCGGGTAAACAAAAAGGGGCAGCTTGCAACGGCCGCCCCAACCGAAATGTGACTCAACTTTCAGGTCAACGAGGTGCAGGCCATGTTCCCAGACAAAGTTTTGAAGCGACGCTGCGTACTAGTGGGATTGTGCCTGGTAGTCAGCTTGCTTGCTTTAGATACTGGGGCCCAGAGTCCATCTTCTGTCACTCCGAACCCAGCCGCCGAGGATGCCGAAACCGCGGTCCAAACTGCGCCAGTAGTTGTCGATGGCGAGTCATTGTTTCGCGTGACGGGCGTTCAGGCGTATCCCGCGGAGAAACGGGCACAAGCGATCGCGGATCGCATTCGGGCTATAGCCGCCAATCGTACGGTTGCGCCGGAGTCGCTTAGATTGCGGGATGAGACGTTCGGAACACGGATACTGGCTGGCGCCCAGACCATCATGGTCGTGTTTGATGCCGACCCCGCCTATGCCGGTGTGAACCGGCAATACCTGGCTCAAGCAGCCCTGGAGCGAATCAAAGAAGCGATTATCGACTACCGGCGCGACCGCGAGCCGAGGCTCCTGCTCCGACATGGCCTATTTGCCGCCGGTGCGACGTTGGCGCTCATCTTCGGTCTATGGATCGCGCATGTAGTGGTCAGAAAATCCCGCTCTGCGATCGAGAGGCGTTACAAAGAGAAGGTCCATGGAATCCAGATTCAATCATTCCGTCTGATTGAGCCCGAACGTTTGTGGCGGGTGATGACCGGCGCGCATGGCCTGGTCTGGGCAGTCATCGCCCTGACGATGGCCTATCTTTATGCGCATTACGTTCTGGCACTGTTCCCCTGGACGCGAGGATTGGCCAATAGCCTGTCTGCCATTCTGGTGAATCCCTTGATTGCCATCGGCGCAGGGTTCCTGAACGCGGTACCCAACCTCATCTTCCTGGCGATTCTGGTCTGGTCACCTGGTATTTGGTGAAGTTGATTCGCCTGCTCTTTATTGGGATTGACACCGGAGCAATTACCTTGTCCGGGTTCGAGGCGGCGTGGGCGAAGCCAACCTATCGTCTGGTGCGGTTCGCGGTAATCGCTTTCGCCGTGGTGGTCGCCTATCCCTACATACCCGGCTCGGATTCGCAGGCTTTCAAAGGCGTCTCCTTGCTGATCGGCGTGGTTTTCTCCTTGGGATCGACTTCGCTGATTGGAAACATGATCTCCGGGTACAGCATGGCATACCGCCGCTTGTTCAAGAATGGCGACCGGGTCAAGATTGGCGAATACATGGGGGACGTCGAAGAGACAAGGTTGATGGTGACGTACCTACGCACCATCAAGAACGAGCTGGTCGCGGTTCCAAACTCAAAGATCATTAACTCAGATGTCGTGAACTACAGCGCTCTAGCGCGCAAAGAGGGATTGATTCTCCATACCACGGTCGGAATCGGGTAAGCCTGATCCGTCGAAGAAGCGTCCGCCAGGCCCCAATCCCCTTGGCAGCTGGATAGCGAAGCATATCTCTGCGGAACCACTGGCTGCCTCGGAGGGGCGGTGAAGGGAATCAATTAGCGTATTCTGCCGCAGCATGCCCGGAAGGATCATCGGGCGAGTAGCCAGATCACATGCGTGTGAGCAATTCTTCACGCACCGTCACTGCTTTCGATGTGCGTCGTTACTTCGAGAGTAGTCGCATGTCCCAAGGGTACTCACGGTGCGAGACGATTCTCAGGCGACGAGATTCTTCGTGTGCAGGATTTAGAACCACGTTGAGCGTCTCCGGGGCGATCGCGGAAGGGACGCGCAGCAAAGCAGAGCGTTTGGAAGCTAGCCATCGATCACCGAGGGTTCTTGTTAGAGTTTCATCCTCTGTCCAGCTTTCGTTGAGATCGGTTGGAGAGAGTACCTCGATGGAGATGTCATCCGGTGCTTCCACTTTCAGCAATCGGTACGATTTGGGAAGGCGTACCGGACTGAGTTCCAGGTGAACAAGCACCTCTAGCAGAGCCCCGGCGACGCTTTCCGCCAGGTAGACGATCGGCCGGCCCTGAGAATGCCAGCGAGCCGATGTCTCGAGCCCACCCCTGCCATCGAGCGTTCGATGATTGCTGATTCGCCAAAGGAACATCAGGCGAACATGCCTTGATCAATCTGAATGAGCATCTGCTCAACTAAGCGTCCGCCGGCCTCAGTCGCAAGCATTTGAATTGGCGTGCGGCCCTCAAATCTACGCTTGGCGGTGCGAAGCCATTCCAACGCCGACTCCTGATCACCCATAACTGACTGGGCTCTGGCAAGAATCTTCGCCGTTCGGATCGCTCGTTCCGACTCCTCTTTGGAGAGCGACTGATGGCGACTCTTTCGGTGCTTCCAGGTTCGCAAAGGTATGATGACGTCGAAGACTTCGTTGCGGGTCAGGCCCCGGTCAATCAGGTGATTGATCACTCTGGTCGGAAGTCCACTCTCAATCAGACGAACTACATTCTGTTCCGATCCGGGGTCCGTCCCTAACCAGTCCTCGAAATATTGATTCAGGGTCTTTGCGGTGGATGTAGCCATCGTGGTGCCTCTAGTACATGATGCCACAGAAATGGCGGCAGGATGTACCTTAATCGCGGTACAAGAACGGTACAAGTCCTTGTCTTCCTCGGCGTTCTTTTCGCTTACTGCAGAGATTGCATGGTGACCGCCGCGATGGCGCGGGCGACGAGAGAGGCTAAGCCGGGGCGTCGCGATTTTAGTTACTTCCGCCCGGCGAGGGGTGGGAGGAGCTTGCAAAGAGGTGAGGAAGTGCTGCGGCGCGTGTGCTTAGTTCATGGTCCAATTATGGTCCACGAATCGTTACTGAGGCTTACTGAGAGCGCTTTCGGTGCCACCCGTATCGCGTAGTTTCAGTAAGTTACGAGCTAATCAGTCCCTTTCACGGCGGTAACGAGGGTTCAAATCCCGTCGGGGACGCCATAAAATCAATAAGTTAGCAATCGCCTGGCATTGCGTTGCTACATAAATGCTCCAAGATGACCGGTGTCAGAATGACGAAAATGGTTAAAGCTCACAAGTATAAGTTCTTGCTCTGGTAATTCATCGCAGCGATCGACACTGGCCAATATGATTCGCTCAGTACGGATGAAGTGCACTGGCGACTGCTGGCAAGCTGGACGTTTCGGACATGGAACAGGCTGCGAAGCTGCGAGACGAACACGCGTCAATGCTGACGCCAGCCGGTATATCCCGCGAACAGGAACGGGCGCGGAAGCGGTTCGAGGCACATCAGTCGAAGCCACAATGACGGAAGCGGCGGTTGGCGACACCTGTCGGCATACTGTCGTCGCCAGGAAAGCACAATGGAAATTCCGGTCAAGATTATGAAGAAGAAACAGAACGAACTGAACGCACGCGACGCTTTTATTACCATTCTGAAGTCCCTCACGGACATAGAATATGTGGAGTCTGAATCGCCTGATGAGGTAAATCGAAACACGCCTGCCGTTGACTTCGTTCTGGTCTCTAGTAGCGATGAAAATGACAACATTGCGGTTGAACATACCCGTGTTGAATCTTTCGATGAGCAGATTGAGTATGTGAATAGATGGCACAATATCGTCGATTCGGTCAGGGCTGGCTGCAGAAATCAAATTCCCCCAGATCGTTATTATTTTCTTGCTGTTCCTCCAATAATAGTAGATTCCCTTGTGAGGAAACGTAGTAGGGAGCTGTTTGTCAGCAATCTCTCTTCCTGGGTAGTGAAGTCCGCCCCGAAGTTGATAAAGGTGGACAGTTACATACAGACTGAATACGAAAGGCGCAAGATAACATTGGCGTGCAGCGGTAACACCGCATGCTTGAATGGAAACGTCTGGTGCATCCCTGAAGAACCAGAGGAACCAGAAAGCTCTACAACGCGAAAGACTTGAGCGGGCATTTAAAGATAAGCTTCCTAAACTGACGAAGTACAACGAGCCGGGTTTCAACACCGCGCTACTGCTTGAAGACATTGCCGGTACTCTGGGAGGCAGTACACTGCGATGCTATGAAACTTGTTTAGAGAGAGTTGACTATGTCGTCGTTTTTGTATCGAACAAAGACCGGATGATTATCGGCAATGTGTGGAAGGAGGGGCCGGTTTGGTATTCGTCCGTTCCAAGTAATAGGAGATTCTGTTTTCGAGGGATGCCGGGTGGCCTGGCCCGCCTTCTGAGTAGTCGATGAACTTCAGGGTGCCCCCCTTCGGCTGTGCTCAGGGCAGGCTAACTTTCGGCTAGCAACAGAAAAGTTCGTGACATAAGTTTTCGCTCCTCCGCGTCATTGGACCGCAGTGTCCAGTTGCTCGCGACTGAATTCGCCTTCGGCGCTAGTTCCTCACGGCTGATTCGCATAGTTCTTCTTTTCGTTTGCTGCTTGCGCGGCTGGCGCGCTTACTTGCCGTGACGACTTCATCGTCGATGGGACGCTCGTCCGTCTATGACCGCAGGCCTCCGACAACCACGGCATCGGAAACGAGCCACGGTAATAGTGCGCCTTGCCCATTGCCAGCAGTTCACCCGGGAAAATCACTGGCGTGAGATGCGACAAGGCTTCCTTCAGCGCCGCAGCGCTGCGGACCGCGGGGATTTCGCCATCAAGCTCTGTGTACTTGCGCGTGTACCAGTAAGGAAATTCGTTGGTTGCCGAGGACAGTGTCTGGAAGTAGAGATCGCGAAGCCTTTTGGCGCGTGGACACGGCTCATTCTTAGGTTCGCGATCCACTATCCGATCGGGCGCCGTGCCGCCGGACTGCGAGTGAAGAGGGATGCCAGATTCCTCAAGCAGTTCAACGAACTTTCTTGACATGGCAACTTTCTCCTTTGCTCACCCGAAGACACTGCGACATGATCTGCTGGCCCACCGTGACACTAGACGGAGAGCGCACACTTTGCCGTAACAGCGGTCACACGCCGAGGTAAGGGATTGACTTGGATTTGAACGATGCCGTTTCTGGAAATTCCATGTCGCGAGGGGCCGCAAAATGGTAGCAAACTGGATGTTACTGAGCAGTACTTCAGTTAAACTCAGGCCATGAATGCAATCGATATTGAATGCCTGGAATGCGGCGCTGCGGCCGGGCAAAGATGCCACACCTTCACCGGTAAGGCGACCCCGGTGTCGCACGCCAAAAGGAAGTTAGCAGCTTTCGAGGCGGATGCACTGCGCGATGACGAGGCGGGTCAGTCGGCGTCCCCTACAACTGAGGCGATAAGCAAACCAACAAGGAACACCTAATCTAATCACATTCGTCACAGAAAATGGGAGTGGTTCAACATGGACAACTTCGAACAAATCAGAACAGACACAAGCAACTGGCTGAACGAGCACCCTTACGCAAAAGACGTTACCAGTGGAGCCTTAGAGGTAATCCCTTTTATCGGACCTACCTTGAGAAACATCTTTGAAAGGTCCACAAAATCAGAGGACGATAAAACTCTTATCCTTACGTTCTTGAGGACCCTGCAAGATGCAAGTGATGAGCAGCTTAAGGGCCTTTCCAAACTGAACGACATATCTGGAGGCATGGATGAACTGTTGGCGCGTTCATTGCACATTTTGTCCGTTTTAGAGGAAACAAATGTCGATGTAAAAAAGATCAAGGAGAAACTCGATACTCTGCCGCAAAACAGTGATCAGGCTAAAGCTGACTTCTGGAAGCAGTTTGACCTCACGCTCGACGCAATCGTGCAGTTGGTGAGTGGTCATGCGAAGCTAATAAACCGAGCTGTTGCTCCTCTCTTAGACGGGCGACCAGATGGACTTGAGGCGACGGCTAAGCAGTTCAGGGCACTAGTCTTCAATGATGAACTTCCTTTGGGGTACGCTAAAGCTCATGCACACCTGGATGGATGGTATTACGTAGAGGAGTTTCGCAGCGAAGTCAATGAAGCGAAGAGAACTGCTGTCAATACCGAACTTTTCATTTTTCAGTATGCCGTCTTCCCTATGATGTCGCAGAGTGGATATCTTGGAGACTTTGGGTTTGGAAGTGCTGCGAAGCTATGGTCGTTGCTGAGCCAGGAATCTGCACAAGATTTAGACAAGGAAGAACTTCAAAGGGACATCTGTGATAACTTTCTTCGGGCCTTTCGGTGGCTTACGGAAGAACGTTCTTGGCACGAATCGCATGGACGGAAATTAGTGCAGTCGCGGTTGGCTGCAGAACAATACGAGAGAATGTTGGAGCTCTCTGAACTCAATACACCGGATGGCGTTATAAAGCCCGTGAGGGAATGGTGCCGAGAGTGGCAATATCTTGTGAACCAGCAACTGTGGACGAATAATCTTGAAGGGGCAATTGCCAGGCTGAGAACCGCGAAGTATGACCATAGAGCCGAACCGGAGTAAGGACCCCTTTACTTTATTTTCGGCGCTTGGCGGAGGAATCTTGCCGCTGCGTTGACCTGCCGGCAGTATTTCCATGAGGATCATGAAATCCACGATCTTGCGACGCTCCTTTGCAGCCGCTATGACTTGCTCTGGATGACCAACGGGAACGCCATGCTCCTCTCGCACGGCTGGAGGCCTGAGGGCGTCATGAGGTTCCGGTATGACAAGTATTGCCACATAACCCGAATGCTCGGGTCTTTGATGTCCCGCTCACAAGGACGGGACGGCGACTACACGTCCAAGTGATTCTCCGTTCGACCAGACGGGCCTCACGCCACTCCGCAAACATCCTGCGTTTCTCATTCCGAACCGCTCGATGGCCAGCAGCCCAGGAGGAGAAGACCGGCTAAGTCGCCTAATAGTTATTGGCAATACCTACCGCTGGAACCGCACACGATCTCGACGGCCAGCGTTTCCCAAACGCAACATCGCAGCCGCCAAAGTGGGCGCTCGACTTATTTGCTCTTCTTTTTCTCCTCCGTCTCTATCGACTTCTCCAACATTTCCGACGCGACCGTCGATTTGGCGCCAGCATGCGGCATCGCGATCGCCCGAATCACTGCCGGCGGATCGCCAAGTACCGGCTCTCCTGCCGGAAGGGTGATGTCCAGGTAGTTCGCTGCTCCGGTTTGCGGCTGAAACGCGGTGCTGCTGAGATACACCGGCTGCGCTTGGTCGTTGACTATCTCGAAGAAGATTGGAACAGAAGCGGCATTCCCTGAGGGCGTATAGGTAATCTGGAACGAGCCGTCCGCGGCAGTATACGCAAACCCAATATCTGCCTGATACGCGTTCTGTTCGTCGACGAAGAACACGGTGTAAGCGGCTGCCGGCTTCAAGGTCAAGTGGTAGACATGACCATATACCGCCCAGCCTTTCGCCGGAGCCTGCGGCGTCGCTAAATTGACGCGGTTCTGCAACATGGACAGGCGCGCGACCGTGGCCTGCGATGTCGTTACCGCTGCCTTCGCCGCCTTCGCCTGAGCCGACGACGCGCCGTATTGTGCGCTGATGCTGTCAGCTTTGCGGGTTAACACCAACAGCCGTGCTTGATGCACCTGCGTCAGGGTTTGTACGCCCTGCGCAACAGTAGTATCCGCAGTGCTGATGGCTGGAGTTACCTCGCTGATCAGGCGGGTCGTTGTAGTTTGTGTAGTCTTGCTTTCGTTTGCCGCTGCGCTCATACGATCCTCGATCCTTGCTGCTGCTAACCCTTACGCACACGCGCCGGGCACAGCGCTTTATCGAACACCACATTCGATGTCGTAACGGAAAGCGCTGTGTCGCCGAGAGCAAAGAGGCACAAGGTGGAAGTGTTGTACGTCGTGATGTTGGAGATGCCGAAGGTCAGTCCCGATGCCAATACCGAGTTGAATCCGTCCTGCAAGCGGTTGCCCGTAATCTGCAGAGAAATGGCAAGCAACAAAGCGTCCAGAAAGGCTGTACTCGCGCCGTCAACCCAGCAGTGATTGTTGGCAAAGGTGAGGTGATCCAATGTGAAGATGCCGACCGAGGTAATCCCTTGGGCTCCACTGGCTCGGGTCTCAAGCTGGCAGATGTTGTCACTGAAGAGAACTGCCCCGCTGGAAGAATTGGACAACGCTTGGTCAATGAGGTTCAAGCTCGGAGGTGAGCCACCATTGAAAAGCGCAGCAAACGAGGTTCCAGGGGGGTCGAGCTCGATCGACCGTCCATAGTTCACTAGGGATACGGTGAGCACAGTGGAATAGAACCGCGGCTCGATCTTGCCGAGGCCTTGAGCCAATCCGAAATTGCCATCTTGGCTGGGCACTTGCACTGTTCCACCCGAACTGAAGTGGTTCGACACGATCGAAAATGGGCCGGCCCCCAGGACCTCCAACGCCTTCCCCAACGGAACGCGCACCACGTTGTTCTCGATGCGCAAGGCGGGAACGCCGGGTTGATAGAACGGCGTCTGAAGCGAACCGCCTTCACCGAAGGAAGATTGCCCGGTAGACGGATCCAATGGTGGTGGCGTAACCAGCGATATTTCAATCCCCGCTTGCGGCTGCGAAGAACTGGGTTGCTGCTGGATGCCAGCCATCGACCAGTCGCGGGTTTCTATCACCTGATTGCGTCCTATTTCGATCTGCTCTCCGTTGAGCACGTACACTCCGCACACCAGCGCGCCCGGTTGGTTGCCGAAATCGGTGATGGTGTTGTCGCGCACGATGAGGTTCTGAACGTCGGGAATGCAGACAGCGCCGTATCCCGGAGTGAACCCATTGCCCCCTTCGAGCGGCTCGACGACATCTTGCAGCGTACTGGAAATCGTATTCTCGGTAATCGTCAGATTTTGGATCGTGATGACTTCCGTCAACTGACCCAGGTTGAAGAATCCGATCGGACCTATTCCACAGAGGCCCATGTTGCGGATGCGATTGCGCGCGATCAAGATGTTCTGCAGTGTGCCGCCCGAGACCAGCCGGCCAGCTGAGTTCTTCGTATCGAGAGCGTTTGGCAGCTGTAGGGTGAAGCTGGTCGCCGCCGGGTCGGGAGGTTGGGGCGGCAGCCCTTGCAGCGCCTGGCCACTAAACGACTTCTTGAGGAGTAACACGACGAAACTTCCCAGCGTTATTCCGTTTCGCAAGCCGCCTTCAATTTGGTTGTCTACGACAAAGACATCTGTCGAGTCGCCAGCGATCTGAATGCCTCCATTCGCCAGAACGGATACACCACCGGGCGGCGGCGTGAAGTTCGCCTTCAAGTCACCGACCACGGTACCCGGCAGCCAAGTCGCCGCCATCGCAGCATCTTCGAGACCCACCCAATTCTTTTCGAAGTGGATTTCGCTGCCACTCATATACACCGAGGCCCATTGACTGGTGGTGTCCTTCATTGCAATCCGGTTGCTCGTACACGTAAGAAGGTTGACGTTGACTGCGACCAGAGCAGGCAAGGTTGAGGCCGTAAGCACGGTATCGGTAATTGTTATGTTCGAAGGGAACCCGGTTGAAAACAGCACATCACCGTGTTTTACCTGTCCCTTCACTCCATCCAGCAAAATTCCCGCTTCATTGTCCGCCGCCTCGACGGCAAGCGAGGTTATCTCGACGTTGGCAGATTGGGACACCGTGATAATGGCTGCCAGTCCGCTCTCCGGACTCGTAGTAGACAAAGCGCTGCTCGGGCTCGCTGCCCCGCCGCCCGGCTTCATGGTTGGCGAAGCCAGACGGGTCTGGGCCCCGCAGCCTCGAATTACCACGTTGTTGAGGCCAACAATGGAGATGTATTCGTAATAGCGTCCAGGGAGAACACACACTTCCCCTCCCGACGCTCCCAGAAGACTGATGGCCTGCTGAATGGAAGTGTATTGGCCAAAGCTGTTGACCCCGTCTCCGACGGTGTAGCTGCAGCAGCAGCAATTGTCACCTTCTCCGACTTGAACCGGAGTACGGCAGTCCGGATTGGTTGCCGTCGGGCTGCTGAAGGTGACGGTCGACAGCTTTGTGCAGTGGTGGTGTATGCCTCGCGGAGGCGCTGCTTTCAGTTTCTCTACCGAGCCGTCCGCGGTCCGCGCCGCGAAGTTCCAGAAGTCCGCAACATTGAAGTTCGCGCCCGTTGCGCCAAACGTGACCGTGATTCCGCTCTCAAGCACCAGCGTGGTTCCGGGACCGGGTACCGGAATAGCGCCACCGGTCTGACTCAGATCGCACCACTGCGTTCCGTGAATATCCTTTACTACGCCCGACTGGTCCCAGCGCCGAATGCGAGTGTGACGCTTGGGAGTGATCAGAGAATTCGCGTCAACCGGAAAGGTCACTGCAGGAGCTTGTCCCGCTGCCGGTGGCGGCGGCGTGGAGGTGTTCACCAGTGTCGTGAGTGTGATGCTCGGAGGCGAAACTGTAACACTGTCGATCTGGCACATGACGCCGGGATTTCCCCAAAGCTCACACCAGTCGTCCAGCAATTCGATCCAGTCTCCATTCTTGAAGCCCAGCACCTGATCCCTTCCAAGGCTCGTCAGCGCCAGCTGGCTTGCCGTCAGGTTCACAGAATTCCGCACGCTGGTGATTGCCGTGACGCTGGTCTCTACCGATGCGTTTTCCCGCGACCACTTGAAGGCCGCTGTCTTGGAGTCGGGTTTGTCGTTCCCCGGGCCTCCCTGATGAATTTCAACTCTGTAGAACTGGTTTTCCAGGCCCGTGTATCCGGAGCCGCTCGTGAGACAGCACGGGCCGGTACTCGAAGCCCGGCACCACATCGGTGGTCAGCAATCCCGTGGATTGGGAGGGATAAGGGATTTGCGAATCCGGCGTCTCGCAGGTCCATCCACCGGTATTGGCCATGCACCGCACTTGCCACACGGTTTGCAGGCGGCCGGTGGTATCGACACCTATCGCAATGTCGACTAAGTGGGAGTCTTCCACATAAGTAATCTCCCTGGTCCAGACATCAAGATAGAAAAGGTAGGCGCCCTTGTCGGTTGGCAAAGTCGCGCCCGGAAGGTAGGGCTGCCGGGTGAAATCCAGCGGATTGGGATTGGGATTCTTGGGATCGATCGGCTGCGGCGTACCTGACAATTCAGCCAATGCGGGATCCCAGGAAGCCGTCTTGTGCGCTCCATGGTTTTCAGCCAGCAGGCCATCGACGTACATGCGGCCCAAGCCGATCGTCACCGTGTTCGGGCTTCCCGTTGTAGCGGTAATCAAGAATGCCGATGGCGTCGTCGGCGGATATGCAGCGTGGCCGAAGACATCCAGCGTACCGGCCTGAATTCGCCGTGAAAGCTCGGCCAGCCACTCATTCCAGTCAGCGTCCAGTTGGACACGCCCCTGCTCCATGACCACTCCGGAGAAGTTTCTCCAGGGGTTGAAGGTGTAACGGCTGTTATCGAAGCTCACAAGAGACTCCTGTCCAAATCAGTTCTGGTAAATCAGCCCGAATTCCAGGTTCACCGGCACGTATTCCTGCAAACGAATCAGAAGGTCGCTTTCGCGCTGCGGTGCAAGCACGAAGCTGAAGGCTCCCATCTCGCTCACGCCGGAATACTGAACCCCTGCCTGCGCAGAGCTGCCGGGCGTAGTCGTCGGATTACATGATTCGCTGGAGTTGATACTGCCGGCATCGGCGCCACGCCGGATACTGTCGTCGGTGGACGCCAACAACTTCATATATGCCGGGTGCCCGTATCGAATCGAGATAAAGTACGGCTGCGGCAACGCGAGACCGTGCGAGACATTCTTGAAGTGCCGCGGAATCACCGCCTGATACGGAATAAAGCTGAAGCGAACACATCCTTGTTGTTTGCGATCGGCGACCAGCGCCGAGACCCACGGCTTCACGTCAGCCGCGGCCAACGCGCCCCAGATGATGCTGTTCGACACTAAACTCAGCAGAACAGAATGAACCTTCCCGGCGACGCTGCATCCGTTGAGCGTGAGCGGCCCGCCGCCGCTCATGCCGTCCAGCGCGGCATAGGCAACGTTGGTCGGGCACGACACCCTCGTGGGAGGAGTACCAGCCACGAGGTCGGTGGCGTCGATGATGCTGTCGGTAGCGTTGACGGTCGTGAATTCCGAGCAAAGAATAGGACCCACAATCGATCGGCAGATCGACACCGCGGTCCCCGCCGCTTCAGCCACGATCGTTGGAGCGCCTGGTTCGTTCGGGTTACCGTGCTCATCGAGTGACCAACCCGGAACCAGGGTGCAATGAATAAGGCTCAATGTCGCAAGCAGGTTTGCGCTGCCATCCGATCGCAGTTCAGGAACGTGCACCAGCGCAACCGGCGATGGACTCGCCGGCTTCATTCCACTGTCGGCTGCAACGAGCAGGCCGTTGATGACCAGCGTGCTCGATTCACCTCCGGTGACCGTCAACTCATCTGCCAGCAGCAATGTCGGACGCGTACCATCCGCCGCCCGCAGCTCCAGGGTGGTGCCGGCAGCAAGCTCAATCGGCTGCGGCTTCCATGCCAGGGTCTCACTGCCATCGATTTCGACCGCTACTTGCGCGTGGATGTTCTGGTGTGACAGCGCATTTGTAATCGCGACATTCGAGTCGCCCGAGTTGCTATCGACGGATACGATCCACGCCGGATCATCGACCAGGAAAGTATCCTCACGGGAATACTCGCCGCCGCCGAGATCGGCGTTGAAGCCGTAGTGATACGAAACCGTGAGCGGGGGCAGCGTCGTGCCGGCAGCCGCGGGAGGCAGCGCAACGCGTCCCAGCTCAGGATCGATGGCCGCACGGAAGAAACCGCCGGCCGCCGGCATGTTGGCCCAAGAGCCATCTGGGCCCGAAAGATTCGCCACCTCGATTTCGTACGGGTTGAGCAGCTTGCCGTCGAGATACAGCGCGAGGCTCTTCCCTTCTCCGTAATACACCGCCCCCACCCCTTTGCGCAGGTCATCGCAGAGCACGCGCCGCTTCAGCCGATCGGCCACGTTGAAGGGCTGCGCCGGGTCGGTGATCTCCTCGCCCTGCGAGATGGCGCGGTGAAAAAGTGGAATGTCCATCCCCAGCGAGCTGAAGCGCAGGCACTCGGCGCTTGCGACGCTGATCGCCGCTTCATCGCCGGTGATGCTGTACGCTCCGAGTGACCACAGAAAGATTCCGATGTTCTGGATGTTGTAACGTCCGCGCCTCGCGGCGATGCGCCGCACGTCGACTTGGTGCGAGGTGCGGTCAAAACCACTCTCGATGTAGAGGCCCGCCTTCCAGTTGCGCAGGTCGGGCGCGTAGTGATTCCACAGGCGCAGATGGTTCATGTACTGCGTGTCGCCCAGCACCTGGAAGAATTCGACCGCATGTGCGCCCCACGCGGTTACGTCGCGCGCGAGTTGCTCCATCACCAGCACAGTGCCCTTACGGCGGCGCTGCGAGATTGTTTCCGCGACCTCGACGCGGGGATCGTCCACCACGGGCGTAATTCCCCTCACCGCCTCGTAGCCGATGAGGTCGCCGATGTACGGAATGACCCATGGCGCGCAGGTTTCAATGAACTGGTCGTCGTAGAGTTGGTCGAGGTCTTCGGCGAGCACCTCGAGCTGCTCCTGGATCACCAGCAGCAGCGACTGCAGCGGACCGCGTTGTGCCTTGGCCGTAAGTTCGTCGAGCCGCACTTGATCGTCGAGCGAAAGTGGCGGCGACGCGGCTTGCAACGCGGCCAGCTCCGTCAGTTCCGCCGCCGTCAGTAGTGGCTGCGACTCCGCGATCGCAATGTCGCGGATGCGGTACACCGCCGGCATGAGATTGAACAGATTCAGGCTCATGGCAGCACCCCCAGCGCGACGTTCTTGGGATTCGGATCGAGAACCAAAATCTCTGCAGGCGATGGCAGCCCATCAGGATTGGCCACCGGCAGATAGGCACAGATCCGCGTAGGCGTGCCCGAGTCTGGACGCGCGAGCGTGACCAGTCCCAACAGCCAATCGGTGTACGCCGCGACGGACCACGCGCTGCTGCTGAGATCGCCGGCGCTGCTGGTCGCGCCCAGCGTGAGGCTTTTGACGTTCACGGCGATGACGCCCGCCACGCCCTGGATGAAGGCCGCAATCTCGTCGGCCGAAACTCCCTGGCCAAACGTCCGCGCGCTGAAGCTGTAGCTCTGGCGAAGCTGCGCCAGCACGTTCGCCTTCACTGCAGTGGCGTCGTAGGCCGGGTCGTACTTGATGTCGGCGCTGAAGCTGAACAGAGTTTCCAGGAACGAGACGGCCGTGATGGGGATGAGCGGGTTGCCGTAGTTGTGCAGCGCCGTGATCAGGTTCCCCAGCGTGGGATTGCCCGGCGGCAGCGCGGAGCCGCCCGCGGCCGCGACCGTGAGGAAGACGCCGCGTCCCGGCCCGCTCGGAATCCAGATGGCGTAAGCCTTCGCGATGCCCGCGAAGTTCTGCGCGAAGTTCTGATAATCGGTTATCGACACCGCTCGTCCCAGCGTGAGCACCGAGAGCGGCGCGTTGGCGCGAATGTCATCGACCGACTGCGGATCCTGGCCGCCGGTCGCAGGCCTGCGGATTGTTCACGCCGCTCACGCCCAGCGGACGATCCATCAGCGTCGTGATCGCTGCACCGACATTGCCGGAAAGTCCTGAGCCGATGCGGTAGTTCGCCTGAATATTGTTTTGCCCGGTGGGCAGCGTGGCGCCTTCCACGCCGTCGCCGAACTGCACCTGCGCGCCGCCGCCAGCGAGGTTCAGCGTGGTATAAACCTGCGCCGTCGACGGCTGGTTGTACAGAGTGGGCGCCTGCGTCCACTCGGCTCCGTTCACAAAAACATGCAGGGAGCTTTGGCTGCCGGTGGGCGTTGCGGCTTGAGCGTAGGTCAGCGGGGTCTGCTTCAGCGTGAACTGCTGGTTGGGCGCGGATCCCGAACCGCTTCCCAGCAACTCCGTAACGGGAGCGCCCGCGGTGGCAGCTACGACGTTCGCATTCACAGTTGTCACCGGGCGCGCATAGCAGTTCATCAGCGGATTCTGTAGCACGATTCTTGTATGCGTGATGGTTTGGAGAATCGGGTCGATGACCGGCTCGATGGCTGTCACCAACCCAGTCTCTTGCACAATGGGATCGGTCTTGCTCGGCTGCACCAGAGAGAAGTACTGCAGCTCGGCGTTCGCAATGGTTCCTGTACGGCCGGAGGAATCAGCCACGCTGAGCGTCAACGCCGCAGACGATAGACTCCAATCAGGGATCGTCCCATCCTTGTTCACAAGATCTGGCGGCTGCAGCAAGGTGTAGACCTGTCCCTGTGCAAGCGGAACCGTTGCTGATGGGTTCTCGTCAGGAACGAAAACCCAGATGGGAGGATTTTTTGGCGGAAAGTTCACGGAGATTTTCTGCGCACAGCCCGTAATAGCTATTGCTGTCACTCCGGCTAAATCGTTGCGATTCACTTCAAGGTCGACGTTGATTCCGTACAGCGGGTAAGTAAGCGGTGCTTCCGCAGTTGGCAACAGTTCGCTCTGCGCCACCGCCGAGCAACTCCGAGTCTGCTGATAGTTCACCTGCAGGCTGGCGGGCGTGTCAGAAACGGCACGAGTGATCTTTGCGCTTACGCCATAGTCCGAGCGCGAGACGGTATCGACCGACAGGAGGTTATAGAGGTGGATCGCTATCTCGGAGCCTCCCGATGGGTTCTTGAATGGCCGGAGTATCGCGAGCCAACTACCCGTCGCAATCTTGGAATAGGTCGCGTCGAGATCGATGACACTCTGCGCAGTCAAATCGATGTTGCCGAAGCTCTGTATCCCGAATCGCCACTCGGGACGCTTGGCATTGTTGCTGACGAGTTGCGCATCTTGCAGCGCTTTCAAAGTTGTGTTTGCGTCCAGCATCAGCGGGTTGATCGCCGCGTATCCGAAGAGACTGGCCTTTTGCCGCAGTGCGTACACTTGCGGATTGGTTGCTGCCACCTTTCCCTTCTGCCCACCCAATCCTTCCGCCCACTGAATCAGCGTCCGATTGTTAATGGTGTCCGGCTGGACCGAAGCAACAAACCGTACGTCCCAATACGTGCTCTGGGGAGCGTTTCGCCGCTCGTCGCCGACAATGAGGATGGCGTCGCCCGGATTTAGTTGGCTTGAAGTGCCAGCCAAATAAACCCACGTGTCTCCGAACTTGGGACGCCACGGCTGCCCCGTCTGTACTGCCAGCGCATTCCAGTCGGGCTTCGCAAGGATGTCCGCCGAAGTCTGGAAGTATTGCGGCTTCCCGCCCTGTGGAGGAACGCTCTGTGCCTGTGTGCCCGCGGGGATAGTGACCGCCGTCATCGTTGGATCGGGAGGTAGTCCTGTGGCGGCGCGCAACGTGAAAGCGAGGTAGGTCGAAGCGCTGACTCCAGGCGACGGCTGGTATCCGATGAGCTGGGCGAGCTGCGTCAACGAGAAAAGTTGGGTTGCCGTACGCAGATAACTCTCATTGGCGAGCCTTTCCTGATAGAACGTGAGGATGTCGAGCATCATCGCAGAGGCATCAAGAAGTGCGATGGTGAAGTCATCGTCATCCCGCGTTTTTAAACCAGCAAGCGCTGGATAATCGGAGCTCGACAATCGCGCAAGCATGGATTGCTTGAACGTCGCCCAGGTGCCGGTCCTATAGGCGATGGAAGAGAGCCCGGGCAGATTCGTCTCGCCCTGCGGCGTTTGCACACGAATGCCGGAGCAGCAACCGCAAGTGCAGGTCGGGCCTCCGTTGCAAGCGCAGCTCATCGGCTCCTCACTTTCCACCCTTCATCACCAGCGTCAACTGCCCATTTGCGGGCCGGCTGGGATCGTTGTCCAGTCGGGCAACTTGAAAAGGCCCGAGCGGTATTTCGCCGGTTTGCAGATAAGCCTTGGTATTCACTCCTTGCGGTTGGAACTTGTGTGCGGTGACGCTTTGCACCCCTGCAACCTTGCGGGCCGCTGCATAGATAGGGCTGAGATAAACCGTCTGCCCGAGCTTGAAATTCGAAGCCGAGAAGAAAGCCGGCTGTCCGTTGGGGAGACAGCCGCTGCCCAGAACCTGCGCCACCCCCTGCTGAACATCCGCCTGGAAATAGTCGGGATCGACACACACCACCAGCTTGATATCGAGCGAGACATATTCTGGCTGTTCCAGTTGCAGATCCTGCCCAGCCAATCGATACCGATTCACGTAATTGGTGACGGCGCAGGTCTGCGATTTGCTCAGCGTCTCTCCGGTCTGCGGCTCGGCGGTGATGAACACCGTGTACCAGCTTCCTGTCCAGCGGAGTGTCGCGTAGGCGTCTTCGACCTGCGGGTTTTGCATGGTCACGTTGGCGTAGTCGGCCATGGTGATCGCACGCTCCTGCGTCAGGAAAGCCTGCGGAGCGCGGCGCCGGATCTGCGCAACCGTTTCGGGATCGATGCCGCCCGAGGCGGGTAGTGGATTGATACACGCTTCTATTCGCGGATCGCTGGCGCAATTGATCAAGCTGTCTGCGCCTACATTGCCTGCCGTTCCGTTGCCAAGGCGATAAGACGCAGTGAACTGCGTGAGAGAAATCGGTCTCGCCCCATTTGTGTCGTTACCAAAGCGCAGGTACGCCGCGCCGTTGTATTCGATTTCCACCACGAAATTCTTGTCTGCGGAAGCAGAACCCAACAGATCGGCCACCGACGCCCATTTTGCCGTTTCGTTGTTGACGGCAAGGTTAATGACCGGGAGCGCCTTGCTGGCGTCGTAGTGCATCAGTTCATACGCCGATAAACCGGGGTTTGGTTCTCCTTCGAAGCTCAGAACGGTCAATAGTGCAGAAGCTGAATTGAAAGTCGCTGCGACCGTCGCAAGCGTGAGGTCGTTGAACGCCTTCACCACCAGGGGCACCTGAACACCCACCCCACCGCTGGGAGGCTGATAGATCAGCACAAGGTTGAACTGCTCCGGCGTTGTCAGGTCGCCCTGCGCCAGCACGGCTAAATTCGGCGGCCAGGATAGGGGATTTGTTGGCTGAACCGTCAGGTATGCCGTCGCGCTTGAATCCTCCAGTGTCAGCGTCCCAGAATTCGGGAAATTATTCGGTGTACCGGGGAAGTTCGTCGGCGTTGTTGTCCCGATCGGCGTAACTGTAACGAACTGCGAGACGCCGTTGATTTGTACCGCCGCGTTGTTGCTCACGTTCGGCGTTAGTGTCAGGCCGGAGAAGTGCTCCAGGGTGATCCACTTGTTCGGAGGTGTCCCCGGAGGGTTGAACACTACTTTGAGATCAAACGTCGGGAATGCGGGTTCATTCGACGTTGCAATAACTCCGAAGTACTGCGGCCACGACGTTGGAGCGTTCGGCCTGACCATCAGAGTGGCAAACCCTTTGCTATCGCTCAGGGTCACGAACCCAGTAGGCAGCAGAGGAACAGCCGTCGCCGTCACGGGCGACCCAGAGAGCGGTAACGTGACCGCTTGAGTAACCGGACTCTGCTCCAGTACCGGGCGATAGCGCACTGGAAATGGCGCGGCAGCCGTCGGATTGCAGTGATCCTGGGCTGCGGATGGAGGATAGAACAGCGTCGGCTCCGGCACAGCCGGCAGCGCTGTCGCGGGCATCGACAAGCCGTGATCCGCCAGCACCACGTTCCCATAGGCCACGCTCACGTTGCCAAGATTGACTGCTTTCCCGTCGCTGCCGGTGAATGAGGATGACAGGCACAGCGTGGCTGGTAGCGCATCGTCTTCCGACCATTGAATCTCTGTTATAGCCGTCGGAGTCTGCGATGACCTCGTGATCGCGGCGCCGGTTACCTGCTCGAACAACGGATCGACCAGCGGCTGTCCTTGTGCGTTCTGAGTCGCAACCGACGTGAGCCGCACCACATAGCGGTGCCGAATGTCGGCGTCGGCCACAACCCCGGTCTGCGGACCGAGGACCTCCTGGAAGATGAGCACGTCCCCGACTTGCAGATTCGGGTAGCTCCCCAACAGGGTGGCTTCCGTCGCCCCTTGTGGCAGGCAGCAGTCGGTATCACCCCAAGTGTAGAACGACATCTGGTTGTGCTCGGGAAACAGGTTCTTGCTCTGCATCGGCTCGAACACGACCACGCCGGCATCCAGCGCCGCCTGCTCGTTTCCAGCACCCGGCGCGAGATTAGCAGGCACCCGCGGAGCCGAGGTATAGAAGCGTGTGACCTTGGGGTCGAGCGTTAGGGGATCGCTGACATTCAATTGAATCCAGGCGCGAGCGTTGCAGCCGTCATGCACTAAGTAGTCGACCAACCGCGCATGCCGTCGCAGGGAAATGCGGCTACGGGCCGTGAGCAGATAAGCTTCCGTCGCGACCGCGTCCTGCTGATAGCTGAGCTGGTCGCCGACATATGCCATCAACTCAGCCAACGCAACGCCCAGGTCTGCCTCGCTCGTAGCGCCCCACGACGGCAACAACTGGTTGAGGCGGTCGAGCAGGATCGTCCGAAATGATCCGTAGTCTTTCGCCAGATAGTTGATCGACGGAGGCGTTGGCAGATCAGGCGGACAATTTGGCGCCGGCGGCTTGCAATCGAAATCAGGCGGACAATCGATCTTGAAAGAGAAAGGGACTTCCGCAAGCTGCAGATCGAACCCGCTCAGAACTTCGGTAACTGCGAAACTATCCTGTGCTGCAGCCGACGCATCGTTCACCAGTTTCAGGGTGTATGGCGAGAAATCTCCGGCAACGCTGGTTCGAACTACAAGAACGTTTGGATTGTTCCCAAGCTCGTTCTTGAAGTAAGCGACCTCTGCCGGGCTAGCTGTGTTGGCCGGCGCCGTCGTGGTCGACGCGGGCAGCACCCAGGCCGCAGTAATTCCCGTGATGCTCTCGCCGCCAGTGATGAGTATGTTGTTCCGCCCGACGATGCTGGGCGTAGCATTTAAGCAATAAATCAACAGCGTCTGCTGGAAGGGACTCGCCGGAATCTTCGAGTCGTCGGCGAGCTCCAGGTAGTCGATGCCGTTCAGCAGCGGATTGCCCAAGACGGCGGCTCGGCGATGCTCGTTGCAGCAGCTGTAGATCATTGCGGACCCCCATACACGAAGGTCTGCACCTGCGTTAGGCCGGTGTTCAGCGGCGCATAGCTGACGGTGACGCTGAGGATGGCTTCCTGCGCGGTGACCGTTACCGACTGCACCTTGATGTAGCCGCTCAGCCATTTCTGCAGTGCGCCTTGCACGGCGAATTGCGTAGCGGCTGCCAATCTCTGGACTATTGAGAGCAAACGGCAACTGCAACAACCCGCTGCCGAAATCGGGCAAGTTCACGCGCTCCCCGGGCGATGTGAACAACACTTGCTCCACAAGCTGGCGCAAGTAATCGTCCAGCGGATCCATGGTGCGTCCGCGTCCGTCGAACTGGTATGGGTAGTTAACGTTCACACTTGCCTCTGACTGCTCCTGCTTACGTTGCTAGCGCGCGCGTCTGCGCCGAGACCGGCAACAGCGGTGTAGCCGTTGGTGTGCAGAGCGACACCCCGGACATAATCACCAACGGCTGCCCTGACGAAGTAACTCGCACCGCACCCACCATCCATTGGCCGGTGACGCATGGACCATTTCCACGCCGGCGGAACGAAGGCACATCCGGCGACGGTGTAAGGCGCTGCCACTGTGGCAACCGGCATTCCCGAAACCATTACCTGTGGACTTGGCGCCGTCGGCATCGCCTGGCCTCCATGCGCGCACGTTACAACCGCGCCCATGTGCAAAATCGGTCCCGGCATGAATCTCTCATCCTTCCTTCGGCTCACACGACGGTGAGCGCCGTCATGTTTATGTCAACCGTGGGCCCAATCAGCGTGATCGTCGCTCCCTGTCCGTTGCTGATGTAAATCCCTGTCTCGTTGATCACGATCATCGCCCCACTCGCGCCCTTGAGAACGATTCCGCCTGTGGCCGGGGTCGGTGCGGCCTCGCTGAGAATGATCGAGTTCTGCCCGGTCGTCTGCAGCACGATGTTCTGCCCCGGAGGAATAGCCGGCGGCGCTGTGGCGAAAACCGGAACGTCGGCAACCAACCCCCAGAAACCTCCGGTCCAAATCGGATAATCCGGATTGCCCTGCTCGAACTCGATCCACACTTGCGAACCGATGGGCGGCACGATGAAGCATCCCGCCTGGATCCCCGCCGCGGGCACGCAAGGCATGCCCAACTGCTGGAATCTCGCCTAAAACGTCTGGTACCTGGGCCATCACGCGTCCGATCTGCAGCGGGTCGATATTGTCAATCACCAAGCCGCGGTACTTCCCGTAATAACGTTGCGGCGGCGGCGGCGTCACGTTGGCCGTACTCATGGGCTCACCGTCGAGACTGTCGAGACCAACCCGTTGCGTGTCAGCGTAAAGCTCTGCTTGTACTCGCCGCGCTTGATCTTGTGGGTGACACTCTTTACGTAATAAAGACCGTCAAATGCCGGGCCGGCTCCTCGCACACCGACTAATTGCCTTGCACTCAATACACCGCCGTAGCGCGTGACATCGAGGCTGCCTTCGCAACTTACGGCCTCAGAATTCTTTGCGGACTCGGCCAGACCCAGCATGATCGCCTGTGGAATGGGCAGCTTCGCTGAATCCTCACGAAACGGCTTCAGGTCGGGCGGAAGCAGGTTGGTGGGCAACGGCGGGATCGCGCCCAGCGGCGGATTCAGCGGAGTGATGGGCGGAATCGGGATGGGAATCGTGATGCCCGCTTCCTGGATATACACGTACACCAGCGGAATCTTGTTCTTCTCCTGATCGAAGTTGAAATGCATGCTCTCAACATTGGTGTAGGCATCCATGTCGACGTTGAGCGCACTCTGCACCGGCCCGACTTTGATTTGTGGTCCCCAATATGCGGTGTTGGTCCCCGCTACCGGGCCAGCGGCGATGTAAAACACATAGCCCACTTCGGCAGCCATCGAGCGGATGTAGTGCAAATCCGTTCCCTGTTGGCTGGGGATCTGCTCAATGGGCAGCGATATATCAATCAGCACGCTGGGAATGATCAGCGGTATCACGCCAAAGAACGCGTACTTCGCCAGCAGCAACGCAACTCGGGCTTCGCGCGGACACGCGGGAAATGGGAATCCGCTCCAGTTCGACTGATCCATCAGGGCCGTCAAGTCGCTGCCCGTAATGGTGAGCGTCGAATTCGATCCTTTGTCTCCCGGCGCAATCTGGTTATTGGTAATCACGCCATCGATCAGGACGTTCGCTCGCCCGTTCACCGTAGCGATCAGGATGCACCGCATGAATAAGCAGCGGCATGCCGCCGGTCAGCAGAAACAGAATCTGCAATGGCGACTGCTTGTCGATGCTGAAGACGAGCTGAAAACCGCTATCGCCCACATCGATGATCTTCACCTCGACGGACGCCAGCGCCTCCAGTACCGACGAGGGCACGGGAACCGGGATGATCGGCCCCATCATCAGCGTTAGCTGTACGCTCTTAAGTAGCAATGGGCCCTCCCGGCACGCCTTGCGGGGTAGTGATGGCCAGCACAGTGCCCGGCGTCGCGACCAGGTCCCACGGCCGAATCGCGCCATTCGCATCGCAGATCAGCCATGCCATCAGTGGATCTCCCAGGTACTTCGCGGCGATGATGTCCAAGCGATCGTTCTGGTGAACCACGTACTGGTTGATGGTTGCGTAGTTGGGAGCAAACGGCTGCGGCACGATCCGCCTTGCCAGGTACGGCATTACCTGACCGTTGGGCGCGCTGTACTGCAGCACACCGAAGCCGTAGTAACGGCTGTCCGTGGGAAACGTAACCGGCGGTATCACCCCTAATTGAGCCATCGCCAGCAGCGGATAGTTCATGGCAACCCTCCCAGGCCAAGCGTCGTGATCAGCGGCTGATCCTGCCTTCGCCGCCAAGGCTTCCTTGTTCGTCAGGTACGACATGAACAACCGTCCGCCAGGATGTTCGAAACCGAGATCGTCGACGTTCAGCACGCGCATGCCGAGGCTAACCTTGGCTCGAATCGGATTCAGGTTCGGATCGAACGCCTCTTCCGTGATCGAGAAATCGGTCAGCCGCACCGGAACCACGCGGCTGCCGCTCCACACAAACAAGGTCAGCGGCTGCTCCAACGGGATGATCTCCAGCGTCCCGTTGCTCGCCATCGCGTCGTCGTTGAGCAACGTTTCCACCGTGGGGTTCACCAGCATCTCCAACTGCGCGAGCTGGGGATGCAACCCAACCCGCGTTGCCAGCGGAAACCGATCGGGAAACTCAAGCTGATCGGTGGCGTCCAGTTCGGCCTCCACCTTGATGGTCTCGATCGCAGGGCCGCGCAGCCGCAGCGCATCAGCTCGCGTGCCGTCGGCGCCGCCCGGCACTGCCTGGATCTGCAGCGTGCGCGACAACGAGTCTGGGTTGTATTGCAGCGCGATGATGCTTTGCACCACCGATGTATCCGGATCGAGCGTGACGATGCCGCCCTTAACCAGCCGAGGCGATAACGGTGATGTCAAACTAGCCACTTGATGAATACCCCGTTCTACGTTTTGTGTTCGGCCGGCGGCGGCGCGTCGGCGAACAGTTGTTTCACAATCTTCCCGAAGTCGAGCTCAGGCTTCTTCAGGGTGATGTCCTTCGCTTCCGGCAGCTTGATCCCGGTTTCGGAGTCGTACAGGAATGGAGCGCTCAAGGTGAAGCCAACGCCCGTGTCGATTGTCTTCTTGCCCAGCACCCAGTCTTTGCGAAGTTCGCCCGAGAATCCGAATGCTCCAGCCCACGCGCGAGCGAAAGCCGTCAGCGCGATGCCGAGCATCAGGGAGGTCTCGATTCCAGCTTCGACCTTGGCGGTAAGTTTCTTCGCCTTGTAGGCGGCATCGAGCTTCGCGAATGCGCCGGCGCTCAAGATCAACTCACCGGTTAGCTTCAGGCCCGCTTCAGCTCCCGCACTTGCGATAGCCACGTCAACTTGCAACGCCACCGTGCCGCTGATGGAAGCTGACAGGGTTGCGGAGGCGGGAACCTTTACCGTGCCCGTGACTGTCAGTTCGAGGTTGGGATCGGACGCAAGCGGATCAAAGCCGGCGGAAAAAATCAGCGGCTCAATTACGCCTGGGCCAAAGCTATAGGCGACCCCAATACCACCTCTGATGTGAACAACGATTCCCGCTTGTGTGCCAATCGAGAGAGGAGTCGGGATCGGGATATCGATGTTAAGGAGATCTCTTTTGTCGCCATGCTGCTTGAACAGTTCGTATCTCGCGACTTGCAGGGTTCCTTTGACGGATAACTTCTCTTGCTCGTCGAGAATGACCGTCCCGGTGACGGTGAGGCCCGGCTTCAGCTCATAGGTGAGTGAGCCTTCGCCAGAGAACTTGCCGGTTGGCAGCAAGTTTACGGTGGCATGGCCCGAGGCTTTGCCCTTGTTGATCTCCATCGAGCCTTTGCCGTAGATCTTGGCGTCCTTAAACGACAGGTCTTTGCCCAGTTCGACCGTGATGTGCTCCAGCTTCCCGCCCAGGCCGATCGACGGTATCTTGAAACCGGTGTGACCTGTCGCGACAAGCTTGTCGTCGGTGAGATCGTAAGTGACGCTAACGTTCGTGGGATCGAGCTTGGGAGCCCCGACATGGAACGTGCCGGAGCCGAATAGAATCCAATGCTCGCCTTTCTTCTGAAGGCCGAGCTTTGCCACACTCTCGCCTGGGAAGGTCGCGGTAATCTGCCCGGTGAAATTGAATCCATCTTTGTCGATCTTGCCATCGAACTGGCCATCCACCGTCACCGATGGAATCTTGATGGCGTCGCTCTTGACGTGAATCTCGCTGGCCCATTCGTCGCGGCCCCCACCTCCCTTGTAGGAAATATCGCTTTCGGCCGTCTGCAGCTTCGGAATATTGAGCTTGAGCTTGCCGTCGGCAACCAGACCTACAGCGTCGGTACCCACCTTGATGGAGGCAGTCGCCAGCGGCGTAGCACCTGTCCCGACCTTCGCCTCAAGAGTTCCCTCGGGCTTGAAATCCGGAGCGAGCAGCAGACTCACTTGTGCTTTCGTGATCTGCATCCCCAGGAAGCTCTTCTTCTTTAGTACCTCTTCATCGAGTCCCTTGTAGACCTTCAACGCCCCTTTCGCATATTCGACGTCTAGCGGCCCGATGAAGGGAATCTTCGGTGTGATGGTCCCTTTCCATGTCGTCTCGCCGTCATCTCCGACGCCAATCTCGGTGATCTTGCCGGGGCTCAGGTACTTGTAGGTAAATGCCACTCCGCCTTTCTTGTCAGCCGGATCCAGCTTCAGGTCACCTACACTCTGTCCGTCGGCGCCGGCGATCTGGTTCACATTCAGGCGAAATGGTTTGGCAGACTTATCCAGAGAGATGGGCAGCCGCGTCTTCTCGCGAGTATCAATGCGCGCCTGGATCACGTCGGGCTTCGTCTTGCCTTTGACATGAGCGAGGTTGGTCAGCAGAAGCCCTGGAATCAGCGTGGATGTGGGATCGTTGAGAGCGTCTCCCTCAATGCCAACCGTCTCCGCAATGGTTGTCGCATACGTGATCGGGACCTTCAGCTTGCTGGGAGTACGGCCTCCGGCGGTGATGGCGTAGTCGGCGTGCGCTACAGTGACGGTTCCGGCCGGAGTCGTCTCGACCTTCAACTCCTTCGCGCATCTCTCAAGATCAAGGCAGGTTCGCGGCAGCGCCGGCGGGCATTTGCTGCTCAGCTTTGCCGGAGCACCAACCTGTTTCACCGCGGTGAAGCGAAACTTGAGTTGCTGGGCTGTTCCGCTCGACAAACTCTTGTCCGCGATAATTGCCTTCGCCAGGCTTTCGAGCTCTTGTCTGATCAGCCGGCCGCTGTTCTGGTTCGGCGTTTTATCTAGAGGCTGAATGTTCTCTGGTGGATTCGTCCCGCCAATTTGCAGCTCGACAATATGGTCCATCTCACACGTCTTGGTCGCAATCTTCGGAAAGGTTTTGTCGCCACCGCAACGTTCCCACAAATCGTTCGCTGACTGCTTGGTCCAGCCGACTTTTTTCAACCACAACGCCTGAAGATCATCGGTGGGCGGGCGGAGTTGCCACAAGGCAGTCTTCGTCCTGCCCGTGCCTTTCATCTCGATGACCGCTTCCAGAGCCTGGCCTTTCATCTTGTCGTAGACGTCGAAGGCAGCGGGCCCTTTCTCAGCCGGCAGGTAGAAGGGATCGACCTGAAATTCCTCCTCGCTCAGGATTGTGTCTTTGCCTTTTTCGTCCTTTCCGGTTTTGCTCAGAACTTCCGCAGGGGTAACGGTGTGCTTCCCCATGGAACTGCCGACTCCGGGCACTGGTTTCGTGTTCGGCGCCGGTTTTACGGTCGCAGGATCGGTATTTTCCTCGTCAGCCCGCGACAACGTTGGGCGAGATGCTAAATGCACCAGTACTGCCGGGCGATTCGACGCCACAGCGCCCGCGGCGGCGGACGCTTCCCGCTCGAGCCTGCGATAGCCGGGGTTCTTTTCGGCACTGATATCAGGCTTACGAGCCTGTACCCCCTGCTGTTGAATGGTGTGTGCCAGCTCATGCGCCAGGAGGGTCCTGCCGTCGGTGGTTTCGGGAGCATATTTGCCGGCAGCGAAAGCGATGTGATGACCGACGGTGTACGCATGAGCGTTCACGGCACGTGCCGACCGGCTGGCCCGCTCGTCGTGATGGATGCGGATGCGGCTGAAGTCGGCGCCGAAGCGCGGCTCGAAGAACCTTCGCGTGTCGCGGCCCAACGGCATGCCCGGCGAGTCCAGAACTTCGTACACCACCGCAGGAATTTCCGCGGGTGTTTCAGCATCGACTGCCTTGCGTTGCACGGGATGTTCTTTCTTCTTGCACTCCTCGCACTCGCCCGGCGACTTGCCCGGTCCGCAGGCGCATTTCCGTTGTACCGGCGCCTGAATGCCGATGCTCGAAAGCGACCATCCTGCCCGGGTGGCGTGGCCACTCATCACATCGCGGGCGGCGCGGTCGGCCTCGTGCTCGTAAGAGTCCGCGTGTGCTCCAACGCTGAGCCGGTTGCCCGGCGGCGACCAAGCCCCTCGCGTCCTGCTCGCTGCCGCTGCCTTGTCCCGTGACTGTATGGCGAAGTTCATGGCTACAGAGTTTTGCCGATCCTTCGAGCCAGCTGCCGCCCGAATTTTCTGCCGCCGAAGGTCCCCGGGGTGATATCGACCCGACCCACGTTCACCGCCGGCCTGGATTGCGGCGCACTTGCCGCATTGCGCTGTCGGGCGGCGAACACCCGGGGCAGCTCTGCTTTCAGTCCTTCGACGACGGCCTTGCCAGTCAACGCATCCACCCCGCGCAGCACCAGCCGATCGATGGTGACCTGGATGTTGCTCATACCCAGCCTCGCACTTCGGTGTCGGCGATGGGGCGCTCGATCTTGACCGCTTCCATGCGAGCGGCCTTCAGGATGTGAACCATGCGAACCGGCTCGCTGCTTGCCGCGGCGAGAAAGGCAGCATTCATCGCAATGTTGCGGATATTGCCGCCCGAGACGTTCAACGCCGACAGATGCTCAGGCCGCAGCCCGTCGGTCGGCGTTTGCGGCGGAAACGCCCGCTGCCAGATCGCCTGCCGATGTGCCGCGTCCGGAAATGGAAACTCGACGGAAAACCGCAGCCTGCGTTGAAAGGCCTTGTCGAGCGATGTCTTGAAGTTGGTTGTCAGGATGGCAACGCCCTGAAAACTCTCCATCCGCTGCAGCAGGTAGCCAACCTCAATGTTGGCGTAGCGGTCGTGACTGTCCTTTACCTCTCCGCGCTTTCCAAACAGCGCGTCGGCCTCATCAAACAGCAGGATCACGCCGCCACACTCTGCGGCATCGAAAACCTGCTTCAGGTTTTTCTCCGTCTCGCCGATGTACTTGCTCACCACGCACGACAAGTCGATGCGATACAGATCGAGCTTCAGCTGGTGCGCCAACACTTCTGCGGCGAGAGTCTTGCCGGTTCCACTCGGCCCTGCAAACAGAGCGCACATCCCCAGCCCACGGCGGCCCTTGGCGGCGAATCCCCAGTTCTCATAAACCGCCAGCCGGTGGCGCGACTGCGAAACCAGTTGTTGCAGCGTCTCCATCTGCTGCTCCGGCAAGATCAGGTCTTCCCACTTTGCGCGAGGGACAATGTGCTCCGCCAGCCCATCCAGTTGACTGCGGCTCTGCGCCCGGCACATATTCCACAATCTCTCGGCGCGGCTCAGCGGGTCGCACTGCGCGTTCAGCGAATGGCTGATCGCGACAATCGTCTCGGCGCTGAAGCGGAATTGCTCCGCAACCTCCTCCACCATGGCTTCCACGCTCTCGTCGGCTGGTTGCAGGGCTGTCCTCCACAGCTCCGCCTGTGCCGCCGGACCCGGCTTGTTCACCTCGTAGCGCTCTACCAAGCGATGCATGCGAATCGAGCTGCGGGTGCAGACGAACACCGGCCCGGGCACGCGCTCCACCAACTGGCAAGCCGCCGGCCCAGGCGAGTCGGCTCCCCACTGCAGCAACAGAAACGCGGGCATGAGAAGGCTCTCGCGCATCCACAGGTGGAGGAACTGCTCCAGCTCCGGTCCTGCGGCCGGCGTATTTTCATGCCTCATCACCAGCAAGCCTCGGCCGGCCTGATGGGCCAGAATTGCCGCCACATTCTCCTGCGCGTCAGGATCATCGCCGCAAAGATGAATCAGCCTTTCGTCAGCCTCACCTTCCAGCGGGCGAATGCCCTGGGTTGCCAACGCGAAGTGCTCCTCGGTTATCCATTCCGGATTTTCCTTTCGGCGCAGCATGAGATCCAGGCGCAAATCGAGCTCATTCAACCCCGCGATGTAGTGCAGAATGCGTTCGTCGATTCGCAGCGGCGCTGAGGTCAGCCCTTGAGTCGTGTCCACCTCAATCAGGCGAAACTTCCGCAAAGGCGACGACGGCGCAAGCGCGCTCCAATGCGCCTCGTCCAACATGGCCATGGCCAGGGAAAAGTCGACGCTCCCTCGCTGACGGCCGCTCATCTGCGCGCACTCCTCCGCCAGCTCCGGTTCCATCTCGACTCCGGCGAGTAACAGCAGCAGGTTGCGCTCGAAGCTGGAGAGTCCGAAGACCGCGGCCAGCCGTTCGATTGCGGGTGGAGAATCCATCTCAGAAGCGCCATCCACGCGCGCTTCACTTTGAGGCCCAGCCTCGCCTGCCAGGCGAGCGGCCAGCCGCTGGAAAGCATGAACCAGGTATTGCTGGTTCTGCCTCTCCCACGGAACCGTGTTGATAGTGGCTTGCGTCATACGAGAGTGATCGTCACCATGGGTCCCTTGAACTTGGGCGGAGTTGTGGTCCCGTCGATCTCCAGCACGTTCGTCACGCCATCAACCGTCAGTCGCCCCAGCAGCGGCCCTGCGGGCAAGGTGCTGGGGAAAATGAAGCTCAGTGAGCCGTTGTTGTTTCCGGTGAACGGCTGTGCGATTGCGGTTGCCGAGAAGAGGGTCGCCGGCGGTACCGGAGGCTGCGTGCTGCTCAGCGACAACGACACACTCTGGCCCTCCCATACATTAGGGGTGAAATTGACCGACACGTTACGCGTTCCGTCGCTGTTCTTCGTGGCTGATTGCGCTTGGTCCGGCAAAGTGGGCGCCAAGGCAACCGGCAACGAGTTGGTCGACTGTCCGAGTCTTTTCCCCGTCGGGTCAGCCGGGTCCGGGAATTGCACCACCACGTCATAGATCGCCGGAGGAACCCCTGCGGGATAGGTGGTCTGTGTGTCCGGAACGAATTGCACCGAGGTACCGGTGACCTGGTTCGCGGCAAGCGGGATGGGGAACTGCAGCGTATACCGCGAATTGCTTAGCAGAACCTGGTTCGCACCGCGAAGAAATTCGCCCGTGATCGTCACTGTGTCGCTGAATGCCGCAACCGACTGCCGGATGGGGTAAGGGTTGTACGGGTATTGCACCTTGAGTAGCTGTGCGGGCTGGATCGGAGTCGCCGCCACTCCTCGCGACAACACAGGAAGAGCAATCCGGGTGTTGCGCTGTGGCTGGATCAGCACCACTGAGACTTGAAACGGAAACGTAGGCCGGTAGTCAGCCTTCAGCGCGGTCCACAACCACGCCATCTCCTCGCGGCCCAAAGTTGCCGGCGTGATCTTGATCATCTCCACCTGATCAGCCAGCGTCGAAAACTTCAGCGCGTTGATCATGTCAGTGTTGGTTCCGGTGAGGTTGGTAAGGGCGTAGCTGATGTCGTGCCGCGTGATGATGGAGTTCTCGTGGAACATCATCAGCGCATAACCGAGCAGTCCTTCCGCCTGCCAATCCGACGAGCCGTACGCGGTGAGCAGGTAATGGAGATCAAGGGCCAGGGGAGGGCTGCTGAGCCGCGTCTTGCCGTCGGCGGCCACCGAAGGAAGCCCGACATTTCGCCACGCGGCGTTGTAGGTCACCTGATGGAGGAAGAGGTTGACCTGGCTCTCTGGCTTCAGGTTCGGCCCGAAACTGTTCTGCACCAGATCGGGCGCCTGCGAAGTGACCGTCACCGTGCCGCCAAACGGCTTCGAAACGTCGGGGAGCTTGTACAGGTTGTACAAGTAGAACTGCAGAACGGCCGAGACTCCGGAGATGGCAAGAGGATCGCTCATCCCGTTCGGCCTCCACGCCTGCTCAGATAATCGTCCAGGCTGATTCCTTTTCGCTGCGGGGCAGGCGCCGGACGCGGCGCGGCAGGCGGAACTGCAATCACCTCGATGCGGCCGATGTGAACCTGAATGTCGTCCGCCCTGGTTTCGCGCCCGAGAGGCGGAGCCAATGACGCTGAAGGCGCATTTGCCCGTCGTGCGGCGACCAGCGCCTGCGCATCGAGTTGCGGCAGCAACGGAGTTATCGGCTGTACCGCCTTTCCTTCATTTCGGATGAGGGGTGCACTGCTCGCGTCGAAGGTCGTGGCAATGTGCTCTTCGCGATGGTCTCCTCGCGAAAGCTCCTGGTCCTCGCGTGCATCGAGCTTCTTCGATTGACGTAGCGACGCGAACCCGCTTGCATCGACCGAAGGCTGCATATCCTGCACGAGCAGCAGCGGCCGGTAAGGCTGTTGTTCGTAGCTCGAGACGTTGTCTTCGCGAGCCGATGAGACACGTTCACTGGCCGCATGCGCTTCTACCGGGGGAGCAGTTGGAATTGTGATGTACCGGCTCTGTACAGAAGGCACTGGTTGGGCGGCAGAGGCTTGAGGCCGTGGGACGCTGACCACGCTTTGTAACCCCTCTGCCGAAGGCGACGACGCGCGCGGCGCAGGGTAAATCGATTCGGCGAACGGATGCAAGCTCGGCTGAGGCCGCATAACACTGGCCGCGAGCTGTTGCAGAAACCGCCTCATGCGCGCACCATCTGCAGATAAAGATCGCGACGGAGCGGGCTCAGCGCGAGAATCTCACTCTCGCTCCAGCCGAAAGCTCACGGCCAACGCGTAAACGTCCAGCAGGAGTTTCTTGGCTCTGCCTTCGATTTCGGCCCAAAGAAAGGAAGCAACATCGAGCGGCTGATCAAACGGATGGCCGCACACTGGACAATCGAAGTGCAGCAGAATTTCGGCCAGCGGATCGGCTTCTGCCAGCTTCTCCCCGATAAGATCGAGCTGTTGCTCGCTCAGGTCCGCCGCATGCCCCTCGCCGTCCGACGAAATGGAACACAACTCAAGTAGCCGGCCCGCAGCGCTTTCCGGATCGGTTTCCGTCGCAACCTGCGCCAGGTCGCGGCTGCTGGGCAAACGAAACGCCCGGTTCCCTACCTTAACCTTCACCTCCGAGTCAGGAGTGGAGTGCTCGCTGATGGCCGCTCCATCCACCCCGAACTCGACCTTCTCGCCGCAGGCCTCGCAAGCGCTCCAGCCACGGATCCATCGGCCGAACAAAGCGCACCGCAGTTCCGCCAAAGCACGGTTGCGCCGCCCCAACGGCCAGTCGGCAACGCTCTCTCCTCGCGTCTCGGGAAACGCCATTTGGATGGCGAGCAGACCCTGGTCAAGCGGATGCAATCCCTGTCCGCTCTCCCAAAGTGCAAGGCAGTCGGCTTGTGAAAGAGCCCACATGCGGAGTCACCGTCTTACGTGTTGACCGTGCTCAGCGTTGGCTCTACCGGCTCGGTCACGCTGGTGTCGCGCTCCCAAGCCTTCGTTCTCCAGCTTGATGTGCTCGATGGCGATGGCGTTGGCGTTCGCATCCAGGTCGGGCATGGCCTGATACTCCGACACCCAGCAGCGATAGATCTTGTAGGCGATCACCAGCTGACCGGCCTCGTTGTAGAACTCCAGGTAGATGTCCTTGCGGAAGTTCGCCAGCGACACCTCCGAGCCGAGCGCGGCGCCGAAGTTCCACACCTGTCCCGCCCAGTCGTGAAAGTTCATGTCCTGGGTGAGGCCGCGCTCCAGCGTGATGGCCTCGTACTTCGTGCCGCCCGGGGATTTGTGCGAGGTCGAGGGATCGCCGCCATTGCGATGCTCCACGACTTCGGTCGTGCGCTTCAGCCGGTCACCTTGCTGCCGCCTACAACATACTTGCCGTCCCACTTCAAGCGGAACTTGAAGTTCTTATAGGGATCAAGCCGCTTGGGATTTGCCGGAAACGGTCGCCATGATCGATTTCCTCCTTATCGCCTCGAGTTACTGCGCACTCTGGCCGGCCATCTGCTGGATCTGGATGACGACGAACTCGGCCGGATACAGCGGCGCGAAGCCGACGAGGATGTTCACGATGCCCAGTGTCGATGCTGGAGTTGCGGATTGTTTTCGCCGTCGCACTTGACGAAGTACGCCTGCTGCGGCGTGGTGCCCTGGAAGGCGCCCTGCAGGAAGAGTCCCTGCATGAAGGCGCCGACGTTCAGCCGGATCTGGCTCCACAGGGTTTCATCGTTGGGCTCGAAGACCACCCACTGCGTGCCGTCGTACAGGCTGGATTCGAGGAACAGCGCCAGCCGGCGGATGGGCACGTACTTCCATTGCGAACCTGCCTGATCGTTGCCCTGCAATGTGCGCGCGCCCCAGACCACGTCGCCATACACCTTGAATTGGCGCAGGCAATTGATGGCCTGGATGTTCAAGCTGCCGTTCTGCACGTCGGTGAGCACGTACTGCAACCCCGCAGCGCCCGTAAGGCCGGCATCGATGCCCGCTGGCGCCTTCCAAACGCCGCGGCGGTGTCGGTCGCCGCGTAAATGCCGGCCACAAATCCGCACGGCGGAAAGAGGCGAATACGATTGCCGAGCAGCGGATCGGGCGCCATCACCCAGGGGAAGTAATAGGCTGAGTTGATGGAGTTCTGCCCCGTGATGCTGCCATTCGAGCTGCCCACTGGACCGGAGCTTTCCATCTTTGACACCGTCGTATTCTGCGGTGAATCGACGATGTAGAAGGCCCGCTCCTGGTAGCAGTACCCTTGCAGGTTAGAGATCGTCGGCGCATCCGTCTCCCCCGGAACACAGAGCAGATTGAAGATATCCACCGTGTCGAGTAGACGAACACCGACCGCGCCGGCACTTCCGTCAGCATTGAGCTCGAGTTCGAAGTTACGGTTGTCGGCAGGCTTGAGAACACTTCCGTCGGAGCCGCCAGTGAGTGAGATTGGACTGCTGGTTGCCGCCGGAGTACCCGCTAGAGAGCTCGGCGGCAGGCCGGTCGCGGGATCGACAAAGGTAATGTATGCGGAGTCGTTGTCGATGACGGCCACCGCATATTGCGAGTCGGTGGAGTTGGTGGTGAGACCGACATAGCTTTCGACAATCTTCGGTACTCCATTGCTTTGTACCTGCGCAACCTGCAATCCAAATTGCCCACTGCTGCCACTCTGGATCGAAAGCTGCAAGTTGTTTCCCCAGGCGCCCGGATTCGCTGCGAACAGCGTCAGGGTTCCCCCGGCAGCCACCGCTTTTGCCATTCCGGTATTGTCGACAGTCGCGACCCCGGTAGCGGAAGAGGTCCATGCGGTAGAGGTGCTCACGTCTTGGCTGCTGCCATCGGAAAGCGATGCCGTGGCGGTGAATTTCTGGTTCTGCCCGCTCAACAACGACACCGACGCTGGTGTCACCGCAAGGGACTGCACGACCGCTGTGATTACGGTGATTGCCGCTGATCCCGTGACACCTTGCCACTCAGCAGAAACCGACACTGGCGCTGCGTTTACGGATTTTCCTGTAACCAGTCCAGCTTGAGTGGAACTAACCGCTACGCCAGCTCCACCGGAGGTCCAGGTTGCGCTCCCGGTGAGATCGGCGGTCTTGCCGTCCGAATAAGTTCCTAACGCAATCAACTGCAGCGTGAGGCCATTCGGAACGGAAGCGCTAGCCGGGCTCACCGCAATGGCGTTTAGGGTTGCCGCCGTGACTGTCAGATTGGTTGTAGCTGTAACCGACGCAATGGCGGTGTTGGCGAATGTCTCACTGGCATCGGTGCCGATCTTGAACGAGTCGGTGGCGGCGTCGCCCTCCAGCTCAGTCCCGGCTGAAGTGCCGCGGTTCTCGACGTTGGTGATCACCAATTGGCCGTTTGCGTTCAGAAAGGCCACCAAGCCGGGACCGTTTGCATTGATGTCGTCGAGAACCTGTCCTACGTTCGTGTTCCCGCCATTCGTCGTGTAGATCGTGCCTCCCGAGTTCTTAATGATCAGCTGCCCGGTTGCTGCGGTTGCGCGCGTCGCCGATGCGTTGGCCGCACTGATCTGGTTGAAGTTGGTACCGGCCGCCGAGCTCACCGTGATGGTTGTGGTCCCGGCTAACACCGCAGTTGCTTTGCCGGTATTGGGGTCAATGGTGGCCACGGTCGGATTGCTGGATGACCATGTCCCTCCGCTTAGCGCTCCCGATGTTCCGTCTGAAAATCGAGCAACTGCGGAAAACGTGGTCGTCTGCGCCGATGGGAGTATTTGCAGGACCGGGTTGGCAGGCGTAATGACAATGGACTGCAGGCTCGCGTCGCTGACCCCGGCCGATGCATTTCCGCTCTTCCCCGCCCATGCGGCTGTCAGTGTGACGTCCGCCGAACTCTTAGCTTTTGCCGTGGCCAAGCCTGCGGAGGTGACCGAGATCACCGAGGAAGCGCTGGATGTCCAGGTCGCGGTTGCCGTCACGTCTTGCTTTGTCTGGTCGCTGTATGTGGCCGTGGCGCTCAGCTGCACGCTCTGGCCTAGCGCCAGCAGTGGCATCGACGGCGTCACCGTGATGGTTTGCAGCGTGGCTGGGGAAACCGTCAATGGAATGCTGGCCGAGATGAGTCCGGCAGTAGCGGTCAGTGTCACGTTCCCGGCGCTGACAGCGTTGGCCACTCCCGTAAGTGCATTCACCGCGAGCACTCCCGGATCGCTCGACGCCCACGTGGTACCTGCTGGAGTTTGCGTGCTGCCGTCGGAGTAGGTCCCGGTCGCCGAGAACTGCAATCCCGTGGCCCCGGCCGGGATCGGTGGCGGCTGCTGGGGCGTGATGGCGAGGCTCTGTAGCACCGCTGGGCCGACGGTCAACGTCGCCTGCGCCGAAATCGATCCGACAGCGGCCTGGATCATAGCCAGTGCGAATCCAATTCCTTCCGCACGCGCTGTGGAAGCCTTCGCCGGAGAGGTGCCAGGGGCGGGCGGATGCGCTCCGCTCCAGATAATGCGCACGATGTAGGCCTGCTGTCCGCCGTTGTTGAAGAACTGGTTCACGGCGTAGCTCATCGGGCTGTCTGAGTCGAGGCCACCGTACGCGGCTTCGTAATCCAGCCAGCTTTGCACGAGCAGGGCCTCTTCAACCGGCCCCTGGTTTGCCCATCCCACAAACGCAGCAATCGAGGTGGCGACGCCTGTGATGGTGTGAACGCCACTGGGCAGTTCTTCAATGTAGACGCCCGGATATGTCAGTGTCGGCGGCATTGCTATCCTCCTCTGCGAAAATCACGAAGCCACGGCCCAGCACCAACCCACCTCACGCCGCTGGGACGACACGAATCGCGGTGACCGGCAGCAGCACCGCCTGCTGGGCGCTGACCCTCACTACCGCGTACGCCCGTTGATCGCTGCCTGAGTCGGAAAACTCAACGATGACGCCGTTCGCTTCCACCTCAGGCGTAAGCTTCGCCAGTACTTCGGATGGCTCGGGAAGAAAAACATCAGCGATCTTGAAACTCACCCGATCACCGACGTGAACACCGTCCCCAGTCTCCATTCGCGGTACCTGCTGGATTGCTAAGGCAATTCGCACGCCAACGGCGCGGCAGCAGAGAGCGGTCGCGAGCGACGGGAAATGAGCGGTTTGTCCAGAGAATCGGGCAGTCGGTCAGCGCATGGAGTCGGCGCGAGGGGAGATTGAGTTTGCGGTCTGCCAAAGATGGCAGAGGGTACTGCAAGAAATGGCAGTGCGGAACTAATTACGAGGCGCCCGCGCGACCATCGGCAGATCGGGCGCTTCGCGGCGGGACAGAAGGTCCTCCGTGAGTTAGCTGCGAAGCTTGCTGCAAAGCGCTCGTACGGCATCATAGTCGCCGTCTGTTACCATGCCCTGCTTCACCCCCGCCAGCACCGAAGCAAGCGCTTCCTGTACGTTTCCATAAGCATCCCGCGCGCGCCGCGAAAGATACATTCCGCCGCCTTCGAAGTACCAGTGGCGCAGGTCGATGGTGAACTGCCGCAATTGCGCATAGCTCAACTCCCGGTTCCGCGGCCATTGTGGCAACAGGGCTGTCTGCTTCCACACCTCGCAATAAACCTCAATGCGATGCGCCGGCAGATCGGAATCGATGGTGGTGGCCGTCGCCAGCAACACCCGGTGCAGCTCTTCGGCCCTCTTCAAGGCGCTCTCAAAGCGCTGTTCGGCAGCGGCGGCAATCTTCTCGGCCAGCAACTTCGAAAACAGAACCGCCGCTACGATTACGCTTGCTGCCCCACCGGTGGCTCCGCGCAGGATCGGTCGCCATGGCATAACAGCCTCCTCGCTCTGACTGCGCAGAGCGAGACGATACACCGCTCTTGAGCTGTTGCAAACCTGAATTTGCAGGGATCGCCGCTCGCGCCATCTCCCTTGCGGGGATAGACAAGCGGCGTTCGTAGCTTTAGAGATTTCGCTATTTCTTGGGAGCCGGCATCTTTTTCATCAGGATCTCGAGGCTGCTGCAATTGCCGCTCTCCTGGTAGGACACGGTGAACTTGTGTCCACCTGGCGCATCGCGAGTCTTGATGTCGGCCCATATCTGGTCCCGGAATGCGACCGCCTTGTCCTTCGGCAATTTGGCCGACTGCTGATCGAGATTCTTCATGCACGCACTCGGATCGGCGCCGGTACCGCGCAGCGCCATCACCGCCTGATGGTCCGGCTCAAGGAACTGCACAGCGGCTTGTTGCATATCGCTGACGTGCTCGTTCTCGTTCTTCGTTACCCATTCATTGAAGCTGACCGAGTCCGGATCGCCTTTCATCACGACATTGATCTTGGCCGCTTTGCCACAGTCTTGCGGCAGGCCACCGCGCTTGATTGCTCTCGCCGCGATTGCCTCCGGTCCCCACTGCCCATGGTCCGGCGGCATAGGCAGACGAACGTTCGCCGAAATGCTCACATCGAAGTCCCTGAAGCCGCAGTATTCGGGCGGCTTATTGCCGGACGATCCGCTGCCCGAGCCAGCGCCGCTGCCCGAGTGCGGAGCCTGCGTAGCAGCTGTGGGAGCGCTCCTGGGTTCGTATGCCTGAGGGTTTAGCGCACTGTTCAGCGCCCGGGCGAGGGCCTCCTTGCCGAGAACAGGCGCGCCGTTGAGGGTAAGCGTTGTGAGTGCCAGCGAGTCATCGCCACCCATGAACCGCGAAATGGGGTCGTCGGTGGCGGTGACCGTCGCTGCCGGATACAGCAATTTGCGCTGGACCATGGGCTGGCCTGCGCCTTGCTGCACCACGTGCGCTAATTCATGCGCAATCAGTTCGCGCCCCTCGGAGGTGTGCGGACGGTACTGCCCTGCGCCGAAGACGACGTGATTGCCAACCGCGAACGCCTGCGCTCCGATGGCACGTGACGCTGCCGCAGCTTCCGCGCCGGCGTGGATGCGAACGTCATCGAAATCGCGGCCGAACCTGGTCTCCATGAACCGGCGCACTGCGCCATCCAGAGAGGCCGAAGGCGCACGCAAGGCCTCATGGACTTGCGGGGGCGCAGAGGCAGTCCTCCCGCCGGCGGCATTTCGTTGCACACTCGCAGCGGAATCGACTGCTGTAGCTTTCGGGATGCTTTTCGCAGAAACGTGCCCGGCCTGACTTGCTTGCTCGGGGGAACTCATCACCCGGCTGGCAGCGCGGTCGGCCTCGCGCTCGCGCCGATCGTTTGCCGGTACAACTTCCAATTTCGGAGACAACCGCTGCGGTGCGTAGTTCGTGCTCGGTGCCGAGACCGAGATGTTGCCGAAGCTCCAGGAGGGCCGCGCCGCGAGCTGATTAGTCTCGGGCGGGCGTACGCGAGCGGGAGCAAGCGCGGCTTTCGGCGCCTTAGGTGAAGAAGCAGGACCCCACGACGATGAAACTCCGGCGATCGCCCTCCGTCCCCGCATTCTCTACCTCGCGACTTTCGAAACCGGCGGATTGCTTGTTCTTCAGGCCCACCATTGTTGCACACTTGCTGAGTTTTGGAAGCTTTCGGCGAACCATCTGTTAACCGGCAGCGCTCCTGCGGCCACTGCCGATGCCGTGCGCGCTTATCTTATGGTAGAGCGTCCTCTCGCTGGTGTGCAGCAGCTTGGCCACTTCTCTGCGAGTCATGCCGCTTGAGTGCAAGGCCATGTTGAGCAATTCACCTTCGACACGGCGCATCACGTCGGAAAACGGTAACTCTCGCCGTGTCATGGCCAGCCAAATCAGGTTGGCGGCCTGCAAGATCTCATCCTGGCGGCTAGCTTCATTGGGCGGAAGCGACTCCTGCTGCAACCAGTCCTCGCGCGTGAACGCGCTGCCGTCATTCTTCATGAACAGCATTCTCTGCACTGCGTTCTCCAGCTCTCGAACGTTGCCCTCAAAACGGCAAGTCTGCAGGTGCTCTATGAGCTCGGGCTCCAGCGAATCGATACGCTCGTGCAGGCTGGCATGGCGGCGCGCGAATTCCAAAATCAACGCCACGAGGTCCTCATTACGCTCGCGCAGCGGAGGCAGCAAGAGGCGGATTACGTTCAATCGGTGAAATAAGTCCGCCCGGAAGCTCCCCTCAGCTACCAGCGGCTCCAAAGGCTTGTTGGCTGCCGCAATGACGCGAACATGAATCGGCAACTCACAGTCAGAACCCACTGCGCGAATCACACCGCGCTGCAAGACATCGAGCAGCTTCGGCTGCAGTCGCAGCGGCAGATCGTTCACGTCGTCCAGGAAAATCGTGCCGTGATCGGCTGCCTGGAACAGCCCAGCCCGCGACACCGATGCGCCCGAGAACGACCCTTTGCGATGTCCGAAGAGTTCGCTCTCGGCGAGGCTTTCGTTGATGGTGCTGCAATGCACCGTGACGAAAGCGAAACGGCCGCGCTTGGCGTCGAGGCTGTGAATCGCGCGCGCCAGCACCTGCTTCCCCGTCCCGGTCTCTCCCTGCAACAGGATGGTGGTGTCGCTGACCTGCGCCGCCTTATAGGCACACTGCAGGGCTGGAATCATCGGAGTTCCCGTGGTGACAAAGCCGAGGTCGGCGAAAATCTCGCGCAGCTGTTCGATATGCGGCAGCGTCAAACGTACCTCCGACGCGATGCAGATTCACTAGGCCAGATTGCGGGAGCAGGAGACTGACTATGACGCCAGACCTGTGCTGTGTCAAGGGCCACGAGGGGGCAAGCGGGTTGGCGGGAGAACTGGGTCATCTAACTGTCGATCCGGATGGCCCTCGTTGCAATTGCGGAAACGGGATATTGACGCGCGGAGAATCTTTGCAATCGCGGAACAGGGAGACGCGTTGTGCCGAGAGGTGGTTGCTGAAACGGCTCGCTACATTGGAATAGCGATCGGAAACGTGTTGAGCTGTTTTAATCCCGAGATGGTTGTGTTAACAGGAGGGATTATCCAAGCTGGCGAGAGCTTCTTGTCAGCGATTCGAAAAGAAGCCAGCCAGCGTACATACTCTCCGATTTTTGAATTCGCAAAGATAGTCTTTGGACGCTTCGGGGACGCAGCGGGAGTTGCAGGGGCTGCGGGCATCATCTTCCATCCTCCGGCGGGCTCCTTGCAGTAGGGAGTTAGGATCGCCAGGGAATAGAAGAATCCGGAATCTCAAAAGAGCGCGCCTGCTGCGTGCCAATAGAGGCTTCGTTCGGCATTCATCGGGGGCCACGACCTGCTCACCAAGACTCAGCCGCGCGCGGAAGCCCTGCAGGCGCAGGGAGAACGGCGCCTTTTCTCCCGGAGAACTAGGTCCGCCTACCCCAACTGGTGCAAGGCACCCTTCTTACGAAGCCAATCGCGGTAGCAGGCAAGTACCCGGAAATCGCGTAGGAAACAGAACGGTTGATTTGACCTAAAATCACGGATACGTCGGGATAGCAGGACGATGGACCGTATGCCTGAATTGGGGACAAGGAGGTGATATGCTGGCCAATGCAGTCGCAGCGCGCTGCACATCTGATTCTGTGCTACCTGACGTTACTCAAGACGTTCATGAGGCGCCGACCGTACGATAAATGTACGATAGATTCGAAATTCTGGCACTTTTGCCACTTCTGTCACTTATTAGAATCAGTAACTTACAGATAGTGAAAGCCTGCTTTTGG
>CAVTMX010000027.1:0-104317 GCA_963735915.1 uncultured Acidobacteriaceae bacterium | reverse complement strand
AGAAGAACGCGCGGAGATTGTTGCTGCGATCGCGGACGCGGATGCGGTGGTGATCTTCGATGAACCCGACGTGCGGGCGTTGATCCGCGAGTTGCGTCCCGACGTTCAGGCCAAAGGCACCGATTACACTCCCGAGAGCGTGCCTGAACGAGATGAGGTATTGGCCTGCGGCGGCCGAGTTGAGATTGTGGGCGATCCGAAGGACCACTCCACCTCCAGCTTTCTTTCTCGGACTAGAAAAAGCTAATTGCCACTCCTGATGCGCGCTGCAAAATCCGAACAACTCGCACCCACAACGCCCGCTGAAAACTGGAGCCGCAAAGCGCGCCGCCTGCGCGTGCCGCTGGGCTTTGTGTTCGCCGCGTTTTATATCTGGCGCGCGCGACCCAGTTGGTCAAGTCTCTTGGTCGGCGCCACCGTAGCGGCGTTGGGAATCGCGATTCGGTCGCTCGCGTCCGGCCACATCCGCAAGAACCGCGAGGTCACCACCAGCGGCCCCTACGCCTACGTGCGTAATCCGCTGTACCTTGGTTCCATCCTCATCGGCATTGGCTTCGCGATTGCCGCTCGTGAGGTCTGGATTGGGGTGGTACTCGTGGTCTTCTTCCTCGTCATCTACGTTCCTGTCATGCGCAGCGAACAGAATTACCTTCGCGAACAATTCCCGGAGTACGGCGACTATGCCCGACGGGTGCCGGCGTTAGTGCCGCGAACGCTGTGGTTCGAGGGCGTGTTCCGGGGCTTTTCGCGTGAGTTATACTTCCGCCATCGCGAGTACAACGCTTTGCTCGGCGCCGCCGCTATGCTCGCCGTTCTGCTGGCGAAAATCCTCTGGTTTTCAGGAGCCAGGTGACGCTTTCGATTGATCGCCTTCGGATTGCGGCGGCATCGGTGGTTTTCGGCGCGGTGCTCGCCTTCAGCGGCGCTGCCAACTCGCCCGTGGACGCGGCGCAACCGGCAGCTCGTGCCGGCACGGACTCGCAGCCCTCTGCCGCATCCCGAATTCAACCGCTGCGGCCGGGATTTCACTTCCCTTACGGAGACACGCTTCACTACCAGGGCGAGTGGCGCTTCGTCGACGCTGGCGTGGCCACCCTCCACATTGAGCAGTCCGGTGGGCAAAACCACGTCGCCGCAACCGCCGATTCCTCCGGCGTCGTTGCCATGCTCTATCGCGTGCAAGACCGGCTGAACAGTTACTTCGACACCAGCAAGCTGTGCTCGAACAAAGTTGTAAAACATACCGAAGAAGGCTCGCGCCAGCGCGAAACCGTGGTCACCTACGATTACGGCCGCGGCAAGGCGGTGCTCGAAGAGCGCGACCTCAAGGACAATCAGCACAAGAAAACAGAAAGCGATATCCCCGGCTGCGTGACCGACATGGTGTCGGGGATTTTGTACGTCGCCAGCCTTCCCTTGCAGCCAGGCGACACCTACACCTTTCCCGTGAACGACGGCGGCAAAACCGTTACCGCGAGGGCGCACGTGGAAGCCAGGGAGGAGATCAAGACGCCGGCCGGGACGTTTAAGGCGGTGCGGGTGGGGCCCGAAGGCGATTCCGGCGCGCTGCTGAAGAATAAAGGGCGAATCTGGATTTGGTACACCGACGATGATCGTCATTTGCCGGTGCAGATGCGGGCCAAGCTGTTCTGGGGCGTGGTGAACGTCTACCTGGCCAGCATCAGCAAGTAAGCGGCTAGAGCCCGCCTTCAGGCTGGCACGCGGTGCGGCGCTGAAAGCCTGACCTAAGCGGAGTCGAAGTGCGCCGCTCTAGCTATTGCACGCGAAAGCGTTCGGCAATCAGCCGCTGAAGCCGTGGGCGATAGAGAATGTCGTAGGCGAACTCCTTGTCGGGAAACATCGCGAGCGCGGCGCGTTTGGCATTAGCCGCAAGCTCCGCGGCCTCCTCCACCGTGAGCTCCTCGTCCTGGCTGATCACCGACATCACCATGTTCATCATGATCTGAAGGCGGCGCAGCTTGCGCCGTTCATCTTCCTGCTCCTGGCTGGTCGCAGCTTGTGGTGGTGCGCTGAGTTCCTTACGTTCCGATAGCCCCATGCAATTTCTCCTGATTAGGAGACCAGCCGCCCCGCGGGTTGCCAAACCGTGATCCGATTGGTTCCGTTACAATTTGATGTTCACCGTGCTGCCGCCGTTGCGCAGCAGCGCATGCCGAACGGCCCATGTGGCCGCAGAGTTTTTGGGTTGGACGGCATCATACAACGAAACGGCGCAGATGCAGCCGTCAAACGAAACCGCACGAACCACACTGCAAATGGCAATTGACCTGCCCTTTGCATCTCAGCTTTCCGGAGGATCCATGGCAGAGGCAAAAAAAGAGGGACACGAGGAACTGGTGAAGGTGTTCGATACCGATGAGGAATCGGAGGCGATGGTGGTGCGCGGTCTGCTGGAGTCGGCGGGTATCGAGGCCATGATCCAGAACCGGGAGGCTCCACAGGACATCCTGCCGGGCGTAGGCGGAGTGGTCATCCTGGTGCGCCCTGATCAGGCGGTAGAGGCGGCGGAAACAATCGAAGCGTACCGCAGAAATCCTACGACCGATGCCGACGAAGCGGTCAGCGAGGAACCGGCGTAGCCGTGACGGTCTTGCCGTCGAGGTAGAACGAAACCGCTCCGGCCAGGTCGGTGCGATAGGTGGTGACATGCGCGTCGGCGTAACGCTTCATCACCTCCGGCCGGGGATGCCGGAACGAGTTGTAGAAGCCCACCGAAGCGACCGCGTAACGCGGGCTTGACGGCGCGCAGGAACTCCGGCGTGCTGGAGGTCGCGCTGCCGTGGTGGCCGATCTTCAACAGATCGGCTTGCGGAGATTCGTTCACCAGGAAGTTTTCGATCCGCTTGTGGGCGTCTCCCACCAGCAAAGCTGAGGTTGCGCCGTATTGCACGCGCAGTACCAGCGATTCGTCGTCCTGCGCCGGATCGCGGGCCTGCCATCCGGGCTGGGGATTCAGCACCCGTATGTGGACGCCACCGAATTGAAAGGAATCGCCGCTGGTGAACTGCTTTTCCCGCACATGAAGATCGCGGGCGGTCGCTTCGACCGCTGCGAATCCGGCCGTGGGGGACGCGACGCCGTACCACAACTCATGCGGCTGAAAATTTGCGATGACGCTGCGCATGCCGCCGATGTGATCGCTATGCGCGTGGGAGATGGCAACGACGTCAAGCCGGCGGATGCCGCGCGACCACAGATACGGCGACACGACTTCCTCGCCAACATCAAAATCTGAGTGACCGGTTCCCGGCATGCCGCCGGCGTCCATCAGGAGCGTCTTGCCCTCCGGCGTGACCAGCAGGATGGAGTCGCCCTGCCCTACGTCGATGGCGGTGATCTCAAGTGCTGCCGGGGCGCCACCTCGGCGCGGGTGGATGGATGACGATCCAGATCGCGGCGAGGAACAAGGCGGCAATGCCGATACCCGCGAGTACGCGGCGCCTGGCGAGCAGCAGCGCCAGGCCGAACGCAAGTGCGGCGGCCACCGAAACGGCCAGCGTGGGCGTGGGCACTCGTACATCAGCAATGCGAATGTGGCCGATAAGCCGGATCGTTCCGGTGAGAGCGTCGAGTGCATAGCCCGCAATTGCGGCGGGAACATACGCCAGCCAGTGCGACACATAAGAAAGGGCGACGGCCAGGACGGCACTGGGCAAGAGTACGGAAGCGATGGGAATCACCAGCGCGTTGGCGGGCAGTGCCATGGTGGTGGCGCGATGGAAGTACCAGGCCATCGGCAGCGCCAATGCGATTTGAATGACCGTAGAGACGAACAGCAGTTGCGCTGCGGCCAGAACGAATCCAGTAACGCGAACGACTACGAAGTTCGCGCAACGGCGGCCAATCACGTCCTGCAATGCGGCGCGCACAAGACGCGCCTCAACCCGGAACTGTGCCGCGCGCGTAGGCGGCGAAAAATCATACTCCGGGGAATCGACGTTGCGGAGCGCAGTCTGCATCGGATAGATCGTGCGACGCAGGATCGGCATGGCGATCCCCGCCACTGCGATCACCGACAGAAACGTGAGCTGAAAGCTGGCCTCGAACAGCGTGCGCGGATTCACAACCAGCGTGCCGAGTGCGGCGATGCCCAACGCGTTCAGTCCTGCGCGGTCGCGAAAGAGCAAGCGTGTGAGCAGATAAATATTGAGCGTAATAGTTGCCCGCACGATGGGCGAGCCGAGGTCGGCAACAAACGCATATCCCCAGGACAGCAGGATGGTGAGCACCGTCGCCCACGCCTCGCCCATCGGCAGCCGCCGCAGCAACCAGAACAGAGCGAACGCGAGAATGCCGACGTTAATCCCGGAGACGACCAGGATGTGATACGTCCCGGTGCGCTGGAAATCGGTTTTGATCTCGCGGCCGAAAAATCCGCGACCGCCGATGAGCGCCGCCTGCATCAGCGCGCCGCGTTCTCCCGGCCAGAGCCGCGCGATGTGGTCAAGTACACTTCGACGTGCGCGGCCGCGCCAATATCCCAGACGGCTGCCCATGAATCCGGGCAGCACCTCTACCTCGGCCCCATGGGCAGAGCCGGTCAGGCGAATGCCTTGCGAGGTTAGATAGCCCGCAATGTCCATCGCACCCGGATCGCGGTAATTGTGCGGGAGGCGCAGCTTGGCGGGGAAGTACAGATGTTGACCATAGCGATAGACGGGCAGCGGCGACTCCGCTCCCGTCGTGCGCGCTTCTTCCTCTTCGGCCTTTTTGCTGTATACGGTGAGGCGGATGCCAAGCGGCTCAACCATCACGCGGTCGCCCAGGCGAAGCTGCTCGCTTTCCACATCGACGGACTCCTGATTTCCGCCGTAAGGGCTGTCGCGAACTATGCCCTCGCGCATGACGTGCGCGGTGACTTCAACCTCATCCTGGCCGGTGGCGAAGGGCTGCAAGTTGGCCCCGACAGCCGGCTGCGCGGCGTCGCGCGCCTGAAGATAGAAGCCGCCGAGCGGGACGAGGGCGACGAAAGTCAGGATTGCCGCGAGTTGCGGTGATCGCCGAAGCGACACAGCAGCCGCGCTCGCAGCGAGGCAGAACGCGCCCAGCCAAATCCAAGGCGAGCGCCATAGAAAGGTCGCGGCGACGATTCCGCACGAGAATGCCAGCGCCGTAAAGAACAACGGCTCCTGTCCGCCACAATAGGGGCGCGGTTTTTCCTGTGCGGGTTTATTGATATTCGGCTGGGGAGCTAAGGCGTGCGTTGCAAGCGCAGCATTCGCTTCAACCAAGGTCGTGGACACAGCCGCCCACCCGAGTCCTGCCTCGCGTGCTGCGCCGGCCACCTACCCTCAGCAGCGAGACCGCTGCTGGGCTGAACTGCCGCGAAGGGGTGCTATATGCGGTCGAGGTCCTCTTCGCCAAAGGCGGGGGCCCAGGGCCACAGTTCATATTGCGCGAGTCCGAACCGCGTGTACGGATCGTTGTCGCGAATGCTGTCCAGCGTCGCCTGCGCTTCTTTATCCGGAACCCGCAGCAGCATCGCCCCGCCGTTTCGCGGCACCAGAGGACCGGAAGCGATGAGCAGGCCTTCCTGCTTCAGCCCCTGACAATACGCGCGGTGCGAGTCAACGTGCTTCACAACTTCTTCCAGCGGTTTGCGGTAACGAAGAATGGCGATCGCGTACATTCACAGCCTCCACCACCGAATCCGCGCAACGCTGCGCGGACCGTGAACCTGGCTCCGAACGAGGGCCGTCGAGCTAGTGAACCAGATGCAGGACCGTTTCCATGTGATACGTTTGCGGAAACAGGTCCACCAGATGCACCTGCTCGACCCGGTACCCCGATTCTAGCAGCACGCGCAGGTCGCGCGAGAGGGTTGCCGGATCGCAGGAGACGTAGGTCACACGTGAGGCGGACATGCGGCACAGCGCACGGCTGGATCTTTCGCCTAAGCCGGCGCGGGGAGGATCGAGTACGACGAGGTCGGGAGCGAGCTTGGCGGCACGCTCGGCGAGGAAGGCCTCGGTCGTCATGCGCAGGCATTTCACGTTTGCGGGAACGTTGTGCCGGAGATCGGCGAACGAATGCGGCGAGGCTTCGACGGCGATGACGTGATCGAAGTTGCGCGCCAGGTGCGCCGTGAAGAGTCCTGCTCCGGCATAAAGTTCGAGGGCGGCGCGACCGGTGCGCTGGCCGACGACGAGTTCGACCAGCTTGTCGATGAGAAAACGGTTGGTCTGGAAGAACGAGCCTGCGCTGACGCGATAGTCCAGGCCGGCTGCATGGTAGGTAATAGTGTTCTCCCCCAGGGCGTGCGATTCTTCACCGCGCGTGGATGTGAGCGGCGCGCGCTGGCGGGGATCGTCGTCCTCAGGGGCCGCTGGGAATACTACAACGCCGACAAGTTCGGGCCGGAAACGACTGAGAGCCGCGGCGAAGGGCTGGAGATTCTTTAGATCGCTTCCTGGGTGAACATACACTTCGAGCAGGAGCTTGCTGTCGTCATGATTGGCGAAGAATTGCAGCCCGTGGATTGACTGAGGGATCGCTTTGTCGCGGCGGCTAAGTGTCCATAAGGCTGCAATGGCGAGGTTAATCAATGCCGAACTGATCGGGCATCTCTCAACCGGCTGTAACGAATGTGAACCATAGCGGAAGTAGCCCAGCGCGAACTGCGGCTCGTGCCGCACATGCATCCGCGTGCGATTGCGATAGGTCCACGGCTCGGAGGCATGTACCGCAATTTCCTGCTGAAGCTCCAGCTTGGCCGTACGGCGCAGCGTCTCGCGCAAGATATCGGCCTTATAGCGAAGCTGCGCGGCGTAGTCGATGTGCTGGTAATGGCAGCCACCGCACTGGCCGAAATAACGACAGCCCGGCTCGATACGTCCAGGCGATGGCGCGAGCACGCGCTCAAGCCGGGCGCGATTGAATCCACCGCGGCTCTCGACGATCTCGGCTTCGACGCTCTCGCCGGGAATGACAAAAGGCACGAAGACGGCCTTGCCCGGACCGTGCTCGTCCGCCGGCAGCCGCGCCAGGCCGTCTCCGCCGTACACTACTTTTTCAATTTGGAGTTGCAAGGTGTCGGTTTGATGATCAGAGCAGGTTACGAAACTGTTCAATTGTCAGTCCCGCATCACGAAAGATGCCGCCCATGGTGAAGGCATTGACGGGTTTGTGGCGGGGAATGTGACGATTCGTGTTCCGTCCGTCATCACAATATGCTTGCTCTGACGCAGAACATGAAATCCGGCCCTTTCCGGGGCACGAACCGCCTGCCAGTGTGGAATGCCCGGAACTTTGACCATTAGCCGAGCGCTACTTCTACTTCGCGAACATCTTTTCCGCGTGTAAGTTCGGCCACGGCTGCCAAATACTCCTGAATCGCGTCGCGGATGTTCTCCAGCGCCTCTTGCTCGGTCGCGCCCCGCGACCAGCATCCAGGTAGTCCGGGGCACCAAACCGCGAAGCCTTCCTCCGAGGCCTGTAACGCGACGCGATAGATCATTCTTTCCATGTTACTCCCGGCTTACGGGGAAGAGGGCGCGACATTGTTGAACTCACTTACTAACCGGCTTAGGCCCAGCGGCTTTGATCTCCGGCGGCGCGTCGAACTTCTCGAAGTTCTTGGCGAAGCGCGCCGACAGGTCCGCTGCCGTCTTGTCGTACGCGGCCTTGTCCTTCCACGAATTGCGCGGCGCCAGAATCTCCGACGGGACTCCCGGACACGCCTTCGGGAATGCTCAGCCCGAACGCCGGCTCAATCTCGTACTCGACATTCGCCAGCTTGCCTTCGACCAGCGCGTCCACCATGGCGCGCGTGTAGGGCAGGCTCATGCGCTTGCCGACACCGTACCCCCCGCCCTGCCAGCCGGTGTTGACCAGCCAGCACTGCGCGTTGTGCTCGCGCAGCCGGCGGCCCAGCATCTCGGCGTAGACCTTCGGCGGCAGCGGCATAAACGGCGCGCCGAAGCAGGTGGAGAACGTCGCCTGCGGCTCGGTCCACGCCGGCTTCCGTGCCGGCCACCTTCGCCGTGTATCCCGACATGAAGTGGATACATCGCCTGTTCCGGCGTGAGCTTCGACACCGGAGGCAGCACGCCGAACGCATCGGCAGTCAGGAAGACCACATTCTTGGGATGGCCGCCGAAGCCGGGAATCACCGCGTTGTCGATGAACTCCACCGGATACGCCGCGCGCGTGTTCTCCGTCTTGCTGTCGTCGTCGTAATCGGGAACGCGCGTGTCGGGATCGAGCACCACGTTCTCCAGCACCGAGCCGAAGCCCAGCGCGTTGCAGATCTGCGGCTCGGTTTCGGGCGAGAGTGAATGCACTTGGCGTAGCATCCGCCCTCGAAGTTGAAGACGCCGTCTGGCGCTCCAGCCGTGCTCGTCGTCGCCGATCAGACCGGCGCGTGGGATCGGCAGAGAGCGTCGTCTTGCCGGTGCCCGACAATCCGAAGAACAGCGCGGTCACGCCGTCCTCGCCCATGTTCGCCGAGCAGTGCATGGGGAACACGTTCGCGCGGCGGCAGCAGGAAATTCATGATGCCGAAGATCGACTTCTTCATCTCGCCGGCATACTGAGTACCGCCGATGAGTACCAGCTTCTTGGTGAAGTTCACCATGACGAAGACTTCGGAGTTGGTGCCGTCGCGCTTGGGATCGGCCAGGAAGCCGGGCGCGCTGACGATGGTGAATTCGGGCTTGTGGGTCCGCAGCTCCTCCGCCGTGGGGCGAATGAAAAGCTGGCGGACGAACAGGTTGTGCCAGGCGTATTCGTTGATCACCTGGACGGGCAGGCGGTACTGCGGATCGGCGCCGCAAAACAGGTCCTGTACGAAGAGCTCTTTGTCGTGCGAGGTAATCCAGCACGCGCTCATACAGCGCATCGAAAACCTCCGCGGAGATGGGCAGGTTGACCGCGCCCCAATCGACTTTGCTCTCGGTCGCGGAATCGCGTCCGACCATGAACTTGTCTTTGGGAGAGCGGCCGGTGCGCTTGCCGGTTTCGGCCACCAGCGAGCCGCGCGCGCCCAGTTCCGCCTCGCCGCGGCGCAGCGCCGCTTCCACCAGTTGCGCCGGATGAAGATTGCGATGTACATCAGCGCGCCCGAGAAGCTGGGAAACATCGGGCGTCTGCAGGACAGTCGACATGATGAGAGCTCCTTAGAAATCGACAGCGATGGCCGCACGGCCTGGGTCCCACTAAAAAAAGATGGCACAGCGCAGAGCTGGAAGATTGCATGGAGTAAGTGCAACTGTCCCGCAAAGACGTCAGCGGGCGACAGGTTGGAGCGCTTCGTCCATTACGGCCTGCAACTGATCGAGTGTTTCCTGGACAGTCAAGGTGTACATCTCGCGGCCGTTGTCTTCGCCCGATTCGATGGCCCATTTCAAGTAGTGGCCGGCAATCTGCACTGCCATAGGATCGGTGATGATCTTTCCCGTCTGCCGGTTGTATTCCACCCAGGCGACATGGGGAAGCGCGATCCACACCGGCCGGTCATCCACAAGAAACTTGATGTCGACGGCATCGGCGTGACGCGTGGCGATGGCCACGATCAGAGCCTGATAACGGCAGTGCATGGCCTTGCCCGTCCAGCGGTCGGCAGCCAGGAAGTCGTCGTACATAACCGTGTAATCATAGCGGACTGCACAACAGGTGGGCAACGGCCCAGAACGTCTGGCCAGTTGGGACTGGACCAACTGGCACAGGAAGCCGCAACGAGTGCTATGGGGAAGGTTGCGCCAACTATCCCGTCGCGTATGAGCGTGGGTGGTTAGGGCTGCTGAAAAGACCGGGGGGCAATGAGTGTAATGGGGATGTTACGCCAACTGTGACCCCGCGACATCCCGAACCCCAACTCCTTCATTGACTTACCTACATTGCCGACGCAACCTTCGCGCCGTGATCGGCTCGACAGTTTCGCATTACCGCATCGTTGCCAAGCCGGGCGGCGGAGGGATGGCAGTGGTCTACAAGGCCGACGACACCGACCTTGGTCGATTCGTTGCGCTCGAGTTCCTTCCTGAAGATGTGGCGCAAGATCCTGGATTTCGGCCTGGCGACGGTGATGACCAAGGTTTGGCTAGACAGCGAAGTTTTTGACATATACTCTTCTGCAATCGGCAAGAAGCTTGATCTTGATGGAATATGATCGCCGGGTCGCGCGAAGTGGTTTTCAGTTCTTGACGCCTTGGTGAAGGATTAATTTGTAGTGGAACTGCTACTAAATTTGCTTTGGGCTGCTCTAGCTCTTGGCACGTTGTCCGCATTCTTGCTACGGCAGCGGGCGTCTCTCGGGCGCACTATGGCGATGCACCCGAAGGCCCTGATTGCGCTTGTCACTGTGCTATTCGTTATCTTTCCCGTGATTTCGGCGAGCGATGATCTGCATCCCGCAATCGCGGACGTTGTAGAACCTGCGAAGCGGGTTTTACAAGTCTCTGCTCAACTTCATCAACTGCAATCCGGCCTCTCTATAGTCCTCCTGGCTGCCTTCTTGGTATTTCAGGGTTTCGACAGGGCTTGTTGTGCTGCAAGGTTGGTTCTTAGCTCCAGTGCAGCCCGCACTCTAGAGCGCGAGCGAGTGCCCAACGACGAACGTTCTCCCCCTCGTTTCTGATCCACCTCCTCTCTTTTTGCCTCACCGCCGGATTCATTTTCGCACGGCAGCACGGTGCACTCACAGGTCCGGCAAATGCCAGAACAAGCACAGCCGCAATGTGTAAATCTGAAAAGCATACCGGGCGCCAAGAGACGCCGTGATCCTTTGGTCCATAAATGGAGGGGAACCCAAAATGGACGCCCCAGCTACGGAAATATACAAAAGCCTCGTTGCCGTCTGCATGATCGTTGAGAATCTTCCGGTGCCTGCGGACCGGCGTGTGTGGCAGGAAGCGCGCACCCTGAGTGAGGCCGGATACAGGGTTTCGGTAATCTGCCCTAAAGGACGGGGATTTGAACAATCGCGGGAGACGCTAGATGGTATCGAGATTTATCGGCACCGCATCTGGGGAGCCTCGGGTACAGTTGCATATTTCATTGAATATGGCTGGGCGCTGACGGCAGAGTTTGTACTGGCGCTTAGAATTTACCGGCGCACCCGTTTCCGCATTCTGCAGGCCTGTAATCCACCGGACACTATCTTCTTGATCGGGTTTTTCTTCAAGCTACTGGGTGTGCGGTTCATCTTTGATCATCATGACCCGGCTCCGGAGCTTTACGTGGCAAAATTCCTTCGGAAGGGTTTTCTTTATCGGCTGTTGCGACTAGCCGAGCGTTTGACGTTCCGCACGGCGGACGTGACGATCTCGACAAGTGATTCCCTTAGGGAGATAGCCCTAGGTCGTGGTCGCGTCTCGCCGGATCGCGTTTTCGTAGTCCGAGGCTGCCCCGACTTGCGTGACTTTCCATCGCAAGGACCAAAACCGGAACTTAGGGAAGGACGAAAGCACCTCGTTCTCTATGTGGGTATGATGGGGCCGCAGGACGGCGTCGGTCTGTTGTTGGAATCCATCGAATATCTTGTCAAGAAAAAGAGCCGCCGCGACACCCTCTTTGTGCTGATCGGCTCAGGAACAGAGCTGCCACGGCTAAGGGCTCGCGCTACCGAACGAGATCTCGACACCTGGGTGAAATTTACCGGCGCACTTTACGGCGAAGATCTGCTCGCTTACCTTGCCACGGCGGACATAGGAGTAGCGCCTGACCCCAGCAACGACTTGAACGACAAGCTCACCATGATCAAGATTTTTGAGTATATGGCCTTCTCACTTCCAGTGGTGATCTTCGATCTCACCGAGGGGCGTCGATCGGCGGGCGATGCGGCGGTATACGCGAGATCAAACGACACTATCGACTTTGGTGATCAGATCGCAGAGTTGTTGGACTCGCCGTTATTGAGGCGTCGACTCGGCGCAGTTGGGAGAAATCGAATCCAGGGCGGCCTGAACTGGGCGCATCAAAAACAAATATTTCTTAGAGCGTACCAAGCCGCTCTCGGCCCGTGTGTCGGTCGATAAACAGATGCTGCAGGAAATCTCTACGGTAGGACCTATTGCCGCGTGTCGGCGAAGCTCGAGCCTGCGGGCTGAGAGCTGGCCGAGGGTTTGCCGTGATTGCTGGCTTCAAATCGCCGTATCAACACCAATCCGACAACCTTAGCTGACACTCTTCGGCGGTAAACCACTCGTCCCTGGATTCTTGTGCTTGTGGGTTTTCAAGCGTGGCTGTTGAGAACGGCGTTATCGCAACCAACCGACTAACGCGCTCGCACTTCGTCACGCCCTTTCGCGCTGCTCGCCCAGCTGCACCCGCACGGTCATCTTTTGCCGGCCGCGATAGATGGTAACGCGTGACGGTGTCGCCGGCGCGATGCTTGTTCATCGAATTCGCACAGATCCTGCTGATCGCCGATGGGGTCGCCGTTGATGGCCACGATCAGATCGCCGCCAATCATGATCGGCGTTGCGCCGAGATACGCGCGCTCGCGTCCCACCCTTCAGGCCGGCATGCTCAGCTGCGCCGCCCGGCACGACGCGAATGATCAGAACTCCGTTATCAGCGGGCAGACCGATCTCCTGCGCCAGCTCCGGCCCGATGGGCAGCGACACAATGCCCAGCGACGGCCGCCGCACCGAGCCCAGCGTGATCAGGTCGCTCAGCACGGCCTTGGCGGTATTGATGGGAATGGCGAATCCGATGCCCGCGCTCTGATTCGAGCCGCCGGTGGCGATCATGCTGTTGATGCCGATGACTTCGCCATGCGAGTTCAGCAGCGGCCCGCCGGAGTTGCCGGGATTGATGGCCGCGTCGGTCTGGATGGCTTCATCGATGTATGCGCCTTCCGGGCTGCGGATCGGCCGCAGCGAGCTGATGATGCCGCGCGTCATCGTGCCTGCCAGCCCGAAGGGATTGCCGATGGCGAAGACCTTCTGGCCGACCTGAAGGTTCTTCGATTCGCCGAGAACGGCCGGTGTCACCTCCGGCGCCTTGATCTGGATGACCGCAAGATCGTGCCCCCGGTCGCGACCGATGACCGTCGCGCGGTAAGTCTTCTTGTTATGCAGGGTCACTTCAAGCTGCGCCGACTCCCCCACAACGTGGTAGTTGGTGAGGATGTGCCCTTCCTTGTCGATGATGAACCCCGAGCCCTGGCCCTCTTCCGGCACCGGCCCCCAGAAAAAGTCGTAGGCCACCGTTTTCGAGGTGATGTTTACCACCGACGGGATTACCCGGTGATAGACGTCGATGTTGTTCTGCTCTTCGGGGTCGAGCTTCTCCGGCCCGGCAGCCTCGCTCAGCTCCACGTGCGTAGGGCGGGAAACCACGTCAGCGATCGGGTTCGCGCCATGGTGATGGGTCGTGAACCAGTAAAAGGCGCTGGCCAGGACAATGCCCAGGATAAAAGGTCGAGCAAATCTCATGCTTATGAATGTACCTCGATGGTAGCCGACGGCAACGAATAGACGAGAGCTACAGGGAAGTGTAACGAAATCGGCCTGAGTTGCGCACCTGCAAGGCGGCAAATGCTGCAAATCAGGATGGCGACCGCGCCCAAACGGTGGTAAATTCACTGAGGTTCGGGGTTCAGCCGTTCGCTCTTCAGGATGGCAGAGCGAGATTCGACGAGCTTTGTAACAGGGCACGAGTTTACTCGTGCCGATATCGTCCCTTTTCTTTTTTGTCATCCCGAGCGGAGCCCGGAGGGCGGAGGCGAGGGATCTGCGGTTCGCGCGGACGGGATGGCGGTTCGGACAAACCGCAGATTCCTCGTCGGCCTGAAGGCCTCCTCGGAATGATAAATCAAAAATCGCGCCATTCGGCACGACTGAAGCCGTGCCCTGTTACAAAGCCTGCCACAGGGAGTTTCTTGGCGGCCTTTAAGGCCATGCCCTTCCACCTGTATCCGGACACTTCGTACGCGGCAAGGAAAAGCCGAATCTTCGGGAGATAGAAACTATGGCAGAGACAGGTTCCACAGCGGAAGAACGGCGGCTGGGAGAAGCTCGCACCTACAAAGCGCATTGGAAGCGCTGGGGGCCCTATGTGAGCGAGCGCGCCTGGGGCACCGTGCGCGAGGACTACAGCGACAACGGCGATGCCTGGAATTTCCTGCCCCACGACCATGCCCGTTCCAAGGCCTATCGCTGGAATGAGGACGGCCTCGCCGGAATCTGCGACCGCCATCAGTACATCTGTTTCGCGCTTGCGCTGTGGAACGAGAAAGACCCCTGTTTGAAGGAGCGCCTCTTCGGGCTGGCCGGCCCACAAGGCAACCACGCCGAGGATGTCAAAGAGCATTACTTCTACCTCGACAGCACGCCCACGCACTCCTACATGAAGTATCTGTACAAGTATCCGCAGGCCGAGTTTCCCTACGCGCGCCTGGTGGAGGAGAACCGCCGCCGCGGCAAGCTCGAGCGTGAGTTCGAGCTTGTAGACACCGGCGTCTTCGACGAAGCACGTTACTTCGACTTGATGGTCGAGTACGCGAAGGCCACTTCCGAAGACGTGCTCATCCTCATCACCGCCAGCAACCGCGGGCCCGAGCCGGCGCGACTGCACGTGCTGCCCACTCTCTGGTTTCGCAACATCTGGTCGTGGAGAAACAGCGTCGCCCGGCCCCGTGTTTTCAAAGGGCCGGAGCCCCGGCCACACACCGAGCTCATCATCGACCACTCGCAGCTCGGGCCGCGCTACCTGTATTGCCAGGGGCGTCCCGAGCTTCTCTTCACCGACAACGACACCAACACGCAACGGCTCTATGGCTCGCCGGGGCCGAAGTACTCGAAGGACGGAATCAACGATTACGTCGTGCATGGCCGCAAAGAGGCCGTGAACCCGGAGGAGTTCGGAACCAAGGCGGCCCCTCACTACCTCCTGACGCTGGCGCCCGGTGAAAGTGTTCAACTGAAGCTGCGACTAACCGACCAGAGCTGGCCCGAGGTCGGCGACCCGCTCGGCGCGGATTTCAACGCGATGCTCGCCGCGCGTAAGGCGGAAGCCGACGAATTCTACACGACCGTCATTCCGCAGGACCTGAGCGAAGACGCGCAGAACGTGATGCGGCAGAGCATCGCCGGCCTGCTGTGGTCGAAGCAGTTCTATCACTATGTGCAGCGCGAATGGCTGCACGGCGATCCCGCGCAGCCGGCGCCGCCGCATCAGCGTTACAGCGGCCGCAACCATGACTGGCCGCACCTTTTCAACGCCGACGTAGTTTCCATGCCGGACAAGTGGGAGTATCCCTGGTACGCCGCCTGGGACCTCGCCTTCCACTGCGTACCGCTTGCGATGGTCGATTCCGACTTCGCCAAAGAGCAGCTCGTGCTGCTGACGCGCGAGTGGTACATGCATCCCAACGGTCAGCTTCCGGCGTACGAGTGGTCACTGGGCGACGTGAATCCGCCGGTACACGCCTGGGCGACATGGCGCGTCTACAAGATCGACAAGAAGCTGCGCGGCCGCGGCGATCGCGCATTCCTGGTCCGCGTCTTCCACAAGATGCTGCTCAACTTCACCTGGTGGGTGAACCGCAAGGACGCCGAAGGCATGAACGTCTTCCAGGGCGGCTTTCTCGGACTGGACAACATCGGCGTCTTCGACCGCAGCGCGCCCTTGCCGACCGGCGGCGTGCTGGAGCAGTCCGACGGCACCAGTTGGATGGCCATGTACACCCTCAACCTGCTGGCCATCGCGTTCGAGCTGGCGAAGGAAGATCCCGCATACGAAGACGTCGCCAGCAAGTTCTGGGAACACTTCCTCTATATCGCGAGCGCGATGAGCAATCGCGGGCATGAGGGCCACAGCATGTGGGACGAGGAGGATGGCTTCTTTTATGACGTTCTCAAGCTTCCCGATGGCAGCCGCTTCCCCATGAAGGTGCGCTCCATGGTGGGACTGATCCCGCTGTTCGCCGTCGAGACACTGGACTCCGAGGTGCTTCATCGTATGCCGTCGTTCAAGCGGCGCATGGATTGGTTCATCGAAAACCGTCCCGACCTGATCAACCAGGCCGCGTGCATGAAGACGCCCGGCGACGAGGATCGCAGGCTCATGGCGATCGTGGACGAGGAAGAGCTGCGCTCCATTCTGCGCTTCATGCTCGACGAGAATGAGTTTCTGTCGCCCTATGGCATCCGCTCGCTGTCCAAGGTCCACGACAAGGAGCCCTATGTCGTGGAAGTCGACGGCCACCAGCACAGCGTGGACTACGAGCCGGGAGAGTCGACCTCGAACCTGTTCGGGGGAAATTCCAACTGGCGCGGCCCTATCTGGTTTCCCGTGAACTTCCTGATTATCGAGTCCTTGCAGCGCTTCCACTACTACCTGGGCGATGACTTCAAGGTCGAGTTCCCCACCGGCTCCGGTGTCTATCTGACATTGTGGGACGTTGCGGGCGAGCTCTCGCGCCGGCTCAGCAGCCTCTTCCTGCGCGACGCATCGGGCGTCCGGCCCGCACTGGCGAGCGAGCCGCAATTCCAGGCCGATCCCCACTGGCGCGACCTGGTGCTGTTTTACGAATTCTTCCACGGCGACACCGGGGCGGGGCTGGGCGCCAATCATCAGACCGGCTGGACAGGGTTAGTGGCCAAACTAATTCAGCAAAGCGGGGAGAAGGACATCAAGCCGGCGGATGCGATCGCGGCGGTGGCAGCCGATTGAGGTCGAGCGGGCCTTCAGGCCCGCGTCCAGCGGCGACAAAGAGTCTGGAACTGAGGTCCTTCGACCTCAGATCCCGAACCGTCTCTATCGAAGCTCTTGGACGCAGGCTGAACAGACCGTGTCGCAACTGAAAAGATCTTGGGTGGTGGAGCAAGAGAGTCGTAACCGAGCTGAAACAGCCGCGCAGCGGCGGTATGGGGTGAGCCCGGCGCGTAAGCCCCGGGTCAAAGTGGGAGGTCCACCGAGCCGCGGCAGCGGTGATACCGGTTGCGACACAGTCTCTGAAGGCCTGCTCTACCCGATTCTGCTATCCAACTGCCCCCACCAACACCGGCGCCGATGTCGGCTTGTCGGACCCGGCTTCGTCCTCAACCGTGATCGCGAACGCCTTGGCTACCACCCCCTCCGGCATGGTGTGGTCCATGATGATGGCATTACCGTGCTCATCGGGCTTGAACACTCCCGCGGCAATGGGCGCGCCGTTGACGGGAATCACCCACAGCTCATAGGCCTTGCCCGGCGGCGCGACCGGCAGATTGCTCGCCATCAACATCATGCGCTTCCGCTCGGGGCTGAAGATGGCCGTGCCCGTGGGCTCCTTGGCAGCTTTTTGCGATGTCAGCGCGACGTGCACCGCGTCGGGAGCCGTCAACAACCTGAGTTCTTCGTTCACGCGATCAAGCTGCGTCGCTGCATCCTGATTGCGGTTCCGCAGCTCAGCCAGTTGGTCGCGCAGACTCACATTGCCGCGCCACATCACGACGGCGACGATCAGCAATCCCAGCGCCGCCAATGCCGGAACGAGCGATGACCACCAACTCCTCGAAACAGGCGCACGTACGGGTTCCGGCACCGAGACGCCGCGTGGCTCGTCGGCGATGGCGCGCATCAGGCGCTGCTTGCTGCGCGCTGGCGGCTGTGGCCCGCTGCTGCTCAACCCGAGCAGACCGAGGTCCGCTCGCATGGCTTGTAGCTCGCGGCGGCACGCGGCGCACTCTTGCAGGTGCTCCTCGAACGCCTGGCGATCCGCGCCGCTCAGCTCCTCCAGCGCGTAGAGCGCGAGGTCGTCCGCGAATTGTTCGTGTGTGTTCACGAGATTATCGTTTCAGCGTCACTACCATTAAGCGTCACCACTATGCATTGTCATTCCGAGCGCAGGCGACCTTCCGTTGGTCGCCGGAGCCGAGGGATAACAAATCAATAGCAAGCACAGCTTAACCTGCAAACTTCGTCCGCAATTGCTGCAATCCCGTACGAATCCGCGTCTTTATGGTCCCCAGCGGCTCGCCCGTCTTCTCCGCGATCTCGGTGTGCGTCAGCCCCTGGAAATACGCCAGCTCCAACGCGCGACGCTGGTCCGGACTCATCTCTGCCAGCACCGACCTGACCTTCTCAACCACCAGGTTGCGCTCGGTTTCGTCGCGCAAGTCCGGGCCGCCGGTGATCACGCAATCTTCGATGTCGACCTCCGGCCGGCGCTTGCGCAACCGATCGATCGCCCGGTGCCGCGAGATCACCGCCAACCACGCCGCGAGGCTTCCACGGCTAGCATCGAACGCGTCGGGATTGCGCCACAGCTGGAGGAAAACATCCTGAAGCACGTCTTCCGCAGCGCTCGTCTCTTGAAGCACGCGCAATGCAACTGCGTACACAACCTTGGCATAGCGATCGTACAGCTCCGACATGGCCGTCTGGTCGCCGGCGCGGATGCGCGCCACCAGCTTCATGTCCTCCGCCACCTCGGCGTGGGCAACGGCGCGCTGTTTGATCGGCTCCATACCCATTACGTGCTCTAAGCGACCGGCAGATTTTACATCAGGGGGAATTTGCGAAAAAAAGATGCTCGCATTGTAGCAAGGCAGGCTCGTCCGCTGCTGTCCGGCATTCTGGCGATGAATGGGATATTTACTTCCGAGTTCTGCGAGCCTGCATCTCGCGCAGCATTTCGGCTTGGGTGGTCTCGCCGAGCCCGCCGCGGATCGCCGGAAAGATGACTTCTTCTTCCATCTGGAGGTGCGCGCGAAACATCTCATCCAGCGCTTTCGTGATCGCGCACATCTCGGCACCGGCGGCAGCTATCGCGTCGGGATTGTTTCGCACCATCACCAGCAACGGCAGAAGCCGCTCCAGCAGCTCGTCGATGGCCATGTGCTGGTCGCTCATGGCGAGCAATGCGGGGCGCACCTTGTCATCGGGCATCGCTTCCATGCGTGGCCGCAGCGTCTCTTCCTCGTCGGCTTCGTGCAACGGCAGCGAGACGCTGTAGTAACGATGCACGCCGGCCGCAGCCTGCACGATCTCATCCGGCGCGGCGCCCTGCGCGTGCGCCAGCTTCACGGCCACTCCGGTGAAGTGCCGGATGCGGTCGTGACAGCCGGTCAGCAGGTCGACAGCGTCTTCGGTTTTGGGTTCGAACGGGGCGCGGGAAATCTGGTTCAGCATTACTTCTATTATCGCAGCCCATTCAGGCGTCGTGCGCAATGTAAACTGGAAAGAGGGAGCTATTCCCGCCGGTTTGCAATCTGAAAGGAAGTCTTGACCACCAGCATTCGCAACATCGCCATCATCGCGCACGTCGACCACGGCAAGACCACGCTGGTGGACGCCATGCTGCGCCAGAGCGGCATCTTCCGCGCCAACGAGGCGCACGTGGAGCGCGTCATGGACTCCAACGAGCTGGAGCGCGAGCGCGGCATCACCATCCTGGCCAAGAACACCGCCATCTTCTATCACGACATCAAGATCAACATCGTGGACACGCCCGGCCACAGCGACTTCGGCGGCGAGGTGGAGCGCGCGCTGAAGATGGTGGACGGCGTGATGCTGCTGGTGGATGCCAGCGAAGGCCCGCTGCCGCAGACGCGCTACGTGCTGAGCAAGGCGCTGGAAGCCAAGCTGCCGCCGATCGTGGTCATCAACAAGATCGACCGCCCCGACGCGCGCGCGCAGGAAGTGCTGAACGAGGTCTACGACCTGTTCATCGATCTCGACGCGGCCGAAGACCAGCTCGAGTTTCCCGTGCTCTACACCAACGCGCAAGCTGGGCACGGCGACGACCGATCGCGCAGATGCCCGGCGCCGAATCTTCAGCCGCTGTTCGAAGCCATCGTGAACACGATTCCCGCAGCCGGCAGGGCGATGCCGACGGCGCCGCTGCAGGTGCTGGTGGCCAATCTCGACTACAGCGACTACCTCGGCCGGCTGGCCATTGCGCGCGTCTTCAACGGCACGCTGCGCACCGGCGAAGACGTCGCCATCGCCAAGCTGCGACGGCTCGCTGGAGAAGATCAAGATCACCAAGCTGTTCTCGCTTTCGACGGCCTGAAGCGCACCGACATCGACGGTAGACCGAACTGGGCGACATCGTCGCCGTCGCGGGCGTGACCGGCATCACCATCGGCGAGACCATCACCAACGTCGAGAACCCCGCGCCGCTGCCGGTCATCACCATCGACGAGCCGACCATCGCCATGCAGTTCATGGTGAACACCTCGCCCTTCGCCGGACGCGAAGGCCAGTACGTCACCTCGCGCAACCTGCGCGAGCGCCTGGAGAAAGAGCTGCTGACCAACGTCTCGCTGCGCGTGGAAGAGACCGACAGCACCGACTCGTTCAAAGTGATGGGCCGCGGCGAGCTGCAGCTCGCCATCCTCATCGAGATGATGCGCCGCGAAGGCTTCGAGCTGGCGGTGGGCAAGCCCGAGATCGTCACCAAGCACCGTCGACGGCAAGCTGATGGAGCCGGTGGAGCGGCTGACCATCGACGTTCCGGAAGCGTTCGTCGGCGTGGTCATCGAGAAGCTCGGCGCGCGCAAGGCGCAGATGCAGAAGATGCACAACCACGGCTACGGCCGCGTGCGCATGGAGTTCGTCGTCCCCAGCCGCGGCCTCATCGGCCTGCGCAGCGAGCTGCTGACCGACACGCGCGGCACCATCGTGATGAACTCGCTGTTCGACGGCTACACCGAGTGGCAGGGCGAGATTCCGCATCGCGCCGACCGGCGCGCTGGTCGCCGACCGCGCCGGGCTGCACCACCGCCTACGCGCTCTGGGGACTGCAGGAGCGCGGCGAGCTGTTCGTCGGCCCCGGCGTCGAGGTGTACGAGGGCATGATCATCGGCGAGAACTCGCGCGACAACGATCTCGACGTGAACGTGGTGCGCGAGAAGAAGCTGACCAACATGCGCGCCTCGACCGCCGACGAGGCCATCCGCCTGGTGCCGTTCAAGAACCTGAACCTGGAGCAGGCGATCGAGTTCATCGCCGACGACGAGCTGGTGGAGGTCACGCCGCAATCGCTGCGCCTGCGCAAGAAGATCTTGCAGGCCAACCGCCGCCCCCGCCGCAACGCCCAGCCAGTGGCCGCACAGATTAGCTGATTCTGCTTACCACCGTACCGGAAAAAGTTGCCCTGCCGCCACGGAGGAAACATTAACTCCGACAAGCTGCAACGCGCGCGCCAGTTGCGGATCGGCCCCTGCCGCCAACTCCTCAGGGCTGGGCAGCAAAAGCTCGTCGGGCACTACCCCATTGTGCTCCAGGCTCTTGCCGTCGGTCATCTTCAGGTCGGCCACGGTGATTTCGACCCCATAGGGCAGGTCGGTGCCCAGCATTGCACCCTGGTCGAAGTGGAACTGACGTGCCTCCATCACTGCGCCTGCGGAGCGATCGCCAATCACGGTGCCACGCTTCTCTAATTGCACCACGCGCGCAAACAATTCGGCGGCCGATGCCGAGCCGCTGTCCACCAGCACAATCAGCTTGCCCGTATAGGCGTGCGATCCGCGCGACTTCACCAGGAAAGGCTTGGCCTCTTTTCTCTCGGTGCGGTCGCCCACTTTGACCTGATGGTCGAAGAACCCACCCAGCAGGCGCGAAAGGTTGTCCTCCGCTCCTCCCGGATTGCCGCGCAGGTCGATAACTACTGCTTTATGTTCGTTGGCCTTGTGTAGAAAACTGTCGATCTGGTCGTCACTCACCAGGAAACGCGGCAACTTCCAGATTAGGACGTCTCCCTGTTCTGCCGACCGTACGCGAAATCGGTCCTCCTCAGTTTCGTACTGCCGTATCAGGTCCCAAATGCTGAAACCGTTGGTGAAGTCGTAGTTCTTGGGCAGGTTGCGAACCTGCGACATCACGACCACCTGACGAGGCAGAGCGCCCGGGCTGCCTATGACCAGCGTCATTCCCGAGCGCGGAGACAGTCCGTGGAACGCATAGTTCAGCTTTCTCCACGTCTCACGTGTAGGACGGAAGCCCTCGATAGCCAACACCTGATCGCCCGGTTTCAGGCCCTTGCCAGCAGCATCTGAGCCGCTCTTGATGGCAGTCAGATAGCAGTTATCGCCGATGAAAGACGCGTCCCAGCCATCTTCCACCAGGAATGGCCGGGGCGGCGGAAGGAATATGGTGTGGGAATCGTTCAGCCCGTCGAGAAACCACGCAATCACGCCCATCGCATCGCTGAAGCTCTCGGCCTTCTGGATCCTCTGGATGGCTTCTTTATAGCGGCCTTCAAAATCCATCCCATGAAAGGTGGCATCGTAATATTCCTTCGCGACCTTATCGTGCACGTCTTTCAGCATCTGCAAGGCTTGTTCCCGGCGTAGTGAGGTCATCGGGTCTGCCGCCTTCTTTTCGGCAGCTTGCGATGCAAGGACTAGCGAGATAAGGACGACAGCTATGACGGCGAAAGCCGTGGCGCGGAGCATAACATCCGCAAACTACACCCGAAATCCAGAGTAGTGCAATCGAAAAAATTGTCTAATAGATTAATTGCGAATTAATTCCAGATTGAAACTATCCGCGAAACATGGTGGCTTCTGCTCAGTCCGCAAACACCGGCACTTCTTCTTCCTTGGCCACCTTCTTGCGCCACGGCAGGTGCGCCAGCACCCAATCCTTGAAGCGGTCCATGTAGAGGTAGACCACGGGAGTGGTGTAGAGCGTGAGCGCCTGGCTGACGATCAGGCCGCCGACGATGGCGATGCCCAGCGGCCGGCGGATTTCCGAGCCCACGCCGCGCCCCAGCGCCAGCGGCAGGGCGCCCAGCATGGCAGCAGCGGTGGTCATCATGATGGGCCGGAAGCGGACCAGCGCGGCTTCATAGATGGCCTCCTCGGCGGTCTTGCCCGTGGCGCTCCACTTCCAGCGCGAAGTCGATCATCATGATGGCGTTCTTCTTCACGATGCCGATCAGCAGGATGATGCCGATCAGCCCGATGACGTCCAGCTGCATGTGGAAGAGCAGCAGCGCCAGCATCGCGCCCGTGCCGGCCGAAGGCAGCGTCGAGAGAATCGTGATGGGATGAATGTAGCTCTCGTACAGCATGCCCAGCACGATGTAGACGGCGACCAGCGCGGCCAGAATCAGGATGCGGCTCGGAGGAGAGCGAGTCCTGGAAGGCCGCCGCCGTTCCCTGGAAGCTGCCGTGGATGGTGGCCGGCATGCCGCATGTCCAGTCTCGGCCTGCTCGATGGCGCGCGTCGCCGTCACCGAGTCGCCGCCGGGCGCGAGATTGAACGAGATGGTCACCGCAGGGAATTGTCCCTGGTGATTCACCGTCAGCGCAGTAGTTCGCGGGTCCGAAGTGCGCGAAGGCCGACAAGCGGCACCTGCGCCCCGCTGCTGGTGATGACGTACACGCTCTTCAGCGCGTCGGGAGTCATCTGATACTTGGGATCGACCTCCAGCACCACGTGGTACTGGTTCAGCGTCTGGTAGATGGTCGAGATCTCGCCTGGCCGAAGGCGTCGTACAGCACGTCATCGATCTGCGACGGCGTGATGCCCAGGCGCGCCGCGGTGTCGCGATCGATGACGACGTTCTGCTTCCAGACCGCTGACCTGCTGATCGCTGTTGACGTCCTTCAGCTGCGGGATGCTCGCGCAGCTGCTGCGAGCAGCTTCGGCGCCCACTCATACAGCTCGTCCAGGTTCTCGCCCGAGAGCGTGTACTGGTACTGCGCGTTCGATGCGCGCCCGCCGATCTGCAGGTCCTGCACCGACTGAAGTAGATGCTGGCGCCGGGAACGTGCGCCAGCTTGGGACGCAGGCGAGCGATCACCTGGTCGGCGCTGATCTTTGCGCTCGTTCAGCGGCTTCAGCACTACGTACATGCGCGCCTGGTTTTGCGCGCCATCGCCGCCCACGAAGGCCAGCACATTCTCCACCGCCGGGTCCTGCTTGCACGATGGCGATGAACTTCTTGCGTCTTGGCCTTCATGGCGTCGAAGGAGACGTCCTGGTCGCCCATCACCATGCCATGACAGCCGGCCCGTGTCCTGCTGCGGGAAAAAGCCCTTGGGCACCACGATAGTACAGATAAACGTTGACGAAGACCGTCAGGATCGGTGATCGCCAGCATCAGCCGCTGGTGGCGCAGCACCCAGCCCAGCGACAGCCTTGTAGCCGCGGTTCAGCAGGTACGAAGCCGCGCTCGCTCATGCGGTAGAGCGCGCCGTGGCTGCCGGGATCGTGCGCCTTCAGGAAACGCGCGCACAGCATCGGCGTGGTGGTCAGCGAAACCACCAGCGAGACCGCGATGGCCGCGCTCAGCGTCACCGCGAATTCGTGGAACAGCCGGCCGACGATTCCGCCCATCAGCAGGATGGGGATGAACACCGCGATCAGCGAGGTGCTCATGGAGACCACGGTGAAGCCGATCTCGCGCGCGCCCAGCAGCGCCGCCTCGATACGGCGTCATGCCCGCTTCCACGTGGCGCATGATGTTTTCCAGCACCACGATGGCGTCGTCCACCACGAATCCGGTGGAGATGGTCAGCGCCATCAGCGACAGGTTGTCCAGCGAGTAGCCGAACAGGTACATCACGCCGAAGGTGCCGACGATGGCCAGCGGCACGGCGACGCTGGGAATCATGGTGGCGCGCACTTCGCGCAGGAAGACGAACACCACCAGCACCACCAGAATGACCGAGATGATCAGCGTGCGCTCCACGTCGGTGACGGAAGCGCGGACGTCGTGATGGTGCGGTCCAGTCCGATTTCGAGATGAATGCGCGGCGGCAGCGAAGCCTTCAGGAACGGCAGCGCAGCGATCACGCGGTCGGCGGTGGCGATGATGTTCGCGCCCGGCTGGCGGAAGATGACGATCAGCACGCTGGGCTTGCCGTTGAAGCTGCCCGCGTTGTAGATGTTGGAATACGAATCCTGCACCGTCGGCGACGTCGCTCAGCCGCACCGGGCGCCGTTGCGATAGGCGATGATCAGCGGCCGGTAATCCTTGGCCTTCATGAGCTGGTCGTTGGCGCGGATCATCCAGGCTCTTGTCGCCGTCCTGCAGCGAGCCCTTCGCCTGGTTGACGTTCTGAGCGGCGACCGCCGTGCGCACCGCTTCCAGGCCCAGGTTCATGTTGTTCAGCAGCGTTGGGATTGGCCTCGATGCGCACCGCGGGCTGCGACGATCCCCACACGAACACCTGGCCCACGCCCTCGATCTGCGACAGCTTCTGCCCCATGATCGAGTCGGCCGCGTCGTACATCTGGTCCTGCGTCATCGCGTCGGAGGTCATCACCAGGATGATCACCGGCGCATCGGCGGGATTGATCTTGCGGTAGGTCGGGATTGCTGGGCAGGTCGGCCGGCAGGTATCCGCGCGCCGCGTTGATGGCGGCCTGCACGTCGCGCGCGGCGGCATCGATGTTGCGGTTCAGATCGAACTGCATGGTGATGCCGGTCGAGCCCAGCTGGCTGGACGAGGTCATCTGGTTGATGCCGGCGATGCGTCCGAACTGCCGCTCCAGCGGCGTGGCCACCGACGAAGCCATCGTCTCCGGACTGGCGCCGGGCAGCGATGCGCCCACCGAGATCACGGGAAAATCGATCTGCGGCAGCGGCGACACCGGAAGCTGCATGTAGGCCAGCGCGCCCGCCAGCAGCAGGGCGATGGTCAGCAGCGTGGTTGCGACGGGCCGTTCGGATGGCCGGACTCGGAGATTGATTCATGCTCAGTCTCCCGTGCGCCTCCGCCTGGTTTAGTCGATCGCGCGCATGGTGCCGCAGCTTCAGCGCTTCGCCCAGCCGGTCGAACCACAGATACACCACCGGCGTGGTGTACAGCGTCAGCACCTGGCTGAACAGCAATCCGCCGATGATGGTGACGCCCAGCGGACGCCGCAGCTCCGAGCCGGTGCCCGATCCGAGCGCCAGCGGCACCGCGCCGAACAACGCGGCCAACGTGGTCATCATGATGGGCCGGAAGCGCAGCAGGCAGGCTTCGTAAATCGCGTCCATCGGCGCCTTGCCTTCCTTGCGCTCGGCTTCCAGCGCGAAGTCGATCATCATGATGGCGTTCTTCTTCACGATGCCGATCAGCAGGATGATGCCGATCAGCGCCATCACGCCCAGGTCCATGTGGAAGAGCGTGCAGCGCCAGAATCGCGCCCACGCCGGCCGAGGGCAGCGTGGACAGAATCGTGATCGGATGGATGTAGCTCTCATACAGCACGCCGAGCACGATGTAGACGGTGACGATCGCTGCCAGAATCAGCCAGCCTTCGTTGGCCAGCGAGGCCTGAAAGCTCGCGCCGTGCCCTGGAACGCACCTGAATACTGGGCGGCATGTCCGATCTCGGCCGCGGCCTGTTGATCGCCTTCACCGCATCGCCCAGCGAGTACGTCGGCGCCCAGGTTGAAGGAGATGGTCACCGCCGGGAACTGTCCCTGGTGGTTGAGCGTCAAGGGCCCGAAGCTGGTTTCAAAGTGCGCGATGGCGCTCAGCGGCACCTGGCCGGTGGTGCCGGGAACGTAGATGTTCTTGCAGCGAATCCGGATCGATCGCGGAATGTCGGATCGACCTCCAGCACCACGTGGTACTGGTTCAACTGCGTGAACATGATCGAGACCAGCCGCTGGCCGAAGGCGTCGTAGAGCGTGTTGTCGATGGCCGCTGGTGGTCACGCCCAGGCGCGAAGCGGTGTCGCGGTCGATGACCAGGTTGCGCCTGCGCCGCCTGGTTCTGCTGGTCGGTGGCACATCGCGCAGCTCGGGAAGCGTCTTCAGCTTGTCCATCAGCTTCGGCCGTCCAGATGCTGCAGTTCCTTGGCGATCGGCATCCTCCAGCGTGAACTGGTATTGCGTGCGGCTGACGCGGTCTTCCACCGTCAGGTCCTGCACCGGCTGCATGTAGAGCGTGATGCCCTCGACGCCGGCGACCTCCTGCTGCAGCCGCTTGATGATGGTCGGTGACGTCATCGCTGCGCTCGTCGCGCGACTTCAGGTTGATCTGGATGCGGCCGCTGTTCGGCGTGGTGTTGGTGCCGTCGACGCCGATGAACGACGACAGGCTCTCCACGTCCTTGTCCTTCAGGATCGCCGCCGCCAGCGCCTGCTGGCGCTCCGCCATGGCCGCGAACGAAATGCTCTCGGGCGCATCGGAGATGCCCGTGATGACGCCGGTGTCCTGCACCGGGAAGAAGCCCTTGGGCACAATGATGTACAGCCAGATGGTGGCGACCAGCGTGGCGATGGTCACCAGCAGCGTCGCCGTCTGGTGCTTGCAGCACGAACTGCACGCGTGCGCCCGTAGAACGCGATCGTGTTGTTGAATGCACTCTCCGACCACTGGTAAAGACGGCCGTGCTTGGCCTCGTCGCGCTGGCGCAGCAGCAGCGAGCACATCATCGGCGTCAGCGTCAGCGAGATGAGTGCCGAAATCAGGATGGTCGACGCTCAGCGTGACCGCGAATTCGCGGAACAGCCGGCCGACGATGTCGCCCATGAACAGCAGCGGGATCAGCACGGCGATCAGCGAAACGGTCAGCGAAACGATGGTGAAACCGATCTGGCCGGAGCCCTGCAGCGCGGCCTCCAGCGGCGTGTGGCCCTCCTCGATGTAGCGATCGATGTTCTCGATCATCACGATCGCGTCATCCACCACGAAGCCGGTCGAGATGGTCAGCGCCATCAGTGAAAGGTTGTCGAGCGAGTAGCCCAGCAGGTACATCACCGCCGAAGGTGCCGACCAGCGACAGCGGCACCGCGACGCTGGGAATGATGGTCGCCGCCAGCGTGCGCAGGAACAGGAAGATCACCATCACGACCAGCGCGATGGTCAGCATCATCTCGAACTGCACGTCCTTGACGCTGGCGCGGATGGTGTTGGTGCGGTCGGTCAGCACCGTGACCTTCACCGACGCCGGCAGGTTGGCCTGAAGCTGCTTCAGGCGCAGCTTGATGCTGTCGACGACCTTGATGATGTTGGCGCCGGGCTGCCGCTGGATGTTCAGGATCACCGCCGGAGTGGTGTTCATCCACGCCGCCTGGTTCGCGTTCTCCGGCCCGTCGATCGACGTCGCCACATCGGAGACGCGCACCGGCGTGCCGTTCTTGTAGGCGATGATCGTGTCTGCGTACTCCTGCGGGTTGAACAGCTGATCGTTGGCGCCGATGGTGTACGCCTGGCGATTGTCCTGAGCTGTCCCTTGGCCTGATCGACGTTGACCTGGCCGATCACCGTGCGCAATTGCTCCAGGCTGATGCCGTAGGAAGCCAGCGCCGTGGGATTGGCCTTGATGCGCACCGCCGGCTTCTGTCCGCCGCTGATGCTGACCAGCCCGACGCCCGGCAGCTGCGAAATCTTCTGCGCGAAGGTCGTGTCCGCCAGGTCCTCCACCTGCGGCAGCGGCATGCTGTCGGAGGTCAGCGCCAGCGTCAGGATCGGCGCGTCGGCCGGATTGACCTTGCTGTAGATCGGCGGCGTCGGCAGATCAGTGGGCAGGTAGGTCTGCGCCGCATTGATGGCCGCCTGCACTTCCTGCTCGGCCACGTCGATGTTCTCTTCCAGATTGAATTGCAGCGTGATGACCGAGCGCCGAACGAGCTGCTCGAAGTCATCTGGCTCAGGCCGGGAAGCTGGCCGAACTGCCGCTCCAGCGGCGCGGTGATGGAAGAAGCGGTCACGTCGGGGCTGGCGCCGGGATAAAACGTGACGATCTGGATGGTCGGGTAGTCGACCTGCGGCAGGGCCGAAATCGGCAGCTGCCGGTAGGCGACGATGCCCACCAGCAGCAGTCCCACCATCAACAGCGAAGTCGCGATGGGCCGGAGAATGAATGGCCGCGAAATACTCATGACTGCGATCCGATGCTTGCCGCTGCGCGCTTGACGCTCTTCTTGGCCGGGGCCTGCGGAGCAACTTGCATGCCGGCCTGCAACTTCTCCTGCCCGTCGGTTACGACCCGGTCGCCGGCTTGCAGACCGGTTTCGATCACCAGCGGTGGTGCCTTGCGTCAGCGCGACCTGGATGGGCCGCATCTGCACCGTGTTGTTGCTGTCGACCACGTAGGTGAACGTCCCTTGCGGCCCGCGTTGCACCGCGCTCGCCGGAGCGGTGATGGCGTTCTTGATGCGTCTCCAGCAGCAGGTGAACATTCACGAACTGGTTGGGCCACAGCGTGTTGTCGGGATTCTCGAACATGGCCTTCAGCTTGCACTGTTCCGGTGGTTGGTCGATCTGGTTGTCGATGGTCAGCAGCTTGCCGGCCGACAGCTTGGTCTGGTCGTCGCGACTGTAGACGTCAACCTCCAGCGGCACCCTTGCGCATCTGCTGCGCACCGCCTGCAACTGGTCTTCGGGAAGCGTGAAGACCAGCGATATGGGATGCAGTTGGGTGATCACCAGCATCGGCGTGCCGGCGGCCGCGGTCACGTAGTTGCCGGGATCGACCTGCCGCAGTCCGACCCGGCCGTTGATCGGCGACGTGATGCGGCAGTAGATCAGGTTCAGCTTGGCGCTGTCGATGGCGGCCTTGTCGCCGGCGATGGTGCCTTCATAGTTACCGAACGACGCCTGCAGGGTGTCCAGGTCCTGCTTGGCGATGACGCCCTGCTCGTAAAGCGCCTTGTTGCGCTCGTACTGGGCCTTGGCGTTCTCGAGTTGCGCCTCGTCGCGCTGCAGGTTGGCTTCCGCCTGGCCAGCGCCACCTGGTATGGCCGCGGATCGATCAGGATCAGCAGTTCGCCGGCCTTGACGTCCTGGCCCTCGCGGAAATTGACCTGCATGATCTGCCCGTCGATGCGGGTCTTCAGCGAAACCGTATTGAATGCCTGCACCGAACCGAGGCCAGTCAGATAAACATTGAAGTCGCCTTGCTTGACGGTCGCGACTCCCACCGGTATGGCAGGCGGCGGCGCGCTGGCCCGGGCGTTCTTGGCTGACTTCGAGCCGCACCCGGCCAGCAACACGCAGAACACCAGCGCCAGAAATAATCCCAGGCAAACTCCCCGGAAGCTCTTCTTCGCCCTTGTTCCCGGGTGAAGGGACGCCCCTGTTTGCACACTTCCTCCTCGTTAGCGGCGGAGCCGCTTCAACAACGACCTGAGCCCGACCCGCCTTTGAAGGGGCACGGCTTCCGCCGTGCCGTATAGCCGGCAACCGCGACCGGCTTTAGCCGCTGAGGGAAGTCGCAGCTCCGGAGAACGTCGAAGTCCCTCAGGGGCTGAAGCCACAATCAAAACAGCTTTCTATGGCGCGGCTGAGGCCGCGCCCCTTCAAGGCTGGGGTCGGCCATGCGCTGCTCTCCCCGACGTGCGCCGCATGATTCCGTTACCGCGGTTAGTCCTGCACTGCTAACTGCAACTTGGCGCGCCAGTTGCAGTACTATTTACATCAATACTATTAGACTGGAAGGGAACTCGCACAGCCGTTAAGAGAAGGTGAAGGAAGGTTAAGTAGTGTGAAGCCCGCCAGCACATCTCGAAACAATTCTTCACCGCAGAGCGGCGCGGGAAAGAGCAAAATGAATCCCGTGAATCGCCTGCTGATCATCGATGACGACCACGCGCTCGTCAACTTGCTGAAGCGCTTCCTCGAAGGTGAGGGCTTCCAGGTTGATGCCGCCTACGATCACGATGCCGGGTTGAGCGCCGCGCTCGCCGGCGACCACGAGCTCATCATTCTGGATGTGATGCTGCCTGGCGGCTCGGGATTCGAGTTGTTGAAGTCGCTGCGCCAACAGTCCTCCGTGCCGGTATTGTTGCTCACCGCGCGCGGCGAAGCCGTGGACCGCATCCTCGGCTTGGAGATCGGCGCTGACGACTATCTCGCAAAGCCATTCGATCCGCGCGAACTGGTGGCGCGGGTCCGCGCCATCTTCCGGCGCACCCGCGAGGGCGCTCCCTCCGGCGCTCGCGGCGAGCACGATGATGTGCTCACGGTCGGCGAAATCACGATGTCACTGGCGACGCGCACGGTGACTTGCTCCAATGCGCCGGTCGATCTCACCTCGGTCGAATTCAACGTGCTGGAGTTGCTGCTGCGCAATGCGGGCAACGTAGTCACGCGCGAGCAGATTGCCGAAGTGGCGCTGGGCCGTCCGCTGAACGCCTTTGATCGCAGCGTGGATGTGCACGTCAGCCGCCTGCGCAAGAAGCTGAGCGGCTGCCCCAATCCCGCTGAAGAGCTGATTCGCCCCATCCGCGGGATCGGCTATTTCCTGTCTGCGACCGAAACCCCGGAAAAGACCAAAGTATGAAGCGCCCGATGAACCGCCGCCTGTTCTGGAAAATCTTTCTGCCCTTCTGGGTGGCGCAGGCGCTGCTGCTCGGTGCGCTGTATCTGCGCGTGCATTACCGCATCTCTTCGGAGCACCCGTGGTGGATCCAGCCGGAGCGCAAGGAGATGCCGGTGCTGGCGGAGCTGGCCGCGCTGGAATACGAACAGCATGGCCCCGTCGCACTGCGCAGATTGCTCGACCGGTTGTCGCTGGAACACAGGTCGCGGTTCTGGCTGGTGGGTAGCTCAGGGCAAGAGCTCTCGGGCCTGCCGATGCCCGACCGCGTCTTGCACGGGGGCCTGGCTGCCGAGAAGAACGAAGGCATGTTCCACTCCTTCGAGGCCAACGTGCTCGCCGCGCGCGCGACAACGCCGTCCGGGCACTATCTCCTGATCGGCGAATTCACGCCGCCGCCGATCGGCGAACGCATCCCCGGCGACATTCTGTGGACGCTAAAGCTGGGCACCCTCTTCTCCGCCATCATCTGCCTGATCATCGCCCACTATCTCACCAAGCCGATCGAGCGCATGCGCGACGCCACCCACGAGCTGGCGCGCGGCAATCTCGACATCCGCGCCGGCGAGAACCTGGGCAACCGCAAGGACGAGATTGCCGACCTGGTGCGCGATTTTGACAGTATGGCGGGGGAGCTGCGCACGCAAATCCAGAGCGAGCGCAACCTGCTGAGCGGCGTCTCCCACGAGTTGCGCTCGCCCATCGCGCGCATCCGGCTGGCGCTGGCCCTGGCGCGCCACGCCGACGAGCGCGAGCGCGCCGAGATGCTCGACCGCATCGAGCAGGACACGGTGCAACTCGATTCCATGCTGGAGCGCATTCTGGCCGTCGCCCGGCTGGAGAGCGGCCAGCAGAAGCCCAAGTTCGAGCAGCTCACGCTGAACCAGATCGTCGATGACGTCCTGGACGACGCGAAGTTCGAGTCGGCCGCCACCGGCGCGATTATCAGTTACACGCCCGGCGCCGAGATCAAGCTGAGCGGCGACGCTGGCCTGCTGCACAGCGCCATCGAAAACGTGGTGCGGAATGCCATCTTCTACTCCGGCAACGACGGTCAGATCTCGGTGATGCTGTACCGCAGTGAACGTGTGGCCATTATCACCGTGCGCGACAACGGCCCGGGCGCTCCGGAAGAGGCGCTGCCGCTGTTGTTCAAGCCGTTTTACCGCGTCGACGACTCGCGCGGCACGACCACCGGCGGCATGGGTCTGGGGCTGGCGATCGTGCGCAACGCAGTCGCCATCCATGGCGGCACGGTCACCGCGCGCAACGTCTCACCGCATGGTTTGGAGGTCGAGATCCAATTGCCGATCGCCCCGGCGCCCGCCGGCAAACGCAGCAGCGCCGAAGTGAAGCTGGCGCAGGTGTGAGAGGCAGCACTTGGCACTTAGCATTTAGCAGTTGGTAACGCCCAGTCCTGGAACTTTGGCTGTGTTCTCGGTGCCTAATTACCTGTGCCCCTTCTGACGAGCGGAATCCGGGTTCGGCGAGTGTTTGTTGCCCGCCTCCTCCTGGTCCTCATTCTTTTGCCCACTGCTCCGTACGGATTCCTCCTGATCTTGCAAACCTACTCAGCATGGCAGGCAAGACGCACACTTGATCGTCTTGAAGCTCTCCGACTTGGAGATCCGGCCGCTGATTTCGACAGAGCGGTCCGATCATGTAAGGCCGAATACGGTACCCGCAGCTTGACGGCGGGAGCCTATCGTTTTGCTTTACTCGTCGACAAGCTGTGGAACCTGGCCCCTTCGATAGCCGAGGGTGTATACGATGCGTTGAACTTCGGCGGACTGCACTACTGGCGACTCAACGCCGCAGATACTGTTAAGGATGGCCGAATCGTCGGTCTCTCGGTAGGACTTATGGCTGTGGGGCGCGGGGAGACGTTTGGAGCCCAATGGCGAATCGCATCGACGATACCGGATAGGTGTTTACGCGGCTTTCAGGACAAGAATGCTTCAACATGCGTGAGCCCGTTCGCCATTAGCAGTAATCCCGGTGGCGAGGGATATCGCTTCTTCTTGACGGACCGGAGCTCAAAACGGGACTTGGAGGCTCGCATTGTAAATCGAAGCTGCTTATTCCCCTTCCACAGCTGTAAGAGCATTTTCGAGTTCCTCCCCAGAGCCAACCGATTAATTCAGGAACAGAATGTGAGTATCAGTCACGATTAGGAAAGGCGCGCCGTTCTCGACGCGCCTTCAATGTTGCTACTAATCGCTAAGTGCTAAGTGCCAAATGCTGCCTTCCTCACTTGTATGTCGCGTTGGTGCGCGTCAAATAATCCCGGTGCGGCTTGAAGTCGACCATCGAGTCGAACGCCGGCCCGATGAGCGGGTTCGTCTTCAGCCGGTCGCGCAGCGATGCGCTGCTCTTGTCCAGGGCATCGGGGCCGGAGGCAATCCAAAAGATAAAGAACGAACCCGGAGACGCGGTGTGCACCGCTTCGGTGTCGATCTCATACTCAATGATGACGCCATCGGCCAGCAGCTTCTCCATGTGCGGCACGATGACGCCAGCCAGCGTGTCGATTGCGTTCTCCGGCGCGTCCTCCTTCAGTTTGTAGGACGAGCCGTAGCTATAGCCGTCCTTCACCGAGGCGCCCGGCTTCCAGTTGTAATACCGGCTGACGTAGATGTTGTCCCAGTGCTTGGTCGAGCTCTCCAGCACCGGATTGGTGGGACTGCCGGACTTGTAGAGCTGGTCAAGAAGATTCATCAGGCCGGCCATCGACATGGACTGGAACCAGTCGTCATGCGTGGGCTGGTCGGGCTGATGGACCAGGTTTTCGTCGTCGCCGTAGCTGATGATGGTGCCCTTGGCGATTGCGTCCTGCATCATCTTGGCGTCGCTCGCTTCCATCTTCTGCCAGTCGCCCCATTGCGCGCGGGGCAACTGCCACAGCGCGACGTAGGTGTACATACGTGGCTTTTCCTTGACCTCCTGGTTCTGAGCCAAAGCCGGTAATGCCAGCCCGGCCATAACGCCTAATACAAGCACAGCAGCAAAACTTCTTGACTGCTTCGCAATCATTCGTGGATCCTCCATTGATTTAGTTTGAAGCCTGACAGCAGTGAACGTAGGAATGCAGCAGCGCGGGCGAATGGAGCCAGGGCAGACCGCGAATAACGGCTATGAAATTTACCTGAATGTAATGGCATCCACAATGACGGTCGGGAGGTGCAGTGTCCAGAGCACTAAGAGGCCAACGCAGGAGAGCACGTTAGTACGCGGGAGTCGAAATGTGCGCCGAAACTGCTGGCAGAGTTCAGGATCGCCGGGTTGATCGACGACGGTCCCGGGTCTCGAACCCCGCCGGGTGCCCCAGGTCTCGCGGGTTCGAGACCTGGGCGAGTAGGCAGGGTGGAACTCTCTCGTGCGGCGCTGGAGAGCACACCGCCGGGTTGATCGACGACGGTCCCGGGTCTCGAACCCCGCCGGGTGCCCCAGGTCTCGCGGGTTCGAGACCTGGGCGAGTAGGCAGGGTGGAACTCTCTCGTTCGGCGCTGGAGAGCACACCGCCGGGTTGATCGACGACGGTCCCGGGGTCTCGAACCCCGCCGGGTGCCCCAGGTCTCGCGGGTTCGAGACCTGGGCGAGTAGGCAGGGTGGAAACCTCTCGTGCGGCGCTGGAGAGCACACCGCCGGGTTGATCGATGACGGTCCCGGGTCTCGAACCCCGCGAGACCCGGGGCACCCGTCATTGGGTCGACGAAGGCACGCTTGGTCGTCGGTCCGAGCTCCTAGCTTGCTTACTGACACGCTCTCTCGCAACGTGTTAGCGTATCCCTTCCGCCGATCAAGCCATGTTTACCAACGATCTGCTCAAGGACAAACGCATTCTCATCACCGGCGGCGGCACGGGTATCGGCCGTGCCATGGCCGAGCGATTTCTCCAACTCGGCGCGACGGTCTACATCTGCGGACGTCGGCTCGAAGTGGTGCAGCAGACCGCCCAGGAACTCGCCGCCTCCACCAAGGGCAACATAGAAGCCTTTGCGTGCGACGTGCGGTATACCGACGACGTCGAGACGCTCATCGAGAAGCTGTGGGCCCAGGGCCCACTGGACATCCTGGTGAACAACGCCGCCGGCAATTTCCTGGCACGCACGGAAGAGCTGTCGGAGCACGCCTTCGACGCGGTCATCGGCATCGTGCTCAAGGGCACCGTCAACATGACGCTGGCGTGCGGCCGCCGCTGGCTGAAGGACAAGCACAAGGGCGTCGTGCTCAGCATCGCGACCACCTATGCCGATACGGGTTCGGCGTTCGTGGTGCCCAGCGCGGTCGCGAAGGCCGGCGTCGTTGCGCTGATGCGCAGCCTCGCGGTCGAGTGGGGTGACCGCGGCATTCGCACTGTGGCCATCGCTCCCGGCGCCATCCGCACGGAAGGCGCATTCTCGCGCCTGCTGCCCGTGCCGGAGCTGGAGAAGGCCGTGCTCGACCACAACCCCCTGCATCGCTTCGGCACGCTCGAGGAGATCGCAAACCTGGGCGCATTCCTGGTGAGCGACCAGGCGGGCTACATCAATGGCGACATGGTCTACATGGATGGCGGCGAGATGCTGGCCGGCGCCAGCACCTTCAGCATGGTCGGACGCAAAATTCCTGAGTCGGCGTGGCAGTTGATGAAGCCCAAGCGGAAATAGCCGTTAGCCCCTGGCTGTTGGCTCTCTCCTGACTATGGGAGTTAAGGGAACTCTGGCCAAGGGCCCAATTGCCAATTGCTGCCTTCTTTTCACTTCTTAACCCGTGACGCATTGACTTGCGTGCTGTTTCGCACCAGAATTGTGAACCAACTTGCCAATTCAGAATGTTGCTTGAGGAGTTGAGTCATGAAGCAGGCAGCGATATTTCGTGCGCGGCTTCTCTCTGCAAGCGCGGCAATTTGTCTCCTGCTGAGCGCCGCGTCGGCTTATGCAGCCAACCCAACGTCAGCGGGAGCCACGGCTCAGGAGCAGGCAAATACTTCCTCCAAATTCAGCGGCGCCTTCCCCGCCATGCTGTTGAAGCCGCTGGACTCGAAGAAGCTGAAGGAGGGAGATCCGGTTGTCGTTCAGTCGGTAGCCCAGATTCATAGAGCCAGCGGGGTGTTTATTCCTGCGGGGACGAAGATGATTGGGCACGTCACCCAGGCGCAGGCGCGCTCCAAAGGTGACCCGGAGTCGTCGCTGGCTATCGTCTTTGACAAGCTCGTCCTGGGCAAGAACGAAGAGGTGCCCATCAAAGGCACGCTCCAGGCGATCGGTCCAGCCATATACAAGACGGGTCCGCCCCCGACCGGTCCGGCGACCCCCGGAACAGCGCTGAATGCGGCGAACAAGAGCGACGGCGGCGGCTTTACAACGGCGCCTCCCACGTCGACCATGCACCTCGATCCCATCGCCGGGGGGCCTCGTCCCGTGGTGCTCCCCGAGTCGAAAGGCGTTCTGGGAGTGAAGAATCTTGAGATGGACCACAAATCCGTCATCACCTCAACTGGCAACGACGTCAAGCTGGATGAGGGAACGCAGATGATGATTCACGTGGAGTAGAGGCGCACTCTGCGCGCCCCCGTCGCTTGCCGAGTGCGCGAGAAATTAGTAAGGACAAGGAGGCATCGTGAAGACACCAGCAAGTTCAACCAGGTTTCTCGCATTATTATTTCTGACAATTTTCGTTTTGGGCGGCGGCTTGGCCTATGCTCAAGCGGGTTACCCGGAGACGCAGGCAAGATACCTGTTTGCGGCGGCAACCCAGGACCAAGCTCCTGCCGCCCGATCGGAAGCGCCTCTTCGCGGATCATTTCCCGTCGAGCTCGTCAAGTCCATCGACTCCAAGAAGGTGAAGGACGGAGACCCAGTGGTGTGCCGGACTTGGGGTACCCTTCATGCGCAAAGCGGGATGCTGATTCCGAGTGGGAGCAAGATTATCGGCCACGTGACCCAGGCGCAGGCGCGGTCCAAGGGCGACCCACAGTCGTCGCTGGCAATGGTCTTCGACAAGATTGAAGTGGGGAAAGGTGAGGAAATTCCGATCAATGGTGTGCTTCAGGCTATAGCGCCCAGCTTGGGCGATAGAGGTCCCCAGGCCGGACCGGCCACTCCGGGAACAACTCTTGGCGGGCACGCGGGCTCCGTTAGCGGTGCTGCCGCCTCCGGCGGGAACACCCCGCCCCCTCAACCCGGCCCCCAAGGCCTCCCCATTGGCGGCGGTGGCGTTCTTCCCATGGTGACCACTCAATCGAAGGGCGTGCTGGGAATTAAGAATCTTCAGATGGACGACAATCACGTGATCACGTCCACCGGAAAAGAAGTGAAGCTGGAGGATGGAACGCAGATGATGATCCGGGCTGAATAGGCCCTCGTGCAACAGCCCGGCTCTTCATCCGTCATGACGGCCTGAAGTTTTGCTGACCAGAATTGCGGGCCAGATTTTCTGTTGCGCGCGGACTGTAGCCAGATTAAGGACAAGGAGTCATTGTGGAGAGACGAGGAATCTCAACTAGGTACTTTGCATTATTGGTTGCGACAATTTTCGTGCTGGCCAGCGGCCTGGCCTATGCTCAGGCGACTAATCCGGAGACGCAGGCCAGATATATGTTGGCTGCCGCCACCCAGGACCAAGCCGCTCCCGCCCGCTCGGCTACTCCTCTTCGCGGATCATTTCCCGCCCTGCTCACCAAGTCCATCGACTCAAAGAAGCTGAAAGAGGGGGACACGGTGGTGTGCCAGACTTGGGGGACCCTTCACGCGCAAGGCGGTATGCTCATTCCGAGTGGAAGCAAGATCATCGGCCACGTGACCCAGGCGCAGGCGCGGTCCAAGGGCGACCCGCAGTCGTCACTGGCGATCGTCTTCGACAAGTTTGAGATAGCGAAAGGCGAAGAGATTCCGATCAATGGGGTGCTCCAGGCGATAGCGCCCAGCCTGGGCGACACGGGTCCCCAGGCCGGCCCGGCAACTCCGGGAACAACCCTGGGCGGCAGCGGCCAGGCCACCGGCGGGACAATGGCGCCTCCCACGGCCGGCCCGCAAGGCATTCCAATTGGCGGCGGCGTTCATCCCATGGTGACCACTCAATCCAAGGGCGTGCTGGGTTACAAGAATCTCCAGATGGACGACAATCACGTGATCACCTCCAGCGGAAAAGAAGTGAAGTTGGAGAACGGAACGCAGATGATGATTCGGGCCGACTAGGCTATGGCATTCGTCATTTGCATGTCCGGTAGAGCGGGCCTTCAGAGAATGTGTCTCGCAACAGAGCGGGCCTTCAGAGGCTGTGTCACAACTGAAAACGATCTTGGGTGATGGAACAAGGGAGTCGTAACCGAGCTGAAACAGCCGCGCAGCGGCGGTATGGGGTGAGCCCGGCGCCCTTCGGCTTTGCTCAGGGCAGGCTCCAGCGCCGGGTCAAAGTGGGAGATCCACCGAGCCGCGGCAGCGGCGATACCGCCTGCTCTAGCGCTTACGCATACTCGATGTTGAAGTCGATGGTTGCGCTCTTTTCCAGCATCGCCGAAACCGAGCAGTATTTTTCCTTGGAGAGCCGTACCGCGTCCTCCATGGCCTTGTGGGTGACGTTGCCGCCGACACGATACGTCAGCCGGATGGCGGTGAAGATTTTCGGGAAGGTCTCGGCGCGCTCGGCAGAGGCGCGCACTTCCAGGCTGGTAAACGGCTCGCGCTTCTTGCGCAGGATGCCGGCCACGTCGATGGCGGTGCAGCCGCAGAGTGCGATCAGCACCAGCTCCATGGGGCTGTTGGCCTGCTTCTCGGGGCCGCCGTCCATCACGATTTCATGGCCGCTGCCGGCCTCGCCGGCATAGCGGTCGGCTTCTTTCCACAGAGCACGAGCCTCAAACATTACGCTATCGCCCTTCCATGACGCTTAGCACAAGAGTCGAACAGTTTACTCAAACCACCCAGCTTGCCGGAGAGGGTAGTACAAAAACTAGTCGTTAGATTCCTTCCAGCGGGCGCTCGCTTCAGCCCCCGGGGGCGCTCCTGCAAGCTGAGAGTTGAGCGGTAACCACTTGTTCTGGGCCTTGAATCACGGGCCCAGGTGTAGCCGCCGCTTAAGCAATGGAATTATCTGCTGCCACCAGGCTCCCTGCCAATCTATCTGCTTTTTCGGCAGCGCGCGCACCCGCAGGACGCACTCATTGGCTTTGGCTTTGTCGCCCATCACTTCGTACACACCCCACATACCCATTAAGGCGACGGACCGCTGGTCAGAATTCCAGGCGTCGGCCTCAGCGCGCTGATAGTACGCCAGCGCCATGGGCAGGTTGCGTTGTGTATGTTCGTAGGTTGCGATGGCGAGGAGGAGACCGGGATCATGTTTCTCCACCGCCACAGCCCGCAGGTACTGGCGGTTGGCCGCGTCATGCTCGCCGCGCGCATCGAGGGCCTGGCCCAGCAACATCTCGGCTTTCCAGCTCCCGGTAACCTGCACGGAATGCGACCAGAGCGTGACATCGTCGGCCCAATATCCAATCTGATGGTGCGTGACCAACGCCAGAACCGCCAGAACTGCCACGCTGGTGGCGGGCAGCAATGCCCTGGGAAGCGCCCTACGCGCTACCCAGTCGCTTACACCCCAGCAAACCATGATGAACAGCCCCACAAATGACAGGTACGCGTAACGGTCCGCCATGCCTTGTACGTCGGGCGGTTGCACCAGTCCGATCATGGGCAGAAGCATCATGATGAACCACAGCCAGCCGGCGGCAAGGTAGGGTTGTTTGCGCGCCCGCAGGACGAAGATGGTCACCAGCAGCAGGAAAACACATGCGCTTCCCCACTGCCACCAGTGCAGCGTGCCTCCCGGGTGGACGTAGTACAGCGCCAGGTCGGAGGGCCAGAATGCCTTGCGAACATAGCGCCAGTACGACATAACGGCGTTCTCGGCGCGCGCCCAGAGCGGCCACGACTGGCTTCCGCCAATCACCTGCTGTGCGATGAGCGTGACGCCGGCATCCACGACACAAATGAAGAACAACGGAAGCTTCTCTTTCCCCAGCCACCAAAAGCTCTTGCCTGGAAGTTCACCGGAGAGCAGCTCACCCGAAGGCGGTTGCTCCAGGCGCATTCGGCCGAGCGGCCAGTAGTCCCAAACCAATAGCGCGAGGGGCAGCATGATGATCTGCGGCTTGCACATCAGCCCGAGTACGAACAAGCCCGCGACGACTGTGTACCGGACGATGCCGGGCTTGGCGGCATACCAGCGGTAGGCGGCCAGAGCGAGCAGGCAGAACAGCGTGCTCAACAGGGTCTTGCGTTCCGCGACCCACACCACCGATTCGACGTTAATCGGGTGCAGTGCGAAGAGTGCCGCGACCATCGCGCTCCGCCAGGTGCAGCCCGTCGCCACCATCAATATCCAGAAGAGGAGCACGGCGTTGATAGCGTGCAGCAGGACGTTTTCGTCGTGGTGTCCTGCCGGATTCAGGCCGAATACCTGGATGTCGAAGGCATGGGAAAGCCAAGTCAATGGGTGCCAGTTGCCGGCGTAACCATGGGTGAACGCCCAGAGCACCGTATCGGCATTTACGCCGTCCTTTATATGTGTGTTGTTCACCACGTACGAAGGATCATCCATATTGGAAAACGGATGGTGGTGAACCGGAGAATACAACGCCACGGTTGCGGCAAACAGCGAGAGGCTGATAAGGAAAGCGCGGGCGAACGAATCCCGAACCAGAAAAGCGGCCTTCGCTTGCGATACAGGTGCGGCCTTAATACCTACGGAAGCCACAGGTCCCCCGGTTTGTGCGATTGAGATTTGAAGCTTCTCAGCCAGGCGCAGTCAGGACGGAGTGCAGCAATTGGGTTCGCGGCCGGCGCGCGAACCGCAAGCCACCCTAACGATAGTTCTGCACAATCCAGTCCGAATAGCGATACTTCAGCAGGTACAGCGCCCAGGCGGCCTGCACGGTAGAGTGGCCATAATCGCTCTCGCTGCGGCTGAACTCCAGCACGCCGCGGCACCACCCGTGCCAGCAAAAGTTCCACGTGCCATCGGCATTTTGAGCATCAAGCATGCGCTCTATCCAGCGGCTGCGTACAAGGTCGGGTCGGCCCGCTCCCAGCAAACAGGCGTTGCGCTGATAAGAGGCATCGTTGAGGCGGAAGTCCCAATAGGCGTCGTGAGCCACGCCCTCGGCAACGGGGTTGATAGCGGCGTTCAGCTCGGGCGATGGGCCGTTAAAGCGCCGGTAAATGTCCAAGGCAAGGAGCTGCAAGTGCAGCCTTTTACCCCAGTTGTACTTCGTTGGTGAAAATAGATTGGCAGAGTCTCCGGGGGGCAAATCCACTTTTGCGGGCGCGCTGGCGAAAGCGAACCAGCGGTCCTGCCATCTCAAGTGCGGCAGCATCCATTGCGGAAGGTCGGGAACCGGCAAGTCATGGCGTGCCCAGCGAGCGTAGTAAAACGTAATTGGCTGGTCTGGAATGTTCACCAGGTTGCTGGCGAGATACCCCTGTACGTACTGCTGCAAACGCGGGTCTTCGGACATCTCTGCCATGTCGCCCACCATGAACATCAGCGGGGGATTGCCGTAGTTCTCGGGATGCGCCACGATCCACTGCGTCGAGCTTTCAATGCCGCGATCCAGCTGCGCGTTGAACTCCGCGCGCGAGCGGCGGTGCAACGAGTAGTTGTTGTTCAGCACCGCGACGGCAAACAGGACCGCCAGAACGGCGACCGCCGCCGGCAGCCAGGCCAGCAGGCGGCGCACCAGCGACTTCTTTTGCATTGCCGGAGCGGGAGTAAGGCTTGGGGCAGCGCTCATCGTCCGCTATGCCCCGGTGGCGGCGAACTGCGACTCAGCTTTTTTTGACGTGGGCACTCCCGCGTCCGATTCCACCATCATGCGCACCAGTCCGCGGAAGTCGACTTCGGGCTGCCAGTTGAGCTCCTTGCGCGCCAGGGCCGCGTCGCCGCGCAGGTCGTGGATTTCGCCGGTGCGGAAGAGCTTGGGATCGACCTCAACATACTCGTTCACTACCTTGGCCACATCGGCGCCTGCGGGAACGAGGTCAAGGCAGCGCAGGACCTCGGCGACAAACTCGAAGACGCTGTGCGACTTGCCGGTCGCGATAACGTAGTCCTTCGGCTCTGCCTGCTGAAGCATGGCCTGCATGGCACGAATGTAGTCGCCGGCGAATCCCCAGTCGCGGCGGGCGTCCATGTTGCCCAGCTTGACCTTGTTCTTCTTGCCGCGCGCCCAATCGGCGGACGCCAGCGTGATCTTGCGGGTCACCATCTCCGGGCCGCGGCGCGGCGACTCGTGATTGAACAGGATGCCGCCGACGGCGTAGATCCCGCGGGCGCGATAGACCTCGCACAGCTTGTGTGCGGCAGTCTTCGAGACGCCATAAGGCGAAGTCGGCGCCAGCCGCGTGTCTTCGTTGCGCAGGCCGTTCGAGGTTGCCGTACATCTCGGAGCTGGACGCCTGGTAGACGCGCGTGTCGGGCTTGAGACGCTCGACGATGTTGAGCACGCGAGCCAGCCCGCCTACGTTGATATCGAAGGTTTCGGCGGGAAGGTGCCAGCTTGTGGGTACGAAGACTTGTCCTGCCAGGTTGTAAACCTCGTCCGGCGTGGCCTTGGCGAAGGCGACCTCGAGCGAGACGGTGTCGCGCATGTCGCCGTACAGCAGTTCGATCCTGTCTTTACGCCGTTCAGCAAGCGCATGGTGGCCGACTCGCGCCGCACCAGCCCGTAAACGCTATACCCGAGGCCCAGAAGATATTCGGCAAGATAGCTGCCGTCCTGACCGGAAATTCCGGTGATGAGAGCTTTTTTCATGCAGTGAGTTCCTTGGAGTCGTTATGCCAGTTCGAAAATCGGGTTAACCACAGAGACACAGAGACACAGAGAAGAAGTCAGTCAATTTTGAGCAACCCTTAAGAATCGCATACCTTTTCGAACCAGATTTTTCCGAACTCTGTGTCTCTGTGGTTAATTCCTACCGCCCGCCGCGACCTAACAGCAGGATCTTAATCGTCGAAAACATGATGAACAGGTCGAGACCGAGCGAAACATTCTTGATGTAGAACAGGTCGTACGCCAGCTTCTCTCGATTGTCCTCGACTGTTACATTGTAACCGCGATTGATCTGCGCCCACCCGGTCGCGCCGGGTTTCACCAGCCAGCGTTCCTTGTAGAACGGGATCTTGGCCACGCACTCCTCTTCCTGCTCGGGAACGAAAGGCCGCGGGCCCACGAACGCCATGTCTCCCTTGACGATGTTGAACAGTTGCGGCAGCTCGTCGATACGGGTGCGCCGCAGCCATTTGCCCACGCGGGTGATGCGGTCATCGTCGTCCTCGGCCGGCCGAAGCTGCTTCCGGTCCGATCCCTCGTACATCGAGCGGAACTTGAAAACCGTGAACAGCTTGCCGTGTTCCCCAACGCGCTTTTGCCGGAAGATGGCCGGGCCCTTGGAATCCAGCCGTATGGCGATCAGCGCCAGCAGCATGACCGGCGAGGTGATCATGATGGCGAAGCTGCCGAGCACCAGCGAAAACAGCCGCTTATAAAGCCGCAGCGCCGTGCGCACATGGAAGCCGGGAGAGAACAACAGCCAGCTCAGGCGCAGCGAGTCGAGCGGAATCTTGCCGGTGATGCTCTCGTAGTACTCGGGCCCATCCTGAATGTAGACGCCCTGGGTCTTCAGCTTGAGCAGCTTGTCGACCTTGAGCTTGCCGCGGCGGTCGCCCATGGTGACCACGATGCGCCGCACGCTGCGCTGTCCCACCAGTTCCTCCAGGTCATCATCGTCGAAGCGCGGAACTGCCCACCGCAGTTTCGGTCGTTTGCCCGACAAAGCCGACGACGCGCACGCCCAACTCCGAGCGGTTGGCAATGGCCTCCATCAGCGGGACCGCCAACGGGCCGTCGCCGTAAAGGACGGCGCGCTCGGAAAAACGGGCCGAGCGGTTGAGCACGAAAAATAGCTTGCGCCACGCCGGAACGGTAACGCCGACGATGGCGACGCCCATCCACAACGTGCTGCCGACCAGCCGAATTTCGGGAAAGGCGTAGTAGAGGACCGAGAGGGCGACGAAGGCGCAGCCCAGAACTCCGACCAGCCGGGTCACGACCTCGCGCCGGTTGGAGAGCACGATGGAGTTGTACAGGTCGAAGTAGTACATCAACAGGACGAAGATGCCGACCAGCAAGCCGATCCGGCCCATGCCGTTCGGCCCCGACCATATCGCCATAGAAGAGGTAGATGTTGGCGTCCGTGGCCGTCCCCGCCCAAAACACAACTGCTGCCACGAAACCGAGTGTGACAAGTAATGCCTCGGTCACCGTAAGCAACAGTGTGCGGGTGGGGAAATAGGCGTTGAACAGACGAATCATGCGGAAGCCGCTTTGACCTGTGCCTCTTCCTTCTTAGCGTCTTTCTTGGCTTGCTTCTTCGCTTCCTTCGCTTCCTTCTTCGACTTCTCGTCCGAGTGATTGCCGCCGTAATAGCTTGTCGTAGTCGAGGTTCAAGGTAGAGGCCTCGTTGAAGACCACGCCCAGCAGCTTGGCGCGGTCGATGGAATCGACCGCCTTGTTGAGTACCTTCTTGCGAGTGTCACCTTCGCGCACCACCACCAGCACGCCGTCGCACAAGCCGCGCCAGCGAGGTGGAATCCGCCATGGGCAGCAGAGGTGTGGCATCCAGCAAGCACCCAATCGAAGCTGGCGGACACCGCCTCCAGCATCTTGGCGAAACTTGTCCGACTCGAGCAGCGGCAGCGGCTCATTCATGGGACGGCCGGCAGGCAGGAACCAGAGCGGCAGGTCACGCACCTGATAGAGCGAATCCTCCATCGCCAGCTTGCCCTCGCACCATTCGGAGATGCCGCGCAACGGGGAGTTCGACAGCAGCGCGCTGGCGGTGGGCCGGCGCAGGTCGGCTTCAATCAGCAGAACGCGCGTGTCGGGACGCCGCGCCAGGGTGAGGGCCAGATTCACGGCGACCACCGACTTGCCTTCGTCGACCACCGAGCTGGTGATCAGCAGCTTCTGCAAGCGGCGCTTGTTCTGCATGTGCGCCAGGCGCGTTGCCAGTACGCGAAACATCTCGGCGCCCTGGCTGTTGGGCTCGCTGATCGCGACCAGGCGCTGCTCGGGAGTGGGCACGGGATGCAGGACGCGGTCCGCCGGCACGTTCAGCGACTGCGCCGGCTCGGCTGCTCCACTAAGCTTGCGGCGCTACCGCAACCGCGGCGGCGACGCCGCCAGCTTCCGGCTGATCGTGGACCAAAGGCGAGGCACTGGATGGCTCACCTTGGGACCGTTGTAACGCTTCGTACACTCGACTCATGGTTTAGACTCTCCTCCCGGCAGTGGCTTGCATCGGCTTTTCGGCTGGAATGGGCTGATTCTCCTGGTTGTCCATGGTGCGCAGCAGGCGGAACAACGAGCGCAGCAGGCTTTCGTTGTTCTCCTCGCCGGCGACCAGCGACGCGGCGACCTCCTCCGGCAGCGCCGGGCTGATTAGCCGGAAGTCGGCGGCGACCTCGGTGATCATGTCGCCGGTCACCGGACGCTGCTCGTGGGCGAAAGCGTTGACCATGGAGTTTTCGCAAAGGTTGTTGATGATGCGCGGGATACCGCGCGAATATTCGAACATCTTGTCCAGCGCCTCGTCGGAAAAAATCGCCGGCTCGGGCTGGCGCTCCGGCCCGCTCCAGGCGCGACAGCACGTAAGCGTGGGTTTGAGCTCGTCCAGGGGCTGCAACTGGCAGCGCAGGGCAACGCGCTGCTTCAACTGCCGCAGCTCGGGCGAATCCAGCACCGCTTCCAGCTCCGGCTGTCCCATCAGCACGATCTGCAACAGCTTCTGCTGCGAGGTCTCCAGGTTGGTCAGCAGCCGGATCTCCTCCAGCAGCTCCGGACGCAGCGCCTGCGCCTCATCCACCACCAGCGCGGTGATCAAGCCGCGAGCATGGCGCTGAATGAGGAAGCGGTTCAGGTCGAGCAGCATTTCGGTCTTGGTGCGGCCGGCGTACGGCAGCCCCAGGTCGGCCATGATGTACTGGAAGAACTCCACCACCGGCAGCAGCGGGTTGAACACATAGCCGAAGGCGATATTGTTCTTGCGCAGCTCAGCCAGCAGGCAGCGCACCAGCAGGGTCTTGCCCGTGCCCACCTCGCCGGTGATCACGATGAAGCCCTTCCTGCGGCCTACCCCGTAGTGCAGGTTGGCCAGGGCTTCGTTATGGCGCGGCGTCGGATGATAGAAGTACGGGTCCGGACTGATCTCAAACGGATTCCGCGCCAGCCCGAAAAATTGTTTGTACATTCACTATCCCCAGTAATAGACGTAGGCCACGCCCGAGGGCAGCAGGATCAACAGCACCATCGAAGCGGCGATGGCCAGCCGCGGCACCCACGGGCCCGGCGCAACTCCTTTGGGGTCGACAGGGGCGGGATTTCCGCCATGATCGGCAGATCTGATCGCTTCGGTCAGGGCCTGCTCGCCACGGATGCGATCGTCCAGGAACTCGACTCCAAAGCCGAACAGCATCGCCAGCGCAAGACCCGGCGCCGATCGCCCCCAGCGAGAACTTGAAGCGGTCGGGGAAGTACGGCTTGTCGGGCAGCGCGGCGGATCGATGATGCGGAACTGCGCGCCCTGCTGCTGCTGTTCCAGGCTGGTGGCCAAAGCCGACTCTGCTTCTTGGCCAGCAGTTCCGGCATATTCTTTCTTCATGTTGCCGAAGTCGCGCATCATCTCGCCCATCTCGGCTTCCACCGCCGGCGTGGCGTTCAAGCGCGCCTGATAGACCTGCCCTTCCTGCGACAGCCGCCGGATGGTGTTTTGGCTTTCTCGATCTCCTGCTGGTTCAGCTTCATCTGCGTCTGCAACTGGATCAGCGGCATGCCGGCCTGGACCTGCGCCGGCGTGGCATCGTCGGACTCCATCTTGTCGCGAGCCTCCTAGGCCATTTCCTTCTTCAGCTTTTCCAGCGAGGCGATGGTTTCCTTCAGTTTCTTCACGTCCGGATGATCGTCGGTGTCGCGGACCTGCATCGCGGCCAGATCGGAGCGCGCGTTGTCCAGCTGGGTGTCGATGCTGGTGGGCGCCAGCGCCGAATCGCTCATGTGCTCGTACTGGCTGCGCATCGAGTTCAGATAGGCCTGCTGCTGGATGGCGCGATCGCGGGCCGCCTGCGCCGCCTGCATCTGCTGCTGAATTCCATGCAGGATCTGGATGTTGCTCTGCAGCTGCTGCGGCAACGATCCGTCGTGCTCCGACTCAAAAGCGCGTACCTTGGCTTCCTGGTCGGCCAGGGTCTGACCCAGGGCCCGCACCTGCGAATCGAGGAACAGCGTGGTCGCTTCCGACTGCTCCTGGCTGGCGCGTACGTTCTCGTCCACGAAGAACGAGGTCAGCGCGATGGTCACCTTCTGCGCCGCCGCCGCATCGGGCGCCTTGTAGGAGATCTTGAACGCGACGAGCTCCGGTTTGCTGGACAGGTTCGATTCGCCCGTAATCATGTCCATCTTGACGTCGTCGCGCATCTTTACCACCTGCAGGTCGGGCGAGTAGGCGTAGCCGGGATACAAGTGGAAGCGCTCGATCAGGTTCAGCAGGCGGGTGCGGCTCAGGATCTGGGTGCTCATGCTCTGCACGCGATCAGCCAGGTCAACCTCGACGTTGGGCGCCACCAGGTTGCTGGGCACCTTGGGAGGCTCAACCAGAATGGTGCTCTCCGAAGCGTATCTTGGGGGCAAAAACCACGCCGAGGCGAACACGATGGCCCAGCCGAAAAAGAGCGGGCCCAGGATCCACCACTTGCGGCGGAGCACGATGGCCCAGTATTCGTCGAAACCTTGCCCCGATTTCTGCTCGTCAAATTCTTGCATCATAAGATCACCGTCCAAATCCATGGCTCCAGATGTAGCTGATTGTGAACCCCAAGCCGCTGGTAGAGATCGTACCCGGCGCCAAAAGGTAGTCTTGCGTTTGCCGGATAAACGCGTAGTAGGCGTTGAAGTTCCACGACTCATTGAAGAGCCGGCGGCCCACACCGAGGGTGCCGGCGAGGGAATGCAAATATTGAGCGCGCTGGGCGCCCTCGATTACGGTGTTGCTGTTGTTGTAGTTGACCCCGATACCAAGGTTCCACGACCGCGTGAGCGCCCGGCCGTAGCTACCGGTGATTTGGTAGATTTCCGCCGCTCCCAGCAATCCACCGGCGTTCGATACCCCGTGGCTTCCCTGCACACTGAGCTGGTCCGTCTTCCCGATTCTCCAACTGAAGGTCCCGCCGTTGGCCACGCTCCAACTCTTCTGGTGCTGTACCTCGTAGAAACACCCGAACTGGTAGCAGAAGACCGGAACGACGTCCTTGCTGGCCGTCGACTGCGGACCAACCCACAAACTGGCCGTAATTCTGGGACTGAAGACATATTGGACGAAGCCCTGGAAGGTCTGCACTCCGGCACGTGACTCTCCATGGCCGAAGTCCAGGGCGGCAAACTGATATCCGCCTCCCGCCGAGAGCCGCGAGCTGAAATTGTGCTGGTAGAAGGCCCCTCCCGAGTACGTCACCGAGTTATACAACGGGCTGATGACTTGCCGTTCATAACGGTTGAAGCTCTCGCCGCCGGTGAAGTTGATGAGGTCGTGCGGGCCGAGCTCATACGTCAGATCCAGGTGCGCCTGATTCTGCTCGACGACGGCATTCGGGAAATACGATATCGGATAAGGATTGTTCGGAGTTGGCTCGCTGATGTAGGTGAAGAACGGCTGGAAGGGATCGTCACTGTAGAAGTACTGGTCTTTCAGTCGCATCTGCCAGCGCTTGGCGAAGTTCCAGGTGATCTGCCCGTTGGCGCTCTGGTTCAGGTTGGTGTAGTTGGAGATGCCACCGCCGGTGGTCAGGCTGAGGCCGCTGTTATAACTCAGCACCCATCCATAGTTGGTCCGCGACTGGGCAAGAGTCAGTCCACCGCTGAAACTCGATAGCGACTGCCAGTAGCCGGGGAAACCGGTGTAGGCCACGTGCTGCGCCAGCGATCCCACGCTGGTGTTGAGGGTGATACCGGTGTGGGAGACCTGGTCGCTGAACAGATCCAGACCCGGCAACTGCTCCGGGTTCTTGAAGGTGTCCTGCGGCCCGATCGATCCAGTCTGGCTATTGTCTCCGCCGCTCGTACCGGACTGTCCGATATCGCCCGCACCGTTCTGCGGACTATCGGTCGAGAAGCTGGACGAGGAGTTCGTGAACAGGGTCTGGGAAGAGCTCGTAAAGCCAGTCTGGGCCGAGCCCGTGTTGCCGCTCTGCGACCACGCCAACGAAGCACAGAGCAACATCCCCGTTATCAATATCGCTCCGAGTTGCCGTTTCATCTCATCCTCCCCACCTGACCGTCTGCGCCGCGGAATCAGGGTACGACCATCGTGTCGCGCGGCTCCAGCAGGATGTTCTGGGCCATATTTCTGCCCCGGATCACGTCCTTGTAGTTGAAGTAGATTTTTTTCTGTTTGCCATCGGGTGTAGCGCGCAAAATGTAAATCTTCTTCTCTTTGGCGAAGTCGCGGAAACCGCCGCTAAGCGCGATCGCATCCAAAATGGTGACCGGATGGTTCAGCGGATAGTAACCGGGCTTCAGCACGTTGCCCATGATGTTGAAGCTGAGGCTCTGGATCGACACCACGCTGACCGTGACCTGGGGATCGGACAGCACCTTGGACAACGCGGCCGTCAGTTGGTCCTGCAACTGGTTCGGAGTAAGCCCCACGACCTTGATCTCGCCCACCAGCGGCAAGGTGATCACCCCGTCGGGACGCACGCCCACCTGCTTGGAAAGGTCGCCTTCCTTCCAGACGTTGATGTCGAGACCGTCGCCGATACCGATGACGTAGCCCTCAGGCAGCATATTCGCGGTCGCATTCGCGTTGGAGACGCGCGGCGCCGGCGTGTCCGGGGTCGGCAGCGGCGTGGCTTTCGCCTCAGCCTTGCTGTCGGAGCTCGGCAGCACGGGCTTCGCCGCGTTCGTGTCCGACGCGGGCGCGGCCGCGTCCTGCGCCGCCGCGGGAATGCTTAACACGCCCACTAACACTATGAAAGCGTAAGCCAGCTTGCACATGGTATTGCACCGTACTCGCAGATACATCGGTCACCTCGCTACCGGTTACTCGGCCTTGTCGTCCGTATGCTTGTTATTGGTGGAGCTGGAGCGCCGCTGGGGAATTCCAACTTCCTTGAGTTTGTAGAGCAGGGCTCGATAGCTGATATCGAGCGAGCGCGCCGCCTTCTTCCGGTTCCAGTTGTTGGCGTGCAGCGCATTGAGAATAATACGAGCTTCCAGTTTGCGGACGGTCTGCCGCGTTAATTTCTTCAGCGAGACCGGGCCGTCCATCATCAGCGCCTCGACCGGGTCGCGCTCGTTGGGCTCCAGCAGTTCGCTCAAGATCACGTCCTCGGTGCCCATCACCACGTAGCGCTTGACCAGGTTCTCCAGTTGGCGGATGTTGCCCGGCCAGGAGTAACGCTGCATCTTCGCCATCAGCGCCGGACGCACCATCACCGCCCGGCCGTTCAGCCTCTCGTTGTAGTACTGCAACAGGTAATCGCAGATCAGCGGCAAATCCATCGCCCGCTCGCGCAACGGCGGCAGATGGATGGTCATGGTCGCGATACGGTAAAACAGATCGGCGCGGAAATTCCCTTGCTCGATTTCCTCATGCAGTTCGCGGTTGGTAGCGCACACCACCCGAACTTCCACTTTCTTATCTTCCTGCGCGCCGATGCGGCTGAACTGGCCGTCCTGCAATAGTTGCAGGAGTTTGGCCTGGAGCATGCCGTCCAATTCGGCGATCTCGTCCAGGAACAGCGTGCCCCGATGCGCCATTTCGACGCGGCCGGGTTTGGGATTAAATGCCCCGGTGAAAGCGCCGCGCTCGTAACCGAACAGTTCGCTTTCCAGAAGCGTTCCCGGAATCGCCGGACAGTTGACCTTGACGAACGGCCCCGACCCCCAGGGCGAGTAAAGATGCAGCAGGCGCGCGACGATGTCCTTGCCGGTGCCGCTTTCGCCGGTGATGAGCACGGAGAGATTGGCGCCCGCGACCCGCTCCAGCTTCTGGCGCACATCGCGCATGGCCGGCGTCTGCCCGAAGATGACGGGCTCCGGCGGAAGCTGTTGGGCCGAGATCGCACTTTCGTTGTTCGAGCCAGCCAGCAGGGGCATCGCGTCCTCAATTCGCCAACTTGGGGTGAACAGTATCAATGAATTGCATTTCGCGCGCCAAGTTCCTGCACATCGCAAAAAAATGCGCATATTCATTGCATGTTGCTGGTTTTTAAACGATTACTAGTGCAAAGTCAATCAGCAAATTGCACGAGAGGTGACTAAGAGAAGGATTTTGCGGCCGAAAAAGTGAAAATGTTTTCACTCTGGGGAATCCACTTTCCCCTAGCTGCGTGGTTTGCCGTTGGCTGGTCCGGAATTATTGTTGAGCAACGGTTCTTCGAATTTCACGCCCAGAAGGAAATACTGCCGGTCGGCGGTGCAGCGCAGCACTGTGGCCTGCAAAAGCGAGACGGAGCGAGGAAGCTGGGCCTTGTTCACCAGCGCGACGGGAATCTCGAGCGAGATTTCCGTTCCGGGATCCAAATAACGCCGCGTCGCCAGCAATACGCCGCCTGCCGATAGGTTCAGAGCAGTAGCGAATTCGAGGAATTCTTCACCTGACGCCGTGCTGCCACGGACGAAAAAGGGAATGGAGATGGGAAGCCGCTCCCAACCGCGGCGCTCGGCAACGGATACGGTTCGACGCACGGCGATCTCCTGTCTTACAGGAAGGTAACGCACATGGATTACCAAACCTCCACCTGTTGCAGTCAGGAAGAGTCTTAATTTGTGCTACATACAATGCTTGGCACGTTTTCGCAGCTGTTGCCAGGTGCAATCTCTTGCGGATGAGGGGAAGAGGAATACCTGCAAAAGAGGCAATCTGGTTCCGAAAAGGAAACATTGCTTCACCTTAGCCGCAAAATTAATCAGTTAGGCGTTGACAATGCATGACTTTAGGGTAAGATCAATTCTCCCCCTGTAGAGTGCTTCCACTCTATCTCCCGAGGAATGGCGAATGGCTAAACCCAAGGCTGTCTTTTGACGAGAGTATGCCTGTGGAACAAAGATCGGGGATTCCTGGTGACGCCGGGGGTCCGCTCACCGGAAACAGGAAGGGAGCTGTCCCCATGCAGCAGTGAACATGGCCCGGGTCAAGCACAAGTTGGAGCTCGTTACCGAGGAGCATTGCAGCTGCTTGCCGCGATGCTCTGGCGTCGGCCGCCCACGAGCTGAAGACTCCTCTTGGCCATCATGGGCGGCTACCTCCAGCTCTTGCTGGCGCAGAAACTGGGACCGCTGAATCCCCGCCAGATGGAAGTCCTGGGCGAGATGCAGGCCAACGGCGCGCGCCTGTCCACCTTCATTCAGAACCTGTTGACCTACGCCGCGCTCAAAGTCGATCGCCTCGAACTGAACTACGAAGTCGGCAGCATCAACGACTGCATCCGCGAGATCGCAGAAGTTTGGGCGCAGCGATTCAAGGAGAAGGCCATCGCCTTCTACTTCCTGCCCAACGACAAGCTGCAGCCTTTCCCCTTCGATTACTACAAAGTGCAGCACGTCGTCTCCAACCTGCTCGACAACGCCATGAAGTACACGCCCGCGTCGGGAACGGTCTGGCTGCATGTCGAGCCCTACTTCTGGGAGCGGCGGACTGTGGCGCGGCCGCCGGTGTGAGCGCCGCCGGCAACGGATCAATGCCCCGAACTGCTGCCGCATTTCCGTCTCCGACACCGGTCCGGGCATCGCGCCCGAATTTCAGCAGGAAATCTTTCGAAGAGTACTTTCGGCTTGACCCCGCCGGGCATGCGGGCGGAAGGTCACGGCCTCGGCCTGGCCATTGCACGCCGTCTGGTCCAGTCAGGCGGGCGGAAAGATCTGGGTCGAAAGCGAGCCTGGAGCGGGCAGCAAATTTTCGTTTCTGGTTTTGCTGAATCCTTCCCCCGAACGCTTTGCGGAGGAGCAATGAGCGCTGGCCACATTCTTGTGGTGGACGATGAACCTAGCATGTTGCGGTATCTCCAGACGGTGCTGGAGCTGGATTCCTATCGTGTGTCCACCGCCTCGAACGGTCTGGAAGCCGTCGAGAAAGTGCAACGCGACACTCCCGACCTGGTGCTGCTCGACATGGTGATGCCGGGCGCCGACGGCCTGGAGACGCTGCAGCGCATTCGCGAAGCGCAGTCCCTCGACCAAGGTGGTCATGTTGTCCTGCGTGCGCGACACCCGCAAGGTAGCGCAAGCCATGCGCCTCGGCGCGCAGGATTATCTCTCCAAGCCCGTCCAGAAAGAAGAAATGGACGAGGTGCTGCGCTTCTGCCTGGAGAACACCGATCCCGCCGCTCCCGGCGCGGGCGATGCCATCGAGGTCAGCGAAGGCGTGTATTTCTTCTCCGCCACGCCGCATGATGCGCCAACTGCGCGCGCAGTGCCATGCAGGTGGCCAAGTTCGACTTCCCGGTCCTGCTGCTCGGCGAGAGCGGCACCGGCAAGGAAGTCCTGGCGCAGCTCATTCACAAGTACTCCGATCGCTGCGCACCGCACATTCCTGAAAGTCAACTGCGCCGCCGTTCCCAGCGAGCTGCTGGAGAGCGAGCTGTTCGGTTACGAGCCCGGCGCGTTTACCGGCGCCAACAAAGCCAAGCCCGGCAAGTTCGAGCTGTGCAACAAAGGCACGCTGCTGCTGGACGAAATCGGCGAGATGTCGCCCGCGCTGCAAGCCAAGCTGCTTGCAGGTCTTGCAGGACGGCCAGTTCTCCCGCCTCGGCGGCCGCGTCACCGTCAAGGTCGATGTCCGCGTGCTGGCGGCCACCAACATCAACATGCCGCAAGCCATCGCGCAGAAGACCTTCCGCGAGGATCTCTACTACCGGCTGAACAGCTTCGTTCTGCGCATGCCTTCGTTGCGCGAGCGCCGCGAAGAAATCCCCATGATGCTGCGGCACTTCATGATTCACCTCGCCGATCGCTATGCCTGCGCGCCGCTCAGCGTTTCGCCGCGGCTGGTGGAAGCCTGCGAGAACTATCCCTGGCCGGGCAACATTCGCGAGCTGGAAAACTTCGTCAAGCGCTATCTGGTGCTGGGCGACGAATCCGCCGCCATCGGCGAACTGCAGAGCGGCATTCGCGCGGCACGCAAACCGGCAGCGCGCTTCCCTGGAGCAAAACCGCCGCAGCACAACCCGATCTGAAGGAAATGGTCCGCAATCTGAAGAACGGCGCGGAGAGTGAAGTGATCGCTCAGGTGCTGGAAGAGACCGCGTGGAACCGCAAGCGCGCCGCCACCAAGCTGAACATCAGCTACAAAGCCCTGCTCTACAAGATCCGCCAATACGACATTCGCCCGCGACAAGCGGGATAGCACGAGCCGCGAGCTTCGAGCCGCGAGCTAAATGACTCGGTGCCGGCCGTCGACACTCCATTGTTCCCGATGCTTGCCAACCCGCCACTTCGCGGCCATTTTTCTAGTTACTAAGAATGTTCTACGTAGAACATTTTTCGCGTCTGATTCAATAAATCAATCCGCTTCAGCTATTTAGGATGCCATTAAGACGTTGGTGGCGTAACTAGGGAATTCCCGGAATGGGAAAAAGTCGCGGTAGGGTTCTCGCCAAGTTGAGATTGAGAGGTGTCTCTTGATATGCCACATTGTGGTATATCCCCCGGAAGTCCTCGTTAGAATGGGCGATCACGTCTGGGAGTGACTGGACAGAAACGGAACGGATGGGAATGCCGTTGCGGGTGAAGCTGGTGAGGAGTCCGGTCAGTTCTGGCGACAACTAGGAAAAGCCCACCCGAGCAAAGGATGCTCGGATGGGGCACCCCCTGAATGGTAAAATGGGCCACCCGCCACCCACGTCAAATCTCACTCAAGGCGCTTGGGTGGGCCACCGGGCACCGACTACGACTCAAGCGACTTTGGGAAAGAAATCTTTGAAACCTATGAGAATCGAGGTCGGAAGCCGCAGCGTCCGTTTCGCCGGCTCGGCAGCACTTGTGACCTGGACCGAAACTCCATTCCCATCAGGAATCGGATCGGAAACAATCTCAAATTGTTGGCCATACATGCGAACGTGGTGCGAAGAACCGTAGCCAAGGTCCTTAATTCGGACACAATCTTCGACAGCCGATTTCTTACTAGCGTGGTTCATGACAGCGCCTGATTTCTGTGACGGAGAATACTTGCGATAAAGTTGTTCTGGACATACATGGGCCTAAGGGCCAACTCGTTCGAAAAGATACTTAAGGGGGGCGAATCGAGGAAAAAGTTGGTGTGATCCCGCTTTCTGCGACTCTAACAGTCCATCCGATCTATAAGCTATCTGGCTACCTACCTCCAGAATACTCCACAATTACCGATTTGATTGTGAATATCAGATCGTACCCTGCGCGCGGCGCAATTCGCCGGGTGCGCCACTCAAGGCCCTCCTCTGGCCTCGGGTGGGGCCTTTCATGTCAAACCACAAGAATGCTATGGTGCGCTCGACAAATACCCGCCGGCTGATTGGCGACAGGAAGCACTTCTGGCAAGCGCTGATTCCGCTGCGAGCACCCACCCATTCGAAACACGGATGAGTGAGGCACCCGATCTTTGGCAAAGCCGCGGAACAAGGCCTGCCGCCGGCTGAAGCCGGCTCAAAGGAAAATTACAGCGCGTATTTCGGCACGACTGAAGTCGTGCCCTGTTACAAAACGCACATCCAACTCTTCGTCAGCTATTACCGCCACGAGAAGAAGATCTCCGCTATTGCCGGACGAGAAGGGGATCCCCAGTACTAGCGGACGAGAAGGAGATCCCAGTGCTAGCGGACGAGAAGGAGATCCCAGTGCTAGCGGACGAGAAAGGGATCCCAGTACGAGCGGACGAGAAGGAGATCCCAGTACGAGCGGACGAGAAGGGGATCCCAGTGCTAGCGGACGAGAAGGAGATCCCCGCGCGGCCAGTAGCGACAAGGTTCTCGGTATCTACCTCAATGGCAGGCCAGGCGCGGCGAGTCCAGGTGGCACAGCCTCCACCTTCTTCGCGGGCTGGAGCAGGTGATGGGCTTTCGGCGTATCGTCGCAGCAATGCGCGTTGAATGCGGCTTCACCTTTCTTCTCGCGACCCGGATGGATGTCCATCTGCCAATGACAGCCACAGCAACTGTAAACGGCGAGCCCGGAAGGCAAATACAACGAGCAGAGAGCGCGGTGATGAATGAAATGCATGAGAACGGCCCTGAGCTCATGATCACCCATGAGGCTGCTATTGGGATGTGCCGATTCACGCCCAAGAAGCACGAAAGTAACTACCGGCAGGTAACTCTTTCGTGATTCTCTGGCATTACTTGTCAGGTGGATCGTACGAAGAGCAGGAAGGGCGGCTCGTCCACGCACTCCAGTTATTGCCCATCGCCGTACAACATCGGGCGGCCCCTTGGAAAAGCGGGGGACACATTCAACGAAAGGGTGGGGCAACTATCGCACCGAGCTGACAGAATCCCTATGGCCCGGCGACCCTGATTTTGATATTGTTCTAGCCGACTTTGTGCACAGGTTGCCGGAGTAGGCCGCTCCGCGCAGCCATTGTCTATGTCTTCTGCCCGCTCCCTCAGGATGAGTCCCCATGACTCGACGCAACTGTTCCCTGCTGCTGGCGTTCGTCATCTTCGCGTCGCTGCTGGCTTTCTGCGACGCGCCCGCTCCTAACCCGGATCTGTCGGCCGCCGACCAGCTCTATCGCAGCGGGAAGTTCGCCGACGCTGCCGACAAGTACCAGAGCATCCTGAAGACTGACCCGAAGCTGGTTGCAGCGCAGGTCGGGCTCATCCGCTCCTGGCTGCGGCAAGAAAAAGTGGACGAAGCCTTCGCTGAGGCGGGCCGCGATCTGGCCGTCTACCCCAATTCTCCTCCCCTGTTAGCTGCCATGGGAGACGCGGAGTTTCGCGGTGCGCACATGGCGGAAGCGGAACGTTCCTATCTGAAGGCGCTGGAGGGGGACCCACGGAACGTGCAGGCCCATCTCGGCCTGGCGCGCTTGTACCGCGCATATTCGCTCTATCGCCAGGCCTATAACCAGTTGCAAATTGCCCATCAGTATGCGCCCGACGATCCTGAGGTGCAGCAGCACTGGTTTGGGCAGCTTTCCCGCAAGGAACGGATTGCCGCGATTGAAGCCTACCTGGCCGGCCCGCATCCCGACGACCCGGAAGAGACCGCGCATTGGCAACAATACCTTGAGTTTCTGAAGGCCACCTCCGACCAACCCGCGCATGCCTGCCGGCTGGTGAACCGTGTAGACCAGACCACGACCAAGCTGGAGAGCCTGCTGCGCGACCCACGCCATGTGATCGCCTATGGGCTGGTGGTGAAGCTCAACGATCACAACACTCGGCTGGAGCTGGACACCGGCGCATCGGGAATCATGGTGGGCCGTAAGGCCGCCGAGAAAGCCGGCCTCACCCGTATTTCGCAGATGAATTATCGCGGCATCGGCGACAAAGGCGAGCAGAAGGGTTATATTGCGGTGGCCGATAGCGTCCACATCGGCGAATTGGAGTTCCGCGATTGCGTGGTCCGCGTCGCCGACCGCGCCAGCGTTATTGACGAAGACGGACTCATTGGCGCCGATGTTTTCCGGTCCTATCTGATCGACATCGACCTGCCCAACCAAAAGCTCAAGTTGTCGCAGTTGCCGAAGGCCCCGAACGGACCCTCCGCGCCCACCGCTGCGCTGAACAGCGGGGGTGAAGGGCAGTCGAACTCCGAGGACGCAGACCAGGACACGGACCGAACCAAGGCTGCCCCGGCCGAAAAGACATCCGCGGAATCAACTTCGCCGCAGCCGCGCCGGTTGCCCCAGGACCGGTATATCGCTCCGGAAATGCAGAACTGGACCAAAGTATTTCGCTTCGGTCATTCCTTGCTGATTCCGACCAGCGTCGATCACTCGGCACCCATGCTCTTCCTGATCGACACTGGAGCCAATTCGAACGGGTTATCGCAACGCGCGGCCAAGCAGGTTACCAAGACCAGCACTGACACACTTACGCAGCTGAAGGGGCTTAGCGGAGAGGTAAGTAAGGTCTATCGCGCCGACAATGCGAACATTGCCTTCGCACACGTGGCGCAGAAAAATCAGAGCGTTCTGGCGTGGGACCTCTCCGGTATCTCGCACTCTCTGGGGACCGAAGTTTCCGGAATTATCGGCTTTGCGACCCTGCGGTTGTTACAGGTGAGGATCGATTATCGCGACGGGCTGGTTGATTTCGTCTACGACGCGAAGCGTTTCGGGGAGGGCACAAAGTTCTGAAGCGGACTGTTAGCTCTTGGAGTATCTGGGTGCCCCACACATTCGCGATTTCGAATGTGTGGGTGACGGAAGGGGAAGATCGATGGTGGAAACGGAAGACCCACTCATCCGAAAACCGCGAATGAGTGGGGCACCCGCTTAGGGATTCCGAACTCCGCACTAGCTCTTCACAATCTTGATGTCGCCCGTTTCCGTCGTCACCTGAAGCTTGCTGGTGCCGTTGCCCACGGTACCTGACGCTTGCGTCGCGCCGTTGTTCTGGTCGATCTTGACGGAGCTGAATTCGGAGCTGATGTCGCCCTTGTGGGTGGCAGCGGTGATCTGGAAGCCCGCACTCGGCGGCAGGGTCAGCGTAACGTCGCCGTGTTGGCTGGCCACGTTCACCTTTTCGGGCGCGGTTTTGGCGCTGAGCGTCAACGCCACATCGCCGTGCTGCGTGGTCACGCTCATCTTTGCTGCCGGCTGCTTGCCGGCCGTGGTAACTTCGACGTCGCCGTTATTCGACTGCACTTGCAGGTCGCCGGAAACTTCTTCAAGGTGGATGTCCTTGGAGCTGGTCATGACCCGGGTGGGGCCCTCCAGTTGCGTGCCGCGCACCTGGTCGCTGGCGATTTCAATTTCGCCCGGGACGGAGGCGATCTGCATGTCGGACCGCGAAGTCTTGAAGATCACGGTCTTCGCGATTTTGCTGAGCCGCACGTCCTCGTAGAAGTCGCCGTTCAGGTGGACGGCGCCGGCGATATCGTCGAGCGTCGCATCGTCCACGTGGCCGCTGACATCGACGTCTCCGACAACCTGGTTGGCGCGAATGGAGCCTTTCTCCAGTGCGATGCTGACTGGCCCGGTAATCTCGGAGACTGAAACGTCGCCCTTCTGCAAGGCGATCTTCACCTCCGCCTTGCGGTCGTTCACCGTCACGTCGCCTTTCTTGCCGGCGATCTCGACGGCTGCGCCGGCCGGGACCTGGATGTCCATGTCGGATTGCACGTTGTGGTCGCCCGCACCATTGGTGTGCGCGTTCAACAGGACGGAGTCGCCGGTGACGGTCAGCAACGGCTTGGTGGCTTCGTTGTAGGTGTTGCCGTCTTTCTCGCTGCTCGCGTAAAGCTTTTTGTGAACGGAGACGCGAATCGTATCGCCATCCGATGCGGTGATGTTGACCGCACCGCGATCGGAGACCACGCGCAGCGTGCCGTGGGCCGGGAATGGCTGCTCCAGGGTATCGTCGAAGGTGTAGGCGGTGCCGAAGATGCCGCCCATGTCGTCGTCCATCTCCATCTGATCGCGCACATTGCTCCAATTAAAGTTGGAGGTCTCATGCGCAATCACGCCCAAGGCAACGAGGAAGATGAGCAGCACGACTCCACCCGCTCCGATGCCCCGGCGGCGATAGCCGGCGCGATCGGCGGAGAGGCGCTCAACCAGAACAATGATGCCCCAGACGATGAGCAGCAGCGGCCACCAGTGCCCGAACCAGTGCCAGATGGGAAAATGCCAGCCGAGATTTCGCGCCAGGAACAGCCCGCCAATGATGATGAGCACCAGCGGCCCGGCAATCGAGCGCCGATAGCGATACGGCGGCGGCGGCATGGGCGCCTGCGGCGGCGGAGCGACCGGAGGATATTGGTTTGCGCTTGCCATCATGCACCTCCTCGGTCATCAGGCTCTTTCACGGGCGAACCCGGTGCGATGAAGCCGGCCGTAGGGGCCGGAGGCGGCGTAACGACCGCAGGCGGTCCCTGATAGCCGGGAGCGCCCGGAGTGGGCTGCCCGGAGTAAGGTGGCACTCCGTAGCGCGGGTCGTGAGGTTGCCATCCCACTTGTCCGTACTCGCGCGGAACGTGGCCCTCGATTGAGGCGCTGTGCTCCAGCAGCTTGATCACGCCGATCACGATCAGAATCGCGGGCCAGCTGAAGCCGAAATCCATCCAGTGCGCGTGGCCCATCTGGTCGAGCAGGAACAGGACCCCAAGGGTTATGAGGACGGCAGGCCCCATCAATCCGTGGGCCCGGCAGCGTGGGCATGGGCAAGAATTGTTGTAACGGTATCTCATGATGTCCTCCTCAATAGCCTCTGCGTTGGCGTTGCATGAGAACGCGCACGCCCAGGGCGATGAGGATCAATGGCCAAAACCTCTCAATAATCCGGTCAAAGTGCAGCAGGTCCATTTCGTTCAGTAAGAACAGCACCCCCAGTCCGATGAGGACGGCGGCCCCGATTGGAAAACGCGAATCGCCGCGGTCCACAACTGGCGGATACGGTGCATTCGGCGCGCCGGGCACGACGTTTGCAGGTGCCGGACTCGCGGCGCCAGGAGTCACGGCAGGGCCGGCAGGACGAGTCGTGGTCGAGCCGCCACCGAAAAGCGCGTTGAAACCGAACGGGTCAGGCGCGGGCAAACCCATCTCGCGAGCGCGTGCCGTCTTGAACGCCTCAATGGGCATGTAGACACAAAACGCTGCAATGCCCAGGCCGAAGAGGCCGTTAATGTCCTTGGTCATCAGGATGAGCACGGCAAGGATAAGCACGTGCATAAAGCCCTTCGCGTACTCGCCGTTGTACATCGCTCCGACACCGGGGATTATTCCCAGAATGGCGGCGACGGTGGGGCGAGGCGTGCCCGGAGGCGGCCCCGCTAATGGAGGCGGCGGCGGAGCCACCACGCCGGGCGGCACCGTGCCGTAGCTCTGCGCGGTCGCGCATTGTTCACAAGAAATTGCTCCGCCGATGTCGCGTGCGCACACATTGCACAATGGCTTGCCACAGGTGCGGCAGTAGGCGACCGCGGGCGCATCGGGATGATTAGCGCAGTTCATGCGGTTCTCCTGTTCTGCCGGGCCTGGGGAATGACGCGGGCCGAAGCCCGCTCAAGAAAATTGTTGCTCTGTACGGCACGCCTGAAGGCGTGCCCCTTCAAAGGGTGGAAGAGCACGGCTTCAGCCGTGCCGAAACTGGTTTTCATGGGACGGGCTTCAGCCCCGGTATTCCGCGGCTGAAAGCCGCTATCTATTACGTTCGCGTCAGCCGGGCTGAAGCCCGGCTCTTCCACCGGCTGCCCGCCATGCTGATGGCGCATTTCACTCTTCGGCGGATTCTTCTGATCGGTCGCCGGAGCCTCCTGTTGCGGCGGCGGCGGCTGTAGCTGCTGAGTGTCCTGGCTGGTGTCGGGGGTGGCGGCATGGCGCAGGTCGCGTACCCGCGACTCGATCTCGTATACCAGGCGCATGTTCTCGTAGTAGCGCATCACGCGCGCCTCAGTCGAGTAGTACGCCTTGTGAATGCCGTTCGAGCTCAGGTCCCAGTGGCGCATATCGGCGAAGTGGAACCCGGCAATACCGAGCAGCATCGTGACGGAAAAAAAGGCCATGCCCAACGACATGGCGAAGCGTGGCGTGACCACGGGCGCAAACACCGGGGCCAGGCGGCCTTTCAGCCGCTCCCGCCAACCCTCGCCGCGCGGCTTAACGACTGCGTGCTCCGACGGGAGCGCTCCGATGGTTTGCGCCAGGATGTTGTGGACCAGGTTGCGCGGCGGCTCGGCTTCGTCCAACCCGCGCAGCAAGCTCATACCCGCCCGCGCCTCTTCCACCATGTTGCGGCAGACGGCGCAGCCCTGCTGATGGGCCTCGAAGGCCGCCAGCGTCGGGCCGTGCAGCGCACCGTCGAGCGCTTCAGACAGAAGGGCTTCGACCTCTGCGCACTGCATTCCGGATTGGGTTTCGTCTTGCATTTACCTGCCTGCTATCCGAACTTGGAGCTTCTCTTTACGGCGTTACTGGTCACTGGCCACTGGCCACTGCTTCATCACCCTACCTGCTTATACGTACGTTGCAACAGCCTTGCCAGTTCCGTTCGTCCCCGATTTATGCGACTCTTCACAGTTCCCTCGGGTACATTGAGGACTTTGGCAATATCCTTGTAGTCCAAATCCTGCAAATCCCGCAAGATGACGGCTTCCCGCAGCTCGGGCGAGAGCCGCTTCAGGGCCTCGTGCACCAGGCGCTGCGTTTCCTGGCTGCGCACCCGGGTCTCGGGACTGGCAGCTGCGGTCCTCGAGCTGCTCGGCCAGGGTGAGCCCCTCTTCCTGATTACCCGGCATGGCGTCCAGCGAGTCCGTGACCCGGTCGTACTTACCCTTACGGAAGTGGTCCACCAGCAGATTGCGCGTCACGGTCGTCACCCAGGTCATGAATGAGGCTCGCGAGGTGTCGTAGGTGCTCAGCGTGCGATACATCTTGATGAACACTTCCTGGGCCAGGTCCGAGGCGTCATCCGCCGATCCGGAAAAGCGGTAGCAGATGTTGTAAATCCTCCGGTGATACTGCTGGACGATTTCCTGCCATGCCGCGGCGTCGCCGGACACACAGCGGCGGACAAGGGCATTGACAGCTTGCGTGTCGTCCAATCAGCGGCTCCCACGAGGTGCGACTCCTGGCCCAAATCCTTCAACTGCTAGAGAGTTATACGGCGAATGAAGACCGGGAGTTCGAGCAATCGGGCAGCGCGAGAAGCACATCGCCCCGCGATGTTCCGCGATTGCCCCAAAATTGTAGCAGGCTAGTTTCTGCCATCACGAGCCGCGGCTCGTAAGGACCCCATCGCCCCTCTCTGCTACGACAGATTGACTGCCGGCATAGGTGCCTCTACCATCAGGCATTCCGGTCGCTTTTTTCGCAATTGTGGGAGCAGGCATAATGACTCGAGTTCAATGGTTTCTCGCCCCGGCGCTCTTCAGCGTCCTGGCTGTGGCACAGAGCGGGCCAGCGCAGAAGCCGGCATCTTCCATGACGACTCCGAGCAAAGACTGGATTGCGACCAGCAACAGTTACGCCAACCTGCTGCTCGATATCTCCTTCAAGCACCATCCGGAGTTTGGATCGCGGCAGGGATTGAGCCAGTACGACACGAAGATTTCTCAGCCGACCCTGGCCGACGAAGATGCGGAGCGAGCGGAGACCGAAGCGGCATTGGCGAAGCTGAAGGCTGCGGCCGCCGGGAAGCAGCAGAAGGAAGTCGCCGAGGACCTCGAGATCATGGTCCGCCGGGTGCAGCTTGATTTTCGGAGCCAGGATTACGAGCGTGCGCACCTAGTCCCGTTCTACAACGCCAGCATGAACGTTTTTAGCGGCACTCGCATTCTGCTCGACGAACAAACGCCGGTCGAGCGGCACCCATCGGCCGTGGTGCGCATCCGCGAATATGCCGGGCTGGAGCCGGGCTATACCGCCCTCACGGAAATCCTGAAACAGCGCGCGATAGAGCAGATGGCCAAGCCGGGCGTCATCTATCCGCCGAAGACGGAGCTCGAGACCGAGATGGCGCGCAATTCGGCGTACGTGCAGGGCATCGCGGCACTGATGGAGAAAAACCACCTTCAGAACTGGCAGGAGCCCTACGCGAAGTTGAAGACGGAGCTGGCGGATTACGACGCGTGGGTGCGCGCGACCATACTGCCCAAGGCGCGTAGCGACTTCCGCATGCCGCCGGAGGAATACGCGCTCGAGCTGGAAGGCTACGGCATCGACATTCCGACGCAGCAGCTCACGGCCATGGCGCACCGCGCGTTCACTCAGATCCAGGGCGAGATGCAAACCGTCGCGGCGCAGATCGCGCAGCAGCGCAAGCTGCCGTCGAGCGACTATCGCGCGGTCATCCGCGAATTGAAGAAGCAGCAACTGGTAGGCGACGCCATCCTGCCCTTTTATCAGGAGCGCCTGAAGCAGATCGAAGCCATCATCGTGAAGCAGCAGATTGTGAGCCTGCCGGACCGGCCGGCGAAGATCCGCATCGCCACAGCAGCAGAAACTGCGCAGCAGCCCGCGCCGCACATGGTGCCGCCGCCGTTCGTCCACAACACCGGGCAGAAGGGCGAGTTCGTCTTGCCGCTGAATATCCCCGCGCCGCCCGGCCAGCAGGCACTGCAGTATGACGACGACACCTTCGACGCCGCGGCGTGGACGCTGACCGCGCACGAAGCGCGTCCCGGGCATGAGCTCCAGTTCGACACCATGCTGGAACATGGTGTGTCGCTGGCGCGGGTGCGCTACGCATTCAACAGCACCAATGTCGAGGGCTGGGGCCTCTACTCGGAATACCTCATCAGGCCGTACATGCCGCTCGACGGCCAGTTGATCTCTTGGCAAAATCTGCTACTGCGAGCGGCGCGCGCGTTTATCGACCCCGAGCTGCAACAGGGCAAGCTGACGCCCGCAGATGCCTATCGCATCCTGGAGCAGGATGTGGTCCTATCGCACGCCTTCGCGGAGGAGGAAGTGGAACGCTTCACCTATCGCGCACCCGGGCAGGCGAACAGCTACTTCTACGGCTACACGCGACTGCTCGAGATGCGTGCCGAGACCGAGAAGGCGCTGGCCGCCAAAGGCGTGAAGTTCGACCAGAAGAAGTTCCACGACTTCATGCTGGCGCAGGGAATCCTGCCTCCCGACCTGATGCGGCGCGCGGTGATGGGCGAGTTCGTACCGGCACAGAGAGCGGAGCCCGCCGGGGCGGCTGGTATGGCAGGCGTGGGACGTGACTGAAGCCTCGTCCGGCTCTGTTGACATCCTGCTTTGAAGGGGCGCGGCTTCAGCCGCGCCGATACGGCAGTTTGGACCTTGGGCTTTAGCCCCTGAGGAAAGTCGCGCTTTCGTTGCCCGAGAAACGGTCTCCCGCAGCGGCTGAAGCCGCCGAAAATACAGTTCCTGCGACGCGCCTAAAGGCGCGCCCCTTCAATTCCATGAAAATCACGGCCGGTTCTTTTGGCATCGCGCTGCTGACACTGTTCTTCACGCTCGGAGCTTGCGCTGCCGTTCTCACAATCGTGTTGCTGCTCGTCACGGGCTCCGCCCTGGACATCGCCTGGCGCGCCAATCCTCAGGCCCATCAAGGCTTCTCGCACATGGGCAGGTGGGCGCTGCTGCTGATGACGGCAGTCGCCTCGGCCTGCGCGACCGCCGCTGTAGGTCTGTGGCGGCGGACTCGCTGGGGGCTCTGGACGGCAGTTACCGTGCTCGCCATCAATCTCGCGGGCGACACAGCACACGCGCTGATTGCGCACGATCACCGCACGTTGATTGGACTACCAGTCGGCGTCCTCATGATTGCGTATCTCCTGGCAAAGCACAGCGTGTTTCTCCGTCGTTGATCGTGGCCCACTAAGGACTAATCGGGTACTCGGGATTGACAGCGCGGCTAACATGCAGAGCAGGGCCTCAATCGAAAAAGGAGGATTCCATGAAGACGCGCACCCAATTCTTCTCCCTGCTCACAATCCTCAGCCTGATCTGGGCCGTTCCAGCCATGGCCCAGACTCTGTACAGCAATGGCCCCACCGACGACGACGCCGATGCCTGGACCATCAATTTCGGATTTGTGGTCAGCGACACTTTCACCCTCACCTCCAATGCCAACGTGAACGGCTTCAAGTTCAACGCGTGGGTGTTTCCCGGTGACGTACTCGACTCGGTGGAGGTGTCCATCACATCGACAGAGTTCGGCGGCACTACGTTCTTCGATCAGACTGTCGCCTTCACTCAGTCGAACTGCTCGGTCAATGCCTACGGCTTCAATATTTGCCTCGAGAGCAGCAGTTTCAGCGGTGTAAACTTGAGCGCCGGGACCTATTGGCTCAACCTCGATAATGCGATCGTCAACGATGGCGACCCCGTCTACTGGGACGAGAACAGCGGCGAGGGATGCAACTCGCCGGGCTGCCCCTCGCTGGCGTCGGAGAACTCCGTCGGGACCATCCCTTCCGAGTCGTTTACGGTCCTGGGAACTACCGGCAGCGGAAGTGTTCCTGAGCCGGGCACGATTCTGCTATTCGGTTCTGCCGCGCTAGGCTTGATTGGCGTCTTCCGCCGCAAGTTGTAATCGATTGCGGCACCGGCGCGAATGCCGCTTAAAGCACTATAATGTCCGGGCCGGGCGAGACTTCTTCTCGCCCGCTTTTGAATCCCCGCAGTATTCGATTTCATCAACGCCAACTGGAGGAAGATACAGAATGGCATTCGAAGTTCCACCCCTGCCCTACGACTACTCTGCCCTGGAACCCTACATCGACACCCAAACCATGCACCTGCATCACGACAAGCATCATCAGGCCTACGTTACCAATCTGAACGCCGCGCTGGAAAAGGCGCCTGAGCTGCAGAAGATGAGCGCGGAAGATCTGCTGAAGGGCCTGGAGAACGTGCCCGAGGCGATCCGCAACGCCGTGCGCAACAACGGCGGCGGCCACGTGAACCACACAATGTTCTGGGAGATCATGGGACCCAACTGTGGCGGGCCGCCGAGCGGCGCCGTCGCCGACGCCATCAAGAACACGTTCGGCGACTTCAATGCGTTCAAAGAGAAGTTCAACGACGCCGGCCTGAAGCAGTTCGGCAGCGGCTGGAGCTGGCTGGTGCGCGATCGTGGCGGCAAGTTGCAGGTCGTCAGCTCGGCCAACCAGGACAATCCCATGAGCCAGGGCTTCTACCCCATCATGGGCAACGACGTCTGGGAGCACGCCTATTACCTGAAATACCAGAATCGCCGCGGCGACTATCTGAAAGAGTGGTGGAACGTGGTGAACTGGGCGGAGGTCAACAAGCGCTTCCAGAACAGCCAGCGCTAGGGACGCAAGAATTACGTGTCAGAATTACGTGTCGCAGCAGGGCGCCTCGCGGCGCCCTTTTCGCGGCATCGATTGTCTCCCCTTTCCACTACGGCGGTTCCCTGTTTCATTGCTGCGCCGATGATGTAATCTTGAAACCTTTGGGGGCGTGTGACCCGCTCCCATGCCAGCGAATCCACAACAACATTTGAGGGGCGATGAGGCATCGGGGTCTTACTTCAGCAATGACAGCAGGCTTGTGTCTGATCATGATCGGTACAATTTCAGCGGCGCCGCCGAGCAAATCGCAGGCGCAGATTGCGCGCGGCGAGTACCTGGTCAAGGGCATCGGGCAGTGCGGCGACTGCCATACTCCGTTCACGATGACGGGCGGATTCGTAATGGACAAGTGGCTTCAGGGCAAGAAGCTGGAGTTCGGGCCGCTGGTGCCGATTCCCTTCTGGGCCGACACTTCGCCCAACATTGCCGGGCTTCCCGGCTGGGACACCGATAAGGCGGTGCAGTTCTTCATGACCGGCCTCGCGCCCAACGGACAGCCGGCGCGCCCGCCCATGCCCGTGTATCACATGAACCGTGCGGATGCGGAAGCCGTGGTGGCGTACCTGAAATCGTTGAAGCCGGCCGAAGCGGCATCAAGCGCAGCAGGAGAAAACAGGAAATGACGAAGTGGCAGGGCGCGCTAGCCGGCGCGCTCCGGCCGCGTTCTTACTGAGGCGTTACGAGCAACTGCCGCTTACCGTCCTCACGCGAGTAACGGTCATGTGGCCATGTTCGGTAGCTGACGTGTCCATGCCGTGCTCCTGCGCCTCGCGCTTGGCGTCTTCCTTCATGCCATGCGCGGCGGCGTTCCTGACCGCGCCGGTGATGTTCACAGTCTGGCCCAGGTGCGAAGCCAGATCGACGGCGTCGCTGTGCAACTCCCACGTGCTGCCGTCATGGCCGGTCAGTTGATACTCACCCGCGCCTTCGCCCTTCTGAAGGCAGCCGGTCACGGTGCGAACGTCGGCCGACTTGTCGGTGGTCGTGTCCTGGGTCGCGGTAGCGCTGGTTTCGGGAGTAGTGGCGGCTGCTTGGCTTGGGGTGGAAGCGCTTTCCTTGTCAGGCAAGGTCGTGCTGCTCTGAGGGGTTGCGCTGTTGTCGGTCGTTGTCGTGCTGGTGGATGTGGTGGTTGTCTGCTGCTGTGTGGTCGCGCTGTTGTCCTGCGCGGCGGCCACGACGGCTGCGCCTAACAGGAGCCCGGCCGCGATCGTCCAGGCAGCGATGTAGTTCCTCATTGAGATTACCCCCTGCGAGTTAAAGGTCGCCGTGTTCGGTTCCCGGCGTTTTGTTTAGATCGCGGTGGGTTCTCTCGTGTTGCTCCAGTCGGCAGCTCGCGCCGGCTCTCGATTGCGGTGGAGGCTCAGGTTCAGGGACTTGCGAGTGCGGTCGCGCGCGCTTCGGCGCGGTGCTGGTCTTCTACGCGGCCCTGCCGGGCATAGAGCTTCGCCAGATGCGACCAGGCATCCGCGGCGTCCGGATCGAGTTGCACGGCCTCTTCTTCGAAGCTGGTCGCCTGCTGCAGGTCGCCGAGCGCCCGCCACGCCGCCGCGCGTCCCTGCGCCACATCGAACTTGAAACTGCGGCCGCCGGTTGCCTCCAACATGGCAGGCGGCGCGCTACGCACCGCCTCATCCAGCGCCTGCAACGCCGGACGCGGCTGGCCGCCCATGACGTAAATGCGTGCCAGCTTCAGCAGCGCGCGCGGTCGTAGCGTGCGCACCAGTGGATTGGCCGACGCGCTCTCGCCCGAGGTCAACTGAAGCGTCTGCTGCCAGGCATGAAGCGCGTCCCCGGTGCGCTGTTGCTGTTCGTACATTTCGCCCAACTGGAACCACACAGCCGGATCGGGCGACAAAGCCAACGCCGCCAGCCACTCCTGTTCCGCTTCGACGCGGCGGGAAGAAGCATACAGAATGCTTCCCCGCACTAATCGCAGGTCAACGTTGTCCGGAAAGATGCGCTCGGCATTGTCGGCGGCGTCCAGGGCCTCGGAGTATCGGCGCAGCACGTACAACACGTGCGCGGCGTTGACCCAGCGGCGGAACGCGCGGGCACTATGCTCAAGAGGCGCGCTGGGCAAAGGGACGTTGGCGCAGTTTATCTGTAAGCGGTTGATCAGGCTTTCGTTCTCCGGTTTGCGGCGCACCAAAACGATGGCGAGTTCGTCCAGATACACGGGCTGCCAGTTCTTGCCATAACAGAGGTCCGGAAGCTGCTCGAACGCGATCTCATGTCCTTCGAGCGGGAGCACGATTGTGTTCAGCTTGTAGCGGTCCGCCTCCTGCTGCCACTCCGGCGAGTCAAGCGAGAGGCCGAGCAGGCGCTGCTCATGCGGCAGGGCGTCCGGCCCGAAGGGCAGAGCGCGCCCATCGATGTAGTCGCGGTACTTAAGGCCAGTCGTCCACAGGAGGAACCCGCCTTCGTCATAGGAGTTGAAGATGTTGGCGGGGAGGTCTTCGCGATTCATGAAGTCGGTCGCGCCCTGCGGCAACCACCAACCCAGGCCGGCGCCGAACCCCAACAGATTATTACTTGCCAGATAAGCGCGACTGCTGGCGAACTCTTCCGACCGCCAAATAGCAAGCGCCACCACTAATGCCGCCGCAGTGACAGCAGCGACGGCGCGCAGACGCGGGGCGGCAATTCGCAGACTTGCTCGCGAAACCGCCTCGCTGAATATGGCGCCCGCCACCACGACGACGACGCATGCAGTAAGCGCCTCCATGCGGATGTGCACCGTGCTCTCATACATGGCGCCCAGCAGCAGGGCGGCCGCGCCAATCCGCCACTGCCAAAGCGCAAGCACAACGGCGACGAGAACCACCAGCATCAGCATCGTCAGCGTGTGCGGCAAGGGCGCGCGGGAGAAGCTGGGAATCGCGCCTGACCAGCCCCAGTGGCCCTTGGCCCATTCGTCGATGAGCTGCGAGTGCTGCGCCATGGCGCGATTCTGGCGGGCGAGCGCGCGGTAGACGCCCCAGCCCCAGGGATTCACCAGCGTGGCGACTGCGGTCGCGGCGAACCACGGAAGCGAGCGCCGCATCCGCAGGATCGCATCGCTTCGCGTCTCCGAACTCAGCAGTCGCAGGCACTCCAATCCGACGAAGCCCGCGATCGAGCATCAGCCCGGCGATGAAGCCCAAGTGCAGATTCACCCAGGCGATCATTAAAACCGGGAGCAGCCATAGCGGCGCGCGTCCAGTTTCGTAGTGTTGCCAAAGAACGGAGAGGAACGCCGCGAATAGGATGACGGTGAACATCTCCGCACGCGGAGTCGTGCGGTCCGCGATCAGCGGGATGGCGAGTACGGCGACAGCAGCAGTGAATGCAGAACCTCGCCGCAATAGAAGCGCGACCGTGCCGGCGCAGGCCGCCGCTCCAAACCATGACAGCAGCGTGTAGCCGCCCAGCAAGTAGATCCCGTACAGCAGAAGTTGCGAACCTGCCGGATACATCCACGGCTGCCCGCTGGCCGTGAACGAGAAGACTTCGGTGGACGGTATGTGATGGTGCTGTGCGATCCAGCGCCCGGTCGCCATTTGCCAGCCGACGTCGGGATCGCTGACTGTACGAAATCCGGCCACCAAGGCGTAGGCCAGTGCGACGGTGGCGAGCGCGAAAAACAGCCGCCCGCCCAATTGTGGGTGGTGAATCGAAGCCGGAATGCGCTCGTGGTCGATGTCGGCGGCCGGCGAGGAAGGCAGTGCCATGATGCGAGGGATCACCCGTGATTCGAGGTGAATGTCATAGTAAGCAAACGAGAGCGCAAGCTCAAGGCGCGAATTCGCTTGTGCGGACGCAAAAGAAAACGCATCCGCAACTGCGGATGCGTTCTAAGACCGCCCACTTCGAAAACGTACTCTACTTCTGCTCGTCGCCGCCAGCTACCGGCGACTCGTTCGCGGCTTCCTGCTCGCGCATGGCCTTGTTTTCTTCCTCGGCCGCTTCCATCGCCTTGCGAGTCTCCTCGGCGCGCTTGGCGCGGAGCTCGGCGCGTTTCTGGCGCTTCTCGTCGAGCGTCTTCTCGCTGCCGAGCAGCTCAACGAACGCCATGTCGCCGCCATCACCGCGGCGGAAGCCGGAGTGGATGATTCGCAAGTAGCCGCCCTCGCGGTCGCCGTAACGCGCGGAGATCTCGAACAACTTGTCGACGGCGTCCCGCGTCATCAGATACGCGGCAGCCAGACGGCGCGCGGCCACGTCACCGCGCTTGCCCAGCGTGATCATCTTCTCGACGTGCGGGCGCATCGCCTTGGCCTTGGTGATGGTGGTCTCGATGCGCTCTTCCACAATCAGCGAGGTCACCAGGTTGCGCAGCAGCGCGCGCCGGTGCTCGGTGTTCCGTCCCAGTTTCCATCCTGCTCTACGATGACGCATATGAAGTTCCTTCGGAACCGTTGTCGGTTGTCAGTTGTCGGTTGTCAGTCGATGGACAACCTAATCTCTTGCTCTTGTTGTCTATCGCCGGCCCGCGTCATCAACTGACAACTGACAACCGACAACTGACAACTGCTTCTCAGTACCCTGAATCGATCCCGTAATTCGCCGAGGCGAAGCTTGACGTCGGCGACTGTGATCCGCTGCCAGGCACCGCGTTGCCGTGCTCGTCGATCTTCATCCCCAGGCTCAGGCCCATGGTGGAGAGGATCTCCTTGATCTCGTTCAGCGACTTGCGGCCGAAATTCTTGGTCTTCAGCATCTCGGCTTCCGACTTCTGCACCAGCTCGCCGATGGTCTGGATATTCGCGTTCTTCAGGCAGTTGTAGCTGCGCACCGAAAGCTCCAGCTCCTCCACCGAGCGGTTCAGGTTCTCGTTGCGAATCTCCGGCTTGTCGGAGGCGCCGGCGGCCTGCGCCTCCAGCTCCTCCTCGAAGTTGATGAAGATGTTCATGTGGTCTTTGAGCAGCTTCGCCGCCAGGCCCAGCGCATCGGCCGGCGTGACCGAACCGTTGGTCCAGATCTCGATCGCCAGCTTGTCGTAGTCGGTGATCTGGCCCAGACGAGCGGCCTCGACCGAGTAGTTGCACTTGCGCACCGGCGAGTGGACCGAGTCGATGGGGATGAAGCCCAGCCCAAGGTCCTCGTCGAAGTTCTTGTCGGCGGAGACGTAGCCGCGGCCCTTCTTCAGCCGCATCTCCATGTCGATCTTGCCGCCTTCGCTGACGGTCGCGATGTAGACATCTTTGTCGAGCACCTCGACGTCGGCGTCGGCCTCGATCATGCCCGAGGTGACTACCCCGGGCTGGTCGGCGCGCAGGTAAATCGCCTTGGGCGCATCGCCATTGAGGCGGAACGGAATCTGCTTCAAGTTGAGGATGATGTCGGTGGCATCCTCGACCACTCCGGGGATGGACTGGAACTCGTGCAGCACGCCTTCAATTTTGACGGCGGTGACGGCTGCGCCCTCGATGGAGGACAGCAGCACGCGCCGCAGCGCGTTGCCGATAGTAGTGCCAAACCCGCGTTCGAACGGCTGCGCCCAGAAGTGACCGTACTTGTCGGTCAGCGTCTCGGTGTCAGTGGCAAGCCGTTTCGGTTTCTGAAAGCCTTTCCAAAGCATGTGTGACTCCTTATTCTTCGCCCGTGTGGCGCGGCGCTTGGAAGGGCGTCCGGCTGATCTGGTGCGAAGGTTGTGGTAGAGCGGGCCTTCACGCCCGCGTCCCGCGTTAGTGTTTAAGTCGGGTAGTGCGGGCCTCCAGGCCCGCGTCTAGCCGATTCTTCCGAGTAAGCCTGCTTCAGCCGGCGGCAGTTTGTGTCGCCCCTGAAGGGGCTCTCATCAAAAATCGAACTCTACCCCGCGCTGAAGCGCTGGGCTAAGATCTTCCGTCCCGCTTTGCGGGACTCGGTTCGTTCCCCGTTCTAACTACGCAACCTACATCCGAAGCTTCTCGGCAAATCGCGAACCCTGCAGCGTTCTTAGCCAAGCGCTAAGTGCCCAGTGCCAAGTGCTAAATGCCAAGTGCTAGTTGCAGCTTTTACTTGCTATACAACTCGACGATCAGTTGCTCGTTGACGGGCAGGTTGATGTCTTCACGCTTCGGCAGCGCCAGCACGCGGCCCTTGTAGGCGTCGCGATCGACTTCCATCCATGCAGGCGGCGCCTGATGGCTCGCGAAATCCTTTGCGATTTCCAGTATCGCCAGCTTGTTGCTGGCTTCGCGCACCGCGATCTCGTCGCCCACACTTACCTGGAACGAAGGGATGTTGACCTTGCGGCCGTTCACCGCGATGTGGCCGTGACGCACCAGTTGGCGCGCCTGACGGCGTGCCACAGCGAAGCCGAGACGATAAACAACATTGTCGAGGCGCCGCTCCAGTTGCTGGAGCAACAACTCGCCGGTGACGCCCTTGCTGCGCGCCGCCTTCTCGAAGTAGTTGCGGAACTGGCCTTCCTGCGCGAAGTACATGCGCTTCGCTTTCTGCTTTTCGCGAAGCTGCAGGCCGTAGCCCACGATCTTGGCCTTGCGGTCTTTACCGTGCTGGCCGGGGGCGAAGTTACGTTTTTCGATCGGACACTTGTCCGTAAAGCACTTTGCGCCTTTGAGGAACAGCTTCATGCCCTCGCGGCGGCAAAGGCGGCATACTGCGTCTTTGTAGCGTGCCAAATTCGTCTCCTGTCAGTGGCAAGTGGTCAGTGGCTAGTGGCTAGACCGCGTGCCCTGGTTGTGAGATCGGTTTACAGGATTGGCGTCCCTTCTTCCCGATCGAAATCAGTTGTTAGCTCGATAAGAATTAGATGTTGGAACAAGAAATCTGATTCTCATCCAGCTTTGTGCCGCCCCTGAAGGGGCTCAGCACCTATATTGAAGCCTACCCAGGACTCCGCTTCGCTCCGTCCTGGGCTATCATCTTCGCCGTCCCGCCGAGCGGGACTCGGTTCCTTCACGTCCCAACTGCTGCGCCTGAATCGAACCGTGCCGTGGGTAGCCCGTTCTAGCCTTCTTTTGGCTAGGGCGGGGCAGTTCCGGTACGTAGAACCAGCACTAACGACCGCCGTCAGTCCACGTGCGCGATGAAGAGCGCATAGCCATCCGGATCGTCGACGCGAAACTCGCCGCGCGGCATGTAAAACGGATAACTCAACTGCCCAACCTTTACGCCCCGGCCCTGAAGCTCGTTGCGGAACGCGACTACGTCCGGCGCGTAAAGATAAAACAAGACGTCCTGCGCATCCGGATTCGGCCGAGCGGAACGCGCAATCATGAAATGCGCTTGCCCGTTCTGCAGCCACGCCCATCGCAGCTGCCCGTCGCGCTCGACGGTGTTCTTCACTTCGAATCCCAGTAGCTTGTAGAACTCGATGGATCTGGCTACATCGGCTACATGCGCTATCGGCACCAGGCCCTGCAGGGTCATGACTTTGCTCTGCGGCTCGGCGACTACTGGATCCGGCACAACTACACCCTTCTGCGCTTCGGCGGACGGCAGCCGTTGTGCGGCACCGGCGTGACATCCTTGATGGAACGCACATCGAGGCCGGCGGCAGACAAAGCGCGCACAGCCGACTCGCGTCCCGAGCCTGGCCCGCTGACCTTCACATCCACGCTGCGCATGCCGTGATCGCGCGCCTGATTGGCGGCGTTCATCGCGGCCTGCTGCGCAGCAAACGGCGTGCCCTTGCGCGACCCGCGGAAGCCCAGCGACCCCGAACTCTTCCACGACACGGTGTTGCCGTTCGGGTCGGAGATGGTGACGATGGTGTTGTTGAAGGACGCCTGCACGTGCACCAACCCGTGCGGGACGTGCTTACGCTCCTTCTTCTTGAACTTCTTCGTCTTGCCCTTCTTGTCGGCGGCGGAACCTGCTGGTTTAGCCATGGATTATGTCTTACCCGTCGCTTTCTTCTTATTGGCAACCGTGCCCTTGCGCGGCCCCTTGCGGGTGCGGGCGTTAGTGTGCGTACGCTGTCCGCGCACCGGCAGGCTGCGGCGATGGCGATAGCCGCGATACGAGCCGATCTCGATCAGGCGCTTGATGTGCATCGAAATGTCTTTGCGCAGATCGCCTTCGACGTCGCCCTGCTGCTCGATGACCTGGCGAATGCGGTTGACCTCGTCCTCGTTCAGGTCGCTGACCTTCTTGGTCGCCTCGACGTTCGCCGAACCGAGAATGCTCGCCGAGCGCGAGTTGCCGATCCCGTAGATGTAGGTCAGCGCGATCTTGATGTGCTTGTTGCGCGGAAGATCCACGCCTGCAATACGTGCCATGAATAACCCCTAGTGGCTAGTGATCAGTGGCCAGTGGCCAGTTAAACCTAACCTTGTCTCTGCTTGTGCTTCGAGTTCTCGCAGATGACCCGCACCACGCCGTGCCGGCGGATCACCTTGCACTTGTCGCAAATCTTCTTTACTGATGCCCTGACTTTCATGATGACTACTGTGTCCCTTCAAACCTTTGCCGTCCCTGCCGGGACTCGGATCCGATTCGCACACCTGACGCGGGCCTGAAGGCCCGCTCTACCCGAGGCATTGTTGCCCTACCCGGCCTATTTATATCGATACACAATGCGGCCTCGGGTCAGATCGTACGGTGACAACTCCACCGCCACCCGGTCGCCGGGAAGGATACGAATGAAGTTCTTGCGCATCTTGCCCGAGACGTGCGCCAGCACCTGGTGCTTGTTCTCCAGTTCGACCCGAAACATCGCATTGGGCAGCGGCTCGACCACCACTGCCATTACTTCAATCGCGTCTTCCTTACTCATTCAACCCCGGTTGGCAGTTGCCAGCATTGCGGGGCTAAAGCCCCAATTTTTCCTGCACCTTATTCGGCACGACTGAAGTCGTGCCCTGATACAAACCCATTTCGAAGCAGTCGCTAGTTGCTGACTGACAACTGACAACTACTCGGTCAAAATCACCGGCCCATTCTTGGTCACTGCCACGCAGTGCTCGAAGTGGGCGCTATAGCTTCCGTCCTGCGTGACTGCGGTCCACTTATCATCCAACAGCCGCGTCTCGGGACGCCCCATGTTCACCATCGGCTCGATAGCCAGCACCATGCCGCTCCGCAGCTTGGGGCCATGTTCCCGCTTACCAAAGTTCGGGATCTGCGGCTCCTCGTGAAGCTTGGTACCGATTCCGTGGCCGACAAACTCCCGCACCACGCTGAAGCCGTTGGCTTCCACTAATTCCTGCACCGCAGCGCCGATATCGCCGACCGTGTTGCCCACCTGGGCCGCCGCAATGCCACGCTCCAGCGACTCGCGGGTCACGTCCACCAGCTTCTGCAACTCGGGCTTCAGTTCGCCGACGGGCACCGTAATCGCCGAGTCGCCGTAATATCCGTCCAGCACCACGCCGCAGTCGATGGAGACGATGTCTCCGGTCTTCAGCAGCCGCTCTTCCGAAGGGATACCGTGCACAATCTCGTTATTGATCGAGGTGCACAGCACGCAAGGATAGTCGTAATAACCCTTGAACGCCGGCTTCGCACCCAAGTCCCGGATCCTGCGTTCGGCAACTCGCTCCAGGTCCATGGTGGAGCGTCCTGGCGCTACCGCTTCCCTGGTCGCCTCCAGCACCTGCCGCACCACGCGACCGCTGCGACGCATTTTTTCGATCTCGGAGGACGACTTACAAACGATTGACATTCTCAATTGCGCTGAACGCCTGCTTCATCACCTGCTCCACAGGCTGCTCGCCGTCTACTTCGATCAGCCGCCCGCGTGCCCGGTAATAGTCCACCAGCGGCAGCGTCTGCTGGTCATAAGCCTTCATGCGTTCGGCGAAAACGTCTTCCGCATCGTCGGGGCGCGTTACGAGCGCCGTGCCATCAACATCACAGATGCCCTGGACTTTGGGAGGCTGGAGATAGACGTTATATACTCGCCCGCAGGTGGGACAGGAACGACGCCCGGTGATCCGTTGCAGTAAGGTATTATAGTCCACCAGCAACCTGATCACAACCGGCGCCGCGCACGCCTGCTGCGCAGCTATATCGCCCTTCTTGCAACCGCGCATCATCTCCAGTTGCGCGTCCAGCCACTCTGCCTGCCGCACCGTTCGCGGAAAGCCGTCCAAAATAAACCCGTGCGCGCAATCGGCTTCCTGCAAACGCGACGCTACCATGTCGCAGACCAACTCATCAGGAACCAGGTCACCGCGCTCCATGATGGCCTTGGCCTTCATGCCCAGCTCGGTCTTGCGGGCCACGTTCGCCCGCAGGATATCGCCGGTCGAGATCTGCGGGATGCCGAAGGTCTCCGCGATCAGCTTGGCCTGCGTTCCCTTGCCGGCCGCCGGCGGCCCCAGCAAAATGATGGGACCGGTTATACGCGCATTCGCCTGTACGCCCACTGCCGCGGAAGCCTGCACTTCCATGTTCGTACCCTCGTTGCGGCGGAGCTTCCCGGTGCTCCGAAAACAGCACTTAGCATTCGGCACTTAGCACCTGGCTAAGACCACAACTGCGTGCTGCCAAACCCTTACCACTTCATGAAGAACGCTCGCGGCGCGCATTGGCTAAGTGCTAAGTGCCAAATGCTGCTTTTACCACGTTGCCCTGCGCCCGCGCACTCTTCCGCTGCGCGGCGTGAATCCTTCGTAGTGTCGCATCACCAACTGCGACTCGACTTGATTGATGGTGTCCATCGCCACGCCGACTACGATCAGCAACGATGTTCCGCCGAAGTAGAAGTTCACGCCGAGGCCGTTGGTCACCCAGGGTGGCAGCCGCTCGAAGAACGTTCCGATCACCCCCGGCAAATGGTTGAGGCGAATGCCGGCGATCATCCACTCCGGAATGAACGAAATCAGGATCAGATAGAACGCGCCCACCAGCGTGATGCGCGTCAGAATGTCGTTGATGTAGTTCGCCGTCCTGGCGCCCGGACGGATGCCGGGAATAAAGCCGCCGTACTTCCGCATATTGTCCGCAACCTCGGTTGGGTTGAAGACAATGGACACGTAGAAGTATGCGAAGAAGATGATGCCCACGGCGTAGAGCAGCGTGTACATCGGCTCGCCCCAGGCGATCGATCCCAGCATGCGGTCGAGGAAGACGCTCTTGCCCTTGAGCATGGTGCCCAGGGTCTGCGGCAAGGTCAGCACCGACGAAGCAAAGATGACCGGCATAACGCCGCCGGAGTTCACACGCAGGGGCAAGTGGGTCGACTGGCCGCCCATGATCTTGCGGCCGACTACGCGCTTGGCATACTGCACCGGGATGCGGCGTTCGCTGCGTTCGACAAACACGATAAAGGCGACCACCGCGATCATCAGCACAACCAGCAGCAACATCGCCGGGAAGGTAAATGCGCCCCAGGCTTGCGATTCCGCCTTCTGGATGAGATCGGCGACACCCTTGGGCAGGCCCACGACGATGCCCGCGAAAATCAGCAGCGACATGCCGTTGCCGATGCCGCGCTCGGTAATCTGCTCGCCCAGCCACATGATGAAGACGCTGCCCGTGGTCAGGGTCAGCATGGTGAGCAGCATGAACCTTGGCCCGGGATTGGGAACGAAGCCTTTGCTCTGCAGGCTGTAAGCGATGCCCAGCGACTGCACAGCGCTGAGGCCGAGCGTCAGATAGCGCGTCCACTGGGTGATTTTCTTGCGGCCCAGCTCGCCTTCTTTTTGCAGCTTGGCCAGCGGCTCATACACCACCGTCATCAACTGCAAGATGATGGACGCGGTGATGTACGGCATGATGCCCAGCGCGAAGATGGTCATCTGGCGCATCGTTCCGCCGCTGAACAGGTCGATAAACCCAAACACGCTGCCGCGGTTTTGATCGAAGAAGTGCGCCAGCATTTCGGTGTTGATGCCAGGCGTGGGAATGTGTCCGCCAATACGGTAGACCGCCAGCAGCCCCAGCGTGAACAGGATGCGCTTTCTGAGATCGGGAACGCGGAATACGTTGGCTAACTTCTCAAGCATCTGAATCTGAACCTCAGTTGTCAGTTGCCGGTTGTCAGTTGTCAGTTAACAACCACGAGCGCGACAACTTTACGCAAACGAAAATACTACAAAGAGTTGTTAGCGATAAGTCAGTCTCGGTTCACAATCTGAGAACCAAAAACTGACAACCGACAACTCCTAAAGAACCTGTACTTTCCCGCCCGCCTTCTCGATCTTGTCCTGAGCGGACTTGGAAAAACGGTGCGCATGCACCGTCAGCGGCTTCGACAACTCGCCCTGGCCGAGCACCTTTACCAGCGCGTTTTTCGAGCTTACCATCCCCGCCTTGCGCAGCACTTCGGGCGTGATCTCGCCGTCCAGACTGGCCAGCTTCTCCAAGTTTACGACTTCGTACTCGGTGCGGAAGATATTGACGAAGCCGCGCTTGGGCAAGCGGCGGTGCAGCGGCATCTGGCCGCCTTCGAAGCCTCGCATCATACGCGAACCGCTGCGCGATCGCTGGCCCTTATGGCCGCGTGTCGAGGTCTTACCCATGCCGGAACCCATGCCGCGTCCGACGCGCTTACGTTTCTCCGACGACTTGCGGGGTGCTTTTAGTGTGCTCAGATTCATGTTATCCGTTGCCTTCTTCAGATTCTGCACTTGGCATTTAGCACTTGGCAAAAATCTTTCGACATGCCGCTTTGGCTAAGTGCCAACTGCCAACTGCTGAGTGCTCGCGCGAACGCCCGATTACTTCACGATCTCCACCAGGTGCGGCACCTTAGCGACCATGCCGCGGATAGACGGCGTGTCCTCGCGCTCTACCACCTGGTTCAGCCGGGTAAAACCCAGACCCTTCACTACGAGTTTGTGCTTTACTGGCGCGCAAATCGCCGAGCGTACCCACTTCAACTGGATCTTTGTGCCCTTCGCGGCCGCCGCTGTTTCTGCCTTTTTCCGGACTCGCGCCATGATTACAGCTCCTCGACGGTCTTGCCGCGCTGCGCCGCCACGTCCTGCCGGTCGCGCAGCTTGCCCAGCGCATTGAATGTGGCCTTGATTACGTTATGCGGGTTAGTCGTCCCGATGGATTTCGTCAGCACGTTCTGCACCCCGGCCGAGGTCATCACCGCACGCACTGCACCGCCCGCGATCACGCCCGTGCCTTCGGGCGCCGGCTTCAGCAGCACCATCCCCGAGCCGTAACGCCCGAGCACCTGGTGCGGGATCGTAGTCTGCGTCAGGTTCACCCGCAGCAGGTTCTTCTTGGCTGACTCGATACCCTTGCGGATGGCCTGCGGCACTTCCTTCGCTTTACCGGAACCGTAGCCCACAACCGCCGACCCGGGATCGCCGACCACTACCAGCGCCGCAAACGACAGGTTCTTGCCGCCCTTGACGACCTTCGTAACGCGGTTGATGGAGACCACCTGGTCTTTCAACTGATACTGACCCGCGTCCAGCTTCTTCTTGACTATTGGCATTTTTTCTCTTCGCTTCTCGCTCTTCGCCAGCGCCGAGTCGCCATCTGTGACTCATAGCTAACAACCGACGGCTGACAACTATTTATCAAACCCGCTTCTCTTGCCGCGCCGGCAGGCTAGAACTCTAGTCCCGCTTCGCGCGCCGCATCGGCCAGCGCCTTGATGCGCCCGTGATACAGATATCCTCCGCGATCGAAGACCACCTTTTTTATACCTTTGTCTTTGGCGCGCTCCGCAATCAGCTTGCCCACTTCCTTGGCGGAGCCCACATTACCGCCGGTGGGGCGCTTTTCGCCCTTCAAGCCCTTGCCCTTCTCCACCGACGTAGCGGACACCACGGTCACGCCCTTTGCGTCGTCGATGACCTGGGCGTAAATGTGGTTCACCGAGCGATATACGTTCAGCCGCGGACGCTCAGTCGTACCCGCAAGCTTCTTGCGGATTCGGGTATGCACCTTCTGCCGCGTCTGGTCCTTCGAATTTTTCGCTAGCATCGCTTTTCCTCATCCCGGGTTTCTGAACCGGGCAACGGTGGCTTTAGCCGGTCCCGTCGTCATGCTTCTTACAGACCACTGACCAGTGGCCACTGGCCACTACTTGGCTCCCGTCTTGCCGACCTTCTTCTTCAGGCGCTCATCGGTGTAGCGTACGCCCTTGTTCTTGTAAGGATCGGGCGGGCGCAGGCTGCGCATTTCCGCGGCTACGAACCCCACCTTCTGCCGGTCGATGCCGCTCACGGTCAGGTGCGTCTGCTTGGGATCGATCGTGACCTCGATGCCGTTCGGCAGCGGATACTCGATCGGGTGCGAGTAGCCCAGCGTGAATACCACCGTGCCCTTCCCCTTCAACTCAGCGCGATAGCCGATGCCGACGATGTCCAACTCTTTCGTCCAACCTTTGGTAACGCCCTCGACGGAGTTGTTGACCAGCGCGCGCACCAACCCATGGATCGCAGCCTTGGAATCGTCTTCACGAACAACAAGAAGATGCCCGTCATTCTGCTCCAGCTTCACTCCGCCAGGCATGTGGGTCACAACCTCGCCCTTTGGGCCTTTAACCCGCACAGTGTTGCCCTCGACGGCATAGGTCACGCCTTTGGGCAACGGGATCGGTTTCTTTCCAATTCGAGACATAGAGACTCAACCTTTTAGCAACTAGTGACTAATCACTAGTAAATCTCGCATAGCACTTCGCCGCCCACGCCTTCTTTGCGGGCCTGGCGGCCGGTCATCACACCCTTGGGGGTGGTCAGAATGTTGATACCCAGCCCGCCCAGCACGCGCGGAATCTCGGTGTGGCCGACGTACACGCGGCACCCTGGACGCGACACCCGCTTCAGGTCCGACATAGGCGAGGCATTGTCCGAGCTGTACTTCAAGTACACGCGCAGGAACTTGTGGCCCTCTTCGTCCGTCGTCTTGAAGTTGGCGATATAGCCCTCTTCTTTAAGGATGCGGGCCATCTCCGCCTTCAGCTTGGAGTGCGGAACGTCCACCTTCTGCTGACGCGCGTTGATTGCGTTACGAACTCGGGTCAGGAAATCCGAGACCGGATCGGTCATACTCATGCTTTGCTTCTCCTGGAATCGTCGCCCGTTCGCTTGCTCGCGCTATAGCCGAGCAAGAACCAGCCGCGACGTACTAACCGCTTCGTCAGTGACCAGTAACTAGTCACTACCTACTTCTCTACCAGCTCGACTTCGCAACGCCAGGTATCTCGCCGCGCAGCGCCAGCCCGCGGAAGCACAGTCGGCAGATGCCGAACTTGCGCAGGTAGGCGCGCGGACGTCCGCAAATCTTGCAGCGATTGTGCTGCCGGGTCGAGAACTTGGGTTTCTTGTTCGCCTTGGCTACATGTGATGTTCTGGCCATGAATCCACTTTCTGCCGTCCCTACGGGACTCGGGTTCTAATCCTTCGCTCACCCAGCGTTGAAACGCTGGGTTAAACTCTTCCGCACCTGCGGGCTCTTTGCTTTGCTGGTTGCTCACTGACAACTGACAACCGACAACTGCCTTATTGCCTAAACGGCATTCCCATGTGCTTTAGCAGCGAGCGCGCCTGATCATCGCTTCCCGCTGTGGTGACGATGGTAATGTTCATCCCTTTCAGCTTTTCGACCTTCGCATAATCGATCTCCGGGAAGATCAACTGATCGCGCACGCCCAGCGTGAAATTGCCACGGCCATCGAACGACTTCGTGGGCACGCCGCGAAAGTCGCGCACGCGCGGCAGGGCAACATTCACCAGGCGATCGAAGAACTCGTACATGCGATCGCCGCGCAACGTGACCATCACCCCTATGGGCATGCCTTCGCGGACCTTGAAGGCCGCGATGGACTTACGTGCCTTGGTGATCACCGGCTTCTGCCCGGTGATCTGCTGCACTTCGCCGGCCGCCGGGTCGATCAGTTTGGCGTTCTGCGTCGCCTCGCCCACGCCCATGTTGACGATGATCTTCTCCAGCTTGGGAGCCGCCATCGGGTTCTCCAGGCTGTATTCCTTCATCAGCGCCGGAAGTACCTCTTTGTAGTAGCGCTCGCGCAGGCGCGCCGTCTCGCGATTGTTTGCCTTCGGCCGCGCCGGCTTGCCGCTCGCCTGCTCGGCGGCTTCCGCCTGCTCCGGCTTGGCCTTCTTGCCTTGCGGCTTCGCTTGGCCACCCTGCGGCTTCTGTCCGCCCTGGGCTTTTTGTTTCTTCTCGTCTGCCATTTTCTACGTCTGCCTTTCTCACGGTTTCGGCATTTCGTTCAGCCGGTTCGTGAGCAACTTCGTTGGGCACTGGCACTTAGCATTTGGCACTTAGCCAAAGCACAACCGCTAGTTCCCGCCGATACTTTCAACTGCAGCCTTGGCCAAGTGCTAAGTGCTAAATGCCAAGTGCTGCCTTTACTTCTCCAACGTATTCCCACAGCGGCTGCACACGCGCACGTGGCGGTCGCCCTGCTTCTCGTGGCGCACCCGCACCGGCCGGTTGCAGTTCTTGCACACCAGCATTACGTTGCTGAGGGAGATCGCGCTCTCCTGCTCGGCGATACCGCCCTTGATATTCTTCTGCGGGTTGGGGCGCACGTTCTTCTTCACCATCGTCACGTGCTCGACCAGCACCTTGCCCTGGTCCGGCATCACGCGCAGTACGCGGTGCTGCTTGCCCTTGTCCCGCCCGGTAATGACCCGCACTTCATCGTTGCGGCGAATGTCTACTGCTTTCTGCATCTTCTTCCTTGACAGCCAGCACCGCGGCTGGCTTGTGTCGTCCCTAAAGGGACTCAATGTCTATTTGCGCATCCTGCCCAGCGCTGAAGCGCTGGGCTAACCTCTGTCGCGCCTACAGCGCTGACAACCGGCAACTGCTTTACAACACTTCCGGCGCCAGCGAAACAATCTTCAAAAACCTCTTCTCGCGCAGCTCGCGCGCCACCGGGCCGAAAACGCGCGTGCCTACCGGCTCATGGGCATCGTTGATCAGCACCGCCGCATTCTGGTCGAAGCGGATATAGGTGCCGTCGCGGCGGCGATGCTCCTTGCGCGTGCGCACGATGACCGCCTTCACCACCGTGCCCTTCTTGGCGGTGCCATCGGGCGAAGCTTCCTTCACCGCAGCGGTGATCATGTCGCCCAGTCCGGCCACCAGTCCGGTCGAGCCGCCCAGCGGCAGAATCATCTGCAGCTTGCGCGCGCCGGAGTTGTCGGCGACATCGAGCATGGTTCTCATCATCACTGCCATAATCTTCTCTCCTTCACCCGCAGGTACCTTAGACGCACCGGCTGTTCTTCCACCGGCGCCACCAGCGCGGCGCGCTGCACCATTTCCTTCAACTGCCAGCGCTTCAGCTTGGACAGCGGACGCGTCTCTTCAATCTGCACGAAGTCGCCGAGCTGCGCCGTGCCGTTCTCGTCGTGCGCGTAGAACTTCTTGCTGCGCGCCACCACGCGCTTATAGAACGGGTGCGCCTTCTGGCGGCGGACCTCGACCACGATGGTCTTGGCCATCTTGGTGGAGACCACTTCGCCGATCAGGGTCTTGCGCCGTCGGCAGCCTTCTGCGTGCTCGTTGCGGTTGTTTCCGGCCATGGCTTACTTCTTCTCCGTCGCAGCCTTCTTCGTGGCCGCCTTCTTTGCCGGCTTCTTCGCCGGCTTCGCTGGCGCCGCTGCCTTTACCGCGCGCTGGCGACCGCCACCGTCGCAACGCCCGAGCCGTTGCCGCCGGCAATCTGCTTCTGGCGCATGACGGTATTGATGCGCGCAATGTCTTTCCTCAGCTCGCGGATCTTCTTCAGGCTCTCGGTCTGGCCCATCTTGAGCTGGAACTTCATCTTGAAGAGCTGGTCGGACAGCTCGCGCTGCTGATGGGTCAGCTCGGTGTCGGTCAAGTTGCGAATTTTTTCTATATTCATCGGAATTCCAGTTGTCGGTTGTCAGTTGCCGGTTGTCAGTGATTCTTTGTTTTGACGCCCGCAACAGAGCCGATCTGACTCGTCAATCGCCGGCTCGATTGTCCTTACTGACAACTGACAACCGACAACTGACAACTGCGTTTAGTGCACGCCTTCCCGCGGCACGAACTTCGTCCGCAGCGGCAGCTTGTGCGACGCCAGACGCATGGCCTCGGCAGCGTCCGCCGCCGGCACGCCTTCCATCTCAAACAGGATCTTGCCGGGACGCACCACAGCGACCCAATGGTCCGGCGCACCCTTGCCCTTGCCCATACGGGTTTCAGCCGGCTTCTTCGTGACCGGCTTGTCCGGGAAGAGGCGAATCCAGATCTTGCCGCCGCGCTTGACGAAACGCGTCATGGCGACGCGGCTGGCCTCGATCTGGCGGTCGGTAATCCAACCCGGCTCCATGACCTTCAGGCCGAAATCGCCGAACGACAGCTCGCCGCCGCGCCACGCCTTGCCGCACATACGCCCGCGCTGCTGCTTGCGGTACTTAACTTTCTTTGGCATCAACATAAGAATCAGTTCCCAGTTGTCGGTTGTCCGTTGTCAGTTTCTGTCGATCGTGCATCGTCGGGTTGCCGAGAACCGACAACTGACAACCGACAACTGCCTTTAAAACGCTCCCGACGTTACCGCCTGCGGCTCGCGACGCTTCTCCTTGAAGATCTCGCCCTTGTACACCCACACTTCACGCCGATAACGCCGTACGTGGTGTGGGCTTCGGCGAAGCCGTAATCGATGTCGGCACGCAGCGTGTGCAGCGGCAGCCGCCCCTGCAGGTACCATTCCGAACGCGCGATTTCGTTGCCGTTCAGCCGGCCGCTGACGCGCACCTTGATTCCCTTGCAGCCGAAGCGCAACGCCGAGTCCACCGCCTTGCGCATGGCGCGCCGGAAGCCCACGCGCTTTTCCAGTTGCAGCGCGATGTTCTCCGACACCAGTTGCGCATCCAGTTCAGGCTTGTGCACTTCCTGGATGTCGACGTACACGTCGCGGTTGGTGCGCTTCTGGATCTCCTGCTTCAGCTTGTCGATCTCCGCGCCCTTGCGGCCGATGATGATGCCCGGACGCGCGGTGCGAATGATGATGCGCAGCTTGTTGCCCGGACGCTCGATCTCGATGGAGCTGACGCCCGCCGACTTGAGCTTGTCCTTCAGCTCAGCCTTCAGCTTGACGTCTTCCAGCAGCAGTTTGTCGTAGTCGCGCTCCACGAACCAGCGCGAGCGCCACGGCTTGGTTATGCCCAGTCGGAATCCGTATGGATGGACTTTCTGTCCCATAAATTCTTAGGTCCTCTTCGCGGCTTTCTTGCCCGCAAACTTTTTCTTCGCCGGAGCCTTCTTCTTGGCCGCCGGCTTCTTCGCCGGCGCTTTCTTCGCAGCCTTCTTGGCGGGAGCGGGGGCGCCTTCGCCCACCTTGGTCACCAGTTCGCCCTTGCCGTTCTTCGACACCTTCTCCGCCAGCGCAATCTCGAGATGCGCAATGCGCCGCTGATAGCGATACGCACGCCCCATCGGCGCGGGACGGATGCGCTTCATGCGCGGACCTTCGTTGGCAATCGCGCGCGCCACATACAGCCGATCGACATCGACGTCCAGCTTCTTCTCGGCGCTGACGTAGTTGGCATTCTCCAGCGCCGAGCGCAGCAGCTTGTAGACCTTGGGTGCGATGCCCTTCTTGTTGAACAGCAGCGTGTCCAGCGCCTCTTCCACCCGGCGGCCCTTGATGAGGTCCAGTACCAGGCGGGCCTTCTGCGGCGAAACGCGCACGTAATTCAGTTTGGCGGTGAATTCCATGTCGTGTCCTTATCTCGCCGGGGCGGGCTTCGCCGCCGTCTCCGTTGCCGCCCTCACCGAGTGGCCCTTGAAGGTGCGCGTCATGCTGAACTCGCCCAGCTTGTGGCCCACCATGTTCTCGGTGATGTACACCGGGATGAACTTCTTGCCGTTGTGCACCGCCAGCGTGTGTCCCACCATCTCCGGGATCACCGTCGAGCGGCGCGACCAGGTGCGCACGACTTTCTTCTCGTTGCGCGCGTTCATCTCGTTGACCTTCACCTGAAGGTGCGTATCGATGAACGGGCCTTTCTTGGTTGAACGTGCCATATCGTCTCAGTCCTACTTCTTGGTGCGGCTCACGATGAACTTATCGGTCCGCTTGTTGTTGCGCGTCTTGTAGCCCCGCGTCGGCTGGCCCCAGGGGGTCACCGGATGACGTCCGCCGCTGGTCTTGCCTTCACCGCCGCCGTGCGGATGGTCAACCGGATTCATCACCACGCCGCGGTTCGTGGGACGGCGTCCCAGCCAGCGCGTGCGCCCGGCCTTGCCGATGGAAACGTTTTCGTGGTCGGTGTTGCCCACCTGGCCGACCGTCGCCATGCAATCCACCAGCACGCGGCGCGTCTCGCCCGAGGGCAGCTTGAGCAGCGCGTAATCGCCTTCCTTCGCGACCAGCTGCGCCTGCGCGCCCGCCGAGCGCGCCATCTGCGCACCCTTGCCCGGCTTTAGCTCGATGTTGTGCACCGTCGTGCCGGGAGGAATGTTGCGCAGCGGCAACGCATTGCCCACCAGAATGTCGGCTTCGGGACCGCTCAACAGCTTGGCGCCGACTTTCAATCCGACCGGCTGGATGATGTAGCGCTTCTCGCCATCGGCGTAGCTCAACAGCGCAATGCGTGCCGAGCGGTTGGGATCGTACTCGATCGAGGCGACGGTCGCGGGAATGCCGGACTTGTCGCGCTTGAAATCGATGATGCGCAGCTTGCGCTTGTGCCCGCCGCCGCGCCGCCAGATGGTCAGGTCGCCGGCATTGCGGCGTCCCGAGATGCGCTGCTTCGACTCGGTCAGCGGCTTGTACGGCCGGTTGGTTGTCAGGTCCTCGTTGACCGTCGTGGTCGTAAACCGCCGCGTCGGAGTTACCGGTCTGTAAGTCTTGATTGCCATGTGTCGCTCTTCGTTTCGGGTTATTTGCTCCTGGCTCTTGGTTTGTATCAGGGCATGACTTCAGTCGTGCCGAATGATGCCTCCATAAACCGGGCTTTAGCCCCTGCGCCTTGTGCCGTCCCTAAAGGGACTCGGCCCTTTATTCCGCTCTACCCAGCACTCCGCTTCGCTGCGTGCTGGGCTAAGTTATGCCGTGCCTGCGGCACTGCTGCGTCGCAATTCAATCGGTCCTACGAACCAGCTACATCTTTACTGCTTTAGCTAATTGCTAGTTGCTACAAATTCTCCGCGTACTCGGGCATCTTCTGCCCGGATTTCAGCCGCACGTAGGCTTTCTTCCAATCGGGACGGTAGCCGGTGAACTTGCCCCGGCGGCGCTCCTTGCCTTCAAACGTCGCGGTTCGGACGGAATCAACCTTCACCTTGAAAATGCTCTGCACCGCCTGCTTGATCTCCGTCTTGCTTGCGCCCACGGCAACTTCGAAGACCAGCGTCGCTTCCGTTTCCTTTACCCCGAGTCCCTTCTCCGTGATCACCGGGCGGCGAATGATCTGATACGCCGACTTCATTACGCCACCTCCGCATGTCTGCGCTTCGGAGCCGAGGCCTTCAGCGATTCCTGCAACTTCTCCAGCGCGGGACGGGCGAAGATCGCGCTTTCATACCGCAGCAGGTGGTAGGGATGAACCTGATTGCCCGCCACCAGCTCCACGCCTTCCAGATTGCGCGAGCTCAGGTGCAGATTTTGGTTGCCGTCTGCCGAGCTCTCCACCAGCAGCGCCGTCTTGCCGGCGTTCAGCTTGTCGAGTGTCTGGCGAAACGCCTTGGTCTTGGCCTCGCTCAGCTCGAAGTTCTCGACCACCACCAGCTTGCCGTCGGCCAGCTTCGCCGCCAGCGCCGAGCGCAGCGCGCCCAGCACCTTTTTGCGCGGGAACTGGAAATCGTAGGAACGGGGCTGCGGTCCATGCACCGTGCCGCCATGCCGCCACAGAGGCGAGCGGATGGAACCGACGCGCGCGCGTCCCGTGCCCTTCTGCCGCCAGAGCTTGCGGCCTGCGCCGCTCACCAGCTTCTTGTTCTTGGTGGCGTGCGTTCCGGCTCGCTGCCCGGCGCGGTAATGCTTCACCGCCTCCCACAGCAGGTCCTCGTTGACTGCGCCGAACACTTCATCGGCCAGTTCGAGCGAGCCCACCTTTTCGCCGCCCAGATTTATTACGTCAATCGTCGCCATGTCTTTTTCCAGTTGTCGTTACTACTTCTTCTTGCTTGCCGCGCGCTTCGAAGCCTTCAACGGATCGATCATGCCGGCAGCGCTGAATCCACGACGCTCTCTCGGCGGCTTCTTCGCCTTGGTGATCATCACGTAACTGTCTTTATGGCCCGGCACCGCGCCTTCCACCACCAGCAGGTTCTCGTCTTTATCTGACGCCCAGCACGCGCAGGTTGCGCACGGTCACGCGGTCCACGCCCATGTGTCCCGACATACGCATGCCTTTGAAGACGCGCGAGGGGAACGAAGACGAACCGATCGAGCCCGGAATCTGGAACATCGAGCCGTGCGATCCGGCGCCCCCGGCAAACTTGTGGCGCTTGACCACGCCCGCGAATCCGCGGCCCTTGCTGGTGCCCGCCACATCGACAAACTTCTCGCCGTCGAACATGTCGACCAGGACCTTGTCGCCGACCTTGGTGCCGTCCTGCGTCTCGGGATCGAGCACAATCGGCACCTCGCGCAGAAAGCGCAGCGGCGGCAAGTTGTTCTTCGCGAAGTGTCCCTTCATCGCATTGGTCAGTCGTGATTCCTTCACGAACTCCACCAGCCCGATCTGCGCGGCATCGTAGCCGTCCTTGGTGGTCGTCTTGCGCTGGGTCACCACGCAGGGTCCGGCCTGCAGCACCGTGACCGGGTGAACGTCACCCTTGTCATCGAAGAGCTGCGTCATGCCGACCTTCTTGCCTAAAATTCCACTGACTGCCATGTTCGTGTCCTCAACTCCGCTTCCTGATCCGTTCGTTTCAGACCGGGGGTTCGGATGAACCTCGGAAGCTTTGTTCTTGTAGCTATTGCTTTAGCCTTTAGCTCTTAGCTGGACTCGTGCTGCAGCTCTTGCTAAAAGCTAACAGCTAACGCTAACGCTATTTGTGTTCCTTCCCAAACGCCTTGATCTCCACGTCCACGCCCGCGGGAAGCTCAAGCTTCATCAGCGCGTCCACCGTCTGCTGCGTCGGCTCGAGAATGTCGAGCAGGCGCTTGTGCGTGCGGATCTCGAACTGCTCGCGCGACTTCTTGTCCACGTGGGGCGAGCGCAGCACGCATGTACTTGTTCTTCACGGTGGGCAGCGGAATCGGCCCCGCGATCTGCGCGCCCGTGCGCCGGGCCGTGTCCACGATTTCCCCGTGGACTGGTCGAGAACGCGATAGTCGTAAGCTTTCAGGCGGATGCGGATTCGTTCTTTGCCAATCACGTTAGTTATCTCTCAAAGAGCTTCTGGTTATGGCTCACTGGAGCCCGATGTTTGGTCTGCGCTCTGGTAGAGCCAGCCTTCAGGCTGGCGTCCCAAGCCACTGCTTCTTTCGGTTGGTTCCGATCATCTCCGATGATCGGAACCAACCAGATTTCTGCCCCAGCGACGCAGCCCTGAAGGGCTGCTCTACCCAGCTACGCGATGATCTCGCTGATGGTGCCGGCGCCGACGGTGCGGCCGCCTTCGCGGATGGCGAACCGCAAGCCCTTCTCCATCGCCACCGGCGTGATCAGCTCGATCTCCAGCGCCACGTTGTCGCCCGGCATCACCATCTCCGTGCCCGCCGGCAGCGTCGCCACTCCCGTCACGTCCGTCGTGCGGAAGTAGAACTGCGGCCGATAGCCCTTGAAGAACGGCGTGTGCCGCCCGCCTTCTTCCTTCGACAGCACGTACACCTCGCCCTTGAACTTGGTGTGCGGCGTAATCGAGCCCGGCTTGGCCAGCACCATGCCGCGCTCCACGTCTTCCTTCGCCATGCCGCGCAGCAGCAGGCCGGCATTGTCGCCCGCCATGCCCTCATCCAGCTGCTTCTTGAACATCTCGACGCCCGTCACCACCGTCTTGCGCGTCTCGCGGAAGCCCACAATCTCGACGTCCTCGCCCACCTTCACCTTGCCGCGCTCGATACGGCCGGTGACCACCGTGCCGCGCCCCTGAATCGAGAAGATGTCTTCGATCGGCATCAGGAACGGCTTGTCGATGTCGCGCGCCGGCAGCGGCACGTTCTTGTCCACCGCCTCCATCAGCTCGTCGATCTTGGCTTTCCCACTGCGCTTCGCCGTTCAGCGCGCCCAGCGCCGAGCCGCGAATCACCGGCAGATCGTCGCCCGGGAAGTTGTACTTGGTCAGCAGCTCGCGCACTTCCATCTCGACCAGGTCGATCAGCTCGGGATCTTCCACCGCATCGCACTTGTTCAGGAACACGACGATGTAGGGCACGCCCACCTGGCGCGCCAGCAGCACGTGCTCCTTGGTCTGCGGCATGGGACCGTCGGTGGCCGCAACCACCAGGATGGCGCCGTCCATCTGCGCCGCGCCGGTGATCATGTTCTTGATGTAGTCGGCGTGGCCGGGACAATCGACGTGCGCGTAGTGCCGGTTCGCGGTCTCGTACTCGACGTGCGCCGTGGCGATGGTGATGCCGCGCTCGCGCTCTTCCGGCGCGTTGTCGATCGAGTCGAAGGAGCGGAACACGATCTTCGGGTTGTGCTTCTGCAAGACCTTGGTGATGGCCGCCGTCAACGTGGTCTTGCCATGATCGATGTGCCCGATCGTGCCCACGTTCACGTGCGGCTTGCTGCGATCAAATTTCTCTTTCGCCATTGGAGCTCCGTATATCTTGCGGGGCTTAAGCCCCGTTAATGATTACCGTCGTACGGCACGACTGAAGTCGTGCCCTGATACAAAGCGTCTCTTACGACGCAGCTGAAGCTGCGCCCCCTTCAAGCTCACTTCGTGCCTGCCGGGCTCTTCCCCTGCACCTTCGCCACGATTTCTTCCGCCACCGAACGCGGCGCCTCTTCATAACGCGAGAAGTGCATGCTGAAGGTCGCTCGGCCCTGCGTGTTCGAGCGCATGTTGGTCGCGTAGCCGAACATCTCGGCCAGCGGAACCATCGCCTTGATCACCTGCGATCCGGCGCGATGCTCGATGCCCTCGATGCGCCCGCGGCGGCTGTTCAGGTCGCCGATGATGGCGCCCATGTACTCTTCCGGCACCACCACTTCCACCGACATCACCGGCTCCAGCAGCACCGGGCTGGCCTTGCGCGCGGCTTCCTTGAACGCCATCGAACCGGCAATCTTGAAGGCCATTTCGTTCGAGTCGACTTCGTGATAGCTGCCGTCGTAGAGCGTCGCCTTCACGTCGACCATCTCGTAGCCGGCGAGGACGCCGCCTTCCATGGCTTCCTTAATGCCCTGGTCGACCGGCTTGATGTACTCCCTCGGGACCGTGCCGCCGACGACTTCGTTGACGAACTCGTAGCCCTTGCCCGGCTCGTTGGGCTCGATGCGAATCTTCACGTGTCCGTACTGGCCGCTGCCGCCGGTCTGGCGGATGTACTTGCCCTCCGCCTGCGACTGCTTGCGAATCGTCTCGCGATAGGCCACCTGCGGCTTGCCGACATTGGCCTGCACGTTGAACTCGCGCATCATGCGGTCGACGATGATCTCCAGGTGCAGCTCGCCCATGCCGCTGATGATGGTCTGGCCGCTGTCGGGGTCGGTGTTGACCTTGAAGGTCGGATCTTCCTGCGCCAGCTTGCCCAGCGCGACGCCCATCTTTTCCTGGTCGCCCTTGGTCTTGGGCTCGACCGCGACGGAAATCACCGGCGCCGGGAACTCGATCGACTCCAGCACGATGGGGTGCTTCTCGTCGCAGATGGTGTCGCCGGTGGTGACGTTGCGCAGACCGACGCACGCGCAGATGTCGCCGGCATAAATTTCGTTGATCTCCTCGCGCTTGTTGGCGTGCATCTTCAGCAGGCGGCCGATGCGCTCGGTACGGCGACGCGCGCTGATGTGCACGCTGTCGCCCTGGTTGAGATGACCGGAGTACACGCGGATGAACGTGAGCTGGCCGACGAACGGATCGGTCATGATCTTGAACGCCAGCGCGGCGAACGGCGCTTTGTCCTCGGCAGGACGCTCTTCTTCCGCACCGCTGTCAGGGTTCTTGCCCTTGACCGGCGGAACATCCAGCGGCGAAGGCAGGTAATCAACTACCGCATCGAGCAACGGCTGCACGCCCTTGTTCTTGAACGCCGTGCCGCAGATCACCGGGAACAGCCTCATCTTCAAGGTTGCACGGCGCAGCGCGGCCTTCAGTTCCGCCTCGCTGATCGGCTCGCCTTCGATGTACTTGTGCATCAGCTCGTCCTGATCGTCGTTCTCGACGACGGTTTCGACCAGGATCTGATGGAAGGCGTTGGCCTTCTTCTTCAGCTCTTCGGGAATCTCTTCGACGTCGTACTCGGCGCCCATCGACTCGTCGTTCCAGATAATCGCCTTCATCGCCATCAGGTCGATGACGCCTTTGAACTTGTCTTCCTGTCCGATGGGGAGCTGAATGGCCACAGGGCGGGCATTGAGGCGCTTGCGGATGGTGTCGACCGCGTGCTCGAAATCGGCGCCCATCTTGTCCATCTTGTTGATGAAGCAAATGCGCGGGACACCGTACTTGTCGGCCTGACGCCACACGGTCTCCGACTGCGGCTCGACGCCATGCACGGCGTCAAACACGGCGCAGGCGCCATCGAGCACGCGCAGCGAGCGCTCGACTTCGGCGGTGAAGTCGACGTGGCCCGGCGTGTCGATGATGTTGATGCGAATGTCCTTCCAGACGCAGGTGGTCGCCGCCGACGTGATGGTGATGCCGCGCTCCTGCTCCTGCGCCATCCAGTCCATCGTCGCGGTGCCTTCATGGACCTCACCGATGCGGTGCGTGCGTCCTGTATAGAACAGGATGCGCTCCGTGGTGGTGGTCTTGCCGGCATCGATGTGGGCCATGATGCCGATGTTCCTGCAATGCTCTAATGGGACCTGTCTGGGCACAATCTTTTCCGTTTCTTGCCTGGTAGGCGGGCCTTCCGGCTCGCGTTCTGCTTTATCCCTAATCCTGTGTCATCCCGACCAAGGGCTTCAGCCCGCGTGGAGGGACCTGCTTCTCGTCGAGTGAATCTGCCGTCCCTAAAGGGACTCAGATCAAATTCGCTCCGGGGAACGCAGCGCTAAAGCGCTGCTCTACCCGCGCTGGCCTGAAGGCCAGCACTACCCATTTACCAGCGATAATGCGCGAAGGCCTTATTGGCCTCAGCCATGCGGTGTACGTCTTCTTTCTTCTTGATCGCAGCGCCACGGTTGTTCGCCGCATCCAGCAGCTCATTGGTCAACTTGTCGATCATGCCCTTTTCGCCGCGGCCCCGGCTGTACTGCAAAATCCAGCGGATGGCCAACGACGTACGGCGGTCGGCGTTGACCTCGATCGGCACCTGGTAGTTGGCGCCGCCTACGCGCCGGGTCTTCACTTCCAGTACCGGCTTGGTGTTCTCCACCGCTTTCTTGAACAGCTTCATCGCCTCGTCGCCGCCCTTCTCTTCCAGTTTCTTCATGGCGCTATAGAAGATGGTCTGCGCGGTGGACTTCTTGCCATCCCACATCATGGAGTTGACGAATTTGTTGACCAGCGTGGACTGATACACCGGATCAGCCAGCGTCTCGCGCTTCGCGATATGTCCTTTTCTCGGCATAGAACCTCGAACCTGCCTCTTTGAAGGGGACGACCTTCAGCCGTCCAAATCCGCTTCAATCTTTGAAGGGGACGACCTTCAGGTCGTCCGAAAACGCCTCAAGATAAACGGGGCTTTAGCCCCCGAGGAGCTTAAGCCTTCGGCCTCTTGGCCCCGTATTTCGAGCGGCCCTGCTTGCGATTGGCGACGCCGACCGAATCCAGCGTGCCACGCACCACGTGATAGCGCACACCCGGCAGGTCCTTCACACGGCCGCCGCGGATAAGCACAATCGAGTGCTCCTGAAGGTTGTGGCCTACTCCGGGAATGTACGTGGTCACCTCGATACCGTTCGTGAGCCGCACGCGCGCGACTTTGCGCAGCGCTGAGTTCGGCTTCTTCGGCGTCTGGGTGTACACGCGGGTGCACACGCCGCGCTTCTGCGGGCAGGACTGCAGCGCCGGGCTGGCCGTCTTGTAGTTCGGCGCGCTCCGGCCTTTCCTCACCAACTGATTAAATGTAGGCACTCGTTGCCGCTCCCTCGAATCTTAAGAAGAGCGCGTCTTCGGAAGACGCGCCGACATGCGCGGCGCAATAGCCGCAAAATCCCGTTCGCTGCGGCGCAATTCCGCAGTGCAAAATCTCATCCCATGAACGGGCTGGGCAGCAGCTTCTTCTGCCCATACTTCCCCAGGCGCATACCGGGGATTCTGGTTTCCGTCAGATGTGGCGAACGACGGTGACGCCGTGGTCGTTCCGCAATCCAGCTAGTCGCCGAACGCGGAGATCGTTAACGAGGGCGTTCCGTTTCGTTGCCTCGGCCTGCATACCCACCGGATGGCCAGTGGAAGCGCAGACACGTTTCAGCGAGGATCCTGCAACAACATTCTACAGGATTTTCGGATCACAAGAGCTCAACCAGACACAACAGGCAAGCTAGACACAACTCGCAGAACCTTTTAAATATATCAACCGGCTCGGGCTTCGTCAATAACTTCAATACAACTCCGCGCACGAATCGCGTCTTCCTCTACAGCACCACCTCTACAACACCGCCGTCTCATGCAGCAACTCGCCCTTGGCGAAGCGGGCCGGGCTGAGGACCTCGATCTCATCCACGACTGAGGTCCTGCCATTGACGACCAGATCGGCGACGATCCTGCCCGTTGCAGGCGCGTGCATGGCGCCGTGGCCGCTGAAGCCGTTCGCGCAAAAGAAACCGCGCAGCTCCTCGACCGGGCCGATAATCGCGTGATGGTCAGGAGACATTTCATATAGACCCGCCCAGGCGCGCTTTGGATTCACCGCCAGGTTCTCGAAGCACGGCACGCGGTCGGCGGCCAGCGTCAGCACCTTCTCGATGAAGCTTGGCTCGAAATCGCTGTTGAAGCCCGTCTTCTCTTCGGGATCGTTCCATGCCAGCAGGAAGCCGAGCGACTCGGGGCGAAAGTGGAAGCCGGTGCTCATGTCTACCACCATGGGCGAATCATGCGATACGCCGTCGAAGGGTTCGGTCGGTATCAGCATGCGCCGCAGGGGTTCGACCGGAAGCGAAATGCCCGCCATCGCCGCGACCTCCGACGCCCACGGGCCTGCTGCATTCACCACTACCGGCGCGCTGACCGGCCCACGCGTAGTTCGCAATCCAGTAATACCGGAGCCGGCGCGATCTATGCCGGTCACCTCGCTCGAGCGCCAGATGGTCGCGCCCTGCTCGCAGGCGCGCTGCGTAAATCCCACCATCGCGCTATAGGGATCGATGAAGCCGTCGGTCGGGCAAAAGCTGCCGCCAAGCACGTCATCGCAGCGCAACTGCGGAACCATCTCGCCGATCTCTTCGCAGCTCATCATGCGCGCCTGGCCCAGTCCGAGCGACTTTTGCAACTTCTGGTTCGTCTCCAGATATTCCAGATGCTTGGGCAGGGTGGCCACGAACAGGTAGCCCTGGGCGCAATATCCCGAGGGATGTTCCAGCCGCTCCTCAAACGAGGCATAGAAAGGAATGGAATGCAGTGACATCTGGATGTTGGGTTTGGTGGCGAACTGCGCGCGCACTCCTCCCATACTCTTGCCCGTGGAGCCCTTGCCCTGGTGCGCTTCGCGCTCCACGATGAGCACGTTGCGGCAGCCGGCTTTTGTGAGGTGCCAGGCAATGCTGGCGCCCACAATCCCGCCGCCGACAATCACCACATCCGCAGTTTGCATCAGCCGACATTGTATGCCCCGTCGCCACCCCCATAACCCGAGAGCACTAAGGCTTCCGTGCCGCGACCATTCGGTTTTCTGACATATAATTACTGCGCTTTTCGGAGGCCCGCTTCTGGAGAGCGACTGGGTCTCCGCCATCAGGACACGCGGCAATGCCGAACGACCCTCATCCCGCCTGTGACACCACAATGGCCCCGGTCACGCTCAGCTTCCGCGGGCGTGAGATAGAAGACGAATACCTGGACTGGTACTTCAATATCTCGATCCGGTACGTCCGCTGGGGGCTGCTGGGCGCGTTGGCCATGTTCATCGTCTTCGGCTTTCTCGATTGGAGCCTGAACAACAATGTGACGGCGGTGCATCGCCTGATGCTGGTGCGTTACGGTCTCATCTGTCCGATGATTGTCGCCCTGTACGCGTTCACCTTCTCCCGATATTTTCGGCCGTACATCCAGCTCTACCTCTCCGTAGCCACGGTGTTCTCCGGCGTCGGGATTCTCGCCCTGACGCATCTGGCAGTATCTACGGCGCGCTATTCCTACTATGCCGGGATATGTCTGGTCATCGTCTACACCGCTACCGTGCTTCGCGTGCGCTTCCTGTACGTGAGTACCATCGCCGTGGTCCTCTCCGCCGCATACGTCGTCTCTGCCGTGCAATTGCAGACGCCCTTTGACATCCTGCTGAACAACGTTTTTTTCCTGCTCGCATTTGACGGTGTGGGCGTGGGATCGGGCTATCTGTTCGAAATGTACTTACGACGCATTTTCCTTCAGATGCGCAAGGTGGAGGAGCAGGACCGGGAGCTCAGAAAGAAGGAAGAGCTGGCCGAATCGCTTCTCCGGAACACGCTGCCGGCGCAGGTGGCGAACGAGCTCCAGAGCAAGGGCAAAGTCGACCCGCACTATTACGACGACGTGACTGTCCTGTTCACCGATTTCAAGTCCTTCACCCTGAATACCGAGGGGCTGCCCGCCGAGGAAATCGTAGCCCGGCTGAACGACTACTTCTGCTCCTTCGACATGGTCATGAGCAAGTATGGCCTGGAGAAGCTGAAGACCATCGGCGACAGCTACATGTGCGTGGCCGGCCTGCCGACGCATTCCGAATCGCACGCGGTGGATTGCGTGCTGGCCGCCTTCGAGATCCTGGACGAGGTGGCCAAGCGGCAACTGGCGCGCAAGTCGAACTGGGCGATTCGCATCGGGCTGCACACCGGCCCGGTGATCGGGGGCGTGGTGGGCACGCGCAAATTCGCCTTCGACATCTGGGGAGCGTCGGTGAACCTCGCCTCGCGCATGGAATCCACCGGCGAGGAGGGCCGCGTCAATATCTCGGCCAGCACCTACGAGAAAGTCAAGGACTTCTTCTGCTGCGAGTACCGGGGGAAGATCAGCACCAAGGAACACCGCGAGTACGACATGTATTTCGTCACCGGCGTTCCCGACAACCTGCTGGCGGGCAGCAACGGCGCCGTGCCGGAGGCCTTCCTGCATCGCTACAGCACGTACTTCCAGAAGCCGCTGGAGAATTTTCCCGACGGCCTGCGCTTCGGCGACATGAATCCCTGGTCCGACGGCATGGGCATCGGGATAAGCTGACGCGCCCAGGCGACGCGCACACCTACGCCAACCTCGGGGCGGCTCCATTGGCTTGCCTAGAGCGAATGCATAAAAGCTAAAAGACCCAGGCCGTGACTATTTGTGGTTGCGGTTCGCTGCCTCGGCAGCTTGCTTGAGCTGCTGGTTCGCCTGCTCGAGCAGTTCCTTGGCCTTCTTCGCGTGGCCGTCCAGGTCGAACTCGTTCGCCTGCTGCGCGGCCACCACCTTCTGATAAGCCTGTTCGGAGAGCCTCTGCGCCGCGGCCAGGTTGGGATGATGATGTGGATTGATGTTCTCCACCGGCTTCTGCGCGATGGCGATTCCGCCGCACAACAACGCTGCGGCCACGACGAGCCTCAACACGATCTTGTTCATGCGTTCCTTTTTCTGAGCCGGGATTCCGGCGTGCGGAAGTCTACCATCCGAGACAGAGGAGTCAATCAGGAATTCAGGAGGCACTCCTGAGGGCGTTTTGCGCCATCGCGGACGAAGATGCTTGAGAGCGGCAAGCGGGAGGAGTGTTGCGCTCCTCCCGCCTCGCGGAGAGTAGATTGGCGAGCGGCTATTCGCTGTACGGCTTCCAGGTGCCGTTATCGTTTTCCATCAAGACGATGCTGGTTTGCGCGGGCGCTGCGCCGTAGAAATCGACCCCATAAGACTTGATCAAGGTGGCGCGGTCCCAGGTAGCGAAGCTCTTCACCAGCGAACCGGCAGCATCGAACTCCTGACCCAGGCGGTTCGTGCGCCATTGCCACGTGTAGTTCACTTTGGCCAGGTGCGGCTTCAGCATGGTGACCTTATCGACGGTCACCAGCTTGCGCTCCGCCAGCGGAACCACATAGGTCGTCGTACCGTCGCCGTTCTTGGCCTTCTGCACGCCCTGGATATTGCCCAGCAGAGTCTCGCCGGCAGGCGTCAGGGTCACGATCAGCGAGCTCGGGCCCTTGGGCTTGGTCACCACCACGCCCGCCTTCGCCAGCAACTTGTACTGCGGATCCGTCACCTTCTCGCTGACGCTGGAGACGACCGTGCCCGTGCTAAAACGGACTGTCGCCGGGCCCTGCGAATTCAGCACCTGAGTGACCGTCGACGTGGCCAATGGCGCGCCCAAAACGTCCCGGGCGCCCTTCACGAAGTAGTAGATGGTGCCGCCGACGACGATCAGCAACCCGGCAATGAAGAGCATGGGAACGAAATTCGAGCTCTGCTTCTCCATCTCGATTTCGGCGGCGAAAAGCTCGGGCTCGTTCCGGACTGGAGCTTGGGCCGGCGTTGGAGTTTCCAATTGCGGCTTGGCCGCTTGGCTGGTTGGCTCTGTCATGGCGGGCATATTTTACTCCTGAATGCAACGTCTGCCCCGCTGCTGCCGATCGGGGGCCGCACGGTATCGGACCTCCGCCGGGCAGCGGCGCTTGTCTTAAGTATGGACCTCATGTACGGAGACGCAGTGAGCCGGGTCACGGAAGCATGTGAGGAATGGACGAAGGCAGTGGCCACTAACCGCTGACGACTGGCCACTGACCGCTGCCTTGCCACACTTGACATGAGTACGTCTTCACCACCAGCCAAACCTTACCGCTTTCATGCAGTCGCAAGCTGTCGCGCGCAGCAGGGGTGATGTGGACTTCGAAACTCGCGCCGCAGTCCACGTTGGCAATGACCATCGCGTCCCGCTGATACAAAGAATTGATGGTTCCGGCGAACACGTTGCGTGCGCTGAGGCCGTGCGGCGCCTCCGACCCCAGCAGAATGTCACCCGCGCGGATTCCCACACGCAGCCCGCGTGACTGATCGATGCGCGCGAGCGGGACTTCGAGCTCGACGCTGGAGCCGGCGATGCGGCAGGTCATGGTGCCCTGCTCGAGGTGGGGGGCGACGAACGCGCATTCGAAGACATTCTCGAATCCGGCCAGTTGCGCCACCGTCTCCAACTCCGGCCGTTGCAGGACGTCGTAGGCCGGTCCCTGTGCCACCACCCGGCCGGCGTCCAGCGCGATCACGCGCTCCCCCAGCGCAAAGACCTCCTCGCGCTGGTGCGTGACATAGAGAATTGGGATCGCCTGCCGCTCGTTCCACGCGCGCAGATCGTCGAGGATTTGCGATTTTACTTTCGCGTCCAGCGCCGCAAGCGGCTCGTCGAGCAGAAGCGCGCGCGGACGCAGCACCAGGGTCCGTGCCAGCGCCGTGCGCTGCCGTTCGCCCCCGGAGAGTTCCGCGGGCCGTCGCTGCGCGAAGGCGGCGATGCGAAACGATTCCAGCATCTCCTGGCAGCGTGCGTCGCGTTCCGCACGCGCCAGTGCATGCAACCCGTACTGCACGTTCTGCCGCACGGTCATGTGCGGAAACAGCGCGAGCGACTGCAACAGATACCCCAGGGAGCGCCGGTTCGGCGCGAGATTCACGCCCGATGCGGAGTCGAACAGTGCGTCATCTCCAATGGCGATTCGTCCGCGTTCGGGAGTTTGCAATCCGGCAACGCAGTCGAGCAGCGTGGTTTTTCCCGCACCCGAGGCGCCGAAAAGGATGGTGAATCCCGCTGCGACACTGAAGTCGACCTCGAGCACAAAGGGCGCACTCGCTCGTTGATCCGTCAGAAAGTTCTTGCGGACACGAACCGACAGCGTCCCGCTCCCACCGCTCATTGGCGGGGCGCTCACTTCCACTCCCACAGGTTCAGCGATGCGTGCCGCCGCAATCCGTAAAGGGCCGCCAGCAGAACAAAACAAATCACCAGCAGCAGCAGCGCCGTGCGGTTCGCCGCAGCGTAGTCCAGCGCCTCCACCTGATCGAAGATGAGGATGGAAATTGTGCGCGTGGTCCCCGGGATGTTGCCGCCGATCATCAGCACCACGCCGAACTCGCCCAGGGTATGCGCAAAGCTGAGAACGAAACCGGTGAGCACCCCCGGCATTCCCAGTGGCAGAAGGATGCGCCAGAAGGTGCGCCAGCGTGAGGCGCCGAGCAGCGCCGAGGCTTGCAGCAGTCTGCGGTCGACCGCGGCGAACGAGGTCGACATCGGCTGGACCGCAAACGGCAGGCTGTAGAGCACCGAACCGATCACCAGTCCGGTGAAGGTGAACGCCAGCGTGTGTCCGGTGATCGCCCGATACCAGCGGCCAACCGGACTAAGCGGACCGAGCGCAACCAGAAGATAGAAACCGAGCACAGTCGGAGGCAGCACGATGGGCAACGAAACCAGCGCCTCGACCAGGAATTTCCCTCGCTGGCGAGAAAACGTGAGCCAGTACGCGAGAGGGACGCCGATCACCAGCAGGATGGCCGAGACGGTCACCGCCAACCGCAACGTCAGCGTGAGTGCCTGGAGAATCATTTCTGCGAAGGCAGGCCGAATCCGTATTGTCGCAGGACGGCTGCGCCTTTGGACGAGAGCACGTACTCGAGGAAGGCCTGCGCCGCCTGCTTGTGCTGCGACGAGGAGACAATGCCGGCCACCTGCTGCATTTCGGGATAGGCATCGGCAGGCAGCACCCAATAGCTGCCGGCGCGCTTCATCTCCGGCGACGCGGCTAGCGAAAGCGCGATGAGGCCGGCCTGCGCATTTCCCGAGTTGACAAATTGCGCCGCCTGGCTGATGTTCTCGCCCAGCACCAGCTTGTTCGCAACCTTGTCCTTCATTCCGTAATGCTCCAGCGCAGCCATCGCGGCCCGGCCGTACGGAGCATGATCGGGATTGGCAATAGCGATCTTCTTCACCGACGGTTGTGACAGCACTGCCATCCTGAGCTCTTGTGGATTCAGTCCTAAATCGCTCCCAACCCACAGCACCAGATGTCCCACAGCGTAGGTGTGCAGCGAGGTGCTGTCCATCAGCCCTGCGGCAGCCAGCTTCTTCGGGTAATCGGCGTCGGCGGAGAAGAACACATCGAACGGAGCGCCGTTCTGGAGCTGCGAATAGAAGTTGCCGGAGGCGCCGAAGGAAAGCGAGACGGTGTTGCCGGTCTGCTGCTGGAAATCGGCCGCCAAGTCCTTCAGCGCGTAGTTCAGATCGGCAGCGGCTGCCACCTTGATCTCGTCGGCGGCCGCGCACGCCATCAAGGAACACAAAATCAACAGCAACAGCGCTGTTCTTCGCATACTTGTCACAACGGCGCGCCGCTTCATGCGGCCGAGCGACTCAGTGTACAAAAATCGGGAACATTAAGCGATTCTGTGCGGATTCGCCGCGTGAACGCCAAGATTGCGCCCGCTCCTACCCGAGCGCATTCGAACAACCAGTTTCTGGCGAGAAGGTTACCCCCACAAAGCCGAAATGGGACGTTAGGCCTAAGGCTCTTGGGCACGAAGGGGCTAACGCCTCTTGCGCGCTTAGTGCTTTCCTGCTTGACCCCAGTGGGCTTTTCTGCCAGAGTAGCCGCACGCGGGTCTGTGAGGGGAAAACTTGCCATGCCTGGCGCCCTCCGCAAAGAGGAACTCGCTCGCTTTAAGCCGATGATCCGCATCGAGGTCACGCTCAACGCCGATCCTACCGCCATCAGTCCGGTGGTAGAAGGGATCATGGAGATGGCGCGTGGCCTGGAATGCGCGGCGGGCAAGGAGTTCGAGATTGAGACCGCGCTGCGCGAGGCGCTGGCCAACGCCATCGTCCACGGCTGTAAGAACGATCCCAACAAGAAAGTCCAGTGCTGCGTGGGGTGCGACGAGGAGCGGGGTATGCTCATCATCGTCCGCGACCCCGGCTCCGGCTTCGACCCCTTCCGCGTGCCCGATCCCTGCAACGGCGAGAACGTCTATTCCAACCATGGCCGTGGCATCTACCTGATCAACCAGTTGATGGATGAGGTGAGGTTCGAGAAAAACGGCGCCGAAATCCACATGCGGAAGTACTGAATCCGCTAAATCGCAGACCCTCTCGCTACTTACTTCTTGTTCTTGCCCGCCGACGCGCTTTCTTCAGCCTCGTGATACTTGCGGCGGATCATCTCCAGGTCTACTTGCGGCTTGGGCAACTGCATTCCTATATCTTCCAGGGTTGCGGCCACAATCTGCGATACCGCCAGGTTGCGAAACCACTTGTGATTAGCGGGGATGATGTACCACGGCGCGCGCTTGCTGCTGGTTTCGGCGAAGACATCCTCATAGGCCTTGATGTAGTCGTCCCAGTACTCGCGTTCGCGATAATCGTCCTCGCTGATCTTCCAGTTGCGCCGGGGATCGACCAGCCGCTGCCGGAAGCGCTCCAACTGCTCCTGCGGGCTGATGTGGAGAAAGAACTTGAGGATGTGCGTGTTGTTCTCGCGATGCAGCAGCTTCTCGAAATCGTTAACAAGATCGTAGCGTTTGGACCATACCTCTCTAGGGACTAGCTTGTGGACGCGCACCACCAGCACGTCCTCGTAATGCGAGCGGTTGAAGACCGAAACCATGCCCTTGGCCGGCGCATGGGGATGCACCCGCCACAGGAAATCGTGCTTGAGCTCCTCGGCCGTCGGCTGCTTGAAGGAGGTCACGGTAGCCCCGGCAGGGTTCATCGACCCCATGACATGCCACACCGTGCCATCTTTGCCGCCGGCATCCATCGCCTGAAGCACAATCAGCAGCGAGTGCCTGGCCTCGGAGTAGAGCAAGTACTGGAGCTTGTTCAGCTGGTCGCGGTATTTCTCGGTCTCGGCCTTCGCATCCTTCTCCGAGAGGTGCTTGCCGTGGTAACCGGGATCGACTTTGTCCAGCTTCGGCTTCGTACCCGCTTTCACGGCGAACAACTTGCGATAATCCATGCGCCTCGCTCCACGCTTCGCTGCGTGCCCACGGATCATTGTCGCTCACTGGAGCACTTTAGGTATCGCTATGTTCGGGTGGAGCGGGCCTTTAGGCCCGCGTCGGAGCTATCTACTC
>CAVTMX010000026.1:0-12893 GCA_963735915.1 uncultured Acidobacteriaceae bacterium | reverse complement strand
CAGGGTGGGGGAAGTACGTCAGCCGCGTAAACATACGCAGCAAGCGGCTCGAAATCCTCTCCGCGGTCGCCTCAAGAGCGACGCGAGTCTTCCCGATGCCACTGACACCTTCGATTCGCAGATCGAGGATGTCGGAGCCGGTGACGAACTTACGTATGGCCTCGGTGACGCCTTCACGAGACGGCGCCTCTGCCCAGCGTCCGGTGAGCCGGTTCGAAGCTGACCACTGCGCGAACGGCTGAGCGACGTTGCCAATGCCATGCAACAGCGGCGACACAGCTAGCGCAGGATGTTCCTCGGCCCACGCCGCCAGGTCACTGGCATTGAAGACCTCGAACATTCCAGGTATGACCTCGATGCCGAGTGCCGCGGCTTCCTGCCCAGCGCCACGCGGCGGCTCCGGACTTTAGCGTCGGTGAGGTCAGCACCGAGTACCAGCCGATACCTACCACCAGCCCGAACCACGTCGAGCGCCGCAGACCCTACGCGCTCCTCCACATCGCGCAATTCCTTCCTTCACTTCAACGGCGTCAGGTCACCCGCCTTGAACTGCCACGCGCTGTCACCAGGAGGGATGTACTTCGTCCTGACGGCTTGACGTAGCCCGGCGTCGACGCCCTTGTCGCCGAGGTTGTCCCGGTAAGTCGTCGTGAGCTGCCCGCCGTCGAGGTTCGCCGCGGAGGACTCCACACGCAACAACTCATTCACAAACGACGTGAAGTCCATACCGAGCGCTGAGACCTGGCCAGGGCTGACGGAGAACGGTCCGAATGGCTTGTTCGTCACGTCCTCCTTCCGATCCCAGGATGGCGACACCTGGGCCGAGCCGTACCCGCAGGTTGTCACCATCAGCATCAACTACTCCACCTGGATGGGACGGCCGGGCATTTATCTTGAAGACCTGTTTGTTCAGCCGCGAGTTCCGGGGCCTGGGGATCGGCAAGGCGCTGCTGAAGCAGGTGGCGGCCATTGCGGTGGAAAAGGGCTGCCAGCGCCTGCAGTGGGAGGTTCTGGACTGGAATACGCCGGCCATCGATTTCTATCGCGCCATGGGGGCCGAGTTTCTGGACGAGTGGCGCAATGTGCGCGTGAGCGGCGAGGCGCTGACGCGGCTGGCCGGCAGGGCACTGATGAGGTTGCAATGGAGACGTCGCAACGGCAACGGATTCAGCGACAGTGAGAGATTCGCGTCATTGGCGGCGGACTGGCCGGCCCGGAGGCGGCGCTGACGGCGGCGCGGCTGGGCTGCGAGGTGGATCTCTACGAGATGCGCGCCATGGTGGACGGCAAGCCGCGGCTGACGCCCGCGCACCAGACCACGGATTTCGGCGAGCTGGTCTGCTCCAATTCGCTGAAGAGCGAGTCGCCCAACACCGCGCCCTGGCTGCTGAAGCAGGAGATGCGGCGCGGAGGCTCCGCGCTCTTGCGCATTGCGGATGAGACGGCGGTTCCGGCCGGCCACGCGCTGGCCGTGGATCGCGTGGAGTTTTCGCGGCGCATTGCCGAGGCGATCGCGGCGGAGCCGCGGATTCGCGTGATCCGCGAAGAAGTGACAAGCCTGGAGTCGCGGACGACGACGCAGGACGGCGGCTGACCATCGTTGCGACCGGGCCGCTGACCTCGCGATGCGCTGAGCCGGGAGATTGAGCGGCTCACCGGCTCCGGGCACCTGGCGTTTTACGACTCCATCTCGCCCATCGTCGATGCGGAATCGATCGACATGAACCGCGTCTACTTTGCCGCGCGATGGGACAAGGGAACGGCCGACTACATCAACTGCCCCATGGACCGCGCGGAGTACGACCGCTTTCTCGATGCGCTGCTGGCCGCCGAGGCCGCCGAAGCAAAGGAGTGGGAGAAGCTCGATTACTTTCGAAGGCTGCCTGCCCATCGAAGTGCTGGCGCGGCGCGGGCGCGACACGCTGCGCTTTGGGCCGATGAAGCCGGTGGGCCTGCGCGACCCGCGCACCGGCAAGACGCCCTGGGCGGTGGTGCAACTGCGCAAGGAGAATCTGCGCGCCGACAGCTACAACCTGGTGGGCTTCCAGAATCATTTGAAGTTTGGCGAGCAGGCCCGCGTGCTGCGGCTGATTCCGGGACTCGAGAATGCGCGCTTCCTGCGCTACGGACAGATTCATCGCAACACGTACATCTGCGCGCCGGCCTGCTGGACGAGACCCTCGCCCTCAAGGGAAATGCGCGCGAGCGCCTCATGTTTGCCGGGCAGATTTGCGGAGTGGAAGGCTACACCGAGTCGATTGCCACGGGATTGCTGGCGGGAATTTACGCGGCTGCTGGCGCGCGGCGAAGAGCCGGTGCCCGTGCCGCGCGCGACGGCGCTCGGCTCGCTGGTTCACTACATCACGCACGCCGACGCGAAGAACTTTCAGCCGGCCAACATCACCTTCGACCTGCTGGAGCCGACTCGAAGGCTGGACAAGAGAGCGGCGGCGGATTCGCGACAAGAAGGAGCGGCACCGGATCGTTTGCGAGCGGGCGCTGGCGGCCTTCGACGGTTGGTGGGTGGCGATGGGGCACCCGGCAGCGGAACTTCGTCCCTAGGAAGTGCGTAATTCTGTAGTACGCTGTTGCCTTCCCCGAAAGGTCTTATATGCGCCCCATCTCTGCCGTAGATTCTGTTTCGCCTGCCATTGAACGCACCAGGGATTCCTCTTCAGGCCATTCAAATGGGGAACCTATCTGAAGCTTGGCCTGGTGGCGATCATCACCGAGGGGCTCGGCGAGCAACTTCAACTCTTCGAGGTCGCACGTGGATCATGGCGTCGGGAGCCATGTGACCCGGTGATTTCCTCGCCGTTCCACATCACGCCGGAATGGATCGCGGTGATTGTGGCGGCTGGTGCTGCTGGCGATTGTGTTGTCGGCATTCGTGTTCTACCTGATCACGCGGCTGCGGTTTGCCTTCTTTCATTGCCTTATCCACAACACGAAAGAGATCGTGCCGGGCTGGTGGCTTTATCGCGGGCAGGCGACGCGCTTTTTCTGGCTGAACCTCGTGGTGGGAATCTGCTTCATGGTGCTGCTGGGGCTGGTCGCGCTTCCGTTCGTGGCCGGGTTCTGGCGGCTGTTCCAGGAGATTCAGCAAGGCGGACCCTTCGATATCGGTTTGCTGCTGGCTCTCGTTTTGCCCCTGATTCCGATCATGATTCTGCTGGTGGTCGTGGGAGCATTGACAGACCTGATTCTTGCGCGACTGGATGCTGCCGCATATCGCGCTCGATGATGCAACAGCCGGCGAAGCGTGGCAGCAAGTGCGGGCTCGCATCGATGGCCGAAAAAAGGCAGTTTATTGTTTACGCGTCTTCTGCGCGTGATTCTGCCGACGATCGCGGCGATTGGCGCGTTTATCGTGCTGGCTCTTCCGGGGCTGATGCTGGCAGGTTCACTGGCGGCGATTGAGTGGGGGGTTCACTCGATGTTCGCAGGCACAACGGGGAGCTCGTGGCTTGTGGGCATTCTTCTCGAGGTCTTCTTCGGCGTGGTTGCATTCGGCTTCGCGTTGCTGGCCAGCATCTGCATTGGAGGGCCCTTGAGCACAGGGATGCGGGAGTATGCGCTGATCTTCTACGGCGGCCGCTACCAGGCGCTGGGAGACTTCCTGTACCCGGCGCAGGCAATTTTAGGCGGCACGAGCGGAGCTGCGTGAGCGCGACGTCCGCGATGAGAGCGGGAACTTTTCGGAACTTTTCAGTGTCCAACACAGGGAAGCTGCTCGGTGCGGCGAGGGCGCCACGCGAGCGTGTACCCTGAAGGTTGGGACGTGCAGTGCGGAACTGCGATGCGCGCCCCTGGGACTGGGGAGTTCGATTGATGCGTAAGTGTGGCCATTCTGGCGGGTGCGCTGGCGCTCGTCTGCGGCGCGGTTTTTGCCCTGGCGCAGGGCGAGCAGCCCACGCCAGCGGAAAAGCAGTCGGCAACAACCATCGTTCTGCCGCCGTCGCCAAAGGCGCTGCTTCCCGACGAGTTTGACGGATGGGCGGCGACAGGGCCATCGAAAGTGATGACCGACGCGGCGCAGGCCGACCCGGCCAATGCAGCGGCGCTGAAGGAGTATGGGTTTAACGCGGCGGTGCTGGCTAACTACAAGCGCGATGGCGACACGCTGAGCATGCGCGCACTGCGCTTCGACGATGCGAGCGGAGCCTACGGCGCATATACCTACTACCGCCAGAATGGATGGCCCAAGGAGGACATCGGCACCGGAGCGGCCTCAGACAAGAACCGCGTTCTGTTCTGGCAGGGGACGACGGTGGTGGATGCGACGTTTTCGCGCATCGGGCCGATGACGGCCGGAGAACTGCGCGAGATTGCGCAGCCAGTTGCCGGTGCCGACAGGAAACCGCGGGATGATTCCGCCGATCCTGGCCAACCTGCCGCAGGAAAACCTCGACGGGCAAACGACGCACTACGCAGAGGGCCCGGCGGGCTACGCGGGATCAGGCGGCGTGCTGCCGGCGTCGCTGGTGGGCTTCGACAAGGGCGCGGAAGCAGTGACGGCCAACTACTCGCTCGATCTCGGGCCCGGCAACGCTGACCATCATCGACTACCCCACGCCGCAGATTGCCGAAGCGCAGGAGGCGGCCATTCGCGCCTATCTGAAGGCCGGCAGCCAGGCGCAGCCGCGCGTGGCCCAAGCCATTGACCGACTCCGACCAGGCATCGCTGGAGGTGCGGCATAGCGGGCCGCTGGTGGCCCTGGTGAGCGGCGATGCGGTGCCTGACGACAGCCACCGGCTGCTCGAGTCCGTGCACTACGAGGCGAGCCTGACGGCGATCCCGCAGCCTGTGGAGTCGGATGTGGAGAAGACCAGCAAGCTGCTGATGGGGATCGCCGTGCTGACAGTCATCGGGGCGGCGGCGGCCATCGTGCTGGGAGGGTTCCTGGGCGGCGGCAGAGCGCTGTACCGCATGGCGCGAGGCAGACCGATCTCGTCGGTCTACGACGAGGAGTTCATCCATCTCGATTTGGCGGAGAAATGGGACGAAAGGATCGAAGTGATCGAGGTCATTGAGAGGCCGCATCCGAAGGGTTAACGGCGCGCGAGGGTTGTGGAAAAATGGACGGAAACCCGAAGAAACACACGCGAAATCACGGGAAATGCCGGAACATTTGAGGCGAACGATTCGGCGAATAAATCAAGCCCTCAAGTTGCAAGGGCTTGCATTGTTAAAGTATTGAAACAAAATTACTTATTTTCATAAACATTTTCTCTTGACACTGCCTTCCCCCGCTCCTAGTATGCAGCCAGAAAGTTCTGATGGCTTTGCCTCCGTTGGAACTATTCTCCCTGAGGAGAGAGCTGCCCTGTTGCCGGGCGGCTCTTTCCGTTTATAGTGGGGCCGTTAACCGGCCATCGGGGGCTATTCGGCCGCGGCAGGCGCGGATTCGGTCCAGCGCTCGCCGCATTGCTCACATTTCCAGGAATTCGCGGGATCCACGGCTTCAAGAACCGGGTCCTGGCGCCGCACTTCGGACATGAAGGCGGAACGAACTCGGGAACTTCGGTCTGAGACTCCGCAACGATCTCCGGCGGAATGGGCCGCGCGGCGATCGCGCGCGCCTGATCGAGCTGATCGGCGGCGACAAGGACGCGCGGATAGCTGCGCCCAAATTCGCGGGCCTGTTGAACCCAGCTTTCGATTCCGGCCTGCCGCAAGGCTGCGGAGAGTTCCTGCGCTTGTTCATTGGTGTCGCAGTCGCAAAGAACAGTCTTCCACGTGTATTCGTGCGAGCCCTCGTTGTCCGCACCATCGGTCGCGTCGGGAACGAGCTCAGGCATGCGGCCAAAATACCCGGTGTAAAAACCAGGATATTCGGGGCCAGGCTCCGGTTCAATGTGGGCAGCGGCTGGCGTTGACGGCGCATTCGATCGCGTCGCGTTCGGCGGCGCGTTTCTGACGTTTCCGGATCGCCCAGGCCTCGGCTCCTGCATCTCGGCTGCGCAATGCCTGCTGCGCGGTTTCGGTGAGATCGGCGAATTCCGCGGCCAGCTCGCGCAGTTCGTCGTCGCTCATCTCGCGATAATGCTCGGTGAGAGTCTCTGCCACTCAAGGATGGGGTCGGCTTGCATGGGCAGCATTGTAACGCTGATTCGCTGATTCCGAGCTGCGAACGGTCGCGTACGGCTTTACCTCGATCCGGCGCAACGATACAATCGAAGGGCAGGACAACAAGAAAAGCAGGCCGACGTAGCTCAGTTGGTAGAGCAGCTGATTCGTAATCAGCAGGTCGTCAGTTCAAGTCTGACCGTCGGCTCCAGAATCAAGCGAAAATTCCTGACATAGACCACGTGGCCTCTCAACGGAGGCCATTTTCTTTGAGCGCGATGCGGGCAAAAAACTGGGGCCTCTTCACCTTTTTTCTCTGGTGAAGAGGCCCCGCTTGTTGCACAAGTCAATCGCGAATCAGGCTACTCGAGATGACTGTCAAGGTTGAGCTCGATTTCACCGATCCCGACGCGCCAGCAAGCCCTGCTGCCGGCGTCGCGGTGATGGTTGCTGTGGACGTGACCGGCTGCGTTGTCGTGCTCGAGGAGGTACCGCCGCATCCGGAGACAAAGCCCAGGCCGACAAAGAGGACAACAAGCAACGCGAGCATGTAGAGCCGGTTGCGCTTCTTGAAGCCCAGGAAGCAGAGCGCCACTGCCAAAGTCGCCGGGAAGAGCGGCCTGAATTCCTGGCGGACAACGGCAGCCGATGCGGGCGGCGTAATGGTCAGCGTCGTGGTTACGGTTGTGCCCAGGGGCAAACCAGTTGTCGAGTTCTGGGCAAAGACGCGTTACGGGGTTCGGGTTGAAGGTGCAAGTGTAGCCGGTTGGCAAGCCGCTGCAGGAGAAGGCAATGGAGCTAACCGCGAAGTTGTTCACGGAGGTGAGGGTGATCTGCGTTAACCCGACGGTTCCCGGCTGAATGGTGAGCGAGGACAGCGAGAGACTCATGTTCAGGTTCGGGCTCTGCCCAGCGGGGTTGACATTGAACGTCTGCACGAGCGGCACGGCCGCGGCAAATGTAAGGTTGTCGCCGGGCTGGGTAGCCGTTATGGTGCAGGCGCTTGCCGAGGTGACCTTGACAAACGTGACTGTGGAACCACTGACGGTGCAGACCGTCGATGTGCTGGAGGTGTAGGTAACCGGGAATCCGGAACTGGCAGTCGCGGTCAAAGCCAGCGTGGTCGTAGTGGTGGAACTGGACCCAACCTGCGTACCCGGATTTGGCCAGGTGATGCTTTGCAGCGGCAGCCCTCCAAGAACACTGATGGTGATCTTTGCCTGTGTGGCGGCCGCGTAGTTGGAGTTGCCCTGCTGATTCCCGTCGATGATCAAGTTCGCGGGGAAGTTCAGGGACTGGTTTGGCACCAGCGCAATCGTCGCGGTCGTGATTCCGTTCTTCACGGAACTGCTGAGGATGGTGAAGATCACGGCATTGCTCGGATCCGGGCTGAGGGCGACCAGATTATTTGTTGCGCCGCCCGTTGCCGGATGCTGACTTGTCGCGCAGAGAGTGATGGGTGAGCACGCCGCGATGTAGTGGAGTGGCGTGGCCACCGGAGTGAAGGTGATGGTCTGGGTCGCCTGGTTGACGACCAGAACCTCCTGAACCTGCGGCGCTGCCAGGTAATTGGCGTCCGCTGCCTGGTTGGCATCGAGCACGATCGTGCCTGCCGTGGTCACCGTCAGCGTGCCGTGATGTCGCCGGTTACGGGTGGAGACGGTGCCGGCGCCGGTGCTGACCGCGTCGACCGAGAAGACCACCGGGCTCGTTGGCTCCGCCGCCGACCGCGCTCAGGTTACAGTCAACCCAGGGAATAAACGTCTGCGGCGAGGTTGGCGGCGTAAAGGTGATCGCCTCCGCGGACTTGTTGATAGTGAGCGTCAACTGGACCTGGGGCGCAACGTCGTAATAGACGCCGCCTGCGAGACCGCCCAGTTCGTTGGCGTCGATGACAATATTGCCGGCCTGTGTAACGGTCAGCGTTGCCGACAGATGAGGTGCCCGTTACTGTCGTGGCGGAGAAGGTTCCTTTGCCGGTGCTGGTTGAATCAACCGTAAAGGCGGCGGGATTGTTGGAACCGCCGTTGCTTACCGTCACCGTGATCGTCTCGCCGGGCGAGAAGGTGGAGGTGGTTGTTGTGGGCGCCGTGAAGGTGAGCGCCTGCGGAGTCGTCAAGGAGAAGCCGGTCACCGTTGCGGTTCCTACGCCGCCGTTGGTGGTGTCGGAGACGGTCAGCGTTCCGGTCTGAATGGCTGGCTTCGTCGCCGTAAAGGTGATCGTCGCCGGATAGCTGGAAGCTGGAAACCGGAGTGGAGAAACTGGCCGAAATCGTTGAGCACGTTGTGCCGGCCGTAGCGCCGAACTCCGGATTTGTGGACGCAAAGGCCAGGGTTGCAGCCGTAGTACAAGGCAAGGCATTGTCCACGACGGTGGCCGGAGCGTTAACCGGAGCGCCTTGTACTGAGCGTTGGGCGCCGTCAAGTCGCCGATCAGCGCTTCGCCAAGGTTATCGCCGCCGGTGTGATAGACCACGACCCACTCGTTGCCGTTGGCGTCGAGTTCCATTCCCTTTGCGCCAAGAGCCGATACGACGTATTGATGCGCGGTGTCAGGACCGCCTGCTTTCGGTATTGGGAATGGCAAACATTCCATCGTTCTGGTCCGCGTAGTAAATGGTGCCATTGGAGGTTACGGCCACGCCATCCAACTGATTGTCGTAGTTGCCCGGAGAGGCAATGGTTAAGGTCTGCAGCAGGGTGGGCGTCGCCGCAAAGCCCGTTCCGCTGTATAAGGCAGTTCCATAGAGGTTGGAACTCGAGGATTGAAGGTTGCTGAAGTTCGTCCCGCTGGTGTAAACGCCCTCGGTGAAGAACATATTGCCCCATGGATCGAAGGCAATCTGGCTGACTGAATTCGCATCCGAGTAAACCAGCGTTGCGGTGCCACCAGTCTGGCAGGAAACGGCGCACTCATAAATTGCGCTGGTCGCCCGGCGATGCCGGAACCGTGACCATGTAGAGGTTGCCCGGGGGATCGAAGGCAATCGCCTTCATTCCACCGCTCGGATTCGTTGCAACGGTGCAAATCGCTGTGTCGGTGCCGGTGCAGTTTGGCGCCGACGCCAGGTCGCTCAACGCCACATATGCGCCATTCACAAACGGAATCTTGAAGACCGCCGAGTTGTAAAGGTGCCCCATGTAGAGGTTGTTCTTGCTGTCGATCGCGAATACACCTCCACCGCTCATCGACACCTGCTGGACCAACGCGCCGGTGGTTGCGTTACGAAGTCCGTCTTGTTGTTATAAGTGGTTCCGACGACGATCAGGCCATTCTGCGTTACGGCAAAGCTTCCGCCCGCCGGATTCTGGCCGTCGGTGAATGCGCCGCTCTGATAACTCCAGTAGATCTGGTTCATCAGCAGCGCGGGCACGTCGGAAGCGACCACGGTGTTGTTGATGGTGATGGCGCGCTTGAACCTGCGTCGCCGCAGCATATTGATTGCCGCTGGCGGCGCCGCCCGCCTGATTGGCGTCAACCTTGACGGAGCCGACCGACATCGCCGTCAGCACGCTGCCCGCGATGGTGGCGCAAGCTGGGACATGCCGAGGCGGGGTCGATGGTGAAGACGACCGGATTGCCCGATGCGCCGCCAGTAGCCGACAGCGTGATCTGCTGGCCGATCTGCAACGACGTGGGCGGATTGAAGCCGGTGATGGTCTGCGGCAGAATCGACGACACAGTGGCCGTGCCGCTCATGTTCACGTTGAACGTGAACAGCCGGAGTCGCGACATTGATCATTGCCGTGCCGGTCTGAGGTCCGTTGGCAGTCGCGGGCGGCGGGGCGAAGGTGGCCGTGAATTGGCAGGCCGCTCCGGGAGGTCCGGACGATCCGCGGCGCATCCGTTGCTCGCTGCTGGAACCAGGGTGAACATGGTGTTCGTAGGCTCGGTGACGACAGGAGTTGCCAAAGTTGCGGCGGTGTTGCCGGCGCTCATGAGGTAGACCGTTCGGAGTTCGTCACGCCATCCGAGACGGTGCCGAGGTTGATGGAGGCGGCAGTGCGCTGGATTGCGTAAGCTGCTTTGCCGTGGCCGCCGCCGACATACAAGTTGCCTTGCGAGTCCAGCGACATCGCGTAGGCTTGCGGGGCGAACGTTTCGATGGTAATTGCAGAGGCAATGGTCAAGGTCCCGCTCAAATCGGGAACGCGAACGATGTTGCCTGTCGAAGCGTCAGAGACCAGCACGCTGCCCGAAGCATCGACCGCGACGCCAACTGCCTGTGTCACATTGGGAGGAGTGACAGTGGAAATGGCGCCTGCTGGCGAAACAATGAGGACATCGTTCATCGTCGAGTCAGCAACATAGAGGCTGCTCGATGAATCAACGGCAATTCCCCATGAAGATTTGAGGCCGTTTGCCGCGGTGGCAGGAGTGACACCGGACTGACCGGTGATCGGGTTCCAGAAAACGACTCGCTTGTTTGCCATTATCGGAGATGTACAGTGTGCCATTCGGTCCCACGGCAAGCGCGGTCGCGTTTGCCAACGCCGTGCCACCGAAGAGGGTGGACGAGGAGATGACGATCTTCTGCGTTCCGGCCACGAATGCGCCGGCGGTGCCGGTATTGGGAATCTCCACAACTTCGGGCACGCCGTCGTCGGCAATGAACAAATTGCCGTTGGCGTCAAAGGCGACGCCGTCGGGATTGATAAATCCGGAGCCGACCGCAACCGGCGTCGTCGATCCATGAGCGAACTCGGAGACCGCGCCCGCTCCGGGGTCGGCCACAAACACGTCGCCTGCGGGATCCGCTACGACGTCTGTCGGGTCGGTGAATCCGGTGGTATAAGCCGTTGCCACGCCTGGATCGACGTTGCCAGTGGGGCCCTGTCCGACGCCCGAGAGCGCTGCTGTTCCGCTGGCGCTATTGGCGGAATCCGTGATGGATAGTGCCGCGCTGCGCTCTCCGATCGCGGTGGGCGTGAAGTCGACCGTTACAGGAAATGACGCGAATGCGGCGGCAGTCAGCGGTCCGGATGCAAAGACGCCGTTCGCCTCCGCCGAATAGCGTGGAGCAAGTGGTGCCGGCAGCTGCGGTGAATTCGCTCGTGGATACGCCAAACTCAGTGACGGAAACCGCCAGTGTCGGAGGGTCGTGCAAGAGGCCGCGCTGTCAAAGATCGGTGGCGCTGACTGCAGTTGCGGCGGTGCCCGTGGGAGCGGCGCCCAGCGCCGCTTTGCCAACCGGGATGAAAGAGACAACATCGCCGCCGTTATAGGGAATTCCATAGAGGTTGCCTTTGGAATCGATCGCAACGCCCTTTCCGCCTTGCGTGGAAACCTGATAAATCCGCTCGGCGCGGGGCCACCCGATTGCGTATTGGGAATAGCAAAGATGCCGTCGCCGTTGACGGAGAAGTACAACGTGCCGTTGCCGGCAATTGCGAGGCCGCTGATGCCGTTGCCGTAGCCGGCCGCGTTGGTGTAGCTCTCCACGACGGTTGGCGAGGCGGCATAGATTCCCGCGGTGAGCGGGATTTCGTTCAGATTGGTCGCCTTGGTTTTGCTGTTGTTGCCATCGACAAAGAAGATGATTGCCCCACGGATCGAGCTCGAACGCGCCAACCGGATTGGCGTCGGAATAGATCAGCTTCGGGGTCGCTGAGGAGCTGGCAATGCAAGCCAGGTTGCATTCGAAGATCGAGTTGGGGTTCGTGGTGGGAGAGTGTTGGTCTCGAAGAAGAAGTTGCCCTGCCCATCGAAACGCGACGCCGGCGTAGCCCTGGCCACCAAGGGTCCCAGGAATGCCGAAACGGCAGGCGCGAAGATGCACGGCGCCGTGTCGTTGTTTCCGCCAAGGCAGTTGGTGGTTGGAGTCGTTGTCCAGCCGACATATTGGCCTGTCGCGGAGTTGTAAGGAACCTTGTAAACGTTGGCGTTGTAATTGCCGCCAAAATACAGATTGCCGTAGCTGTCGAGCGCAGCGTTCGAGGCGCCGACGCCGGCTGCCAACGTAGTGTCCGTCCCGGAAGGAGTGATCTGAAGAAAGTTGGACGTATATCCGTCGCCGACGAGGACGTTGCCGTTCACGCCGATAACAAATGTTCCGCCGACGGGCTCCTGGGAACCGTCCCAACCGCCGCCGGTGAGCGCGCCTAACTGTACGGGCGTGCCGGAGACCACGATGGGCGGTTTCTGCGCGCGTTGCAACTGTTGCCCAAGGCAAAGGGCCAGCAGGGCGAACAGGGCCACCCATGTTCCCGCCGTGAGGGACCGCACTGGACTCGTCAATCTGTTCAAAGTAGTTTGCATTCCTTCTCCTCCGATCTGTTTCCATCCCCGAACCGGGGAATCGCTGACGGTCCGGTTTGTCCCGTATCGTCCTTGGCCAAAATCAAACTTGCGTAATGCTCCGCATTAAACATCTTTCCCCGTTCTCAGCAAATCTCAAACGGCGTTGACAGCCACTGTCCATCAGTTCAACATCGATTGCCTCTTGAAATTCTCGCTCCTTTCGAGCATTCATGCCTCGTGATGCTTTCGCGATTCGAGTCTCATTCTGATTTGCTGTTCGCGATGTATGTCCCATTCCATCCCGCGCACGATTCGGCTGCGAAGGCCGAACATTTGTCTCCGTATCGACCCGGGAGAAGCTGGGCAAATATACGCAGGAAAAAAGCCCTGAAAAACCCCGCCGGTAACCGCCGGCAAACCTCCGCACACAGAACAGGCAAGCGAACTTATCTGGAACTCCGTGCGGATATATCATACAAATTTGGTAACGGTACACCGTACTCGACAAAATTTGCGGTTGTCAAGTGAAAAACGTTTGAGTACAGCGAACTAGGGAGGCGGAAAAAATGGGCTGGGGGTAGC
>CAVTMX010000025.1:0-79475 GCA_963735915.1 uncultured Acidobacteriaceae bacterium | reverse complement strand
TGAACGCAATCGTCAATTGTGTTTCGCACGAAGTTAGATATGCGAACAGCGTAGCGTGGGTTCTCTTCGAGGCAAAAGTCCAACAGTAATTGCACGCAGCAGGCCGCCTCCTGCCGAGCGCCTGCCATGACCGACTCAAAATCGTCGACGTCCGGTGTCGCGGCTTCGCATCTTTGCTTGAGCCTCCCTGATCTCTTCCTCGGGAAATGGCTCCCCTTCGACGAACCTCCAGGTCTTGTCGAGAGACTCTCTCAAGATGGCCGGATTCCCCATTCCACCTCACACGAGAAAGCGACATAGTTTGGAAAGGCTCGTTCACAACATGAGGCGGCGAATGCCACCTGCCACGGCCATACCGATTGGCGCAATTCCGCCTCCAGTCTGTCAAGAAAAGCCTGAAAACTTTCGATTTTGGACGATTTGTCTACTTTCTACAATTTGGCTCCTCTTAAAATATTCTAGAGAGGACAGTACGTTGTCCCGTAGCGCTGACCGCCGTCTTTCGGTCGAGCGGCTCTTACCTGGAAGGAGCCAGCGTGGTCGCCTATGCAATCGAATCGATGGCCTGCGGGACGGAACAACGCGGGCCACGACGACGGTGGTCCGCGCTACTTGCTTCAGACCGGTTCATTCCGGCGACTGGCTACCCGCTTTCAGAGATCGCCACCCGATGTCGACCGACCCCGGTGATTTCCCAGTCAGTCTCCAACGAACTTGAGGTAGCAATGGCGGGTCTCCTTGCAGCGTTGCGCCATCTCTTGAATCCTCTGGATAGTTGGTCTTCGTCCTTGCACTGGGAACGCTGTCTTAGCCGCTCCATTTCCGCCAATAATTGGTCCATCTGCAGGTAATTGAAAATGGTGTCACCGTACCAATCGAAAACCGCAAGCACTGGTAACTCTGGTCCTCGGGCCGCGGCAGGAGTCTGTGCAGATAATTCCGCCCGTCGCCGACCTGATCGATAACTTCACCGCGCTCATTCTGAATTACCACTGCTAGGCCCATACTGGGCACCTCAAGGCTTGCCGGGAAACGCAGTCACGAGCCTCCCGGCCGCGTCAGTTATTACGGTGTAGGTTGAAGTGGGCTGACCTGTAACCCTGTCGACCCCTATGGTCCGGCCCGCGTCCACGATCCGTTCGAAGTTTCCGCCGGGTTGCGGTACCGGAGGCGCGCTCTCAGCCGACCTGATGAGGCCGGATATATCCTCTCCTGGCGAGAAGAGGCTCTTGCCCGCAGTGGACGTCCCGCCAGGAGTGTGCCTGTGAACAGTATGATCAAGTCCTTCCTGTGTGATCTCGATCTGATCGGGCACCGGTCCGGGCACGCCCGACAGCGGGAACACGTCGTTGTGTACCTGAAACCTGCCGTTTTCAATGCCTGCCTGAACTCGGTCGTATGTCGAGACACTTCGCTGGTACTTAATTTAGAGAAATCTTGTTTGACACCGTTATTGCTTTTACGTTTCCTGAAGCCACTGCCGCTGTTGAGCGGCTTCTGCCGCAACCTGTCGTTGTTCTCCCGCTTATCGTACTTCAACCAGTTTCCTAGCTCTTGCCAGAAGAGCCCGCTCGGATCGGTGAACGTGGTGGGGTTGTTCCGCACGTAGGCGTACATATTCCAGGTCTGGGGGTCGGTGAGGGTGACGGCGTTCCTGCCGGCCGGGTCGGGGGTAAGCCAGCGACCGAATTGCCCAGAGAACATCCGATTGGGTGTGGGGTCGAGGCCGGTTTCGGTGTCACGGTCTTGCATTCCCGCGAACTGATACTCCTCCATCGTCCCACTATATTCCCAAAACCGTCCCCAAGGATCGTACACCGTGTCCTGGTACAAATTTCCATTCACATCCGTCAGCGCCGCCACCGACCCCAGGGCGTTGGTGTGCGCGTAGCGTTCCCAGGTGGTGTAGTAGCCGATCATCTTGCTCCCCAGCCACTGGAAAATCTGCGACTGGCTGGTGCCGGTGTCGTGATAGATGAGCCGGCCAAAGGCGTCGTGGGCGCTGTTCGTGTACACCCAGTTGACTCGCTTTTGCACCCGCTGCCCCAGAACATTGTAGGCATACGCCTCGGTTCCGCTGTCCACCGAGAGCAGCCGCCCCTCCGCGTCCCATTGGTAGGTGTGCGTCCCGTCGGCGGTCAGGTTCCCCGCCGCGTCGTATGTGAAGCCCGTGGTGTTGATCTGATTGGTCGCTGTGTTAAAGCTCCAATTCGGGCAGTACCCGCTCCCTCCCGAACACCTGTTGTTCCCATACCGGTCGGGGTAATAGTACAGTGTGTAGTTTTGATGCGGAGGCGTAAAGCCAGTCGTGTAGGCGGTCGTCAACCGATTCAGGCTGTCGTAGAGATAGGTCGCCGTGTGGGTCATTCCCGGGTTTCCGTTGTCCTGCTCGTAATAGCCCATCACGTTGCCGTTGTTGCCGCCCGAGCCCCCCGGCGGAGTGTTCGCGCAGGTCGTGGCGTTCTGCCCATAGTAATTGTACACCAGGCAGTTGTAGCTGTTGGGCGTGCTTTGCGCAGTCCCGAGTTGAATCCGCCAAGGCTGGAGACGCGTGTTGTAATCGTACGTCTCGACGGCGTTGTAATAATAGGGATACCCGCGGCCGGCGGTGAGTGACTGGATGGCCCCGAAAGGTGTGTAGGTGACAGCGGTCACCAACGGGTTGGGGTGCCAAGTGTCTGAAAGCGAACTGTCCACTTCCGTCACCTGCTGGGCCGCGTTGTGCAGGTAGGTGTAAATCAGGCCGCTGGTGTAATTCTCGGTCGCCAGATCGCCGGGGCGGAGCTGCGGGCAAAGTTGTGGACGCCGCCGCGTTCGGGAAGGTCGAACCTATCGCGTTGACACGAGCCGGTTAAAGGGGCCCGTTCGCCCAGGCGACATTGTGAGGCCGGAACAGTTTGATGTGCACCGAGCTGATGAAGAGGGAGAGCGGGCCCAAGGGATTGCTGTCAAGGTTGACGAGGAAACTGGAACAGACTGCGCTGCCCCGGGAGTGGATGCTATCGTGCGCTTCGAGTTTCACGTGATCCTAGGCTCGGGGACACAGGCTGCGTTGCTTAATGACCCGGTTCTTCGGAGTACCCGCGGACGGGCGAGTTCCGCTGGCGCGGAGAGGTCCAGGTTACAGATGAAGGCCTCAGCGCGGGATAGTTTATCAGGCCGAGGGAAATGCCATGGAACCCAACCTTACGCGGACCGGAGAGCAGAACCGAGGACCTGGACCACGTCAAGGTGCAGCGCTATCGCGTTTTTCGCCAGGACGCCGCTTACCACGCTTTGGCGGCGCTGGTCTCCGACGTCAAGGCCATTTCGAAAAACCCCTAGCCGCGCCGGCTCGATGCAGCATTTCAGTCAGCTTCACTCCAACGGAGGAAAACATGAGGGAATGGAGCATTGACCATCACCGACGACGCTTCGGGCATCCCCCCGCCGAATTACCTGTTTCACCTTTTTTCTGGCACCGTTTTTCTCGCGGGCCCGGCGAAATGAGAAAGACGCCTGCGCACGCGATTTTAGCCCGGAAACGATAGAGTCGAGATTCGCACTTTGCCCACGCCTCATCCCGGGCATGTGGAAGTCTTGCTCCGCGTGAAGGCTTCTACTATCTGCGGTTGGGATATTTGTTGCATTTTTCACGAGCACTCCGGAAAAGGGCCAGAGGGCTATCAGGGCGTGATTGCCGGCCACGAACCCCGCGGGAAAATCGTCGAGGCCGGGCCCGGCTGCCGGCGCTTTGGTGTAGATGATCGCGTGATTGTGTATCACATCTCCGGCTGCGGTGTCTGCAACGATTCCCGCCGAGGATACATGATATCCTGCCCCGGTGAGAAATCCCGGCGCGCTTCCTGCCCCCCGCCGACATCATTACCCACCGCTTCGGTTTGAGAAAGCCGCGACACCTATGCGCTGATGGCTTCGGGGAATGCGGCAAAGTGGCCGTCTGCGCGGACGAGGAGTTGGCTGCGCAATTGAACTCCAACTGGGAGGAGAAAATAAAGGACCGGCTGCAATTTTACGGGCATCACTACTTATTTGTTATCTTCTTACTTTTTTATCCTTCACAAGTTATCCCAGGGATATAGACCATCGTCGCCAACCAAGAACATCCTTGCGCCTTTCGCGGTCGTTGCAGCACTTGGCGCATCAATGACCCTTAACCCCACAATTTACACCAACGACGAATTGAAATGTTGCGGAGGAGGATGCGCCGGGTGTGGGCTCGTTCCGGCAGGAGATCGGTGGCCTTCTTGGAGGCTACGAAGTGCGCTCACTTCCGCACCAAGAGATCATCGCGAAGCTCGGTCGCGCCGGCAAATGTTTCGCGTGCTCCCGCGGCGGCCAGCGCAGATCGCCAATGGGAGGGGCGGCGGATGGGATGCCGCGGTCGACGGTGAGTCCATGCTTCCTTAGTGCCCTGGAGGACGCCCTGCTCAACCTCGGCGGTGGTCCCCGCGGAAAGCCCCATCAATGGCGCCGCCACAACGACAACTGCCGACAACGGAGTCTTCATCTTTGGATATTCCGATCTGCTCCTGCTTGTACCTCTTCGTGGACATGACCAGCTCCGCCGCCTCAAAGGGATGTTCCCTCATTCCCTCTGGTGCAAGAGCCCCAGGTCACGTCACTGGAACCAGGAGCTGACGATTGCATTCGCCAAGCTTTGGGATCTCCTAGCACAGAAAGTATCCATCACCAGGCCCGGCGACAAGTCCATCCAGGGCAATCGAAGCTTGAGCGCGGAGGGTGAACCGGGTGGCGGACCGAGGCAATCTGGTTCTCGTTGACAGCCTGACCGCCCGCCGACCGCCATGGGCACCTTCGTCTCGCGCCGTGACGACAGCACCTTCCTCAGTGACACCAATTTCGGCAACACGCTGTTGCTGCCGAACCACAATCTCGATCCCGGCTATCAGAAAGTCGATTTGTACGGCAGCTATCAGGTGAGCAGGCGGCTTACCGCATATACCTCGATGCAAAACGTGCTGAACCAGAAATATCAGGAAGTCTATGGGTATCCCGCGCTGCCGTTCACGATTCGCGCGGGAATGAAGTTCACCTTCGGAGGCGAATCGTGGAAGCTGAACTGAAGACTGCGGCCAAACCAAGCGCGGCGGTCGAGCGGACTGTAGCCGCCATTCGCGGTGTCGACGAGCGCTGCCAGCGCACAGTGCAGCGGCACTTGGACTCGCTCACCAAGCCGCTGGGCAGCCTGGGCCAACTGGAAGCGGTCGCGGCCCAGTACGTCGCCTGGCGGGAAGAAGCCGTGCCGAGGATTACCGGCAAGGCTGTCTATGTCTTCGCCGGCGACCACGGCATCACCGACGAGGGGGTCAGCGCCTATCCGCGGGAGGTCACGCCGCAGATGGTGCGCAACTTCCTCGACGGCGGCGCGGCCATCAACGTCCTGGCGCGGCAGACCAACTCTGACATTGTGGTAGTTGATGTCGGGGTCGATGCCGACTTCGAGGCCGCGCCCCGCCTGCGGCATCGCAAGGTGCGGCGCGGCACGCGCAACTTCGCCCACGAGGCCGCAATGACGGAAGCCGAGCTGAACGCCGCGCTCCAGGTGGGCATCGACCTGGCGACGGAAGCCGCCGCCGAAGGGCGAAGCTTGATCGCGCTGGGCGAGATGGGCATCGGCAACACCAGTGCGGCCACGGCGATTACGGCGGCCCTGACCGGCAAACCAGTATTCGAGCTGACCGGCCGCGGCACCGGTCTGGACGCGGCGCGCTGCGCCCGCAAGGCGGAGATCATCGATCGCGCCCTACGGCTGCACTTCGGCGACTTCGCCAAGTCCCGGCCCGAGCCGCTGGAGATCCTGCGCTGCGTCGGCGGCTTCGAAATCACGGCCATCACCGGCGCGGTGCTCGGTGCGGCGGCAAAGCGCATCGCGGTAGTCATCGACGGATTCATCTGCACGGCGGGCGCCGCGGTGGCCTGCGCGCTGGCGCCCAACGCCCGCTTCGGCATCATCGCCGGCCACCTGTCGCAGGAACCCGGACATCGCGCCCTGCTGGAGATCATGGGGGTGAGGCCGGTGTTGCAGCTCGACCTGCGCTTGGGCGAAGGCACCGGCGCGGTGCTCACCTTTCCACTGATCGAGTCGGCGGTGCGCCTCTACAACGAGATGGCGACCTTCGGCTCGGCCGGCGTCAGCGAGGCCTGCGAGGCATGAGGGCGCTACGCGAGTTCGCGGCGGCAGTGCAGTTCATGACGCGCCTTCCCGTGCCCGCGTTCCGCTATGAGCCCGATCTCGTGCTTGCGGGTGCAAAGTTTTATCCGCTGGTGGGAGTGCTGGTCGCGCTGGGAGCAATCCTGGTCGAGCGCCTGCTGCGCGGGCACCTGCCGTCTGCGTTGACCGCGCTGGCGGTGCTGATCTACTTGGTCGTGATCACCGGTGGCTTTCATGAAGACGGCCTGGCCGATACCGCCGACGCGCTGGGCGGCGGTTGGACGCGTGAACGCATGCTGGAGATCATGCACGACAGCCGCGTCGGCAGCTTCGGCACGCTGGCGATCTGCCTCTCGCTGCTGGCGCGTTGGGGGCTGCTCGCCGCCATGCCGGCGGCGCGTTGGCCGTGGTATCTGCTCACCGCCCACGTGCTCTGCCGCTGGACCACGTTGCCCTTGGGCAGCTTCATGGAGTCGGCGCGCAAGGACGGTCTGGGCGCGCGGCTCGCGCACAAGATCCCGGTTTCTTCCGCCGTGCTCGGCTCGATCTTTGCGTTCGCCATCGCGGGCTGGGCGCTGCGTCTGCATGCTGTGGCCCCGGTGATTGCGGTGAGTCTGATCACGCTGCTGAGCGGTTTGTATTATCGCGCGCAGATCGGCGGCGTGACCGGCGATTGCTTTGGCGCAACCAATCAGTTGGCCGAGATCGCGGTTTACGTCTGCGGGGTGTGGCAATGAGCGGCAATCCTACCCGCCCGCGCCGCACGTTACTCCTAGTGCGCCACGCGCACACGGAAATGGCGGGAAGATTTTGCGGTACGAGCGATCCGCCGCTCAGCGAGCAGGGCAGCGCGCAACTCGCCGGCCTGAACGAACGGCTGGCAGCGTACCCGCTTACCCACATCTTCAGCAGCGGTTTGCAGCGCGCCCGCCAGACGGCGGAGTCGATCGCGCAATGCCGCGGACTCAAAGTTCAGTATCTCGACTTTCTCCATGAACTCGCCTTCGGGAGCTGGGAGGGTTTGGATTGGGACCAGGTTGTGGCGCGCGACCCTGCGTACGCGCAGCACTGGCTGGACAACTATCCTTCCGTTCCCGCTGCCGGAGGTGAGTATTTTGAGGACTTCCGTAAGCGCGTGCAGCAAGGCATGTCTGCGATTGCCGCGCAGGTAGAAGGCGGCTGCGCCGTGGTGGTGACGCACGGAGGCGTGATACGCACGTTCCTTGGCAGTCTGCCACGCTCGCACAATGCGCCGTTCGATCCGCAGGAGTGCGACTACGTTTCGTGCTGGGAAGTGTCGCGGGACGGGGAGCAATGGAAGTTGTTGGGTCAGACAGCAGCGCCGCAAGCCGCGAGCGGCGCGACGCTGGAACATGCCCAGCGGCAGTAGGACCAGTTTGTGAGTGGGCTGCGAACGGAACGGGCGGGCGGGGAGCCGGAAAGAGATCCAGCACTATCGCCGCGCTGCTTGGCCGGCGCCGGCCATGCAGCACGGATCGGACAAGCCGGTCCTGGTGACGACGGGGGGACAATCCAAACTGGAAAGCCGAATTTCTATCCGCACGCTTAATCTGCTGCTGCTGGCTGCACTGGTGCTCGCCATCGTTTTCGCGATGACCTTGGGTGCGGTCCGGCTGCCGGTATCGGAAGTCGTCGCGAGCTTGCTGCATCCGTCGCGCGCGGGCGACGCCGGCGAGATCATCTTCGGACTGCGGCTTCCTCGCGTGCTGGCGGCAGCGCTGGTAGGAGCGGCTTTGTCGGCAACCGGCGTCCTGTTTCAAGGCTTGTTTCGCAACCCTTTGGCCGATCCGTTTGTGCTGGGCACATCGGGCGGCGCGGCGCTGGGCGGCGCCATCGGCATCTTTCTCATCCCGACGCTTTCTTTCGCCGGCTTCAGCGCGGTCGCGGTGCTGGCCTTCTGCGGCTCCGTGCTCACTATGGTTCTGGTGTGGTATCTGGCGCGGGCCGGCGGCCGCTTCGCCATGGAAACGCTGCTGCTCGCCGGATTCGCCATCGGCACCATGTTGAATGCGGCGACGGTCGTCTTCGAACTGCACGAGGAGGCGTCCAGCTCCGGCCTGCGCGTGCTCGCGTCATGGTTGCACGGACAGCTCGGCATTCCGACCTGGAGCCAGGTGGGTCTACTGGCGCCGCTAGTGGCGATTGCCATCGTCCTGGCATTGCCCGTGGCGGGCCGCCTGAACACGCTTGCGCTGGGCGAAGAGTATGCCGCACAACTGGGCGTGAGCGTCGGCCGGGTGCGCATCGCCACGGTCATCCTGGGCTCGCTGCTGACGGCGGCGGCGGTTTCGCTGGGAGGATTCATCGGCTTCGTGGGACTGCTGGTGCCGCACTTCCTCCGCATCCTCATCGGCCCCAACCATGTTCGGCTGTTGCCCACGGCCGCTTTAGGCGGCGCGACCTTTCTCGTCCTGGCCGACACCTTTGCCCGTACCGCCTTCGCTCCCACGGAAATTCCCGTGGGCGTGTTCACGGCGTTTCTGGGCGGGCCGGCATTTCTGTATCTCTTGAACCATCGCTCACGGGAGTCTCGTCAACTGATGTCCACCATTCTGGAATTCCGCAACGTCTCTTTTTCGCGCGGCCCGCGCTTGCTGCTGGACCGCATGTCGTTCGGTATCGAGAAGCAGGAGATGGTCGCGCTTGTCGGGCCGAACGGCGTGGGCAAGACCACGCTGCTCAAGCTCGCCTCGCGCTTGCTGACGGCGCCTTCCGGAGAGGTCCTGCTGGAAGGCAAGCCGCTGCCCGCCTGGCCGCGCAGGAGCTGCCGCGGGCCATCGCGCTGGTGCCGCAGGACCTGGAGATGCCCTTCCACTTCCCGGTGGAGGAGATCGTCGCCCAGGGCCGCGTGCCTTATCAGCCGCTGTTCGGCGCCGGCACGAGGGCCGATGACGAGGCCGTCGAGAGCGCGATGCAGGCAGTCGACATCGTCGGGTTGCGCAAGCGCGTGTATTCCGAACTGTCGGGCGGCGAGCGCCAGCGGGTGAAGATCGCTATCGGCCTGGCGCAGCAGGCCAAAGTCATGCTGCTGGACGAGCCCACGCAGCACCTGGATGTTGGCCGCCAGATCGAGCTGATCGCGCTGCTGCGGCAGTTGAACCAAGGCGGCATCACCATCATCGCCGCCGTTCACGACTTGAAACTGGTGGGCGAGAACTTCTCTTCGACCATCCTGCTGACTCCGGAACCGGGATGGTTCGCGGGTTCGACCGCTGAAGTCATGCGGGCCGATTTGCTCGAGCGCGCCTTCTCGGTGGGCAGGGCGGCCCTGGCTCCGTATTGCATCGAACCCCCCGCCAGCAAGTTTGTGCAGGCCTGGCAGTGATGTTTGCGCGTTGCAGCTTCGGGTTCCGGTTGGCGGCGAGCGCGGTCCTTTGGGGCAGCGCGATTCTCGCCGCCGCGCAAGGCCCGAACACATCGTTACGCGGCACCGTCTCGGATGCTTCTGGGGCGGTGATTCAGGGCGCACAAGTTTCGCTGGTCAACACCGAGAACGGCCTTGCTCAGACGCGCACCGCCGATGCCGGCGGCGTCTTCCAGTTCCCGCAGCTTCTTCCCGGCAACTACACAGTCAACGTCGCAGCCGAAGGTTTCGCGCTGCAAACGCGGCAAATCGAGCTGCTGATCAACCAGCCCGCCACACTCAACTTTTCGCTCGGTGTGGAATCGGCTTCTACTACGGTTAACGTCAGCGGGCAGGCGCCGGCGCTGAACTCCAGCGACGCCACGTTGGGAAATGCCTTCGATAACCTGACCATCCAGGCGCTGCCGGTCGAGGGCGATATTCCCGATCTGCTAAGCCTTCAGCCGGGAGTGCTCTATCTCGGCCTGCACAACGACCAGACGCACGACAGCCGCAGCGGCAGCTCGGCGGGAGCGCGCTCCGATCAGAACAATTCCACGCTCGACGGTCTGGACAACAACGATCAGGCACGCGGCTACGCGTTCACCGGAGCGCTGCGCTCCACCCTCGATTCGGTGGAAGAGTTTCGCGTCACCACCGCCGGTTACAACGCCGACACCGGGCGCTCTTCCGGAGCGCAGATCAACGTCCTCACCAAGAGCGGCACCAACGATTTCCACGGCAGCGTTTACGGCCGCACCCGCAACCTGATCACGCCGGCCAATGACTGGTTCAACAAGCAGGCGGAGCTGGCACAAGGTCTGCCCAACATTCCTGGCACGCTGGACCGTAACGTCTATGGCGCATCGCTCGGCGGCCCCATCAAAAAGAACAAGCTGTTTTTCTTTACCACCTACGAGGGGGAGAAGATCGACGAAAACAAGCAAATGACGATGATCGTGCCCACGGCATCCTTGCGTGCGGGGCAGATCAGGTATCCCAGCACGGCCAACGGGGCCACGCAAATTGTGACCCTGAATTCCGCGCAGATCGCCAGCATGGATCCCGATTGCGGCGCTACCGGTACTTGTCCCTGGGGACCGGGAGTCGATCCCAATTCGCTCGCGCTCTTCCGCCAGTATCCGCTGCCCAATGGTTATGCCGCGGGGGACGGGCTGAATACCGCTTCCTACACCTGGTCTGCGCCGCAACCGGCGACGCTTAACACCGGCATCGTCAAGCTCGACTACACCGCTTCCAGCAGAAACCTGTTGTTTGTGCGCGGCAATCTTCAGGATGACAGCGCGTTGGGCGTGCCCCAGTTTCCCGGCCAGCCCGCCAGTTCCACCAATCGCGATAACAGCAAGGGACTGGCCGCCGGCCTGACTTCGACGCTGTCGCCCAACCTGATAAACAGCCTGCGCTACGGCTACATTCGGCAGAGCTACTCCAGCAATGGTATCGGTCAAGGCGCCTATGCGAATTTTTATGGTATGAGTGCCGTCGAGGCCGAAACCCGCACCAGTTCCGTCGCCGTGCCGGTGCAGAACCTTACCGACGACCTCAGTTGGACGCACTCCCGCCACACCGTGCAGTTCGGCGCCAACTATCTGCTGGTGCACAACCAGAGTTTGAGTGACGGGCTGTCCTACGACTCGGCCGTGACCAACTCGTATGCGCTAGTGAATGGCGGCATTGTCGGCACCGGCCAGAGCTTCGATCCCACAACGTTCGGTTTCCCCGGAGTCGATCCCAGCTTCACCGGGGCCTACAACTACTCGATGACCAACCTGGCCGGCCTGCTCGACTACGTGACGACCCAGGCCAACTACCGGGTATCAGAGAACGGGCAGACCGGAACGTTGCTGGCGCCGGGAACGCCGTTGTATCGCGACTTCAAGAACAATGAATTTGAGTTTTACGGGCAGGACTCCTGGCATATCCGGCCGAATTTGACCGTCAACTTCGGCCTGCATTACACCCTGCTGCAGACCCCGTACGAGGTCAACGGCCAGCAGGTGTCACCCACCACCGATCTCTATCAATGGTTCGAAACGCGCGGCCAGCAGGCAGCGATCGGCAATAGCGTGCAGCCGTACATTTCCTTTGCGCCGTCCGGGCAGGCGCGCGGCGGACAGTACTGGCCGATGCAGAAGAACAACCTCGGCCCCCGGCTATCGTTCGCCTACTCCCCCAATGTGGGAGAAGCCTTCTGGCGCAAAGTTTTCGGCAACTCCGGCGATAGCGTCCTGCGCGCCGGTTACGGCATTTACTACGACCACTTCGGTGAGAGCGTCGTCAACTCGTTCAACCAATACGGCTCATTCGGTCTCTCCGACAGCATCACCAATCCGACCAATGTTCTGACCCCGGACACCTCGCCGCGCTTTACCGGGCTGCATAACATTCCCAACCTCACCGGCACGCCGGCGGAGAGCATCGGCTATCCGGCGCTGGCCCCGACCGACCCCCTGACTAACGGATTTGCCATCGCGCAAGGCATCGACGGGCAGTTGAAAACCCCGTATGCGCACGTGGTCAACGTCTCCTGGCAGCGCCAGCTTCCCTCCGGGTTCGTGCTGGAGGCGAACTATGTCGGGCGCTTCAGCCGCCATACTCTGCAGCAGATCGATTTGGCGCAGCCGCTTGACCTGCTCGATCCCAAGTCGGGCATGGATTATTTCTCCGCCGCCTCACAGCTTTCGAAGTACGGATACGCCGGCGCGACCAATGTCCCGGCGATCCCATATTTCGAGGACATGTTCCCCGACGCCGCCGGCAACGGCATGAGCGCGACCCAGAACATCTACAACGACATCTGGCGTTACAGCCTGGGCAACGAGACCGCTGCGCTCTACGCACTCGACATCCTCTGCTACCCGGGTTGCGGCGGCAAGACCGGACGTTATTGGCCATCGCAGTTTGCCAGCCTCTATAGCTGGGCGTCGATCGGGAGAGCCAACTACAATGCCGGCCAGGTAGTGTTGCGCCACGCCATGAGTCACGGCTTGCAGATGGAGTTCAGCTATACCTACTCCAAGGCGATGGACATGGGATCGGATGATGAGCGCACGGTCTACTCGTCGAGCACCGGCACCAGCGTGGGCAGCAGCTTCAGCGCGATCCTGAATGCCTGGAACCCGGGGCTGAGCTATGCCCCGGCCGACTACGACATTCGCCACCTGGTCACCGCCAGCTGGGTTGCGGAACTGCCGTTCGGGCGCGGCAAGCTGCTGGGCTCGCAGGCCAGTCCGGGGCTGAACCGCATCATTGGCGGCTGGCAGCTTTCGGGACTGGGCCGGTGGACCAGCGGACTTCCCTTCAGCGTGATCAGCGGCGCCGGTTGGGGAACCAACTGGCTGGAGAAGAGCAACGTCTTCCAGACTGGGTCTATCGCGACCGGCACTACCATCTTGCCGAACGGAGCGCCGGATGTGTTCGCGAATCCCGCGGCAGCCCTGGCCAATCTGGCCAATGCCTTGCCCGGCGAAGCGGGCGCGCGCAACAACTTCCGGGGCGACGGCTACTTCGGGATCGATGCCCGCCTGGCGAAGACCTGGAAGCTCAGCGAACGCGCCGGACTACAGTTCGCCTGGGACGTGTTCAACGTCACCAACTCGGTCCGCTTCGACGTGAACCCTCTGACCTCGCTCCAAAACCTGACCACCAGCGGCTCGTTCGGTGTCTACGGCGCCACCCTCACCACCCCGCGCGTGCAGCAGTTATCGCTGCGCTTCTCGTTCTAATCAGTTCAAAAGTTTTTTGACGAGGTTCCGCCTAGCGGGAAGACGGCAAGGGCCCCCGCGGAAGGGCCGACGTGCGCTTCAATACGTAGAATTCGGTATCGAAGTTTTCGTCGGGATACAGTAGCTGGGACCTCTCATCTTCGCTGACCCTGAAGGTAGCGACCATTTCATAGTCGCTTACCAGCCAGCTATGCCCTCTTCGGAGCCCGATCTTGTACTCCAATGGCCGCAGCGCAATATAGTCAGGGCGGAAATAGTCGAGCATATCGAGCAGGTTGCGTTGCCGCGGGTGCTCGCGTACAAAGCGCGTAACCCGGAGATTGCACATGCCGGGATAGGCAAAAAGAACGCGCCTGGAGTAGTAGCCGATGTAGCCCAGGGGTTCGCAACCTATGGTCTGGTCCGGTCGCTCGACGCCGGCCAGATAGAGGCCCACCTGCTTGCGCACACCGTCCTCGACAAACCGCTGGACATTTCTCTCACCGCGAAACGTTTTCGGTACGATTACGGCGAACGAGGCCAGATAGGCGATGGCCACTCCGTAGCCGGCAATCGGACGCCATCTCGCAGTCAGGACCGAGTTGATGGTTGCATTTAAGCCGATGCCGCTAGCTAATACCCCCAAGGCAGCTAACGGAATGCAGTACCACAAGGCGATGACCCCGACCAGGAAGAGATAATAAAACGAATAAATGAGTACGAAGCCGCCGATGGCTACGCCCGGAAGACTCTTGCTGCGTATTGCCACCGCGCATCCGGCTAGAGCGAATAGCAAGACTGCATAGGAGATGAACCCATGCGGATCGAAGAGAAAGCGTGTGAATCCTGTTCCGTTGCCACCGTAAGAAGGACCCAGTATGGCAAAGACGTATTGAACGCGATGCCAAAGCCGCACAAGAAATTGCGCAGCAGACAGGCCGGCATACCAATTGTCTCCGAAGCCCCATGCCTTGGCGAGTATTGTGTTTGGAAGCGGACTACCGTAATACCACGTGGTGAAAGCTACCCACGGGCCGCAGATCACCAACAGAGCAAATACGACTGTCTCTAGCGGTCGCCAATCGCGAATTTTCCAGCACTGCCAGCTCAGCAGTCCAACCACGAAAGCTACGAAGAAGCCAAAGTCGGGCCGCGCAAGTACACACAACGCCAGGCTAACTCCCATCAGAACGGGTTTCAGATCAAACAAACTATAGATGGAAAGTAGCAGGACGGTCACCGCCAACTGAGTTTCCATTCCCGCCATGCCAAACAGAATCTGCTGGTGCTCAATTGCGAGGTAGCCACCTACAAGCAAAGTTATCGGGAAGGAGATACCCATGCGTTGGGTTATTCGCATCGCGAGCCATACGCTGAGGCCGCCGCAAATTGCCGATACGAATTTCAGCAAAGAAAGTCCCGAGCCCCGATGCACCCATTCGCCCAGCAGGGGAATCAACACGCTGAGGGCGCTGGTGAACCCGTGCACGTGTGGGCCTCCGGCGTCATGGTTGAGACCGAGACCGCGAGCGGCATTTTCCGCATGCTGGACGGTAATGAGAGCGTCTTCCCATGTTCGCTGCGTGTAATACCAGAAGAACAAGCGCACTGCGACGGCGAGCAGGGCGATGCCGAACGTCACCGCGGAAGTCCAGCGGGGGTCGAGAGGCGCGGTACAGGGTTGGTCGGGGCGGGTTAGTCTTGCCGAGTTCCGCACTGTCGCGGTGGGTTCGAGCTTTTCGTCAAGCGGCATAAGTAGACGAGACAAGTACGTCAGCGTTTACGACAAGCTCTTGTTGTGGATATGCCGGGAGGATCATGTGGATAGCAACACGTAGATTATGGCCCCCGGTCCCACCAGAGAGATCAGAATAGTAAACCAGCAGCCGATAGGATTCTCGTCGCGCTGAAATTTATATCCCCTTGATCTTATTTCACCTAAACCAGGGCAGCGCTAAGAGCAGCAGGGAGAGGCGCTCGCCAAATAGCGGCAGCAGCACAAAGCCGGCCAGCAGCGGCCCCACGATGCAGCCCAACACGTTCACCGCATAGGAGCGGCCGGCGCGGTCGGGATCGCCCTCCGACGAGCGGTCCACCAGCATAGGCGTCAGAAATCCAATGACCGCGGCGAAAGGAGCGACTCCGAACAAGACGCGCAGGTGGGGATACATGGGCACCCGGCTGTCCGCGGTGAGCAGCGGCAGTAGGCCGAAGAAGGCCAGCGAGATCCAAAGCAGACGCACGTCGCGCTCCGGCCCACGGCGGCTCCGGATACGGTACAGCGCCGAGCCCGCAAAGGTCGCCACCAGGTACGACGCCAGAATCGCGGCGAACGAGTACACGACCGGGCCGATGTAAAACGTATACAGCCGAATCCACACGACCTCGGCGCCCATGGTCGCCAGGCCCGTAGTGAACAGAAGGAGGAGCGCGGAGCGGTCGCTCTCGAGCGGCGAGCTTGGAGCCACGGACTTCGAGCCACGAGCTTCCCCTTGGGTGCCCCACTCATCCGCGGTTTTCGGATGAGTGGGAGACGCAGCCACAACTCGAAGCCGAGCTGCCACGACCATCGCCGAAGCGAAGATCACCGCGTTGAGGATTGCGCCCGAGCGCAGCGTGCCATGAAATCCATAGAGCTCGATGAGCACCGGCGCAAGGCACGCGCCTGCCACCGCGCCCACCACGTTGGCCAAATAGAGCAGGCTGAACGAGCGCTGCGATTCTTCCCGCCGATGCGCGCGAATGGCAAACATCGCGACTGGAATTGTGGCGCCCATGCACATGCACCACGGAACCAGCGTGATGGCGAGCCAGAGCCCGGAAGGAAGGTAATAGCTTCCGGAAGAGATAGAAACCGTCCCCGCCATCTTCTCCAGCAGGCGATTTCCCCACGTGAGTTCCAGCGGGACGATCAGCGCCGAGGCGCCAATCAGCAGCTCAATGATTCCGTAGAGGCGCAGCGGCGGAAACGTTAGGCGACCTTCGTACCGGCGCAGGGCCACGCCGGCCAGCCACGAGCCCGCGCCCAGTCCGGCCATGAAGGCGGAGAGGACCATCGACACCAGGGCAGTGGTCACGCCGAATTTCGCCATGGCCAGGCGCAGCCACACCAGCTCGTACACAATGCTGCACAGGCCGGACAAAAAAAAGAATAGTGAGAACCAAATCATCGGATCGCCACCACTGAAGTTGACAAGGAAACAGCAGCTTAACGCGCTCTGCGGCGAATGTAAAAGTGGAAAACAGTTACGGGATGTCCAGTGCCGTAGGTCTAAACAGCCGGGAATTTCCTTGACAGCGCTGCGGAAATCCCGCCGCATGAGATTTGGGATTCAACGCGAAACAAGCATCGCCCCACTCCTTCCCCGTTGTAGAACGAAGCGCTCAGCCGCGATCCCATTCGCGCAGCGGCACAACAACTTTCGGGGGACGGATACTTCGGGGTCGATGCCCGCCTGGCCAAGACATGGAAACTCAGCGCACGCCCCGGACTACCGTTCGCCCGGGACGTGTTCAACGCCACGAACTCCGTCCGAACGTTCTCGCCGTCTCATAAAGTCGTGATATGCAGGTTCGTAGTGAGCCTCGATATATTCCCGCAATGGCTGAAGGTGGTCTTGGCCGACTATGCCCATCTTCCTGTATTCGCTTTCAATTGAAATATACGGAACCTGGTAGCGTTCAAGAGACGTAATTAGTTCCTGCACCTGCTCCGGCCTGGTGAAGTCGGTGTTCGTGATGTAAGGAACAAATGCTGGACTCCTTAGTTTGAGAGGAAATCCCACATCGTCATCGCCGAAATACCAATCTCCCGGCCTGGTATGCCTTGCCAAATATGACGCAATCCTCATACCAGCCCTCTCCCCGCTTCAAGAATGCTGCTCGCCCGGTGGGCAAATCGACCACCGCTAAGACGGATCTCTGCGTCATTGCTGTTTCCACTACTGAGAGTCCGACGAGTACCAGGAGCCCTGTTACCGCGACACGCTTAGGAAGTAACCTATGCTTGTTGAGCGACCACAAAGCAAGAATTATGGCCAGAGCATCGGTGACCGCTAGCCTGATCAGGCTTGCCGAGTTGATCACTTCAATGAAAAGCGCTGATCCCACAGCGGCTATCAGAACCAGCTTGGTTTTGGTTTCGGTGCTGCCCGTAATGTCACCCTTGATCTCGAATGGAAACACGAAATAGGCGAGTGGCAAGGCATGCAGGAAAAGCGCGGCGAGGAAGCCTGAAAACTGGCCTCCATTTCTTGACCACTCGGCTAAAGATTCCCAAAATCGGCTAGCGGCATTGTATGAACCGTAGTACTTGGCTGGAAAAAGAATGGTGGCGTCAAATAATGTAGATGCACCGGTGCTCCAGAGGAAATAGGAAAGACCTGCTCCTAGTACAGTCACATAGGCAGTCAGGAGTACAAATAGCCGATTACGAAACAGGTGGTCAGGGACTTCTTTTTCATAGTGCTTCCCACCAGAAAAACGCAGCGAAAGCAATAACTACCGCCAGGCCCCGTGTTTGGGTAAAAAAAGAACTCAGCCCACAGAAGGCACCGGCCATCATCATCCGGCGCAGCGAGCGAGTGTGCAGGACGGAGGCCAAGGCAGCCAAGGCTGCGACCGCACTAAACCAATGGTGGCCCGCATCCATCGTCAACCGAAAGCCAATGAAGACCGTGATCGCTACCGACAACAGGGTAAGTTCGTCGTCCAGAACCGCACGCGCGATGCTAGTCACTAGATAGACGAAGACTAAGGCTATAAGCAGAAACAATATGTTCGCGACAACGAATCTCTGGCCAAACAGCAGGAACGAACAAGCATAGACGAGGTCGGTGCCTGGGGTCAGCATCTCCAGGAAGTCTCGGTAGGGAAGTTGCCCAGCCACAATGCGGGCACCTGACTGGGCGAAGAGCCATTGATCACCATCTCTCAAAATCGGGGTAGTGAGTGCGAAGAGATGGAAGTATACATACAAAGCCGCACCGAGAAGCACTCCCGGAAAAAGTGCTTTTGATTTCATGGTCAACCCTGTTGATTGGTGGCTTTGCGGTATCATGGTTCACTGTCGTGCAAAACGCTGCCTGTCCCACCGCAAGAGAAATCTAAAGTCACTTAGTGATAAGTGAGTAGCGCGATACGTTTGGACGTCTATGTTAATCAGCCCAGAACTTGCGTGACAATGCTGGCGAAATGGGCCGCATGATGTTGGGAAGACGAATGCGGGGTTTATCGTACACCCCTTCGGGACGCACTACTCCCATCTTCGTCTGCCGGGTCACTGCCCCCACGGCGCGCGCGGCAGTTATCACCGCGGTTCTCGTCCTAAACAGTCCAGGAATTTCGTTGACAACGCTGCGGAAACCCCACCGCATGAGGTTGAGAAATCAACGCGAGGCATCCATCGCCACCACTTCCTCCAACGCCGCCGCCGGTCATTTTCTTCGTATTCTTCGCATCGGGAAGAAAATTCGGCGTGGAACGATTGGCAGGTGAGCGCGCTGGCCCCGTTCGCCATCGCCGCACTACACTAGCCCTGACCGCCCAGTGACGTACTTTGGCGTGCAGGAAGGAACCATCCATGACCAGCATCGCGACCAAGAAAGGCGACGGCGGACAGACCAGCCTCACCGGCGGGCTTCGCGTCTCGAAATCATCCCTTCGCGTGGAAGCCTACGGTACGGTGGACGAATTGAATTCCGTGATGGGATTTGCCCGCTCCATCTGCGAAGACGCGGGCTTGCGGGAACGCACCAAGCTTATCCAGCGCGAGCTGTTCAAGGTGGGATCGGCTTTGGCGACCCCGCCGCAGAGCCGCCGGGGAGAGCCACCGCTTAACCCTTCGATGATCGAGGCCCTCACCGATCAGGTGCATGAACTCGAGGCCATCGAGGGAATGCTTTCCGATTGGTCGATACCTGGCGAGCACACGGCAGCAGCGGCTTACGATGTCGCCAGAACAGTGTGCCGGCGCGCCGAGCGGTGCGTGGTGCGGTTGATCGATGCGGGCGAGGAGGTCGAACCCGACGCGTTGCCTTATCTCAACCGCTTGTCGGACCTCCTCTGGCTGTTCGGGCGCAAGCTAGAGCTGGAAGCCGGAGTCAGCGGCTCGCTGCGCGACGCCAACGCCAAGACCGGACCACGCTGGTCACGGGCATGGTGAGCTCGCGACCACGGCGCGCCGCTTCGAGTCGCAACCCGCCGAACGCCCGGACGAGATGAGGTCATGCCTGCCCCCGCCTTGATGATCGGGCGGACCGCCTCGCACGTGGGCAAGAGCTGGATGGCAACCGCGATTTGCCGCTCCCTGTCGTGCCGAGGCATTCGCGTCGCTCCCTTCAAGGCGCAGAACATGTCCAACAACTCATACCCTTGTCCGCAGGGCGGTGAGATAGGACGCGCGCAGGTGGCGCAAGCGGAAGCCTGCGGCCTGGTGCCCTTCGCCGGACATGAATCCCATTCTGCTGAAGCCGTCGGCGGATGCAACCAGCCAGGTCGTCGTACATGGCATGGTTTGGCGTAACCTGAGCCCCCAGGAATACTCCCGTCACTATGACATGCTTCTGGCCAAGGTCTGCGAATCGTATGAGCACCTTGCGGCGCACGGCCGCGCCGAAGGCATCCGGCATGACCGCTGCAGCGGCGCCTACTTGCACGGCGCGCGGGAAAGTCCCGATGTTGTGGAAGACTGGATCGGTTACCGGCCACCGCAAGCTCCCGATCGCGCCAAGGTTTGCGACCGGCTGGCCGATTGGTTCGATCGCTGGGCGGACCGTCCCATGTTCGACCGTCTCTTCCTGACGTGAACTCCTCACCTTCGGCGGCTTGATGTAGCGGGAAATTCCGGCGAAACCCGATGTTCTTGGGTCGGAGTATTTACCTCTCTGACACCAACGACGTGATGGCGGAGAGAGGGAGATTCGAACTCCCGATACCCTTACGAGTATGCCTGCTTTCGAGGCAGGTGCCTTCAACCACTCGGCCATCTCTCCGCTTTGTTTTTCAATTTTAGCATCTGGTTTTGGCCTTGAAGGCGAACGCCTACTGTCACATGGCGACGATGCATCCGGTTTTCGTGCGGCGCAGCCACGTTCCGCAATGATGTACAGCGTCGAGTACTCGGCCGAACGACTGATGACATCCCCAGCGCTGAAAGGTGTGGGGCGTAGTAGGACCGTCATTCCACCTGCACGACGTCCAGCACTCCGTCGTAATGCTCGCTGGTTTTGTGTCCCGCGCGATGCAGGTCGGTGAGCGTCTCGGGGCTGGGGTCGATGAGCGTTGTCTCGCCGGCGTGGGCGTGCAGTTCTTCGAGCGTCCAGTAACGTATGGGACGATTTTCTCCGGTGCTCAAGGGGGCCTGGAGGTCCGGCGCGCTTTCGCCAGGCCCCAGCAGAAACACAAACCTCTCCGGACGCTTGGCATAGTAATGCGCTTCCAGGGTCAGCAGGTCGCCGGGTCGCAGCACAATGGATCGGGCGCCGGGTATTTCCTCTTCCAGCGCCAGCATCTTTGCCATTCTTTCTGCTTCCCCCGTTGCCGGCAAAGGGCGAATGCTCGCGGCATATCGCAGATGCTCGAACTCATCGCCGAGACCGAAAGCTGCGAACAGCACCACGGCGGTGAGGGCGATCCGCGGCGAACTGGGGAAGTGCCGCCACATGAGGCAGGCGAGCGCTATCGCAAACGCCGGCAGCAGCGCAATGAAGTATCGGCTCAGGTAAGCGTGGGTGGCGACTTTTCCGGCAAAGAATCCGAGCAGCGGGAGAAGCGCAAAGAACCAGCAGAGCTGCTCAAAGGGGCGCATCGGCGTCAGTACTGAGGTTTTCTGTCGTTGACTCCAGAGAGCCGCGAAGCCCAGGACGCCGACGAGGGGAAACAGAACATGAGGGAAGAGATCGGTGAATGTGGCGGCCAGTCCTCGTATAGTGGGTGGACTCCAGAACCCATTCGAGAACACCGCGTAGAGCGCCAGGATTTGTTTGACAAGCACCGCTAGTCCGCAGAGGGTGCCGACGTAGGCGGCGATCAGTTTGTGGCTGGGCACACGCCGCGTGCTCCGGTTGCAGAATTCCCAGAGCGTGAACGGCGCCAGTGACAAGACCGCATAGAAATGCACCCAGACCGAAACAAAAAAGACACTCCCGACGAGGACCGCCGGCATAATGCCGTCGCCGGTATTCATCCACAGCCACAGCGCCACCGCCGATAGCAGGAAGAACAAAGCGTACGGCCGGGCTTCGTATCCGTAGTACGGCAACGTAGAGCAGGTAAGGAAGGCGACGGCCAGCAGGCCATGCAGTCCGTCGGTCAACCGGCGAGCGCAATCGAAGGTGACAAGCAGGCCCGCCGCCATGGCCAGCGCCGATGGCAGCCTGGCCGAAACTTCCAGCGGCAGCGGCAGGTGCGCGAACAGGCGAACGAGCAGATCGTTGGCCGGGGGCATGCCATCAACACCGCGTGCGAGCGCGCTCCACATGGCGGCCAGGGTGGGCTGTCGGCTGTAGATGACCGTGAGGACCTCGTCGTACCAGAACAAACGGTGGCGCGCGATCTGCACGCTGATGACGAGATAGACTGCCGCGAATAGGCCCCCTGCAACAAGGGTCCAGGTTTGCGCGGCAGGCGTGCGCGTCGCGGCGGCGGATTCAGGCCGTGAAAAGCTCGGAGCGGTCATGGGAATTCACGCTGAGGGTAACACCGCCTAGCAGGTGGCGCGAACAGCGGCTGGCCTTTGCTCCGCCAGTTGAAGGCGGAGGTGTAGATTGTGGACTATTCTGTGGAGTATAGTCCACAACATGACCGAAACGATTCAGGTCGTTTTAGATACAAAGCTGCTGCGGGCCGCCGATAGCGCAGCCAAGCGCGCCCGCGTCAACCGGTCTGCCCTCATCCGCGACGCCCTTCGTGAACACTTGAAGCGACTACGCACGCTCGAACTTGAGGCGCGCGACCGGGAGGGATACCTCCGGCACCCGGACACGGGCGAGATGGCTGTCTGGGAGCGGGTGGCGTCATGGCCGCAGGATTGAAGCGGGGAGAGGTACGTCTGTGTCGATTTCCCACGCCCGATAAGGAGCGGCCGGTAGTGCTCATGACGCGGGAGAGCGCAATCCCGTACTTGTCGACAGTTACGGTTGCGCCCATCACCTCCAGCATTCGTGGCGTTCCCTCGGAGGTCGTTTTGACTGAAGAAGACGGAACGAAGCATGCCTCCGCCGTGAACCTTTACCACGTTGTCACGGTCTCGAAGGCGCGCCTGGGGCGAAGGCTCGCGACGCTGAGTGCTGAACGGATGTCGGAGATCTGTGCGGCTATGGGGTTCTGTTTAGGCTGCTCGTGAGGCGCGTCGCGGCGGGGGATTCAAGGCGCGTCAAGGGAATCCTGCCAGCCCGATGCGGCGGCTCTGACTCGCGGAGAATACGTGTCACGGACGCAGACGCAGATCCGCTACCGCTTCACGCTTTTCTTACGTCGGGCGATCACCACAGTCAGTAATATGACCGCCAGAACTCCTGCCACCGCTCGAATTATGGTTACGTTGTCAATACCTGTCCACATAAGAATCTGCCACGGGTGCTGATCGATGTTAATCATTGCACAGGTGGCGGGTACAACAATCCCACCAAAGCCGTAGATAATAATCGCCACGAGCCGGCGCTCGTGGACGATTCCACGCGGCCGCTCTTCGACTCTACCGACTTCCGCTTCCTTGAAGGCGAGCAGAGTCCCTGGTCCTGGGTCATAAAATGGCCGGCGAGCGAGCGTCAGGATTGCTTTCGGAGCCTGATGGTCGCGCTATTGGGCTTACGCCGATCAGGAGCTCGATGAATCGGGAAGCGAGCAGGGCGCTCGCAAGTATGATGTGTCGAGGAGCAGCGCAGACGTGACCATGCGTCAACAGAATGCCGACCCGCAGCTTGGCCTGTCCGCAGTCCGGACCTTCGCGGCCAACGATCGCATCAACCAGCTCCTTATCGAGTGCCTGGATCCTGCCGCCTGGACGGCCAGGACGCCCGGCAGCGTCCGCACGATTGCGGGGATTTTCACGCACGTGCACAACGTCCGCACCAAGTGGATCAGGCTTACGGCTCCGCACCTGAAGGTCCCGCCGCAGCTCAAGCGAACAAGCTGCACGCCACAGCAGGCCCGCGCCGGATTGGCGGAGAGCGCCGCTCGCTGTGGGGAGATGCTCGCGGAAGCGCTCGGCGGCGAGGGTCGCATCAAGGAATTTCGCAGGGACGGTTGGGCGCGCCCGTGGCCGGTTGGTATCGAGATGCTGTGCTACATGCTCTCCCACGAAGCCCATCATCGCGGGCAGGTATGCATGCTCGCGCATCAGCTCGGATTCCCCCTACCCGGCAGCTTGACCTCCGATATGTGGAATTGGGAGAAGCTGTGGCGACAGTGCGGTGAGCCTGCCGGCGCCGTCCGGGGTCCGAGCGATCGCTCATCAACTCGCGCTTCGCGACGTCGCATACTCTAAGCCGTATCCTCTTCCCATGGCTATCTTCAATCATCGGTCTTATTGCAGCGAGGTATAGAATCTCTACGCCAAGTCACACCACCTATGAACCCCACCGAGAAGTTCCTCGTAGCTCGCCAGTGCTTGCTGTCAAATCGGGAAGACTATGAGAAGGCGTACGCGGAATTTTGCTGGCCCGAACTTTCGGACTTCAACTGGGCGCGCGATTGGTTCGACGTTTACGCCCGCGGCAATCGCAAACCGGCTCTATGGTTGCGCAGCGAAGGCAAAGGTGAGGTCAGGCTGTCCTATGAGGAGATGGCGGAACGCTCCGCTCGCGTAGCTCACTTCCTGCAACGCCAGGGAGTGAAGCCGGGAGATCGCATTGTTATTTGTTTGCCGAATGTCTCCGCCATCTGGGAACTGATCTTGGCAGCCATCAAAATCGGAGCAGTTGTCGTCCCCACCACGACGCTGGCGACGGAAAGCGAAATCTGCGATCGCCTGGAACGCAGTGGTGCAGGCGTGGTCGTCACCGAAGAGAGCGTCTTGCCGCGTATTCCCTCGGACGCGCGCGTGCAGCGCATCATGGTCGGCGGCCATGCCGAAGGATGGATCGACTACGAGCTTGCCTACCAGGAATCGCCCGATTACAAGCTCATCGCGACCAAAGCCGGCGACCCGTTCCTGCTCTACTTCACCTCCGGCACGACTGCCAAGTCGAAACTGGTGCTGCACACGCAGCAGAGCTATCCCGTCGGGCACCTCTCCACCATGTACTGGATCGGTATCCGCGAAGACGACATTCACCAGAACATCAGCTCTCCGGGATGGGCCAAGCACGCCTGGAGCTGCGTCTTCGCACCCTGGAACGCCGGCGCGACAACATTCGTGCACGATACTCCGCGCTTCAAGACCGAAAGCGCGCTGCGCGCATTGCAAGAGATCGGTGTCACAACCTTGTGCGCGCCTCCCACCGTCTGGCGCATGATGATTCGCGATGAACTGGGCGCAAAGCCCCGAGCTTTGCGCGAACTCGCCAGTGCCGGCGAGCCGCTGAATCCCGAGGTGATCGATCAGGTCGAGAAGTCGTGGGGGTTGACCATCCGCGACGGCTACGGCCAAACCGAAACCACCGCCATGATCGGCAATTCGCCTGGGCAGAAGGTTAAGACGGGCAGCATGGGCCGGCCGCTACCCGGCTATCGCATCGCCGTTGTCGACCTGAACGATCAGGACTGCAACGAGGGCGAAGTCGCCGTGAGATTGGAGCCGAGGCCAACCGGCCTGATGGTGGGATACATGGACGATCCCGACCGGACGGTCGCTGCCATGCAGAACGGGCTCTATCACACCGGCGATCAGGCGCTCATCGACGATGATGGCTACTTCTTCTTCGTCGGCCGCGGCGACGATGTCTTCAAGAGCTCCGACTACCGCATCAGTCCGTTCGAGCTGGAGAGCGCCCTGATGGAACATCCGCTGGTGGCCGAGGTCGCAATTGTTCCCAGCTCCGATCCCATCCGCACCAACGTTCCCAAGGCGTTCATCACCATGGTGAAGGACGCGCAGCCTACAGAGGAAACGGCGCGCGAGATTCTGCTCTTCGCCAAAGAAAAGCTGGCGGCCTACAAGCGAGTGCGGAAGCTCGAATTTAGCGAGCTGCCCAAGACGATCTCAGGAAAAATTCGCCGCGCCGAGCTGCGCAAGATGGAAGCGCAACGCGTGAAGGACGGGCAGCGCGGCTCCCTCGAGTTCTGGCTGAAGGATTTCGAATGACGCGTTCAGGGTTGGGTTACGCCGGGTGTCGGGTGCCCCCACTCATCCCATCGTTTGGGATGAGTGGGTCTTCGATTACTATCCCACCGTGCTCATCAACAACTCCGCCGGATGCACGATCTCGCGCCCCATGCCCGCCCACAACTGCTCGTGACACGATGTTCCGCTGGCCACTAGCGTCCGCGGCCCGTCCTTCTCGGCAGCGCGCACCTGCGCGAACAGGTCTTCTCCGACGGCCATGCTCAACTCGTAATACTCGCGCTTGTACCCGAAGCTGCCCGCCATGCCACAACATTCAACGGATGATGTAACCAGGTCAAAGCCGCAGGCGCGCAGCACCTCGACCGTCTCGCCAGCCGCGTTGCACGTCCGCTGCTGGCAATGCGAGTGGTAGAAGACGCGCGTGCCATGCGGCGACCGTTGCGCAGAAAAGATGCTGGCCAGGTCGTCAGGCGCCGACCACACCAACTGCATCGGCTCGAGGAACGTTCCCGTCGAGAACCTCGCCCATGTCGCTTCATCCAGCAGGTGCGCAAAGTCGGAGCGCAGCATGGCCAGCACGCTCGGCTCAACCACGCACACGACTTCGCCACGCTCGATGTGCGGCAACAGCGTCGCCGCCAATGCCTTCGCCTGCTGGCGCGAAGTAGCGATCATCCCCTGCGACATGGCCCCGCGACCATCGGGCAACGGCGCGCTCAACTCGACGTCAAATCCCACCTGCCGCAACACGCGGACCGCCGCCATGCCGCGCTCCGGGGAACCATAATTTGTGAACACATCTGCGAGCATCAAGATCTTGGGCAGGCCTGACTGCGCTGCCTTGGGCGCCGGCTCATTGCGGTACAACTGCTCCCACGTCTTCTTCGGAAACGACGGCAGCTTGCGGCGCCGGTCGAGCCCGACTACGCTCTCCATCATCCCGCGCACAAACGGCAGGTTGGTGATCGCATTCGACACCGACGCCAGTCCCGTAGCCCGCCGCGCCAGGGTGTGATAGTTGGCGAAAAACTGCTTCTGAAGCGGCGCAACACGGTCCTCCGCGGCGCTGCCCGTCATCGCGCCGAACGTCGCCTTCGATGCCGAGCTTGGCTGCGCGAAGTTCATCCGCTGCCGCAGGTTCTCGTTGAGCCACGGAATATCGATGCGCACCGGACAATTGTTCACGCAGCGCGAACAGCCCGTGCACAACTCGCTGAAGCGCGCGTTCATCAGCGTGCCCGTGCCCGCCTCCCACGCGCCGCCGATGCCGCCGGAATAGGTTTCGCCGCCGAACGCGTGGCCCCCGACGGTCTCGAAGTTCGCGCACGAATTCAAGCACGCGCTGCACCGGATACAGCGCAGCGCCTCGCACAGCACTGGGTCTTCGCGCATCCGGCTACGCCCGTTGTCGATCAGCACCAGGTGGAACTCGCGGGTCTTCGGCTGCTTGCCCGGCGCGGCGAACGGCGGCGCTTTCAGCGGCGGATGCAGAATGCTGACGTACGACGTCAGCGGCTGCCCTGTCCCACTGCGTGGGAGTAGCTCGATGAACGTGCCGAAGTCCTTGCGCGACGGCACCACCTTCTCGATACCGGCGATGGCGATGTGTACCGGCGGCAGGATCATCGTCATGCGGATGTTGCCTTCGCTCTCCACCAGCATGAGCGAGCCGCTGTCGGCGCCGATGAGGTTTGCGCCCGAAATGCCCGCGTCCGCCGCGATGAACTTTTGCCGCAGCTTTTCGCGCGCAAACACCGTTAGCTCTTCGCCGCTATCGAGCGGCAGGTCGGTGGTGAATTTGCGCTTGAACAGCGCCGTAATGCGTTCGCGCGAGTAGTGCAAGGCAGGTGCCACAATGTGGGAGGGTTGCTCGTCGGCCACTTGCAGGATGAACTCGGCAAGATCGGTTTCGGCGACCTCGATTCCCGCCGCCTCCAGCACGTGGTTCAGCTTAATCTCCTCCGAAGTGATGCTTTTCCCCTTCACCACCCGCTTGGCTTCGTGCCGCGTCAGCACATCGCAAATGTAGCGGTTAGCGTCGGTCGCGGTCGGCGCCAGATAGAAGTGTCCGCCATTCGCGCGCACACTGGCTTCGAGCTGCCGCAGCAGCTCCGGCAAATTCGCGATGGCGTGCTGCTTGATCTCTCTCGCGCGGTCCTTCAGTTGGTCATAATCGGCCAGGCGGGCGGTCGCGGCATAGCGGTTGTTATTGAAGGTCTGGGTGTTGTGGCGCACCGCCGGGCTCTGCACCGCCAGCGTCATGCGGATGGCGTCCAGCAGCGCCCGCTTATCGCTCTTGTTGGCCACCTGCCGCGGAGTGATCTCCGCCGGATTCGCGACGCTTGCCATGTTCACCTCAAGACGATGATGTGCAGCTTATGCGGCCCGTGAACGCCGCGCACCAACGGGCCCATGTCGGCCGTTGCGCTGGGCCCGGTAACGAAGACGAAGTCGCGCTCCAGCCCGCGCCCGCCGAGCACGTCGGGGCGGAACAGGTCGCGCGGCTGCGGGACAATTGTCTCGGCCGCGACCACCGCAACTTGCAGTGGGGCCAGCAGGCTGACCATGCCGGTGCGCTCAAATGAAATGTCGATGCATACCGAACCCGTGCTGGCGACCCCGGCGAAAGCTTCGGTCACTCCGGCAGCGCTCCCCACCATCTCTTCCGGTGTCGCTTCGGCACGCACGCGCGGATCGCGCACGAAGTTGCTGAATAAGCTGGCGGGAAGCTCATGCGGCGGCGCATACAAGATGCGGCTGGCATCTCCAACGGCGCGCTGGATGGCCTCGTGCAACGCGGCGGGCGAGCGCTCAACCACCTCGACTTTCGCGACCGCGTTGATCGCTGCGGTCGTGAACTGCTCAAGCAGAGAAGGTTGTGCAAGGGCGGGCTGCATGACCCCGAGCTTAAATCAAAACCCCCGGCGCATTTCGTGATTTTCGTCACAATTCAGACGGTAAATCGTGACCTGTTGCGCAGACGGAGATTCCGTTTTCCCAAGCCCTGTTTCTCTGCGCCTCCGGGGTTGGAAATACCTACATGACCGGCGGAACGCTGATTCCCATGACTGCCAGCACGCGCAGCAACTCGCGCCGAACCGCCGCGGCGGTGGCCAGCAGAAAGCGCTTCCGGTCCTCGTCGGCCTCGGTGAGAATGTGATGCCGGTGATAGAAGTTATTGAACTGCTGCGCGAGCTGGAACGCGTGCTTGGCCGCAAACGCCGGCTCAGTCGCCGCAATCGACTGCTCGACGACGAACGACGTCTTCCCCGCCAGCCGCCACAGCTCCCAGATTTCCGTGCCGCTGGCTTCGCCGAAGTGGCGCGCGTAATCGATATCGGCATCCAGCGCCTGCTCGGGCTCGACTCCCGCCTTGCGAAAGATGTTGGTGGCACGCACGACGGCGTACTGCGCGTACGGCCCGGTCTCGCCCTCGAAGGCCAGAGCCTCCTTGAAGTCGAAGGCAATCACCGACTGCTTGGTGAACTTCAGCATGAAGTAGCGTAGCGCGCCGATCGCGATCTGCGTGGAGATGCGCGCGCGCTCGTCGTGGCTTAGCTCCGCGTGACGGCTGTCGACCTCTTTCTTAGCAGCCGCAATCAGCGCATCCAGCAGGTCGTCGGCCTTAACGCCGAACCCCCTGCGCCCGGATACCTCAATGTGGGACTTGCCGCGATCTTCCTCTTTGACCTCGTAGCCCAGCTCCATCGCGCACTGCGGCGTGAGCGCCACCATCTCATACGAGAAGTGCGTGTAGTGCGCCGCCTGTTCGGTGTAGCCCAGGAGGCGAAGAGCCTCAATGACGGTGTTCTGCGGATCGGATTGCCGCGAATCGATGACGTTGTAGATGGCCTCTACGCCGCCGAAGTGCGGATGCTCAGGCTCGCCATGCTCCGCCGAAATCCAGACCTCGTGCTGATTGGGATACTTGTAAAACGGTCGATACCCAAAGTCGCGCCCCAGCAGCCCAAACTTCCACAGGTGATAAGCAATGTCCTTGCCCACGTACCCGACGGTGCCATTCGAGCGCACGATGACCTTCGCATCTTCATCCGGCTCAGAGTTCTGGTCAGACTCCGCAAGTAGTCAACGGCCTTGCGCTGCGTATAGCAACTTGACGTCGACGCACGCCGGCCGTCGGTCATCACCCAACAACCCTTGTTCTTCCCCTCAGTCTCGAAATACAGCACACCCTTCTGCTTCAGCAGCTCGAACGCCGCCTCCCAGAAATGCAGGTGCAGGATCTCGCTTTCGCGCGGCAGGAAGTCGTACTCGATCTCCAGCCGATCCATGGTCTCCAGATGCCGCCGCAGCACGGCGACCGAAATCATCTCGGCGATGTCCGCCAGCTCGTTCCCGCCCTGCTCGATCGCATGCAGCGCGTTCGACCGCGCCTTCAGGTGCTCCTTGTCCTGCTCATACCACTGCGAGACGCGCGCGTACAGCTCCCAGCAGTAGTAATCGAAGCGCGCCATCGACGCGATCATCTCCGCAATTTCGCCCTTCGACTTTTTCTCCAGCTCGACAAACCCGACCACCACGTCGGCCACCTGCACGCCGGTGTTGTCAATGTAGTTCTGCACATCGACCGCATGGCCGGCCGAGCGCAGCAGGCGGACGAACGTATCGCCAAGAATCGCGTTCCGCAGATGCCCGATATGCGCGGCCTTGTTGGGATTGATGCTGGTGTGCTCCACCAGAATCTTGCCGCTGACGTTGGCTGCGCCCTCACCGGCATGGCTGAGCGCCCCGACAACTGCGCCACTCGCCAGCGCACGCGCCGCCACATCGCGTTTCAGCCGTGCGTTGATGTAGCCCGCGCCCGCGACCTCCAGCTTCTCGAAGCCTTCGGGCAGCCGCATCTCCGCGGCAATCTCTTCGGCAATCTTGCGTGGCGGCTTGCGCAAGCGCTTCGCCAGCTCAAACGAAAGTGGCAGCGCGAACTCGCCCATCGCGACATCCGGCGGCTGGTCGATCACGATGTTCGGCAAGTCGAGGTTGTACTTCTCGCGCAGGAAGGCGCGCACTTGCGCAGCGAGTTTGCGTTGTTCTTCGAGGTACATTTGGCGGCTGGGTAGAGCGAACCTTTAGGCCCGCGTCCGGGCGTAAACGCGATAACTCGGGCGCTGAGGTCGCTTGACCGCAGCGCCCGAGTCTTTCTTAAATCTCGATCGGAACGCTGGCCTAAAGGCCAGCTCTACCCGAGGGAACAGAATAGCAAAGCGGAGGCTTTCTCCTGACCAGGGTGCCCCGGGTCTCGCCGCCGTTCGAGACCTGGGTGACTGCGAGGACCCAGGTCTGGAAAACCGCCAGACCTGGCCCTATAACGTCAACCGAATTTGACACCGAGCCCCTACCACGTTTGACGCTCCATCTTCGCTTACCTATGATGAAATCCTGCTGTCCTTGAGTGCTCTCCCATGCGCATTGCCTATCTCGATTGCTTCTCCGGGATCAGCGGCGACATGTTTCTCGCTGCGCTGCTCGATGCCGGAGTTCCGTTCGAGCTATTCGAGACGACCGTTGCCGAACTGAACGTAGGAGCGACGCTGGCACTCTCGCGCGTGGACCGCGCCGGCATCTCCGCGATGAAGCTGGACGTGGTGGTGAACGGCAAGAAGGACATGCCGCGCGAGGAATTCTGGGAAGGGCGAGCGGCTGGTGGCCAGGGATCAGGGGCTAGGGGTCAGACAGCGCATCCTGTTGAAGAACACAGTCCCGGCCAACCGCAGGCGCACGAACGCAGTCTCACCGAGATCCTGAAGATCATCGCCGCCGCTGCGATCAGCGAACGCGCTAAGCAGAGCGCCAACGAAATCTTCCTCGCGCTCGCGACGGCGGAAGCGAAGGTACATCACGCCGGAATCGAGGACATCCACTTTCACGAGGTCGGCGCGACCGACGCGATGGTCGACATCGTCTGCGCCGCCGTCGGCGCGGAGGCGCTCGGCGTGGAAGAGTTCATCTGTTCGCCGCTAAACGTCGGCAGTGGGACAGTGATCTGCGCCCATGGCACGCTGCCTGTTCCCGCGCCCGCGACGCTGGAGCTTCTGAAAGACGCGCCCATCTATTCCGGCGAGATAGAAAAAGAGCTGGTCACGCCTACCGGCGCGGCGATCGTGAAGGTGCTCGCCTCGACGTTCGGTCCGCGTCCTGCCATGAAAACCGAAACCATTGGCTACGGTGCAGGCGCGCGCGATTTCAGCCGGCATCCGAATGTACTGCGCATCAGCATCGGCGAGGCGGCGGCGATGAGCCTGGCCGATGGACCATTGGGGTGCGAAGAGAGCGTCGCCATTCTCGAGGCCAACCTCGACGACCTCAACCCGCAGCTCATCGGTTACATCGTCGATGAGGCATTCGCCGCGGGTGCGCTCGACGTGTTCACCACTCCGGTGCAGATGAAGAAGAACCGTCCGGGCACCGTGCTCACCATTCTTGTGCTGCCGGAACGCGAAGAGCCGCTGCGCGCGCTGCTGTTCCGCGAGAGCAGCACCCTGGGCGTGCGCGTGCGCCACGAAACGCGGTACGTACTTCCCCGTCATTACGAATCGGTAGTTACGCAATGGGGCGAGGTGCGCATGAAGGTCGCGGGCGTGAACGGCGCTTCCCAATACGCTCCCGAGTACGAGGACTGCCGGCGCATCGCCGCCGAGCGCCACGTCCCGTTGAAGCACGTGATGCAGGAGGCCATTCGCTTGTACCTGGACCGACAGCATGGATAATCCCGGCAAGTTCTACATCACCACGCCTATTTATTACGTCAATGCGCGGCCGCATATCGGGCACACGTACACCACCGTGGTGTGCGACACCATCGCCCGCCGCCAGCGCATGATGGGCGTGGACACCTTCTTCCTTACCGGCACCGACGAGCACGGGCAGAAGATCGAGCGCTCGGCCGCGGCCGCGGGCTGCTCGCCCAAGGAGTTCGTCGACAAAATCTCGGGCGAGTTCCGTGCACTGTGGGACCGGATGAAGATCACCTACGACGACTTCATCCGCACCACCGAGCCGCGGCACATGCGTGGCGTGCAGGCGCTATTCACGCGCTTGCAGGAGCGCGGCTGCATCTACAAGGGATCCTACAGCGGCCAGTATTGCGTCTTCGACGAGCTGTACGTCGATGCCGCCGGACCGGGCGCGCCCTGTCCCGAGTGCGGCCGGCCGACGGAAACCGTTCACGAAGAGAACTATTTCTTCAAGCTCTCGGCCATGCAGGGGCCGCTGCTGAAGTTCTACGCTGAGCATCCCGACTTCATTCGTCCCGAGACGCGGCGCAACGAAGTGATCGCGTTCGTGCGCGGCGGTTTGCGCGATCTTTCCGTCAGCCGCACGTCGTTCAAGTGGGGCATCCCCGTGCCCGGCGATCCTAAGCACGTTATCTACGTGTGGCTCGATGCGCTGGCCAATTACATGACCGCCATCGGCTACGGCTCCGACGATCCCAAAGATCAGGAAAAGCTGGCACGCTACTGGCCCGCCGACGTGCACATGATCGGCAAGGAGATCGTGCGTTTCCACTGTGTCTACTGGCCGGCGTTTCTGCTGGCGGCGGATTTACCGCTGCCGCGCTCCATCATCGCGCACGGCTGGTTGCTGTTTGAAGAGAGCAAGATGTCGAAATCGCGCGGAAACATCGTGCGCAGCGAGACCATCCTCGACACCCTCGGCCAGGACGCGCTGCGCTACTTCCTGCTGCGCGAAATCGTCTTCGGCCAGGACGGCTCCTTCAGCTTCGACGCGCTGGTGCAGCGCTTCAACGCCGACCTGGCGAACGATCTCGGCAACTTATCCAGCCGCACGCTCAGCATGATCTCGCGCTACTTCGACAGCGAAGTGCCGTATCCGTCCCCAAGCGAGCGCACTCCGGCGGATGAGGCGATCGAGACGCTAGCGCAGAAGACAATCACGGACTTTCATGGGCAGTTCGAGCAGTTTCAATTCTCGCGGGCGCTGGAGACTGCGTGGGGACTGGTGTCCGCGGTCAACAAGTACATCGTGGAGAACGAGCCGTGGGCGGTGGCCGAACGCGAGGATGCCGATGCGAAGGCACGACTCGCAACCATTCTCCACACTGCCGTGGAAGCGCTGCGCATTGTCACGGCGCTGGTTCACCCGGTTATTCCGGAAGCGACGGCACGCATCTGGACGCAGCTTGGGCTGGGAGAGATCCAGCAACTGAATTTGCGCGAGCTGGCATGGGGACAGATCCAGGCGGGCACCAAGCTGGGCAAAGTCGAGCCGGTGTTCCCGCGCGCCGACAAGAGCATGATCGAAAGGATGCAGCAGATGGAACAGCAACCCTCCACCGAGAGCGAGAAGAAGACCACGGAAGCGGGTGCCCACCCCCTCGCCCGCTTCTGGCGAGAGGGTGGGCCCGACGGGCAACGGTGCTGAAGCCGGACAGCGCGCCACGGAAGCGGTTGTCGCGAATCAAAGCTCGGGTGCGCCACTCATCCCATCGGTTGGGATGAGTGGGACCGCGGGTACCGACAAGATCACTATCGACGACTTCCTGAAAGTCGAGCTGCGCGTCGGCGAAGTCAAAGTCGCCGAGAAGGTGAAAGGCGCCGACAAACTGCTGCGCATGGAAGTCGATCTCGGCACCGAGACGCGACAGATCGTGGCCGGCATCGCCAAGGCCTATGACCCGGAGAAGCTCATCGGACGCAAGGTCGTAATCGTAGCCAATCTTCAGCCCCGCAAACTGCGCGGCCTGGAATCGAACGGCATGATCGTCGCGGCGTCCGTCGGCGATGACGCCCTTCCGGTGCTGGCGGGCTTTCTGGAGGATGTGCCGGTCGGTGCAAAACTGAAGTAGTTGACTATCGCGTGCCGCGCTGATCTTACGAATGGTAAACGTGGTGTCCCACCCTCTCCGCACCTTGGCGGAAAGCGTGGGCCGCCTGCTCATCTCTTCCCCTCGTCGCGATCGGTGTTGGCTTCCATCTGCATGTTCATTCCCGCCCAAATCTCGCCAGGCTTCTGGGCATTGGGATAGACATGCGTCATCCAGCCGAAGACCACGGGAATCCACAGTCCTTGCGCCTGCTTGCAGGCCTCTTCGGTATGGATGCTTCCCTGCATGCCAAACTGCGCGTGTGGGCCAAACTGCTCGTCCAGGGGTAGACTGCGTGGGCCGCCGCAGAAGTCGACATGCCGATGCCAGGTCGCGATACTCAAGGGCACGATTGCGTCCAACTGCTCCGCCGTCGCGTCCTGGGGGGCGGTATACATCACTCCGACCGCTTGCATGCCCCGCGCCGTACGCCGGTACAAGATCGATCCCGGCTGGTCGTATTTGACGTGCTGCTGCTCCCGGCGGGCATAACCATAGTTGGTGTAGTGCACTTCTTCGCCCATTCGTCCGCTGGGATGAAACGGCTTGTAGCCGTCCGCCAGCGCGGTATTCACGTCGGCGTAACGGGCCAACGCGCGGCGCGCAGCAACCAGAATCCGCTGCGCGTGGTCTTCATCCCACGGTTGCAGCTTGCCCTTCAGCGACATCTGCATGTGCCTCATCTTCATCGCGGGCACGGGCGTCACGTCACTCGTGCCGCCATCGTAGTGCAGCAGCACCTCCCAGAACGGGTATCGCTGCGCTATGGCTGCGGCGACAAAGCAAAGCAGGACGACACCGATAAGGGCCACCAGACGCTTCGCCATCAACGCTCCTTCCGCACACACGAGATATACGTCCCGCGCCGCAGGATAGTTTCAGCTGTGGCAAAGGCCAGGTTCAGCGAGGCATTGCTTGTGGGACGGTTCCGGGCGCTGACGGCCACAGTCCGACCAAATCCCACATTGGGGTACATCACAGTCTGGCGTAAGGTCTTTTATTGGGACGACGACTTTGCCGGTGGCCACCGGCAACTGCCGTCACTGCCGGAACATATTCCTTGCGATGAACAGCACGTTCGCCGGGCGCTCGGCCAGCCGGCGCATGAAGTACGGATACCACTCCGACCCGAACGGTATATAGACGCGCAGTCCATATCCTTCGCGCACTAACTGCTGCTGCAAATCGCGGCGGACGCCATACAGCATCTGGAATTCATAGGCCGATGTGGGATGTTTTCCGCGCGCGCGAACTGCTTCAGCTCGGCGATGATGCTCTCGTCGTGGGTTGCGAGGCCGTGAAAGACGCCGCTCTTCATCAGCGTGCGCGCCAGCTTCAGATAATTCGCGATCGACGTCGGCCTTCTTGGGGAACGCGATGTCCGGCGGCTCTTTGTAGGCGCCCTTGCACAGGCGAATGCGAATGCGCTCCGACAGCAGATCGTTGACGTCCTTCTCGCTGCGAAAGAGATATGACTGGATGACCGTGCCGACCCGCCCGGCGTGTCCCGGCAGGCGATGCAAGCCGCGCACGAAGTCGAGCGTGCGCTGCGTGTAGGGCGAGCCTTCCATATCGACGCGCACGAAGTTGTTGATGCGCACGGCGTGGTCGACCAACTCGGTGACCAGCGAGAACGCCAGGTCCTCGCTCACGTCGAGACCCATGTGCGTCAGCTTGAGGCTGATGTTGGCATTCAGCTTGCGCCGGTCGATCTCGTCGAGCATGTTATGGTAGAGCTCGGCGCTGTGCTTGGCTTCGTCGGCGTTGGTGACGTTCTCGCCCAGGTTGTCGATGCTGACGCCCGCGCCCCATTCGTTGACCACTTGCGCGGCGCGAATGACATCCTCAACTCATGCCGGCGACGAAGCGCTGCGAGAAGCGCAGGCCCATGCGGCGATTTCTCGGCGAAGTTGCGCAGGCCTTGGCTTTCGGAGAGCGCGATGAAGAGCGACCTCAGCATGAGGCCCTCCCCACCGGGTGGGGCCGGCATCCAGGCGAACTCGGGCAAAGCTTGCCTTCGATCCAATTCGGGTAGAGCTGGCCTTTAGGCCAGCGTCCAGGCTGCCAATTTATTTTCTGAGCCGGCTTCAGCCGGCGACACGGGAACGCAGGGCCGCTGCCCTGCGAAACGGAATGGCTCATAGTTGGCTCGTGCCGGCTCTTGCGGCCGGCTTGGTACTCTCCTGTTTAACACATCTGTCGCGAGGCGGTAGGGTGCGCTTCACATCGCCGGGTGCGACCGCGATCCGGAGAATTGACAAGGCCCTCGTCCGCCGTGTATTTTACCCGCGTATTAAGCTGCGGTTTCCCCGAAGATGACACGCATCCCCTCCATCCTTGTCTGCCTGGTTGTGCTGGTCTTTGCGGCCGGCTTCGCTGTGGCCGCCGAAGATTTGCCTGGAACCGCGTACGACGAGTCGGACACGCAACCCTACGATTGTGCTCCGCAGGTCGCCAGCGCCATCGCGCATGCCGCCGGCGCGACAACCGAAAACCTGTCGCCCGCCGTGCCTGCGGCCTCTGTGGAATGGGAGCTCGCTTCACTGCATCCAGTCCTCGCTCATACTGCTGGACACGTCCTCACGCCAAGTCCGGCAGCGCAAGTCTTTCCCATTCGCTGTTGACCCACACGATTTCTAAGTTCCCGCGCAATCCGTTACATGAGTGACGCTTGGGAGCGAAACCAGCCAAGCTCATGGTCACGGTCTGCTCGGGTGCCCCACTCGGTCGGGAGTGGCCGACGAGCCATTGCGGTAGCGGCTTGCCGGGACGGGGGATCCTTTCGCCGGGTGGGGCTATTTCTTTCTGGCGGCACTTCCAGGTAAATCCAGGACCTGACGCGTGCCTAGCGGCGAGGGCCAAAATGAGGGTCGTCGTGCCGAAAACATCATTGACTGTACATTAACTTGACTACCTGTAATATTGGCTGTAAATTGCCTTTCATGAATCAAGAACACATTGTTTCCGAAGACATCGCGATGCCCGTCCTGCTCCGTCACGCGCGCAACACCTACGGCGCGGCCATGCGCCGGGCGCTCGCTGAGGCGGGATACGACGACATTCCTGGCAATGGCTTGTACATCATCGGCGGTCTCGCGCTCGATCGCGAGGACGTTCCGCTGGGCCAACTTATCCGCGAGCTGCGCCTCTCCAAGCAGGCGGCAGGCCAGCTTGTCGACATCATGGTGACGCGCGGCTATCTCGAGCGCGCGATGGACAGGGATGATCGGCGCAGGCTGACCGTAAAACTCACTGAGCGCGGCCGTGCTGCGGCGGCGACACAAGCTGCCGCGCGCGAAAAGGTCGATGCCGAACTGCTCGCGAACGTCGGCCAGGAGGACGTCGAGCGCACCCGCCGCACGCTGGCCGCGCTTATCGACATGATCGACGACAGCGAATGTAGTGAACCATGACGTCGGGTCTTCTTCCGGATCATGCCTCAGGCGCCGGAGAGAAGACGGGGCTACTCGAAAATCAAAATTGCCGCGGCAATCACCGTGGTCCAACGCCCGCGCTTGTCGCCGACCGCGCTTTGGGTGATGTTCGCCGTGCGCACGATCTTGTTCGACATGCGATAGATCTGCTTCTTCTCGTCCCAGGACTTGTCGGCGTCGAATTCCACGTCCAACGTCGTAGCCAGCATCTCGGCGGCGAGCTCCTCGGCGTAATCGCCGGCGAAGTCTTCCGTTTCGCCGAAGGAGTGGTGCTCGCTGAGGTAGCCGTAGGTGCTGCGGTCGGCGGGAATCGCCAATCCGATGCTGGAAGCGGTGAGACGGTGCGGCTCGCGCGTGGAGTTCTCAGCCACGACCGCGAACGTCACCTCGCCTGGCGACAAGTACGGCAGACCTTCTTTGCGGGGTATGAGCTTGCAATTGGGCGGGAAAATCGAAGACACCCGCACCAGATTTTGCGCCGCGATTCCGGCATCGCGCAGCGCCAGCTCGAACGATGTGAGACGTTCCTTATGTTTCCCCACACCTTTCGTCAGAAAGATGCGCTTCGGGACCATGTCCTTTGACAATTTGTGAGAGCCTCCAGGCGCAAGAGTGATTGCGAATGATTTTTCAAAATAACATATCGCGACGCTGTCCGATGGGCGAATTCGGCCTTTTGCGCCGCCGAGCTAACTTTCGCCGCGCGACATTACGATTGGATGAATAACTTGCGACCTGCGGAATCGACCCGCATCTTACCAACGCAACTTCGCCCGCCTGAAGTCGGGGCACCGGATGGTGAACGCAGATGACTCACGCCCTTCTGTTGGCGTTCGGCATAGGATTCGTCGCCGGGCTTCGATCATTGGTGACACCCGCCGTGGTCAGTTGGGCCGCGCACCTGGGATTCCTTCGGTTGCGCGGCACTCCCCTGGGATTCATGGCATCGCCGGTTGCGGTCGGCGTATTTAGCATCCTGGCTCTGCTGGAGCTGATCGCCGACGTCGCGCCCAAAACTCCCCCGCGAACCGCGCCTGCCAGCCTCGGCGTGCGCGCAGTCACGGGCGGGTTGTGCGGAGCATGTCTGGCATCCGCCGGCGGTGCTGCGCTGTGGATGGGAGCGGTGCTGGGAATTATCGGCGCGATGATCGGCGCGTACGCGGGGCTTTACGTTCGTCGCGGACTGGGGAACAAGCTACAGGTGAGGGACTTCTTCATCGCCATACCGGAAGACCTGGTTGCCATCGGGCTGGCGTGCCTGATCGTGCGCTGAAGTTTGGATCTGACGATGAACCATGCGGGGTGGAGCACGCCTTCAGGCGTGCAAATCACACCTGCTTTCCGTATGCGCTTTAGCGCCTGAGGTACTTGCTACCGTTTACCTCAGCGGCTAAAAGCCGGGGGGCCAAACAACGACGGTGACTGCTCGCCTGAAGGCGTGCTCCACCCGGCAGAATCATCCGGCAAGCTTTGCGACTACGCCTTCGCGTACCACTCGGTGTTCTTCGCGATGAACTCCTGCTTGTCGGCCGGAACTTCGTCGACCAGGAAAATCGAATTGGTCGGGCACACCGGAACGCAGGCGCCGCAATCGATGCAGCCTTCGGGATCGACATAGAGCTGGGTCGCCGCCTCGAAAGGCTCTTCGTCTTTCTTGGGGTGGATGCAGTCGGTCGGACAGGCTTCGACGCAGAGTTCGTCTTTGGTGCAGGTATCGGTAATAACGTATGCCATGATTGCGCTCTCCCTTTCGGTTTACGCAGCCGCCCCACGGCCGGCCGCTTGATCTTTAAAGACCCGGCCTTACGTGGAGCCGGCTGCCTTGTAACCCTTGGGCCAAGGCCGTCTCGAACCTAATGTACAAAGGCGGTGACCATCGAGGCGGTGATTTCGGTCACTGTACTGTTGTGAGCGCTGACACATCGCCCGGCTCGCGCCCCTCGGCATCCCCTCGTCCGTTGGCAAAGCAATTGCTAATTGATTAGTAAACAGGCGAAAACCGCCGTAAACAGTGGAAACTCGTGCCGTTCCTGCCATGCGGCGGGTAATTTCTGCATCTCGCACGTAAGCTTTGGTCATGTCGTAAATCAGCCGACCACCAGCTTCCGGCAGAACCTTCCGGTCCGTAACTCTCCGCTATAATCGGTAATTCGGCTTTGCTGGTGTGAAGGAGCGCTTCGATGCATGTGGGACGAAAACCGCGAGTCCTGGTGGTAGATGACGAGCAGGTTATCGCCGATACTCTGGCCAAAATATTGGACATGAACGGATACGAGGCGTCAGCGGTCTACAGCGGCACCGCTGCAGTGGAGAGCGCGCGCTCCCTCCAGCCTGATCTTGTCATCAGCGATGTCATCATGGCGGACATGAATGGCATCGAGGCCGCCATCCACATCCGCGGCTTCCTGCCGAGCTGCAAAATTCTCCTGTTCTCCGGGCAGGCCGCCACCGCCGATCTGCTGGAGAACGCCCGCGCCCAGGGACACGAGTTCGAAATCCTGGCCAAGCCAGTGCATCCCGCCGATCTACTTGCCAAGCTAAAGGCCTGATACGCAGTACAGCATGAGCACAGCGCGTGTGGTCCGGCGCGCCTCACCGCAACTTCGCGTACTCGAGTCTGGCTTGCTTGGTAGTTGGGAAATGTCGGGGTCGGCGTCTTGCCGGACGTTATTGAGGAATTCTTCCTACGACTTTCGCCGGCGAACCAGCGCGAAGCCGACCTCGCTTATCTCCCTTGCCTGGATTTACGTATCTTGGTACATTTGTACCATGGTTACAAACACTAGACCCCCGGTTGAAGTCGAGCGGGTGCAGACCGGAGTACGCATGGAGAAGCGCCTGCTCAAGGTGCTGAAGGCACTTGCCGAACTGAAGGACCTGACGCTCGGCGATCTGCTGGAAGGAATTGTCCTGCACGCCTTTGAGGGCAAAGCGCCCTTCTCGCCACCGACCCTGAAGGAGATCGCAAAATTGCGCGAGCTCTTCGGCCTCACCCTTACCGCCGCCGACAGCCATCAACTCAAGGAGAAGAAAAGGTGAAAACTTTGCCTCTATTGGCAGGCACCGCCATCGTGTCAGTACTGACACAGTGTGTCACGGCTGACACAGCGCCAAAAGGCGGCCACGCCGGGGCTTCTCGGTCCGCTCAGGACCCGAACGCGGCAGCCCTCACCCACACGCGCACCGAATTCCACTTCACCGCCGATGGGTCGTTCGAGCAAGTCGCGCCGCTGTTCGGGGCGAACGACGAACGTAAGTGGTCGCCGGATTGGAATCCGCAGTTCCTCTACCCCCAACCGGCGCACGACCAGCCGGGGATGGTCTTCAAGGTCATGCACGGGCAGCATGAGGCCATCTGGGTGAACACTGCGTTCGATCTCGGCGGCGGGCACATTCAGTACACCTATGTCCTGAACCAGGCGATGGCGACGCTGATCGACATTCAGCTGACGCGCGCGGGCGCGCCGAAGACGGGCGTCGCGGTCGTGTACGAGCGCACCGCGCTCATCCCCGAAGCCAACGAGCACGTGCAGCACTTCGCCAAAGGCGACGAGCGCGCGGGCAAAGAATGGGAAGAGGCAATCAATGAGTACTTGTTGAAGCTGCGGATGCAGAGCGGGCACAAATGAGCGAATCAAATAAGGTGTCATCCTGAGCGCAGCGACCGCGCAACCACCGTGACGATCGCGCTTTTTGCGGTTGGCGCGGTAGTTGCCCGGTCGCGGAGTCGAAGGACGCTACATTGGCTTGATGATAGCGGTCCTTCGACTCCGCGCCCGCCCGACTCGCGAAACGAGTCGGAAAAAGCAAGGCGGGCGCTCCGCTCAGGATGACACCTATAGGAAGAAACGATTCTGCTAAACCTCCCGTCGGCCTTCCATCGCCTTCTGCATCGTGACCTCGTCGGCGTATTCGATGTCGCTGCCGACGGGCACGCCCGTAGCGATGCGCGTGACCTTCACTGCCGAGGGCTTGAACAGGCGCGAGATGTACGTCGCCGTGGCTTCGCCTTCGATGGTGGGATTGGTGGCGAGGATCAACTCATCGACATTGCCCGACTCGACGCGCCGCGCGAGATTGCCAATGCGCAACTGCTCCGGGCCGATGCCGTGCAGCGGCGACAGCGCGCCGTGCAGCACGTGATAGACGCCGTTGTAATGTCGTGTCTTCTCGATGGCGGCGATGTTGGTGGGCTCCTCGACCACGCACACCAGCCGCTGATTGCGCGTGGCGCTGGCGCAGTAGATGCAGGGATCGACGTCGGTGATGTTGTTGCAGATGGAGCAAAGGCGCAGGCTGGCCTTCACGTCGCGGATGGCGCCGGAGAGCAGCTCGGCGTCTTCCTCGCTGGCGCGCAGGATGTGAAAGGCGAAGCGCTGCGCCGTCTTGCCGCCCACGCCGGGCAGCTTCTTCAGTTCTTCGATGAGTCGAGCCATGGGCTCGGCAAACCTGGACAAGTTCTTCGCCTCGAAAAAGCCTGTTCACCACGGAAGCACGGAATGCACGGAGCAGAATTAAATCAGGAATGAACCTAAAACATGAACACGGGATCCGGAAAAATGGCGTTTATACAAACATCCCAAAATTCCGTGCATTCCGTGCTTCCGTGGTGAATACGCCTTTCACAACCCCGGCAGCCCCATGCCGCCGAACATACCCCCGAGGCTGGATTTCAGTGCCTCGTCCACTTTGCGCGAGGCTTCATTCACCGCCGCGATCACCAGGTCCTGGAGCATCTCGATGTCGCCGGACTTCACCACCTCCGGCTCGATCGCGATGCTCAACAACTGCTTCTGACCGTTCATGCGCACGGTGACGCTGCCGCCGCCAGACGAGGCCTCGATGGTGATCTGCTGCATCTTCTCCTGCAGCTTCTCGGCTTGCTGCCGCGCCTGCGACAGCATGTCTTGCAAATTGAATCCGCCCATATCGCCTCAATCCCCGAGAACCGTTTCACCACGGAAGCACGGAAGACACGGAACTTACAGAAAAACAAATTTCCGGCTTTCTACTTCACAACGCTCGCGAATGAACACAACTACCCCAGCTTAACGAACAGGTAGTAGTGGAGCAGTTTGGAATTTGTAATGGTGGAAGCGCCCGGTTCCATTGTCGTCCTTTCGGCACGGCTGAAAGAGCCTGCCCCGAGCGAAGTCGAAGGGCGCCCCTTGCACCGCTCAGATTTCAAACTGACCCACTACCGAACAATTCCGCGTATTCCGTGCTTCCGTGGTGAACCTGATCTTTATCCCCGGTCTTTCTGGTCGATGACGGTGCGAATTTCGGCGCCGAATTTTTCCTGCATGCGCTGCACCACCGGATCGGCCAGGGCGCGGCTCGCGCGCTTGCGCCGTTCGCACCGTTTACCGGACGGGCGGCCGGCCCTGGTTTCACGGCGGTTGGTGTCGCGCCGCCCACCATCTTGAACTTCAGCGGCGCGCCGGAAACCGGCCCAGCGCCGCCTGGATGATGCGTTTCGGCTCGGCGCCCAGCGCCACGTCGATCAGCACCTGCGACATCGCGACCTTCACCGCGACTTCGGAGCCGCCCAGCGACCACTCGCCGCCTTCCAGGTTGTGCGCCAGCATCTTCTGGCCCGAGTCTTCCAGCGCGGACAGCACCGCGCTCCGCACCGCATCGACCGTTCTCATCCTGCGGGCGCGCTTCCCCAGCCTCGTCGCTTTGTTCTGCGATCGCCGTCGCAACCGCGCTTCCCCGCTCTGCGGTTGCTTCGATATCTGCGAGGCCAATTCGCGACGGCGCGGCCGCGACTGCGGCGAGCGGACCCGAGGCTTCGAACCGAGCCTCGCCCTTGGGCTCGCTCTTGCGGCTGCGATCGGCCTCGAAAGGCGACGGCCTGCTGAACGGCGAGGCCGCCGGAGCGCGCGACGGAACCTCGGCTTCGATCGCCCGCGCGCTTCCGAGCGCCCGTCCGCCCCGAAGAGCTGCGGCGGCAGGCGCGCTTCCTGCGCGCGGCATTTCGCTTGCGCCGCCGGTCTTCGGCTGCGCCGCTTCGCCGCTCAGCAGTTGCTCCAGCGGCAGCAGGCGTTGCGCATGCACCAGCTTCAGCAGCCCAAGCTCCAGATGGAAGCGCTGCTCCTGCTTGTAGCCAAGCTCGCCGTGGGTGCGCAGCATGATCTGCATGAAGCGCGAGAGATCTTCCTCGCTGAAGCGCTCGGCCACGCGCGCCACGCGGGCGCGCTCGTCGGCGGAGATCTGCAGCACCGGCGAATCGCTGCCCGCCACTTTGGCGACCAGAGCGTTGCGCAGGAAGCGCACCATCTGCCGGGCGAAGTGCTGCGCGCTCTGCCCTTCCACCAGCAGGCGGTCGACCATCCGCAGAACATCTTCGCTGGAGTTGCGCGCAACCGCGTCCATCACGTCCTCCAGCACCTCGGCTGGGAACGGTTCCGACCAGCCCGCGCACCACATCGGCGCTGAGCGTGGTGCCGCAGCAGGCGATGGCCTGGTCCATGATGCTGAGCGCGTCGCGCATGGAGCCGTCGCCGACTTCGGCCAGCATGGCCAGCGCGTCATCGTCAGCGGCGATGCCCTCCTGCTGGCGATGTCGCGCAGCTGCTGGACGATGTCGTCGAAGCGCACGGCATGAAAGCTGAAGTGCTGGCAGCGCGAGCGGATGGTCTGCGGAATGTCCTCGGGCTGCGTGGTCGCCATCATGAAGACGATGTGGCCGGGCGGCTCTTCCAGCGTCTTCAGCAGCGCGTTGAAGGCGGCATCGGTAATCTGGTGGGCTTCGTCGAGGATGTAGATCTTGTAGCGGTCGCGCGCCGGACGGTAGCGCGCGGCCTCGCGCAGCTCGCGGATCTCGTCGATGCCGCGATTGGTGGCGGCGTCGATCTCGATCACGTCCACCGCGTTGCCGGCGCGAATCTCGCGGCAGGAGTCGCAGACGCCGCAGGGCTCGGGCACGGGATGGTCCTGCGACTGGCAATTCAGCGCCATGGCCAGAATGCGCGCGATGGTGGTTTTGCCGATGCCGCGATGCCCGCTGAAGATGTAGCCGTGCGCGATGCGGCCCTGCTCGATGGCGTTCTTCAGGGTGCGGGTGACGTGGTCCTGCCCGATCACGTCGGAGAATTTTTGTGGCCGGTATTTGCGCGCGAGAACCTGGTAACTCATGGAAGGAAGCTTCGATTATACGGTGCCGAGCTGTGGAACGGGAAAGCGCAATGGGAGATAATCGGGCCATCGTTTTGGAGGTGAGGATTGAATAGTCTGAACTCGCTGCGTGAGTTGATCAACCGGCTGCCGGCGCGCCTGCACGCGCTTCCTTCGGCGAAAGTGGAAAACAAACCCGCTCCCGAGGCGTGGTCGCGCAAGGAAGAGTTGGGGCATCTGCTGGATTCGGCGGCCAACAATTATCAGCGGATCGTGCGCACGCGGCTGGAAGAGAACCCGGCGATGCCGAGCTATGATGGCGACGCCTGGGTGGCGCTGCAGCGTTACCAGCAGCGGGACTGGCGGACTCCTCATCGAGGCGTGGGTAGCCTTAAACCGGCAATTGCTGGCTGCGGCCGAAGCGGCTCCGGATTGGGCCTGGTCGCGGACCTGCACCATTGGCGACTCGGAGCCCCTGACGCTGCAATTCGTCTTCGACGACTACGTCGACCACATGCTGCATCATCTTCGGCACATGGGCGTGGAGGTGGAGGACCTGGCGCCAGTCAAAACCGCCGCGCAGTAAGGCAGCGGCGAACGCGGACGGCATCGCGTGGAGCGCGGCCGAATAAGTACGTAGAATCGCTCGACCAGTCAGGCGCCCCGAGGCAGAGAGGGATGTCGTGCCAAAGCGAAAAATCGAGAAACAACATTTCATCGCCGATCGCGTGACTTCGCTATATACTTTCTGACGCTTTGCGCTCAAGGAGGATGGCAATGAGCTCACGCGCGACCGTCGCTGCTCGATTTCCACACCAATGCAATCGCCCGAACAGGTTCAAAAAGCTGTTTGTACTGCTCGCAGTTTTGGTGTTGGCAGCTGCGATCGATCGGAGCGCTCATGCCCAGACCTTGACGGTGCTGCACACGTTCATGGGCGAAGAAAGTCAGGACGGCTCTCAACCGAACAATGGCGTGGTCATGGATGCCGCCGGCAATCTCTACGGCACGACTTATCTCGGCGGCCTCAACGGCGCGCCCGGAGACTCCTGCTACACCTTCGAGGACGATGGCGGATGCGGCACCGTATTCAAGCTCGCCAGGCACGGCTCCGGATTTGTTTACTCCACCTTGTATAAGTTTCAGGCCCTGCCCGATGGCAACTACGCCCTCGGAGTCGTCATTGGCCCCGACGGCACCCTGTACGGCGCAACCAATGGCGGGGGAATCGTCAACTTCCGGGGCTGCCTTGTTTCCGACCGGCTGCGGGACCGTTTTTCGGCTGCGGCCTTCGCCCACCTTCTGCCCCACGGTGCAATGCCCCTGGGGCGAAACCATCGTGCATTCCTTTACCGGCATGAACGGTGACGGAGGCAGTCCGGGTTCGGGCGACTTGATCTTCGACCGTGCGGGAAATTTCTACGGCACGACGGAGACCGGCGGAGCTACCAACGGGGGAACCGCCTACGAATTCACTCCGGCGCAGGGCGGCTGGACCGAGAGCATCTTGTATAGCTTCAACACCTCGCAAAATCTCGCCATGCCCAACACCGGCTTGCTGATGGACCAGGCGGGGAATTTGTACGGCAGCACCGGTTATAGTGTCGACGGAAATCCCAGCGGCGGCATTTACCAACTGGTCCATTCCCAGTCGGGCTGGTCGGCGAACGCTCTCCAGATTTTCAACTGTGTCGGCGGCCTGAATGGCTGTGATCCCGAGTCTTTGATCTTCGACCCCTCGGGCAATCTTCTTGCCCCAATGGATGGGGCTGGGTTTCACGGCCAGGGCACGGTCATTGAGCTGCTGGCTTCCAGTAATTGGAGCATCGATCTGCTCTATACCTTCCAAAACCGGCAGGGCTTTCCATCGGGCCGTCTCACCCGCGACGCAGCGGGTAATCTCTATGGCACAGCTTCCAATTGCACTACGGGCTATGGCTGCATTTACAAATTGACTCCCTCAGGCGGTAGTTACGTGTATAGCGAACTGTACGATTTCACGGGCCGTGCCGACGGCCAATACCCCTCTGGGCCTATCGTGATCGACGCTAACGGCAACCTTTACGGCACCGCTCAAGCGGGCGGTGACGAGTCTCGCTGCCTCGGTGAGGGTATCAACGGCTGCGGAACCGTCTGGGAACTGACGCCGTAGGTTCGTCTCGCGCGATCGCTTGTGTAATGGCGATGTTACGTCAGCTACCAAAGAACGCAGCAAGCAAGGCGATTCCTGCCACCAGGAAAGAGCTTGCAGCAGCAACCAGCGGCAACCGAGACCAGCCATGCTCCGGGGCCAATTTCCAATACAGTCTGTAGAGCGTGAAATCTTCCATCCGCCACCAATGCCGGGGGTGCCCAACCGAATCGAGACGGGCGAATACCCAGAAAGCGAGCACGTTTGCAATCCCAGCGCATGGCATTGCCACGGCCCAAAACCAAATTGACTTGAAAACGTGTCCGTTCATTGTTCCTCGGCTGGATTGGCGGTGATGAGTGAAATGGCGGTTTTTCGACAGCTATCCTCAGCCGTTTAATTCTTTATCGCAGAATCGGCACTGCTTGGCCTTTGGCGTTAGCGCCAGACCGCCACACACGGGACAGCGATTCAGAAACACTTTGTCACCGTGTTCGGCTAATATCCGGTCTGCTGTTCGCTGTGCGAACCCGTCATATCCCGTCGAAACAAGGTTCAGCACTTCCGGTTCGTTCGACAAGTACCGAGCGTGTGCTGGATCTTTCTGCGCTTGCGCCTGTGCTTCTAAGTCGCTCCTGCCATGTGTTGCCAACGAGGTGCCAAACAGGTGACGGAATGCCCGTCGCTCAAGATCGGTCATCAGGTGGCAGTAATGGCGCAGAACATACCCCACGAGTTCGTTTTTCTTCTCCATAGCAGATCGTAACTGTTGTGAACAGGCGATTACACAACTAACCCCGATAAACGGCAGTGACGCAGGTCACCAGCACGTCGGTCGAGGATTATTGGCGATAACAGGCGTTATCGTAACCGATCCGCGCCCAGCGCTCACCAACGAAATGGCGATTTCTCGCGACCATCCACTCGGTTGAATTGCGACGCGAGTCCAATCGGAGAGCCAAGTCTCAGGCACCCTGTCCAAAGAAATGCTGAAGCATTTAAAATGGCGGCGGAGGTACGATGACTCTGCTGCAGATTGATTTTCCCAGTCATGGTCCTTGGGGTGAGGATCTCACCAAGATGGCCAGCGATCTGGCCCACCACTTGAACAAAACACCAGGTATGGTCTGGAAAATCTGGACCGAGAACAGCCGCACTGGGGATTGCGGCGGTGTTTACCTGTTCACTGATGAAAGCTCTGCGAACAATTTCCTGAAGGAACACTTGCCACGCCTTGATTCGATGGGAATCAAGGATGTGCGAACGAAGGTTTTGGATGTTAACGAGAGCCTTTCGCACATCACACGAGCGCCGATCGCGGCTGCTGTGCCGAAAACGGCGTAGGTTTGAGTACTAAACGACGAAGGCCACACTTTATTGGCGTGAACAGGCGCGAGTAATCGCGAACGGGCAGAACGGGGCACCCACGTTGTTGGTTATCGCAAAGACCTGCGTTTGTGCGATGCGTTCTTCGCCGTCGAGGGGTCCTCGCTCGCGCTCTTGCTGGCCGAGCTGTTCTTCGTGGCCGTGGCGCCCTCTTTCTTCTTGCTCCCGAGCTCGGCCTTCTTCTTCTTGCGCGCTGCGGCGCGGCGCTGCTTTCTCAGCTCTTCGGGCGAGTACATGCTGCCCGCGGCACTCTTGCTGCCGCAGTAGCAGGGCGCGGGATCGTCGTCGCCGTCGTAGAGCCAGTAGTCGTAGGTGAGCTCCTCGCCGGCGGCGATGTCGCGAATGCTGGAGATGAAGACGCGGTCGTCCATCTTCGTCGGTCTCGCAATTGGGATCGCAGGAATGATTCACGAACATCGCCATGCCGTGCCCGTCGATGACCACCTCGCCGTCGCCGACTCCGAACAGATAGGTGAACGGCCGCCCTTCGTAGCGGACATCGCCCTCGGCCTTGGTGATGCGCTCGCCGGTGTACTCCAGCACGCGCGTGCCGTTGGGGATGTCGTCCAGCGTGAAACATCCGGCGGCATGAATGTCAGAGGAGCGAATGATGAGGCGAGGCAAGCGGCGAGTTCTCCCGGAGGTATTGAGCAGTATAGCGTATCAGTAGCGAAGCCGTGACCGCGACGCCGCAGCGTCATCAGCATTTTCGCGGCGTCGCAGCTCGCAGGCAGTTCACATTCCTGCCGGATTTCGTATCTTGGATGTGACGAACGAAGGTCGCGGAGGCCTTCTCATGGTTCATGTGCTGGTACACCATAAGGTGGCGGATTATAACCGCTGGAAAGAAGCTTTCGATTCCCACCTCAACACCCGCAAGCGCGCCGGCGAACCCGGCTTGCCAGGTTTTCACAATCGTGGATGACCCGCGCGAGATTTACCGTGCTGCTGGATTGGGAGACGTCGAAGAAGCGCGCAAGTTCATGAACTCCGACGAACTGCGCAGCGGATGCAGGAGGCCGGGGTAGTAGGGTACTCCCGACATCCAGTATCTGGAAGATGCGCGCGCCGTGCACCGCACCGCCGCCGATTAGCCGGAGCAACGCACAGAATTTTTTCTCCGCTCTTGACACGCTGCGGCTGTGGGTTTTGCTAGCGCGCCAATTCTATCGCGCAGGCAACCGAGTCGGTGGAACTCGCCCACGCTGGTTCGGGACGTCGAAAGCCTCTATTCATGCGGGTTTCGCGCGATCCGGCCTTTTGTCAAGAAGTTTGCGCAAGAAAATTTTCGGGGCGCTCAAAATTTTTTTTTCCGACTCCGTTGACAAACCGCCCGGGAAAATTAAAATACCCGACGACTCTCCGAAGCGATTTGCATACTGTGAACAAGCTCAATCAACAACTACCGACGTTCTTCTGCAAACCGATTTTCCCGACCTCAAGCTCTTCGCCAGCGGCAAGGTCCGCGACCTGTACAAGGTCGGCGACGACCACCTGCTGTTTGTCGCCACCGACCGCATCTCGGCGTTCGATTACGTGCTGGCCACCGGCATCCCGCAAAAGGGACGCGTGCTGACCCAGCTCTCGCTGTTCTGGTTCGATTTCCTGAAGGACATCGTGCCCAACCATCTGGCGACCGCCGACGTGCGCAAGTATCCCGCAGGAGCTGCAGAAGTATGCCGGCCAGCTGCGCGGCCGCTCGATGCTGGTGGTGCGCGCCGACATGATCGCCGATCGAGTGCGTGGTGCGCGGCTATCTCTCCGGATCGGGCTGGAAGGAATACAAGACCAGCGGCTCGGTGTGCGGCATCCAGCTGCCGGCGGGACTTGCGCGAGTCCGACAAGCTGCCGGAGCCGATCTTCACGCCGGCGACCAAGGCGGCCAGCGGCCATGACGAGAACATCTCGTTCGAGCACATGGTGACAGCTGGCCGGCCGCGAACTGAGCGAGCAGCTGCGCGATCTGAGCGTGAAGATCTACCAGACGGCGGCCGATTACGCCGAGACGCGCGGCATCATCATCGCCGACACCAAGTTCGAGTTTGGCCGCACCGCGAGCGGACTGGTGCTGGCCGACGAGGTGCTCACGCCCGATTCGTCGCGCTTCTGGCCGAAGGACAAGTACCAGCCGGGGGGAGCGCAGGAGTCCTTCGACAAGCAGTACGTGCGCGACTACCTGGAAGCGATTCAAGTGGAACAAACAGCCGCCGGCGCCGGCGCTGCCTCCGGAGGTGGCGGCCAGAACCAGTGAGAAATACATCGAGGCTTACACCCAGATTGACCGGGCATCCGTTGCCGGCCTAAGGCGACAGCCGATGATGGGCCTGTCCATCCTCGACTGGGTGATTGTGCTCGTGATTGTGCTTTCGGTCTTGCAGGCGATCGCGGAAGGGTTCTTTTACGAGTTCTTCGCGTTGGCGGGCGTGGTCGTGGGATATCTGCTGGCGGCCTGGGAGTATCCGCGGGTGGCCGCATGGTACGCGCCTTACGTGAACTCCCAGTGGGCGGCGGACATCGCCGGGTTCTTTACCATATTTTTTGTTGTCGCTGCTGCTGGCAGGATTGCTGGGACGGATCGCGCGCTGGGCGGTCAACGGCGTGGGACTGCGCTGGTTCGACCGCTTTCTGGGCGCTGTGTTCGGGTTTGTGCGAGGCGTTGTTGTCAGCACGGTGATCGTGCTGGCGCTGGCGGCTTTCGCTCCACAGTGGGGGCTTCCAGCAGTCGCGGACTGGCGCCGTTGCTGCTGGTTGCCGGCCGCGCCCTGATCTGGGCAGCGCCGGCGGACCTGCGGCAGCGCTTCTGGACGGGCTGGGACCTGCTGCGCACCGTGCCGGAACATGTGCCGCGGAACATCGCAACGGCGACAGACCGTGAAGAGCTAGAATGCTGTGACTGACACTAAGCGAGAGAGAGGCGTTGTGAAAGATCAATTGGAAGCTCTGATCGTGCAGATGTACCGGAGCGGCATCACCTATTCCGAAGCCGTCTGCGAATTCAAGAAGAAATTCATTCTTACCGTGCTGCAGGACAGCAACGGGAATCAGTGCAAGGCTGCACGCCAGCTGGGCATGCACCGCAACACTCTCAGCCGCACCATCGCCGAACTCAAGCTCGACGTCAAGGAACTGCGCAGCGGCACGCGCCGCCCTCCACGCAGCGCGCACAGCCGTCACCATCGGAGAAGAAAGCCGTGCGTACGCTCGACGGCGGGTTGTGCTTCCGACGCTTCCGCCCTTCTGGAGCCATTCGATACCGGTAGCTGCATCACAAAGAAAAAAGGAGCAGCGATGGCTGCTCCCCTTGATCTGCTGCCTATCTCAAATTACTGGCATGATGCGTGGTGGTGTGGTGCACCGGCGCTGCCGGTCGAGACCGGGTTGCCGTTCTTGTCCAGCAGGATGCCGTCGGTCATCGTCATCATGAACGGATTCGGGCGTGTAGCTTGGCACCGTTCCCTGGAAGTTCATGAGCGAGCCGACCTGCGGCACCAGCTTCGCCGGGAGCGGCTTGGCCATGGTCAGGGCGATGTCGGCCTTCTTGGCTTCGATGTCGTCGTCGCTGCCGGCCAACTGCACGTGGATGCCGTGGCGCTGATCACATTGGCGCCCAGCTTCACCGCCTTGTCCTTGATGGCGTTCCACACCGTGTCAGCGGCCTGCTGATTGCCGGAGGAAAGCACCAGCTCCCACTCCGCAAAGCTCATCTGCTTCGGATCCTTGCTCTTCACCAGGTCGGCGGCCTGCTCCGCCGGAGACGGCGGCGGCGGCGCCGCGGCTACGGTGAAGCCCGCCGGCGGCATTACGCTCGCGAAGCCTTGGCCTGTTGACCAGTTCCGTCCAGCCATGCTCCGAGCCGTGATAGCGGATGTACTTCTTGCGTCCGTAATCCAGGATCTGCTGCTGGCCGGCGCCCTGCGCCAGCTGCGCCGCCTTCACGATGAACCAGAAGCCCTCCGGGTTCATGGGCTTTGACTTCCAGGTCGGCAGTGGCCAGCGGATAGACGTCGAGCGATGTCGGGTTGCGCTCTCGTCCGACACGGCCTTGCCGCAAGTCCTTTTGTGCCGTCGCGTAATCCTTGTTCTGCAAGGCCGCGAAGCCGACCGCGCCGTCGAAGATGGCGCTCACGTTTGGTTGTGCAGCTTGGTGAAGTCGGCGTCGCTCATGCCGTCGGGCTTCGTCATGGTCTGCAGCGCCTGCAATCCCTGCTCGTCCGTACTGCTTGGCCTTGGCCACGTTCTCCTGCGCCATCTGCGGACCGCCCTGCGAAGGCCGCGGCGTGGTGGTTGTAAGCCAGGCAAGGCCAACGCGCGCAGGTTGTTGGGATTCGACTTGCAGCACGCGAGCTCGCGGCATCGAGCGTCTTCTGCGCGTCGCCCGCCTGCTGATAGGCCACCATCAGCAACTCCAGCGCGTCTTCCTTCATCACGCTGTTGGGATAGGTCTGGAGAAAGGCCTCCAGGAGCCTGCGCCTTCTGCGCCGGGTTCTGCTGCTGGATGGCATTGACGTAGGCGTTGTATTCCGCCGGATCCTTGATTTCTTTCTTCTTGCCCATGCGGCGCGGCCTGCCCCGCTGGTGCGGCCTGGCCCGCGGCTTGCGCGGCTGATTGCTGGACCAGCGCCGCCTGGCGAGCACCAGCAACATCATCGAGTTGCGACTTCTTCATTCTGTGGCTCCTCAATGTTGGAGAACTTGACGATCGGTCCAAACGCGCTTCCCGCCCGTGCCGTCCTTCGAGATCGCTTGCCGCGCGTCTGGCCTACTGTGTATCGGAAACAAATGCAGGAATCGGGATTATAAGTAGCCGCCACTGGGTAAGGCAAGACACCTAACACTGCGTGAGGTTCCCCCGCGCAGCTAAGATGCCGCCGCCGCATGCGCAGCCAGGCAAATTGATAAACATGAATGTCTGGGCCGGCCGAGATCGCGATCTGCACCCGGCACGTTCTTTGCAAGCGTAGACACCGAAGAGCGTGCGCAGGTTCCAGTCTTGTGACGGTGGGCTACAGTCTGAGACAAGAGCTCCTGACGCGGGGATTTCGCGCTCAGCCGACTTCTGAAAGCTGATCACTCGGTCTTCACGCGAACGCCGTCTCCGTGTACGTCCCGTAGACCTCGCGCAGGGCGTCGCAGATTTCGCCGACCGTCGCGTAGGCCTTCACCGCGTCGATGATGAACGGCATGGTGTTCACCGGCGAGATCTGGCCGTTGTCGCCGGCCTTCGGCTCCTGCGCGGCAGCTTTCTTCAGCGCGTCGAGGCAGCGGCGCACTTCGTCGTTGGAGCGGCGCGCGCGCAGCGCCTTCAGCTTGCGGCGTCTGCGCCTGCGCGACCTCTTCGCCGATGTAGAGAATGTGCGGCGACGGCTCGTCGACCACGAACTCATTGGCGCCGACGGTGATCTTCTCTTTCGCTTCGCTGGCGCGCTGGAACTGGTAGCTGGCCTCGGCAATCTCCTTCTGCGGATAGCCCTTCTCGATGGCCGCGACCATGCCGCCCATCGCGTCCAGCTTCTCGAAGTAATCGAACGCCCCGTTCTCCATGTCGAGCGTGAGCCGCTCGACGAAGTACGAGCCGCCCAGCGGATCGACCGTGTTCGCCACGCCCGACTCGTACGCGATGATCTGCTGCGTGCGCAGCGCGATGCGCACGGCCTCTTCGGTCGGCAACGCCAGCGCCTCGTCGTAGCTATCGGTGTGCAGCGACTGCGTTCCGCCCAGCACGGCCGCCAGCGCCTGCATGGCCACGCGCGCGATGTTGTTCATCGGCTGCTGCGCGGTCAGCGAGACGCCCGCCGTCTGCGTGTGGAAGCGCATCAGCCAGGTGCGCTGGTTCTTCGCGCCGAAGCGGTCCTTCATCAGCCGATACCAGATTTTGCGCGCGGCGCGATACTTCGCGATCTCCTCGAAGAAATCGTTGTGCGCGTTGAAGAAGAAGCTGAGGCGCGGGCCGAACTCGTCGACGTCCAGCCCGCGGCGGCGCGCCCACTCCACATATTCCACGCCGTCGTAGATGGTGAACGCCAGCTCCTGCAGCGCGGTCGAGCCGGCTTCGCGAATGTGGTAGCCCGAGATCGAAATCGTGTTGAAGCGCGGCGTGAACTTCGAGCCGAACTCGAAGGTGTCGATCACCAGCCGCATCGACGGCGCCGGCGGGTAGATGTATTCCTTCTGCGCGATGTATTCCTTCAGGATGTCGTTCTGCATCGTCCCGGAAATCTTCTTCCAGTCCGCGCCCTGCTTTTCGGCGACCGCCAGGTACATCGCCCACAGAATCGACGCGGGCGAGTTGATGGTCATCGAGACCGTCGTCTTCTCCAGATCGATGCCGTCGAAGAGGATCTCCATGTCCTCCAGCGAATCGATGGCGACGCCGCACTTGCCGACCTCGCCTTCGCTGAAGGGATGATCGCTGTCGTAGCCCATCAGCGTGGGCAGATCGAAGGCGACCGACAGGCCCTGGCCGCCGTGCTCCAGCAGATACTTGTAGCGCTGGTTGGTCTCCTCCGGCGAGGCGAAGCCGGAGAACTGGCGCATGGTCCACATCTTGCCGCGATAGCCGGAGGCGTGAATGCCGCGCGTGTACGGCGGCTGGCCGGGATAGTTCAGGTAGCTGTCGTAGCTCCAGTCCTCGGGCAGATCGGCCTGCGTGTAGAGGCGGCGAATCGGCATGCCGGAGATCGTGGTGAAGCGCGCGTGGCCGTGCTCGTCGAGGTTAATGCCGGTAGGCGCGCCGATCGGCTGCTCCGGAGCCTTCTCCAGCGTCGGCGCCAGCGTCTTCTCGGCCCACTGCTTTTCCGATTCCGACGGATGACGCCCGGCTTCGAACAGATCGGTGACCGGCGATTCAGAAACAGCTTTCCCGTTAGACTTGCGGCTGTTGGCCATGAGTTACCCCACAATAGGACGAACCTTCAATCGCTAGTAGATGCGGGGGAGGGGGGCAAGAGCGCATCCATGTTGGTTTGTCATCCCGAGCCGCAAATTCACACATCCACCCGCCGCGCCCGTGGTACCATCCCGCCGTCAGCCGTCCTTCGTCGCGAAGCTGAATTCGTCTGATTGGAGGAAACAGTATGGAAAGCAAAATCAACTCACTGGTGGAATCGGGCTGGACGTTGGCCATCGCTCTCGGCATAAGGGTCCTGGAAGCGATCGCGCTATGGATTGTTGGCCGCTGGCTGATCAGCCTGGCGCTGCGCATGATCGGCGGCGCCATGACCAAGCAGAAGATCGATCCCACAGTTATCCGCTACATCCAGAATGCGGTTGCCGCCTTGCTGAACATCATTCTGGTGATCGCACTGCTCGGCTTCTTCGGCGTGCAAACCACCAGCCTGGCCGCGCTGATTGCCGCAGCCGGCGTGGCGATCGGTTTGGCGTGGAGCGGACTGCTCTCCAACTTTGCGGCTGGGGTTTTCCTGGTCATCCTTCAGCCGCTGAAGGTTGGAGATTTCGTCACCGCCGGCGGAGTCACCGGCACGGTGCATGAAATCGGTCTGTTCGCCAGCTCCGTCGACACCATGGACAATGTGCGCACCATCATCGGCAACGCCAAAATCTTTGGCGATGTAATCCAGAACTTCTCCACCAACCCGTATCGCAGGGTCGAGCTTACGGCGCAATTGGCGCACAACGTCGACGTGCATGCGGCGATGGCGCTGCTCAAGAAGGCGCTGGCCGGCATTCCTAATGTGATGACTACTCCTGCGCCGGATGTCGAAATCCTGACCTTCAACCTCGCTGGGCCGGTGCTGGCCGCGCGTCCATACTGCAACAATAAGGACTATTGGCAGGTTTATTTCGATACGAACCGGCTGATCAAGGACACCTTCACGGCCGCGGCGTTCGCCGTTCCCGAGCAGCATTACATGGTGCGCACCGCCGCCGCCGGCATGGGCGTAGCGCACTCGGTGTGAAGTGGGCTGAAGTTCGCTTCCCACGCTGCCGATGAATGCAGCGAGAGAGGTAGATGGCCTCCTGAGTGACTTACTTGTGCCGCTTCCCCAGCCAGCTTTCCGTGTTGCTGGCTGGGTATTCTTTTCTGCGCTCACTGTGAGAGTTGCAGGGCGGTAGCATAGGCGCATGCCCTCCCGCCCGGTTTCGGCCGTCGATCTCGAGACCCAACTTACCGAGCTGGCAAAGTCCACGCGCGACCCGCGCGTCGGCGTCTTCGGTCCCGGCTCGATGAACTGGCGGGTGAATCGTGAGTCGGCGCTGTTTCTGGCCGCCGGCCGTGCTGCCTTGCTGCAACTGGCTCATCCCTGGGTCGCGGCGGCCATCGCCCAGCATTCCCGCACCCTGCAAGCTCCCATTCGCCGCTTCCACAATACTTTTCGGCTCATGTTCCTGATGTCGTTCGGCTCGCTCGAGCAGGCCTTCAGCGCCGCGCGCCACCTGCATCGTCTGCACGAGACAATTCGCGGAATTCTGCCGTACGAAGTCGGCCGGTTCCCGGGGGGCTCACCCTACCAGGCAAACGAAACCGATGCGCTCACCTGGGTCTTCGCAACGCTCATCGACAACTCGTTGGTCGCGTACGATCTCGCGTTGCCGCCACTCAGCGCGCCCGAACGCGAACAGTATTACGCCGAGAGCCGCAGGTCCGCCGCGCTGTTCGGTATTCCTCCCGAGGAGTTGCCGCCGGATTTGACGGCCTTCGAGTCGTACCTGCAATCCACCTTGCAGTCCGCCGCGCTCGGCGTGAGCCCGGCCACTCGACAACTGGCGCACCAGCTTGCATCGGGCGCTGGCTCGCACCTGCCGCCTCCTTTCTGGTATCGCGCGCTGACCACCCATCTGCTCCCGCCGCGTCTTCGCCAGGAGTTCGACTTCAGCTACGGAGAGCGGGAGCGCATCGCCGCCGAGTACGCGCTGCGCTGGATCCGCCGCGTTTATCCGCGATTGCCGGGAAGGTTGCGTTTCGTCGGCCCCTATCAGGAAGTGGGGGAGCGGATGCGAGGCCGCTTGCGGCCAAGCCTCCCAGTGCGCCTCAATAATCGTGTGTGGCTTGGCCAGAACTCCCTTTTTCAGTGAGGCGGGTACGGTGAGGTTGGCTTTGACTCCGGTACCTGCTCGCTGTCATAAGACCTGGGTGGGAGCAGAAGCTGTACACCGAAATATCCCACGAAGTAAGGCTGGTTGTTGCTGGCCGGCTCGAGTCCGCGTCCGGACATTAGCAAGATGACGATGGGCCTATGGACCTTGTAGCGCAGCCCGGCGTCGATGGTCGGCTGGCTCACGTACGGATTGACCGAGCTCTGGTTGTAGAACTCGGCGTCAACCTCCAGCTTGGAGCTGAAGCGGTGCCCCGCCACCAGGCCAATGAGCCAGCCGTCGGAACCGTTGTGCACGAAATTGTAGCCGAGCTCGAGGTTCAGGTCGACCGCCCCGAATTTCTTCGAGAACTCCACTGGCAGCAGAAACGAGCTGCTCTGCGGGGTGATGCCTCTGCGTACCGAGTCGTTTGGGTTGTTAACGAACCCCTGGGGAAATGTCGAGATCGAAAGTCCGTCTTCGCCGCCGTCGAGAAAGCGCCACTTCACCCCGAAGTTCGATTGGCCCAGCCCGAATTTCGCGGCTGCGGGGACGTTCTTCACCCTTAACCAGGCATTCTCATACGTAAGCTGAATGCGATCTCCGATACCGTAGTTGATGTCCACGTCGGGAGTATGGGCGATTGACTGATCGGTATACAGGAAAGGCTCATAGCCGAGGTTGATCTCCCAATTGCGCGGACCGGGCGTGCCCGGATCATTGGTGTAATACGGCGGCCCGCCCTGTGCCAGTGCGCTTTGTCCCAAGGTACAGGCGCCGAGGAGCAGCAGCAATACGCGCAGCAGACTTCTCCGGAGAGGACGACGAATCTCACAAATTTTCGCGGCTGCCGGCATGGATTATGCGTTCCAAGTCTCGCACAGGTGCGGGGGCGTTCGCATTCGTCGCTCCGCTCCCTGCCAACGAAACAAGCCCGCCTCCGAAGCCTGGGTTCGGTGTAGCATTGGGTCAATTGGTTGCATTGAGTGGGGTATCGCGTGAATATTCTGCTGCTCTCCATGCCGGACTCCTTCGAGCATATGCCGACGGTCGCAGTGCGGATGCCAAACGGCGCGCTGTGCTCGCTGGCGGGCAATGTCGACCCGCACCACCGCCTCGCCGTCGCGGATCTCATCCTGGTGCAGGACCGCGTGCGCGCCACCGTCGAGCAGCTTGTGCGCCAGCACACGCCTGACGTCGTCGGCCTCTCCGTCATGACCTTCCAGCGCAAGACCGCGCTGCGCATCGTGCAATTGATCCACGGATTGCGGCCTGGAATTCGGGTGGTCGTGGGCGGCTACGACCCGAGCCTCGCTCCGCAGGCTTACATGGAAGCCGACAGCGGCGTGGATTACATCGTCCGCGGTGAGGGCGAGCTTACCTTTCGCGAACTGCTGCGGGCCTGGGAACATGACAAAGACTTGTCCCACATTGTGGGACTATCTTATCGCGCCGATAACGGCTGGCATGAAAATCCCGCGCGTCCGGTGCACAGCCTGGAAGGCGACGAGATTCGCCTGCCCAAGCGCGACACCCGCGTGCTGGACGGTTACACCATGATGGGCCGCAAAGTCGACGTAGTGGAGACCTCGCGCGGCTGCACCTTCGATTGCGGCTTCTGCTCCATCATCGAAATGCGCGGCCGGAATTTTCACACTTACAGCTTCGAGCGCGTGCTGGCGGACATCCGCGACGCGCGCGACCACGGCGCGCGTTCCATCTTCATCGTCGACGACAACATCACGCTGAATATCAAGCGTTTTGAAGCGCTCTGCCAGGCAATTATCGATGCCGGCTTAAGCGATCTCGATTACCTGGTGCAGGCCATGACCTCGCCCATCGCCATGCACGGTGAGACGCTGGCGCCGCTGATGCGCAAGGCCGGATTTCGCTACGTTTTTCTTGGCATCGAAAATGTCCTCGAGGACGATCTACAGTTCCTGAAAGCAGCGGCGAAGAACGAGTTTCGAGAAGCCGGGCGCAAGACCGGCAATGCCACACTGCGCGCCATCGAGTATCTGCGCAAGAACAATATGCTGGTCGTGGGCGGCCTCATCGTAGGCAGTCCCGACGACACGCGCGAATCCATTCAGACCAATCTCGAGTTCGCGCGCAAGCACGTCGACTGGCCGTACATCCAGCATCCGACCCCCTATCCGGGGACGCCGATGACGAAGGACTTCCGCGAGCGCGGCCTCATCCAGATCGACCGCCTGGAGGAGTACGACGGCACCACGGCCGTGATCGACACCCCGCATATCGCGCCGCAAGCCGATCGAGTATGAGCGCTGGCGCGCCGAACGCTGGATGAAGGTGAGGCACATTCCGGCGTTACTTTCGCATGATCCACTGTGGACGCTGCGCAACCTGCGCAAGATGCTCGTTATCAACTTTCGCGGCAGCAGCCTGAAGTCGATGCTCGGCCTGGAGAGCGACTGGGCGGTCTTCCAGCGCTATCGCGCGCTGCGGAGCAGCGAACGCGTGTATCTGTAGAGTCGCGAGCCTCACACACTTCAAAGCCATTTAGAATACGCTTCAGCCTCCGCTTGCTCGTAAGGTCTGAACCGGCACGCATGCAACCAGTTCCTGCTATCGCCGAAAGCAAGAAATCGGGCCTCGCCTACTGGGCGGCGCGTGTGCTCGAGGAATGCGATAAAGCCAGCAACGGGTTCGCCGCCGATCCCGTGCATGATTTGCGCGTCGCCATCCGGCGCTGCCGTTCGATGGCGGACGGCTTTCTCTCCGTCGATCCCGATCCTGCCTGGAAGCAGATGAAGCGTCTGGGGAAGCCGGTGTTCGCCAGCCTGGGCGAGTTGCGCGACACGCAGGTGATGCTGGAATGGGTGGCCAAGCTGCGAGCGCCCGAAGACCCGCTGGGCGAAGAGTTGACCGCGGCGCTGCTGGCGAAAGAGAAAGACCTCAAGGCCGCCGCGCAGGAAGCGCTTGCCAGTTTCGATCGCAAGCATTGGACGTCACTGAACGCGCATCTCGCTACCCGCACCGACCGCGTTCCCCTGGAGGGCTTGGTCTTTCAGCATCTCGCGCTGGAGCGCTGGATGGAGGCCCGCGAGATGCACCGCCGCGCGCTCCGCAACCGCAGCGGCGCGGCGTGGCACCAGCTCCGCATCGGCATCAAACGGTTCCGCTACACGGTCGAGAATTTCCTTCCCGAGAGGCACGAGAAGTGGTCGCGCGACCTGCGCGACCTGCAGGATGCGCTGGGCGAGGTGCACGACTTCGACGTGCTGCGCGCCATGATTGCCGGCCATCCTGGAACCGCTCGCAACGCGCGCTCGCACTGGTTTCGTCGTATCGGCGAAGAGCGGCAAAAGCGGCTGAATCTTTATCGCGCCCGGATGATCGGCCGCCACACGTTGTGGGAGACCTGGCGCTCCGCGCTGCCAAGCGGCACGGCGCTCGACGAAGCCGGCATGGAGAAGCTGCGCACCTGGGCGTCCTTCCTCGATCCGGACGTAGCCCACTCCAGCCTGGTCGCGCACCTTGCTTTGACGCTGTTTGACGGCCTCTCACATTGTGGGGCAGCAAAGCCTGGGGCGCGTGACCGGCTCATCCTGGAAGCGGCCGCACTCCTGCATGAGGTGGGCAGAAGCAAGGACCTGGGTGATCATCGCGGAGGACATCAGAAGCGCGGCCAGCGCACGGTAGCCAAACTGAGGGCCCCTCTGGGCTGGAGCGCCGAAGACATGCAATGTGTCGCCGCGCTGGTCCGCTTTCATCGGGGCAGACTGCCGGAAAGAACTGAGCCATCGCTCGCGGGACTCGATCGCAAGCGGCGCACCGACATCTTGCGAATGATGGGAGTGCTGCGGCTGGCGAACGCGTTGGACGAGACCCACCGCGGAAGCGTTCGCGAATTGACGGTGACTCGGGAGGACAGTGCGGTCATCGTGAGTGCGCGGGGTGTGCAAGCGATGAGCCGCGAGGCCGAACTTGTAGCGCGTGCCCGCTACCTTCTGGAAACGGTGTGCCGCCGGCCGATCCTGCTACGGCTCTCCGGCAGACAGCCAGTCCCACACGCGCAGGCGGCCCGTGCCCCACGGGCCGTGCGCATGTCCTGATCCGCTAGGCAGCGGAGCTCTTGTTTTTCTTATAGGGATCGCCGATAAAAACGAAGGAATACTTGCGGAGCGCCTGCACGTCGCCGGCGGCGGCGTACTGTTCTACTTCAGCCATCAGGTTGGCCGCTTCCTCTTTAGGCATGTTCTTGGTGGCTTTCCAGAACTTGTCCGGAAAAAACCAGATGCGATTGCGATGGTCGGACTCCGTGTTGCCGTCAGACATCGTCATAAATGCTCCTCCCACATTGTGAGACATAGGGTTTACGCCTGGATCACTCGGAATGAGAACGATTGCGACGATCAGTAACGACGCTTCTATTATGAGGCTTGCGCAACGAGGTTGTAAACGCCGAGGTTCGGAAGTGTGCGCGCGGGCTCGCCGAGTGAGGCACGCAAGTGCAACAAATGCACCGACTAATGCCACATCGTGAAAATTATTCCCAGTTGTGGAAAACTTTTGTTTTTCGCAAGGCGCATGAATCTCGCTTTGCGCGTGGTCAGATTCGGATTTCTATGTTTCGCAGCCAGCACGGCTTGCCCGATTTTTGATATCCCACAATGTGGGATTCGCAATAAGCTGGCATTGCCCGCAGATGTCAGGCGCGTGCGGCGCAAGTCAGTACATCCTCCGAAGGCGGATGCTGTATCCGCCTCCGGAAGAGAAAATGCCGCCACGGCGCAGAGGCAACGCGGCCGGAACCCCGCTAGGCATGCTTCTTGCGCCGCAGGACGATGACGCCCAGCAGGCCCACCGCCATCAACGCAGCAATCACCCGAATCACAATGACTGTATCCATTGGTTACCTCCTTTCCTGGCGGGGGCACTCCGCCTACTTGAACATGGCTTCCATGTTTCTGGAAATCAGGATCACCGCCGGCCCCAGCAGCACGATGAAGACGCTGGGGAAAATGAACAGCACCAGCGGGAAAATCAACTTCACGGTGGTCTTGGCGGCCAACTCCTCGGCCTGCTGCCGGCGTTTGTGGCGCACCCCGTCGGCGAAGACACGTAAGGCGCGCACCAGGGGCGTGCCGAAGCGGTCGGACTGCGCCAGCATGTGCACGAAGCTCTTGACGGTTTCCACCTGGGTGCGCTCCGCCATGCTTTCCCATGCCTCCAGCCGCGGCTTCCCCGCGCGCTGCTCGAAATTCACCTGCATGAATTCCTCGGAGATTTCCGGCTGGGTCTTGGCCAGCTCCTGACCGGAGCGCAGCATGGCCTGGTCAATTCCTAACCCGGCGTCGACGCAGACGACCATGAGGTCAAGCGCATCGGGCAGGCCAGGCGCGGATACGCTCGCGGCGGCGGCGAAAGCAATAGTCCACCCAAATGTCGGGGGCTACGTAGGCCAACGCCATCAGCCCGAGAATCCAGAGAAAAGTGTTCTGGTGAATGAAGGTGCCGGCCAGCACGGCCAGCACAGGTCCCAGCAGGCGAATGCCGAAATAAATATCGACCGCCACGCTTTGCCGCAGCCCGGCAGCCAGCAGCTTCAGCCGCAGGCGCTCGTTCTGCGCCAGCCCCAGCCGGGTGCGAAGCAGGCACAGTGCGCTCAGCAGCAGACGCGTGGCCCCGTCGCCCTCGTCTCCGGTCTTGTCGGGCGCCGGCGCGGGCGCCGCGGCGCGCGTCAACCGCATCAGGCGCTTGGCGGGTTCGGTAGAGCGCACCAACAGGGCGATGATCACCGCGGCCAGTGCGCACAGGACGATCACCAGCAGGCTGATCACGATCGCGGGGCCCATGCTGTTCATACCTTCACGTTCACGATCTTGCGAATGGCCAGGCCGCCGATGGCCATCAGACCCAGTCCGGCAAACACCAGCTTGCGCCCGGTCGGGTCTTCCACCAGCACGCGGCTATAGGCAGCGGTTCGCCAGGCTCATCAGGAAGAACATCGCCACCGGCAGCAGCGACAGGATCCAGCCGGTCATGCGGCCCTGCGCGGTGTAGATCCGGATTTCGCCCTGGAGGCGCAGCCGCTCGCGAATGACGGCAGCGGTGCGCTCGAGTACCTCGACCAGATTGCCGCCGGTTTCTTTTTGCAGCAGCATGGCGGTAATCACAAAGTTGAGCTCGGGCAGCGGCACGCGATGTCCCAACTGGACAAGGGCCTCGCGGGTCGGCAGGCCGAAGGTCTGCTGGCGGTAGACTTCGCGGAACTCGCCGCGCACGGGCTCGGGCATCTCGTCCCCAATGATCTCGATGGCGGCAGGCACGGAATGGCCGGCGCGCAGCGCGCGTGCCATCAGGTCGATGGCCTCGGGCAAATGACGATTGAAGTTCCTCAGCCGACGCGCGCGCTGCCAGCGCAGCAACAGAAACGGCATGACCGCAAATACCACTGCCGGAAGCAGCGCATAGAACGGGTTAGGCAATTCGTAATAGCCGAGGGCGTATCCGCCGCGCCCAGCACCGCGCAGCCGCCCAGCACCCCGCCCACGCTCCACGAGCTCTCCGCCTGCGAAATCAGGAGCTGAATCTTTTGCGCCAGCTGCACGCTTTGCAGCAAGCTATCGAGCCAGGGCACGTCGCTCAGCCGCCGTCTGCTTGATGATCTCGAGCTTGCCGTCCTGTGAACTGGGAGCGCCCGGCGCAGGTCCGCTGAGGCGCGCAATGCGGCTCCCGATGGTGCGCTCGTCCGTTGTCGGCCGCGTCACCAGCATGACGACGGCGAAGCTGAGCAGCAGCACGAGCATGAAAATCGCAATCGTCAGAAACATGGGCCTGGACCTCCGGCAATCGCAACCATGCTGCTAGACCTCCTCGGAGAAATCGAGCAGGCTGGTGTCCATGGGCACTCCCGCTGCCTGCAGCTTCTCGGCGAACTTGGGCACGATGCCGGTCGCGTAGAACCTGTCCCAGCACTTTGCCGTGCGGTCCCAGCCCGCTTCTCGAAACAGAAAATGTCCTGCATGCTGATGACCTGTCGCTGGTGCCGGTGATCTCGGAGATGTGCGTAACGCGGCGCGAGCCGTCGCTCATGCGCGAAACCTGCACGATGACCTGAATGGCGGCGGCGATCTGCTGCCGCAAGGCCGTTCTGCGGCAGATTGAGGTTGGCCATCATGGCCATGGTCTCGATGCGGGCCATGCGCATCGCGCGGGCTGTTGGCGTGAACCGTGGTGATGGAGCCGTCGTGGCCGGTGTTCATCGCCTGCAGCATGTCCAGCGCTTCCTCGCCGCGCACCTCGCCGACGATGATGCGATCGGGGCGCATACGCAGGGCGTTGATCAGCAGCTCGCGCTGGCGCACTCCGCCCTTGCCTTCGACGTTCGGCGGACGGCACTCCAGCCGCACCACGTGTTCCTGCTTCAGCCGGAGTTCGGCCGAGTCTTCGATGGTGACGATGCGCTCGCGCGGGGAGATGAAGCCGGAGAGCACATTCAGCAGCGTGGTCTTGCCGGCGCCGGTCCCGCCGGAGACCACGATATTCAGCCGCGCCTTCACCGCCCTCTGCAGCACGCTCATCATCACCGGCGTCATCTCGCCGATAAGAGAGCAGATCGTCGGCGGTCAGCGGATCGGTGCCGAAGCGGCGAATCGACAGGATCGGCCCATCGATGGCCAGCGGCGGGATGATGGCATTTACGCGCGAGCCGTCCGGCAAGCGCGCGTCGACCATGGGTGAGGATTCGTCGACCCGGCGCCCCACCTTGGAGACGATCTTGTCGATGATGTGCATCAGGTGGTTGTTGTCCTTGAAGACTACCGGGGTCTTTTCCAGCACGCCGCCGCGCTCGACATAAACCATGCTGGCGGTATTGACCAGGATGTCGGTGACGGTGGGATCCTGCAGCAGCGGCTCCAGCGGACCCAGGCCGAAGACCTCGTCCATCACCTCGTTGGCCAGCCGGGTACGCTCGCTGGCGCTGAAGGGCACGCCGTATTCGGCGACCAGTTGCAGGATGAGGGCGAGCAGTTGCTGCTTGCCGCGCGTGTCCTGCGCGAACAGCAGCTTCTCCAGGTCGATTTTGTTGATCAGCTCGCGATGAACCGCCGACTTCACCTCCTGCTGGGCGCGCGCCAGCAGCGGGTTGTCCGCTCCGATTGGCCTCGCTGTCCAGCCAAGGTCGATCTACCGGGATGGTGGCGGCTTCAGCCATGAAATCTCCTCAAGCGGGGGCAAATGCCTTTACCATCAGCTCCAGAAGGCAAACCTCCGTTTCGGCTCAGCTGCCTCCGCCGGCTTCTCGTCTTCCGGCACCAGGCTGGCGGCCCACTTCTTCATCTGCATGGCAAACTCGGAGCGGCGATCGGGCAGGATGGGCGTGCCGGTATTCATGGCGCGAATCAGGTCGGTCGAGGCGTTAGGGATGGTGATCGCGATGGGCTGGCGAATCGCCTTCTCGATCTGCTCCAGGCTGAGCGCGCCCTCCGACGAGAAGCGATTGATTACGACCTTGATCTTGGTCGGCGGAACGTTGCTTTGCAGCAGCCGGTCGATGTAGCGCGACAGATCGCGCAGCGCCGGAACATCGGGGGTCGCGATCAGGTAGACCTCTTCGCAGCAGTCGATGGTCGCCAGGCTGAGATTGTGTACCCCGTGCGGACAGTCGATGACCACGAACTCGTAGTTCTGCCCCAGAAAACGGATGGCGCGCTGAATATCGTCCATGCGAGACGTTGGCCGAGTCGTCGAAGACGTCAGGCGAGGGCAGAATGTCGAGACAGCTGGAATGGTGAATGACGAAGCCGTCGCAGCAGGATCTCGTCCAGCCGCGCGATGTTGCGGACCAGCTCGTAGAAGTGATAATTGGCTTCGTCCTCGCCCAGGTACAGCGAGACATGTCCCAGCCGGCGTGCTCGTCGAGGATCAACGTGCGCTTACCGTGCTGGCGTACCAGAAAGCAGCCCAGATGAACCGCCAGCGTGGTGGTACCGGCGCCGCCGCGAGCGCCCAGCAGCGCCAGTATTTTGCCTGTGGGCTTCGCCGCGCAGCGGCTGGCGAACACTCAAGCGGCTGCGCAGCCGATCCAGGGCCTCGGCCACCTGATCGCCAGCCACCGGCTTGGTCAGATACTCGGCACAACCCGCGCGCATGGCTTCCAGAATCAGCGCCGGATCGGCTTTGGCCGAGACCGCAATGAGGTTGCCGCGGCCATGCAGTAGTTTTTGCAGCGCGCCGGCCGCCTCTACCGCCGCCTGGCGGTCGCGATCGAAGTCGATGACACAGAGCGGCACCTCGGCACGCTGCAGCTTCTGCAAAAGCAGTGGATCGCTGTCATAGTGCGAGTAGTCCTGCCAGTTCCCCGGCAAAATCTCCGTTCTTGCGCGTGACGGCCTGCCGGACCGCCTCGGCGGTGCCGCGATCGGCGCACAACGTGGCAGCGCACAACTCCGATCGTTGCCTCCGTCTAGTCGCTGCTCACGTCCTGTCTTCAATCTGCATACGTCTCTCCATACCCGCCTTCTCAGTTCTTCGGCAAATCGCGGTCGAACGTTTGCGGCTGCAGCGAGTGGCACAGGCATCGCAGGCGTCGGCCGGGCGGCACCCTTCCGGGCCGTTCAGCGTGTCGATAATCTTGGGGGTAACGATGACCACCAGTTCCATGGTCGAGCGGTTCAGGTTCTTGGAGCGGAACAGCTGCCCCAGGATGGGAATATCGCCGATGCCCGGCATCTTGCTCAGGGTGTCGGTGGTGCGGTGGTCGAGAATGCCGGAGATGCCGAAGCTCTGCCCATCCTTCAATTCAATCTCCGTCTCGGCCCGGCGGGTGGAAGAGCGCCGGCAGCGCGTATCCGGCAATCACCACTTCGTTGGTGTAGTCCAGCGCGCTGACTTCAGGAGCTACCTTCAGCCGTATGGTTCCGTCGGAGTTGACGAAGGGAGTGAATTCCAGCTTCACGCCATAGGGCGGAATTGCACGGTTACCGTCGGCACGCAGCCGGCGCCCCCGGGCTGCATGATGGGATAGGGAAACTGTCCGCCCGCCAGAAAGCGCGCCGGCTTGCCGTGAATGGTGGTCAGATTGGGTTCGGCGAGAATCTCCAGAATGCCTTTGTTCTCGAGGTCCTTGATGGTCGCGCCCGACGCCGTGCTTGATATTGAAGTAGAACAGGTTCAGGAAATCGGAGGTCATGGCCTGCTGGTGCCGTTTTGCGTCTGGAAAGTGAACGGCGAGAACTGCTCCGTCGTTCCCGCGCCGCTGTTCGTTGCCATTCAGGCCGAAGCAGGTTGATGCCGAAGGCGTCAGCTTGGAGCGGTCGATCTCGGCAATGCGAACCTGCAGCTGCATCTGCGGCAGATGGCGCGGATCGACCACCAGCGAGTTGACCACGTCCTTGGAGTACATTCCCGCCAGCTTGGCGGCTTCATCGGCAGCGGCATCGCTGGCGACAACTCCGCTGAGATGGATTCGGCCCTGCTGCGCCTCGACCTCGACCTGGTCGCCGGGCAACGCCTCGGCCAGCGACTGACGCAAGCCCGGCAACATCCACGTCGGCCAGCACGGTGTAGACTTGTGCCGGCCCCGTAGCCGCCCACAGCACCAGGCTGCTGGTGCCCGCGGCTTTGGCGGTGATCACCAACTCTGAGGGCTGGCGGTCATGGCATCCAGCACCGCGGGATTGCTGACGTAGACGCGGCGCAGCTCTCGGGAAACTCCACAAACAGCGAGCGGCCTACGATCAGATGCAGCGCTGGTCGCGCTCCTGGGCGAGGATCGACTGGCTGGGCGGGGTTGCAATCTGGCGGCCGGAATGCTGCGGCAGCGTCTGCAAGCTTCAACGCCAGCGGCGCAACATGCTGCTGCGAAGCTGCTGCTCGCCGCGGTCGCGGTTGCGATTGGCCGGAGCTGCCGCGAGGCCATAGGCGTGGCCGGCGCGTTCGGCATTCGGCGTAGCGCTGGAACTCACAACTTGGGTTGCGCCGAACCGCTCTGGGCGCTCGCTGCTGCCGCCGCCAGCGGCAACGCGAGCAGCGCCAGGATCATTATGCCATGGACAAGGGGTTTCATTGCTGTCACTCGAAGCTCTTGGTCGAGCGCTTGTCGCCGAGGATGGTTTCGACAGCGTACGTATTGTTTATCGGCAGATGCGGGCGCGGCGTTACTGCCGCAGGGGTGCGGCCGGCGCGCCCGACAGTTGCGCCATCTGCACCGGCATGGCCTTGACCTTGGTATGGTCGGCGCCATTGCGCAGCACGAACTGGATGCCCCCCTGCGAGCGGGCCAGCACCAGCTTCTGCGCGTCCTCCGGAGTCAGCAGCAGGGTCACCACGCTGACCGTCTCCGGCTTGCCCTGCGGATCGGGCTCCAGCTTCTGGCCAACGGTCAGCACCTCGACGTCCTGCAGCACGATTTGGGTTTCCGGAGTCGGCAGCCGATCGGAACGGAAGGTGACCAGCACGTCCACGTGCGAGCCGGGAAAGAGAAACCCGGCGACGCCGACGATTTCGTCCGACTTCACCGACGTAGCGCGCATGCCTTCCGGGATCTTGGTCGTCAAACCGATCACCGAGCCGGGCGCTGCCAGATACTCCTGCGAGAATGGGCTGCGAAGCCGCGACGGGATAGATGACTGCCCTGCCCGCCAACATCTCCGACTTTGGTGAATGCATTCGTCAGGGGATCGACGTCGGGCCAATCGGTGAGCGTCAAGTCTTCCGGCTTGAGTACATCTCCGGCTTGCAGCGCCCGCGATGCGGCGACATAACGATGCGAAGTGCGACGGCCGCGGCGCCGTGGCTGTTCAGCTTGCGGCTGATGAACAAGGTCACGGCTCCGGCGAGCAGAAGGCGACGAACAGTGCGAGCAGATATGCGACGGGAGTTCATGATTTCATCTCAGAAGGACACTGCACAGCGACGAGCCGCGCCGGCGGCAATCGCCAGACCGTAAGGCAGGCGCAGGTCCGGGGGTTGGGAAGTTCACATCGGGATGCGGCCGCAGTCCTGACACTGCCGTGATAGCGCCGGCAGGCGGCCCACGTTGACGAATGTTTCCCTAGTGCGGCGACGCACGAGCGCAAGCACAATGGCGAAGAGTCCGCCCAGCAGCGCCGCACCCAGCCAGAATGCTGGCCACATTAGCGAGACCGGCCAGGCAGCAGACAGCGGCCATCAGCTTGACGTCGCCTGCGCCCATCCGCCGCCAGATAAAAGAACAGAAAGATCGTTCCGGCGAGCAGTCCGGCGAGCGCTGCGCCAACCATTGAGCGCCAGCCGCCGAGCGCGAGATGAAGCAAAAGTCCCACGACAATGCCAGGGCAAGTAATCCAGTTCGGAATGCGACGCCACCGCGCATCGCAGACTGCGCCCGCGCCGGCGCACGCCAGCGCAGCGATGGCATACATCGAATTAGGGGAAACGGCGGGCACGCTTACCTCGTCAAGCCGCAGTTGGGGTTGACCCGAGACCCCGCAGGCTGGGCCTCGGGTGAAATGCCGCCACAGCGGCTAGGCGACAGCGCTGCTCAGCTTGCTGCCGACTGCACTGAAAGCATTGCTGATGTTGCTGGCCAGCGTGGTCATGCCCGCGACCGCCGCCAAGGCCAGTACCGCCGCTACGAGCGCGTATTCGATCAGGTCCTGACCGCTTTCGTCCCGCAGCAGATTGCGCAAGAGTTCTTTCATTTGATCGTTCCCTCCCTGCGAAAGCCCGCTACAGATGTCTGCGCGCGCTTTCCTGTAGCTACAAGTAGCCTCAGTCAGCCCTATCGGCAGAAGCAGCGATATCGAACAGTGGGCGGGGTTGCGAGGGGCCCCGACTCGGAATGATTACCAGATCGGGAATCGCAGGATTGGGCTGTGCTTCTGCGGCTTCAGCTACCGTCGTTCACACGCTCGTGTGACCGGCCTCACGGCAGGACTGCCGCCCCACGGCTACTCTGAAGCTGGTCTTATTTGGCCCGCGAGAGCGGGAAATCATTAACGGAGGAACTATGTCTCAGAAATCCATGATTGCCGCCCTGCTGGCGGTGATCGCCGTGGTCGCCTGCATTTCCCTGGCGGCGAAGGACAATCCGATGGGCATTGCGGAGAAGCAGACGATTACGTTTACGGCACCCACCGTGGTGGGCGGAACCCTGCTGCCGGCTGGACAATATAACGTCCTACACCAGATGAACGGTCAGACCCACGTCATGGTCTTCAAGCAGATCAACGGGAAAGGCGAAGCCAAGGCCAACTGCAACCTGGTTCCGCTGAAGACGAAGGCCGAGCGCAGCGAGCAGCGCTTCACCACGAACGCGAAAAACGAGCGCGTGCTGCAGGAGATGACCTTCACGGGCGACAAGGCGACCCACGTCCTCGCGCAGTAGCGTTGCGTAAACGGTCAGAATGGGTTAAGGCGGCCAGAAGGCCGCCTTTTTCTCGCCGCCGATGGCAAGGTTTTGCCTATCGCGGCGAAGCGCCGATCCCACGGCCTGCATTTCGGCTAGCGACGACGCCTGACTCCGCCAGATCATCTCGACACACAGGCACTAAGCTTCTTGCTCTTAGTCGCTTAGGCCGTAATCTAAAATTAAGTTGCCCTGCCGGCGGTGTTTGATATTCTCTCTGCCATATGCGCAGCCCCCGCGCCAGGAGACCGTCATGCCGATCCCGCGCAAAACAACTTTCTACCTTCCAGACATTTCTTCATCATTAGCGATGCTTCCAATGACGCTGCTGATCGTTCTGTGTCTCAGGGTCTCCGGGTCGGGCCAGACGTACCAGGTGATCCACAGTTTTTCGGATGGCATTGGCGGGAATTCGCCCTGGTCCGAGATCACGATCGGTCCCGGCGGTCATATGTACGGGACCACCTTGTTCGGCGGCGACAACCACGACTTCTATTGCTACTACGGCTGCGGCATTGTGTACGAGATTTATCAGAGAAACGGATCCTGGATCTTCACCACGCTGCATGAGTTCTTGATACAGGAAGGCGCGAATCCGCACAGTGGCGTCGTCATCGGCCCTGATGGCGCGCTCTATGGCGCTGCGTCGGAAGGCGGATTGCAAGAGTCAGACTGTGATCTTGCCGGCTGTGGCACGGTGTACAAGCTACAGCCGCCCGCCACTCCGCCACCAACACCGCTAACCTTTTGGAACTTGACGGGCCTGTACGAGTTCACTGGCGGCGACCATGATGGCGCCTCCAGCAGCGGCCTGGCCGTGGATCAGGCCGGGAACCTGTACGGCGCCGACGGTGGCGGGCCGGACAATTGCGGCCTGGTGTATCAGCTCAGCCGCAACGGCGAATATTGGACCTTCACCGAATATCTACAGCGGCTTTTACTGCCCGGATGGCAACGAGGGCATTGAGCCGGGCGGCTTGCTGGTGGATAGCGAGGGCAATCTGTATGGCGTCACGGGCGCCGGCGGACACCTGAGCTGCCCGTACGGGCCGGACGGTTGCGGAACCGTTTTCAAACTGACCCACACCGAGGCAGGCTGGGTGGGAACGACGCTCTATGAATTCAATGCGCCCACTGATGGCGCCGATCCCGGCGGCCCGGTCATGGACCGCGCGGGCAATCTATATGGCGGTACCCGGAGGGTGGCCCCAACGGCGGAGGCACGGTGTGGGAGTTGTCGCCCTCCGGCGGCGGTTGGACTTTCCAGGTGCTGCACAGCTTTACCAGCACGCGAGAATATTCCCGGAGTGGTGGGCCGCCTGGCCATCGGCTCTGACGGCAGCCTCTACGGATGCACCATGTCTGAGGGCCTGTACGGTGAGGGCAACGTCTTCAAACTTACGCCCTCTAACGGCGGCTGGAACTACACTTCGCTTCACGATTTCGAGGGCTACGGCGAAGGTGCTTTCCCGGAGCGCGGGCCCACGGTAGACAGCAACAACAATCTCTTTGGTACCACGTACTACGGCGGCCCAGTCAGCGCCGGGGTTATCTGGGAGATCACTCCCTAAGGAAACTCTGGTTAAGTCCCTCCGCGGCTAAGGCCGCGGTCCCCAAAAACCCGATCGCGACCAACCCTGGCCTTGAACTGCCGGTGCAGGCGACCGGTAATGGCCAGGGCGCGTCATCCGGCCGAGCTAACGAGTTAACATAAGGGAATCCGTGCTGCCGGTCCTTATGTTTACTTCGCGGAAGACTGCATCTCAGCGACGCGAGGGCGCGGCCCCCCCAGCCTCACCGCAGGGTCGGTCACGCTATCCCACTCTGTGGTACTGCATGGTTTGCCTGGTGGCGGCCATCGCCCCGCCGATGGGCGTGGCAGCGCAGGTCGCGCCCGACTCCCGCGACGGCTTCGTCGTGAGCGGCACCGTCGTCAACTCGATCACCGGCGAGCCGATCTCCCGTGCGCTGGTACGCACCAGCGGCCAGGCCCATGGGCGCACCACCTTCAGCGACACCGAGGGCCACTTCCAGTTCGAGGGCCTTCCGGCGGGACAGATCATGCTCACCGCGCAAAAGCCCGGCTACTTCAGCGAGCAAGACGCCGAAGGCTATTCCCTGCACCTGATCATCGTCGGCCCAAATACCGGGGCACAGAGCCTGAAGCTCCAGCCGCTCTCGGCAATCTCGGGCCGCGTCACCGACGCCGCAGGCCAGCCCATAGAGCGCATCAGCGTCCGCCTGATGTGCCGCACCCTGCGCAGCGGGCGCAAAGTCTGGGAGCCGCGCGGTAGCAACGAGACCGACGAAGACGGGCACTACCGCTTCCATTCGCTCACGCCGGCCACGTATTTCGTTGCCGTTGGGCCGTCGCACTCCGAAAGCAAAATCCTCGCCAGCGGCGAGAAGCCCACGACCGGCTTCCCTCAGGTTTACTTCCCCGGCGTTCCCGACCTCGCCTCGGCCGCGCCCATTCAGCTCGGCGTCGGCCAGCAGTATCAGGCGGACTTCTCGCTCCCCGCCGTGCCCGTCTACAGTGTTACGGGGACCATCACGGGAGTGCCGCCCGACCACGGCATCGGACTCATGCCGCTCACATCCTCCGGCGATGCCTTGAACTTTCCCATCACCCTCAACTCGGAGCTGGGCACCTTCAGCATCGCCGCCGTGCCCGCGGGATCATACATTCTCAAGGCCATGACAAGGTCAGGCACTGAATCGCTGCACGCCGAACAGCGAATCACGGTCGCGTCGAATCTGGACAACGTGCATCTGGCGCTGTCGCCCACGATCTCGATACCCGTCATCGTGCACATGCAGGCGCGCGGAGCGTCGGGATCGAACAACGCGAACGGAGAGTCCGGCATACGTATTGGCCCGATCTCATCCCGTTGGCAGGAACGCCCTCCGATCAGCGTTGCGCTTATGCCCAACCAGCCCAACGCGTCTGAGGTCTACTCGTCCTTTGAACAGCGAGGCTCCATCAGCGGTAGCAACACCATGCTGCTGCAAAATGTCGAACCCGGCAGCTACGCCGTCACCCTGTTGCCGCAGCAGCCGTGGTACGTGCAGTCGGCAACTTATGGCCAGACGAACGTGCTCTACGACGACATCACGGTGGCACCGGGCCAGAGCTACCCGCTCGACATCGCACTGCGCGATGACGGCGCGAGCCTCACCATCAGCATTCGCGGCCAGGGCAGCACGGCTCAACCCGGAGCAACGGTCGCTCAGCCCGGAGCCGACGTCGTGATCCTGCCGCAGCCCGCATTGAACACGCCTTCGCAGGTCCTGCGCGGCGTGACCAACAACTACTCGGCGACGGCTCTCGCGCCCGGCGACTATCTCGTCTTCGCCTTCGACCGCATCGAGGGACTGGAATATACCAACCCCGACGCGCTCTCGGCATACGCCTCGCGAGCCGCGCACGTGACGCTCGCCGCCGGACAGCAGGCCCAGGTTTCGCTCGACCTCATCCACGTGGGCAAGGACGAGTGATGCGCGCGCTGTTGCCGACCTTCTGCGCGATGCTGCTGCTCGGAGCCTTGGCAGCGCAGCAAAGCTCATCGCCGGCTTCCACTGCGAACACGCATCCGCAAACTGCACCCGCAACCTCCACTCAGTCTGTTGACGACGCGCACCAGGGATTTCGCATCGCCGGCGTCGTCGTCAACGCGTCCACCGGCCAGCCCATCGCCTCCGCGTCGGTCGCGATCGCGCCGGTCGCTCACGGCAGCGAGCGTGAAATCTCCAAGTCCCTCGTCACCAGCGCCGACGGCCGCTTCTCATTCGCCGGTCTCTCCCGCGGCAAGTACTCGCTCATGGCGCAGGCGCACGGCTTCTCACGCCAGGCGTTCGAGCGCCACGACGGATACTCCAGCGCCATCGCCGTCGGCCCCGATCAGGACAGCGAGCACCTCGTCTTTCGCCTTCAGCCCGACGCCGCGCTCGAGGGCGAAGTTACCGACGAGAACAACGACCCGGTGCAGTTCGCCATGGTGCGGCTCTTCTCCACCAAGTCGGGCGACGGCATGAGGAACGGCCCCGTCGACCAGACCCAGACTGACGATCAGGGCCACTATCACATGGGCCATCTGCTGCCCGGCTCGTACTACCTCGCGGTCTCGGCACGCCCTTGGTACGCGCAGAATACCCACGCTCCCAACGGCTACAACCCGAATCCGGATGCAGCCAGCGCGCCTTCACCGCCGGCACAACCGGACAACGCACTCGACGTCACCTATCCGACCACCTTCTATCCCGATGCCACCGATTCGGCCGACGCCTCGCCGCTCCAGATCGCACCCGGCGCGCGAGAGAGCGCCAACATCGTCCTGCGCGCCGTGCCCTCGCTGCATCTGCGCATTCACACCGGCGAGAGCACCGCGCAACGGCCGGTCATCGGCCGGATGATTTTTCCGCGCGTTTACCAGCGCATCTTCGGCGGCTATCTCGACTCCGTCTTCAACGCCCCCGACTCCTGGGTCGCGCCCGGCGTCATCGAGATTTCCGGTCTCGCGCCCGGCCACTATGTCATCGAGGTGCCGCCCTCGACCGGCGCCGGCGACAAGGTCCCCGCCCGCGCCTGGTATCGCGAGGTCGATCTGGCGGGCGACGCCGACATCAACGCCTCCGAAGGCCCCAGCTTCGCCAGCATCAGCGGCACCATTCTCTTCGAGGATGCGGCCGTCCCGCGCGGCGCATCCATTCAGCTCCTCAGCCCCGACACCGGCGAGACCTTCCGCAGCGACATCAATCGCAAGGGCGAATTCGACTTTCCTTCCGACAACGTGCGCCCCGGCCGCTACCTGGTGGTGCTGGGCAGCGGGCACGGCTTCTATATGAAGAAGCTCGTGGCCACGGGCGCCAAAGTCGCGGGCCGCGCGATTGATGTCGGCCCCGGCGGCAGCGTGCGCCTGGCCGTCATCGCCGCCGCCGGCGAGGCGCAGGTGGATGGCATCGCGCTGCACGATGACGCGCCGTTTGCGGGCGCGATGATCGTCCTCGTGCCGCAGGACGCCGCCAACAACACCCCGCTCTTCCGCCGCGACCAGAGCGACAGCGACGGCAGCTTCACCCTCCCCAACGTCGTACCCGGCCCCTACACCGTAATCGCCATCGCCAACGGCTGGGACCTCGACTGGAGCAATCCCGCCGTCCTCCAGCCCTACCTCAAGCGCGGCGAGCCGGTGCAAGTCCCGCCCGACGGCAAGTTGCAGGTGAAGGTGCAGGTGCAGTGAGGCAGTGGCCAACAGCTAGAGCTGACCTTCAGAGCTTGCCCTGAGCGAAGTCGAAGGGGTCAGCGTCCACGCGCCACCGGCAAAGGTGTCATCCTGAGCGCAGCGACCGCGCAACTGTCCTGACGAGCGCGGTTTTTTCGCGCTTGGCGGGGCAGTTGCTCGGTCGCGGAGTCGAAGGACCTCTATGCTGGCAAAACGCTCATACCCCCTCCCCCTCGATTCGCAAAAATTTGAGCCCCAGGACTTTAACCGGAAAATATCCCGCAACTGTCGAAATCCCGGCCACTTACAACTCAAATTCTTGATTCGAGAGACCTCACCCGCCGCTTATGGCCGCATTTCGACACCTCGGGCCGAACTCAGCATCCCATAACTGGCCGCTGACCACTGGCCACTGGCCACTGGCCGCTGGCCGCTGTTTTTCAAAGATCTGCGCCCCCGAAAACCTCCCCAGAGGCATTGGACACACGAAGCCCAACCTATCAGCCTACCGCGTCGCCGGTTCTCGTCAAGATTACGAAGGTGGGGGGGTAACTGGACTACCGGCCACGCCGCTCAACCAACCCCGACAACCCAAGCTCGCCATCGCATCAGTTGCTGGAATCTCGCCCTCGCATCAGTGCGGCCTGACGAACCCAAGCAAAACCTGGCTCTCGCATCAGTGCGGGAACAACGCACGCGCGAGCGCCGTAGGCGCGGAAGAGCATAGCCCAGCGTTTCAACGCTGGGTAGGCGAAATAAAAATGGGAGAGTCCCGTCAGGGACGACACGTGGTTTTATATAACGGTAGAAGGAGATCGCCCCTTTCAAGCCGCGGAAAAAGACGAGAGTGCCGAAGCTGAAAACTGACAGAGCGGCGGAATCGTTTCTCACACAAGACCTGTCGGACCTCGATTTCTCGCAATTCAAGCCGGCGCGCTTTGAATTCGAGAAGAAGGACGAGCAGATCAAACTGCGGGTGCCCCGGTCTTCCGGCCGCACTGAAGGCGCGCGCAAGCGCGCGGCACTCCCTACACGCTCTTCATCCGGGAGATGTTGGAGCGCGCCCTCGCCGTGCCCCAGCGGTGACATCAGACCCTCCCCAAAAAGGGCGAGAATATCGTTGACTGACCAACCGGCGTCCGGGCCGGGCTGCCGTCCGTTGCTGCCTGGGAGACGCAGGTCTGTCAGCGTGACGCGCGCCACCAGCACATGGTCCTCGCCCAATTAGCGACCCAACTTGCGCTCGTACACTTCTCTAATCTCATCGGGGCACAGGAACTCAACGGCGATTCCGCAGGTTGACAAAGCCTCTTTCCATCCCCACCATTTCGAGTCCGTTGCCTGCAAAATTGGAGGGTTGTCCTTGTGTGCATTTGCGACGGAAACAAACTTCCGATCGGACGGGTCGAGTGCTGCTAGTTGTTCGTGAACAGGGAACTGTTCGAAATCGTGCGGCGGCTCGTTCTTAACGGTTAAGGTAACGGTGTGAACCAGGTCGTCACGGCCCCTGTTGTCGTGAACCCAGCGAACAAAGGAATCCCCCACCCCCGGCTGACCAGCGATGCAGCAATTCCTCCGGTATTCGCTCAGAATCGCGTCGCCATCATCAATTACGATTACGCCGAGTTGCTTGATACGCAGAAGCGCCTGCGCGCACCTGCTTGCACAGCCATACGATTCCTTGTTCAAGCGGTTTGCGACCACCATTACGTTAGTATCAACTACTTGGGATCTGCGTCCTCGTGTCTTCACTTGTTCTCGGCTTCAGCTTCGTGCTGAGCAGCAGCCGCCATTCGAGCGGCGAGTTCCCCCATTTCATCGCCAAAGAAATCTTCGGGCCAATTTTGGATTTCGCCAAAGATATTAACCTCTAGTGGTTCCAATACCGCTCCTTCTCCGGTGGTGGAACAAAAGTAGAGCGCCACCTCATCGGGTTTGACTATGCCTTCCGCAACGCGCGTTTGAAGTCGGCGCAGGAAATGCTCGGAATGGCTCTCTATCACTAACTGTATCGAGCGGTCGGTACCGTCCTCCCTCGATTGTGTCGCCTCGATGAAAAGATCAGCGAGGGACGTCTGCACTCGCGGATGAAGATGGATCTCAGGCTGTTCCAGAATAATGGTGGTGTGGGGATTAGCATAGAAGCATTGCACGACCACAGGCAAAACCTGAGAGACTCCGAATCCGACATCTGGCAGATTGACGCTTTCCTTTGCATTTCCAGCCCGAACCATCACCTCGTATTCCTTGCGATGAGCAGCAATAGGGTGAACCTCGAAGGATTGTAGCAGCCCCAAATCGTGAAGCCAGCGCGCGATGACAGCTTGGAACGGTTGCGTCTTACGTCTGTACCCTGGTCCGATGTGCCTGCTGGCCGCAGCCAGCATTGCCTCCACGGCACGCTCACCGCGCCAGCCAACGTGTTCAGGCACCTCTCCTGACCAAATGTAAGATCGCTCAGGATAAATACGGAGCGGACCGAGATACTGAAGTCGTTTTAGCTGTTTCTCAAGCTCAAGAGCGAGATCGCTGGTGAATCCTGCATTCTGGTAGTAGGCGCCCACTTCGTCAGGAAAAGCATAAAACCGAATAGGCGGCGGAAGCTTCCACACTCGTCCTTGGTTTCGGACAAGCTTGTAGTTGTCTGCCAAGAGCTCGTAAGGGACCTTCAGCGGACTGCTAGATTCCAGTGGCTTCATCTCAACGGAGAGCGAAGGGCCGCCCCCATTACTAAGCAAGTACCTGAAGTTCCGTACTCGTTGCTGTGCGCCCTTTGCGTCCGAAGCGATGCTCGCTTGAAAATGAAGATTCGATCCACTGATCGCCTCACGCGTGAGAGGATCTCTTACTATCATTGGCTCAGGAAGAGTCCACGACACGCCAAACTCGACTTGATTGGACAAATTGTGGTCGAAAACCAGATCGCGGAAGGTTCCGAGTTCGACAGGCGTATTACGATCGCCGGGGTGTAAGACCCTATGACGATCGGGGGACTCTGCCGTCTGGCGCAGCATCAGAAGGAACTGCAGAATACTAGTCTTGCCCGCGCTGTTGCTGCCAAAAAATACAGTGATTGGCGCAAGCCGGATGGTGCCGGTATCTCGCCAAGCTTTGAAATTCTTGATTGACAGCTCCGTTAGCATCTAACCTCCATCCTCTGCCTGAGAGACTGGGGATGCACGAAATACGCCGAATGTCTACAACGGGTCGTTTGTGAACCTCTTGCCCAACGGTCGCTCCAACTCCGATAACTATACCAAGAGCGGCTTGTGCTCACGGTTGCCGGTTCCCCAGTTTCGCAACATTTGCAACGGTAGGAGGGCGATTGAGTGTCGCCGGCTGAAGCCGGCCGGGATCGTGTTGTGCAACCGCACCCAGGGCTGACGCCCTGGGCTACGTTTGTTCCGCCCTGCGGGCTCGGTTCCTTCCAGCGAAATCGTCGATGCGGTTGGAAGGTG
>CAVTMX010000024.1:0-138454 GCA_963735915.1 uncultured Acidobacteriaceae bacterium | reverse complement strand
AGTTCCCGGTCCGGTGGGCACACTTCTGCTGGACCACGGTAATCTTTACGGCACGACGTTCGAGGGTGGCCTGCCCGGGTGCGGCTTGGGATTCGGATGCGGAACTCTCTTCGAGCTGTCCTCGAGTGCAGGAGGCTGGACCTACAACCTGCTCTATCAGTACACGGGCGGTTCGGACGGCGGCTTCCCGGTTGACGGCCTGGTTCCCGATTCACAGGGCAATCTCTATGGCGCGGGATGGGGCGGCAACTCGGGTAACGGAGTAGTTTTCGAGTGCACGCCATAGTTCGTTGGCCGCTTGGGGCGGCGTGCCCAAATAAGCTATTCTGGATTGTGGAACCATGCCCCTATCCGCAGTCATTGTCGACGACGAACAGCTCGCGCGTGACGAACTCGCCTATCAGCTGCGGGATCTCGATATCGACATTGTTGCGCAAGGTAAGAACGGCGTCGAAGCCGTCAGCCTGGTGAAAGAGTTCTCGCCCGACCTGCTCTTCCTCGACGTGCAGATGCCCGGCCTCGACGGCTTCGGCGTCATCAAGAAGCTGCTGGACCGGAAGCTGCCGCTGCCGCAAATCGTCTTTGCCACCGCCTTCGATCAGTACGCGGTGAAGGCCTTCGAGGTCAACGCCGTCGACTACCTGCTGAAGCCCTTCGACCGCAAGCGCGTGGCGCAGGCCGTCGAAAAAGCGCGGCAAAAGCTGGAGACCGCCGGCTCGCCCACCGACCAGATCGGCACCATCGTCAAGCTGCTGGAGCAGCAGCAGCGCCCGCCGGCATCGAAGGTACTGCTGAAGTATGCCGGCCGGCTCTTCCTCGTCGATCAGAAAGACATCTGCTACGCCTCCATCGAAGACGGCGTGATAACCGTGGTCGCCACCGAGCATGGAAGGCCAGTCGAACTGCCGCACCCTGGAGGAGCTGCTCGACTCGCTCGACCCCAACATGTTCTGGCGCGCCCACCGCTCATATCTGGTCAACATCAACCGCATTAAGGAAGTCGTGCCCTGGTTCAAAAGCTCGTATCAAATCCGCATGGAAGACAAGAAGCAGACCGAGATCCCGGTGAGCCGCGCGCAAACGAAGCGGTTGCGGGAGTTGTTCGGGCTGTAGTGCAACAGGCGCCGATGCGACTTCAGGATTCTTTCGCCAATTCCATCCATTCGCGCAAGACGCGCTCGTTGGTCCAGCCGGAGGTGGAGCGCAGGACCTTGCCATTGCTTCCGATCAGGACCAGCTTGGGGACACCGCCGACGTGATAAGCCCGGGCCACCGCGCCGTCGGCATCGAACAGCGAAGCGAGGCTCAGGTTATTCGCACTCATGTAATCGCTCGCTTCGGCTTCTCCGCCGAGGTGGATCGGCAGTACGGCGATGCCTTTGCTCCGGAATTCCCACGCTAACTGGTTGAGCAGTGGAAGTTCGCGCTGGCAGATGGGGCACGACGTCGTCCAGAAAACCAGCAGTACTGGCCGTCCACGGTAAGACTCGAGGTCGACGCGACCGCCATAGGTCTCCGGCAGAGAAAAGCCGGGCGCCGGCTGATGCAGGCCGCCGTGCTCGCACCAGGTAAAATCCCAAAAGCGCTGCAAAAGCAAATAACAGGAATCCGAGCCTGGACGGCATATTGTTCTCTGTGGTTGAAGTCCCGTTCAACGGCAAGCTAAAGGTTAGCAGCCCAGTAGCTCATGATCTAAACGCTTTCCCCAGTCCCAAGACACTCTGGTAATCGCCACTAAACGGTATTGCCACAGGTTCGGGCAGGGCGCGAATTGGAAGATCGCAGCGCGCCTAGTTCAGGTCTATTCGAGGTTTTCCGGCTCCAGTGCGATGCTCTTCTCGCCCGCAGCTTTCCTCTCCCAATACTTGCGGACCCAGGCTTCCCAGCTCTTGCCGGCGGCGGTGTCGCGTCCGGTGAAGGCCAGGGCGGCGATGTCGGAGTACGGGATGGACATCTTCTCGGTGGAATTCTGCGGGATGAGGCGTACGACAGAATCAGCCAGCGTCGCGCCGTTGCGGCGGTCGAAGATGTAGCCCTCGACCTTCGACCCGTCTTTGCGCGTGATGGTCACATCGCCGCGATAGTCGAATGCCTTCTCCAGCGCCTCGCGCAGGTCGGCTTCGCGGCCAGCTCCGGCACCCAGCCCTGGATCTGTTCGCGCTCGCGGCCGTCGACGACCTCGAGATTATCGGCGGTCAGGTTACGTTGCGGTTCAGACATAGAACCATTTCACCACAGAGACACTGAGCGCACGGAGAAATTCGACTCAATCATTCTGCGCGTTGCCGCCGGGTCTTGAGCTTGCATGTGGGTTCCTCTGCCGCAGAAAGTCGCCTTCCGGAGCCGGAGCTGATGTCGCACATCGTCGACTTTGCCACTGTCTTTGGGTGGGATTTCTGTTGCGGACGTGAAAACCTAGTGTAATGCCATGCCCGGCCGTGTCGGCGGCTGAAGCCGGTTGAGGAGCATAGCGCGACCGGTACCTCGAGTCACGAAGGGTTTGCTTGAATAATCAGGTTCTTTGAGGCAGGATACCCACAATGGACAGGTCTTCCATACTCCAGACGCTGCGTCATCATGAGAGCGAGCTGAGAGAAGCCGGCGTTGTGCATCTTCGGCTGTTTGGCTCCCTGGCGCGGAATGAGGGCTCGCAACATTCCGATGTCGATCTGCTCGCTGAATTTGACAAGTCCCGGCACCTCTCATTGGTCAGGGTCGGAAGCATCCAGAACCGCCTTTCTGAATTGCTGGGTGTCCAGGTGGATCTTTCCTCGGCTGACTGGATGCGCGAGCCGGTTCGATCAAAAGCCTTGCGTGAGGCGATTCTTGCCTTTTAGGGACAATTCGACCCACCTGCGGGACATTCTCGAAGCCATTAACCATATCGAAGTTTTTCTAGTCGGCATGAGCTTTGAAGCATACAAGTCAGACTTTAAACAAGGTTCGCAGTTGAACGGCAGATGCAGGTCATCGCCGAGGCTGCCGTGAGGCTAGGAGACGAAGCGGACAACGTAGCGCCCGGCCCTGACTGGAAAGGCTTCCGGGGCATGGGTAATATCCTGGCACGCGTACCATCGAATTGACGATGAGCTGGTCTGGAATGCCGCAAAAGACGAGCTGCCCTTGATGAAGGAAGCGATACTAAAAGCTCTGGGTCTTCCGGGTGTCAGCTAACGTCGTTCTCGGCGCGCCGCCGGCGAAGCCGCGGAATCGATAAAACTAGCCTACTCGCTGCAGCAACTTATCTCAGCCAGATTGACCAGATGGTATCCACCGATGCGTGGAGTAATGGCCGAGGCCATCAGTCGCCGCTCGGCGCGCCAGGCCCGGCCGTAGAAGATTCCCGCGAAGGTCGCCAGCAGCACATAGCGCCAGTTGAAATGCGCCGCTCCCTTATTGAAGTGCGAGAGGCCGAACAGCACCGCAGTCACGACGAGCGACCACGTGCGCCCGATCCGCCGCTCCAGCAGGTTCTGGATCCATCCGCGGAAGTACGTCTCTTCCAGAATGGCGACGAATGCGAAGATCGAAATCCACGACAGCAGGAACTTTCCCGGTGACGGCACGACCGCGTGCCAGTGCAGAAACCCCAGCCCTAGCCCCAGCGGAATCGCAATCGGTGCGTACAAGCAAGCTCACGCAATCCGACCTTCAGGTCGCGTAAATGCGGCACGAAGTTGAAGCCGACCCCCGTGAGCTGCCGGATGGCAAGGAACCCGTAGAGACCGGTATCCAGCAAGAGGAGGCGATTCAGCGAGCGCACGTGCACGGGCCAGACCGGCTCAAGCCAGTGGAATTCGACCACCACGCCCAGTACCAGCAGCACGGCGAAGTCCCGCCAGTCGCCGCGCTGCTCCGGGTCGTTCTGCGCCGCGTGCCACAGCAACACCACGAGCGCCACCGGCACGGCTGCGTAGACGAATAACGACGACCAGCGAAAGTACGGCGTCGAACATGTCGCGAGGTAGTAAGGCAGTGCGCCTAGCGCCGGGAGCGCAAGGCGCGCGATGACGGGAAGGCGATTAATCACGCGGACAAACGAGTCCCCGCTGAAGGCCAAGGCGAGCACGGGCGCGAGCAACAACAGCGCAGCCGCAACCGTCGCGGGAGTGAAGGGGAACACAATGGCATCTTAGCGAAAATCCCACTCAGCGACGCTGCGCAGATCAAGCTCATGCCGCGCGGTGTGATGCGCTAGGCCGCTGGTTACGAGAGCGCGCGGCACTCTCGCGGGTTCGAAGCAGCATCTGAAGCCGTCGCACACCCGCGACGACCAGGTCCGGAAGCGCGTGCACCAGCATCACGTAAGGCCCGCCCTGGCTATGCCGGACGACGAGATCGAACAGTTGCCCGAAGCCCGGTGCGGAAGACGGAGCTCGATAATTCGCGGCCATGCTGACCTCCTTCACCTGACTGCCCCGTCCCAGGCCAGAATCCAGCCCGGAACGGGGCCCGCAATTTCAGATCGCCATCGATCCACTCGTGGACCTTTTGGCGTTCTGCTATCCCGCGCTGAGCGTCAGCGTGGCGACTGTGACGTGCGGCCACAGCACGTTGTTGAACACCAGGATCACGACCTGCGAGTACTGCAATTGCAGGAACGTCGGTGTGGGCCAGAAGGGCTCAATTGCCAGCAATGATGGGTTCGGGCTTCCGGCCGAGTGCACCGTCCGGCGTGGCATCCCCGGCATTTGTACCCACTCGATCCAGAAGGTCGCGCTCGCCTGCGAGACGAAGGCGTTCGCGTCCTTGGGGTTATCGGGGACCGTGGTCGGGATCCCCAGGAATGGAATGTTCCCGATGCTGTCGGAGACGTTGGTGGTGGACATCTGGATGGTGATTGTGCCCAGGATGTTCTGACCGGCGATCGCACTTCGCAATAACGAGTTGGGATCGTTGATGTAGCCCCTGGAACTCCGCCGGGAACGGGCCGGTGCTCTGCGATCCCGCAATATCGTTGCGTTATTCGACCTCGGGAACGACGTGTTCGAGGCTGACCGGCGGCACGGGTGGGGTGGCGGGATTTCGGTCGGCTGTATCCCTAAGCCCAGATCGGGCCGCCGGGGTAAGCAGCTGCGGAGTGAACCCCGGCAATCCCGCAATGGGGTAGATGGGAGGTATGTTCGGCGGACCCGGAACCGGCGTCGCGCCCGGGATTCTGCCCCTGCATCATTACCGTGACCCCGTGCGGGATGCTGGCCATACGCACGATGGTGAACCCCTTGCCTGGTCTGGCCGCGTTGTCGACAGGCTCGCGGGCACGTTCATGAACAGGCCCGGCTCGATGTGCAGCGCCTGGCCGGCCGTCTAGAACGGCGGCTTGTCGGCGTCGCTGACGCGCTGGAGGTAGTGCAGCCCATAGAGGCTGAGATCGGGCTGCGGGTTGAGGCCACGGTTCGGCACCACGCCCGGTATCACGTCGAACTCGATGGTCTCGTTGGTAAGGTTGAGCTCCAGAAAGCGCTTGGTCTGGCCGCCCACCGGCTGGGAACCCGGGTTGTCGGGACGCCAGATCGCATTGAAGCCGTTGCCCGCCCAGGTACCGGCAAGCGAGGCGAGCGGACCGAGCTGCAAAGCAGTTGAGATTGCGCCCTGTTGGAAACGCGGCGGGACGGGGGCCATTGCGGGCGCTGCGCAGGCGCCAGAAGGATTGGTCGGCATATTCAATACTCCTCTGTCTGAATTTGTTGGTGCCCTTTGTGGGCATGAGTCGCGGTGGAAAGCAACAGGCCGCCCGAGGGACGACGCGTAGCTTTCGTCTATTCCGTGGGAGCACGGTGGAATTCAGTTTCGTGGGAGCGATGTCGTGGTTTAGTTCGAAGGGAGCGCTGAAATGGCTTGCAATCCGCGAACCACAAATGTCCGCACGCGATATTGGATCCTGGAACAAGTAAGTGGCTGAAGACGCGAGGGACTGAGTCAAAGACGACAGCGAGTACACTGCGGCCGACTATCTGGCTGGATAGAAGCGATAGCCGGATCGGCTAGAGTCCCTCACAGAACGTAGGTCGCATGGTTAGTTTCAGTCGCGCGATTCAGACAATTATTCGGCGAGTAGAACGCAGGCGATGTGAAAATCAAGTTAAGAGTAGGAGCCCGGGATTCTCTGTGCCTATGTGTCTCTGTGGTGAACCCACCCGCTACGAGTCGGACGAGATCTGTACCAGCGGGTTGTAGGCGTGGACGGGCTTGCGACTCTTCCTTCAGCATGGCGAGCGCTTCGTCGTCCTGATACTTGGTCGAGAACGTTGCGCGCACCGTCGCCAGAAATCCCCGCAGCGACTGAAGGTGTCGTTCACGGCGGAGGCCTCGTAGCCGCTGTGCACCATGCAATTGGCGCACTTGGGATTGCCGACTCTCGAAGCCGTAGCGGTGCCATTCGGTCTCGCGCATCAGCTCGTCGAAGGTGTCGGCGTAGCCGTCCTGGAGCAGGTAGCAGGGCTTCTGCCAGCCGAAGAGGTTGTAGGTCGGCATGCCCCAGGGCGGTGCACGGGTAGTCGCGCTTGCCCATGAGGAATTCGAGGAACAGCGGCGACAGGTTGAAGACCCAGTTCTTCTTGCGGTTCGCGAGAATCGCGCGGAACAGCCGGCGCGTGCGCGCGCGGCCCAGGAAGTGCTTCTGGTCGGGCGCCTTGTCGTAGGAGTAGCCGGGCGAGAGCATCATGCCCTCGACGCCCAGCTCCATCATCTCGTCGAAGAAGCGGCGCACGCTGACGGGGTCGGCGCCGTCGAACAGCGTCGTGTTGGTGGTGACGCGGAAGCCGCGACGCACCGCCTCCCTCATGCCGTCCAGCGCCATGTCGTAGCCGCCTTCGCGGCAGACGGAGAAGTCGTGGTCTTCGCGCTCGCCATCCATGTGAACGGAGAAGGTCAGGTACTTGCTGGGCTGGAACAGGTCGATCTTTTCCTTCAGCAGCAGCGCGTTGGTGCAGAGGTAGATGTACTTCTTGCGCGCGACCAGGCCCTTCGACGATCTGGTCGATTTCGGGATGCATGAGCGGCTCGCCGCCGGGGATGGAGACCATGGGCGCGCCGCATTCGTCGACCGCGCGGAAGCACTCCTCGGGCGAGAGGTTCTGCTTGAGCACATGCGCGGGATACTGGATTTTGCCGCAGCCGGCGCAGGCCAGGTTGCAGCGAAACAGCGGCTCCAGCATGAGCACCAGCGGGTAGCGCTTGCGCCCCTTCAGGCGCTGCTTGAGGACATACGTCGCGACCGTCCACATCTGGGAAATTGGGACTGACATAAGCTCGCCTATTCGCCTTTCGCGTTTCGCCAGAATGGTTCCTATACGCGACTCGCGGCCCTGCATCTCTAGCAAAGAGCGACAAGCGACGACTACCCCATCTCGAGGAACTGCCACTATTTTACTTGTTTTGAGCGGATCGGGGGAACTCAAGGTTGTCCCGCCGGTCGGGTCGGGCAGCCAGGTTCAGCGAATGCCTCGGCCCGAAAAACACCTGCATCAACCGTTCCGCTCCGAACACCCGGCGCAGCTCCGTGAAACCAAAAAAGGGAATCAGCACGACGAACAGCATCACGCTAAAACACAAGATTGCCGACCACGAACCGCCGCCGAGAGCTGCGAGGCTTTCGTGAAAGGTCTTGCCGTGAAGCATGCCGACCATAGCATCTTCGGCAATCTTGAAACCGGCCAGCACGGTGGTGAACACGAGAGCCTTGAGAAGTGCCGGATAAATCAGGGGTGCGTCGCGGAGTTGTTCGCCCAAACGCAGCTCCTGTGCGACGAGCATGACCTTCGCGAGCGCCAAGGCGTTGAGCAGGGCGAATCCATGCAGCGCGAAGCTAATGTGATGTTCGGCCAGAATCACCGACTTATAGACCACGAAGAGCGAGAACACCACAAAGAGATAGCCCGACATCACGAGATACTCTCTCACCTCGTGAGCGGCCTTTTGCTTCAGGGTCTGCTTGCTTTCACTCATACTACCTTCTCTCCTCGACGGTTCTCGTCCGGGAGGGCCTCAGGCCTCGTAGTCTACGCTGAATCCTGATCAATTCCCCACGCCGACTCTTCACTCCTTTGGAGAGGCATCGCCGGGTGCCCCAGGTCTCGCGGGTTCGAGACCTGGGACCATTGATTCCTGTGGAATCACCTGAGTTGTTCACAAATATTTGACGGTTCTCGACTATTTCTTAGTCACGCTTTGGGAGTGGAGTGATGCTCAGCTTGTACCGAAGTGAAGAGCGAAGGAATTCCCGAGTCTCGAACGCCTCGGAGATTCCGGGGCACGCGGCTGGGATCACTTGCCATACGGCGATTTAAACACGAATTGACACCGAGCGCCGCCGTTTCCGAATTGCCGACCATCTGGAAGCTGGTTAGAACTGGTTCCCCTTCACCGAGTCGGCCTCTCCGGCTCGCGGCCCCAGGCCACGATATAATCGGCCCAGTGGGGATCGTCCATTCCGGCCAAATATTGGGACTGTCAGCGATTCATGAAGGCCACGGCTATGGTCTTTCATTTCGAGCCGTTTCACTTGGATGTGGCAGAACGCCGCCTGGTGCGGTCGGGCGAGCTCATTCCGCTGCGCGCCAAGCTCTTCGACACGCTGTGCATCCTTGTCGAAAATCATGGCCGTCTGCTGCGCAAAGAAGAACTGATGCAACGGCTCTGGCCAGACAGCGTCGTCGAAGACAACAATCTGGATCACAATATTTCCAAGCTACGCCGCGCTTTACAGGACGGGGCTAACGGCCAGCGGTTCATCGAGACTGTCCCGCGCCAGGGATATCGCTTTGTTGCCGAAGTGCAGCAGTTATCTTCTAACTCCAGGTTGCCTCGCTTGGAGTCATTACCGGAAAACGAATCACCGCTCGAGCAGGAAATTCAAAGCTTCACCACCAGCGACGGCGTGCGAATCGCCTACACCATCGGTGGCAGCGGGCCTCCGCTGGTGCGCGCCATCGATTGGCTGAATCACCTCGACTTTGAATGGAAGAACCCATTTCGCCGCCTCTGGTTCTCGCAGATTATGCGCCACAACATGTTGCTTCGTTATGACCAGCGCGGCAGCGGCCTCTCCGACTGGAATGTCGATGATTTTTCTTTCGAGCGCTCCCTGAGCGATTTCGAAGAGCTCATCGATGCTGTCGGCTTCGATCGATTTGCGCTGGTGGGCAGTTGTCAGGGAGGCCCTATTGGCGCGGCGTATGCGGCTCGTCATCCCGAGCGCGTTACCAAACTCATTCTTGTTGGGACGTTCGCCCGTGGATGGCCACCTCCCGGCACGATGAAGACCGAGCAGTTCAATGCCATGCTGACGCTGATCCGCCTCGGCTGGGGTCGCGACAATCCTGCCTTTCGTCAACTGTGGACCACACTTTTCCGTCCCGACGCGAGTCCTGAAGAGATGGAATGGATGAACGAGTTTCAGCGCATCACCTCTTCTCCGGAGAATGCCGCCCGCATGATGGCCGAATTCCCCAAGATTGACATCACCGACCTCCTACCCAGGGTCTGCTGCCCTACCCTCGTCATCCATTCCCGCGATGAGGCAGTCGTTCCGGCGAGCGAAGGACGCCTGATTGCCTCGCGAATCCGTGGCGCACGATTCGTGGAACTCTCCAGTCGCAGCCACGAGGTCGTCCCCGGCGAGCCGGCCTGGCAGACGTTCGTCGACGAGGTCTCCGGCTTCCTCGGCTGGCCCAACCGGCAGACCGAAGTCCATCCACCCACAGCAGCAAGTTAGTGGGGCGGAGCGCTCGACCGCCCCCATCGAATGGTTACGCAGCATGTCGAACCTCGGACTGTCGCGAACGATTGCCATTACAGGTGACATGTCGCACCTCCTACCCGTCTAGCTAAGCCGCAGGCTCCCGCACTTCCGGGCGTTCTTCTGGCTGGGAAAATACGGTGGGTATCAACATCGGAACCTTCTCGCGATAGCGGGTGTACTTTTCGCCATGCAGTTCCACCAGATCGCGCTCTTCCCACCGAATTGCCGCCAGCATGTAAGCGGTTGTCATGATTGCGAACAACAGATGTGCGCCCGTCATGGTCGGTGTAAACCAGAAGGCCATCAGCCATCCGACGTAAAGAGGATGCCGGACGTACTTGTAGAACAGCGGTGTGCCGAAGCTCAGTTGCGTGTACGGCCTGCCGATGAGGTATAGCCACACCTGCCGCAAGCCGAATAGATCAAAATGGTTGATCAGGAAGGTGGAGATCAGCACAATGGCAAAGCCCAGGCCGAATAACAGGTACATAAGCAGCCGGGCCGTCGGATTCTCGATGTTCCATACCGTTCCGCCCAGCGGCTGCCAGAAAGCGAACAGGGCAATCAAGGCGAGGCTTGAAAGCAGGACATACGTGCTGCGCTCTGCCGGCTCCGGAACCACTCGCGTCCAGGCTCGCTTGAACCAAGGCCGGGCCATCACACTGTGTTGCACCGCGAAGATCCCCAGCAGCAGCATGTCGATCCCGAGCGCGTACAAGAACCGCATTTGCGCGGCGAATCCAATGTTTTGGGAACCATCAGGTTGCCGATAAATCCGACGGCATACAGGTAGGTGGCAAAGAAGACACCATAGCAGGCGACTCCATAGATGAAAACTGCGACTCTCTTCTGCATTTCTCTCCTCCTCCGCGGGGGCAGCGTTGCCGCCCCGAGGTAGAGAGAGAGTACGGTTGATCGGGTCAGAGAGTCCTGAAGCGGAGCTTGAATTTTTCTGAAAGAACGCTGGATGGCGGATAAAGAGCGCGCCAGGCTGTTCTTCGCATGCGAACTACGGTTGCTGAGGTGCGGCGGCTTTGGCGCCGTAGACGGATTCCAGAATTTGGTTCGCTCCGCGCTGTAGCAGCGCTTCGCCCACCTTCTCGCCGAGCGCGATAGGATCGTTGCCCGTTTGCGTCTCGCGCAGGATGGTCGAACCGTCCGGCTGGGCGACAATCGCGGTGAGCTGTAACTTGCCTTCGCTCGACTCCGCGAATGCGCCGATCGGGACTTGGCAGCCGCCGCCGAGCTTGTTGAGCACGGCGCGCTCGCATGTGGTGGCCGCTCGCGCTACCGCGTCGTCGAGGAATGCGAGATGCTTGCGCATCTCGGTGTCGCCCTCGCGAATCTCGATGCCCAGCGCGCCTTGTCCGGCGGCGGGGCACATGAATTCTTCCGAGAGCACTTCCTTCACCAGTTCGGTCTTGCCGAGCCGCGTCAGCCCCGCAGCAGCAAGGATGATCGCGTCGTAGTCGCCCTGCTCCAGCTTGCGGACGCGGGTATCGACGTTGCCGCGCAGCGGATCAATGACAAGGTCCGGCCGTGCGACTTTGAGCTGTGCCTGGCGGCGCAGGCTGCTGGTTCCCACGCGTGCGCCCTTGGGCAGCGACTGCACGCTCTCGTACTTGACGGAGAGAAATACATCGCGCGGATTCACGCGCGTGGTGATCGCCACCAGCTCAAATCCCGGCGGCAACTCGGTGGGCAGGTCCTTCAGGCTGTGCACGGCGAGATCGACGCGTCCTTCGGCCAGCGCCTCTTCGATCTCCTTGGTGAACATGCCCTTGGTGCCGACCTGCGCGAGGGCGACGTCGGTGATCTTGTCGCCCGTGGTCTTGATGATCTCGATCTCGACTTCGTGGCCGCGCTCGCGCGAGCAGGGCAGAGATGTGGTTGGCCTGCCAAAGCGCCAGTTGCGACCCGCGAGAACCGATGCGAAGGTGGGCCATCAGTTCCGTGCTCCGCGCTTGCCGCCAACGGCAACTTTGGACTCGTCCTGCTCGCGAACGAGGGTGGGCTTGCCGCGTCGCGCAATTCAAACAGCTTGCGGACCAGGTCGACGACGGTCGTGACCTCCGACGATTCGCGCGCCGCACTCTTCAAAGCAGTGATGGGCGTGTGCATGATCTTGTTGATGATGCCGCGGGTGAAGCGCCTCGACGGCCATCTCCTGCTCGGGAGTGAGCGTGCCCAGCCGCCCGCGCACGCGGTCGATTTCGGCTTGGCGCACGGTCTCGAGGTGCTCCTGCAACGAGACGATGGTCGGCACCACGTCGAGCGTCTGCAGGCGCGCCTGGAACTTCTCCACCTCCATCTTGCACGATGGCCTCGGCGCGCTCGGCCTCCTTGCGGCGGTCGGCCATGTGCGACGCGACCACCTGCTGCAGGTCGTCGATGTCGTAGACAAAGATGCCGTCCAGCTTGTTCATCTCCGGATCGACGTCGCGCGGCACGGCGATGTCGATGAAGAACATGGGACGGTTCTTGCGGCGCGCGCAGGAACCGTTCGCCGTGCTCCTTGCGGAAGATGGCGTGGGGCGCGCCGGTGGAGCTGATGACGATGTCGGCGCGGGGAACGGTTTCGTAGAGCCGGTCGAAGGGGATGGCCTCGCCGTTGAACTTCTCGGCCAGCGCCGACCGCGCGCTCATAGGTGCGGTTGCCAACGTAAATCTTGCGTCGCGCCGTGCGCGAGCAGATGGCGCGCCGCCAGCTCGCACATCTTGCCCGCGCCGACCAGGATAAACGCTCTTGCCTTCGAGGTTGCCGAAGATCTTCTTGGCCAGCTCGACGGCGACCGAAGCGACCGACACCGCCGACGTGGCGATCGCGGTTTCGTTGCGCACCCGCTTGGCGACGGCAAAGCGCGCGGGTCAGCAGCGCATCAAGCTGCGAGTTGACCGCGCCCACGGCGCGCGCGGTGGCGTAAGCCTCTTTCACCTGCCCGAGAATCTGCGGCTCGCCCACCACCATCGAGTCCAGGCTGGAGGCCACGCGAAAGACATGTCCGACAGCATCGCGCGTCGCGATACTCGTAAAGGTGCTGGCGATAGGGCTGCGGGATCGAAGCCGTAGAGCTGGCGCAGAGAGCCATCCGTTGCAGATCGGCATTGCCGTCGGTCGTGCGCGCCAGCGATCTCCACCCGGTTGCAGGTGGAGACGATCATCGCCTCTTCGACCCCGGGGTACGACGCCAGCGCCTTCACCGCCTCGGGCAGGCGCGCCTCGGAGATGGCGAACCGCTCGCGCACCTCCACCGGTGCCGTCCGGTGGTTCACGCCGATGAGGACGAGGTTCATGAGGGAAAACCTGTGCACCCGGCTGAAGTTGTTGGCGGCCCACGCGCCAAATAGCGATCACGAAGGCGCAGGTCGCGAGGAAGGCGGCGCGGCGGCCGCGCCATCCCGAACTCCAGCGCGTGTACAGCAGCAGCATGTACACGCCCACATCATGAACGACAGCAGGATCTTGGGGTCGGCGAAGAACATCGCGCCCGTACTTCTCGATGGCAAGCACCGAGCCGGCCACGATGCCGAAGGTCATGAACGGGAAGCCGAAGAGCAGCGCGTGATAGCCAATGTCGTCGATGGTTTGCAGCGGCGGCAGCCAGCGTCAGCAGTGCGGTCTGGCGCTTCGACTTCAGCGCGCGCTCCTGCGCCAGATATAGCAGGCTGGCGCCGAAGCTCAGGAACAGCCCGGCATAGCCGGTGAAGATCAGCACGACGTGGACGAAAATCCAGCCATTGCGCAGCAGCGGCGAGGTGATGCGTCACCGGCTTCTGGCCAATCGCCGAGATGAACGTCAGGATGAAAGACGATGGGGAAGATAACGATGCCCGGCGAGGTGGTGCGATAGCCGACAAAGAAGACGAAGAACACCACCATGGCCAGAAACGCCAGCAGCGATTCCGAATAGTGGATCGACGCCAGCGACAGATGGCCGATCAGCAACGTGGATTCAACCAGCGAGACAAAGTGGAAGACGAGCCCCAGGCCGACGGCAGGTTCGACGACCTTGGCCAGCAGGTTCCCTCGTTTGCTCAGGAGCAGCAGGGAATATAGCAATCCCACGCCGTAACAAGCGACCGCAACTCGGAGCCAAATGAGCGGCATAAACCCCACGAACGGCTACCCCCGTCCGTTCTGCTGATTTAAGTATATCGGCTGGGCAGGGCGGCCCGAGTATGCACGTCACCGGGGGGTGTGATTTGCGTCACATGGCCGCGGCTGGCGCCTGGCGGCGCAATGTGCCGGGACCAGCACAAAATAAATCGGCCGCCCTGCACAAGGCGGCCAACTTGAGGGTCTTGTCCTTCTGAAAACAAGGAAGAAACACTTCCCACACGCATTGTCAGCGAACTTCATCCTCAACACAATGCCACTGAGGTGCTGATTTCTCGCCTTTTTATGCTGGGTACCTTCGATGCAATCCGTAATCGCATTACGAAAGTCGGGGGATTTGATGCCCTTCGTGCCACCGAGGCGATCCAATCACGTTGTTTTGGTGCGAGGAGTAGACGCACAGCCTCACTGCGCGGTGCAGAGTCGGCTAGGCGCTAACTCGGGTAGTGGAAGTGGACGATGTGCTGCGAGGCGATGGTCACGCCATCGCGCGTCGCGGGATGAAAGCGCCAGCGCTGGAGCACCGTGAGCACCTTCTGCTCGATACCGTAGCCGATGCCCTGAATCAGCCGGGTCTCGACCACGTTGCCTTGCGAATCGATAGTGACTTCCACGATAACGTCGCCCTGCACGCCGACGGGCAGGTCGGCGCGCGAGACCGGCGGGTCGGGGTAGACCACGGGGAACGCCGGCATCACCTCGTCGAAGCTCAGCGGAGAGCCGGGCACGCGGCCGAACGGCGAGCCGCCGCGAGCAGTCTCGTCAGGCGCGTTCTCGGCGGTCATGGCCGGGGGCTCGCGGCGAGGCTCGGGCTTGCGCGTCTGCGCGGGCTTGGGCGAGCGATGCAGCGCCAGCTTGGGCTGCTCGGTCAGCGCCTGCGCGCGCTCCGGCCCAACCGGCGCGAGATAGATGATGGAGCGCGAGCCGTATGAGTGCGGCATGCCGAGCTGCACATCGGAGAGATTTACGAATGCCGGGGCCGCGTGGTACAGCAGCAGCGACAGCAAAAGCAGATGCCCCGCGAACGAGCCCAGCAGCGCGGCCTTCCACCGCTTGCGTTGTGCTCGAGGCATCAGGTCGAACATGGCCATCTCACCCGCTGCTTAATTATCGACTGGAATCGTAGTCCAAGGGAAGCGGGGAAAGTGGTTTTCGTCCCAAACTTGTTGCGGGCTAGTCCACGCCAATAGAATCCAGCAGACCCGGCAACAGCTCGGCATCGAGCCGGAGCCGGCGTCCGTCATGCAGCATGTCGGCGACCTCGTCGAAGCCCTGCATGAGGCGCAGCTTCACGGCGGCATACTGTTCAGGCTCGCTGAGGCTGCGGCCGCGCGCAGTCACCCAGGCCTCCAGCGCCTGCGGGGGTAGGAAGATGCTGACCGCAAACGTGGTCTTACGGTCGGAGGTGACGTCGAAGATATACTCCGTCGCGGGCGCGTCGGGATCGCCCTGCAGCGCGGGCCGCTTGCCTACGAAGTAGTACTGATAAACGTAGCCGGTCTGGCCGGTGTAGGTCTTGAGGCGGCGGGGAGGCATTTCTCGGCAATTGTATTCCGGGAATTATCGCCAGCGATCGCCTTGTCGACCCGCCGTCAAGGTGAGATTGACAGGCACGGCCACAGTACCTACGCTATCACCTATGGAAGTGCATCTTACAGACGACCAGAGGGCGTTTATCCGCGAGGCCATGGAAACGGGACGCCTGCGTTCCGAAGAGGATGCCGTGCGGGAAGCCATGCTGCTCTGGGAGGAACGCGAGCGACGGCGCATCGAAATTCTTGCCGCGGTGGACAAGTCTGAAGCCTCGCTTCAACGAGGCGCAGGCCGCAAGGTTACCAGCCGAGAGGACGCTAACAATCTTGCTGGAGACGTGAAGCGGCGCGGGCTGGCGAAGCTGACCCGCGAGCGCTCCCGCTGATGGGCGAGTTTCGTCTTTCGCCGGAAGCGGAAGCCGAGCTTGCCGAGAATTGGCTGTATATTGCTCGCGACAGCGGCCGCCTTGAAACGGCCAATCACGTCATCGACAACATTACCGAAACGCTCTGGTCACTTGCCCAAAACCCCTACATCGGCCGCAGGCGGGATCACGATTTGCGCCCAGGTCTAAGAACATTCACGACTGGCCAATATGTGATCGTGCATCGGATTGAGCAAAACGATGTGGTGCTGGTCCTCCACATCTTCCATGGAAAGCGCGACATCGATGCCCTGCTAGGCTGAACAGCATGCCGCATCTCTTTACTCCGGCGGCCGCTCGCGCAGCATCGCCGCCGCCGTCTCCGAGCTCACCGGCGAGTAGTACACCTCCTTGAAGGTGTACGACTTCCCCTTATTGCCGAGGATGGGCATGATCTCCAGGTGCCAGTGATAGTCGTCCTCGATGGTCTTCCAGAAACCCAGCGTCTCGGAGCGATGGGTCGTATTCGGCGAGGTGTGCAGCACCAGGTGGAAGCCGTCGGCAATCGTGCGGATGCGAAACAGTGTGCGGCGGAGCAGCGCGGCAAAGTCGCGCATCGCGCCTGATTTCGTTGCGGTGCGCTCGAAGTAAGCATCGTGGGTGCGCGGCGCAATCCAGACTTCGTAGGGCACGCGCGGCGCGTAGGGGCAGCTCGCCATGTACTCGCCCCGCACTTCCACGATGCGCACCTTCTGCTCCTGCTCCTGGTGCAGGATGTCGCAGAACACGCAGCGCTCTTTCACGCGATAGTGCTCGCGCGAGGCGCGCAGCTCGTACAGCACGCGCCGCGGGACGAAGGTCGTGGCGATGATCTCCGACGTGGGGTGGTCGAACTCCTGCCCCGACATGCTGCCGAAATTCTTGAACACGGTGACGTACTTGAAGCGCACGTCGCCCTTCAGGTCCTGGATGCGCCGCCCGCACAAGGCCAGATACTCTTCGATCTCGCGGTCGTCGGCATTCCAGAGCTGGCGATCGTGGCGCGCGTTCTCCACGATGACCTCATGCGCGCCCACCGGGTGCATTTTGTCGTAGAGACCGTTGCCCGAGCGCGCCGGCTCGCCTTCGATGCCATAGAGGGGATGCGGATGCACGACCGCGCGCGCCGACCACGGCCCACCGTTCACCGTCGCCGAGGTTGCGATCACCTGCAACGGCAGTCCGGACTCGGGGCAGAAGGGGCACAGCGAAGTGCCCGCAGGCGCGGGTTCCGGCTCGTCGCCGCAGATGACCCAGGAGCGCGTGATGGGATCTTTACGCAGTTCCATCGTCATTAACTGTACGTCGGCCCGCCACGAATGGGAAGGGCGCGAAGCTAGGAGCGGATGGATCGAAGCCCACTTTGGGCCACTCCCGCTACTTTGCCGGTCAGACGGTGGAATCGCCTGGCGCGCCCGCCGCATCGATACATCAACAAAGACCTGTTCACCACAGAGACACAGAGACATAGAGGTAAGAAGGGATTTTTCGGGAGCAAGCCAAGAACCTCTGGGACGACTTTTCCGCGATTTTCTCTGTGGCTCTGTGTCTCTGTGGTGAGATTCTCTTCTGAGGACTGCGAATGAAGATAGCCAACGACGTCACCGAGCTGATCGGCAAAACTCCCCTGGTCCGGCTGAACAAAGTCACGGCCGGCGCGCGCGCCAGCGTGGTCGCCAAGCTGGAGGGCATGGAACCGTGCAACAGCGTGAAGGACCGCATCGGCGTCAGCATGATCGAGGATGCCGAGCGCGCGGGCCGCATCGACCCGACCCAGACTGTGCTGATAGAGCCGACCAGCGGCAACACCGGCATCGGCTTGGCGTTTGTCGCCGCGGTGAAGGGTTATCGGCTCATCCTCACCATGCCCGACACCATGAGCCTGGAGCGCCGCGTGCTGTTGCGCGCCTTCGGGGCCGAGATCGTGCTCACGCCCGGCATCAAGGGCATGAAAGGCGCAATCGCGAAGGCCAACGAGATCCTCGCGCAAACTTCGAACGGCTACATGCTCCAGCAGTTCGACAACCCGGCTAATCCGAAGATCCATCGCGAAACCACCGGGCCGGAGATTTGGCACGATACCGATGGCCGCGTCGACATCCTGGTCTCCGGCATCGGCACCGGCGGCACGCTCACCGGCGTGTGCGAATACATCAAGCCGAAGAAGCCGGAATTCAAGGCCATTGCGGTCGAGCCCACCGAGAGCCCCGTACTTTCCGGCGGACAGCCCAGCCCGCATAAGATTCAAGGTATCGGCGCAGGGTTCGTGCCCAGCATCCTGCGCACCGATTTCATTGACGAAATTGTTCAGGTCTCGAGCGAAGACTCCATCGCGATGGCGCGCCGGCTGGCGCGGGAAGAAGGCCTGCTGGTGGGCATCTCGTCGGGCGCGGCGGTCGAGGCAGCGTTGCGCGTCGCCCGTCGCGACGAAAACGAAAGCAAGCTGATTGTCGTGATCCTGCCCGATTTTGGCGAGCGCTACCTGACCAGTCTGCTGTTCGATCAACTGCGCAAAGAAGTCCAGGAGCTGGAGACGGTCGAGGTCACGATGTGAGCTTTTTCTCCTGCATGCGCGAAGACATCGACGCGGTGCTCGACCGCGATCCCGCGGCCAAGTCGCGGTTCGAGGTCGTGCTGCTCTACTCCGGCCTGCACGCGCTTTGGATCCACCGCTTCAATCACTGGCTCTGGATTCATCATTGGACCTTCCTGGCGCGGCTGATCTCGCAAGCGGCGCGTTTGCTGACCGGCATAGAAATCCATCCCGGCGCGCAAATTGGCAGGCGCTTCTTCATCGACCACGGCATGGCAGTGGTGATCGGCGAGACGACCATCGTCGGCGACGACGTGACGCTGTATCAGGGCGTGACCCTGGGCGGCACCGGGAAGGAACATGGCAAGCGCCATCCCACCATTGGCAACGACGTCGTCATCGGCGCGGGCGCGCGCGTGCTGGGCAACATCCTCATCGGCGAGAACTCCCGCGTGGGCGCCGGCTCGGTGGTGCTGCGCGATGTGCCCGACAACTCCACCGTCGTAGGCGTGCCAGGGCACATCGTGCTGCGCCACGGCAAGCGCGTGGTCATCACCGACCCCAAGCAGATCAACGATCCCCTCTCCGAGGCGCTCGCGGCCGTCGCCAACGAAGTCAAGAAGCTGAAGGAAGAGGTGCGTGAGCTGCAAGGGCGGCAAATCCTGCCGACCGACGGAGACCGCCTGCAAGAGATCATCGAGATCGATTACCAAATCTGATGGTGAAGGAGCCCCATCCGTGCTGTTGCAGACCGCCTTCCGGCGGCATTTCCGAATACTGCTGAATCTCTGGCCGCCGTTTCTGGGCGCGGGCATTCGCGTCACGCGCCTAGCCCCCGGCTGGAGAGAGATCGACGTGGAGATGAAACTCCGCACGTGGAACCGCAACTATGTCGGCACCCACTACGGCGGGTCACTGTATTCCATGGCCGATCCATGGTTCATGCTGATGCTGCTCGAGAACCTGGGGCGCGATTACATCGTGTGGGACAAGGCCGCGAGCATCCGCTTTCGCAAGCCGGGTCGGGGTTTAGTGCACGCGAAGTTCCGGCTCACCGAGGAGCAGCTCCGGGAAATCCGCGACGCCCTTGAAACCCAGGAGAAGATCGACCGCACCTTCACCGTTGAGGTGCAGGACGAATCAGGCACCGTCATTGCCGAGGTGCAGAAGGTGATCCACGTCAAACGAAAAGCGGCGCCAGTCCCCGAATCGAAAGACGCAACCGTCCAAAGTGTCGCGGCAGGATAGGGCGGCTTTGTTTTGCGGTGTCCAGGTAGAGCGGGATCTCAGGTCCGCGTCCAGCAGCCGCAGTGAACATTCGATTTTGATTTACCTGAGACGCGGGCCTGAAGCCGCTCTGCCCGGTCGACGCGAGCACGCTCCGCCCTACTTCACAAATGGCGACGCCGATTGCGCGCTCAGCAGCGTCACCGCTCTTTGCAGGCGGTCTTTGGTGGCCGCGTCCTGGGTGGACGCCAATTGCTCGTCCAGCCACTTCAGCATGGCGGCGCGCGAAGGATGCGGAAACGTGTTCTCCGCATCGGCAATGCGAACTTCGGTGTTCTCCGGGGTCACGAGGAAATCCACTTTTTGCATGGAACCCGCCGGCTCGGGTAAATACCCGTTAGCCAGGTCGTAGGTCCCTAACAGCCGATATTGCACGCTGACCGCGAACTTGCCGCCGTGTGCGACCGCCTCGGTATCGACTGCGTAGCGCGCAACCACGTCGATCTGCGAATACTTCGGCGCTTCCTTCCACCACACAATCGGTGCAAACTTCGACCACGCGCCGGGATCGAGCCGGCCACCCTCATAGTCCAGGCGGCAATACTTGGCCACAAGCGAGCGCACTTGCACGGGCGTCTCATCCTCCACCGGCTTTTGGGTGCTGATGGGAAATTGCGCGAGTACAAGACCGCTTGCGCATAACAAGAACAACAGGGCTGGCATGATGCGGCGACTGGAGAACACGAACGCTACCCACAAGAAGAAATTTTCACCCTCAGGGTACACCACAGCGATGGCAACATGAAGGTGGCCGCCGCCATGTTCAAAAACTTAGAATGGAATGCAATGCCCAGCGCCCTGGCCATCCTTCATCGGGAAGTTGTGAACTGCACGCGCTGTCCCCGACTCGTTGCCTACCGCGAGCAAGTAGGACGCGAGAAACGCCGCGCCTATCGCGAGCATGAATACTGGGCGCGTCCCGTACCCGGCTTCGGCGACCCGCACGCCCGCGTGCTCATCCTGGGACTCGCGCCCGGCGCCCACGGCTCCAACCGCACCGGGCGCCCTTTCACTGGCGACGCTTCAGGCAAATTCATGTATCCCATCCTGTACAAGGTGGGCTTCGCCTCGCAACCCAAGGCCGATAGCCGCGACGACGGCCTGCGCCTCATCGACTGCTACATCACCGCCGCGGTGCGCTGCGCGCCCCCGGACAACAAGCCGCTTCCGTCGGAGCTGGCAAACTGCTCCAGCTACCTCGACCGCGAGCTCGCCGCATTGAAGGACGTGAAGGTGGTGGTTGCGCTAGGGAAGATCGGCTTCGATGCCTATCTCAATTACCTGAAGCGCAACGGCGCGCTGGCCCGAAGAAGCGCCTACCCCTTCGCTCATGCCGCGCAGTATGCGATGCCGAACGGCGTCGTGCTGCTGGCGTCGTATCATCCTTCGAACCAGAACACGGCCACCGGCAAGCTGACAGCGGCAATGTTCGAGCAGGTATTTCGTAATGCAAAGGAGATCGCGAAACGAACGTATGCGTAAAGACCAAGTCATTGGCAATTATCTATTGGCCCTCGCAGCGTTGATGATGCTCATCTCGCTGTTTTACGAGAACATTGATCTCGCAAGCCAAGACTATCGTCGCGTTCTTCTCATCGCGCTAGTAAGCATGGCAGTCTCCGATTGCATTTGCGTACACCAGCTTTTTACTCGGCGCGGACTCCCGCGATGGATAGCGAGCGTTATCGCTTTGCCCTCTTTCTTCGTGGTAACCGATTTTGCCAGGCGCGCCCCACACATTTGGCATTTCTCAAGATAGCCGAGGTTGAACGCCCACTGTTTGACAAGTCGGAATGAGGGTGTCACGATGCGCACACCTCAACTGAAAAGGTGATCCATGAGCAGGAAGATTCTTGTCCCCACACTCGTCGCGTCGCTGCTGTTGAGCTTTGGTGCGGTCGCCGCATTCGCGCGCGCCACAAATGCGCTCGGCAGCTGGAATCTCGACCTTAAGAAATCCTCCTTCGGCTCCATGCCGGCGCCGAAGTCGGAAGAGATGACCATTACCACCGACACACGGGATGCCGTGGCGTGGAGTCTGAAGGGCACGACTGCCGATGGGAAGAGCTACACGGAATCCTACGACGGCCCCATCGACGGCCAGTATCATCCGCTGGTGAGCGACGAACCTGGCATGACCGTCGCCTATACTCGTGCGCCGAGAGGCAATGTGACCTGGACGATCAAGGACAAAACCGGCGCCGTCTTCGAAACCGGCAGCGGCATAGTCGCGCACGATGGCAAGACCCTGACGCTGAAGGGCACCATCCAAGGCCCCAATGGCAAGTCCGACTTCGTTTCGGTTTTTAAGAAAGCGCAGTAGCCCTCAGGCGAGAGACAGCTCGTTGATCCGGCCGGCCATCCGAATGTCGCGCTGGGTGACGCCGCCGGAATCGTGCGACACCAGGGTGAGCGTCACCTTGTTGTAGTTGATCAGGATGTCGGGGTGGTGATTGATGGCCTCGGCGGCTTCCGCGATCTGGTTCACAAACTCCATCGCCCTCACGAAGTTCTCGAACTGGAAGACGCGCTCGATGGCCTTGCCGTTCTGCTTCCAGCCGGGAAGCTGCTGCAAACTCTGGCGGACCTCAGCGTCGGACAACACTGCGCTCATTCGGGTTCCTCGCAATTGGAAATTGTGCGCTCAGTTGCCGCTGCGATGTAGCGCCGCACGGCCGTGCGCCATTCCAAAACGCCGCTGCGTGCTTTGGGCCTCGATCTCCGTTCGTAATTCCTGCCAGATGCGTTCGGGCAGTCCCAGAAATACCTTCACCACCTCGGGATCGAACTGCTTGCCGGAGTTGCGCTCAATCTCGCGGCGTCCCGAGGCGATGGACTGCGCCGCGCGATACGGACGGTCGGAGGTCATGGCGTCAAACGTGTCGGCCACGGCGAATATGCGCGCCCCCAGCGGAATCTGGTCGCCGCGCAGTCCGCGGGGATAGCCGCTGCCATCGTAGCGCTCCTGGTGCGAATACACGATTTCGGCGGCTTCCTGAAGGAACGGTATCTTCCGCACGATCTGATATCCCAGGTAGGCGTGCTCGCGCATGGTCGCCTGCTCTTCCGCATCGAGCCGTCCCGGCTTGCTCAGGATCTTGTCCGGGATGGCCATCTTGCCGATGTCATGCAGGAAGGCGCCGCGCGCAATGATGCGCACCCGCTCCTGCGGCAGCTCCATGGCACGGGCGATGGCGATGGTGAAGGCAGTCACCCGCTTGGAGTGGCCTTCGGTCTCCGCGTCCTTCAGGTCGAGCGCGTCGCCCAGCGCCTCCAGCGTGATGTCGTAGGAGCGCTCCAGGTCGGACAGCGCCTTGCGCAGCATCTCGGTACGGCCTGAGACCAGCGACTCCAGCTTGGTCTGATAGGCCACGTTCTCCAGCCGCAGCCGGCGGGTCTCCAGCGCGCGGCGCACCATGGCCAGCAACTGCTCCCGTTCGAACGGCTTCAGCAGGTAGTCGTAAGCGCCGTTGCGGATGGCGGCCAGTGCCACGGAAATATCGTGCACCGCCGTCACCATCACCACCGGAATCTCCGGGTGCTCCTGCTTCATGCGCGCCAGCAGAGTCAACCCGTCCATGCCTTCCATAATCAGGTCGGAAAGCACAATCGAGACGCTGTCGTTGGAGCGCAACAGCGCGAGCGCCTCCCGGCCCGAGTTGACCGGCAGGCAGTCGTATCCAGCTTGCGAAAGAATGGAGCAGACGGTATCGCGTACGGCAGTCTCGTCATCTACCACGATGATGCGTTGGTCGGCCATGTTTCGGTGAGCCCCGACTTGCCCGAACAGTGTCGTGGAATTCTCCACGATTTTACTCGCAAGGGCAAGCGAGTCTCGGAAATCACCGACGCGCATCGGAAATAGGGCCCAAGGCAGATGTAGCCACTGCTTCAGCATTGCCGAGGGCCTTAGGTTCGGCAGCACGTTTCGCCTCAGTCATAACTTCGGCGCCAGCGGAAAAAACTACATCAGGCCGCGATTTGCATGTGGTAGCGCGATGCTCACATGCGGCATCGGCGCACCAAGTAAATCCCTCCCGGCTGGCTCACGCTCTCCGCCAGCCGCTCGCGACGACAACTAAGCCCTCCGCGTTGCCTCGACTCTTGCGTTACTTTTCAAGCACTTGGAAACTTTCGGAACAGCAGTTCGCAAAATGCGGGAAGTTGGGCAGATCAATTGCTTAGTACTAAGGTGTCGCTGATGAGAGCAGACCCCGCCAGCGAATCCCAAGTTCCCCCAAGGAGATGTTATGAGCCTCAGTACCGGTGATTCGATAAAGCTCGGCCTCGCTTCGTATCTTCCCGCTGTCCTGTCCCAGAGCAGGGTGGAACGCGCTCGCGAAATCTACGAGCAGAACCGGCACCGGGTTTATTCCCTGGCCTTCTGGATGTCCGACAACGAGCTCGCGGCCGAACAGTTGATGAAGCAGGCGTTTTGCCGCGCCTTTGCCGCGAGTGAAGGGCCCACCGCGGACGATATCGATCGCGCCCTGGTGAACGAGCTGCACACCTGTTTCGATCTGGGCACGCTCACCCTGAATTGCTCGCCTTGCGAGCGGGTATTGAATGTGCGCGGCAATGTTCTGCGCGTCGAGTTAGAACGCGCGGTCATTCAGTTGCCCGATACCGAGAAACTGATGTTCCTGCTGCACGATGTGGAAGGCTACGACCACGCTCGCATCGCGCGCCTGCTGGGCGCTACCGAAGAGGAGTCGCGGCGCGGCGTACACCAGGCCCGCCTGCGCCTGCGCGAGCTGCTGGCGAAGTAGGTAAATGCGGGTCCTCGGGCCCGCGTAACAGAGTTTCGATCCTCCGTCGTATCTCAACCCCTCTTTTCTTCCTGAACTCTACGCCCCTCGCAAGAGGGGCTTTTTTCTTGCGATACGGAACGCGGCGAAATGACCTTGCCAGACCACACCCCCAAGGCGAAAACCCTACCTCCAGTGGGTGTCCAGTCGGGTCGGGATCAATTCGGGGCGCCTACGCCCATGCCTGCACCCTTCTGGAAGCTCAGTAGCTTGATGCCGCACTGGTCACACATCGCAACGGCCGTCGTAAATTGCGTTCCGCAGCGCGGGCAGTAGTGCTCGGCTCCATGGGTCGCCGGTTTGACGGGCCATATCGCCGAGGTGTCATAGCGGCTCGCAAGGAAACTACGGACGGCGATTTTCCACGCCTCGGCCTGCTGCGCAGCCGAGTCGCAGAGTTCCTGCTCCGCGGCAGTGGGATATTCGAGATCCCGGAGATATTGGGCGCTCAGCCGGAGAGCATCATCCGTAGTGCAGACCACGTTGACTACCGCCAGCCAGTGGCATTTGGAGAACAGTTCGCGGAGGATCACGGCGCTTGCCCGTAAGGCGAGAGGCGGGGAGAGCATCAGGGTGGCAATGTCTTCCGCGCGAGTGGCCGGACGAAGCGTCCTGTGGCGAGTCAGCCTGATGAAGCTGGAGACAATGACAACGTGCAGAAACAGCCAAACGGGAAACAGGAACACCAACGCGTACGGCGTGATCGTGTACGCTACCAGCGGCGCCAATGCGAAGACTACGATCGCCTGGAGCTGACAGGCAAACACCAGGAGAGTGGTATGGCGGCGGTAGAGCGCCCACACTCTGGCTGCCCTGTCGGTATTCAGCAGAAGCCCGGCGCGGCCCGGTTGGAGCGGCTGAACAGCCGGGTCCGCATGGCAGATTGCGATGCCCGACGCCCCCGGCAGCCACGAGCCAAAGTAGATGGTCTTCTTCAGGCCCGATAGCACCAGGATGGGAGCGGCCCGCCTTGCGCCGAATGCGGTGATGCGCAGCACGGAAACATCCTGCGCCACGGAACAGGTACACCCGCACAGGTATATGGCCAGGTACGCCAGGAAAAATAGGCCGAGGTAAGTCATCCTGCCGCTTGCGAAGACGCCCGATCATCCGGCTCGGCCACGCTGCTTTGCTGCGCGACCGGGGCGGGCGGCGCCGACTCAGTTTGTGCAGGTTCAGCGGCTGCGGCTTCCTGCTTGCGGCCCGTGATCCAGTTCCAGAGTTTCTTAAAGCCAGCCGCAAGGGCAGCAAATACAACGATGAGCAGTTTCTTGAGCGCGAGGAATACGACCAGGATACCTTTCCCGATCTGCCCCAAGAGTCCACTCTTCACGGCAACGGCTCCTGCTCCGCCCAGGATCAGTGCGGACAGGCCGTACTCGGCAACTTTGTCGCCGCGCACGAAATCGGCGTAGCGGTTGCCGGTCCGAAAAACGAAGCCGCCCAAAAGGCTGTTGAAGCTGGGAACGGTGCTCGCGTACGCCTCCGGCTCCAGTACCAGGTCGGCCCTGATCACGCCGCGCCTGCCCAGCAGGCGCACCGAGCGATTGATGGACGTGTGCCCTGCATCGGATTGCCCTTTGATGGCCCACGTTAGATTATGCGTCTGCTCATCATAAAAAGGCGGCGTTTGCCAGCCGACCACATGGAAGGCGGTCCAGCCTTTCTGTTTGCGGGTCTCGTTCTGTTCGTCCGTTGCTTTTCTTATGGTTTCCAGCAGTGCAGCCGAGTCGAGTTTGTCCTTCTCCTCGTCTTTGACGTACCCGATATCGTCAAATTCGAAGATGATGAACCAGTTCTGGTCCTCGCTGGCGGGGACCACGGCGCCTAATTCATTGCCGTCCGGCAGATTGTGTGTCAACTGAAGCAGAGTTTGCGCGCCCTTCTTGCCCGTGAACAAGTAACCTTTGGGGACGTTGATGCTGGCGACATCCCCGAGGTCTCCGACCCCAGGGCCTGCCTGCCATTGGATCTTCGGCGCATCGGAGTTTTGCGCGTGGAGCGCGGGAGAGCAAGCCAACACCAATAGACTTACGACGATGAGCTTGTTCATGGCCTCTCCTTCTTAAAAGGAACGGAAATGACCTGGATTGTCGGGAGCGATTAGGCAAGCTAATAAGCCAGCGAGCGCCGCCTGATGGGAGCAAGAGGGAGCGGCAGCAGTGGTAGCAAGATAACCCGATTCTCGGGAAAGTCAACCGAATTATTGCGGCACAAAGGAGAAAAAGAAAGTGGGTGCCCCATCCGAGCATCGTTTGCTCGGGTCGGGCTTTTCGCCTGGAGTTGAATCAGGGGGTCGGTCACAGACAACGCGTCGTGCCGCGGGGTGTCGCCGAGCTTATGCCTTGGGGACTGAAGCGATATCAGCAGACCCGCAATCTTCACTTCATTACCTTTCAGTTGTTACAAGCGGCAGCCGCTGCTCCACGGATTCCGCGAAAAACGATTGTTCGAACTGGCGCTGGACAGACCCGCCGGTGCTATGGTTTCTCTGGCGAGGAGTCCGGTCAGCTTGGGCGACAAGTAGGAAAAGCCCCACCCGAGCAAACGAAGCTCGGATGGGGCACCCCGGAATGGTAGGGTGGGCCACCCGTCCGCCTAGCTTCATAGTAGAGAGATGGACGCCGCAACATCCTCATCCTATCCGAACAGATAGCGCCAGCTACTGTTTGGCTACGGTTAAGGACTGCCACGTCCAGTCGGCGCCGCGCCCAGTTTGTGAAAACAGAGAACATGCAGGACAATCGTGTTCGGACTGGCTCTTGCGTGTTGTGGAAGGCGAGCTGCTCAGAGTATTGACCAGTGGGCTATGATGCCAATCAGCAGACTACGCCTCAAACTCACGAACTGCGACGGAGCCGATCCAGGACGACGAGCGCACAGAACCACTATCTGGCGCTCGGGTGTCAGAGATCATACGGCCTACCAGAAACGCGACTACCTGGCTCCTGCGGCTGATGTCGAGTACTAAAGAGCCCGGTCGTTTCGGAGCGGCTCGAATGGAGGTACCACAATGCTTTTGCAAATCGTCCTCGCGAGGTCCCCCTATCTGAAATTGATCGGCGTAGTCGTGATGTTGGCAATAGGCGCCAGCGCCCAAGTCCAGCCGCCGCCGGGCTGGAGCGTGCAACCGATCCCGGGTGCCGTCCGTCTAGACTCTCCCTCCGCTGCGGGGTCGCCGGGGCCGGTGCTCCTTTTGCTGCCTCCGAAGTCGGTACCGGCACAGGTTGAGACCTGGTTCGCGATCGAGAGCGTTGCGCGTTCCCGGTCCGGGGGCGTGCCCGTGGCCGCTACGAATGTCATGCACCAGGGACAGATGCTGATTCGCGTGGTGAAAATTCAAAGGCAGGGGCAGATATCGCTCGCCGCGTTCTACAGCTACCCGGCAGCAGGTTGGCAGCAAATGGTGGTGCTCATTATTCCTCCCGCCGTCACCGATAGCGATCCACGCTTGCAGGCCGGCGTCGGCTATGTCCAAAGTTTGGCCGCGGGAGGAATTGATCTGGGTCGGGCGCTCGGCTACTCTTCTGCCAGCGTCTCCTCGGCTGCGCCGGCAGATCAACTGCAAAAATCGTTTAATCAGGCGCAATCCCTACAGCGCTTCCAAAACAACATGACGACTCTGACAATCGATCATATACACGCCATGAACGGGACCCATTGAAGAAAACCAGATGCTGGAGGGGGACCCCGAGATGGGTAAGGGTGACGCTTGTTTCCTCCACCTTTCTAGTACGTGGGCCCAGGAAGTAAATCCTCAAACGAAGGGCGGCAGCCTGCGATCTGCCAGCTCCCCGCTGCACTGCTATTGAAACATCGCGACGTTATTGTTGGGCAGCGACAACGTACTGTTCAGAACCGGAATGGTCGAGCCTCCGCTTAGAGCCACCGAATCGGTAACAATGCTGCCCCAGTAGGCCTGTGTGCTCGAGGTTCCGCTCATGGCCATATGTATGGCATACGCGGTGGAATGAAAATACATGTTGCCGGCGAACGAGATGCCACTCGACCCGCTCAGCGCTGGAGAAGTAGTGTTCGCGTGGTCGCCGTAAAAGACCAACCCTCGCACGGAACCAACCGCATCGGTCGTGTCCCCACCCGAATCGTAGTAGGTGCCGTTGGCGACACACTGTGCCATGAGCACATGCCCGGTGATGGCGGTCGGAATGCCGAAATTTGCCGGTGGCGCGCTGCCATCGCAGCTCATGGCCGTCGAAGGAACGGAATCGACCAGGTGCGGGCTGACCCCTCCGGACATGTTGACGGAGCCGCTATGGAAATAAAACATGAGGCCATCGGTCTGCTTACCGCCCGCAGGTTTCGCCATGCGCAGCGTGACCCCGCCACTGATCGTGATGGAACCATCCATGTAATAAATTCCCGGGTTGAAGATAACCGTGGTGTAACCGGAGAGCACAATGCCGGTGCCATAGTATCCCGGCCAAAACTCGAGGCACTGAGCGGTGTGATCGGGGCAACCATCGGTGCCATAGCTGACCAAGGTCCCGAGAGTTCCATTTGTCGGGTGAATGGACTTCACACTGGCAGGAACGGGCGTTGAAGCGTAGGGGTCGGCGGCCCGTGTATCACCCGGAAGCCAGGCGCCTGTCGTGCCTCCGTTAAATCCGGTGATGGAGGACGATGGCCCGCCGGTCAGCCCAAAATCTGAGCCGGTGAAATTCGGCCCACCTTTGCTCAGGTCCTCGGTGGGCGAGCCGCTGACCAGCGCCGCCGAGGTGGAGTTGGAATTCACCTGAACCCCAATGCCTCCGCCACCGATAACCTTCAGGCTCGTGTTGCCCGAGGTCAGATAGGATCCGGAAACGGTGGGATTCAGCAGGATGAGTCCGCCGCCTGCCATTTGGGTGACCACTCCGCATACGGCTTTTGCGTGAATGGGCACCGTCGCTTTCCCGGTCACCAAGCGGGAGAAATAGGTCGGGTGGCTGGTGGTAACGTCCATCTGCACGAAGGGTACGCCTACGCCCGTCGGGTCGGTGACGCCGGCGACACTGGAGGGGAAAGACATCTGCACGGTGTTTCCGGCCTTGGTTCCATCGAAGCCGTTGTACTTGGCGATGATGCACGGGGCCGCGCTGCTGGAGGTAGCGCAGCTTATCGTTGTGCCCTGCGAGGGCGTGAAATTCATGTTTGCCGTCTCGCTTCCCTGGGCGTAATACAGCAGGTCCATGGCGGCCGCTTGACAACTGGCATCGGCAGCCCCTTGCACGGCCTGTCTGGTGAACCAGAAAGTGGCGTAATCGGTGGCCAGCGCTATGAATGAAAGCAGGAACACGGACAGTATCATCGTTACCAGGATCGTGATCTGGCCGGATTCACCGCCTTGTTTTGATTTTGCACGAGACATGATGGACCTCAATACACGAGTCTCCCCTCCGCAAAAGCCGTCATGGTGGGAGGAGTCGTCATAAAATTGACCCAGGGCACGTAGGCATAGCTGACATTGATTTGGACCCGCCCCGGAACCTTCTGCCCATCAGGAGTCTGCACACTGACCGAGATGTTGGAGGTATTGTGCAGGGAGAGGGCGGCGTACTGCTGGACCACAGTCTTGGTGTCGCCCGCAAGCGAGTCGTCGCCGCTGCGCACGATGGCGTAGCGCACGCCTTCATTGGCGGCGTCCGAGAGCACGACAAAGGTATGAACGGCGGAGACGATCTCCGTGGTCATGAGCACCACAACGAGCACAGGTAGAATGGAGAGGGCAAACTCAATTTGCCCCAATCCGGAGTCGTTGGTCAGGAAATTTCTTCTCTTTCGCACTGGAATGCCCCCTTTACTGCACCCGCATGTAGATGTAGCGATGAAACGTCATCGAAGCCGGCATAACCAGATTCAAAGGACCGCCGGTTAGCAGTGGAGTCACCGTGTACTGAACGTCGACGCGATTAAGGGTAAAAGTCGGCGCTTCCGGATCGGGACATATAGTCAAGCTTGGGCAGTTTGAATCTGCCGGAAAGCTCGTGATTCCCGATCCGTAATTCACGCATGCGGGTGTCTGGTTGCTTGTCCCCGAGTTGTTCAGTCCGTTCGAAATGGTGCAGACGCGGGTGAGCGCATTGCTGGAGCCGGGTACTCCTGAGAAGCTGTCTGTAACCAGAGACTTAACATTGCTGGAAGTGGGTGGGGCTTGCTGGACGGTGTGCGTCCCCTGGATGGAATACTCCACCGCCTGGCGAGGCGCCGCCGCCATGTTCAGGTAGACGTAGAACATGTAACCAAAATTGACGGCGTTGAGCACCATGACAAACAGCAGCGGCATGACCAGGGCGGTCTCGATCATGCTCTGGCCGTGCGCGTTATGTGACAGCAGTGAACTGGTACGCCGGATGGGTTTTTTTCTCCGAGACAGAGGTGTGTCTGTCTCGGACGAAGTGGCGGTGCGCATAAAAATGCCTCCGACTGCGATTGTTCCTACCAACCGTCGGAGAATCCAGGATGTGGGGCACTAACGTTGAGCACACTATTGCACTATAAGTGACGGAATGTAAATCGCCAAATAGTGACAATCAATATAGCACTTAAGTTTAAACCTGCAGCCAGTTGTGGTGGGAATTTCCTCTAATGCTTATCTGCTTATCGAGAAGTGCTAGGCGGCGGAGTCATGCGCACTTTTCACTTTTTCCCTTCGCTGGAGAAAAGGTTGTTCTCCGGCATCCGACCCGCGTCCGTTCTTGCAGCCGAGGCCGCCCGGGTTTTCTGCCGCGGGAGACCGACTTGAGCCTTGTTACCCCACCAAGGTCTTAAGGCTAGACTAAGCCAATGATCCACAATTACTTACTGGAGGCCGAGTGAAAATTGTTCTACGTAGAACATTTTGGGTAACCAGCTTCTAGGTAAAAGCAAAATCCCTCGCTTGCGCGAGGGGTTTTGGCGTTGGGTTCGCTCCGCTTGAATCGTCGCAAATCACTTACTGCTGCGGCGTGGTGTTGCCCGGCGCGTTATTCATGCCATCGTTGCGCTGCGATCCCGCAGGCGTCGCATAGGAACGCGTGTTGTAGCTCGGCTGCTGGCCGCCCATGTTCGTGCTCACCGTGTTCGGCTGCGCCGACCCGAGCTGGTCGACGTTGTTCTTCAGCAGACTGATTTCCACGCGATTGCCGTGGGCGCGGCTGGCCGTGCCCTCTTCCGATTCCGACGCGGGCAGTTTAGCGTGCCCCATACCCATCACGAAGATGCGGTAAACAGGGACCTGGTTCTTCTCTACCAGGTAGCGCACCACCGAGTTCGCCATCGCCTGCGAACTCTGCACTCCGCTCGAGCCTGCCGAAGCCGAGAAGCCCTGCACCTCGATGATGTAGCCCTTCTGGTCCTTCAGGTTTGCGGTCATGTCGTCGAGCGCCTCTTTGGCTTTGGCGCTGAGCGCGGTCTGGCCGGCGCGATAACGGATCTCGGTCTGGTTCGCAGGCTGGTACTGGTCGATGTTGCCGACTACCTGCTCGACGGTGTTCAGGCGATTGCTGGCCTGCGTCGCCGTCTGGTTCGCCTGCTGCGCGCGGTTGCCCGCGTCGACGGCGTGCTGGTCAGCCTGCGTCGCCTTGGCGTCCGCCTGGCGGATGCCTTCCTGCGCGCGCGCGTCGACGTCCTTGATCTGGCGCGCGTTGGCGGCGGTCAGGTCGTCAAGCTCGTTCACGCGATTTCGGATTGGACTGAGCTGCTTCTGCACGTACTTCTTGCGGGCGAATGGGTTGATCTTTCCCCAGAAACCTTCACGCGTGTCAGGCTGAAGCGGCTGCTGCGCCGAGAGGTTCTGGTCAGAGTTAGCGTCCTGGGTGGTGGTGCTGGCCGGCGCGGCAGGCGGGCTGCTCTGGCTGGAAGTAGCCGCCGGCTGCGGCGTGTCCGAAGTAGTCTGTTGCGCGGTGGCCGGAACAATGAGTGCTGCGGCCAGCGGCAACGTGAATAGCAATCCGATCCTCATGAAATGCCTCCGAAAAGAAAACCCCTGGGCTTGTTCTCGCGATCCGCGACTCCATGTTCTGCCCGTTCGGTCGAGGTCTGTCCGACCCCATAGCGCTTACAGATGTCGTCGGTCGCTTGGGTGATTCCCGCCAGCATGCCGGTCTCGACCCGCCAATCCAAGCTGCGAAACGTGGTGTCTCGCAGGTACAGGGAAATCCTTGAAACGTTCACAAGGCACCTCCTGATGACTGCGGAGCAGCAGGATCGTAGGAGACTAAGAAGTACCCCGACGTGCTCGGCATCTCTTGCTGTTACAAGTTGGCTGCCAAACTTCGAGTGCAACAAGTGCCGGTAAAGCGCCTGTTTTCAGAGCGTAACGGTTGCAGGTTAGAGAGTTGCGGAGTAGAAACGGCGGGCAGCACGTAATTGTTACATCGAGCCTAAGTAACGCTGGCGGTATCCAAATGCGGGGCGCCGGCCTGCGATGGCGGCAGAGCGCGAACGAACGCCGCCTCCACCTCGCGCTTGGCTTCGTCGAGCGGCCGAGGTGGGATGACGGTCATGTTCCCGAGCATCTCGGCCAGGCGAAGGTACGCGGCGCGGCACAGACGCATGAAGTCGACGGGATACTCGGGCTTGCGGGCGCGGGCGGCTTCGGGATCGGCGTCGAGAATGTAGGCGACATCAGGCTTGGGAACGAGAGCGTTCACCAGCCGCACGAAAGCCCGCGTGAGCGGATTCGCCAGCGGCAGGTTGGCCAGCTCGTCGTAGATGTAGCGGTCCATGACGATGACGTCTGTGCCCGATCGCCGCGCGCGCGCGATGACGCGGACGAGATGCAGCGCGTCGAGCAGGTAAAGCCCGTGACGCGCGAGGCTGAGATACCACTTCCGGACGTTCTTGTCGCGGCGGTTGACCGGCTTGTCAGGCGCGCCGATGCCGCGTTCGCTGCCGTAGACTTTGTGCACGAAGCCTTCGCGGTAGCGGCTGAGGACCACGACGTCGTCCCAGAAGGCGAGCAGCTTCGTCGTGAGGCCGCGCTCGTGGGCGAAGTCAATGAGGTTCGCGATCTGCGTGCTCTTGCCCGAGCCGTCGACGCCGGAGAAGGAGATGAGGCGTGGGCGATGTAAAGTCAATGCCATTTGGGAACGTAAAAGCGCCCGGTAGAGCCGGCCTTCAGAGACTGTGTCGCAACCGGTACCGCCGCTGCCGCGGCTCAATTGATCTCCCACTTTGACCCGGCGCTTACGCGCCGGGCTCACCCCATACCGCCGCTGCGCGGCTGTTTCAGCTCGGGTACGACTCTCTTGCTCCACCACCCAGGATCGTTTTCAGTTGCGACACAGTCTCTTCAGGCCCGCGTCCCGAGTGCCACTTCAATTGGAGTGGGCTTTAGCCCACAGGAGACAGCCCGGAAACGAAAGCGTGCCGCCGGCTGACGCCGGCTCAAATGCAAAAGTGCTGCGGACGCGGCGCTGAAGCGCCGCTCTACCCTATTTCGGCTTTGCCGAGGTGCCCTTCGACAGGCCGGCAACCGTTCCTACCGCAATGCCGGCAGCGGCGATCAGGCCCAGCTTGATGAGCAGCGAGTGACGGTCCTTCTGCTTATCGGGAGCGATGGCCATGCCTGCCGGACGCGATGCCGCGCCGCCAACCGTCGTCACGCCTTCGGCGGTCGCCGCGCCCAGCGGCTGCTGGAACTGTTCGGACCTCTGCTGCGGGGCGGGCGCTGCGGGCAGCTCTTCGGTCGAGCTCTCCGGGCCTTGCGGCGCCGCGATTTCGCCCGGCTGGTTCTGCGCCGGCACCGGTTGCAGCGGGCCCTGCGAGGGATCAAAGGTTGTACCGCTCTGCGACTGCCGGCCGGCCTGCTGTGCTTGCGCCAACTCCGGCAATCCGCACATCACCGTCGCCACCACCAGCACCATGAACTTCGTGAGTATCTTCTGATGAGCTTTCATTCAGCAGCTCTCCCAGGCAAATTTTTTTTCTAGCTTGGCCCGTGGAACTTGGAACTTGTTTTGGTAGCGCCGACCGGCGTCAACGCTGGCTGCGCCGCAGTGTCCACCGTCGCGTGTGCCGGTTTCATCAGCCGCTCCACATCCGCATCGGCGTCGTAGAAGAGATTGCGCAGCCGATTTCGGGCGTAGCGCCAAAGGTTCGGAACGTTTGTCTGATACCAGCACGACTTCGACATCGAAGGCGAGAAGCCGCAGAAGACGCGGAAGCGGCCCTGCAACACCTCCGGCGAAGCCAGCAACGCCGCCGTCAAGCGGTGATTGCCTTCCAGCACGGTCACCGGACTCTGCGTCGTCCACGCCGATCAGCAGCACCGCGCTGTTGTCATCCTGGTTGCGCAGGCGATAGCTGAGCGCCTGCACTTTGGCGATGAAGTCGCGCGTGCGGCCGCGAAACGGCTTGGTCTTGATGCGCTTCACGATATCTTTGAGCAGGAAGCTGCCGTTCGCCACCCGGCGCCATTGCGCGCGCGGAAACACACGCACCCGCTCCAGGTCCTGCGGCTCGATCTTCACCTCGCACCATTGCGTGTCTCCCAGGCAGCTCGCGCCACATGTGCCCGCGGCGGCGAAACAACAGGGCCCGCCGCAACGCGTTTCCCGGCTTCATCCGAGATCTCGGCCTCGAGCACCAGGTGCTCAAACTGCTCGCGGTCCTGGTGGAACTCTTCCTGATAGAACTCGTTCTTCAGGAACTCGGCTATGACTTCCGACTTCAGTAACGCGCCGTAGCCTCTTCATGGGCCCCCCCGCCCGCGGTCAGCCCAAACCTTGACGAAGGGCAATGCGACCGCAATCAACAACAAATCCTTAGGACCTGCTGGACAACGATCACCTCCAACAGCGTCGAATGAAACCAGGTGATGCCAAGCACAATCAGCCCGCTGACCACCAATTGCAGCCAGCCCGTGTTGGCGATGCAGCGCGACATCTCGTAAGTAATCAGCACCACGGCGATGGCGTACACGCCGGTGGCGGCCGCATTCATGCTGAGCAACACGTTCAGGTCGCCCACCGCGCTGTGAAAGTGGGCGCCGAACAGCGATCTGGAAGACCAGCGTGGGAAACGCAGCCAGGAAGAGAACGAAAACCGCCGACATTCCGGTCACCAGCAGCAGGGGAACGCGAGCAGAGAACCGGAGTGGCCGGTCTCCTTCTTTTCGGCGGAAACCGGAAACATGGCGCTGACCACCGACCAGGCGGCGAAATACAGCAGGCGGCCCACCAGCGCGATCGCGGCATACAGTCCGGCATCATCAGGCCGGAAGAAGTGCTTCACCATCAGGATGTCGATGTTGCTGATGATGACCTGGCCGACGAAGAAGACGATCGCCTGCCGGCCTTCGCCGACATGCTCGGTCGGGCCGGCGACCGCGGGGCCGCGAAGTTCACGGGCCTGGTCCGGCAGAAAGAACGCCAGAATCACCGAGGCCGAAATCGCCGCCACCGCGCCGAGCACGCCGAATCCCATGGCAATAAGAACCAGCGCCAGGCCGAACTTGGCGACTGCCTCGGCGGCCATGTTCCACGCCAGCCCGCGAAATCGGCAGGTACCTTGCAGTCCGCCGCGCTTGACGCCGAGCGGAACGTAGATCGTGAGTCCCACTGCGAGCAGGATGATGATCCAGGGACTCGACAGCCGCAGATAGGTTGTGAGCACGCCCGCCGTGAGCAGCATGAAAACGCCCAGGCCGAAGCCAATCACCCAGGCGCGCCGCATCAGGTGCTGGAAGACCGCGGCCTTGGCTTCGACGGCTTCGGCGCGCGCGATCAACTTGGTGCAGACGAGCTGAAACGCCAGAGTGATGGCGGAGATCAGCATCAGGATGGTCACAGCGGCGGCGGCGTGGCTGAAATCCGATGGCCCGAGCATGCGAGCCACACCGATGTTGTAGCCGAAGTTCGCCAGGCTGACGGCGATCGACCCAATCAGCAGGATGATGCTGCCGTTCAGGATTCTTGCGTGCGAGGCATATTGCGGAACCCAGCGGTCCAGGAACTTGCGACCGGCGCTCCGGCGCATCGCCGCCGGGGTCCCCAGCGCGCCCGTTGTTGGCGCGCTGGGGTGGGGCGCCACCACCATCAACTCTGGATTTGCGCTCATGCCGCCAGGTTCGCTCCCGATCCGTCGTCGCTGGTTGGGACCGCCTGCGGCCCAAACATGGGAACTTCGCCCTGCGACACCTGCGGCTCAAGCTGCCGCAGCGCGTTGGGCAGGAAGCTGCTGAAGCTCTTCACCGCTGCCGTCGAGTTCTCGTAGATCTCGAAGAGCCGTGCCGGTGCGCGTGAGTTCCAGCACAACCGCGGACTGCGGCGACAGCGCGGCCAGCTTCAGATCGCCGTCGCGTTTCACCGCTTCGCGCATGCAGTGCAAGAGCACGTCAATACCTGCGGCATCGATGTGCCGTACCTGGGACATGTCAAAAACCACCTGGGGCCGGTCTGAAATCAAAAACGGCTGCACTTCTTTCAAAAACCCACGGGCCTGTTTGAGATTCATCCTTTCCGGCATACGCTTAACAACTACGGGCCGACTAATGGTCTCCATATCTCCTCAAGACAGCCAGGTTGGAGGGGAACTCGGAGCGCTCCACGCCGGAAGCTGGAGTCTCCAAGACCGAAGCGTCGAGCAGGGTGTTCGCCGGCTCGCCGCACTCCGGATTGTCCGCGGGCCCCTCGCGATGGGACAGCGCTCGAAATCCGCGGTAGATCTGTTTAGGTAAGAATGCAAAAAGCGCAGCGGTGCTGCCTGCCAGACGAGAAACTGGGCTAAGTGGCAGCATGTCTACCAGCTTGACATCGGTAATTTCTACTTCCACGTTGCGCACCAGGTGAGCGAGATGGCGGAAGCCCACGACCGAGTGCATGACATCGAGTCCCGCGCCTAAGCGCGTGAAAGGCAGCAGGGTCGAGTTCTCAACTACGGTGCCGCAATCGACCTCGGCGTGATGCTCCAGGACGCTGCCGCGCGTGATGAGCGCCGCGGCATGAACTTTGGCGCGCGCGCCGATGAACGCGGGCGCGACCACGCGCGCCTCGCGATGAATGCGCGCGCCCCGTCCGACAAACACTCCCGGCTTGATTTCCATGGCCTCGGGACGCACGGCATTTTTCGCCATGAGCCCATCGACCGCCAGCCGCCGCAGGTCGGCGGCGCTCTTCAGCCGGTTCGCATAGCCCTTCACCGGAAACGGTTCGCACTCCCGGCGCAGGTGCTGCATGTGGCTCTGAAAGAACTTGCGGGCATCGAAGCGGGCCGAGGGATCGAGCACGAACAGTTCGAGGCTGGAATTCTCGGCGTCAACCGCCATGCTGATGGCGCAACGCTTATCGAGATGATGTTGGATCATCTCGTCGTAGTCGACTTCAACATAGGGGCCGATGCGCAGGGCAATCACGAGATCGGCGCCTTCGTTGGCATAGTTCTGGAAGGTGTCTTCCGCGGCGTCCCAGAACTCGTCGCCGGCGGCATCGACGTGGCGCACGCGGGGATCGATCTCCGTGTGTTCGGCGAACGGCACGCTGGCCGCGGGCAGATCCCGGAGCAGCGTCGCAGTGCAGATGCCGTAGTGCCGCAGGCGGCGCAGCACGCGCTGCACCAGCGGCACGCCCAAGGCATCGACGTAGGCGATCGGAACGCCGCCGACGCGCTCGGATTGTTCCGCAGCCCCACCCACCAACAAAATGGCCCTTATGTCCATGACTGCCACCTGGGCGCAGCAGCGCGAAAGATTGCAGAGCGCGAAGGCACCCACGATGGGATGCGCCGGAAGCGCGATATCGGCTGCAGCGCCCGGGTTCGCTGCTGGAGATCGAAAGAACGCAAATACTGGCGGATGATCTGCGGCATGGTCATTCGCAAAGCGGCGGAGAAGTTTTGTTCAGCCATTTCGCGCATTCGCTCCGAGTCGCTCAACAGGTCCTGCATTTCGAGCGCCAGGCTTTGCGCGCTGCCGGTTTCGTAGAAGCCGACGGCCAGGCCTTCGTCGAGGGCCATCTCGCGAAAGTCATCGATGCCGGCCGATATGATTGGGACGCCGAATTCGCACGCAAGGTGGGCTACACCGCTCGCTCCAGTTGCAGAAGAGTACGGGAGCACGAGAACACTCGCCTGCCGGAACAGGTTGGGGATGTCCTCTTCTGACACGTAGCCGGTAAATTCCACACGCGGATTGTCTTTCATGCCGTCCGCCACGGATTCAACATATCCGGGAGTTTGCGGGTGATTGCCTCCGGCAATGACCAGGCGCACGTTCGGCATTTGCGCGCTCAGCGCTTCGAACGCCTCGATCAGCAACTCCAGCCGTTTGTAGGTGCCCCACTTTCCGAAGGCGAGAATGCGATGCTCCGGGTTGCCGCGCAGCGAGAAATCCGGCGGCTCGGGGCGTCCGCCGAGAATGCCATGGGCGCGGAAGTGCACGTTCTCGCCGCGATATTTCTCCATGAGAGTACGGCGGTAGACCGGCAGCAGGACGGAGATGGAGTTGGCCATCAGCAGCAGGCGCGTGGCCAAGGAACCCGCCGCTCGATACAAACCGGGAAAGCGCACTCCGGAATCCGCCAAGTTGATGTTGTCCATCAGATGATGCAGCGTCACATGCGTGTAGTGGCCGGTGAGCCGCGACATGGCAGGTTGCGTAAGGCCCAGGAAGGCGGGCACCGGCTTGCCGCCGAAGGTGGAGAACAGCAGGTTGTACCACACCACGTCGGGTTTGATGTCGTGGATGGCGCGAATCAGGCGAGGGGGATTGGAGAGCCCATCGAAGCGCCAGCAGCGGACAACGTGGTAATCCTCCAGTTCCGGCTCGCCGCTCTCGAGCTCGTCGCCCAAAATCGTCAGGCTCAGTACGGGGTCGCGTTGCAGCTCGCGCGCGAGATGAAAGCCATATTCATTCAGACCGCGTCGGCTGGGTGGAAACGCGGTAACGAGACAAATCTTCATGGACTCCCCTGGGTCAGAAAATCGACAGGCGAAAGACGGGACGAATCAACGTTCCGCTCTTGGCAGTTCCCGTGAAGTCAGGAAATTGCTCTGCCTGCACGCCAACCGAAAACCGCAGGGGATAGATGACCTTGAACTCCCCAGCGTCGTCACTGAAGGACCGATGTATCGGCCTCAGGTAACTGATGAAAAAACTGCTGTAGATGTTGTCGTACTGCTGGAATGACGAGCCGCCTTCGTACGCGAATTGGCCATCGACGGTCCAGGAGGGATTCACGAGGTAATGCACCGTCCCCACCGGGCGCAGCACGTGTGCCGTTGCATAAAGCGCGTCCTGCGTGCGGTAGGCGCGGATGTACTCGGCGAGGAGGCTGGCGGTCAGCTTCTGATCGAGAAACTTGCGCTGTAAACCGCCATAAGCCGAGGTGGTGAAGTACTTGATGGGCATCGGGCTGAACGTCAGATCGCGACGCGTGTAGCCGGTGATGAGCGCGGTCTTGCCCCAGGGACGTCCCACCGTGAATTGCAACGTCGTGCCGACGTCGCTGGAGTCCTGCTTGTACGGCGTCGCCGTGAATGGGCCGCCCTCGTGGTACAGGCTGGCATTGAACGACAGCCAGTTGTCGAACGAGCTGCTGTTGGCGTAGACGAACTGGCGAAACAGGTTCTGGTTTTCGTATTGCGGCGCCGAGCTGTCGCGGCGCAGCGTAAATTGCAATCCGGTGTTTAGCGCGATCCAGTTGTCGCCCAGATGCAGCACCGGGTTGATGGCGGTGTTGAAGTTGTAATCGAAGGTGTCGCGGTTGATGATCAGCGCCTGCTGCGGCAGCGACTCCTGGCCAACCGCATTGCGGATCTGGAAGAAGCCGCTGATCATGGGAAAGTTGTTGTCGAAGTGATAGCGATATCCCGTCGTCCACAACGATTCCTGCTCGGAGCGCGGGGGCGGCAAATTGGGGCTCTTGCTGGTCAATCCGAAGATCTGCTGGTCGAGCACGTAGACGGTGTAATCGTCGTAGATGCCGCCGGTGGTGAAGTTGGTCAGCACGCTGAGGTGGTCGGTGACGCGCAGTCCTTCCTCCGAAGCCACCTGCAAGCCTTCCTGCTCGGCGATGTCGCTGCCTCCGAGCTGGCTGGCTTTGGAGAGCGCCGCCACCGCGTTCCAGCTCTCGTGACGCTGGCGGTAAACCTCGCCCTGCGCCAGCAGATAGTCGTAATTCTGGTTGGCGGACGGATCGGAGCCCAGCGCCGCGAGTTGCTGGTCGGCCTCCTTCGTCCTGCCCTGCGCGAGATAGGTGTTGGCCAGGCCGATGTCGACAACTTCGTCGGAGGCGCCCGCCTGCTCGGCCTTCTGGAAATACTTGGTGGCCAGATCGAAGTCGTGCATGGCCAGCAGAATGTTGGCGGCTTCGATGAGGTTGTCGGCAGTGACCGGCGGCGCTTCACCGATACGGCTTTCGGCAAAGCCCAGGCTGATCTGCTGCTTCGCGTCCTCGTCATGGCCATACTTCACCATGAGCCGAGCGATCGCCAGGCGCGCCTCAACGCGGTTCGCGTCAGGCGCTTCGAGCGCGCGCGCGAAGCGGTCCATGGCGGCCTTCTGGTCGCCCAGCGTCAGCAGCGCGTCGCCGGTGTCGAGCAAGATCGCCGACTGGCTTCCGCCCGTGCGCTCGGCGGCTTCCACATACCGCAGCGTGTCGTCGCGCCGGCCGAGGTGCGCGTAGGCGTGCGCCATGCGGCCGTAAATCAGCGGATCGTCGGGCGAGATGGCCAGCGCGGCGTTCAGCGCCTGAATCGATTTCTCATACTGCCGCATGTCGTACAGCGTGTCGGCCAATGCGAGTTGCAGGCCCAGGTCATTGGGCGCGTACTTGATGGCGGCGCGATATTCCTGCTCGGCGCTGCCCAGCAGATGCCGCTGGCGGTACGCCGTGGCCAGCGCGAGGTGGGTCGCACCGGATTCGCCCATCAGCTTTTGCGCCTCTTGCGCCTCCTCGAGCGCCTCTTTCCCGTTACGCAGTTGCAGGTCGCTGAACGCCAGCCCCAGATGGGCGATGCCGTTGTTGGGCGACATCTTCAGCGCGGTGTGGAAATCCTCTGCCGCCTTCTGCGGGTTCTGCATGTCGTTGAGCGTGTAACCACGGTTTACGTAGGCGTCCACCATCTTGGGATCGCGCTCGATGGAGCGCGTGTAGTCCTCCACCGCCTCGTCCAGGAGCTGCGAATGCTTATGGACGTGGCCTTCGATCAGTGGGAAGTTGGGCTCCTTCGGCAGGATGGAGTCGTACTTGTCGGCGATGGCCAGCGCGTCATCGTAGCGGCCCAGGTTGTACAGGTCGTAGGCAAGATAGACGGAGGCGTTGCGGTCCTTCGGCAACTGCGCGAGCACCTTGTACCCGAGCTTCGCCGACTCCGCGTAGTTGCCCTGGTGCAGCAGGACGCGCTCGCGCTCGCGCATGACGCGCGGGTCGTCGTTCATCCTGCCCGTCGCGCGGTTCACCCACTCGCTCGCCAGCTTGATCTGCTGGTTCTCGATCGCCGCATTCGCCGCGTTGGCGATCACGACCGGATTGTCCGAAGCGCGCTTATAAGCTTGCTGGTAGTTCTCGTCAGCGCGTGCGAACTCGCGGGTTTGCGTGTACAGATCGCCTAACGCGAGATAGGGAACGTAATCGTCGGGATAGGCTTGGGCGAGCCGGTTGAAGTACTCGGCGGCCTTCTCTGAATTGTTTTCCTCGCGGTAGAGATAGCCCATTGCCTCCAGCGCGAAGCGGTTCGTGGGATCTTTGGCAAGCACTTCGTCGTAGAGCTTGCGCGACTCGTCTTTGCGGTCCTCTTTCCAGAGCACGTTGGCATACTGCAACTGCACGTTTACGTTTTCGGGATCGAGCTTGCGGGCCTCAAGCAGATCGGCCTCGGCGCCCTTCAGGTCATTGTCGCTCGTCTTCAGCGACGCGCGGACGCGCAGGAACTCGGCCTTGGCGGGGCCTTGTACATCGAGCTTGTTGATCTCGTTCTCTGCGGTCTGGATCTGCTGGTGCGCGGCCCCGTCGTCGCCGGCCTCGCGATAAAGCTCGGCGAGATTCAGGCGCAACTGGATGGGATAGAGCTGGCCTTCGGGCACGCCGCCGGCTGGCATTGCAGCGATGGCCGCCTTGTATTCGGTGATGGCGTCGGCCTGGCGGTTCTCTTCCTTGGCCAGCAGGGCGCGAATCGCATGCAGGCGATAGTGGTTGGCATCGATCCCCGCTGCGCGAGCCAGATAGTCGCGCGTCTTGTCGAAATTGCCGATTCGCAATTCCGCCTGCGCCGCGCTGAGCTGATACGTGATCTCCTTCGGCTTCGCGTTTGCCGCACGCGTGTAGGCGGCAGCGGCTTCCTTCTTGTCGCCGTCGAGCTCGTAGGTGTAGCCGAGGTCAGCCATGACCTCCGGCGACTGGCGCGGTGCGCTCTTCAGCGTGGCGATGGCGGCCTTGTAGTCATGCTCCTCGCGATAGTAATTGGCCGCAGCCTGGAAGATTTCGACGTTCCCAGGGGCGTGCTTCTTCGCGATGTTGAGCCACTCTTTCGCCTTGTCTGGCTGCTTCAACTTGAGATAAGCGACGGCTATCATCAGCTCGGCATGAGCGTTGGGCTGGTGCGATTCGGCCTGCTGGAGCAGGTTGATACCGGTTTGCGTGTCGCCGGTGCGCATGTAAAGCTCGCCGGCGATCAGCAGGTCGTTGGTGCGGCCGGGATTCGCGTGGATCACCTGCATCAGCAGCCGCTTGGCATCGTCGGTGCGGCCCATACGCGCGTAAGTCTGCGCCAGTCCACTCAGCCCGTCGGGATTGCCGGGCGAGTTTTGCAGCCCGTGCTGGTAAGCCTCAACCGAGGTCTGGTACCGCCCCGCGAGCCGGGACGTGTAGCCGAGCAGAAACCACAGCTTGTTGTCCTGGGGAGCGGCATTTACCGCGCGCTGAGCGTAGTCGGCGGCTTGCGCGGGCTTGCCATGCTTCAGCGAGTCTTCCGCCGCGCGGGCCAGTCGTCCTACTTCGATGCTGCTGCCCCAGCCGATGCCGTTGTCGCCGCCGGCATTGTTCTGCGCGGAGGCCTGCCCCTTTTTCTGCTTGGCGCCGGGCTTGGCGGGGGCAGTCTGGGACTGGGGCTGCTGCCCGTTGATATCGAACGTCTGCGCGCGGGCCGCGATTGGCAGCAATAAAGAGCCGATAATCAGGAGAACAGTTTTTGCTTTCACGGGAACGACTCGCTGACCAGGGACTGTGCGGGAACTCCGCTGTAAGCTGAATTCCAACTGTTTCGGATGCGAATTCCCGCTCAATGGCTGTTCGGCAGCTTGGGACTACATCTACTCGGAATTTGCATATGGATGAAGGCGACACCGCCCTAAGAATTTGCATCGTCGTCCTGTTCCGAGAATGCGACAGCGCCGCAAGACGACACCGCCGCAAGAGACACCGCCAGAAGAGGAAGATTGTCATTCCGAGCGAAGCGAGGAATCTGCTTTTCGCGCTCCGGGAAGAACGCAGATTCCTCGCTCCGCTGGTTTGGATCTGCCTTTGGTTTGACTCTGCCTTAGGCTTGGGTCCGCCCGGTTTGAGTCTGCCGTTAATGTCGACAATCTCTCCCAAACCCTTCGACCCCAAACCTTTGTGCCCCTGTGTCGCTGTAGTGAGTTTCACCCCCGCCTACTCTGGATTTCTTCAAATTCTCATTGCACGTCCGCCTATTTGAACTACAATCGGCCTCAGGAGCAGAGCTTGCCCAAGTTCGAGGAGTGCCTGGACCGGCTGGAAAAGATCGTGGACGAGCTGGAGAAGGGCGATGTCCCCCTCGACCGCGCGCTGGAACTCTTCGACGAAGGTATGAAGCTCTCAGGTTCTTGCCGGAAGGAGCTGGAAGAAGCCGAAGGCAAAGTTGAGATTCTGCTCAAACGCAACGGCAAGCTTCAGCCGGAACCTTTTCAAGCCGCAGCGCAACCCGGCCCCAAATAGGCCGGAAGTCTCGCAACGCAAGCTGCACCGTAGGTGCATAGTTCGCAAGGCCAAGCATTACAGGATGGCAACGCCGTCCCTCATCCAGTCTCGAGGAGTTTGCCATGCGGCCTATCAATGCTGTTCTCGCCCATCGCGATCCTAAAGCGGCGCAGTACCTGGCTGCCTCGCTGACCAAGGAATTCCGCAACCTGCTGGTCGCCCAGTCGGCGTATGAGCTGCGCGCTTCGGTGGCACGCTATCGCGCGCCGTTCGCTGTGGTCGACCTGGAACTGATCGGCCTGGCCGAGCTGAAGGAGCTGTGCCGCGAATTTCCCGCGACCGCTTTCGTCGGCATCCATCGGCTGGCCGATGACCGCATGTGGGCCGAGGCGCTGGCCATGGGCGCCGTCGATTGCTGCCATTGCGACGACCTGCACGGCATCCTGCTCGCCGCCGAACGCTACGTCGTGCTGAGCCGCAGCCGCGGCGCCGCCGCGTGAGAGCAGTCGGCATTCGGTAGTCAGCATTCAGCCAAACCGGGGAGATCCACCGTTTGTGTGCATCGCCGCGGCTTTGCGCCGCGCCCAGGCCGTCGTCCGCCGGCTGCGGTGGAAGCGCCGGGCTTCAGCCGGGCGAAATCGCACGTTATCCACAACGGCTTTAGCCACGGTGCGCCGGGGCTCAAAGCCCATTCTTGATCGCGCCTTTTCGGCACGGCTGAAGCCGTGCCCTTCCACCGAAAAGCGACTTGACCACGTTAAAATGACCATGGTCATCTGGAGGTGACCTATGCTTAAAGTTGCCGGCAAGAAAAAGTCCGCCACCCGAATCCATTCGCCCAATGGGACCAGAGAAATAGCGGCCGGCGAGTTTAAGGCGAAGTGCCTGGCGCTGATCGATGAGGTGAACAGAACCGGTCAAGAGCTAGTGATAACGAAGCGAGGTAAACCGATGGCCAAACTCACCGGCGTCCCGCGCGGCGAGAAAAAGAAGCCTTTCCTTGGCAGGCTGGAAGGAATCGGTGCGATCGTGGGAGATCCAGATGACCTCCTTAAGCCCGTCTTCCCACTGGAAGACTGGGACATGCTCAAATGATCCTTCTCGATACTCACGTGCTGGTATGGGCGGAACTGGAGCACAACAAATTATCGCGTGCAGCGAAGTCGGCTCTGGCCAGGGCACACGTTTCTGGCGGAGTGGCTATATCGGCGATTTCACTCGTCGAACTCGCCGGCCTCATTTACCGGGGAACAATACGCCTTCCTGGAACGATCGAATCGCAGATGGCGCAGTTAACACGCGACGTGGTTTTGAAACCGATCACGCATGACATTGCTCTGTGGACAGTCCACTTCCCCCCGGATTTTCCGATCGATCCCGCCGACCGCGTCATCGCCGCGACCGCTCGTGCCGAGAACCTCCCGCTCGTCACCGCAGATCAGCGGATGCTGGATTGTCCGCTGCTGCAAACCATTTGGTAACTCGCCTCACGCGGATTTCTCGAATCTCTGAGCCGCTTATCCCCTGTAGTGCAGCAGGGAAAACACCTCGTACTCTCTCAGCTTTTCGCGGCCTTTTAACCCGTCCAGCTCGACCACAAACGCCATCCCGCAAATGTCGGCGCCGAGGTGCTTCGCCATGTCGGCAGTAGCTTTCGCGGTGCCGCCGGTGGCCAGCAGGTCATCGCAGATGATCACGCGCTGGCCGGGCGCGATCGCGTCGCGGTGGATCTCCAGCGTGTCCTGCCCGTATTCCAGGTCGTACTTCCACTGCAAAACCTCCGCCGGCAGCTTCTTCGGCTTGCGCACGGGAACGAAGCCGGCGTTCAGGCGATAGGCCAGCGCCGGCCCGAAGATGAAGCCACGCGCCTCGATGCCCAGCACCAGGTCGACATCGCAGTTCAGGTAGCGCTCGGTGAGCGCGTCGATGAGCCGCGCGAATCCCAGCGGGTCTTTCAGCAGCGTGGTGATGTCGTAGAAGAGAATGCCGGGCTTGGGAAAATCGGGGACTTCGCGGATGAGCTTCTTGAGGTCTTCGCAGTTGTGCTGCGACGGGGTAGGCATCAATCAGTAGCCTCCTTTGATTTGAAACGACGAGGTCTGCAGCAGCGACGCCCGGGACTCGCTCACCTGGTCGACGCGCGCGGCGCGTGGCCCCTGCTGCAGTTTCTGGCGCAGTGACCGAAGCTGATCGGGCGTGCCGGTGGCCATCACCTCCACATCGCCGTCGTCGCAATTGCGCACCCAGCCGCTGAGGCCGAGCTGCGCCGCCTCCCGCTCCACAAACCAGCGGAAGCCCACGCCCTGCACGCGGCCGGAGATGAGATAGCGGCGGGTTTCGAGATCAGGCATGGTTAGCGGTCAGGCAGGCAACTCCCAGCGCCATGGATGCTGAGCCGGGGCGCGTCATAATCCCCAGTGTTGCATTCATCAGCCGCGGAGAGCAAACCGGAGGACCCGCGGGCACGAGTTCTCCGGTTGCCGGGCTTACTTTGATTTGGCGCTAACGTCGAGCGTCGAGACGAGCTGCTTGCCGCCAGGTGTGGCCTTGATGGTAGTGCCGGTCACGATCTGCCGCGCGTTGACGTTCTCGCCATACAGGCGCGCATTGGCATCGCCGTCAGGAGAAAGCGAGGCCCCGTTCAACGACACGCCGGCGAAGAGTCCCTTGGTGCGGGCATAGGTCAGAATGTCAGCCCCGCCCATCGAGCCGGTGGTGGTGGCCCCGGGCCCGGCGGCCGCGGTGGCATCCTGGCCCACCTTGACTTTGCCGTCCAGCACCTTGTCAACCGCAGTAGGCGCCATAATGAGGAGCACGAAGTCGGTGGCCGTGCCGCCGACCTGGAAGCCGGCACTTGCCCCGCCAATGTTGTACATGGCCGGCGCCGACCACTTCCCTTTGAAAGTCTTCCCCTGGCGGCAGCTCATGGGGCCGCGGCCACCCGTTCCGCCAATGCCGATCGCGAATTTCTTGACACTGGGCAGAATGATGATGCAGTCAGCCTTCGCCAGAACGCTGTGCGAGACGTCTTTGCTGCTCAACATCGCTTGCAGCACCGTGGCCGCGTTACGAAGGGTTTGCTCGTCGTTCGCCTTGTCGTCGGCGAATACCTGTATTGAGCAGAATAGGAACGTTGCTAACAACAGGGTATAACCAATGCCTTTTCTAATCATAGTTGGGCCTCCCTTAGCCCGATGGGATGGATTTACCAGGTCACGAATGGTAAGGGCAGCAGCGGCAACTCTCCCCTGGAAGCCTCAACTATCTGCGCGGGGGGATGCGGTTGTCAACACAAAGCCTGTAGCTCACACGTGCCGGGGCGAAACGCGATTCAGCAGCGCAATCAGGCCCGTTCCTGAGGGCGGCGTTTTCGCGGCGCCGTGCAGGATAATCTGTTTGGCGTCGAGCTCTCTGCCGTAGAGGTGCTTGTTGGCATCGCCATCGGAGCGCAGCGTCGAGCCCTCGAGCGATATGCCGGCGAAGACGCCCTTGTTGCGCGACCAGGAAAGGATCTCCGCGTTCATCGCGATATCGGTTTCCGCCGAGGTAGCGCGGCCCACCGGACCTGCTGCCACCGAAGCGTCGCCACCCAGCTTGACCTTGCTGGACATCACCGACTTGGCGCCTTTCTCGTTCATCACGAGCAGGACAAAGTCCGTAGCCTCGCCGCCGATCTGCAACCCGAAGCTGCCGCCTTCGAGCGCGAAGAACGCGGGCGCGCTCCACGGCCCGCGGAAGCTCGCGCCCGACCGGCAGGTCATCACGCCGCGTCCGTAGCTAGCGCCCACCACGAAGGCCGCCTTCTTCACCGACGGGAACACCACCACGCACTCGGCCTTGTTCAGCAGGTCATGCGGGATACCCTTGTCGGGCGCGTCCAGGATTTCTTTCATTACCTCGTAGGAAGCCCGGAGGCGCTCCTGCTCTTTGTTCTGGGCGAGTGCTGGAATAACCAAACAAAAGACGAGCAGTCCGGAAAGCAGCTTGTTCATAGTGGCCTTATCCAAAAAGGTTGCGCGCCCAAGATTGTCAGAACACGACAACCTTGCGGATTCCCATACGGCCGAGCGCGCGTCGTAGTGCAAGGTCGAATGTGGCAAAGGCACATCCCGAAGCAGCCGAGGCGACATGCAACGCGTCGGCAAAGTCCATTCCGCGCTCGTAATAGGAAAGCGCCTGAACTACCGTAGCTTCATCTTCAACGTGCATTTTCGGCGTATCCAGCAATTCGCGAAACAGCGCAAGTATCTGCCCTGCCGGATATCCGTAGCCCTTCCGCAGCACCCATTCGAGCTCCAGCAGAACGGTTTTGGCGATAAAGATTTGCTCCTGCTTCTGGAGCAAAGCAAATGCGCGCTCGGCTTCCGCCTCGGTGTCTCTGGTGAATACTCGCGTAAGGATGTTTGTGTCGACTGCAATCATTTATGCAATCGCGCCTCGGCCGTTATCGCATCGTCCATCTCTTTGAGAGTCTTCGGCCGGCCGGAGTAGGGCAGGAAACCAAACAGCCGGTCCAGACTCCCGCGCTTGGTGCGTTTAGGCTCCAGCAGCACACCATTGTCCCGCTCGCGCACTACGAACTCCGTTCCGGGCTTCCAGCCACGCGCCGCCCGCACGGACTTTGGAAGCACAACTTGCCCCTTGCTCGACAGCTTAGTGGTGTAAGTCATAGGTAAGACGCTCGGTAAGATTGTCCCAGATTCCGGGGCGTGGTGCAATACAAACTACGCCCGCGAAAGATACGTCCCTTCCGACGTGTCCACGCGAATCGTCTCGCCCTCATTGATGAACGGCGGCACCTGCACCACCAGCCCTGTTTCGGTTTTCGCCGGCTTGGTCACGCTGCTGGCAGTCGCCGACTTCAGCCCCGGCTCGGTCTCGATGATTTTCAGCTCGACGGTCTGCGGTAGCTCGATACCCACCGCCTTGCCATCGAAGAACTCCACCTTGATCGCCAGATTGGCTGATGAGGTAGTCCACCGCGTCGCCCAGGATGTCCTTGCCCAGATGCAGTTGCTCGTAGTTCTCCGTGTTCATGAAGTAGTAGTCGTCACCGTCGGCGTAGAGGAACTCCATCTGCGTTTCGTCGACGGTGATCTTCTCGATGGGATCGCCGGAGCGGAAGCGGTGCTCGAACATGGCGCCGGTGCGCAGGTTGCGCAGCTTGGCCTGGATGAAGGCGCGCAAATTGCCTGGGGTGCGGTGCTCCACGCTGAACACCGAATGCAAGTCATTGTTGTGCTTGATGACCATGCCCGGACGTAGCTGGGTGGCTGGAATCGCCATGGTTCTAAGACTCCTAACTTAAATGATATTTTTCTCGGGAGAGCCGCTCACCCGAAGGGCTTCCGCGGGGAACGCGCGGCTCGAGAGATAAACAGTTGATTTTACCTGTGACAACCGAGGCTTGGGAAATCAGGCGAGTTACAGGCGTTGATTCAGTCTGAATTGCACGCTTGCGCGGCATTGCGTTGAAATCCCGCGCGCCCCGCGCCTCTTCCCCGCTGTCCATTTTCGGACGGGACGCGCACAGCCGTGGGCGGGCGCGAGGAACCGAATGCCCACATCACTTCGTATTTCACAGAAGATATGCCGACTTCACGATTGGCAGGCGAGCTGCAGTACTACCGGCGAGGCGGAGATGATTTCCACACCTGATCGCACGACCATCCTTATCGCCGACGACCAGGAACATGTGCGCGAGGCATTGGCGCTGCTGCTGCGCGGCCACGGATACTCGGTCGTGCTTTGCGCTTCCCCTGGAGAAGCCGTTGCCGCCGCGCGCGAACACGCGCCGGAGCTGGCCCTGCTCGACATGAACTATCAGCGCGACAGCACCTCGGGCGTGGAGGGACTCGATCTGATTCAGCGCCTGCGCCAACTTGACCCGACCATCCCCATCATCGCCCTGACGGCGTGGGGCAACGTTGACCTGGCGGTGAGCGCGATGCGAAACGGCGCCAGCGACTTCATCGAGAAGCCTTGGCGCAACGACGCGTTGATGGCGAAGATCGGGTCGCTGCTTCAGCAAGCCGAGGCGGCGCGCTCCTCGCATCGCGTCTCCGAATACGAACGCCAGGACGCGAAGCAGTTGCAGACCCGCATCGTCCCGCAGCGGCACCTGGTGACGCACGGCGTCGAGCTCTTCGGCGACAGCGTTCCTGCAGGCGTGGTCGGCGGCGACTACTTCGGCGCGTGGCAGCCCACGCCCGGCGTGCTGCACTTCTGCGTCGCCGACGTCTCCGGCAAGGGCACGCCGGGCGCAATGATTGCCGCCATGCTGTACGCGTCGCTCAGCACCTTGTGTGCGTCCAGCAATAGCCCGGAGGTTGTGCTTGCTGAGGTCGAGACCATACTGCGGAACCAGCTCGGGGAAGGTCACTACGTCACCATCTTCTACGGCGTGCTCGATCTCCGCTCGCGCGTTTTGCACTTCGTGAACGCCGGCCACTGCCCGCCGATCCTGCGCCGCCGCGATGGCAGGGTGGAATCGCTGGCACCCACGCGGCCGGTGCTGGGCTTCCTGCTCGACGCCGGCTTCCGCTCGGAGCGGATTGTGCTGGGCGCAGGCGACCGCCTGCTCCTATATACGGACGGCGTAACGGAGGCTGAGAATGCTGATGGCGAAGAGTTCGGCGCAGAGAACCTGGCATCACTCGCCTCTTCGTCGGCAGGCACATCCTTGCCGCAGCACTATGCGCAACTGATCGACAGCGTCCGCAACCACGCGGCGGGAAAACTTACGGACGACGCCACGCTGTTGCTGATCTCCATCAATGAAACCGCAGATGCCACGGTCGCCCAGCCGGCAGGACAGATGCGGAGTAGCGCATAGGGCGCTTCGTCTCGGATTCCGCAAGAGTCGATGCGTTGACATCGAACCAGCCGCGCAGCGGCGACACCTATTAGCGACACCCAGTTTCCCCTGCTGTGGCAAATAGTCACCTGAGCCGACCCAGCTTTGACCCGGGGCGTACGCCCCGGGCTAAGTTCATGCCGCCGCTTTGCGGCTGGATTCTCTGTCCCGCTCGGGAAGTCGGCCCAATAAACGCTACTCAGGCTATGGCCCGCACCACGCCCTGGCGGCCTACTCCACCGCCTTCGCGAAGAGTCCACTCACAGCCGCAATATTCGGCAGCAATTCCGCCGGCACACCATGCCGCCGCTGCAAATAAGCGGGATCGTTGTACGTCAGCCAGACTTTCCCTTCGGCATCCTGCCAGAACAGCGCCTTTAGCGGCAGATCGATCGCCAGTGTCGGCGCTGCCTGCATTAGCGGCGTTCCCGCCTTCGGGCTGCCGAAGACGAGCAGCTTGGTGGGAAGCATCACCAGGCCGGCCTTCGCCGCCTCGCCGCTGTGGTCCACCAGCGCGAAGATGTTCACGCCCTTCTGCTTCAGCAGCTCCTGCAGGCGTTGCAGAGTTTCGTCGACAGAATGTTTGCTCTCGAGATGGATCAGGCCGTTATCGCCGCCGGTCATAGTCTCTCCTTGCCCATCAACACTCGACCTGCGATATCGATGCCCGTCGTCGCGCGATGATGCGCGCATGGGAAAATAGGCGTGATGGGAACGAATCGCTGGGACGCTGTTGTGTTCGACTATGGCCGGGTGCTGAGCCACTCGCCGACGCCTGCAGAAATAGAAGAATTCGCGCAACTGGTCGGCATCCGTGAGCCGCCGTTCTTCCAGCTCTACTCCGAAACGCGCGACGAGTACGACTGCGGACGCCACAGTTGCGCCCAGCATTGGCAGAGATTTTCGCGCGTCGCCGGCGTCGCACTATCGGCCGATCACGTCGCGCGCATTATGGAACACGAAACTCGCCTGTGGCTGCGTGTGAATCCGCAGGCGCTGGAGCTGGCCCGCGACATCAAGCGGCAGGACGTCCGCACCGCTATCCTGTCGAACATGCCGCATGACCTGCTGGGCGCACTGCGCACCAGCTTCAAGTGGCTCGACGAATTCGACGTGCAGATCTGGTCGTGCGAGCAGGGCGTCATCAAGCCCGATCCCGCAATTTATGAGCTGTGCCTGGATGCGCTCGGCTGCGGGCCGCAGCGCGTTCTGTTCTTCGACGATCGCCCGCGCAACGTAGAAGGGGCGTTGCAGGCCGGCATGGACGCGCAGGTCTTCGAGTCGGCGGAACAGGCGCGTGAGATCGTGCGAGCGGGAATGCAGTTGCCAATAGTCAGCTATGGGTCAACGGAGACCTGAAGCCAGGAGCCGGTTTTAACCGGCGACAATTGTTTGCCCGCAACCTGCGGATAGCGGCATTATCCTGTCGGCAGTATCTTCGCAACATGAACACCGAACTTCAGCACAAATGGCAACAGGTAATGACGCGCGACGCCCGCCAGGACGGCCGCTTCGTCTTCGCCGTGCGCACCACGGGCGTGTACTGCCGGCCCTCGTGTCCCAGCCGGCGGCCGCGCCGCGAGTCGGTCGAGTTCTTCTCCAACCCGAATGACGCCGAACGCGCCGGATATCGCGCCTGCCTGCGTTGCAAGCCGACGGAAATCTCCTCGCAGGCGCAATACGTCACGCGGGCGCGGCAGTTGCTCGACAAGGCCGAAGGCGTGATGACCCTGGCCGAGCTCAGCAAGCGCGTGGGCCTCAGCCCGTTTCATCTTCAGCGGCTGTTCAAGCGCGCCACCGGCCTCAGCCCGCGCGAGTATCAGTCGGCGCGCCGCATGCAGCACGTGAAGGCCGGGCTGCGCAAGGGCGACGACGTGACCACCGCGCTTTACGACGCGGGCTTCGGATCGCCCAGCCGCTTGTACGAGTGCGCGCCGCAGCAGCTTGGAATGACGCCCGGCGAGTATCGCCGCGGCGGCGCGGGAGCGAATATCACCTTCGCGATCGCCCCAACCGAACTGGGACGGCTGCTGGTCGCGGCCACCGAGCGCGGCCTGTGCGCCGTGCGCTTCGGCGAGAGCGCGACCGAGCTGGAGCGTGATCTGTGCCAGGAATTTCACGCCGCCGAACTGCATCGTGATGACGCCGCGATGGCGAAATACCTCGAGCCGCTGCTGGCCGCGATTCGCGGCGAGAACGCGATCATCGACCTTCCCCTCGACGTGCGCGCCACCGCCTTCCAGATGAAGGTCTGGGAGAAGCTGCGCCAGATTCCACGCGGCGAGACGCGCAGCTACAGCGACATCGCCCGCGAGATCGGCGATCCGCGCGCCGTCCGCGCCGTTGCGCGCGCCTGCGCCACCAACCCGGTCGCGGTTGCGGTGCCATGCCATCGCGTGGTGCGCAGGGACGGCAATGTCTCAGGTTATCGCTGGGGCGTGGAGCGGAAGAAGAGACTGCTGAATCTCGAGCAACAGTCCCACTCAACCCGGCAGCCAGCTGGCGAAGCCCACCCTCTCCCAAAAGACGGGAGAAGGCTGGGGCACCCAACTCATGGCTGATAACTCACGGCTGAGAACTGATTTTCTACTACCGGAACGCGTCTTTATTCACCACGTTGGCCTCATCGTGACGACATTCTTCCAATTCGAGAATCGTGGTGGAACAAAGGCTTCGCTGCGGTGACATTACCACCCTTGTCCGCTTAAGCTCCCGTTGACGTGTGACCTTCACCAGCGCGGAGTCGCCGTGTCCAGGCCACCAAATTCGTCAGCAGCTTGCGGATCATTTCTTTTGTCGGCTCGTGCGTCAGGTTGCCGTCCGCATCGAAGCGCTCGGCCGCGTTGGCGATCATCACCTCCGGCTGATTCAGCGCAGGCATATTGAGAAAGACGAAGCACTGCCGCAGATGATGCTGCGCGCGCGCCGTTCCCGTAGCCCCAATCGTTGCGCCCATCACTGCCACCGGCTTCCCTGACCAGGCACTGTCGCCATACGGCCGCGACGCCCAGTCGATGGCATTTTTCAACACGCCGGGGATCGAGTAGTTGTATTCCGGAGTGACCAACAGGATTGCGTCCGCGGCGCGAATCTGCTTCTTCAGTTCCACCACCTTCGCCGGCGGATTGCCCTCGTCATCCTGATTGAAGCCGGGCAGGCCATCAATCTCGGCGATGGCGATCGTGGCGCCCGCCGGTACCAACCCCGCAGCCGCGCGCAATGCGGCGCGATTATACGACTGCCTGCGCAGGCTGCCGGCAATTCCCAGAATCCGGACCTCGTCGCTCATGGTGTTCTCCTTCGTGGACTTCGATGGCAAACGCCAGCGAAGGATGCAGGATGGCTGTGATTTGGCGAGCACTGACAACTATCACCACGGAAGCACGGGATACACGGAATTGTTTGGAGTTTATGTTCACTCCGTGCTTCTGTGCTTCCGTGGTGAATGAATTCCGACCCGGCGTATGATATCCGGCGGGGTGACGCCATGTACTTCGAACAGTTCTATCTGGGATGTCTCGCGCATGCTTCTTACATGTTCGGCTCTGACGGCCAGGCTGCCATCGTCGACCCGCAGCGCGATGTTGACATCTACCTCGAGGCGGCGCAGAAGCAGGGGCTGACGATTCGCTATATCTTCGAGACGCACCTGCATGCCGACTTCGTATCCGGCCATAAAGAACTGGCGGCGCGCACCGGCGCGAACATCTACATCGGCAAAGCCGCAGAGGCCGCGTTCCCGCATGTCGGAGTGTCGGATGGTTCCGAGGTGCGTGTCGGACGCGTTCGCGTCAACGTGCTGGGAACGCCCGGCCACACGCTGGAAAGCGTCTGTCTGTTGCTGACCGACGAAGAGAAATCGCAACAGCCCTGGGCGGTGCTCACCGGCGACACGCTGTTCATCGGCGACGTCGGCCGCCCCGACCTGTCGAAGACTTACACCCCGCCGCAGCTCGCCGGCATGATGTACGACTCGCTGCACCAGAAGCTGGTGACGCTGCCCGACCAGGTGCTGGTGTATCCCGCGCACGGCGCAGGCTCGCTGTGCGGACGCAACATGCGGGCCGAGCGCTCGTCCACCATCGGCACCGAGCGGCTCACTAACTACGCATTGCAGATCCATGATCGCGATGAGTTCACCCGCCAGATGACCGCGAACCTGCCCGCGCGTCCCGACTACTTCCTGGAAGATGCGGCCATCAATCGCAGTGGCGCGATACCGCTGACCGAGTTGCCCGAGCTGACGCCGCTCGCGCCCGCCACCCTGAAAGAAATGCTCCAGCGCGGCGCAATCGCGCTCGACGTTCGCCCCACCGAGCAGTTCGCCGCCGGTCACATCCCCGGCTCGATCTGCATAGCCCTGTCGGGACAGTTCGCCTCGTGGGCGGGCGCGGTGCTGGGCCTGGGCTCGCGGCCGGTGCTCATCGCCGGCAACCCGGATCAACTCGCCGAAGCCCGGGTGCGCCTGGCGCGCGTTGGCATTGAAGACCTGTCCGGATTTCTCGAAGGCGGCCTGGAGGCGTGGCAGCGCGCGGGCTTCGAGCTGGCGCACTTGTCGCAGATGACGGTGCATGAACTTCACGCGCAGCTCAGCGCGGGCAAGGTGCAGGTGCTGGATGTGCGCCGCCAGGGCGAGTGGGACGCCAGCCACATCGCCGAGGCCGACTGGTATCCGCTCGATCGCTTCAAGGCCGCTCTCCCCGAGCTCGACCGCAACGCGACCACCGCCGTCCACTGCAAGAGCGGCTACCGCAGCGCGATCGCGGCCAGCCTGTTGCAGCGCGCCGGGCACAACGTCATCAACGTTGTAGGCGGCTTCGACGCGTGGGAGAAGGAAGGACTGTCCGCAGCGGCAGGCACCGCAGTCGGCGCGTAAGGCACGCTCTTACGAACGCGCAACGCCGGTAGCAGCAATTGCTAGCACCGCGTCGACATGACTCGCGCCCCGATGTTCGCACCGCGACAACAGAGTCTCGCGCAGCGAGACGGAAGAGGTTAGCCCAGCGTTTCAACGCTGGGAAAGCGTGAAAGGAATGCGAGCCCCGTAGGGACGGCAGGCCTTTCGCTTAGCGTGCTCGCATAGCGAGGTGAGGCTGCCGTCGCTGGCGCGACTCTGCTCTTCTGGTTCAGCCGCCCCAGCCTTGAAAGGCTGGGCTAAGCTCTTCCGCGCCGCCGGCGCTCTTTTCTAAGCTTCGCGCGGGACGTGGCGCTAAAGCGCCGCTCTGCCCAGATCTGCGTGGTTCCCAACTCGTCATAGCCTGTGGTTATCGTTTCGATAAAAACAAGTCATTTGATTCATGCCTGGATCAGTCTTACGATGCCAATAGATCGAGTGGGGCGGACGAAACGCCCGAGAGCAAGACTCGATTGAGGAGGCATCATGAGCTGCTTGGCATCCGTAAATCTTGAAGCAGAAATTCTTACTACCGAAGAGCAAAACAATCGCCAGGGCCGGGGACCGGTGCTGCTGCGCAATCGCCGTCAGGACCTGGGCGACTGGGTCATGGGACGCGTGACCGAAGTGGTCGACAGCCAACTCGAGAACGGCAATCTGCCCGCCTAACGGCGCACCACTACAATCATGCGAGCGGCGTCACCTACTGCAATCGGTGCAGTATTGGCTGGCGCTGTTCGATGTGCGGTTGGCGTGAACTGCCGGACTCACCCGAGCTTACCGACGAAGTCCGGCCGGCACCGATCTAAACTGCCGGCTGTTCGTCATCGTCGGCCCAATTGACCTGTATCTGGTCGGGCTGGTCAAGGATCGCATCGCCCGCGGGCCGGCCAAAGTAATCCCACGCCCACTCCACGAAGGCTTCCATGCGCGCCCGCATCGAGGTCAGCAATAAGGCATGCACGCCAAGCCACGCGGCAAACGCGACTGCGCCCTCCAACTCGTGGCGATGTTCGCCGACTTCGGCAACCGCCGCATTGCGTCCGATCATGGCCATGATGCCCTTGTCGAAATAGGCGAACGGCTGCCTTGGCTTTCCGCCAAGCTCGGCCACGATGTTGCGCGCGCACCATTTGCCCGACTGCTCGGCGACGGAAGCCAGCTGGGGCAGAGGCTTGCCGTCCTTGCCGGCGATGTTGGCGAAGTCCCCCAGAGCGAACACTCCATCGAAACCGGGCACGGTCAGGTCAGGGGCGACATCGATGCGCCCGCCCTCTCCGGTCTTGATCCCCAGGCTCTCTGACAGGGAGGAAGCCTTCAGCCCACCGGCCCAGATCACCGTACGGGTGTCGATCCTGCTGCCGTCGGAAAGGACGACGTGTCCGGGATGGACTTCCTGCACTCGCGTTCCAAAGCGAAGCTGCACGCCTCGTTTTTGCAGGTTCTTGGCGGCATAGGCGTGGGCCTGTTGCGAGAAGCCATTGAGCAGAACGCTGCCGCCATCCACCAGCACAATTTGCGCCTTGGCGATGTCAACATTGACGAGCCTCTGCCTCGGGAGATGTTGCAGCGCATCCCCGAAGGCCCCGGCCATCTCCGTGCCCGTCGCCCCACCGCCCACGATCACGAAATGCAGGGCGCCTTTGTCAGCCAGTGACGGATCGCGGTCCACCAGCTCAATCATGGCGAGAATGCGTGAGCGCAGCGTCTCGGCATTACGCAGGGAGTAGAGCGGATAACTGTACTGGTCCGCTCCCGGCGTGCCGAAGAAGTTCGCCTGCGCGCCGGCAGCCAGCACCAATATGTCGCCCTGGTACGTCTGCCCTTCGGCGGTCTGCACCGTCCGGGTGTTCAGGTCCGCGGTGACCGCCTCGCCCAGCTTGATGTCGACGTTCTGGTGTCCGCGCAGCACACTGCGCAGGTTGAAAGCAATATTGCTGGGGGAAAGGGCCGATCCCGCCACCTGGTAAAGCAGCGGTTGAAATTGGTGGTAATTGTTTTTGTCCAGCAGGGTAACGCGGATGTCAGGATGCAAGGCGAGCTTGCGGGCGCAACCGAGTCCGGCAAACCCGCCACCGACAATGACCACGTGCTTCATCAGGATGGCCTCCCGCTTTGAGATACGCGACGGCTATTTCTTTCCTTGCACCGCGGCCAGGCATTGATCGTAGAGCTCGATCAGATGGCGCGCGTAGTCTTCCGCCTTGGTCTCGGTACCGGCCTTGAATCCCGCGGACGACGAGCTGGCCCGGCCATAGCCGGTGGTGACAGCGATGAACTTCATCATCTCCAGCGCAATGTCCTGATCGCGGCGTGAAACGGGGCTGGGCGGAGTCTGCGGTTCCTCTGCCATGATGGCTGCCTCCTCAATGAATAGCGAAAATGATAGCAGGAAGCAGGAAGCAGTGGTCAGTGGCCACTGGCCACTGGCCTTTCACAGCTCCAGCCCAATGTGACACACCCGCCCCACAATGTAATCGAAGTAGCTGCGCCCGGGCTCGATGCGCACCACTTCGATCATCTGGCGCGGCTCGCGCGGTCGCAGCATCAGGCAGTTGTCGCACACCGAAATCTGCGCCGCCACGCAGCCCCCGGCCAGGCTCACCGCGTACAGGTTCGGCTGCAAGCGCCGGTACGGTTCGAGCGAGCTGTAGTGCCGGTCCACCAGCAGCGTGGCCGCGCTGGAGCGGGGAAAAAATCCGGTTGAGCTGTGCGCGTCCAGCTTGATGAGCACGAAGCGCAGCCAGTCGCTGCGGTCCACCGCGAGGCGCGGCCGCAGCCGGCGCAGGAACGACTTGTTGAAGTCGCGCATCTCCAGCACCTGGTCGGCGGCGAAGCGGGCGAGCCCGGCGTTCGCCGCCGACACCAGGGCGATCGGCTGCACGTTGCGCTGCGCCGCCGGCAGTCGCTTTTGCAGCTCCGCACTGCTCACCAGGTCGAGCACGCCGATGTGCAGGGCGCGCAGCAGCCGGTCCATCGACTCCAGGCTGAGGCCGCGGCGCGAGTTCAGGAAATTCGAGAGATGGCCCTGCGGGAGCGCCGCGGCGTCCGCCAGCCTGCTGCCGGTCAACTCGCCGCGGCCGATCCGGGAGCGGATGTGGCCACGCAACTGGTCCTGCAACTCTTGAATGGTCATGCCATGCAAGTTTTATCTGAAAGCATTACATGTACTTTAGTGTTATTCCGAAAGCAATAATTTTGTTGACGACCCTGATTCCTCCATGCGACATTCAACTTGTATTCCGGCGCTTTTGTGGGGCCGGGGGGACAGATGAAGGACAACGAACCCAATTTGGAAGACAAAAACTTCGCCGAGTTTCGCCGCAAGATCAGGCATGCCGAGGTGCTCTCCGCCGCGACGGAAAAGCTCCTGCGCAGCCTGCGTTTTTCCGGAAGGCTCAGCGTGGTGGTGCAGAACGGCAGCATTCTGAAGTCCGGATACGAGGAAGGCCATTTCACCCGGAGGCAAGAGGACCGGATGATTCCTTGATGTGCGAAGCGCGCGGGCGCGGCCCAGGACCATCGTACGGCGCTTAACTTCGACTTGGACCGCACCATTCCCGCTTCGTGAACGCAATCAAATAACCGCAAGCAGGTCATCGTAACTGAAACGAGCCCTGCGTATGTGTCCCGAGATCGTCATGGGGCGCATCGCAGGGCTCATGGTTTTTACAACGCCACTTTTGCAGTATTGGGGGATTTCGATGGAAGCCACTTCTTTAGAGCTGAAATATTGCGAACGCTGCGGCGCGTTGAAAGTGCGCCGTGTCAACTCCACCGGCAACTATTGCGAGCGCTGCGCGCGGCTGCTGACCACCCAGCTTTCCGCGCTGCATCTTGCGGGACGCAGGGGGCGCCGGGCGTGCGCCGCCGCCGTCCTGCCACCCTGCCCGGAAAAGGCGCCGGCCGCGCCCGCGGCTGAGGTGCTGCTATGAGGACCTCGCAACTGGCGGCCCGCAAAGCCAGACTGCTGCTCCTCCGTTCGGCTGCGCCCACGCCGCCGCCGCCCGCACCGCCTGCCGAAGAGACCGATCCGCGGCCGGAGATGGTGTGCTTCCGCAGCCAGACGCTGGCCATGGTGCGGCACTACTTCGAACTGTCCTCGCAGTTCGGCCGCCTGCCTTCCCTCATGGGCCGCGAGTTCTTTCGCGCCAAGGTCTCGCATCATGCCATTCCCAGCTTCGAGGAACACGCCGTCTTCGTGCGCGATATCGAGCTGTGCATCGGCAGGCTCAGCGCCGAGCACCAGGAGATCGTGACCATCGCCGGCATCTACCACTTCACCCACGAGGAGATCGCGCAGATGCTGCACATGTCGCGCAGCTCGGTGAGTGTGTGGTTCGCCGAGGCGCTGGACGCGCTCAGCGAAATCTTCCTCAAAGCCCGTGTGCTACGCGAGGCCCGTCCCGACCGGCGGCAGCGGCAGGTGATGCGCGGGCGTCCCCGCACCGGAGCCGGCCCACAACGCAAAAGGCCGAGGCGCGTCGACTTCTCCGCCGACGAAGAGACCGCATTGGATGCGGTATGCTGAAGCGGCGAACGGCGAAGCCATGTAAACTCTGCGCGTACGTTATGCCTAGCGGGAAGTTTTGCGGCTCGCCCGCGCTCCGCAGGCGAAGCTACTGTCACTTTCACAATGAGAAGGTGCGGCGAGAGAGGCGCATCGCGGACTATCGCCTCCTGGCGCAGCTCGACGAGAAGGAACGGCAGGAAGAGCTCCGGACCATTCAATGGGCGCTTAGGCACCCTGTTCTGAAGAATTTGGTCGCTAACTATTTTGACAAGGCATGTTTGCGGGATACTTTTGGTTTAAATGCGGATGGCTCAGATTTTTACCAACACGGGGGGGAGGGGGGTCGCGATCGAACGGGAAGTAGCAAGTTCTGACCTTTCCTCACCCACAGCGCGCGGATCAAGGCTGGTCTTACTGCTGGTGTTGCTGGTCGAGGGGGCCTTCTTCTTCTATGTCTCGCAGCATCGGCTGGTGGACGATGACGAAGGCTACTACCTGCTCGCATCGCGGCTGGTGATTGAGCACAAGACCCCGTACCTCGACTTCTTCTACCAGCAGGCGCCGCTGCTGCCCTACGTCTTCGGAGCATGGTTCAAGCTGGCGGGAATCTCGTGGGTCTCGGCGCGTGTGCTTTGCGCGCTGCTCAGCACGCTCGTCGGCGGGCTTATCTATTGGCACGTCGAGCGTGAGACGGGCAAGTGGCTCGCCGGCGCCTGCGCCGTCGTGCTGTTCGTCTCCAGCTCGCTGGTCTTTCCCTGGCTTCCCATTGTGAAGACCTTCGCGCTGGCGCTGCTATTTCTTTTCTCGGCGTACATGATCTGCGCGCGTCTCTCGCCGCATACCCCGGGTTGGCTCGTCGCCGTGGCGGGCGCGCTGTTCGCCTTGAGCGCCGACACGCGCTCCTACGTTGTAGGAGTGCTGCCGGTCTTCTTATGGTGGTTGTGGCGGAAGGAGCAGGGCGGCAGTGTGGCGCGGATTGCGTGGTTCCTCGGTGGCATGGTAGTTGGCGCGCTGCCCTCGCTCGCGCTCTTCCTCGCTTCGCCCTCGGCGTTTCTCTACAACAATCTCGGCTATCACGCCATGCGCAGCGGCGAAGGGCTGGTGGGCGACTGGAAGAACAAGGCGCTGGTGATGGCCGCGATGTTTGGCGGCGCCTACACCGGCTTCCAACTCACGTTGACGTCGCTGGTTGCGGTGGGGCTTATCGTGTTGCGCAAGGCCCGGAGCAGCTCAGCGCTGCTGGCGCTGGTGGTCGGCGTAGTACTCGGCATCGTCTGCATGCTGCCTACGCCCGCATCGATGCAGTACTTCTCGATGGTCATGCCGTTCCTCGCGGTGTCTGCGGTCTTGTCGGCGAGCGAATGTCTTGCGCTCACCCGCTCGCCGCAGTTGCTGCGGCGCTTGCAAGTGGCATCCGCGGTGTTGATCGTCGCATTCGTCGCGTTCGGAGTTTCGATCTTTCGCCAGTACCTGTTCACCGGATATAAGGTCCCCGGCGTCCACGGCACAGCCGACGTGCCCAACTGGACGCTGGCGCGGCTCACCGAGGTCTCGCAGGCCATTGACGAGCTGGCACGGCCGGGCGAGCCCGTGGCCAGCTTTTTTCCCGGCTACCTCTTCGCCACCCACGCGGCGCCCTATCCCGGGCTGGAGAACAACTTCGGCATCTGGGTCGCGCCGGAGCTGCCGCCCGACAAGCGCGAGAAGTATCACCTCATCACGCCGACCGATGTGGCGAAGGCGCTGGCGCTACGCGGACCGCGGCTGGTGGTGCTGTGCAGCAATCAAGGCGAGTGGAACGCGGAGCTGGAGTACAAGTCGTGCCTGAAGGTGCTGCGCGCGTATGGATACAGGGAGGTGCGCAGGGTGGGCGATATTTCGATCTGGAGTGCGGGGTGAGATGAAGCATCGCTCTTCACCGATGTCCGCAGCGATGCACGGGTCGCGGGACGAAAAGGGAAACGTGAAACAGCGATATAATTTGAAAGTTTGCCTATGACTACCACACAAACAGAATTGCGCCTGGCCAAGCGGATGTCGCGGCTGGGAACCGAAACCGCCTTTGAAGTCCTGGTGCGCGCCAAGGCGCTGGAGAAGCAGGGACGCAGCATCGTTCACCTCGAAATCGGCGAGCCCGACATGGACACGCCCGCCAACGTCGTCGAAGCCGGCGTCAAAGCATTGCGCGAGGGCTACACGCACTACGGCCCCGCGCCCGGACTGCCCGAGCTGCGCGAGGCCATCGCACACGAAGTCTCGGCGTCGCGCGGCATCAAGGTCACGCCGGACGAGGTCGTCATCGTGCCCGGCGGCAAGCCCATCATCTTCTTTACCATGCTCGCGCTGGTCGAGGAAGGCGACGAGGTCATCTATCCCAATCCCGGCTTTCCCATTTACGAGTCGATGGTCAATTTCCTGAGCGCCAAGCCGGTGCCGGTCCCGCTGCGCGAGGAACGCGATTTTCGTCTCGACGTGAACGAACTCGCCGACCTCATTACCGATCGCACCAAGCTCATCATCCTGAACTCGCCGCACAATCCCACCGGCGGCATCATCACCAAGGAAGATGTGCAGGACATCGCGCGCGCCATCGGCGACCGCGACATCATGGTGCTGAGCGACGAAATCTACAGCCGCCTCACGTTTGAGGGCGAGCCCTACAGCATCGCCTCCGTCAACGGCTTCAAGGACCGTACCATCATCCTTACCGGCTTCTCGAAGACGTACTCGATGACCGGCTGGCGCCTGGGCTATGGCGTAATGCGTCCCGACCTGGCGACGCAATTCGCGCGCTTGCAGACCAACTCCACGTCATGCACGGCGACCTTCACGCAGATCGCCGGCATCGAGGCCGTGAAGGGTGACCAGAGCGAGCCGGAGAAGATGCGCCAGGAATTTCAGCGCCGCCGCGATGTCTTTGTGAAGGGGCTGAACCAGATCAAGGGCTTCTCCTGCCGCCTGCCGAAGGGCGCGTTCTACACCTTCCCGAACATCACCGGAACAGGATGGCCGTCGAAGAAACTGGCCGACGCGCTGCTGGACGAGGCGGGTGTCGCGGGTCTGTCGGGCACGGCGTTCGGCGCCTACGGCGAAGGCTACATGCGTTTCAGCACGGCAAACTCGATCACGAATCTGGAGATGGCGCTGGACCGCATCGAGCAGTGGACGAAGAAGAAGTTGTAATAGAAGGGGCGCGGCTTTAGCTGCGCGATCGTCTTGGATCTTTCTTAATTCGGTATTCCGCGCGGGCGGTTAACGCTCGTACGTCGCCGCCAACTCTTTCAGCCGCGCCGCGATGTTCGCCGTCAGCGCCTCATCGCGAAACCGCCAGCGCCAATTGCCTGACGAGCTGCCGGGCAGATTCATCCGCCCTTCGCTGCCCACACCCAGCACATCCTGCAACGGATAAAGGACGGTGTTCGCGACCGACGCGACCAGCGCGCGAATCATCGCCCAGTTGATGTCGCTGCTATCGGTGTTGAGATAGCGCAGCGCGTACGCCCTCTCCTTCTCGATATCGCCGGCCGTTCGCACGCTGCCCGCGCCCGCCTTGCTGTTCCACCAGCCGACCACGGTGTCATTGTCATGCGTTCCGGTATATGCGACGAGGTGATGCGGATAGTTGTGCGGCCTGAAGTCGGGCGCCTGCGGATCGTTGCCGAAGGCGAATTGCAGGATCGCCATCCCGGGAAAGTCGAACTGCTTGCGCAGGTTTTCGACCTCGGGCGTGATGACCCCGAGGTTCTCGGCGACAATCGGCAGCTCGCCGAGCGCGGTCTTCAGCGCCTGGAACAGCGCCGCGCCCGGACCTTTCACCCAAGCTCCGTTGACCGCCGTCGTTTCGCCTGCGGGGATTTCGTAATACGCCTCGAAGCCGCGGAAATGGTCGAGGCGGATCATGTCGACCAGCTCCAGCGCGCGGCGGAAGCGCGCAATCCACCACGCATATCCGGCGCGCGCGTGCTCCTCCCAGCAGTAAATCGGATTGCCCCAAAGCTGGCCGGTGGCGCTGAAGTAGTCGGGCGGAACGCCGGCAACGACGCGCGGCCTGCCGTCGGGCCCTAGCTCAAAGAGGCTGTGATGGCTCCAGACGTCGGCACTGTCGAGCGCGACATAGATCGGCAGATCGCCCATGACGCGAATGTCGTTGCGCGCACAGTGCGCCTTCAGCTCGCACCACTGCTGCTCGAAGACGAACTGGATGAACTTATTGCACTCCATGTCATCGCGCAGCTCGGCGCGTGCGCGCGCCAGCGCCGCCGGATCACGCAGCGCGAGCTCCGGCTCCCACTCCGTCCAGATGACCAGGTTGTGCGCGTCCTTCAGTGCCATGAAGAGCGCGAACTCCTCGAGCCAGTCCGCGTGGCGCGCGCAGAAGTCGTCGAACCCCTGGCGATCTTCCGCCGCCGCGCTACGCCGGAAGCTCTCGAATGCCTTGCGCAGCACCGGCAGCTTCCACGCGATCACCACGCCGAAGTCAACCATGCTCTCGGCGAAGATGGGCTTCTGGGCCAGGTCGCTGCGTTCGAGATAACCGCGCTCAACCAGCTCGTCCATGCCGATGAGCAGCGGATTGCCGGCGAAAGCGGAGAAGCACTGATAGGGCGAGTCACCGTAACCGGTCGGCCCCAGTGGCAGCACTTGCCAGATGCGCTGGCCGGCGTCGCGCAGGAAGTCGGCAAAGGCGTGCGCTTCGGTGCCGAGCTCGCCAATGCCGTAAGCGCCGGGCAACGACGTGGGATGCAGCAGGATTCCGCTGGAGCGAGGGAAGTTCATGGGCGCGCGTTCCGAAACAAGGATGGTATCGCAAACCCGCGCATCGGCAGCTAACAAAACGAGGAGGGCCGAAGCCCTCCTCAACTCGCGGAAGCAGTCGGCGGAATCAGAAGCCGGGATGCGGCGTGATCATCCCGAAAATGCCATGGTTCTCGCCATAAGGCCCGGCGGTAAAGAACAGCGTACTGGCGGGACCGCCGGAGCCGCCGTTGCCGAAGGTGAGCGCCCAAAGCCCGTCGATTTGCACCGGCAGATCGGCAACATTGAACACGTTGCCGAGCCAGTTGCCGTTGGAGGGGTTGTAGGCGGTGATCAAGCCGCTGCCGAAGTTCCCGATGAGCAGGTCGCCGGCGAACCCGAAGAAGGTCTGCGGCGCCAGCACAACGCCCCACGGCGAGTTGTCATAGAGCACGTGTTGCAAGCGGGTTTGCAGATTGCCCTGGGTGTCGTAGATGTCGATGTAGCCGTTGCCCGGACCGGCAACATCGTCATGTTTGGCGGCGTCCTGCTTGGCGTAGGTGACCACCAGCTTACCGCCTCCGATGTTCTGGATGTTGAAAGGCGCGAACCCCGCGGGGATGGTGCTGTCGACGAAAGCGTTCGACCCGAAGGAGTGAGGGTTGAAGCCGCCGTCGTAGACCTCAACCGTGGCGGCGTGGAAGTTGGCCACGTACAGGTAGTTCACGCCGCTGACCTGTCCCAGCGTCATGCCCTTGTAAACCGCGTTGCTGGTGCTGTTGTTCACCGCAATGTAGGCCTGCGTCCCGGCGTACCATCCCGAGATCGTGCCGTCTTCGGTGCAGAACAGGAACGGTGTCGCTTGCAGGTGGACCTTGAAGTCGGAGGTGCTGGCGTTGTAAACCGTCCCGGTCGGCGTGCCGGTACCGGTGCCGCTGGCCGGCGGAATGGTCACCACCAGGCTTTGCGGCTGGCCGGTGCCGTTGTAGAGCGTCGAGAGTCCGGAGCCGTTATCCGAAATCCACCATGGGCCGGCGGGGCTGATCGACATGCCCCACGCGTTCACCAGGTTGGTGTCCTGGATGGAGGGGCTGGCAACGTTGGGAATGTCGGAGGTGAGATAGGTGACGTTGACTTTTTGGGCTGTAGCCGGCAACGCCAGCAGCACGGTGCCAAGCGTGAGCGCGATGATCCAGCCGCGCCGAAGGTTCGGATTCGCAGTAAGCATGTTTTCTCCTCGTAGGTACCGCAAGTGGTTGAAGGATTTGTGAGCCTTGCGCAGTAGGAACTGCTCGGCACTCTATCGGTGCCTAAGGCGCAAGTTGTCGTGAGGAGGTCAGCAACTTGTCAAAACTTGTTGACAGTGTGACTGGCTGAAGAAGATGAAGGAGGGCTTTGCGCCCTCCTGGTTGTGGGGAAACTGGGTTCCTTACTTGTTCTGAACTTTGCCTTTGCGCTGGGGATTGGTGGCTGCACCCTGACCGCTGACCGGCAGGATGGTTCCGAAGATCCCGTAGGTCTCGTCGAAGGTGCCGGCGGTGAAGAACAAGGTATTGGTTGGGCCCGCCGAGTGGCCGTTGCCAAACTCGATGGCCCATAGTTTGTCGATGCGCAACTGGAGCTTGGCTTCATCCTGCATCAGCCCGATGAAGTTGAACGGCGAGTTGGGATTGAAGACCATGATGGAGCCGCTGCCGAAATTGCCGATGAGCAGGTCGTTGCTGAACGCCCCGAAGTTGGCGGGCGCCAGCGCGATCCCCCAGGGAGAATCCATCTGGATGAGGTGGGGCAAGCGTCCGATCAAGTTTCCCGAGGTGTCCCAGACATCGACGTAGCCGTTACCCGGCCCGGCGACGTCATCGTGCTTATCGGCGTCCTGCTTGGCGTAGGTGACGATCAGGTTGTTGCCGACCAACTGAATGCCGAAAGGTGCGAAGCCGCTGGGGATAGTCGAATCAACAAACGCGTTCGCACCGAAGGAATGAGCGGCGAAGTTCTTGTCATAGACTTCGACCGTACCATCGTGGAAATTCGTGGCGTAAAGATAGTTGCTGCCGCCGGCCGAGGCGAGCGCCAGTCCCTTATAGACGGCGTTGTTGTCGAAGTTGTTGACCTTAATCACCGATTCAGTTGCATTCACGTTGTGGTTCCAGCCCTGAATGGTGCCGTCTTCGGAGTCAAACAAGAAGGTGGCGGGATTGCTGTTAGCCGACAAGTCAAAGTCGCTAGTCGAGTTAAAGACTATGCCGGAAGGTACGCCCTGACCGCTCCCTGTCCAGTCGGGAATGGTGACCGTCAGCCCCTGCTTAATGCCGTTGCCATCGTAAAGTGTGGAGAGGCCGGTCCCATTGTCTGCGACCCACCACGGACTCGTGGGGCTGGCAACCAGGCCCCAGGGATTGCCCAAGTCGGGGTCAGCGGGATTGTCACCAGTGATGTTAGCGATATCGGAAACCAATCTCGTGACCTGATAGCTCTGAGCGTAGGCCGGCAAGCCAAGCAGGCTAATCGCCACTAGCGCGAGCGCGGCTGTCCATTTCACTCTCAACAGGTGCGAATTATTCATTTTGGTGCAGAGCATCGTTTTTCCTCACTTGTGAATTGCTTGGGGCAAAACTGCGTTGCTGAAGCGCAGCTGCCATAAGCTTTTTGCAATCTATCGAGGCGAGGATGGCGAGTTGTTCTGGGCAGGTCAGCGAGATGTGAACATTTGGACGCAAGTATTTTCCATCCGTTGACATAGATATCGGTGTATTTGTCACAGATTTGTCAACACTCGATTGACTCGCAATTTGAACTGTTATTAGCTGTAGTTCAGGGCGACCCTGGAGAAGGGTGTTATGGAAAAAATCCTGTTTATCGAAGATGATTCATCGGTGCAACGCGCGCTGCGTCGCACCTTTGAGACTGCCGGCTTTGACGTGACCATTGCCACGGACGGGGCAGTTGCCATGGATACCTTCCGGGCGACCATGCCCAGGATTGTAGTTCTGGACCTGCGGCTGCCCGGCAAGTCGGGCCAGGACATCTGCCGCGAAATCAAGCGCGAGTCTTCCAACACTCCCATCCTTGTGTTGAGTGCGGCCAGCGATGTGCTGGACAAGGTGCTGCTGTTGGAGCTCGGCGCCGATGACTATGTCACCAAGCCCTTCAGCCCGCGCGAACTTCTGGCGCGGGTGCGCGCCGCGGTGCGCCGGCTGAACCAGTCATCGGACAAAGTGGAAATTTTCAGCTTCGACGATGTCGAGGTGAACTTCTCCAAGATGGAGCTGCACAAGGCCGGGCAACTGGTGCCGCTGACGCCGCAGGAGTTTAAGACGTTGCGCTTCTTCCTGAATAATCCCGAGCGCGTAGTTTCGCGCATGGAGCTGCTGAACGAAGTGTGGGGCTACAACAACTATCCCACGACGCGAACGGTCGATACGCACATCCTGCGCCTGCGTCAGAAACTGGAAAAGGACCCGACCGATCCGGTGCACTTCCGTACCGTCCACGGCACCGGCTACAAATTCGTAAGGTGAGCGCGCGTAGTGAGGAGAACGGCTGATGGGCAGATGGCGGTTGCGGACGAAGTTCCTGATCGCCATGCTGCTGACCTCAGCGGGGCTGACCGCGGTCTCGTCTGCTGATTGTGCAGCGCACGGTGGCGAGCCATGTACGCCGCGGCCTGAGCAGCGATCTCGCCAACTCGGTGGAGACATTTCGCATTCTGCAAGCCGAGCGCGAAAGCGATCTGGGGCGATTGGCCGAGCTGATGGCCGACCTACCCAGCCTGAAGGCGCTCATGACCTCGCATCACGGGCCCACGATTCAGGACGGATCGCGCGAGCTGTTTCCGCTAGCTGGTAGCGACTTGCTCGCGCTCGTCGATCCCACCGGAAAGTTGATGGGATTTCATACCAAAGCTCCCGGCATCTCGCGCGAGCAAGCGCAACAACTGCTGGACGCTCGCGGCGCCTCGGTGCAGTCGGTGCAATGGTGGTCTGCCGCCGGGCACTTGTACGAAGTCATGTTTGCGCCGATCTACTTCGGCCCCAGCTCGCAAAACGCGGTGCTGGGAATGGTGGGTGTCGGCTACGAGATGAATACGGCGCTGGCGCGCCAGGTGGGCCAGATTGCGGCCAGCCAGGTGGCCATTGTATGCGACGCCAGGCTGGTGGCAAGCACGCTGAATCCGGAGCAGGGCCACGCCCTGGCTTCGTATGTGGCGACGCGAAGCATCCCCGCAGGTCCAACCAACTGGAAACTCGGTCCGGAAACCTTCATGGTTTCGTCGCTGGCCTTGAATCCCGATGCAACGCCGCCGGTGACCATGATCGTGCTGAAGTCTTACGACGAAGCAACTGCGTTCTTAGACCAGCTTCGCCAGTTGCTGCTCGCCGTCGGACTGGGCGCAGTGCTGGGCGGCACTGCACTGGTGTACTTCATCGCGGGGACCTTCACGCGTCCCCTGGAGCACCTGGTGGATGGAGTGCGCGCCCTGGGCGGTGGAGATTATCGCTACCCCGTGCATCCAGCGCCGGGCGGCGAAGTTGCCGAGTTGACCGACGCTTTCACGCGTATGCGAGAGAGCCTGCGCCAGGCCCAGCAGCGGCTTCTGCACACGGAGCGGCTGGCCACCATCGGACGCATGGCCAGTTCCATCTCGCATGACCTGCGCCATCCGCTCACCGCAGTGCTGGCGAACGCCGAATTCCTGGCTGATGCCGACTTGACCCCGGAGCAGCGCGAGGAGCTGTATCTGGAGATTCGCGTCGCCGTCAGCCGCCTGACCGACCTGGTCGATTCGCTGCTGGAGCTGTCGCGCCCGGCGGAATCGCTGACTTTGGTGGAGGGTCCGGTGGAACGCAGCATCAATCGCGCCATCGAGCTGGTGCGCGCCCACCGCGAATTCCAGAGCGTCGCCGTATCCATACAGTCGGCGGGCACGCATGAGGCGCAGTACGATCCCCGTAAGATGGAGCGCGCCTTTTACAACCTGCTGCTGAACGGCTGCCAGGCGGCGCAGGTCTCGGGCGGCCATGTTGGCGTCGAAGTGGCGGAGCAGAACGGCGACCTGACCATTCGCATCACGGATGATGGGCCGGGGGTGGAGTCGTCGATTCGCGACAAGCTTTTTCAGCCCTTCGTCAGTTATGGCAAACAAAACGGTACCGGGCTGGGCCTGACGATCGCGCAGAAGATCGTGCAGGACCACCACGGCACGCTGCTACTGGAGAGTTCGGCTCCCGGGCGTACGGTCATGTGCATTGCCATGCCGCGTACCATAGAGAACGCGCCGGCAGAGGCCCAAGCGGCCAAGACTTCAGCATCATTTACCAGTTGATTGTTGGCCGTTGGGGCGAGCCGGCCTGGTCCTTGAAGAGAGGTGCGAGATGCACGTTGCCAGTCGTCCCCAGGTGGTTCGTCTCTATGGCTTGCCGGCCGCTCGGCCGCGGCAGGCCGCCGTGGTGCTGCTTGCGGCGGCCTTGTCGCTGCCGTGTGCGGCCCAATCTTCGAATTTGCGCCCGGTCGCAAGCGATGGTGACACCAAGACTGCGCTGCAAGAGCTTCAGTCTGAGGTGCACGAGTTGAAGGGCATGGTCATGCAGCTCCAGCAGGAGACGGTTTCCAGTCGCGAGGAGATATCGCACTTGCGGGAAGAGCTTGCGGCGGAGCGCGCCAGCATCGCCGCTGGGCCCAGTGTTGACGAGCAATCGCCGACCGCGGCGTCGCAGAGCCAACAGCGCCTGGACCACCTCGAGGAAGATCAGCAGCTGCTCTCCGAGAAACTCGACACGCAGGATCAAACCAAAGTGGAGAGCGCGTCGAAGTACCGCATTCGCCTCTCGGGCATCGTGCTGTTCAACCTCTTCGGCAACAGCGGATCGGTCGACAACCAGGACGTGCCCGGCTGGGCGACGCGACCCGACCCGGGTGAGACGAACGGCTCGGTTGGCGGCACCTTGCGCCAGTCGATTATCGGCCTGGAAGCTTTTGGGCCTGAATTCCTGGGAGCGCGCACCAGCGCCAATGTGAACTTCGATTTCGGCGGCGGCTTCCCGGGTGTCTACAACGGCGTGGACTCGGGCCTGGTGAGGTTGCGCACGGCTGCGGTCCGCCTGGATTGGAAAGATACCTCGATCGTCGCGGGCCAGGACACGCTCTTCATCTCGCCGTTTGCGCCGACTTCGTTTGCGTCGCTGATCGTGCCGCCGCTGTCGTACGCGGGGAACCTGTGGGCGTGGACGCCGCAACTGCGCGTCGAACACCGGTTCGAGCTTTCGCAAGGCTCGAAGATCACGGTGCAGGGCGGCTTCCTCGATAACCTCACGGGACAGCCTCCCGAGAACGACTATTACACGTACTATCGAACTCCGGGCGCGGGCGAACAGACGCGGCAGCCAGCCTACGCCGGCCGCGTCGCGTACTCGCATCCGATATTTGGGCAAACGTTCACCATCGGCGCGGCGGGATACTACAGCCGGCAGAACTGGGGCTTCGACCGCATCGTGAACGGCTGGGCAGGGATGATGGACGCCAGCGTTCCGCTGGGCAAGATGTTTACCCTGAGCGGCTCGTTCTATCGCGGTGCGGCTATTGGGGGACTCGGCGGCGCGCTGGGACGCAGCGTGGTGTACGACGGGCCGCTGTACAGCCCCGGTACCGAGGTGAACCCGCTCAATACGGTGGGAGGCTGGGCGCAACTGAAGTATCGTGCCACGCCCAAGCTGGAATTCAACGGTGCTTTCGGACAGGACAGTCCGTTTGCCGCCGATGTGCGCTACTTCGGGTCAATGGCGCAGAGCTACGCTCCGGCTTATTACACCGCGAACCGCAGCGCCTTCGGCAACGTGATTTTCCGCCCGCGCTCCGATCTGCTGTTCGCGGCGGAGTATCGGCGGCTGCGCAGCTTCACGATTTACGACAACAGCTATGAAGCGGGGCAGGTGAATATGTCTGTGGGGGTATTGTTCTGAGTTTCGCGAAGGTAAGTTGGCGGTTGCTGCTCGCGACGTCGCTGCTTGTCAGCGCCGGGTTGGCGCGTGCCCAGGACGTGACGGTCACGGGCAAAGTAGTGCTCGATGGCGTGCGCTCACCCGTGGACGCTCAGACGGTGGTCTGGTTGTCGCCCCTGGGCGCGGCTGCCGACGCAACGCCGGTGGCGCCGATGCACGCCACCCTGGCGCAGAAGAACAAGATGTTCGAGCCGCACCTGCTGGTGATCACGCGCGGCTCGTCGGTCGATTTTCCCAACCGCGATCCGTGGTTCCACAACGTGTTCTCGCTGTTCAGCGGCAAGCGCTTCGATCTGGGGCTTTACGAGGCGGGTACAACGCGCACCGTGCACTTCGATCGCGAAGGCGTGTCGTTCATCTTCTGCAACATTCATCCTGAGATGAGCGCGGTGGTGGTCGTGCTGGGCAGCCCGTACTTCGGCGTGACCAATAAGCAAGGTGACTTCGACATCACGGGCGTTCCCCCCGGCCGGTACATGATGCGCGTGTGGAATGAAGGCGCGATGCCGGCTACGTTGCAGGGGCTCGCACGCGAGGTGCAGGTCGGTGAAGGTCCACGTGCGGTGGGCGCGATCCGGATTCCGGTCACGAAGGGCGTGACGGTAGCGCACAAAAACAAGTATGGCCAGGACTACGAGCCGCCTTCGCCGAACAACCCGGTGTATGTGCAGCCGTGAAAATTAACGAACTGTCATCCTGAGCGGAGGCGCGCTTCTTTTGCGCGCCGCAGTCGAAGGACCCCTATTCCGGCGGGACGCCTGCTTGCTGTAATGGCGGTCCTTCGCTCCCGCTCAGGATGACACCATCAATGGGATTGGATTGTGTTTACACCGCGACGGTGACAGTGGTCTCGGTGCGCGTGACGGGCCGGTACAGCGTGTCGCGCTCGAAGGGGACGCGGCCGGCTTCGGTGATGAGGCGAATCAGGTCCTGTCGCCGCAGGCCTTGCGGCGTGGTCGCGCCGGCATCGTGATAGATCTTCTCTTCCACCACGGTCCCGTCGATGTCGTCCGCACCGAAGCGCAGCGTGATCTGCGCCATCTTCGGCGTCACCATCTGCCAGTACGACTTGATGTGCGGGAAGTTGTCGAGCACCAGGCGGCCGATGGCGATCTGCTTCAGGTCGGACATGCCGGTGGTCTTGGGCAGGTGCTGGAGCGGCGTGTTCTCGGGATGGAACGCCAGCGGAATGAACGTTTGGAAGCCGCGCGTGTCGTCCTGTAGCGCGCGCAGCTTGAGCAGATGATCGACGCGGTCTTCGTCGCTCTCGACGTGGCCGTAGAGCATGGTCGCGTTCGACTTCAGGCCGACTTCGTGCGCGGTGCGCGCGATCTCCAGCCACTGGCCGCCGTCAATCTTGTGGTCGCAGATGATGTGGCGGATGCGGTCCGAGAAGATCTCCGCGCCGCCGCCGGGCATCGAGTCCAGCCCCGCTTCCTTGAACTTCACCAGCACCTCGCGCGGCGTCATCTTGCCGATCTTCGAGAAGAACGCAATTTCCACCATCGTGAACGCCTTGAGGTGCACCTGCGGAAAGCGCTTCTTCAGCCCGGCGATCAGGTCGACGTAGTACTGGAACGGCAGGTCGGCGTGCAACCCGCCGACGATGTGGAACTCGGTGATGGCCTCGGTGTAGCCGGAGGCGGCGGTGTTCCAGACTTCCTCCAGCGCCATGGTGTAGGCGCCGGGCGTGTCCTTCTTGCGGCCGAAGGCACACAGGCGGCACGCCGCCACGCAAACATTGGTGTAATTAATGTGCCGGTTGACGTTGAAGTAGGCGATGTCGCCGTGCATGCGCTCGCGCACGTGATTGGCGAGCCAGCCCAGCGCCAGAATGTCGCCCGAGCGATAGAGGGCAAGGGCGTCGTCGGGCGAGAGGCGCTCCTGCGCCATGACCTTGTGGTGAATGGGCCGAAGCCGCGGGTCGTCGGTGTGGAACGGGTGGCGCGAGCCGGTGGATGGTTCGGGCATCTTGTTCATGATATCGCAGCAAGGGAGGAGTTGTAGGAACGTTCGTTCGAATCGAGGACCAGGAGATTGGGGAATCTCCTGCCGGCTCTATTGCCGGGCTACTCAGAAATCAGCACTCTTCGTCAGCGGCCTGCCAGTAGGGCGAGCGTTTGCGCTCCTTGACGGTACGTGTTGCGGGCGCTCCGATCACGATCTTGAAGCGCTCTACGACGGCCTGCTTCATGTCCTCCTTCTTCACTTTGCGCAGCGTCTCCGGAGTAATAGCCGGAGCGGCCGGCGCTTCATCGAGTACAGCACTGTTGTTCGGCATGGGTCCTCCCCCAGGTACTTGGTCAATTGCACGTGGAACTTGTTTCGCGCAGCGTGAGCACCGGACATGGAGAATCGCGCACCACCTCATAGGCGTGCGGGATCACCAGCCGGTCGAGCGCGCCGGTGGAGGGGCGCACGCCCATCACCAGCAAATCTGCGGCCTCTTCATTTGCCACTTGCAGAATGCTGCGCGTTACCTGCCCGGTCGCGATGCGAATCGAGCAGTTCGGGCCGCCACCTTCGCGTCCCAAAAGTTCGGCCACGCGCAGTTCGATGCCGTGCTCAACCGCAGCCTGGTCGGGCAGATGCCGCAACTGCGCGGGAGCCAGCACGTGCAGCAACGTGAGCCTGGCTTGATGCGCGCGCGCCAGCGCGGCGGCGTATCGTACTGCCTGCTGCGAAGCCGGGGTGAAATCCGCGGCCGCCAGAATGCTGTGCAGCTTGCCGGTCTCGCGGTGGCACACGGCTGGGCCCAGGGTCAGCACCGGCACCGGCGAATGGCGGAAGACGCGTTCTGCCACGGAGCCCAACAAGGCCTTCCCAAACCCGCGGCGGCCGTGCGTGCCTAAGACGATCAGGTCGACCTCTTTCTTGTGTGCGAACTCCAGGATCGAGCCGGCCACCTCTCCTTCCAGCAGGTACAGGTGGCATGTCTGGTCGGAAAGTCCGGGGTGGCTGCGCTTCAGCTCCGCTCGCAGCTCCTCCAGATCGCGCAGCATTACATCCCGAGCGTTGACGTAAACTTCCGGTCCGGCAAGCAGGTAGGCGTCGTTGGGAACGACGCAAACGATCCAGGCGGTCGCGCTGTAGGTCTTTACGAGCTCAAGGCCGAACTGGAGCGCGGCGCTGGAGCAACGGGAAAAGTCGTTGGCGATGAGCACGTTGCGAATGCCCACCGCAACTGGCGCGAGCTGTGCTGTGGCCATGATGCGACCATTCTCCCCAGGGGGCTTCTTTCCAGGCTGGGGCGATGCGGGAAGCCGCGCCGAGCCGCGCGTACATGCACGACGGGCGGTTTCCAACCCTGTTCTTGTTCTACCGCGGATCGCCTGGGAAAGGATGTGACGCAGGTCAAGTGCGAAGGTGACAGGCGAGCTTTCGGGAATCGCCTACCAGGTTCCGGATTACGCCCGGTTGATCATCATCAGCGCAAACAGCAGGGGCAGATAGATGACGGAGGCCTGGAGTACATGGCGGGCGCGGCGCTTCGATTGCGGCGCGGCGGGGGCCAGCCTCATCGTCCACATACGCACGCTGAACCACAGCATGCCGAGGCCGAGCGCGAGCGCGCCCGCGAAGTAGGTCCATCCCGACATGCCCATCAGCGCTGGAGCCAGCGACACGGGCAACAGCGCAAGCGCGTACATCACGATGGCGAACGCGGTGGAGCGGCCATCGCTCTCGACCACGGGCAACATGCGGATGCCTGCGTTCTCGTAGTCTTCGCGATAGAGCCACGCGATGGAGTGGAAGTGCGGGAACTGCCAGAAGAAGAGGATAGCGAACAGCACCAGAGCTTCCAGGTCGAGCCGCCCGCGGATGGCGGTCCAGCCGAGCACCGGCGGCATGGCGCCGGGGAATGCGCCGAGGAAGGTGCAGATGGGGTGTACCCGCTTCATCGGCGTATAGACGCCGAGATAGCTGACTGACGTGAGCGCAGCGAGCGCGGCGGTGAGCCAGTTGGTCGTCGCCCAGAGATACAGCACGCCGCCGATGGTCATGCCGAAGGCGACGATGGAAGCATGCATCAGGCCCAGGCTGCCGGTGACCAGGGGGCGGCGGCACGTGCGCCGCATCAGAGCGTCGATGTCGCGCTCCACTACTTCATTGATAGCCGCGGTGCCGCCGCTCACCAGAGCGATGCCAAGCAGCGCATGCAGCAGCATCCACGAGAGCGCCGGCTCGCCCGACTTGGCCGCCGCGAAGAAGGCCCCCGCCCAGGCCGTCATCACGATTAACGTGGTGACTCGGGCCTTGGTGAGCGTAGCGTAATCGCGCGCCAGCGAGACGATGCTGGTATGCGGGACAGCCAGGGGTTGGGTGGCGCTGCTCATGCGATGAGGGCCTCTTGGTGCGCCTTCCGGCTGGAAGGCTGATGAACGCGAACGGCCATCATAACTCATCCACCTCGAATTGTGTGATGCTGCGGGTGCGAACTTGCGCCAACTCGCGCACGGCCAAACGTGAGTACATGGGTTGCCGTCGCAAGTCACGACGTCTCGCGGCGATAGTGGGCCCGGCGGGCTACTCCGCGCTGCTGACCTCTCCCGCGATCCATGCGAGGTATTCGTCGCTGCCTTCGGCGATGGCCAGTGCGATGCATTCCGGCAGCTCGTAGGGATGCAGCGACTTGATGGCCGAACGCATGTGCGCCGCACATTCGGCGGTGGTCTTGATAAGCAGCAGAAACTCCGCCTCGTCCTGCACCTGGTCACGCCAGCGATAGACGGAGCGAATGGGGCCGACGATGTTGACGCAGGCGGCCAGGCGGCGCTCTACGAGCTGCTTCGCCAGCCTATCGGCCGCGTCTTTGTCGCCGACGGTAGTGATAACGATGCGTGCGTTGGTCATGGTTGGGGCTCCGGACATGGACTGTACCAAACCCGATGATGTTGTTGCGCTGGCGGTCTGCGATCAGAGCTGTGGAAGGGCACGGCTTCAGCCGTGCCGAAAGGACGACACTGGAACCGGGCTTTAGCCCCGGCTGGCCGCGGCTAAGAGCCGCTAGCAATGGCCCGTTGTTTCACCGGGCTGAAGCCCGGCTTCCACCGTTTCAAATTCCAAACTGCCCCCCCCCCCCCCTCGGTACCCGCGTGTTGATACGCCGCTGCCCCAGCTATAATCATAAGTTTCGGCGGACGATTCTGAGCGATTCTGTGGGGCTGCCGAACTCCGGTCCATGTCGAACGAGAGCATCATCGTACGCGGCGCACGCGTCCACAACCTGAAGAACATCGACTTCGAGATTCCGCACAACCAGCTCACGGTTGTCACCGGCGTCTCCGGGTCGGGCAAGTCGTCGCTCGCCTTCGACACCATCTACGCCGAGGGACAGCGGCGCTACGTCGAGTCGCTCTCCGCCTACGCGCGGCAGTTCCTGGAGCGCATCGAGAAGCCTGACGTTGACCTGATCGACGGCATCGCGCCCGCCGTGGCTATCCGCCAGAAGAACACGACGCGCAATCCGCGCTCGACCGTCGCTACCGCAACCGAGATCTACGATTATCTGCGGCTGCTGTACGCCCGCGTGGGCCGCACCTACTGCCTGAACTGTGGCAACGAGGTGAAGAAGGACACGGTTGACGAGGTCGCCGACCGCATACTCGCGCTCGGCGAGGGAACGCGGGTGCAAGTGTTCTTCCCGGTCCAGCCTCCGCCGAAACCGTCTCCGCCGGAAAAGCCCAAGCGCGCCCGGGTTGCGAAGAAGAAAGCCGTCAAGCCCGCGCCCGACGATACGTTCCTCAAGGAGCGCCTCTTCGAGCTACGCAAGCGCGGCTACAACCGGCTTTATCAGAATGGGCAGGTCTACGAGTTCTCCACGCCCGAGTCGCTGCTCGACCTGAACTTCGCCGAGCCGGTGCTGGTGCTGATCGATCGCATCTCGGTGGGGCCGGACGCGCGGCTGCGCATCGTTGACGCCGTTGAGCAAGGCTATCGCGAGGCAGGCGAAGTGCTCTTCGAGACCGCGCCGCGCGACGATACGCCTGTGCGGCGCGTCCGTTTTTCGCAGCGCTTCGAATGCAAGCTGTGCGACATCAAGTACGAAGAGCCCGAGCCGCGCCTGTTCTCGTTCAACAACCCGTTCGGCGCGTGTCCGCGCTGCCAGGGCTTCGGCAACACCATCGACTTCGACCTGAACCTCGTGATCCCGGACAAGTCGCTCACGCTGGCCGAGGGCGCCATCGAGCCCTGGACCAAGCCGAAGTACCGGGTGTTTGCCACGGAGATGCGGCGCTATGCACGAGCGGCCGGCGTCCCGCTCGACGTGCCGTGGCAGGACCTGTCGGCCGAGGAGCAGGAGTTCGTCCTTCACGGCGACGGCAAGTTCGGCGGCGTGAGCGGCTTCTTTGAGTATTTGGAGCGCAAAAAGTACAAGCTGCACGTGCGCGTCTTCCTCAGCCGCTATCGCGGTTATTCGCAGTGCCCGGACTGTCACGGCTTGCGGCTGCGGCGCGAGGCCCGGCAGGTGAAGATCGGCGGCAGGGACATCTGCCAGGTTTCGGCGATGACGGTCGAAGAGGCCACGCGATTTTTTGCTCAGGTCGTGCTGACGCGGCAGGAAGCCGACATCGCCGGCAGGCTGCTGGAGGAGATCAACGACCGCTTACGCTACCTGAACGACGTCGGGCTGGAGTACCTCACGCTGGACCGGCTCTCGTCAACCCTTTCCGGAGGCGAGGCACAGCGCATTCAGCTCGCAACCTCGCTCGGCTCGCGGCTGGTGGGGACGCTCTACGTGCTCGACGAGCCTTCCATCGGACTGCACAGTCGCGACACCGAGCGGCTCATCAAGATTCTGCACGACTTGCGCGATCTCGGGAACACGATGCTGGTGGTCGAGCACGACGCGGAGATCATGCGCGCGGCTGATCGTATCCTCGACCTTGGGCCTGGCGCGGGGGAAAATGGTGGCCGCATCATCGCAGATGGGACCTACAACGAAATCCGGCGAGACCCCACGTCGCTTACTGGTCGCTATTTGAATGGCGATCTGCGCATTCAGTTGCCGACGACGCGGCGGCCTGGAACCGGTCGGAAGATCAGGCTCATCGGCGCGCGGGCGCACAATTTGAAGAAGGTGAATGTCGCGATCCCGCTGGGCATGCTGGTGTGTGTTACCGGCGTCTCCGGCTCGGGAAAATCCACGCTAGTGCATCACGTGCTCTACAACGCGCTCGCGGCGGACAAAGGTCAGGTGACGGGCGGTGTGCACGCGGAGGTCGAGCGCGTGGAGGGCGCCGAGTGGATCGACGAAGTCGTGCTGGTCGATCAGTCGCCCATTGGGCGCACGCCGCGCTCAAACCCGGTGACGTACATCAAGGCATTCGACGTGATTCGCGAGCTCTTCGCCGCGCAGCCGGAAAGCCAGAGGCGCGCCTACACCGCGGGGCACTTCTCGTTCAACATCCCCGGCGGACGCTGCCAAACCTGCCAGGGGGACGGCACGGTCACGGTCGAGATGCAGTTCCTTGCCGATGTCGAGCTCATCTGCGAAGAGTGCAAAGGCACGCGCTACAAGCCGGAGATCCTCGAAATTCGCTATCACGGGAAGAACATCTTCGAGGTGTTGAACCTCACGGTGAAAGAGGCGCTGCACTTCTTCTCCGGCGTGCCGAAGCTCACCGACAAGCTGCGCGTGCTGGAGGAGGTCGGGCTGGGATACCTGCGGCTGGGGCAGTCCGCGACGACGCTCTCGGGCGGCGAGGCGCAGCGCATGAAGCTGGCGGCACACCTGCAACCCAGGCTGCGCGATATCGGCAAGCCACGCAGCGAGCAGAACAAGCGCCAGCCGCGCATGCTGTACATCTTCGACGAGCCGACGACGGGCCTGCACTTCGACGATGTGAGTAAGCTGCTCGCGGCCTTCCGCCGTCTAATTGAAGCAGGGGGATCGATTGTCGTGATCGAGCATAATCTGGATGTCATTAAGACAGCGGACTGGGTGATCGACCTTGGTCCCGAGGGCGGCGTGCGCGGCGGCGAGGTGGTGGCCGAAGGGCCGCCGGAGGCGATCGCGCAGGCGACGAATTCGTACACCGGGCAGTGGCTGGCGCGCGTGCTGCCGCGCGACGAACATGCGCAGCCGCAGTTGCACTCCAATGTCGCATCGTAAGATTGCCGCGCTTCTGATCTGCTGCGTTGGTGCAGCGGCTGCTGGCCAGGCCCAGCAAAGGCCGCCCACAGTTCGACATCATCGCGTGGAAGAACCGGCGCCCGAGCAAAGCAGTTCGCCGGAGGTCGAACAGGCGGAAGCGGCGATGCAGCGCGACGATTTCGCCGCCGCCGAAGCGCTGCTGCAAAAAGCCGTCGCTGGCAAGCCAGACGACTATCACGCCTGGTTCGATCTCGGGTACGTCTACAACGCGCTGCAACGTCCTGAGGACGCGGTCGCCGCGTATCGCAAATCGGTAGCGGCGAAGCCCGACGTCTTCGAGAGCAACCTGAACCTCGGCCTGCTGCTGGCCAAGCAAGGCAACAACGCCGAAGCCGTCAAATATCTGCAAGCCGCAACTCAGCTCAAGCCCACGTCGCATCCCGAGGAGTCGCTGGCGCGGGCATGGCAAGCGCTCGGACGCGTGCAGGAGGCAAACGATCCGCACGCTGCGCTGGCCGGTTTCGCGGTGGCGGCGAAACTGACGCCCAACGATGCGGGCCCTCATCTTGCAGCCGCGGCTCTGCTGCGCAAGCAGGGCGAACTCGATGCCGCCGCACGCGAGTATCAGTCCGCGGCACAGATCGATCCGCACTCAGCGGAAGCCCAGTCCGGCCTCACGCAAGTTCTCGTCGTGCAGAAGAAATTCCGTGAGGCGGAATTCGCGCTGCGCAGCCAGATCAGTCTCGATGAGCAGAACAACATCGCACGCGCTCAGTTAGCCGGTGTTCTCGTAGTGGAAGGCAAGAATGACGAGGCCGCCGAAGAGCTGAAGAAAGCTTTGCAAGGCGGCGAGACTCCGGAAATGGCGCTGGAGCTGGGGACGTTGTACGTGAAGGCCGACAAGGACGCCGACGCGGAACCGTGGTTGCGTCGGGCGGCGGCCGGCTTCGATGCGAAGCTCAATGCGCAGCCGAACGGAGATGGCGGCGCGAAGGCGCAGGCGGCGGAAGCGCACTTCGCGCTAGGCTCCCTTTTGCAATACGAAAAGAAGTTTCCCGAAGCCCAGCAGGAGCTGCTCACCGCCGTTCGCCTGAAGCCGGATCTTGCGGACGCCTACGGCAATCTGGCGATCGTCGCGGCGGCGAACAAACAGTACCAATTGACGCTGCGGGCTTTGGACGAGCGCGCGAAATATCTTCCCGAAACCGCTGCCACCACCTTTCTGCGCGCCACCACCTACGACAACTTGAAAGACATCCCCCGGGCGGTGGAATATTACAAGCGGTTTCTGGCCGAGGATGCAGGCAAGTTTCCCGATCAGGAGTGGCAGGCGCGCCATCGGCTGATTGCGCTCGACCCGAAACACGCCGACAATTACCGCATCAAGGTGAAGTGAACATGCGTGCCGGCAGGCAATGCGCGACGGTCCTTCTGGCGCTCGCCGCCATCGCGGTTGCCGCTGCGCAAACCCCGGCGGACCAACTGAAGGCCCGCGCCGACTCCGCGCACGGCGGCGAGCAGGCGAAGCTGTGCCTGGAATACGCCCGCCTGGAGCTGGAAAACTCCAACGCGCTGTTCACCGCGGGCGATGTCGACAAGGCCCAGGCGCAAATTCAGGAAGTGGTGGCGTATTCGCAGAAAGCCGCCGATGCGGCCTCGGTCTCGGGACGGCAATTGAAGGAGACCGAGATCAAGCTGCGCAAGCTGGGGGAGCGCATGCACGACATTGCGGCGACGCTCGCCTTCGAAGACCGCCAGCCGGTGCACCAGGCCATCGACAAGATTGAGCAGATACGCACCGACCTGATGGTCCGCATGTGGGGACCGCAGGCGGAGCCGAAAGGCAAATCATGAAATGCAGTCGCCCGGTTTCCGTGTGCCTCCTGCTGGCGCTGGTCTCGGCCTGCGCCATCAAAGCCGCCGCGCAAAAACGCGATCCGCTGAACGAAAAGGAAGTCGACGAGATGCGCGAGACGGCGGACTGGCCGGACAAGCGGCTGGAAAGCCTGGTGAAGTTCACACGCGCGCGCGTGGCCGCCATCGAGCAACTCCAAGCCAACGGCAAGACCGCCAAGGACCGGCCCATGCAGATCCACGATCTGCTGGAAGACTTCACGGCGCTGCTGGACGAAATCGAGGACAACATCGACATGTACGGCTCGCACAACGCCGACATGCGCAAGGGGCTCACGCTGCTGATTGAGGCCGATAGCGAGTGGCAACTGAAGCTGCGGCGCTTGAAGGAGCAGGCGCCGCCGGAGGAGCTGGACCAGTTCTCGTTCGCGCTCACCAACGCGACGGAAGCCGCGAAGGACATGGCTGATGACTCGCGGCAGGAGCTCCAGCAGCAGAACCAACTGGCGAAGGACAAGAAGCTGACGAAGGTCTATTCGGAGCGGCGGGACTAAAGAAAGCGGGCCGCCAACTTTTCCCCCTGTATGGCGGCCCATTGCTTGCGCAATAGAACTACAAACGTGAAAGTAGCAGAATGACACTTCAGAGTTCAAGCTCGTTGAAACCTTAGTACCTGTTGGCCGGGGTTCCGGCACCGCAGTGTAAGTTGCGTGTTAGCGTAATACTGCTTGCGCGAAAATCTGCCACATGTTTTCCAGACCACCTACCGTGAGCTGCGGCCGCGAGCGCCCATGCCGGAGTTTCGCGTCGAGTTCTATGCCTTTGCCAACGTGAATAGCACCATCCGCCTGCGCGAGGGTGTGATGCACGTCCGCCTCTCCGACCTGCTGGAGGGCGCGCCGGACACTGTCATCAAGGCCATCGCGCATATTCTGCTGGCGAAGATCTACCGCAAGCCCATCCAGCCGCTGTACGCCACGCGCTATCGGCGATACGTATCGAGCCATGACATCACCGCCAAGGCGCACCTGGTGCGGCAGGTGCGCGGGCGCAAGCGGATCGAGTCGGCGCGCGGGCAGGCGTATGACCTGGATGAAATCTTCGAGGAGCTGAACCGGCAGTTCTTCTACGGCCTGCTGGCGCGCCCGCAGATGACCTGGAGCCGCGCGCACGCGCGCAACAGCCTGGGACACTATGACCCCGCGCATAACGCGATCGTTGTCAGCCGCGTCTTCGACCACCCGCGCGTGCCGCGCTATGCAGTCGAGTACATCGTGTATCACGAAATGCTGCACCTGAAGTATCCGGTCAAGCTGCGCGGCAGCCGCCGCTGCGTGCACGGGGCGGAGTTCCAGGCGGAAGAGAAACTGTTTCCGCACCTGGAAGAGGCGAAGGCGTTCCTGAAACGTCTCTAGGCGGCGCTGGGAATGGCGCAGGCGGCAATTTCCGCAAGTTGTTGCGCGCTGGCTTCCACCTCATATAAAGCGCGCGACGAATTCGCCAGCCGCAGCTTGTAGGGATATTCGCCGGTCATGTAATCGCAGCTCAGTCCCTCACCTAAGGAAAGCGCGGTGACTTCAAAGACCAGTGCGACTCCGGGCGAATAACGCGCCCACTCGGGATGGAAGTAAATCGTGTAGAAGCGACGAACGTCGCCGTCGCGGAAGCTGACCAGGCCGGAGATCAGGGTGCCGTTGTCCTGCTCCAGCGTAAAGACCTCGCAGCTATGGCCTTCGAGTGCGGCGGCAGCGACCATGAAATCGCAGCGCCGCTGGTCGGTGAAGAGATTGGCGGTGTCCGTCGCGAAGTGTGTGCGCTTGCATGCGTAGAGACGCCGCACCACAGCGGAGTCGTTTCCTGAGTGCACGCGCAGCGCGATGCCGAGCCTTTGCAGCCGGCGCATTTGCCGTCCGAGGCGCGAATGGGCGAGGCGAAATGCCCTTTCGTCTGCCAGCGACCGGTCGACCAGCGGCGCCTTCGCGAATGCTGCGAGGGAGAATTCTCGCCAGCGATCGTCCGGTTGCTCAACACAGAGGACGTGCAGCGGTTTGCCGCAGGAAGCGAGTTCCTGCCATACCAGGCGTAGAAGCTCGCGGTCGCCGGCGCAGAGTACGTTGCGGTAGTCGAACAGCACCTCGCCCAGCAACTCGATACGGCTTTCAGCTTGATGGACAGCGGCAGGGATAATGGCCGCGCCCGAATCGCTCTCCGCCCAAACTACGTAGGGCGAACAGCGATCATGGAACATATCCGCCGCCAGACGGTTCCAGGCGAAGCTCTGGAATATCGTATGCGACCGGGCTTTCAGCAGCTCGTTCCAGAGCGGCGCGATGCGGTCCATCTCAGACGCGGAGCGTGCGATGTTGATGCGCAAAGACAACCTGGCCCAGGAGAGTGCGAAAAGAAGTTAGACGCGGCGATGCGAGGCGGGAGTTGTGAGCTGATTTCACAAAGCAGTGCGCCTTTACCTGCTTATTTGTCCTCCGACTTGCCTATTTGTCCTCGCGAGCCTTACTCCCTTGTCATCCCGAGCGGAGCGAAGCGCAGCCGAGGGATCTGCGGTTCGCCACGAATCGGCTTGCTGCGCGCAAACGGCAGATCCCTCCGCTCCGCCCGCTGAAGCGGGCTCGGGTCGGGATGACAAATAAAACGGGTGTGCCGTCGATAAGCAAAGCAGGGTGAAGAGCATCCTGTCCTGCCGTTTCGTACAATAATAGGTTTTCTGTAACTACAAGGAGCGCGCTTTTGATCCCCCGTTATACCCGCCCGGAGATGGGCCGCATCTGGAGTGACGAAAACAAATTTCAGCACCTGGCTGGATGTCGAGATTGCCGCCACCGAGACGCTGGCCGAGGCCGGCATTGTGCCGCAGTCGGCCGCGAAGGCCATCCGCGAGAAGGGCGGCTTCGAGGTCGCGCGCATCCACCAGATCGAAGCCGAGGTGAAGCACGACGTCATCGCCTTCACCACGGCGGTGGCGGAGAAGGTCGGCCCGGAGTCGCGCTGGCTGCACTATGGCCTGACTTCGAACGACGTAGTCGACACGGCGCAGGCGCTGCTGGTGAAGCAGGCTTCGGCGATCATCCGCGACGACCTGCAGAAGCTGAGCGAAGTGCTGAAGCGCCGCGCGCTGGGAGTTCAAGGACACGCCGCAGATCGGCCGCACCCACGGCATTCATGCCGAGCCCATCACCTTCGGACTGAAGCTGGCGAACTGGTACTCCGAGGTGCAGCGCAACATCGAGCGCTTCGAAATGGCCGCCGAGCAGATGCGCGTCGGCAAGCTTTCCGGCGCGGTGGGCAACGCGGCGCATCTCGAGCCCGAATACGAAGAGGCGATCTGCGAGCGGCTCGGGCTTGAACGTCGCGGCCGGTGTCGTCGCAGGTCATTCAGCGCGACCGGCACGCGTTCTATGTGGCGACGCTGGCGGTGATCGCTTCGACGCTGGACAAGATCGCGACCGAAATCCGCCATCTGCAGCGCACCGAAGTCCGCGAGGCGGAAGAGTACTTCAGCGAAAAGCAGAAGGGCTCGTCGGCCATGCCGCACAAGCGCAATCCCGTCACCTGCGAGCAGATCAGCGGGCTGGCGCGCGTGGTGCGCGCCAACGCGCAGGCGGCGCTGGAGAATGTCGCGCTTGTGGCACGAGCGCGATATCTCGCACTCTTCGGTCGAGCGCGTCATCCTGCCCGACTCGACCATCCTCGCCGACTATCTGCTCAGCAAAACGACCAACCTCATCGACACGCTGCTGGTTTATCCCAAGCGCATGATGAAGAACCTGGAATCGACCGGCGGGCTGGTCTTCAGCGGGCAGTTGCTGCTCGACCTGGTGGAGGCGGGGATGCTGCGCGAGGACGCCTATCGGCTGGTGCAGTCGAACGCGATGCGCGCGTGGAAGGACGACTTGAACTTCCGCGAGCTGATCATGAGCGATCCGGAAATCACCTCGAAGGTGAAGCGCGAGACGCTGGAGCACGCGTTTGATTTGCAGCGCCCGTTGCGCAATGTGGACAAGATTTTCGCGAGAGTGTTTGGCGAGAGGAGGACTGGGGACTAGGGCTTGGGGCTAGGACTGGCGCGCTTCTGCGCGTTTGCTCACAATTGCGGCGACGAGGCCGGGGATGGTGTATTCGGCGGCCTCGATGTCGACCGGCAGAGCGAATTCCCGGAGGGTGGCCGAAGTGACCGGCCCAATGGATGCGCTGTGGATGCTCTGGCCGCCGGCAGGCTTGCGGAGAGCGTTGCGCGCAGCTCGCACTCCCATGAGCTTTACAAAGTTCTTGACCGTCGAAGAGCTGGTGAAGGTGATGGCGTGCGGCCGGCGGTCCGGATTGGCGAGCAGCGCGCGCAAGCGCCTGGCGGAAGCTGGCGGCGCAACCGTCTCGTAGGCCTCGATAACATCGACCTCGGCGCCGGCCTGGCGCAGTTCGCGCGGGATGACGTCGCGCGCCACCCGTGCACGTACCAGCAGGACGCGCTGGTTCTTCACCCGGCGGCGTAGCGCCTTTACCACCGATTCTGCCACGTATTCCTTCGGCGTTACGCTAACCGGCAAGCCGCGCCGTTCGATGGCGTTCTTCGTGGCCGGGCCAATCGCGGCGATGTTGAGATGCGCCAGCGCAGAAGCCGGCAGGCGTTTCCTGGCCAAGCGTTCAAACAGCGCGTCAACACCATTGACGCTGGTCAGGATGAGCCAGTCGTATTGCCCCAGATTGCGCAACGCCGCATCCAGGGGCTGGTAAGAGCGCGGCGCCCGAATCTCGATGAATGGGATTTCGATGACTTCGCAACCCAGTTCGCGCAGCGCGTCCGAGAGCGCGCCCGCTTGCTTCTTCGCTCGCGAGACCAGCACGCGGCAGCCGGCGAGCGGCAACTCAGGGCTGAGGCCGGATTTTCGCAGGGCTCTCATCTTGAAGGTTTAAAAGGGAACGGTTGGCTGGATGGCTCGCCGCGGGCATGTGAATTTCCAACTATTTGTGCCGGTGCTCTTGTCATCTACTTGCCTTTTTCATAGCATCTCATGAGGAAACCGGCCTGCAAAGTTGGTGTTGGTGGCAACCGTTTTTTGAACCAATGCTCAATGAACAGGGGGCCCTACTCGTATTCGGTTCGGTGTGCGATGCTCCGCCATGCGGAGATGCCTAAAGACCGCGGAGGGTTCCCACCGTATAGGACGGGTTCATTGACGGCCCACTCAACACGGCCCCGCGGGTCGGTTTTTGTAACTATTCGCGCTTGATCGGGCATACCCCTTCGACTGCGCTCAGGGCAAGCTCTTGGACGCGCCCTGAGTCATCTCCTATCCAAACAAGAACCTTGTAGCTGCGTCCGCGCGCTCGCTCCGGAGTGCAGCAGTAATCCTTAACGCTGGATCGCGTATCTCGCTTCACGGCTTCGGCGGGAACTGCTTCTCCGGGTTGTAGGTGGTTCCTTTGGTCTCGAACAGCGTGGGCGCGAGCGCGACGTTGTAGCTGGCGGAGGTGAGGAAGCGTTGCGAGCTCATCTCCCCATTGAGATACTGCACGACGCTGAATGGCGTTTGCACGCCCTGTATCAGCTTGTAATTGCCGTAGACGGTGCCGCCCTCGTCAAACTGCCGGTCTAAGGGATCGCGCCAACTGTAGCTCATCTTCACCGGCAGGCGCGTCGTGGAGTCGATGGAGATGGTGACGCTGTCGTTCTGGGCGTTGAGCACTGTCACTTGGTCGGCAAGGTTGCGCTCTACCATGGCCGTGCCGCTGTAAAGGACCATCGTCCCCTGCGCGGGCAGCCATTTGCGCAGCACCCACTCCAGCGAGTGCGCGCGGCGGCGCAGCAACTGGTCCAGTTGCTGCGGGTCTTGCGTCGACGTTCCTTTGTAAGTGATCTCGTAGCCCTGTTCGCCGATCAGCAGTTCGATGACGTCGCGCTTCTTCGTCAGCTCCAGGCGGTCTTTGTCCGGCCACTGCCAGAAGCGCCAGAACAAGATGCTCGAGCTGTTGGGCTGGCCGTGATAGAAGCTGTAGGCCCGGCCCTCGCTGGTCATGCTCTCGACATTCAGCCAGGCGTCCCCGCCCAGCGCGTGCAACATCTGGTTCAGCACCTCGTAGGCTTTATGCACGCTGGGATCTTTCGACGCAGCGAACTGCGCCGTCGGCCAGTTCGCGGGCGCGGCAGGCGCGGGCGCGGTTTGCGCGAGGGCGCAAGCCGTAACGCCGAGGGCGAAGAGGAGAGCAGCAGCTCTGCGCATACGGCTTATTCTACTTCGCGAAGTAACGGTGCATCACGCCGCCTATAATCCCATCTTGCCATGCACAGCTTCTTCGCCCGCCGCACGGCCTGGGACCTGACCACCAATCGCTACACGCAGGCGCTGGAGGCGCATCGCCGTGCGGGCAGGGAGCTGCTCGACCTCACCGTGTCGAACCCGACTAGCGCCGGCCTGCGCTATCAGGAAAATGCGCTGCTGGCTTCCTTCTCGAATCGCGAGGCGCTCCGGTACGACCCTCAGCCCAAAGGAATGCTGTGTGCACGCGAGGCTGTGGCAGCATATTACGCGGAGCGCGAGACGCCCGTCTCGCCCGAAGACCTGATCCTGACCACCAGCACCAGCGAGGCGTATTCCTTCGTCTTCCGCCTGCTCTGCGATCCCGGCGACGCGCTGCTCGTGCCCACGCCAAGTTATCCGCTGTTCGATTTTCTCGCCGATATCCAGGACGTGAAGCTCGTTCCGTATGAGCTCATCTACGACCACGGCTGGCAGCTTGAGCCGATGTCGTTGGTCGCTGCCGTCGATCGGGCACAGGCCGAACGCTTGCGGCCACGGGCAATCCTGGTGGTCCATCCTAACAATCCGACCGGCTCGTATGTCCAGGGGCGGGAGCTGCAGCTGCTGAACGACGTTTGCGCCGGGTACGATATGGCCATCATTGCCGACGAAGTCTTCCTCGATTACTCGCTCGACGAGCAACGGCCGCTCACGTTTGCGTCGAATGACGATGCGCTCACCTTCACCTTGAGCGGACTCTCCAAGATCTCCGCCCTGCCGCAGATGAAAGTGGCATGGATCGCGGTCAGCGGCCCGCCCTCACTGAAGCAGGACGCGCTCGCTCGGCTGGAGGTCATCGCCGACACGTACCTGTCGCTGAGCGCGCCCGCGCAACTCGCGTTGCCCGCGATGCTGGACGAGCGGCATAACATTCAGCGGCAACTCATGGCGCGCATCCGTGAGAACGTGGAGACGCTGGACGCGCAACTGGCGCGGCAGCAGACCTGCCGGCGACTTGAGGTGGAGGGCGGATGGTATGCGGTCCTCCGGGTGCCTGCGACCGCCTCCGATGAAGAGCTCGCTATCGCGCTGCTGGAGAGCACTAACGTCCTCGTCCAACCCGGTCACTTCTACAACTTCCCGAGCGACGGGTATCTGGTGCTCAGCCTGATTGCCGAGTGCGCTATTTTTGCCGAGGGCGTGCGGCGGTTGTTGAGCACGATGGGCTAGAGCACTTCCAGAGTAGTTGTCTCCCGGCTGTGAAGGGGCGCGGCTTCAGCCGCGCCGTGAGGATGGTAACGGAGCCGCCTTCAGGCGCTGAGGGAACGCCTCTCTCAGCGGCTGAAGCCGCGTTCATACGTCACACTTTGCGGCACGCCTGAAGGCGTGCCCTTTCAAAACAGCTTACGTTCAATTCTGAAAGTGCTCTAGCTGCAATTTTCCCCCGCAAACTTTTCTCCGCCTTTTCAACCGGCGTTATAATAAAAAGCCTGTGCTTAAGTACTCCATCGTCGTACCCTTCCACAACGAAGAGGAGAACGTCACCGAGCTTTACGACCGGCTGAAGGCCGTCATGGAAGCCGCCGGCGAGCCCTTCGAACTCGTCTTTGTGGATGACGGCAGCCGCGACAATACCTTCTGGCTGCTTCAGCAGATCGCCAGCGTCGATCGCCGCGTGGTCATCGTTAAGCTGCGGCGCAACTTCGGACAGACCTCCGCGCTGGCCGCCGGCTTCGATCACGCCGAGGGCGAATACGTTATCGCCATGGACGGCGACTTGCAGCACGACCCTAACGACATTCCGATGTTCCTCTACAAGCTGCGCGAGGGGTACGACATCGTCAGCGGCTGGCGCAAGCAGCGCATCGACAACTTCGTTATGCGGCGTGTGCCGTCGCGCATCGCCAACTGGCTGATGGCCAAGCTCAGCGGCGTCGACCTGCACGACTTCGGGACCACGTTCAAGGCCTATCGCCGGCAGGTAGTGCAGGAGGTGCCGCTCTATGGCGAGTTGCACCGTTTCATCCCGGCGCTGGCCTCGGCCTACGGCGCGACGATTTGCGAGATTCCCATCCGCAACATCAACCGCGAGCGCGGCGAGTCGCACTACGGCATCTCGCGGACCTTCCGCGTCTTTTTCGACCTCATCACCATCCGCTTTCTGCTGAAATACATGTCGCGGCCGCTGCATTTTTTTGGCAGCTTCGGCGCGGTCAGCTCGATTACGGGCGTTGCGATCGCGCTGTGGATGTTAGTCGACAAGTTTCTTTACCACGTCAACGTCATGGATGAGCACGGCCCGCTGCTGGTGTTCGCCGCGGTGCTGATTGTCGCCGGCGTGCAGTTGATCGCGCTGGGGTTGCTGGGAGAATTACAGGTGCGGCACTTCCACGAGCCCACCAAGCGCGCGCCCTATACCGTGGATCGCGTGCTGCGTTCCTCGCACAGCCAGGGCGCGCTGGCGGATTAGTCCACCTCGATGAGGTCGTCTACGGATGGCAAGCACGAACACACGCATCAGCACGACCACCCTCACGAGCCCACTCACACCCACGAACACTCCCACGATGGCGTGACTCACGCCCACGAGCACACGCATCAACACAGCCATGGACACGAGCATGCACACACTCACGAGCATGTCCACGGCGCCGAGGGCGAGGCTCATGACCACGAGCATCGGGGCGAGCACGGTGCCCACGATCACCAACATCGTTCCAGCGAGCTCGAGCCCCACGATCACAAGCATTAATCCCGCGGCGCCCCTGGGCGTATCGTTGTCTTGCGCCTGATCAGCGAGGAAAGGCTCCTTAGCCAGGAGTTACCCGGCTACTCCAGTTATTGCCACCGCACCCGCTTTAGGCTTGTCCCCTATGTCTGGTAAAACGAGTTGCTGTTCGGCCCGAGGCGGCCCGGGGCCGGGGTTCCGAGCTTGCCCGCTGGTTCAGCGCGAACTACTTCGGCGCCACCGGGACGTGCTGAGCCGCTCTGCGCCGCGCACTCGATACCGTACGGCGCTGATGATTCGCTGTCCCCGCAACCTATACCTAATGGGACACTTTCGAGAGCCAGCCTGCACCCAACTTCGTAATTCCGGTTGGGCGCAGGCTGGTGACCCAGGATAGTGCCTCAGCTCGAGACACTGCCATGGAGATAGGGCCTAGTTGACCGCCTGCGTTTTGGCCGCGGCAAGGTCATAGCGATCATTGTTCATCACCTTGCTCCATGCTGCGACGAAGTCCTTCACGAACGTCTCCTTCGAGTCGTTACAGGCATAGACTTCTGCGAGCGCTCGTAGCTGCGAGTGCGAACCGAAGATCAGGTCGACACGGGTGCCGGTCCACTTGACTTCGCCCGTCTTGCGATCGCGCCCTTCATAAACACCATCGGTAGCAGCAGGCTGCCACGTCGTGTTCATGTCGAGCAGGTTGACGAAGAAATCATTCGTCAGCGTCTCAGGCCGCTTGGTGAAGACGCCGTGCTCGGAGTGCCCGAAGTTGGTATTCAGGGCGCGCATGCCGCCGATGAGCACCGTCATCTCGGGCGCAGTCAGATTCAGCAACTGTGCCTTGTCGACGAGCAACTCCTCCGGCGATGTTCCGTTTGTCTTCCGGACGTAGTTGCGGAAGCCGTCCGCCTTCGGCTCCATTACGGCGAAGGAGTGCACGTCGGTCTGCTCCTGCGAAGCATCCGTACGACCCGGCGAGAAGGGAACCTTCACGTTGTGCCCGGCCTTTCTCGCAGCTTCCTCGACCGCCGCGCAGCCGCCCAGAACGATCAGGTCAGCCAGCGAGACCTTCTTGCCCTTGCCATTGACGCGAGCTGTTGAACTCCTTCTGGATCTTCTCCAGCTTCTGGAGGACCTTCGCCAGCTCGGCCGGCTGGTTCACTTCCCAATCCTTCTGCGGCGCCAGGCGAATGCGCGCGCCGTTCGCGCCACCGCGCTTGTCGGAGCCGCGGAAGCTCGCCGCCGACGCCCAGGCAGTCGTGACCAGCTCGGAGATCGACAGTCCGGACGCGAGGATCTTGGCCTTCAGCGCAGCGACATCCTTGTCGTCAATCAATTGCATGATCCACCGCGGGAACCGGGTCCTGCCAGATCTGCGCCTCCTTGGGAACCAGCGGGCCCAAGGTACCGCGGGATCGGCCCCATGTCGCGGTGCGTCAGCTTGAACCACGCCTTGGCGAACGCGTCGGCGAGCTCCTGCGGATGCTCGTAGAAGCGCCGCGAAATCGGCCCGTAAACCGGGTCGAAGCGCAACGCGAGGTCCGTGGTCAGCATGGTGGGCGCGTGGCGCTTGGAAGGATCGTGCGCATCGGGCACCGTGCCGGCACCTGCGCCATTCTTCGGCTGTCCACTGATGCGCACCGGCCGGGCTCTTGGTCAGCTCCCATTCGTAGTTGAACAGGTTGTCGAAGAAGTTGTTGCTCCACTTCGTGGGCGTCGTGGTCCAGGTGACTTCCAGGCCGCTGCCGATCGTGGAGTCGCCGTTGCCGCTGCCATAGGTGTTCTTCCAACCCAAGCCTTGCTGCTCGATCGGGGCGCCCTCGGGCTCCGGGCCGACATACTTGCTCGGGATCGGCGGCGCCGTGGGTCTTGCCGAAGGTGTGACCGCCGGCAATCAGCGCAACCGTCTCCTCGTCATTCATCGCCATGCGAGCGAAGGTCTCGCGGATGTCCTTGGCCGCAGCGAGGGGATCGGGATTTCCATTGGGTCCTTCCGGATTCACGTAAATCAGGCCCATCTGAACCGCGGCGAGAGGATTCGCGAGATCACGATCGCCGCTGTAGCGCTCGTCCGCCAGCCACTTGCCCTCGGAGCCCCAGTAGATGTCGTCGCTGGGCTCCCAGACATCCTCGCGCCCGCCGCCGAAGCCGAAGGTCTTGAAGCCCATCGACTCCAATGCCACATTACCGGCGAGAATCATCAGGTCGGCCCAGGAGATCTTCCGGCCATACTTCTGCTTGATCGGCCAGAGCAGCCGGCGCGCCTTATCGAGGTTCACGTTGTCCGGCCAGCTATTGAGCGGCGCAAAACGCTGTTCGCCGGAGCCTGCTCCGCCGCGGCCGTCGCCGATGCGGTACGTGCCCGCGCTGTGCCACGCCATACGAATGAAGAGCGGCCCATAGTGGCCGAAGTCGGCCGGCCACCACTCCTGCGAATCCGTCATCAAGGCATGCAGGTCCTTGACCACGGCATTCAGATCGAGGCTCTTGAATTCTTCCGCGTAATTGAACTCCTTGCCCATCGGGTCGGACTTAGGGGAGTGCTGGTGCAGAATGTTCACGTTGAGCTGATTCGGCCACCAGCTCGCATTCGTCTGGGGTTTAACTCTGCCATTGCCGTGCGCGACTGGGCACTTGGCTTCGGTTGACGAGTTTTGCTGATTGCTGGGGACCGACGCCCCTACTGCGGTGGCAAGTTCCTTCTCCATATTTTTCTCTTCCTTATGAATTAGTGAAAGTTGGTTAGGAAAGCTGTGACGCCTGACGAAATCACTTCTGGCCTCCGATTCGCGACCGCCGCCCGCCGGCGACCCGGGCTTACGCCCGCCATTCAACTGCTATCGACACGCCTGCGGCATTTAACGGCACGCGCGCCGCGGAGCACACTGGGTGCAGAGCCCGCGGAAAATCAGTTCGCATTCGCGAAGCACCCGCTTACCCAGCGAGCGCGAAGCCGGCCTGACGCACGTCGTACCACTCGATGTCCTCAACCTTGCCGCAGCGGTCGCAGATGAAGTGGTGATGCCGCATGCCTTTCGCGTCAAAGCGCGCGGCGCGGCCCTCGACGGCCACTTCGCGCACCAGACCCGCCTGCACCAGGTCCCGCAGATTGTTATAGGTTGTGGCCCTGGAACAGCGCGGATCCACGCGATTCACGGCCTCGAAGATCTCCGCAGCCGTGGGATGCCGGTTGCTGTTCCATCAAGAATGCCATCACGGCGTAGCGCTGCGGAGTGCACCGCAACCCGCTGCTCTTCCAACGACCGTTTAATCGCCTCGGCGTCCATGAACGATTTAGATTATATCTAATATAACATTTTGTCGAAACTTATATTCGTGCAGACGCGAGGCAAGATCCCATTGGAGACTCATGTCCCGACCTCGTTCAGGCCGGAATTGACTCCCGACATGCTATGCGGTTGGGGAGCCAATCCCGTAAGGACGCGCTGATATAGAACCGAGGAAAGAGTAGATCGTCATCGGGGCTGATAATCCCGTCCGCCCGAGCAGCTTGCGCCAGTGGGGTCTGCGGATAAATCCTGGGTCCAACCGTGATCTTCAGCGTATCCAGATGCAAGCTGTCGGAAAATTCTAAGCTTTCTTCGACTGATTGCCTCGTCTCCCCTGGCCCTCCCAGCAGTAAGAAGCCATAACGTTTAATACCCACGCCAGCGAAAGCGTCGGATATATTCCTGACTTCTGTGCAGTTAAACCGCTTGTTAAGCCGCGGCAGCATGGTCTCCGAACCGCTCTCGAAGCCAAGGCTCACCTCAGTGCAACCTGCCTTTGCCATCAATTCCGCCAGTTCGGTGTCTACCCACTTCGGGTAAACGATAGCCCACCAGTCGAGCCCGAGTTCCGCGTCGATGAGCACGCGGCAGAGATCCTTGGCATACAACGACGGCAAGTTGAACGTGTTATCGACGAAATGGAAATACCGAAATCCATTCTGCCGCAGCGCCGTTAGCCACTGAACTACCAAGGCCGGAGACCGTCTGCGGACTGCCCTGCCTTCGATGGCGCTGGTCGAACAGTAGATGCAATCTAACGGACAGCCTCGTCGGGTCTGGACAGGTATCCGCATTTCCCTACTGCCTGGAAAATCCAGCCAAAGTCGCGGCTCAGGCAACAGAAAGTCATCGAGAACAGGCACAAATGTCTGGGGGAAATGCGACCCATTGGGAAAATATGTGGCAGGAGGCGGCGGTGATTGACGATCTTGTTCAAGCCATGAGAGCAGCGCCGGGAAAGCAGCCTCCCCCTCGCCACGAATACCGATGTCGCCATCCAGGTAAGCTAGGGCACTTTCCGGGAAAATGCTGTAACCAGCCCCGCCTAAAACGATCGGGGAAAGCGATGCAGCACGGCAGGCTACAATAACCCGCCTCAAACTCGCCAGCAAAAAGTGCGGCATTTGCATGTTCTGGTCATCGATGTTTCTGACCGAGACGCCGATCACATCAGGCGAGAATCGCGATATCGCTTGCCGGACGTCCATCTCGCAATCGGCATCCGAATCCATCGCCAACACTCTCACCCCGTGGCCCGACCGTTCCGTCGCCGCCGCCACGCAAGCGAGCCCCAACGGCAAAGCCGCCATGCCACCTCCCTTATTCGCTACCGAGATGAGCAGAATCCGCACTAGGTGCACCCGATCCCGTCCGCAGCTCCGACGGGACACGCCAGCAGCGATGAAGTTCCGTCCATGTCTGGCGTTCCAGGAAGCTTCCGTCTCGTTCCGCCCCGTCCGCTTTTCTGCCTGCCAGCCACTCCGAAAGTTGTACCGTTCCCGAGCGCTTGTACACCGTCCAATCGACAAATCGGCCCTCGCTCGGACTTCAAATGTGCGCCACCAACTTCAGTTCGTGCAATTTAAGTGAAGTAACACCCGGCACGTTTTGCACAATCTTTCGGATCTGCTTGGACTGATCAGGATCGATAATGCCTCCTGCAACGGAGACCGAGCCGTTTTCGGCTTCGACGTTGAACTGAAAGTTAGCCGTGGACGGATGCATCGCCAGATGTGCCTTGACTTGGCTAGCCAGGGCGAGATCATCTATCGTCCTTTTACAGGCGGGAGTGAACTCAAAGCACTTGAGCTGCGAAACGCAGCAGACCACATCGCAGGCTTCTTGCACGTTCATTTGCTCCAGGTTAAGCACAAGGTCGTAGCACGAGGCATCGGTCCAATCCACGTCATAAAGAAACTTGGTCCATTTGCGCCTGTCCTGATCCATCCTGTCGATGTAGGCAAGGGCTTCCTTTCGACTGTACTTTAACTGGTTCTGCACCTGCTCGAGGCGGAATTCCATCGGAGCGATGATGCGGGTGCGCAAGACATGGGGCCCCTTGCCCAGCAGGAATTGACCGCCAAGGCCGTGGTAGATCGCTTGCCCAGTCCGGACCTCCTCAGTAAGGGCTGCCTGAATAAACGCGAGGTAGATGTATTTTGTCTGCTGCGACTGCCCAAGAAAGGTTGGTGGCTTTTCGATCGCCGTGCGCAGATCGTCCTGCGACACGCCCCATGCTTCAGCTTTCTGGATGATCTGGTCACGATCGATACAACGGTAGCCGAGCACCTGCGCTACAGCTTCGGCCAGCATCTTACCGCCACTAAAAGATCCCCGGGATATGGTAATGATTGGCACACTAAGCTCCTTTGCGTCTGCGTGACCGGCAGGATGCCGATGGACTAATGACGCCTGCACAATCCACGATGCTCGTGAGATAGCACGGTCGCCCCGGGGAATACCGTGATGGGCCTCACAGGTGAGCGTGCGAAGCGGCTAAAATGCCACAGCTCAGGGCCGTGCAGGACCACAATTTCATAATTAGATCAATATCATTACCCGATCGATTGCCGACCTTGCTCTGACCGCGCCGCTTCCTTGGCTGTCGACTCGATTCTGTTTGTGAACTAACTCCGCCAATTCTATGGCGACTCGGTTGACTGCGGCTTTTACTGCAGCGGAAAGCTCAACTCTCCATTCAAAACTCTCTGCTTCAATACCATAGATAACCAGTGATGCCGGAAGGCGGTGCAAAACATCTGCCAGCGCAATGCCCCTCGGCTACACGGAAGATATGGGTCGAATCAAGGAAGCACTCGCGTTGGACCGATTTCCCGCGCCAGCGATGAATCGTCCCCGGTCGCGCTCCGGCTTGCACGGCATCAGCCAACACGACCTCGTCGGCTCCCTTCCAGTAATCGATCAGGGTTGCGGCATCCCCGGAATGCTCCAGCATGGGAATTTCATGTTTAACGCGCTGTCTTAGCTCTCTGATGACCAGCAAGCCTGCGGCATCATCCCCGCGGAATTCGTTGCCAATTCCGATGAACAGCGGCGGCTCGCCGGATTTCGCAGTGCTGATCAGAACATCACACAGGCTTCGTTCACTCTCTCCAGCACGCGTTCCAGCGTAGCCAGCTTTCTCCGCAGCTCGACAGATACCTCTGTATTCTGCAATTGCGCCAGGTGTTGCTTCATGTCCTGTTTGCGTTTGAGCAGTAGATCGCTGAGCATCTCTAACTCGTCGGCATCCAGCCGCAAGTCCCTGGCGAGGATCTTTTCCAAGAGACTGTCGTATGCATGAGAGGTGCTGCTCAACGCCAACAGGATGTCAGCCAGCAGATTCAATTCTGTCGCTTCGAGATGGAATTGCATGACATTCCTCCCTCTACTGCCCCCGCACGGTCAGCACAGGGCAATGGGCATCTTGCAGAACGTGGTGCAGCGTCGTCCACGGCACGTGCGTCGAAAGCGCACCTGCGGCGTGCGAACCCATAACGATGAGGTCGGCGCCTCTGGCTTGCGCCATGCGGAGGATCTCAACGTGCGGAACGCCTGTCTCTACCTCGACTTCCGGCTTGTACGCCAGGTCAACATCGCTCGGCACCATGCGGGTCAGCCGCTCGCGGTCCTGGAATCTCCAGTCGAATAGCTCATCTTCCGAAATTGGCTTGCTCTCGATCACATGCAGCAGCGTCAGCTCAGCTCGGTCCTGCTCGGCAAGGGAAAGAGCGTAGGTCAGCGCCCGTGTTGAGCCGGAGGAGAAATCCGTTGCATAGGAGACATGCCGCAGGCGTCCGGGCGTGATCAGGCGGACATGCGGGCCGACCGTGATCACGGGACAGACGGTGTGCCGCATGACTGTCTCCGCCGTCGAGCCCAGAAACAGCTTTTTTCCACCGCCGTATCCATGCGTGCCCATGACAATCAAATCGATCTTTTGCTCGAGCGCGGTCCGGACAATCTCACCGCCGGCGTCACCCTTGGTTATGCTCATAACGTGCTGCAGGGTCCTGACCTCGTCGGCCTGCTCCAACCTAGCCATCATTTTCTCGGCATTCTCTCGCAACACATCGTCCACCACGGGCCAAGTATCGCCTACGACAGCAGTTAGCTCTCTCGTTACGACGTGCGTGATGGTGAGGCTGGCTCCGTAGTGTCGCCCGAAGTAGGTCGCGCAATGCAGGGCATTGTCCGATTCGGGCGAGAAGTCGGTTGCAAAGAGGATTTTGTTGATCGCTATACGGGAGAGTTTTGCTTGCGTCGCCATACCACACCTCCTTAAGGGTCCGCAAGGACACTTCCCCACATGCTCATATTTACGCAGCTGAGTGAAGGTGTCGATGGCGTACGTCACTAGGGAGAGTGATAAAGCCTGACCTCGAACTTGATTGGGGCGAACCGGGTTAAGGTGTGTTATTGCCGCACCCTCATCCGGGAACTCGACCTCGCGGAAAGAGAACCCAACCAGGAGCTGTAAAGGATGTGGCGGGACAAAACGTAAAGCATGTGTTGGGACTCGACACAAACGACGCTCGGATGGATCCCCCCACCTTTGGAACTCGGGACTGTTTGGTTGGGCACCTGCACCCGGCTTATCACGTGCAGGCGTGACCGCGTTCACTGCATCATCTGGGAGCTTCGTGTGTCGTTTAGCGTGTCGGAGGATGCGGTGGTTGGCGCGTCCGCATCGACGCAAAAGGGCCTCCCCCCGCAACGCAAACCTTAAGGCGAAACCCACTTGGACGTTTTCGGGAGCCAAAGGCACCCTCCGCCAAGAACGTGGAAGGAAAATCGGCGCCGGGGCCCCGGAGCACTTTACTACTGTCACCACTCGCGCCCTACGCGCAGCCGGCAGAGGGGTATGGGCCGATTCGCCGTGCGAGCAGGAGGCCCGCTATGACCCGCAAAATGAAGCCTCACGAAGTTGCGTGCCCGCTGTGCCAGGGTCGCGGGTATGGCCACAAAGAGCATCTTGTACTTCGCTGGCGCAGCCGGGAGTTCGAGCAGGTGCTGCAAGCCATCGTGGACGAACGAGCACATTGCACGATCCTGGAGTCCCGCGAAGTTGTGTATGACGACCCTTGGGATGTCGCTGTACAGATCTTCGACAACGTCCACCATTAAAGCGCCCTTCGTGCGAATTTCTGACTCACAGCTCGCGCTGTACGATCAGTGCTGGACAGGGAGCTGCCGCAATTATCCTGCTGGAATTATGAGCGAAGTGCAGTGTCCATGATGTACTCGGATGAACGCTCATAACCAACAGATCGACAGCTTCCCGAGTCAGCACCTTGGTGATCCCGACGACAGGATCATGTTCGAACTCAACCCACAGATCAGGGCTATGGCCGCTATTTGGGCGCCACTTGGAAGCCAACTGCTGCAAGCGCGATTGGTAGTAGGGCCGAAAGATCCGCTCGGAATCCTCCGGGTATGGCGCTGCTGACGGTAGGGTGATATGCAATAACGCCAGCCGCGCATTGTGCTCGTCGGCTACCGCGGTGGCGATTGCAACAGCCCTTCGATTCATCCGTCTCAAGATCACTCGCCAACAGGATTCGTCTTGGATTCCAAGTCGTCCAATCTGAGCGAACCAATGGTCCAATCACCAGCACGGGGCACCTCACATGACGGAAAATGTGCTCGGCGGCGGCGGGCCTCATCAGCAGCCGGCGGAAGCCTCGGCTGGCCGGTGCGCCCAGCACGATCAGATCCGCATGCTCGATTGCGAGGAACTGTTCGACAAGTTCCGGCGCTGTTCCTTTGAGCAGATGTCGCTCGCATTCCAGATCGGCACAACGATTGGCCTCGCTGAGTAGGTTCCATTCGGCCTCGGCGAGGCGATGCACTGCTCGCGGCTCTGTTTTTTCCCTCGAAGCTTTTGTCCCTGATTCGACGGCATGGACCAGGCTGATTTTGGCTCCGTAGCGGGTGGCGATCGCAATAGCGCAATCCACCGCGGCCCTGGATGCCGCCGTGAAGTCGGTAGGTACAACGATATTCTTCAGTGCGAGTCTTGGGGTGGTCCTAACCGCTAGCATCCTCCACCTCCCACGAACAGCTCGTTACATTGCTCCTGAACCCGATTCCAATCTGGCCTTATCACAATTGCGCGTCAGATCTCCACCGTGGCTCGGCGAGATTTTGTTGCCCGTTTTTCGCCGCCGGGAACGATCAGGTTTTGCGCATTTGTGAGCGCCAGTCGCTTTGGCCGCAACGATCTCGGCGACTGCTTCCCGGCGGTTCGAGAAGGCTCTCCGCATTGTTCCCCCCTTCGCAGCCGGAGCTCGCTGGCTGCACCGACATCACCAAACTGGTTTGCCGTTTGCGTCCCGGAAGACAAACGTATCTTCTCCGCGCACGATCTCCCGCGCTAACAGAGCCTCCTTCCCTTGAAAAATCACTCGCGCACCAAGCACTTCGACGTCGTCGCCCCTCGCAAACACCAGCTGATATTCAGTGACAAATTTCGTTGGCGCCAGGTGGACCTCAATCGTTCCTTCCTGGGTTTGCAAGATCAGGTGCGATCCCAACCCGCCGCTGATTGGGCACATATGATCGTTAATGTCCACGACCACGCCTCTTAGCCGCACCTCAGTACTCAAGTTGTATTTGGGTACAGCAGTGGAATCCGGTGTGCCCTGGCCAGCAACGGTTGCAGCGAACGCCACCATGCCGATCAGGAGGAGATGCAGTTTCACCAAGGCGCGCACGCTAAGCCTCAGAAAGAGAACCAATGTCCAGAGGGAGTTGTCTCTCCGGGCGAGGCACGCTTGTCTAGCTAAAATCTAGCACCGTTCGCATCGCATGTCTGTGATGTAAGCACCCGCGCCAACGGAAAGCAACGTCGGCTTTCCTGGCGTTTGGCAATGTCCTAGGGGTGCATTGCTAAGACGAGAAGCGGTCCTGCGAAGTGTTCGATACGCCTTCCCTTGCGGCCACGAGCCAAAAAAGGCGTAAGCAAGACGCGGGGCCGAGCTTGTTCAGAAGACGTTATGAGACTTAATCGGGAAGGCGGGAACAATGGTGGGCTGCCGCGTCGCTTTCGGCTTGCGACTCTTGCTGCTAGTCCGTCGCAACTTGCCCGATTGTTTCTTGCTACCTACTACTCTCATGTGCTGATCAGCGTATAGGTCTGTTCAGGCACCAACCACAAAAATCGGAGGCTTCGTACCATTTTGGAAGGCGTCACAACGCGCCATCACGCCAGCAGTTCGCGCAGCGGGATGCATCGTTGGTGCCCATCTTGGGAATCTTGGCTGACTGGCAGCGTCCGGAGTATTTGCCAGTGATCCAAGGCTGACTCACACAGTTGTGCGACGGCGCACAACCTGGACTGAGCATTGGGCATGACGGACGACGAATTCCGCAACGCTACCAAGCAACAGACGTTTGAGACCGGTCCGCCCGTGTGAACCCACGATGATGAGGTCGGCTCCCCACTGCGCGGCAGAATCGACGATTCTTTCCCGTGTGTCGCCAATCTCAACCACCGCCCGATCGACCTTGAAACCAGCGCTGCGCAGTTGGATGGCAATTCGCTCGATCAACGCATGTGCTTCACGTTTCTGGTCCTCCAACTCAGGAGCATAGCCCGCCGCCATTTGAGGAGGCGCTGCCGCCGATATTGGCTGCAGGACGTGTAACAACCGAATCTCGGTATGTTCCGCGGGAAATTCCGTAATGACGGCCTTTGCCACCTCAACTGCGAACGGCGACTCGTCAACTGCCATCAGTATCTTCATCATCGTTGTCTCCGAGTCGGCGAAGGCACACTTCGCCGCCGCACGCCACGCAATGAGCATTCGCCCGGTTGTTAAGCTGCGCGATCACAGCGTGGTGGGAAGTTTGAGGGACCCGGTTCTGGGCGCTCACGGGTTGCGGGGGCTTGTGTTGCTGCTCCGACCCGGTTCTCACCACGCCTGGTTTCATTCTTATCAGGAAATGCCATCGAAGTCTGTGACGGCAGTGCTGAATTTCGCACTCGGGCAATCTACCGCGAAACGCATCATTTACAGGTAGTCGTACGCGGTGAAAATGGCGCGTCTGACCGAGTTAGGCCGGAAGCCTATAAGAGCGTCGATTGGGTCATCGAGGTCATGGTGTGCGCGGTTATCCCGAGAGAGGTAGCGCGGATCACCGCCAAGCGCTCTGACCAAGGGGCTGAGAACGTTCCTCAGCTTGCGACACCTTCCCACGAGCAACGCGGAACACTGTTCCACAGGATTATCTAACCGAGGTATCTCTCCGCCTCTTAAGCCGCTGTCGCGCTGCGTGCCTTCTTTCTCAATACAGTCGAAGTCTCACGAGACTTCTTTCCGGATATTTCAGACTCGGCCTGAACCCAATCGTCGAAATCGTGCCCCCCCTCACAACCACGCTGCTCGTAAAGTTGATAAGCACGCTGGCGAATCAAAGCCTCCGTCAATTCGGGTGAATCTAGCTCTGGCTCTTGTGAAACCGACCTCTCATCTAGCATAGGAAATCTCCTTCAGGGTTAATCACACTGGTGTTAGTGTCTGCTGTTCCTCAGTGCCGCGTTATATAAGAGCTACGATGATGCGATGGTTCGCATCTGCAATAATTCGCTGGGACTTGCAGCACCTGTGACACAACCAGAAATACTCGAGTCTTTCCGGCTTGCGTCTTACCGCCACCGTCATTTCGAGAATGGGTTGAGGAGCCGTGTCCATCACGAACAGCCGGCCCTGACGCAGGGAACGGAATTGTTCCGGGCAATCCGGATTGGCACACTTGTTGAGCATGGCTGTTACCCCCACATCATCTTCAGCAGAACCGGCTCTGGTGGATCATCCGTGGCCGGCGCAGGCGTCCATTCGCAAGAGCTGCGCGTCGAAGGCGATTGACTTATACGCTGATGCACTTTTTCCAGTATCTGGGAGCTCGTACACCCGGAAAGGACAGTGATCAGTCGACTCCATTTTGGATGGGTAGAGAACTCAGGCTGGGCGCGCATTACGATGCAAGGGATCAGCCTGTGCAGATTCTCGATACGGTGCAAGATGGCATGGGCATCAATCTGCGGCAGATGATCACCCACCACAATCAGGTCGAAGCGTTCTTGCTCCAGCAGGAGATAAGCTTTGCGCATATTCCACGTTGTGGTTGTGTCAAAGCCCGCATCTTCGAGCACCCGTTCGAGCGTGATGAGAGTGATCGCATCGAAATCCAAAATGAGGACACGTCGAGATAGTCTTTGCGGAATGGGTGTATCTTGGCCCGCCATGATTGCCCTTCCCTTTGCAGGTTCAAACCGAGGAGAGTGGAGGCGAAACGCGCAGGAAACTACCGGAGGAGATCGCTAGGCACAATCGCATGTCTAATGCAAGCGTCAATTTCTGCCCAACTTCTCAAGAATAGGATTCAAGGGAGATCGCGTCTGTCCGATAGCGTACGGAAGAACATTAAAATTCGGCAGTGATGCATTTCGCAACACCAACTACGGTTCTGTACGCTGGCCGAAAAGTTGACGCTAGTGCAGGCAGGTGTAGCACTCACAGCTCTGCTCCGTGAGCCGGACGCGGTCAGCGATTTGAATGTGACCTCGGCCTCCGCGAATAGCGCGGGCCTTCCGCAGCAGCGACAAAGCTTCCGAGATGGAGGAACGTCGGCACCCCAGCATTTCACTAAGTGATTCGTGGGTGAGCGGCAGCGAGTCGGAGTTGCTCCGGTCATATACCATGAGCAGCCACATCGCGACCCGCTGGGGCACGTTGTGGAGCGCATGGCAGGCGCCGATCTGGACAACCTGTCTCAGGTGAGCTGCACAGTAGCGGCGCAACCCGGCGGACAATTGCGGAGCAGAAGAGAGAATTCGTGAGAGTTGATTTCGCTCGAGCGTTAGAGCGGTTCCTTCCATGAGAGCGACGGCCCGCAGGTACGCGACCTCCCCGCCCAGTAATATGGGTACTCCCAGAAAGCCCTCCCGGCCCGTCGCGGTAAGCGCAACCGTTCTGCCGTCGTGCATCGCGGCAAACAGGCCGATCATGCCGGCTAGCGGAAAGCACACAAGGTCGATTGGCGCTGCAACGTCGTAGAAGAGATGTCCTCGCTGGAAACGAATGTGTTGGAGATGGTCTCTCAGGTGGCTGAATTCCTCGGGCGGAAGGCCAGCGAGAATGCTGTTGTTGGACGACGATTCTGTTGCGGAATACGGGCAATCCAGCGCCTCCGCACCTGCAAGCTTCCAGATCCAGGGAGCAGTCGGGTCTGGCGATAAGGAAAAGATGCCGTTGTACGGCCCAAGCGTTCCCTTTCGAGAGTCTCTCGCTGCTTCGGGCAGGTGCCATCCACCATCCTGCGTTCGCTGCACGGGACACCTCCGCTGCCAGAGACATCATGAACCTTTTCTATGATCTTTTCTGTGACCCGCGGCGGTGGTTTGGATTGCTGGCCGCAAGAATTCCGAAATGGGAATTTTATGAGTCCCTATATGACGCACATCCGTGGTCGAGGGGAAATTACCGGAACACCACGTCACTGACAAACCACACTCGAGGTGTTCAAATATACGCGGGAGTTTAGCCGGAGGATAAGTACAGACAACTCGTCAGGCGCGCTTGAACCCTTGTGTCACTCTCTGTTCCACGCGATTGAAAACCGCAATCTGCTATATCGCAGCAGGAGGAGACGAACCATGCATCGGAGACTCATGCATAGCTCCTTATTCGGGTGGAATCCCGCCAGCGTCACGCTCACGATTTTGCTCGCATTACTGTTTCTCGTTTTCTTGTTCTTGTTCTTGACGCTCACTGCTCCATCATTGCAGGCCGGAGGCATGTTCCGTGATTGTCAGTCTGGGCCAGACACGCTAGTACTTATCGCTGGTTAGCAGTGTCGAGAAGATGAAGCGGTGAATAGTGTGATTATCATTCGAGTACTGGCAGGTGCGTTGGCAGTACGCATCATTTCGGCTCGACACACTGAAAGAACCGCCAGGGACGGCACTGCTGCTCACTTTGACGCTCGACGCCCCGAAAGACTTAGACTGCGCAATTGAACCAATACTCGAGTTCCCAGGCTTCGCAACCGGTTTCCACGAGATGCAAGCCGTCAGAACTGGGCAGCGCGCATGCCGCAGGACATGGTGGACGGAGTAAAAGGCTAGGTGACACCACGTCCCAATCTGGGGCAAGTTTCTTTCGTGGCAACAAATACTTTTCGCGCACCGCGACAAGCAACGTTAAGGAGGGAATTCAAAAGAGAAGTTCGGAGGTGAATCGATTGATTCACCTGACCGCTTCACAAATGCAGAAATCTTCTGCAAGAGGCTTCTGAGTGAGCAAACAAATCAATGCGGCCGAAGAAGCAGAGCGTCTCCGGCCCTTTTTAGCCACAGCGTTGACTTTGAATCCGAAAGTTGGGGCGCATGGCGGATATAGGCAAAACGACAGCTATGACTCCCGGGAAGCGGGAGCAAGCTAAGAAGATATTTGCCGAGGTGATTAGGGCTCCGGTCGGCGAAAGGGACGCGCTCGTCTCACAATTGTGCGAAGGCGATACCTGCCTCAAGTCGGAGATCATCAAGCTGCTTGCCGCGGAAGATCCTACGCGAAGCTTTCTGGAGACTTCGAGAAGGGAGCCGGTGCTGCCAGTTGCCGCCCGCGAACGGTGGCAGTCATTGCAAATCGGCCAAATCATTGGAGGGCGCTTTCAGATTCAGCACCTCATAGGCACGGGCGGCATGGGAGAGGTCTACCAGGCCTGGGACTTCGAATTGCAACAGAAGGTAGCACTCAAGACAATCCGCCACGCTATTGCCGCCCATCCCGACACGATCAGTCGCTTCAAGGCAGAGGTCAAAGAAAGCCTTCGCATCACTCATCCCAACGTCTGTCGTGTCTATCAGCTCGCGTGCCACCAGAACGCGGAAAAGCCGATCTGGTTCCTTACCATGGAATTGCTGGACGGCTGCACGTTGAGGGAATGCCTGGAAAGAGATGGCCCAGTAGCGAAACGCCGCGGGGTCACATTGATCAGGCAAATGATTGCGGGTTTGGCGTGTGCACACCGGGCAGGAATCGTCCACCGCGATCTTAAGCCCAGCAACCTCATGCTGGTGGGTCCGGGGACGACAGACGAGAAACTGGTCATCACTGATTTCGGATTGGCCATGTCGACGTCGTCGACACGAGACAGTCAAGGGGCGGGAACGCCCGCGTACATGGCGCCCGAACAATTGACGGCGAGGCAGATCGGACCGCCCACCGATATCTTCGCCATGGGGCTCATTATCTGCGAGTTGTTCACCGGAAAGCACCCGAAACTGGATGTTGAGTCTGCCAAGACTTGCGCCAAACAGCTCAACGGTTGGCTTGCTGCACACCCGGGGGTGCCGCGTCAGCTTCGGCCCATCATCCGACGCTGTCTTCGGGTCGTGCCCGAGGAACGATTCAGGGACGCGAGCGTCATCCCTCCGCTCCTGGAAAGCCACCAGCGAAACATGATCGGAGCAGGGTTGGCGGCCTGCGTCGTAGTCACTGTCGTGGTGACGCTCGGTGCCATCAAGCTTCCGCAGTTGGGCGATCGCATCATCAACGAGGTGCAAGTCACACCCAACAATACGCTCTCCGGCGAACCAAGTTTGTCGGCGGATGGAAAGTATCTTGCCTACATGTCCAATCGCGCAGATCCCGGAAATATGGATATCTGGCTGCAGACCATTTCTGTTGTCGATCCCCGGAGGTTGACAACCCTTCCAGGCGAACGTCGCACACCCAGCATTTCTCCAGATGGAAAACTGATAGCCTTCCGGTCCGAGCGCAACGGCGGGGGCATTTACTTGATCGGCGCGGATGGAACCGGCGAGCGGCTCTTGATCGCAGAAGGCAGGAACCCGGTGTTCTCACCGGATAGTAGCTCGGTGGCTTATTGGGTAGGCTCCGAGGACACGCATGTTTCCGGACACGTATACATCATTGTGCTGAAGAACGGCGCGGTTCGGTCCTTGGCCGCCAACTTCATTGACGCTCGCTATCCTTCCTGGAATCCCGTCGGAAGGCTGCTTTTTCTTGGCTGCCAGACCCCTCGGCCGGAAGCAAGCGATTGCTCCGAGTGGTGGGCAGTCGATCCCAATGGAGGCGTACCGGAGAACACTGGAATTTTGGCGCTGTTGCGCAAACAGCGGATCCAGCCTGTATTTCCGCCCCAGATCGCACGCCAGGGCAACCACATTCTGATATCGGGCCGGAAGGAGCGGGGCTTCCATATCTGGGATATACCGACCTCGGGACCGACCAGCAAGGCTGTTGGATCGCCACTGCAAATCACGTTCGGCGAACATGACGAGATGGGCTTAGCTGTTGCCGAAAATGGTGTAATTGCTGTGGAGCACGTTACCGGCGCGCTGCACCTTTGGCGCGTTGCTATTGGCCGGACGTCAGAGCAACCAGCACCCGAGAAGCTTACCGACAGCGTGGAGTTGGATTGCTGTCCAGCCGTTTCAGGAGATGGCCAGTCGCTTTTCTTCGCCCGCCAGATTGGGGAGTTCAGGCAATTGATGAAGCTGGAGCTGACCTCCGGCAAGGAGTCCATGGTCTATCCGTCTCATCGGGAAGAAACGTGGCCGTTACCCGACTACAACGGGCGGGTAGTAGCATTCGAGTCACGCTCAGGTGACCACACCTCGATCGACTTATGGACCAAAGACGGCGTGCATACTTGGTGTAACGATTGCTCCCACCCTAGCTCCTGGCTTTCTCCCGGGCGACAGTTGCTATACGCGACCAGTGCCGGGGATATCGCCGTTCTCAATGTTGCTACAGGAATGTCGCACACCATTGTTTCGGCTGGTCCGGGTCGGGTGCTTTCGTACCCTGACTATAACGCTGTAAATGGCTACTTACTATTTACCGCAACAGCGGCAGGTCAACAAGAGATTATCGCTGCTCAACTTCAGACAACCGAAAGAACAACCGCGGGCGCCTGGATACCACTAACGCCGACAATGGAAAATGCCTATATGGGCCACTGGTCAAAAGATGGCGCGAAATTCTTTTATCTCTCCCAGCGAGATGGATATTATTGCCTTTGGAGCAATTCGTTCAATCCAGCGCGCGGAGTAGTCGGCCGCCCCTCTCCTGTGCAGCACTACCATGACCTGGGAAACAGTCCAACCCGTACCTTTCCTCATGAACTAGGCATGTCGGTCGCAAGCGACTGGATCTATATAGACCCTGGAGAATCAACCTCTACTATTTGGCAAGCACAATTACAACGAAATCGGTTTTGGGCCCTTACACGACAACTGATTGCTCATTAACCTACTACGACACTTCAATAGTAGCACCTTACAACCGTATTAGTATTAGAAGGAGGAAATCTCGATGGGTAAAATGAAAAGGATTGATATAGGCTTTCCAGCCATGACCAAGGATCAGCTGCTAAAGCAGATACAAAAGCATCTGGACAAAGAGTTTCGTACTGATGTGGTCACGGACAGCGTAATGACAATAACCAATGAGGGGCAGCGCATCATGCCTCCAGCTCCGCCCCCTAAACGGAGAGAAAAGAAGTGAGGGTCTGCTTGGTCTCCGCGCCCACGGCGACGGACTTCGAGGACTTTAGCGACGCCCAGAGCCGTGAGGTGCGGCAAAGCACTCTCGTCCCACAACTCGGGGTACTCACACTAGCCGGCGTACTCGACCAGCTTGGGATCCCGCCGTTCATAGTCGACCTCAATCGCTGCTATTACAATTATCTGGAGGGTGGCGGCTCGGGTGTGGATGACTTCGCCGGCTGGGCGGCGGATGCCATTTTGGCTACAGCAGCTGACGTTTATGGTTTTAGCTCCATCTGCAGCAGCTATCCAATCAGCATACGAATTGCGGAGCACGTTAAACGTTCTCGTACGGATTGCGTAGTGCTGTTTGGCGGCCCGCAAGCGTCCGTCGTCGACACCCAGAGCCTTATTGCATTTCCATTTGTCGATTACATTCTGCGGGGTGAGGCCGACGAAACACTATCCTGGTTTCTGGACGAACTGTCGAATGGGCGTAATTTTTCCGCCGTCCCCGGTTTGACTTGGCGCACCCCACTCGGGCCTTGCCGAAACGTGAATGCGCCCGTGATTTACGAACTCGATGCGCTCCCGTTTCCCGCTTACCACATCACAGGGGAATTGGCGCACGCGAAATCGGCGCCACTGGAGATAGGCAGGGGATGTCCATTCGCCTGCACTTTCTGCTCTACGAGCGATTTTTTCCGGCGTAGTTTCCGGGTGAAGTCGCCGCAACGCGTGCTCGCGGAGATGCGCTGGATCGCTTCGACATGGGGTGTCCTTGCTTTTGAGCTCAACCACGATATGTTTGCGGCGGATCGACGGAAGGTGGTTGCGTTTTGCGAATGCATGCTTGCTTCGAGAGAAGAGTTCACCTGGGGTTGCAGTGCGCGAACCGATTGCGTCGACCAAGAACTCCTGGAGCTGATGGCGCGCGCGGGCTGCCGCACGATGTTTCTGGGGATCGAATCGGGGTCACAGCGCATGCAGGCGTTGATCGAGAAAGATCTTGATGTCGGGCGAGCGCGGCAAATTGTCCTGGCCGCCGAACGATTGGGGATAGACACTACCGTTTCTTTGATAACGGGATTCCCAGAAGAAACCTGGCAGGACGTCCGGGATACCGTGGGCATGTACATGTACGCCCTTGGTCATCCCCGCTCGACACCCCAGCTCAACCTGCTGGCGCCGTTAGCTGAGACTTCGATTCATGCCACCTATCGCAACCAGTTAATGCTAGAACAGTTGTGCTCGGATATGAGTCATCAAGGGCGAAGCCAGAATCTTCTCGACCGGGATTTGATTCGCAAGTATCCTGAGATCTTTCCCAACTTCTACCTGCTGCCGGTTCCACATCTCGATCGCGATTACCTCCTGGAACTACGCGAGTTCCTGCTGATGGCGCGTGTCAGGGCTCGCTGGCTTATGGTTGCGCTTTACCCTGACGCCCCGAATATGTTGGATGCCTTCTCGGCGTGGCGGAAGCATCGCATGCAGGTGCGCCCGGGGCTGCATGGATGGGAAATCCGAAGCTACTATACGCGCGATTTGGCACGAACTGAGTTTGCACGCTTTATCTGCGACTATTTTGGCAATGCCATTGCTCCTGCTGTGGAGTGTCTCGCGAGCTTTGATCAGGCCCTTGCCAGCGCTAAAGCGGCGCAGATCTTGCCGGATAACGAAGAACTGGCGATGTCACCGCCGGCAACAGGCGACATTCCAGTGCGAGCGCCCGGTATTTTCGTACTGCGATTCGATTGGGATGTTCAAGGCGTCATCGATTGCCTTAAGCGCGGTGGACCTGTCGGCGTGATCGATCGCAGCCCAAGATTCTTCCGCACACAATCGGAAGGTAATGATTCACGGGTGATGCAAACGACGCCGCTCATCGCCGCTGCGCTTGCAGCGTGCAACGGCAGAAACACTGTAACTAATTTCCTAACGCAGATGCAGGACGCGTTCGATGGGCCGGACGAGGCACGGCGAGTTGCGGCCGAATGTTTGCTTGATTGCCTGATTGGCAACAAGCTGATCTATCTCCGAAAATGTCCTCCATCCCCACACGATGGCGGGCGGCGGCGGCCAGAGGCGCGGGCCCGGGCGGATGCGGCGATGGCTGCTTCTGACCTACAGATAGAAACCTCCACCCATAACCTTTCCCCGGCGGCCGCATAAGTTGGTTTCCGTTAGGGGTCAGAGGGAGAGGAAGAGATTTCCTGAATATCCGCGAGGAAGAAAGCATGAGATTTGAAGATTTCGCTTTTGGTTCCGTTTGCGTGGACGGTGTGCGGTACGACTGCGATCTGGTGCTTGATCGCGGAACGAACCGCAAGCGCAAGAAGAAGCTTTCACTGCACTTCCGGGAGCAGTTCGGACACACGCCGCTTTCGATCGAGGAGAAAATCCCCTGGAAATGCCGTCGGCTGGTGATTGGAACGGGAGCGCATGGCGAGCGCGCAGCAATTTCATTCAGCGCACTGGAAACACCGCCGCGCGTCGGATCGCGCATGCAACGGATCTTTCCCGGCACCCCAAGCATAGCGGCGACTAGCGTATGCAGCGCGGCACTGTCGCTCGTGAGCGTGGTCTCGAACTCCAGGCCCTCGCGCTGCGCCATGATGGCGATGCCGTGTTCTCCGATGGCGCCGCTCAGGAGGATGCGGTCGCCGGGACGAGTCTGATCGGCCGAGAGCTCGATGCCTGCCGGCACAATGCCGATACCGGAAGTGTTGATGAACAGGCCGTCCGCGCTGCCTTTCTCGACAACCTTGGTATCGCCGGTGACGACTTGCACATTGGCAGCGGCCGCTGCCCGGCGCAGGGAATCCACAATGCGCCGCAGCATTTCGATCGGCAGGCCCTCCTCAATGATGAATCCGGCACTGAGATACAAGGGCGTTGCCCTCCCATCGCCAAATCGTTGACCGTGCCGTGCACAGCGAGCGAGCCGATGTCGCCACCCGGAAAGAAAAGTGGTTTCACCACAAACGAGTCGGTGGTGAAAGCGACTCGGCAGCCGTTCAGGTCAACCACGGCCCTGGTCGTCCAGACGCGCGAGTGCAGGGTTGCGAAAGGCGGGCAGGAAGACTTGCGCCGTCAGCTCCGCCGACAGTTTGCCGCCGCTGCCATGAGCAAGCAGGACGTTGATCATAGTTGGTTATCGGTAGCGGACACGCGAGCGAGAATGACTTTACATCGGACATGATTTGCCCAGATCGCCAATTGCGTGCCGCCTATATTGGTAGTACGCGGCACAGGCGCCCTCGCTGGAAACCATCGGCGCTCCCAGTGGATTTCCCGGCGTGCAGCGCACTCCGAACGCGGAGCAGTCAGGTGGCTTCTTCTGACCTTGCAGTACCAATGCGCTGATGCATTCGGCCGGCTCCTCCACACCGCCTTCTTCCATGCCGAAAACCTGCTCGGCATCGAAGGCGGCGAACTCCGGCCGCAGCCGGTATCCGCTTTGAGCGATAAAGCCAATGCCGCGCCACTTGCGGTGGCACACCTCGAATACTGCTCGCATGATCTGCTGCGCCGGCACATTGCCGCTGCGCGAGACTGATCGTGCGTATTGATTCTGCAATTCGGCGCGGCCGTCCTCCAGTTGCTCAACCAGCATGAGCACCGCTTCCAGCAGGTCCACCGGCTCGAAACCGCCGATCACCATGGGAACATGGAACTCGCTGACCAGTTCCTCATATTCCCCGCAGCCCATGACGGTGCAGACATGGCCAGGCGCGATAAAGCCTTGAACGCGATTTCCCGGCTGTCGAAGCAACAGGCGAATCGCAGGCGGGACGATGACATGCGAGACCAGGACGGAGAAGTTCGTCAGCCCTGTGCGTTTTGCCTCCCACACGGCCATCGCGTTGGGTGGCGCGGTGGTTTCGAAGCCGATGGCGAAGAACACTACGTGACGCGCGGGATTCGCCCGCGCGATGCGCAACGCTTCCACGGGCGAGTAAACCACCCGGACGTCGCCGCCGTTCGCCTTTACCCGAAGCAGATCGGAGTGCGAGCCGGGCACGCGCAGCATGTCACCGTACGAGGTGAGGATTACGTCCGGGCGTGAAGCGAGTGCGACGGCCTTGTCGATCATCTCCAGGGGCGTGACGCAAACCGGGCAGCCGGGCCCGTGTACCAGCTCGACCTCGCGCGGCAGCAGCTCGTCGAGGCCGTAGCGCATGATGGTGTGCGTCTGCCCGCCGCAAATTTCCATCAGTACCCAGTTGTGTCGGGTGCGTTTTGCGATCTTCGCCAGCAGCTTGTGTGCTATGTCGCGGTCGCGATACTCGTCGATGTACTTCACAACGCCGCGGCCGGCAGCTCGGACTCCAGCAGGCCCATGCTTTGCAGGATTTCATACGTGCGTTCGGCTTCCTCCGCGTCAACCACGCTGATGGCGAAGCCAACGTGCACCATCACGTATTCGCCAACCAGCACTTCAGGAACGAAGTCGAAGCGCACTTGGCGCACGATGCCGCCGAACTGGACCTTGCCGATGCGCAGACCTTCGCGCTCTTCGATTTCGATGACCTTGCCGGGTATCGCCAGGCACATGCTGCACCCCACCGCATTAACAAGTACCCCCAGCGGATAACAGCTTCAAGTGATCCCGGTCGCACAGTCTCGTGACCGTGGTCACACGATGGGTATGTGTACCGAAACCTGCATGCTTCGGTGTTGTTCGGCGTGCTATCCGTAGAAAACCGGACAGCGATGAGTTGCAGCTTCAGCGACGGACCGCAGTGTGCGAGCAATCTCACTTGAGGTAATAGAGGGAAACTCGCCAGTTTCCGTCTCGATCCAGCGTGGGAGCGGCCGTCTCAATTACCGAGCTCTTGTGCTCAAAGTTGCTCTCGTACTGCAAGACAACGTACTGTCCGGCGGGAGCACCGGGGAGTTCCTGTTTGTACTCGGCAGAGGTTAGCTTGCGCGATATCAGCGACCCGAGCGGCGCACGGTTACTGTTTAGAATTTGCTGCCACTGCTCCTTGGCAACCGTGGTCTTCATAAGGTTCGCGGCCACATCCCAGCTCTGCGCATAGTTGCCGGAATCGACAATCTTCAGCCAGGCTTCGGCAGCGCTCTTAGCGGGCATGGTCTGGTCATTCGAGCAACTGCCCACTGAAAGCGCCAGAACCCCGCACGCTACAAAGTAAAGAATCTGTTTTCTCATGGCATACTCCTCAAACCCTGGTCCTGCACCGAACGTGAAGTGCTATCGGTAAGCAAAGACCATGGCATAGATAATCCAAACGACCACGCTGAAGCCGATTCCCAGCGCGGTCCAGGCAAACGCCCGAAAGGCCTTGACGACGATCTCCGGCTGTGGTTCCTCCAAGTGTTCTTCCAGTTGCCCGGCGTCGACCAAGGCGGCGTATTCCCGTGGTTTGTCCCGCCTCAATTCCGCAATCGGCATGTGGCCGGTGAAGATCGTGGTGTCCATGGGAAACTTTTCCGGCCGCAGATGCGTGTTGAAGAAATGCACGGTGAAGATGAAACCGGTGGCCAATAGTGCTTCGTCACTATGAATAATGGTGGCCACATTGATGAAGGCGCCCGGCAGAAAGCGGGTGAAGAACACCGGAAACCAGAGGGTGAGCCCGGTGGAACCGATGACCACGATTCCCCAGAACACGGCGAAGTAGTCGAACTTTTCCCAATAGCTCCAGCGGCCGTAATCGGGGCGCGGGCCCTGGCCCAGGAACCACTTCATCGTACCCGCCAATTCCTGCGCGTCACGCCTCGTGGGCAGCAGCGTGTTCGGCCCAAGAAGGACCGAGCGCCATGTCAGCTTGTTGCGCCGCTTGTCGCGTATAAGCGTCACGATGTGGGTCGTGAACGTCCCGAACATGACAACGGCGGCCGTGCGGTGGATAAAGCCGGCAGTCTCGAACCCACCGAGAATGTGCGCCAGCCGAAACGCCCATGCCGTGTAAGAGAACTTCAGCGACAAGCCCGTGAGCGCCAGGGTGAGGAAGCTGACAATCATGCAGGCGTGCAAGGTACGGTGCAGGCGCGTAAAGCGCACGAACTCTCGCGTATCAGCCGGAGCAAGCTGCAATGCGGCTGCAGCCGGCAACGGTTCCGCGACCGCTGCGGCGCCGTCCACCGCTGTCGCGGAGAACTCGTGCTTAGTGTTGGCCGTCATTGTTGTCCTTCGGCTGGGTGTCTGATGAAGCTTCGCCAGCCTGCCTCTCTCGGGCTTCCTCCTCACGCAGTTCGCGACGCATCTTGAGCGCACGAGGCAGCCACAGCAGCGTGTGCACGCCACTGATGGTGAACGTGCCCACCAGCAGCGTCGTCATCCCCCAAAATGTCCAGAACAAAAACGGGTACTTCTTGGGATCGTGGTGGGTGGCGTGCGTCAGGTAGCCCGCGAAGCGCCGCGTCGCATCGGAGTGACACTTGCGACAGGTTGCGACCACGTTGGCGCGGCTCAGGTGCGAACGCGGATCGGTGACTTTCAGAATGTCATGCGCGCCATGGCAGTCATAGCACTTCGCAGTTTTCGTGTAGCCCAGGCGCGACACCTTACCGTGATAAGTGTCGAAGTAGGTCTTCGCAATCTCCGCGTGACAGTGTCCGCAGGTGTTCATGATGTCGAGTTTGAAACCGTCCAGATCGGTGCGGCGGATCGAGTGCGCGCTGTGGCAGTCGTTGCAGACGGGCAGGGGCTGGCCGGTTTTCGTGATCGCCGCGGAATGGATGCTCTGCACGAACTGTTCTTCGATGCCGTGATGGCAGGCGCCACAGGTTGCCGGCACATTTTTCGGATTCACAGTCGATTCCGGATCGGAGGCGGGCAGCTCATGGTGCGCCGTGTGGCAACTGGTACAGGTTGCGGTGACCGTGAGTCCGCTCTTCAGCAGCCCCTTGCCGTGGATGCTCTCGGTATAGCGGGGGATGATCTCGTGTTCTTTGCCGGTGTAGAGGACGGCGGCTTTCTGGCCCTCGCGATGGCACTTGGCGCAGAGATCGGGAATGTTGGTGGCAAACGTTAGGGATTCGGGATTGCGCTTGCCGAGCACGTGGTGCGTGCCATGGCAGTCCTTGCAAAACGGCGCGTTAGGATTGTCTTGCGCGTGCAACTGCCCGTGGGTGCTGCGGGCATATTCCTGCCCGATCGCTTCATGGCAGGCGGTGCAATCCACTTTGTGCGTGATGGTTTCGCAGGGACGAACGCGCGAGGCGTTCACCTCCGAGTGGCACTGGCTGCAGGCGACCTTTACGTGCCGCGAGCCGGCGACTTCGCTGACTCGCACCAGCATCGAGCGCCCGTTGCCGCCCTTCAGGTGCTCATCCGCATGGCAACGCATGCAATCCGAATCGGCCATGCCCTGCGAATAGAAGACATTGCGCACTTTATGCGGCTGGTGGCAGTCGATGCAGGCGGGCAAAGTGTTGGCCTGCTTCTCCCAGAGTTCGCCGCGGATGGTCTTGCGGTGCACCAGTTCGATGTTGGCATGGCACTTCGTGCAGGTGCTCGCTATGTTCTTGCGCGCGATGGATGAGTTGGGATCGGTATGCGGCAAAATCGAGTGCGCCGTGTGACAGGAAGCGCAGTTCGCCGCAACAATCAGACCCTTCTTCAGCAGGCCCTCGCCGTGAATGCTTTCTGTGTAATTCTCTAGGATGTCGTGTTGCGCAATGTTGCGGTTCCGCTGTACCGGCGTCCCTTCCTGATGACACTGCCCGCATAAATAAGGGATCTTGATCGCCGCCACCGCTGAGCGCGGATCTTTCACCGGCGCGATGTCATGATTGCCGTGACAATTCACGCACCGCGGCGCCAGTGCATCACCTCGAGCCAAGGCTTTGCCATGAACTGATTTGGCGTGCTGCTGGAACTCATCGCCATGGCACAACCCGCAATTGACCTTAGCCAGCGGCGCGTTGTGCGGCAGTTCCTTGCCGTCCAGATCGGCGTGACAGTTCGTGCACTGCAAAGGGCCGTGGACGGAACCCGCGAATTTCTTCTGATCGATGTACAGCGATACCGTGCGGCCGGCCCGCTTGGTATTCATGGACTTGTCGCCATGGCACGCCAGGCAATCATCGTTGGAAATCTGCGGGGCAGCGGGAGCCTGCGATGCATAAACGAAAGACGCCAGCGATAGCGCTACGGCGAGCATCAGCCCGGTGCTGAGCAGACTCCGATGCTGGCGGCCCGCGTTGTCCATCGCTCCACCACCGTGCTCGAACGTACGTTCGCTAAACAACAGCGATGGGGTGTTTTATTGCACGCGCGGCAACAGCCGATCAGTGATGACGCTCACATGCTGACGTGATTGCACCTGCCAAAGCAGCTTTCTGGCAAGCGCCCGGTGAAGCCCCTCGGGTGCGGAGGCCTTGTGATTGGCTGGCGCGACTGCACGCTGGAGGACGTTACACACCATCAAGTGATGGCGGTCGCACCGGGGCGTGACCCAGGTCACATAAGCTGCCATTGTGGGTCACTGAACGCTGCGCCCCGCTCACGATACAAAGCCAACATTGGTTCCGGTGTTCGAACGAGCGTTCGACAGCGGACCATGCTCGGCTCCCCGCAGGCCCACGTCGGGTGCCGACATCGCCCGCTCATCGGCTGTGCGCCAGAAACTCAGAGGCCGTCATGGCAACTGCCGCGTCGAACGTCGCCGTGAACCCGAACCGTTCAGTCACCATCGACGGCAAGAAGTTCCTGTGGAACGGCCGGCACTTCGATACACAAGAACAAGCCTCGCGTGAAGCCGAAACCTATAAGAAAGATAACTTTGAGGTCCAGATGGTTGAGGTGAGCGGGATCTACCTGCTTTACACCCGACGGGCCATCAAGGAAATCGCAGTGGTCGCGCCCTAAAGCCCTATCGAGGGGTTGCAAGATGGCAGTAGGTGCACTCCCGGTTCAGAGCGATCCCACACTTGTTGCCGACATCCGGCGCTATGGCACATTTGACGGAGCCGCGTGTTATCAGTGCGGCAGTTGCACGCTGTCGTGTGATCTCGTCCAAGGCGAGGCCACGTTTCCCCGAAGAAGCATTCGTTACGGCTTGTTGGGCCTGCGCGATCCGCTGCTGGCGAGCCTGGATCCGTGGATCTGCCACGATTGCGGCGACTGTTCCACCATTTGTCCGCGACATGCCGAGCCGCGGATCTCGATGGTCACGTTGCGACGTTTCCTTAGCGCACAATATGACTGGAGTGGCATCACCTCAAAGCTGCTTCAATCCAAAGCCTGGTACCTGGGTTCGCTGCTCTTCGTCGCCTGCCTCACATTCCTGCTGATTCTCGGTTATCACCTGTGGAAAGTTCCCATGACCGTCGGCCAGCTTGCCACGACGGAACTGGGACTCGAGCACATGTTCCCCATCATCATCTGGTACACGCTGGTGGTGGTGCTGCTTCCGTTGGCGCTGTTGCTGTCGAGAATCTACCGCGTGTGGCGGCTCACGATGACCGGTGACGTGCAGAAAATTCCGCTCTCCGCTTATGCAGGGGAAGCCTGGACCTATTTCTATCAGTCGGTGAGCCATTCGCTGATGCGCAAGTGTCCGGAGAATGGCCGCTGGCGCGGGCATTGGATGCTGGCCTGCGGCACGGTCATGATGCTCACCATCAAGACCTTCGGCCTGCGCTGGTTTCAAACCGACAATATTTATCCCATCTACAACCCGCAGCGCTGGATCGGCTATCTCGCCGCAGGCTTCATTCTGTATGGAATCGGAGACATCCTCGTTGGCCGCTTGCGGGCGCAAAAGGAAATCTACAAAGAAACCAAGTTTAACGATCTTGTGTTTCCCGTTCTGATCGTCGGGGTTGTACTGAGCGGCCTGGCGGCGCACGTTCTGCGCTACTGCGGTTTCGGCCTGAGCTGTCATTACGCCTACGCGCTGCACGTCATGATTGCCACCCCGCTGCTGCTCATCGAGATGTCGTTCGGCAAATGGTCGCACATGGTCTATCGCCCGATCGCGTTGTATTTCCGCGCCGTCAGAGATCGGGCTCGGCAACAGGCGCCTGCACCGGAGGCAGTTCCCAATGCCATCTGAAGGATCCAAGGTGCGCCCGGTCGGCGCTGCGCTGGTGGTCGGCGGCGGCATCGGCGGCATGCAGGCGGCGCTCGACCTGGCAGGCGCCGGCATCAAGGTTTACGTAGTCGAGTCCAAGCCGGCCATCGGCGGCGTGATGGCGCAGCTCGACAAGACCTTCCCCACGAACGATTGCGCCATGTGCACCATGGCCCCGCGCCTGGTGGAGATCGGCCGCCACCGGGACATCCAGATCCTCACGCTCAGTGAAGTCGAGAGCATCGCCGGTGAGGCGGGAAATTTCACCGTCACGGTCAAGAAGCACGCGCGCTACATCGACGAGTCGCGCTGCACCGGTTGCGGCGCCTGCATTGCCGAGTGCCCGGTCACTCTGCCGTCGGAATTTGATCAAGGACTGACGGATCGCAAAGCGATCTATCGCCCCTTCCCGCAGGCGGTGCCCAACGTCTTCACGATTTCTCGCCGCGGAACGCCGCCGTGCGAGGCCGCATGTCCGGTCCATCAGGACGGACAGGGATACGTGGCGCTCATCGCGCAAGGGCGCTTTGAAGAAGCCCTTAAGGTCATCTTGCGCGACAACCCGCTGCCTTCGATTTGCGGCCGGGTGTGCACCCATCCCTGCACCGACGCGTGTACGCGCGGCACAGTAGACGATGCGCTAAACCTGCCGGGGCTGAAACGATTCATCACCGACTATCATCCCGACTACAAGCTGCCGCAGCCAGCTGCCCCCGATCGTCTGCAACGGGTTGCCATTGTCGGTTCTGGCCCGGCCGGGCTGGTCTGTGCCTATCGGCTGCGCCAACAAGGCTATCAAGTAACCATCTTCGAGGCGCTCTCAACCGCTGGCGGAATGCTGGCCGCGGGAATCCCTTCCTTCCGCCTGCCGCGCAAATTGCTCAACGCTGAAATCGACCGGATGCGCGCGATCGGGATCGATATCAAACTGAACTCGCCGATCGGTAAAGACATTTCTTTCGACGACCTGCGCAAGAACTATGCCGCAGTGTTCATCGCCATCGGCGCGCACGTCGAGCGTAAGCTGCGGATTCCCGGAGAAGACCTGCCCGGCGTAACTGGAGGCGTGGAGTTCCTGCGACAGGTCAACCTGGGAACGCCGAAAGCGCCGGGCAAGCGCGTCCTGGTGATCGGGGGAGGAAACTCGGCGCTGGACGCGGCGCGCACGGCGCTGCGCAGCGGGGCCGGCGAAGTGACGATCGTCTATCGCCGCACGCGTGCCGAGATGCCTGCCGATGAGCGCGAGGTCGAGGATGCCGAGCGCGAAGGCATTAAGCTGATGTTGCTGATCGCTCCCAAGGCTTTCAAACCCGGTCCTGACGGTCGCATCGCCGCCCTGGAATGCCTGAAGATGAAACTCGGCGCACCGGACGCCAGCGGACGCCCCGCGCCCGAACCCATTCCCGGCTCCGAGTTTGTTCTTCCGTGTGACGCAGTCATAGCCACCATCGGCCAGTCCCCCGATGTCGGCGCTTTAGGTGAGCGCCTCGGTCTCGAGACCACTAAGTGGGGCACGCTAGCCGCCGATCCGCTGACCCTTGAAACCGGCTTGCCCGGAGTGTTTGCGGGCGGCGACTGCGTCACCGGCCCTGACGTGGTGATCAACGCCAAGCTCGCGGGCAAGAAAGCAGCGATTTCCATTGATCGCATGCTTAACGGCCAGGACCTGCGCGCCGGACGCGAACTGGAAGGACCGTATAAGACTGAGTACGTCGTGGACACGACTGGTGTGCTGATGCAACGCCAGATACGGATGCAGGCCCTCGACCCAGCGACCCGTGGAAAAACCTTTGCCGAGGTGCACGTCGGCTATACGCCGGAAGAAGCGATCGCGGAGGCCAAGCGTTGCCTGGCGTGCGGAATCTGCTCCGATTGCCATCTCTGCGAAACCGCCTGCCAGGCACACGCCATCGATTACCTGCAACACGAGCAGACGGTGAAGCTGAACGTCGGCGCCGTGATACTCGCTCCGGGTTATGAGCTGTTCGATCCTCGGCTGAAGAAGGACCTCGGCTACGGGCGCTTCCCCAACGTCATCACCTCGCTCGAGTTCGAGCGCATCCTGTCCGCATCCGGGCCGTATTCCGGCCACGTCTTGCGGCCCTATGACCGCACGGAACCGCGGCGCATTGCCTTTCTTCAGTGCGTCGGCTCGCGCGATGCCGAGCACGACTACTGCTCCTCGGTGTGCTGTATGTACGCCACCAAGGAAGCCATCATGGCGAAGGAGCACCTTGGCGACGCGCTCGAGTGCGACATCTACTTCATGGATCTGCGCGCCTTCAGCAAGGGCTTCGAGCAGTATTATCGCCGCGCGCAAGAGCTGGGCGTGCGCTACATCCGATCGCGCGTGCCGGCCATTCACGAGGTCTCCGGCACGCGCAACCTTCTGGTGAATCACCTGGGCGAGAACGACGCCAGGCTCTCCGCCGAATACGACCTGGTTGTCCTCTCTGTGGGCATGCAGCCCCCGAAGGCAATGGACGCGCTGGCGAAACGCTTCGGCGTCGCGCTCAATTCGTTCAACTTCTGCGCGACTTCAACCTTCCAGCCGGCGGCCTCGTCGCGTCCGGGAATCTACGTGGCCGGCCCGTTCGGCGAGCCCAAGGACATCCCCGAAACCGTGATGCAGGCCTCTGCTGCCGCTTCGCAGGTGATGTCCGACCTCAGCGAGGCACGCGGGACGTTGATCTCGCCTAAGATCTATCCGCCCGAGAAGCCGGTGGCGGGACAAGAACCGCGTGTGGGTGTCTTCGTCTGTCACTGCGGCACGAACATCGCCGGCGTGGTCGATGTCCCGGCCGTCGTGGAATATGCGAAGACGCTGCCCAACGTCGTCTACGCGGAGAACAATCTCTACACCTGCTCCAACGACACACAGGAGCTGATCAAAGATAAGATCACCGAGCACAACCTGAACCGGGTGGTGGTTGCATCCTGCACGCCGCGCACCCACGAGCCACTGTTCCGCAACACGCTGCGTGAAACCGGCCTGAACCCATACCTGTTTGAGATGGCCAACATCCGCGACCAGTGCTCCTGGGTGCACATGCACGAGCCGGAGAAGGCTACTGAGAAGTCCAAGGACCTGGTGCGCATGGCGGTGGCCAAGGCGCGGCTGCTGGAGCCACTCACGCGGCGCTCGGTCAGCATCAAGAAGTCCGGCCTGGTGATTGGCGGCGGAATTTCCGGTATGAGCACAGCGCTCGCGCTGGCCGACCAGGGCTTCGATGCCTACCTGGTCGAAAAGGAAGATGAGCTGGGCGGACACCTGAAGGACGTTCGCTACATGCTCAACGGGGCGAATCCACAGGAGGAGCTGGCCCGCGTGAAAGCGCGTGTCCGCAATAATCATCGCATTCACGTTTTCACGCGCGCGCAGATTGAAGGCATCGACGGCACCATCGGGGACTTCAAAACCAAGATTGCGTCCAACGGAAAGTCGGCGGAGATCAAGCACGGTATCGTCGTCGTCGCTACGGGTGCAACGCAGTATGAGCCGCAAGAATACCTTTACGGTGAAGATGACCGCGTATTGACGCAACGTGAGTTGGAGCAGCGGCTCGCTTCCGAAGAGAGCTTCCTGGGCACCAGCGGGAGCGGCGTGGCCAAGACGTTTGTCATGGTCCAGTGCGTCGGCTCGCGCGAGGACGCGCATCCCTACTGCTCGCGCGTGTGTTGCGCCGAGGCCATCAAGAACGCGCTGATGATCAAGACGCTGTCGCCTCAGACGCACGTCTACGTTCTCTACCGCGACATCCGCACCTACGGCTTCAAAGAGAGCTACTACACCGAAGCGCGCAAGCGGGGCGTCATCTTCATCCGGTACGAGGAAACGCAGAAGCCCGAGGTATCGCGAAACGGCCGAGGCTTGAACGTTGGCGTCGTCGATCAAACCCTCGGGATGCCGATAAGTATCTCTGCGGATTACGTGGTGCTATCCGCCGGCATTCATCCCAACGAAGGAAACAAGCAGATCGCCCAGTTTCTGAAGGTGCCGCTGAACGGCGAGGGCTTCTTCCTCGAGGCCCACATGAAGCTGCGCCCGGTGGACTTCATGACCGACGGCGTGTTTCTGTGCGGGCTGGCCCACTCGCCCAAGACAGTTGATGAGTCGATCCTTCAGGCGCAGGCGGCCGCCTCACGCGCGGCGACCATTCTCTCGCGCAACACCATTGAGATGGAGGCCAACATCTCCGAAGTGGTGGACACCAACTGCGACGGCTGCGCCTACTGCGTGGATACCTGTCCGTTCAAGGCCATCACGCTGCTGGAATACATGTGGCAGGGGACAGTGAAGAAGTCGGTGGAGGCGAACGAAACCATCTGCAAAGGCTGCGGCTGCTGCGAAGCCACCTGCCCCAAGAAAGGCATATTCGTCCGCGGCTTCACGCTCGACCAGATCGAGGCGCAGATCCACGCGGCGTTAGGAGTCTCGTGATGGAAGACAGCTTCGAACCTTTGATCATCGCGCTGTGCTGTAACTGGTGCTCGTATGCCGGCGCCGACCTGGCAGGCGTCTCGCGGGCACAGTATCCCCCCAGCATTCGCATCGTGCGCGTCATGTGCTCGGGCATGGTGCACCCTAACCTGGTTATCGACGCGCTGACAAAGGGCGCGGATGGCGTGCTCATGTGCGGCTGCCATCCCGGCGATTGCCACTATCAGGAAGGCAATCACAAGGCGGAGAAGCGCGCCGAGGCCATCAAGCTGATGCTTCCAGACTTCGGCATCGAGGAGGAGCGCTTCCGCCTGGAGTGGGTCTCGGCGGCGGAAGGCGCAAGGTTCGCGCAGGTGGTGAAGGAGTTCACCGAGCAGGTGAAGCAGTTGGGCGCAAGCCCATACAAGCAGTGAGAAACATCATTTTCACCACGGAAGGACGGAAGCTACGGAGTAAATTCCTTTTCTTTAGTTCCGTGCATTCCGTGCTTCCGTGGTGAATTCGTACAGGTTGGCTGGACGGAGATTTCAAGTTCACTCAGGAGGTGCAGCATGGCGGCTCGTCTTGCCGAGGAATGGTTTGCCATATGCGGTGGTTGCGAGGTAACGATCCTCGACATTGGCGAACCGCTCCTCGACTTACTCAAACAAGTGGAAATCGTACACATGCCGGTCCTGATGGACCACAAGCTCTTCGGTCAGACCGGCGAAGAGGCCGAGATGGATATCCCGGCTGCTGATGTTGGACTCATATCGGGCGGAATCCGCAGCGAAGAGCACAAGAAGCTGGCGTTGGAGATGCGCAAGAAGTGCAAGCTCCTGATCGCTCTCGGATCGTGCGCCTGCTACGGCGGCATTCCCGCCCTCGCCAACCAGTTCAGCACGGAAGAACTGCTCGAGAAGGTCTATCGCGGCAGCGTGACCACAGAGAAGAACGGCCTGCCGTGCGAGGAGATTCCCGCACTCACGGACCGCGTTTACGCCGTTCAGGAAGTCGTGCCGGTTGACGCTTTTCTGCCCGGCTGTCCCACAACCCCAGAGATGGTGGCCAACGCGCTCATCGCGCTGCTCGAAGGCAAGCCGCTGCCGGTCCTGCCTAACAAGAGCGTGTGCGACGAGTGTCCCACGAAACGCGAAAAGAAGGCGGTCTCCACGTTAAAGCGCCGCCACGATGCTCCGGAGTTCACGCCGGGTGCGCCACTGGGCGAAATGCGTTGCCTGATGGAGCAGGGCATCCTGTGCCTTGGGCCGGCGACGCGTTGCGGATGCGGCGGCAGCGCCGGCGTACCGCGTTGCATTCGCGCCTACATGCCCTGCGAGGGCTGCTTCGGCCCGCTGTCGGAGAAAGCCAATCCCATGGTGGACATGATGGGGGCGCTCTCTTCCATCGGCCTCGATCCCAAACAGATTCCGGACCGGGCCGCAACCTTCAACCGTTTCTCCGGCGCTGGCCGTCTGCGGCCAATCCCCGCGAAGAGGTGAGCCATGGCAAAGACACTTGTAATTCAACCTGTCACCCGTATCGAGGGGCATGCCAAAGTCACCATTCAGCTCAACGACGCGGGCAATGTGGACACCGCGCGCGTCAACGTCATCGAGCTGCGTGGGTTCGAGCGCTTCTGCATGGGCAAGCCGGTGGAAGACCTGCCACGCATCACGCCGCGCATCTGCGGTGTCTGCCCGTGGTCGCATCACCTGGCGTCGGCCAAGGCTTGCGACGCGGTGTTTGGCGTCACGCCTCCTCCTGCCGGCGCGAAGCTGCGCGAACTGTGCAACAGCATCGCGTTTATGGAAGAGCACATCCTGCACTTCTACTTTCTGGCGGGCGCCGACTTCCTGCTCGGCCCTGACGCCCCTTACTCCGTCCGCAACGTCATCGGCGTGTTGCAGGCGGCGCCTGAGATTGCTCAGCGCGTAGTGAAGGTGCGGCATATGTGCGCCAAGATGCTTGAGACGCTGGCGGGCAAGCCCATCCACCCCCAGGCCGCAGTTCCCGGCGGATTCACCAAGCCGTTGACGCAAGGACGAACGCGATCAATTGCGCAAGCAGGCTGACGACGCCCTGGAGCTGGCGAAGTTCTCGATCGCGTTCGCGAAAGAGAGCGTCTTCCCGAAGTACCTGGATGTGGTGAAGTCGCTGGGAGTCATCACCACGGGATTCATCGGCACGGTGAAAGACGACGGCGCGCTGAATCTCTACGACGGCAAGCTGCGCCTGATGACGCCGAGCGGCACGTATCAGGACTTCCCCTACGACAAGTACACCGACTACATCGCCGAGCATATCGAGTCGTGGAGCTACCTGAAGTTCCCCTATGCGAAGCAGTGGGGCGAAGGGTTCTCCATGGACACCGATGGGCCAAAGGGCATCTACCGCGCCAACACGTTGGCCCGCATCAACGTGTGCGACTACATCGACACGCCGCTGGCCAACGCCGAACTGGAAGAGTTCCGCGCCAAGTTCGGCCGGCCCGCTCAACTGACGCTGCTGTATCACTGGGCGCGGCTGATCGAGCTGCTCTATAACGCGGAGAACGCGATCCGGCTGCTGGACGATCCCGATATCACCAGCACCGAGACGCGGGTGAAAGTCACGCCTCGTGCGGCACGCGGCGTGGGCTGCACCGAAGCGCCTCGCGGCACCTTAATTCACGATTACGAGACCGACGCTGATGGACTGGTCACCAACGTCAACCTCATCGTGGGCACCACCCACAACAATGCTCCCATCAACATGTCGGTAACCCAGGCTGCAAAGCGCTTGATTAAGGACGGCAAGTACGACCAGGGAGTGCTGAATACAGTTGAGATGTCGATCCGCGCCTATGACCCATGCTTGTCCTGCGCAACCCATCGTCTCGATGGGAAGCTCTCAGTCAAGCTGGACATTATCGACGCGGACGGGAAGGTGATTGACACGTTGGCGAACTAAAGGTGTAAGGGGCACGGCTTTTAGCCGTGCCCTTCTACAAGGCGATTGTCATAGCGGGTTCATGAGCTCAATGCAACAAACCACGCCGGAGATTGACCCCTCCGATCTCCCCGACTTCTGCTCGAAGCCGACCCTGGTGCTCGGCGTCGGCAACACATTGTTCGGGGATGACGGTTTCGGCTGCGCAGTGATTGACTACATCGAGTCGCATTACCACGTACCCGACAACGTCTGCCTGCTGGACGTCGGTACCGGCGTGCGCAAACTGCTGTTCACGCTCTGCCTCAGCCCTGTACGTCCGCAGCGGGTCATCATTGTCGATGCCATCGATGCAGGCCGTACTCCCGGAGACATATTCGAAATCGCTCTTGCGGAGATTCCGGTGGTCAAGCTGGATGACTTTTCGCTGCATCAATTGCCGACCTCAAATATGCTGCGCGAATTGCAGGAGACTTGCGGCGTTGAGGTGCGAGTCCTGGCTTGCCAGACGGGCCCGCTCCCGGTAGAAGTGCAGGAAGGGCTCTCGGAAGCAGTAAGCAACGCGGTGCCCCGAGCCGCCGACTGGATATCGCAGCAGTATTTTGTTGGCTCGCTCTGCCACGGCCGCTAGCCACTCTCGGTGACTTGTACCTTAATAAACCCGCCTGTCGCCACTAATCTGTCCATACTGGAGGCAGCACGTGCGGGAATATGGCTGCCCCTAGTTGCGGGCTCAGTCGCTATTTGGGTGGCACTCTACTAAGCCCCCGCCGTGGCACCTTGCGTATCCCGCGATCACGGGCCGTCTGGCTCTCGATTCAGAATTGTTGGGGTTCCGTAGACATTCGAATACTGACTGGCTCGCATAAGGGCGCCTCTTTATGACATAGACTTTATGCCCCGCGCCAATCGCCCTGTTGCGGAGGTCGGTTTAAATTCGATTCACCACGCTGCATCTGCGAGGGTGTAACAGCGTCCCAAAAGGCCTGCATCAACTTTAAGGCCTTTGGCGCGCACCTACCCAATGGGGACAGAACTTCGTGCGTCTAAAGCTCCGCAGGAGATCTCACCGATACTGTCCGTCTGGTTCTGCATGCGCCGGTGGCCAATTGCTCCAGACACTACGTCGGAAGGGTTCATTCAAGGTTATCAAGCGACTTCAAACCGCCGACCGTAGATCCGCAGTTTGCGTTACTTCGGCTCACCGAGGATGCGCCGACGATCCGCCCATTTCCGCTGAAGCTGTGTTGAGATCTAGGCAAGCGAGCCTCGGCGCTTCGAGAGATTCGAGCAAACGCAAACGCACCGGTACGCCAGCTATCACGGCCACGCGGAACTTGGGTTATCGAGACGGGCGCTTGGCCTGAGACGTCCGACCAGTACGCCGGCTCCAAAGCCGACGGGCACGCCGCGCCCGCCTTGCACTCGTGCTATCTGTCCGGCAGTACGACGGTATCCATTCCAACGGCGTTCCACTCTCGCTTGGAGCGAGTTGCTGGCGAGCATTTTAAGGCTCTGGCGACGATCCCTGATCACCCAAGATCTCACCCAAGACTGTTCTGAACTCTACGTACTTTCAGGTACTTACGAGCGGCTGGCAGTTCCCAAAAGCCTTGTAAGTTATTTGACACGGTAGAGGTCAGGAGTTCGAGTCTCCTCGTGCCTACCATATCTTTCAATGGCTTAGAGGTTCCGACGCCATTTTGCAGGGGCTCCAAATGGCTCCATTGGGCGCGCCACCGGGCGAGGAGATGATGTTCCCGACTCCCTCAAAGCATTCTTCTCGACAACCGCCCGACTCCACTTCCGCGATTAGGGCGTTTCTCCTCAACGAGGTTGCATCTCCAGTTAATCCAGCTTCACGTACTCCGCCTTAGCCTGTCGCAGGATGGGGATGTCGGGATCAGCATCTTTCCAGAGTTTGAAGAAATCCCGATAAGCGGCGCGTGCTTTTTCGGTCTCGCCGGACAACGCGTATGCTCGTGCCAACCCAAGGTGTGCCAGAGCACCTAGTGGGTAGTTCAACACGCAGCCGGGATGATCAATTAGTTTCTGGAATTCAATTGCTGCCTTCGCACCGTCCTTGAGATGAAGATAGGCTTCACCGCGCACGAATGTCGGATACATGGTAGCCTGTGGCAGCAAAGGGACCGAACCCAGTTCGTAGCTGGTGCTGACTTGCAGGAGTTCAACCGCCTTCAGCGGATGGTTCAGGTTCAACTCGACGGCAGCTCGAATGGTAGGCAACCAGTAATAGTTCAAAAAGGTGTTGGAAGGATTCTCCCGAGCAACTTCGTCGGCCATGGCCTGCGCGCGTTTGGTAAAGCCCGCTCGCGCCAATGCCAAAGCTGCTAAGGTCCGGATGGCCCTGCTGGAACTGAGCGACAGGGCCCACGTACTGGCCTGCAGGGCTTTTGCGGAGTTACCGAATTCCGCCTCGCGCACCGCTGCGTTACCTATCGCCACTGCGGGCCGTTCGGATTCATTGTCTCGTCGTACGGCGGTAACCGCCTTAACGGAAAGCTCCCAGGCTTCGCTGCGGTGGCCGTAGTAGGCTTCCGTGTCGGACTGCTCGATAAGCATTTCAGCTTCGACTCCGGTCTTGCCAGCTGCCCATGCCGCGTCAGCTTGCATTCCGGCGATATCTCCGTCCAGAAAGTCAATCAGGTAGAGCAAAGGATAGTAATCTGCCGGCTCCAGCTTGCTGTCCAAAGCCTTCTTGACGGTCGCTCTCGCTTCTTTGGAACGGTTCAAGCTGAAATAGGCAATTGCTTCGTTGATGTAGTAGGGTTCGTTGTTTTCCCTTAGACGTTCGGCCGCTTGCAGAAACTCCAGACTTTGTGTATAGTCTCCGCGCCAGATACTGATGTTACCAAGCCATTCGAGGGGCAAGGGATCGCGAGGATAGCTTTGCGTCCACAACTGGCAAGCCTCCTCCGCCTTGGGCACGTCAAGCGTATCCAAAATGTGGTAGGCAGCAGTGATGTGAAATCGCTCTCGCGCACTCACCCGGTCGCGCAAAGCGAAGGCTTTTTCCATGTTGGCAGTCGCCCGGTCATCTTCCCTGGTGTTGGAATAGCTATTGCCGAGCGCGAGATATGCCTCCGCAAAGTTGGGATCGAGCTGAACTGCCCGCAGGAAGAAAGGAATCGCATCAAAGTCCCCGGTATTCCGGACCGCCCGCTTGCCGAGGGAGAAGGCATTCAGCGCCTCGAGCGATGAAGTCGTGACCTCATCCAGGGGAGCATCGTGCTTCTGTACTGAGCTTAGAGACTCTCCCAGTTTCTGGCGCAAGTGGCTTGCCGCGTCGGCGAGTGCGACAAGAACCTGCTCTTTATTATTCGCAGTTCTTTGCTCGTCAGCCAGTATGTCACCACTGCGGCAGTTCACAGCTTTCAAATTCAACACATACTGATTGCCCAATGCGGCGATGGAGCCTTGGATGGTGGCGGCGCTACCCGTGCGTTCGCAAACTTCCGTAGCCAAAGAATCGGTCAGCCATAAGTCTTTTGGCTTCATCATCAAGGCAAGCGTTTCCCGGATACGCTGTTCCGACAGCAAGTTAAGGAACGGCGACTGCTCCAACTGAGCGGATAGTCCTTGGCGGAGGGTGTCGTTAAATACCTGGTCGCCGGTGGTGTTGTTGAACTCGGCGATGACAATCGTGTCCTTCTCCGTAAGCTTGTCTGCTCTTGCTGGGTGGTAACGGAAGATGTAAACCGCCAGGACGGCAGAGAGCGCCGCAAACATAGCAGCGATCCCAATCGTCCAGAGTTTAGAGCGGTGAGTGCCACGAGATTGCGCGGCCGCTGAGCTTGTGGTCTGCGTCGCGGCTTCGAGAACCCCCTCCAATCGCGCGCGTAAACGCTTGAGGTGTGCAGCTATCTCAGCAGCACTCTGATAGCGAAGATCGCGATCCTTCTCAATCGCGTGTTTAACGATGGTGTCCAACTCTTCCGGCAGTTCAGGATTGATTTGCCGTGTGGCCAGCGGTTCCTGGTGGAGAATGCCATCGTGAACGATAGCGGTAGTCTTGCCTGGGAAAGCGCGTTGTCCGCTGAGCATCTGATAGAGCACCAGGCCAAAGGAAAAGATGTCGGTGCGCGCATCAAGTTTTTCGCCGCGCACCTGCTCCGGCGACATGTAGAACGCGGTGCCCATGCGCGTGCCGGTCATTGTCAGTCGCGAGCTATGGGCCGAGGCCGGATTGTGCACGCTTGAGGGTGGGTCGCTCCGAACAGAGTCGCTACTTGTTCCGCCATTCTCTTCGAGGCTCAGCGCAAGTCCGAAGTCGAGGATCTTGGCTTCCTCATTGGCTGGTGATGAAGATGTTTGCCGGCTTGATGTCGCGATGGATGAAGCCCTTCTCGTGCGCCGCCTCCAGTCCCTCCGACACCTGCACTGCGAGATCCAGCACTTTTGCTAGCGGCAGGTTCCTCTGCTGGGCAGCGGCCTCCATCTGCTCCTGCAGGGTTTGGCCTTCCAGCAACTGCATCACGATGAAGGGCTGGCCCTCATGTTCGTCCAGTTCGTAAATAGGGCAGATGTTGCGATGGTCCAGTGCGGAAGCGGCGCGAGCTTCGCTCTCCAGGCCTCGCAAGAGCCTTGGGATCGCTGGCCAGTTCGGCGGGCAGAAACTTGATGGCGACACGGCGGCCCAGCTTCAGATCCTCGGCCTTGTACACCACGCCCATGCCGCCGCCGCCCAGCAGTGCGAGAATGCGGTAGTGGGAGACCTTCTTGCCGACCAGGCTTCTAGCGGTCGCAGCGGAGCGCCCTCGATGGCGGGCGCGGGCGGCGGTAGCGATTCAGTGGCCGGCGCGATGAAGCGGTATCCCTGCCCGGTGACGGTCTGGACGAAGCGCGGCTGCTCGGCGCTGTCCCGCAGCACCTGCCGGATCTTACTGATGGCACCGTTGATGCTGTTGTCGGTGTCCAGGAAGACGCCCTTGCCCCAGATTCGCTCGACGATCTGCTCCCGCGTAACCAGCTCCCCCCGGCGCTCCACGAGCAACATGCAGCAGTTCCATGGGGATCGGCTTAGTTTCAGGGGGATTCCGCCCGAGCGCAGCTCGTAGCCGCGCACGTCCAGCTCGAAATCGTCGCCAAATCGGAAAACGCCAGCGGCGGTGGCAGATTGCGTAGCCAAGGGATGTCCAGTGGGAGCGTTGTGAGATTGTACCCCGACTTCCTTTGTTTGCAGCAACCCCTATTTTGAATCAGCAGCTTGGACGCTAAGACAAATACAATGCAACGCTAAGATTCCGGCTATTTCCTTCCTCGCCAAACCGGCGCAGCATTCGGGACAAGTCAGTAGGTCGCTCCCACGAAACCAATTCTCAACGAGGAAAACATCAGGAAAGGAGTAGACATGCGGAATTACAAACTGGCCCCGTTTCTTGCCGTGGCGACGGCTCTGGTAAGCCCGATCCTAGCGCGAGCGGAAGACGAGATCGTTAAGCTTGTCAGCGCCGCGAACGGCAAGTGCTTACAGCCAATTAACGGATCCCACAACCAGGGAGACCCGGTCGTGCAGGAAACGTGCGACGGGAGCCTCGCTCAGCAGTGGGTCGTGCACAGCGCGGATTACTATTCAGTCCATCTGATCAATCGAGCCAGCGGTCTCTGCCTTGATGCACGGGGAAAAGCTGTGAACGGAACCCCCATACAGCAATGGCCCTGCAACCGCATCAGTAATGAGAAATGGGGCTTCGGCATTACCAACAACGAGTTGGGGTCAGGCGTGTCGAACGACCCTTGGTCCCACTGCATAGCTGTGCCAGGAAACCAGGACGGCCTACCAATGGAGCTGCGCTTTTGCGACGGTGACATCTCGCAAATCTGGCTACGCCCGAATGGATGATACAAGGGAGCTCCCAGGGCGGGTGGCCACCCATCCCGAACTGGGGTGCCCCCAGTCGAGCCACGGGGGAATTCACTATCGGTTCGAACCTTGACTACAACACTACAACGTCGTGCTGGTAATTGACACCGGTGGCTCGATCAGAGGATGACGACCCTCTCAATAACAACATAAGGAGAGTGCACGATGAGGACGCCCATGAACGGCAAGTTTCATCAGTTGGCAGTTCCCAGAGACCTTCAGCAACTGCAGTTCAACTTCACGCGCGCAGAAAGGGGAATCTCGATGTGTATTCTTCGTGTCCTGTTGTTCAGTGCATTGGCGGTGGCGACCATGTCCGGCACCGCCCTAGCGCAATCGCGTTACACGTTCACCCCCATCGCAAACCTGAGCGACTATGGCGGCTATTTTGAGCCCGCCACCATCACCAATGCCGACGATGTGTTGTTCGCACCGGCGCTGCTCACCGGAGGTGAAGGCGTCCTGCTTTGGCATCACGGAACCATTACCACGATTGCACAAGGTGGCCAGCCGACGTTCGATAACGGCCTATGCTATCCCCCGACCATGCCCAGCGACTGCCCCGTCTTTGGTTTCACTTACTCGCCTGTGCACATGAACGATCACGGTGATGCGGCGTTCGTGATGAGCCGCGACGGAATCAACAACGATCCGTCCCCAGACGGGATTGATGTCGGCGTCTATCGCTACAACCGGCGCACGGGCGTTGTTCCGGTCATGCTTCCGGGAATGCCGGCCCCGGGCGGCGGCATCTTCTGGGGATCCTGGTACTTCACAAGTATCCCGAATAACGGCGAGGTGTATTTCACGGGCATGGCCTGCACAACGGCGACGGTTTCCTTCCCGACGCAGGGCCTGTCCTGTCCCGAGGGCCCTGGCGTCCTCGCGCTGGGCGCATACAAAGCTGACCCGAGAGGAAACATCAGCGCCCTGGTCAAACCGGGCGATGCTGCACCCGGCGGAAGCTATTTCGATTTCGCCAATCAGCCGGCCGCGAATGAGCGAGGAGACGCGCTGTTTGCCGGCCACATCTATTCCGACCCGTGCAATCCAAGGCCTGGTCTCGGCGGTTGCTGGAGAAGCGTGTTTCTGAAGGATGGCCCATCGGGCAGGATCGTTATTGTAGCCAGGATTGGAGATCCCTCGCCCAGAGGCAAAAGGTATACCTCCGCCGGAACCACAACGATAAACTCCGCCGGTGATGTTGCTCTTATGGCCGATTTCTCCCCGGCCAATGACTTTTCCGACAACGCGGCGCTTTTCTACAGCCACGGCAGAACCACGGTGATCGCCGAGGTGGGAGATGTCATGCCCGACGGCAGAACTCTAGCGAAAGTCGGGACTGCCGGCCAGGACATTGCGATGAACAATGCGGGTGACATTGTCTTCGACGGAACGCTCACGGACGGCACGCAAGCAATCTACCTCTGGCGCCATGGACGCCTTTCGCTGGTTGCGAAGACCGGAACTCATACCACCGCAGGTATCATCAGCGATCTGGACGACGATTCGGTTCTGGCTTTGCATCTACCCAACTTTGGATCAACGACGAGAGCCAGATTCTCTTCACCGCACACTTCCAGGACGGCAACGGCGCCATGATGGTGGCCACGCCGAACTAGGCTGACTCCAACTCGCGCTCGCCAGAGATCGCAACAAGACTCTGGCAGCGGCTAATTCCTAATCCTTGTTTCTACGCCAGGTGTGGAAGCTAGTGTCGAGTCCCAGAACATGCTTTACAGTTTGTTCCGACACATCCTTTACAGCTCTTGCTTAGGGTTCTCACTCGCAATCCAGCGTTCGATGGCGGTCGAACGGTGGATTGCGAGGTCGAGTTCCCGGATGCCCTCGTGAAGAACGGACCTTCATTGTACCTGCAACCGGACAAGATACATCTCGACCATGTACCTTTGGACGATGATTCCGGCAGGACTATCCGGAAGCTAACCTGAAACGCCCATGTGTATACAGATCTGGCGTGGAGTCAGGTCGGAGAGGCTAAGTCACGTGGACGAGAAGTCGGCTACGCTTCCATGTGCCCAACCCCCTGAGAGGCGTTCAGGCAAGAGAGCGGAACGGGCGTTTTACGGCCAAATGAAACGGAAGTTTTCCTAAACCCAGGGCGACTTCAAGGAGGTAGTCCCTAGACGCTCATTTGTGACCGATTTTCGAGGGGCGGACAACACGGTAATTTGGGGAAGGTCCGTGCCGCACAAAACAGCCCCGAATCCAGCTTCGACCCGCTTTCTGGGAAGTGTGCGCCTGCCAATGCTGCCCTCGCGCCCGTTGCCCACTACGGGCTGTCACGAATCGGCGATCTCTCACTGGTAGCCGTTGTGGTTCTCTCGATCATTGCAGCAACGAGCGCACCTGCTGGAGAGCGTCGTTCAGCTGTTTCTTCTGCTCCAAAACTCGCTCTGGAATAGGGATGACATGCGCGAGGTCCTGCGGCGAAGCCGCAATTGCCTTGTTCACCACCGGCAGCATTGATTCATCATTCATCGCGGCGCTGTACGCAGAGATGATTCGAGTCAGAGCTGCTGATGCTTGAGGGGTTCGCGCCGAGATGCTGCGGAGGGACTCGAGATCCCGCTTCATAGCCATCTGCCAATCGACTCCTTTCCCCAACCGTCCGATTGCTACCTGCAATCGGGTTCGTTGAGCAGTGGAGACTTGGCCAGACTGCACTGCGCCAGAGATTGCTTTCAAATGGCTAACAAGGAGGTCTTTTGCGACTAACGCGGCAAAGAGCGATCCTCCGTTCCCGACGTCACGCGAAAACTTCAGTCCCGCCGCCAACCTATCAACAGCAGCGTCCCGATTGCCGGTCTTGAGAAGGTGAAATGCATCAAGCACATTCAGGCGTCCCAGAACCAGCGCCCTTCTTACGTACTCCATCGGCACGTAGGGTCCAAATTCGTAATCGGGTCCCCAATCCAGTCCCCAATCACAGTTCGGGATAGAGGTCCCTCTGGCCATCACCTCCAACGCGTGCCGATTTTTCTCAAGAAGATCTCTGTACTTCGAATCGTCGTACGGAGCCGAGCCGTCCAGTATTGCATTGAGTTCTGTGGCTTGTTGTTCGCTTATGCCGGCATCTTGAATCACAGACATTGCCGACCAATACCGCAAGGCTGCATTTTGCCCGAGAGGGACACTCCGTTGTGACCATCCCACGACCGCAAATGATACGGTAACCAATAGCGTCGAAATGGATTTGCTGAAGAGCTTCATAATTTGATCCTCTCCTCGCTGAGTACTGCGACTGCGCTCTGCTTGCCCTGCTGAATCGAACTGGTTTCAGGACGGAATCCCAGATGGTCAACTGCCGTCTTGAAAGACGGTTCTCGGGCCAGCCACTCATTTGTGTTCTGTTGTGTTAACGGCCCCATTGGCGGACGCATGTTCCTGGACTCCAAATCGGTGACTACTGGAACAACAACTTGGGGTCTGTGTACCCTCCAAGTAAGCACGCCAACGATAGTCAGAACTGCAACGGCTGCAATCGAGCCTGCCAGCCTCGCTAAGCGACGGACTAAGGGAGTGTGCTCGAAGGCCTGCAAAGGGTCCGGGATCAACGGCTGGAATCTCTTCAGGTATGCTTCGAACTGGTCATCCGGATTGTGCACAAGACTTCTCCTTGGGAAATGCGCCGCGCAGCCTTTCCAGGGCATATCGATATCGCGAGGCTGCTGTGTTGGCGCTCACGCGCAGTACATCGCCAATTTCTGAAAACGTGAGCTCTCCCCAAATATGAAGAACTATGACTTCTCGCTGATTTTGTGGAAGCTCGCAGAGCGCCTGACGCAGGTTGCGCTCAGCGGCGTAGTCCCTCTCCGGGGGACTGAACCATAGCGAATTGTCATCGAGAGGCGCGCTTCGGTTCTCACGCTTGTAATGGTTTAGAGCGGCATTTCTTACACAAGCGAAGAGATAAGTCTTTATGTCCTTCGTTTGGATGAAACTCCCATTCTCGATCAGCTTCAGGAATACTTGGTGAAGCATATCCTGGGCACGGCCGCGATCACCGGAGATTGATAGCGCGAACAGCAACAGTGCAGCTCCATGCTGGCGGTATAGAACTTCAATCTGGTCGGAGTTGTAGCTCTTGCTATGCACGTTCGGGTCTCCATCGTAAGACAATTCACCCCGATGTTTTCGTCTACGTGCACGAACTTTTTTCTGGGAAGCGAGCCGCGCTCGAGCCAGTCCTGCCGGGGGCTAAACCACGTGGACGAGAAGTCGGCAAACCGACAACTGAGAGCGGGCGGCACGCCGTGCGTCACAAGAAAGGGTCGGGCGTTTTACGGCCAAATGAAAGATCAGTCTGCAAACCATCGACCTTGCTGACACCGACAACAGCCTCAATGGCGCGGTTCGCAAGCTGCGTCAGGCATTGAACGACGACCCCGATCGCCCGCAGTTCATACAGACAATCATCGGTCGCGGATACCGTTTCATAGCTACAGACCCCGAAGTTGAACCGGCAGTAGCACCAACGCCTAACCCGGCCGGTCCCCGCGAACCTGGCGCGGCCGCACCGTACCCGCTGCCGGCGAACGAACTCACGACATCGCCAACGAAGTCGCGCAAAGTTCTGTGGCTCGGTTGCAGCGCGCTCGTGGTTGCAGCTGTCTTTGCCAGCGTAGTTGCATGGCTCCTCCGGGCCGCTCCTCCGCCGTCCCGCCCCAGAACCCGGCCCGAGATGCATCGTGTAACGCTGCCAAATAACGCTCGCGTTTCTCGCCGGAATCTCTTTTCCTTCCAGCAGCTTACAAGTAGCATTGGTGAGGGTTTTCAAACAGCGTGGCTACTGCACAGTCCGTGATTGTGGGAAACAGTCACCGCCTATGTACAAAGGGTCATCGGGGATGAACGCTTGCACGTCCGGTCTCGATTCGAGAGGAAAGAGAAGGCACAAATTCCGCGTGTGTAAATACGTGTGTAGATAGCGCGAATCTGGCGTCGGGCGAGTTTTGAGCGTGCTTAGTTTTCAATAACTTGTTTTTTTGCAACACACCTGTTTAGTGCAACTCCTGCCGCCTCCAACAATCCCGTATCATGAACGTCAATCGTGAATGTTTACCTGGTTGACGGCACCTACGAACTGTTCCGCCACTACTATGCTCTGCCCTCCGCGAAAGATGCGGACGGTCATGAGGTGGCCGCAGTCCGCGGCGTGCTGGCGTCGGTGCTGGGGATCATTCGCGACGGCGCGACACATATTGCGGTCGCCACCGATCACGTTATCGAATCTTTCCGCAACAAGTTATGGCCGGGGTACAAGACCAGCGCAGGCGTGCCGCCCGATCTGCTGGCGCAATTTCCACTTGCTTGAAGACATTTTGTCCGCGGCGGGCATCACGGTGTGGCCGATGATCGAGTTTGAAGCGGACGACGCGCTGGCGGCGGGAGCTGGCCGCCGCTCGCGATAAGCACGTGAAGCAGGTGATCATCTGCACGCCCGACAAAGACCTGGCACAATGTGTAAGCGGTACGCGCATTGTGCAACTAATCGACGAACCAATGTGACCTTGGACGAGGCCGGGGTTGTGCAGAAGTTCGGCGTCATGCCGGAGTCGATCCCCGATTACCTCGCGCTGGTGGGCGATGCGGCGGATGGTTACCCGGGATTGCCGGGCTGGGGCGCGAAATCTTCCGCGGCAGTGCTGGCGAAGTTTCTGCATCTGGAATCCATTCCTGTCGACTGTCGCGACTGGCGAGTGAACATAGCCTCCGCGAGGGCCCTGGCCGCTACCTTATGCGACCAGCGCAAGCAGGCGCTTCTGTTTCGTACGCTGGCCAAGCTGCGCACCGACATCAAGTTATTCGATGATGTAGAGCAGCTGCGCTGGAACGGGCCAAAGCCGGATTTCGACGCACTCTCGGCTCGGCTGGACGCAGCCAAGGGTGAAAGCCACGGCGGCGGGGCCCGCAAGTCAGCGCGAACGCCGGAGTCGAAGCGCCGCACTCCGTCGCCGAATTGGCTACACGGGACCTGATCTGCAAAGCCATCCGAAAGTGCTGACTGGGAGCTCGTTTCTGCACCACTGCTGGTGCACGACCATACTTGCGCTATGGCCTGTGGCTGTTGAAAAAACTCTTTTCGAGGGGTCACAAGGCCAAATCATATCTCGTAGGTTGTTGATTCATT
>CAVTMX010000023.1:0-48638 GCA_963735915.1 uncultured Acidobacteriaceae bacterium | reverse complement strand
GGGCTTTCGCGACCCGCGCTTCCTCGGCATTGTCAACCCGGAAAATGACGCGGTCTACCTGCCGTTGAAGAAGGGCAGCAATGAGCTGATGCTGGCGGTGAGCGAACTCGGCGGGGGTTGGGGATTTATCTGCCGGCTGTCCGACCTGCAAAACTGAGCCTGCGATGGCGCGCGACAGTCGCTAACCGGCGTCTTTCACCGTGATGCCCAGCACCTTCATCTTGCGGTACATGTGGCTGCGCTCCAGGCCCAGGACTTCGGCGGTTCGGCTTACGCTGCCGTGGTTCTCGTCGAGCTTTTTCAGGATGTAGTCGCGTTCATACGCCGCGCGCGCCTGGTGCAGGCTGGAGAAGTCGCCGGAGCGACGCGGCGCCCGCCTTCGCGATAGACCAGGGTAGGCAAGTGTTTGCGCTCCAGCTTGCCGACGGTGGGGTTCATGATGACGATGCGCTCAATGAGATTGCGCAGCTCGCGCACATTTCCCGGCCACGAGTAGCGCGCCAGCGCATCGAGCGCTTCGGCGGCAATCTCCTTGGGGCGCTGCCGGTAGGTCTGCGGAAAACTCCTTGAGGAAGTGCCTCGCCAGCAGCGGAATGTCTTCCTTGCGCTCGCGCAGCGGCGGCACGTAGAAGGGAATTACGTTCAGCCGGTAGAAGAGGTCTTCACGGAAGTTGCCCTTCGTGATCTCCTCCTCCAGGTCCTTGTTGGTGGCGGCGATGACGCGCGCATCCACGGTGATCGGCTCTTCATCGCCCACCGGCGCGAAGCGGCCTTCGTCGAGGGTACGCAGCACCTTCGACTGCGTCTTCAGGCTCATGTCGCCCACTTCGTCGAGGAAGAGCGTGCCCCCGTCGGCCTTCTGGAACTTGCCTTCCTTGTCGGCGGTCGCGCCGGGGAACGCGCCCCTGCGGTGGCCGAAAAGTTCGCTCTCGATGAGGTCTTCGGGAATGGCGGCGCAGTTGACGTCGACGTACATGGCGTCCTTGCGCAGACTTTGCGCGTGAATGGCGCGCGCGGCCAGCTCCTTGCCGGTGCCGGACTCGCCATAGATGAGCACGCGGCCGTTGGTGGGCGCCATCAACGCGATCTGCTGGCGTAACGCCTTCATCGGAATACTGTCGCCGACGATCACGCTGCGCGAGTGAAATTGCTTCTTGAGTTCCAGGTTCTCGCTGCGCAGCCGCTTGGCCTCGATCGCGTTCTTCAGGACGATGAGCGTACGCTCGATGGAGAGCGGCTTTTCCAGGAAGTCGAATGCTCCGAGCTTGGTGGCGCGCACCGCCTGCTCGATGTTGCCGTGCCCGGAGATGATGATGACCTCAGGATGGTCTTCGCGCTCCACCAGCTTCTCCAGCGTCTCCAGGCCGTCTATGCCGGGCAGCCAGATGTCAAGCAGGACGACGTCGGCGGATTTGTGGCGCAGCGTCTCGAGGCACTCCTCACCGCTTTCGGCGAGCAGCGTCTTGTAGCCCTCGTCCGCCAGCACGCCTTCCAGCGTGTTGCGAATTTGGGACTCGTCGTCGACTACCAACACGGTATGCATGGAAAGCAGCTTCAGAGAGAGTACGGCTTTAAGCCCAGTTTAGCGTCCCAACGAAGGACGCGAATCTGGGGCACCAGGGCTGAAATTCAACTTTACCTTAGTTGGGTGTCCACGCCCATCCGGCGGATTCCGCGCGGCTGCCGGAATAGTCCGGGATGCAGCGCCCATGCGATCGCGTCCAGTCCTCCCATCAGCGTGCTCGCCGGAGTGTTCAGCAGTTCGTCGTTGATGCAGAACACGCGACGGTTCCTAACCGCCGGCAATTGTAGCCAGCCCCGCCGTGCAACGATCTTCTCCAGAGGCACGCGGTCACCGGCACCGCACCATGCGGCCAACAATACCTCGGGCTCTGCCGCAGCGACCTCCTCCGCAGTCGTGCTTTTGCCGGGAACGCCTACGAACTCGCCGCCGGCTGCTTTTACTAGCTCGGCGACCCAGGGCTGCGAGGCCAGGATTGGCTTGCCCCATTCTTCGCAGAAGACCCTGACCCTGGCGCACGCGGCAGCGCTCTGACGGACCCTCTCGATGTGCGCTTGCATGTTGCCGATGAGGGCCTCGCCACGCTCGCCGGCCCCCATCACTCCGGCGATGGCAGCGGTGTCGGCATAAATGTCGGCAAGCGTCCGCGGCGCCAGCCCGAGGAAGCGCACGCCCGCCTTCAGGATTTCGGCGACCGCCTCCAGTTGATACGGCACCGAAGCCAGGACCAGGTCCGGTTGCGCCGACACGATCTGCTGCGCCTGCGCCGACCAGGAATCGGAAACTATGGCTACCGATGCTCGCGCAATCTCGGGGCAAACATCGGCGCAGTACTTCGTGCAGGCTACCAGCCGATCGAGCAGCCCCAAATCCCGCAGCGTGACCGTGGCGCTGGGCTGAAGCGAAACCACGCGGCGGGGCAGGTGAATAGAAGGCTCCAAGACTCGATTATAAGAACCCGGACTTCAGAGGATTGCCGCGGCTCTACGCACACGTCTGCAGGCCCCTGCTGGAGCGCACTGCGTCACCGTTGGCGGCTTATTCTTCTTCGGCGGGGATTTTGGCTTCGATGTCCATGTCGCGGAACTCGCTGGATTCGAAGACTTCGCGGCATTCCAGGCATTCCACGTACTCCGCGTCTTCGTCTCGCGATACCACCTGGACTCGAGGATGCCGACAGGGATTGTCCATAGCGTCGCTCTGAGGATAGGTCGTGTTCATCGGCGGGACAGCACTCACCTTATCCAATTGGCCCTTGTTTTGCGCCAATTGTCGGGTATTTTAGACTGGGGTTGCGGCTTGTCAAGCGTTTCTCACATTAATTTTCAGGGTGCGGAAGGCGGTACACGGCAGCGCTGGCCGCCGCGAATGCGGGCACAAATCGAGGGTCACAGCCGAATCGCTTGTCAGGGGCGCGCCATATGACGAAAGTTTGCATCCTAATTAACTAAGTCGCGACTTAGAGAGCTGTGACAGCATCGGGCAACATCAGCTACTCTGGGTTGCATCTAAGGGGCGTACCCGGAAAATCGATTGAACACAGCGAAGAAGATCCTGGCGAACGGCATGTCGGAGCATGAGGCCATCGAACGCGCACAGCGCGGCGATGCGGAATGTTTCGAGGCTCTGTATGGCTTGCACAAGCGGCGCGTTTACTCCCTGTGCTTGCGCATGACCGGCAACACCGCTGAAGCGGAAGACCTGACGCAAGAGGCGTTCCTTCAGCTTTATCGCAAGATCGCGACCTTTCGCGGCGAGTCGGCGTTTTCGACCTGGCTGCACCGGCTGGCGGTCAATGTGGTGCTGATGCACCTGCGCAAGAAAGGCCTGCCTGAGGTTTCGCTGGAGGAGTCGATGGAGCCGCAGCAGGAAGACGGCCCCAAGAAGGATATCGGCACGCGCGACAATCTTCTGGCCGGATCGATTGACCGGGTGAATCTGGAACGGGCGGTAGAAAGCCTGCCTCCGGGTTATCGCATCATCTTTGTATTGCACGACGTTGAGGGATACGAGCATAACGAGATTGCCGAGATGATGGGATGCTCCATCGGCAACAGCAAGTCGCAGTTCCATAAGGCACGAATGAAATTGCGCGACCTGCTCAAGCAGAGCAAGGCGGAAAAAGCCGCCAACCGGCGGTAAGAAGGGAGAAGCATTTCGCCAACGAGATGCGGGGAATTCGCAGAGCGGACAAGACCTTTAGAGATCCGCAATCCATTCCCAGGGAGAAAAGAGTCATGACGTGTGCGGAATTTCAGAAGGTCCTGCCCTACATCGTCGATGGTGGCGGCAGCGACGAGGAGCAGGAGCATTTGCGTACCTGCCCGGTCTGCTCCGACCTGGTTGCGGACCTGCGATACATAGCCGAAGTAGCCAAGCTATTGGTGCCCATGGAAGATCCCAGCCCACGGGTGTGGGACGGCATCGAGAAGGCGCTCGTGCGTGAAGGAATGGCAAAGCCGGCCCGGCGTAACATGTGAGATGGGTCACTGACTTCATCACCTTCGCAGGCTACGATAGTCATTGACTTGGGCCGTATGGCTCCTCGCGCGCGCGGTTCCCAAGACACGCGGATTCGGCGATATGACATGTCGAACCTGGCCACCATCGCTCCCCACGATCCCTCGGTCGAAATCACCCTGGAACTGCTGGACACTGCTCTCGGCGACTATCCGCAGCGGGGTTTCGCCATCCGCCTGTGGAGTGGCGATATCTGGGGCAACTCCCAAAGTCCGCGATTCTCGCTGGTGCTGAAGCATCCCGGCAGTTTGCGGCGAATGATCCTGGGCGCCAGCCAGCTCAGCCTCGGCGAGGCCTACATCTACGACGATTTGGACATCGAGGGCGATCTTGAAGCTGCTTTCGACTTCGGCGATTACCTCACCGCTCACGAGTTGGAGCTGACGGAAAAGCTGCGTCTGGGTGGTCTGCTGCTGCGACTTCCCCACCATGACGGTCACAGCGAGAAGCCCGAGCTTGTGCCGCATCTGCATGGCAAGCTGCATTCCAAACGCCGCGACCGCGAAGCCGTCAGCTACCACTACGATCTGTCCAACGACTTCTACCAGCTCTGGCTTGACCGCCGCATGATGTATTCCTGCGCATATTTCCAGGACGGTAATGAGGACATCCATACGGCTCAAGCGAACAAGCTGGACTACATCTGTCGTAAGCTCCGGCTGCGCCAGGACGAGCGCTTGCTGGACGTGGGCTGCGGATGGGGTGGCCTCATCATCTGGGCGGCACAGCACTTCGGCGTGCGCGCGCTGGGTGTGACGCTGAGTCAGGCGCAGGCTGACCTCGCGCGTACGCGCATTCTCGAATCCGGGCTGGAAGATCGCTGCGACGTGCAGGTGCACGATTATCGCGATTTTGACCCAGCGAAGTCTTTTGACAAGATCGTCAGCGTCGGCATGTTCGAACACGTGGGGGAGGCGCGGCTGCCGGAATACTTCGAGTACCTCTGGAAACTTCTGCGCCCCGGCGGCGTCTTCCTGAACCACGGTATCGCCGCGTCGGCCATCTTTCGGCGCAAGGGAGCGTCGTTCGTCGATAAGTACGTCTTTCCTGACGGTGGCCTAGTGCCGCTCGGAACCACCATTCGCTTGGGAGAGGCCTGCGGCTTTGAGGTGCGGGACGTGGAAAGCTTGCGCGAGCATTACGCCCGCACGCTGCGGCATTGGGTGCGCCGGCTGGAGGCGCGCTACGAAGAGGCCAGGAGGATCACCAGCGAGACCGTCTATCGCACCTGGCGAATTTATATGGCGGGCAGCGCCTGGGCCTTCGCAAAGGGACGCGTCAACCTTTACCAAGTGCTCTTCAGCAAGCCGGATGGGGGCGACTCCCCCCTGCCACTGACGCGCGCCGACTGGTACAAAAGGAGTGGATAGGGGTTAATGATTAGTGCTTAGTGTGCTTAGTGGATATTGGTTAGTAGCTATCGCTGCTTTGGTAAAGGGCCCATGCCGTCGCCAGGTCCTGCACCACGTGTCCCAGTGATTTGTAGACCGTGATCTCCTCCGCCGAGCGGCGGCCTTCGATATTGCCGGCCAGCACCTGGCCAATCTCGCCGACGATGTGCTCGTCGCCAATCAGCCCCGCAGCCTTCGCGCGGAGAAATTCTCCCCCTTGCTGCAGGACGCTGTCGCGGCTATCCGCGATAAAGCGCGAGCGGGCCACGAGGTCGTTGTCGATTTCGGCGGGCCCGGCGAATCCCGAGCCGACGACATTCACATGTGTGCCGGGACGCACCCATTCACCCCGCAAGATCGGGTCGTATGCCGCGGTTAGTGTGCAGATGATGTCAGCGTCCGCAACGGCTTGCTGCGCGCTCGCTGCCGGCGTAACGGTAATGCCGAGCTGCGGCTGCATCTGGTTGGCGAAGGCGCGAGCGCGCTCGGGAGAACGTCCCCAGACCACGACCGATTCGAGACTGCGAACTTTTTGGATGGCGCGCGCATGGGTCGCGGCCTGCTCTCCATAGCCAAGCAGCGCCAGCCTGCGTGCGTCCTTACGCGCCAGTGCGTCCGTGGCGACGGCGCTGGCCGCCGCGGTGCGAATGGCCGTAATCTCGCCCGCATGGAGGACGCAAACCGGAGCGCCGCTCTCCGGATCAAAGAGGACCACTACACCTTGATGTGACTGGATGCCCTTGGCGAAGTTTTGCTGGAAGACGCTGATCAGCTTGGCGCCGAAGACCGCGTGTTCGCCCATGGCTCCGGGCATGATTCCAAACAATCGGCCTCCCGATAGCGGGATGATTGAGCGCAGCACTTGTCGCGTTTCGCCGCGTGAAAAGGCAATCATCGCCTCCCGCACGATGGGAATGCACTTTTCATATGTGAGTCGCTTCGCGACTTCCTCGCGATCGATAAATCGCATCCGTCTTCCCCGAAACGGTTGTCAATTGCTTTGGCGAGAGGACTTAAGCCCAGCTTTAGACTTCCGCCTGATCTTCTTGTTGAGCTGCCGTTTACCTTGCGGACGCAGATGCTTTGCCCACTCAGATGGAGTATCAGTCGGCTTGTCAGGCTTGGCCATGCTTGATCCACTGCTCTTACGCATTCTGCCGATACGTTCGCGCCCCAAGAGCTCGCCTTCTCCATCGGTCCCCGGGCTCGATCACGTAACTTGCCACAACATAAATCCAGGGAATGGCGATAACGTCTACAACAACCCCGATCAGCATGGCATGGGCGAGGTCTGTTGACCGAATCGTTGACCACATCGGAAGCGCGACGGCTAATAACCACACGGTCTTGTAGACAAGTTGCAGGAGAAGCACAGGCGCCATCTTCAGCGGATATCGAATTCCCAACCCCGATACCAGCGACAACGCGGCCCAGAAGCTGAAGGCCACACCTTTCACCGGGTCCCATGCTCCCTGATGGCGGAAAATCGCCGGCCATACGTCCGATCCGAGCAGGAAGAAATTCAGCAAATAAACGAGTCGCATTAAGTACAGGCGGAACGTTGATACCGGTTTCGAACTCATTCGACTCCCTCCTACAGCAGCGGCGCCAATGATTCGCGGCAACAGTAAGGAACCGGGGATAGCACGCGGCCGGCCACCAAATGGTTTCACGCGTTCTGCCGGTTGGGCTGGTTCGTCTTTGTCAACTCGCCGACGGCTTGGTTCCAGGCCGCAACCCACGGCACCGCTAACGAGTAGATTAAACGAGCACCGAATGCTTGCGGACTCGCGTGCTTACGGAAGGTGTTCCAATCCAGCCGAAAGGCGAAGTAGACCTCCAGCAACAGCACGCAGATGAGCGGGATGGCTGTACGGGGCAGCGCGAGGATGGCCGCAATCTCGGCGGCGCAGCGCAGCGAATTGCGCAGCAGCCGCGAGCGCCGCGTCCCCAGTACACCGTCGGCGACGCCGTAGCGCGCCATCATGCTGAGCGCGCTCTTCAGGGTATGGCGCGGGCGATAGATGGCCTGCGCCCGCTCGGCATAAACGGGCGTGGTGAACTTGCGCACCAACAGGTCGAAGCTGGTGTCCTCGCCCAGGAAGCTGGTCTCGGGAAAGCCGCCCACCCGATGCCACAGCTCTTTGCGAAATGCCATCGAGCGCGCGGTACACGACTTGGTGGTTCCGTCGGCATTCTGTTTCATGCCGAAGAACGGCGCCGAGGCCAGGTCCCAGATCGTCTGGTCGTCGGGATCGACGCACGACCCGCCGAGCGCGTACTCTGCGGCGCCGCTGAGGATCGGCGCGGTCAGGCGCGCCAGCCACTCGGGATCGTAGATGCAGCCCGCGTCGGCGCAGGCAATCACATGCGCTCGCGCGGCGGCTATTCCGACGTTGCGCCCACGCGCAATCGGGCCAGGCGAAGCTTTCAGATTGCAGCTCTCGTCGCGGATAGCAACCAGGTTGGGATATTTTGCCTGTGCGACTTGCAAGCGCTCCCATGTGCCATCCGTCGAACCGCCATCGACGATGACCACCTCCGGCCGGAGCGTCTGCTCGGCCAAGGTCGAGGCGAGCGCGTCAATATCCTCGACCTCGTTGAGGACGGTCGCGGTCACGCTGACAATGGGAGTTGAAGCCAACCCTAAGATTGTAACTTTTCGTTCCAAGTCGTGAACTTCCGTGGGCCCGCTTGCGTATCCATTACTGCTCACCATTCCGCATCAGTCGTTTCCCAACCGCACAGGAGGTACTATGCTCAATTTCCTTACTCTTCGCCGCATGGCCACAGTTGCGGCCGCCGCGCTCGCCCTGCTTATCGCCCTGCCGCTTTATGCCGATGTCACCCAGGAATTCCATCGCACCGTCCCGCTGGCCGCCGACGGCCGCATCTCCCTCAACAACATTAATGGCGATGTCGAGATCACCGGCTGGAACCGCAACGAAGTCCAGATCGACGCCGTCAAGTCGGCCCGCGATCAGCAGCGTCTGGACGAGATCCAGATTGAGGTCAACGGCAGCGGCTCGTCGGTAGAAATTGAAACCAGGTACGCCAGGCATTTCATGAACAACAACCCCGGCGCGGTGCACTACACGCTGCATGTGCCGCAGAACGCGCGCATCAACGAGGTCAAGCTGGTGAACGGGTCCGTGAGCCTCCAGAAGCTATCGGATGAGGTGAACGCAAGTACAGTGAATGGCAAGGTGAGAGCGTCCGACCTGGAAGGCACCGCGGACCTGGCGACTGTGAACGGCGAGGTTGACGCGAACTATTCATCGCTGAACAACGTGCGCGAGATCACGCTGAAGTCGGTGAACGGCACGATCAACCTGCTGCTGCCGCAATCGGCCAATGCCAACGTGAGCGCCAGCAATGTGAACGGCGGCATCTCCACCGACTTCCCGCTGACGGTGCAGGGACACTTCGGGGCCAAGAGCGTGTCGGGCACGCTGGGCAAGGGCGGCATCAAGATCGAGCTCAACAACGTGAATGGCAGCATTCACATCGGGCCGGGTCGCGGAAGTTTATAACGCCAGTCTTGATTCGGAGGCGCTGGGTCGCAGGAGTCCAATGCTTCTGTGATCGCTTAAGGAGGACAACATCGCCGCAATCGACCGTATTGTCGCGCACTATGATGAAGTACTCCATGGCGACGCCTGGCACGGGGATCCCGTGTGGGAAATCCTGGCGAACATACCCGCGGAATTGGCAGCGGCGCGCCCACTTCCGGATGCTCACACCATCTGGGAGCTCGTGATGCATATGACGTTCTGGGAAGAGGTAGCGACGCGGCGTTTGGCAGGCGACCGCGCCGGGCTGATCGAAGACCGCAACTTCCCGCCCATGCCTGCCATCACGGAAGAGAATTGGCGCAAGACGCTAGACGAGTTCCGCTCGTCCAACGCTCGGTTCCGCGAGGCGCTGGCGAAACTCGATCCCGCCAGACTGGACGAACTTAGCGCAGCCGGCAAGCGCACCCACTACGCCGAGGCGCACGGCCTGATCGAGCATCACGTCTACCACCTGGGGCAGATCGCGTTGCTGAGGAAGTCACAGCAGTGACGCGATTGCCTGCGTGGTGAATTCGTTCGTCACTGCAACTCGTACGCTCTCGGCGGACTCTCCACATCCGGCTTGCGCGCGATCAGCAGCAGCGCGCCGATACGCTTGAAGTCGCGCAGCTCCTCGGCATCCTTGAACCATCGCCCGGTGTACTCATCGGGAGTGGGCGTGAGGTCGGGCATGCGTTGCGCGCGCACATCCTGATAGCCGTGATCCCGCAGCAGCTCGATGTACTCTTGCTCCGAGCGCACCTGCACCGGCACCTTCAATTCTTCCACCCAGCGCAGTGAGTAGTGATTGTTTTTGTACAGATTGATGAGGATGTAGAGCTCGCCCTTGGGCGCGAGCACCCGAAACAGCTCGTCGAGTGCGCGGTCCTGGTCGGCATAGTAATAGAACGATTCCACCGACAACATCTTGTCGAAGAAGTTTTCTTCCCAAGGGATCTGTAGCGCCGAACCGACGACGAAGAGCACGTTGTCGAACTCGGTTGAGTTGGCACGCGCCCGCCGGATCATCTCGTCCGAGACGTCCAGCCCGACGACCTGTCCCGGCCGCTCGCCTCCGCCGACCAGTTGCGCCAGCAGGCGGCATGCCCACCCCGCGCCACAGCCGAGGTCGAGCACCTTCTCGCCCGGCTTCAGGCCCATCAGCGCCAGCGTCTGCTGGGTGATGCTGATGTGATGCTGCTCCATCTCCTCGCCCTTGCCTGCCTCGGCCCACTCATTGAACTCGCGCCGCATCTGCTCGTCTGTGGAAATAGTTTTCTGATCGCTCATGGTCTCCTCGTAAGTATTGCTTGTAATAACGATTCGGTTTCAACTGACATGAATTGCGAAGCCCAAGTTTTATGGTACAGTCGCCAGAACTTATGGCTCAACCGTCCGAGCGACCGACCAATGGCGAGCAACACTCGCTACTCTATTGCCCGGTGTGCGCGCGCGAGATCGATGACCCGCTGACCTGCGGCGACTGCGGCTCCGTTATCTGCCGCGTCTGCGGCACGCCGCTGGAGATGGCCGAGGACCTGGGCATCGGCTGACGCATGGCGCATCCGGCCACAACTGCGCAGGAACGTACCCTCGCTCCCACCACCCTGCTGCGCGGCCTCTCCCTCACCGACTCGGTGCTGCTGATGGCCGGCGGCATGATCGGGTCCGGCATCTTTCTGACCGCCGGGCCAATTGCCGCGGCTGTGCGCACGCCTGCGCTCTTCCTGGGCGTGTGGCTCGCCGGCGGGCTCATCTCACTGCTGGCCTGCTTCGCCTTCGCGGAGATGGGCGCCATGTATCCCGAAGCCGGCGGCCAGTACGTCTACTTGCGCGAAGCCTTTGGCGAGTTCCCGGCATTTCTTTATGGCTGGATGGTCTTCGCCGTCATCCAGAGCGGCAGCATCGCGGCGCTGGCCGTCGGCTTCTCCGATTATCTGGGCGCGTTCTTTCCTGTCGTGGCGGCGCATGCGACGCTTGCCAAGATCGGCCACTGGACGCTGACGCGCGGCGACATCGTCGCTATCTTTGCGATTCTCCTGCTTACGGCCGTGAACGTGGTCGGCCTCAAGCGCGGCTCGGCGCTAATCAACGTCGCGACTTGGGCGAAGTTCGTTGCCATCGGGGCATTCGTTTTGCTCGGGCTCGCCGTCGGTCACGGCCATTGGTCGAACTACTCGGTCAGCCTCATGAGCGCGCAGCCGTTCACCTTCAGCCAGATTATCTCGGGAATGGGCGTGGCCCTGATCAGCGTCTTCTGGGCCTTTGACGGCTGGATGTACGTGACCTGGGTTGCCGGCGAGATCAAAGATCCGCAACGCGTGCTGCCGCGCGCCCTGGTGCTGGGACTGCTGCTGGTTGCGGTCATCTACCTGGTCATCAACGCGGTCTATCTTTACGCGCTGCCGATCACGCAGGTCGCGAAAGAAGAGACCATCGCGCAGGCGGCCGCGGTGGCGCTGTTCTCGTCCAGCGCCGGCCGCTGGCTCAGCGGGATGATTGCGCTCTCCTGTTTCGGCGCGCTCTCCTGCATGGTGCTCAGCGGCGGACGCGTGCCCTTCGCCATGGCGCGCGATCGTGCGTTCTTCCACTCGATGGGGCGGCTTCACCCGCGCTATCGCACGCCGCACGTGAGCCTGGTCGCACTCAGCGCGCTGGGCATCGTGTTCGCGCTCAGCGGCACATTCGACCAGCTCTACACTTACGTGATGTTCATGCAGGTGGTCTCGTACGCCGCGACGGTCATTGGACTGTTCGTGCTGCGCCGTACGCGGCCCGATGTGCCACGACCCTATCGCTGCACTGGATACCCGTATCTGCCGGCGCTCTACGTGCTTTTCGCGGGAGCCTGGGCGCTGAACTCGGTCGTGACGCGTCCTCGCGAGACCCTGATCGGAATCGGCATCGCTTTCCTGGGCGCTCCGTTCTACTACTTCTGGCGGCGCCAGCTAAAGCGAAATCCGAATGAGGAGGTGCAGTTCGAGTAGCGAGTTGTGCTGGCGAGTCTCACGCGCTTTTCACCTTTTAGGAGTCTGGTGAGAACTCCATTCGTATTTGTGCCTTGGAGCAGAAGCATCGAATCGGCTCGAGTCCAGCCGCGCAGCGGCGGGATGAAGTTAGCCCGGCGCGTTAGCGCCGGGTCACAGGGGGAAATTCATTGAGCCGCGTGAGCGGCGACACTGTTCTCACACCGACTCTTAAGCCCTGGAACCAATGTTTGAGCCACTTATTGCTGCACCTCTTCGCGCAGCTTCTTGGCCAGCTTCTCGATCTTCTTCAGCCGTTCGCCGAGGTCTTTCGCGATCAGCCCCTTCGAGACATTCTGGATGTCGTCAGGAATCGCGGCGCTCAGCTCCCGAAGATCGTTCGCCTGCTGCATCATCAGCTTCGAGTCGGGCCGCGCGTAAGTTGCCGCGGGCAGGCGGTTCTCGTCCTGAAAGACGGTGGTGGGCTCTTTATGTCCGCGCTGAGCGATGGCGGCAGAGATCGAAATGATGGTCAGAAGGGAGAGCCGAAGGGCACGCAAACCGAGCATGGTAAGCCTCCCGAATGGGCAAATTCTATCTCCCTTCGCAAAATCAATTGTGAACTCGGAATGGCCATGTTCAAGCCCGCCCACGAAGTCACGCAGACCTATGCATGCTATCCTGATTACCAGCGCGGATGCTGGCCGCATCCGCATACCCAGCCCGGTTTTGGAACCCTAAAACATGTTTGAGAACCTCACAGACAAGCTGCAACGCGCATTCAAGAACCTGCGCGGACAGGGCACGCTGAACGAAGAAAACATCGGCGAGGCGCTGAAAGAAATCCGCATGGCGCTGCTCGAAGCCGACGTCAACTTCAAGGTCGTCAAAGAGCTGGTCGACCACATTCGTGAGAAGGCCGTCGGCCAGGAGGTGATGACCGCGCTCTCGCCGAGCGAGCAGGTCATCAAGATCGTTCGCGACGAGCTCATTAATGTCCTGGGCAAGGACACCGCGAAGCTGAAGTTCGCCTCGCAGCCGCCCACGGTCGTCCTCATGGCCGGCCTGCAAGGTTCCGGCAAGACCACCACCTCGGGCAAGCTGGCGCACTGGCTCAAGCAGGGCGGGCATCGCCCCATGCTGGTGTCGGTTGACGTCTATCGTCCCGCCGCGCGCGAGCAGCTCAAGGTTGTCGCCAACGCCATCAAGGCGCAGCTCTACGAAGGCAAAGTTGAGGAGTCGAACACCGCGACCGTCGAGCGCCTGGTGAAAGAGGCGCGGCGCGAGGCCATCAATAACGCCTGCGACGTGCTCATCGTCGATACCGCCGGCCGCCTGCACATTGACGAGCAGTTGATGGACGAGATGCAGTCGCTGAAGAAGATCCTGAACCCGCAGGAGATCCTCTTCGTCGCCGACTCCATGACTGGCCAGGACGCGGTGCGCTCAGCCGACGAGTTCCACAAGAAGCTGACGCTTACCGGCGTGGTGCTCACCAAGATGGACGGCGACGCCCGCGGCGGCGCAGCGCTCTCCATCCGCAACGTTACCGGCCAACCCATCAAGTTCATCGGCGTCGGCGAAAAGTACGACGCGCTCGAGCCGTTCCATCCCGACCGCATCGTCGGCCGCATTCTCGGCATGGGCGACATCCTCTCGCTCATCGAGAAGGCCGAGTCGAAGCTCGACAAAGGCAAGTCGGAAGAGTTCGCGCGCAAGGCGCTCTCGAGCGACGGCTTCTCCCTGGAAGATTTTCGCGGCCAGTTGCGCCAGGTGAAGAAGCTGGGCTCCATCTCCAGCATCATGGGCATGATGCCCAAGATCGGCCCGTTCGCCAACATGCAGCAGGCCGCCGACAAAGTCGACGACAAGCAACTCAATCGCGTCGAAGCCATCATCAACTCCATGACCGCCTACGAGCGCGAGCACCACGAGGTCATCAACGGCAACCGCCGCAAGCGCATCGCCCGCGGCTCAGGAACCAGCGTTCAGGAAGTCAACCAGTTGCTGCAAGCAGTACGCCCAAATGCGCAAGATGTTCAAGTCCATGGGCAAGCCCAGCTTCGCGCGGCGGCTGGCGGGCATGAAGATGCCGGGGATGTGAAAGCCAGCAATTAGCAGTTAGCAATTAGCCATGGTTAGTATCCCTTGAAATCACGTCGCCATACTGCTTAGCATTTTGGCATGGCCGATTTTCACCTAAAGATCGAGTGGGCCTACAAGCACAGCAAACGATTTGCATTCCGCTCTCGATGAGTTCATTGCCACTAACCCCTACGCGGTCAGCGAAAAGCGAAATCCGGATACCGGAGAGCATATCTACTATGCTGCCAAGGTTACGCCCGTCCCTCCGAAAATCCTGCTCATCGCTGGTGACATCTTCCAGAACATCAGAAGTTCTCTCGACTATCTGGCCAATGCTTTGGTCAGAGCAGAAGGCGGAACGCCCGATGAATTTACTGGCTTCCCCATTTTCAAAAACATCCCTTCGACCAAGGAGCAAAAGGCCGCGTTTGCTCGAAAGGTAAAGGGAATGAGGCAAGAAGCGGTCGATATCATTGAGCAAACCAAACCATACAAGGGAGGGAACGCTCATCTTTGGCGACTCCATGATCTCAATATCAGAGACAAACATCGCCTGTTGCTGACTGCTGGAGCGGCGGTATGGCAGTTTAATGTCGGCCAACATCTGCGAGCCACTGACCGAGTCACTGGCCTTCTCGCTAACGCCACTGATTGGTGGATCGGTCGCACTCAAGCATTGCTTGTGAAAGAGGGCCAACATCTCCTCACCGATCCGCCGGACGCGAAAGTGAACAAGGATATACAGTTCACGTTTCAGGTAGCGCTCAATGAACATGGGGTTTGCGAAGGTGAACCCCTGATTATGGTTGTTAGGCAATCCCTCAACTTGGTTCGTGGACTGCTTCCCAACTTCGACCAGTTCCTGTAGTTTGGTACTTCTTGACACACTCCGCGGGTGGCCCATCCGATCAACTAACACTTTCACGTCAGCTAACATCGGGTGCCCCACCCGAGCTTCGGTTGCTCGGGTGGGGCTTTTCGTCGCGGGTGGTTTTCTGCCGCCGGCTGAAGCCGGCTCTCCCTCTGAAATGAATGCGTACCCAGGACTCCGGTCGCCGCGGCGACCTCCGTCCTGGGCTATCATCTCCGCCGCCCTCCGGGCTCTGGCGTTTCCAGTTCAGCACTGACGGGCAGGTGAAAAGCTGCCGACCTGATCGCAGCGGGATTGTCGACGTTCTCGGCGAAGACGGCCGCGATCCGAGCTGACGGTCGCTGCTCGAGGAAATCGAACCGCAAGCGCGCAGCCGAGAGGACTTCGGCTTTGAAACCACGCTCTCCGGCCGTTTTGAAAGGACACGGCTTCAGCCCTGTCGTCAGAGCACGCGACGGAGCGCCTTCAGGCGCTGAGGGACCGCTTCCTCCAGCGGCTAAAGCCGCCTTCATACGTCGCAATTGCGGCACGCCTGAAGGCGTGCCCTTTCAAAACGGACTCGGCGCCCTACCCAAGCACCGTTTGCCTGGATGGAGTCCTTCGTTGCATAGGTTGCACTCATGCACGACGCCGCATTCGACGAATCCTTCTCCTGACTTGTGGAATCTGCTCTCAGAGAGCATGGAGGAGAATCAGAGGTGTCTCTGGCACTGATTGCTATTGTTGTCGCCTTGTTGCTGTGCCTTTCGATCGTGATCTGGATCCGACGCGTAAGAGACCAACGTTTATTGGACCAGCACAGCATCACACCGGAGGCGCTCCATACGTTGTTGGCCTCAAATCACGAAGTATTTCTCCTGGACGTTCGCCAGCCGCTCGATTTGTTAGCCGATTCGGAGATCATTCCTGGCGCAGAGAGGATTTCTCCAAAAGAAATAATCGCGGATCCCACGCGCATTCCACGAGAGAAGGATGCGGTTGCTTACTGTACCTGTCCCGGCGATAAAACCGCTCGATCCGTTATTAGCAAGGCTCTGGCTCTGCACATCGACCGAGTCAAATTCCTGAAGGGTGGACTGGCGGCCTGGAAAGCGAAAGGGTATCCGGTCGAGCCATATGTGGAGTCCTTCCACCTCGATACGGCAAGTTAACCCAGTCGAAGCGACTAACCACTGGCTCGGAGGTGGGCTTGTCTTCGGTGCACCCGCTCAACATCCTCATCACGCGCGAGCAGATTGCGGCCAAAGTTGCCGAGTTGGGCGCGCGCATCACCGCCGACTTTGCCGGCCGGCCCGTGGTTCTCATCGGAGTCCTCAAAGGCGCGGCCATCTTCCTCGCCGACCTGGCGCGCCGGATCGACCTCGACCTCAGCTTCGACTTCATCGCGGTCTCCAGCTACGGCAACAGCATGACCAGCGGCGAGCTGAAGCTCATCAAAGACGTGGACGAATCGGTGGAAGGGAAGAACGTCATCCTCGTCGAGGACATCCTCGACACCGGTGTCACGCTGACCTACCTCAAGAAGCTCTTGCTGGCGCGTCAACCGCGTAGGCTGAAGGTCGCGGCGCTGCTGGACAAGCGCCCATGCCGCAAGGTGCCCATCGAGGCCGACTACGTGGGTTTCGAGATTCCTGACCGCTTCGTGGTGGGTTACGGGCTTGATTACGCTCAACACTACCGTAACTTGCCACACGTTTGTACGATAGAATCCGACGCGGAGAGCGGTTAGAATCAAACCATGGCTGTTTACGCGCCCGTAGCGCCGGGAATCCCGGCAGTTACCCTCACCGACTGGCAAGCCGCCGCCAAAATCATCGAACATACGCTGCTGAAGGCCGACGCCACGCGCGCTCAAGTTGCATTGTTGTGCGACGAAGCGTTGCGATACGGATTCCATTCCGTGATGGTCAATCCCGGCGAATGTCACGCTGGCCGTAAGTCATCTGCGCGGAACTGAAGTAAGGGTCGGCACTGTCGTCGGCTTCCCGCTGGGCGCGAACCTCATCTCGATCAAGCTGGCGGAGGCCGAAGCGGCGCTACGCCAGGGCGCGCACGAACTCGACGTAGTGATGAACATCGGCGCGCTGAAGTCGGGCGACCGGCTGCTGGTACAGACGGAGATGCGTAGCCTGACGCGCGTGGCTCATGGGCGCATGGCAATCCTGAAGCTGATTCTGGAGAACGCGCTGCTGACTCAAGAAGAGAAGATACTCGCCTGCGCTCTCGCCGCTGACGCCGAAGTGGATTTCGTCAAGACCTCCAGCGGCCTGGCCGATTCGGGCGCGACCGCCGCCGACGTGGCTTTGATGCGCGGCGTCGTGGGGCTCAAGATCGGGGTGAAGGCCGCCGGCGGCATCCGAACCGCAGCCCAGCTTCTTGAGCTGGTGGATGCGGGCGCCAACCGCATCGGCACCAGCGCGGGTGTGCAGATCGTGCAAGAGATGGGGGCGGGGAACGGTGGTTAGTGGTTAGTGGGTTAGTTGCTGCGCCGCACGCGCAGCGGGTTCAACCCACAACCGCCTTCAGAACGCCACGAACACTTCGTTGCCGCTGGTTGGAAATTTGATATTCACGCCGCGCTCGCGGTTCACCGCAACCGTCTTCGGAACATTCAGCGCGCTCAGCGGAATACTCCGGTCTTGCCCGTCCGCCGTTACATGCAGAAACTTGGCATAGAGGGTGTAGTGGTCGGCTTCCAACTGTTCGCCGTCAGTAAACACGAAGATGGTCTTGGGAATCGGCTTCGCCAGGGGCGCGTTGCTGGTTGGCGCAACGGTCACCAGTTGCGGGCCCAGGAGGCCTGAGCCGCCTGACGGGACTCGATTACCCGCCTGCACGGTCTCCCGCTGGTTCGATAGACCGGCGCGGCTCAGCAAGTAGCGTAGATACGGCTCTCCGCCTCCGCCGCCCTTGCTGACGACGACATTCCCGCTGCGATCGATCACCACATAATGCGGATAGCTGTGCACGCCGAAGCGCGCGGCCAGGCTTCGGTCGCCCTCCGCTACCACCGCGCAGGACCGTGGGCTCGCCTGCAGATACTTCCTGACCAGCGCTTCCGGCTCGCCATCGTCCACGGCAAGCACCACCAAGCCTTGGCCACCGAATTCGGCCTGCACGCTGTCTACGGCAGCCTGGTCCTGATGGCAGACCGGACACCACGTCGTCCAGAACTGAAGCAGCACGACGTTACCCCTAAGCGAACTGTTGGTGAACGTCTGGCCATCGAGCGTCCTCGCGGTGAATTGCGGCGCAGGCGTGTCCGCAAATGTCAGCCCGCAAAGCAGGCCCAAGCTCAGTAGCAGATAACAGGCGCGGCTGGGGGCATTGCGTTCCACAATGGTCGCATCGTAGCAGGATATCCAGAAATGCGCTGCAAGAATGTGATACAGCTCGCGCGCCCGCATGATTCGGGCAAGTTGATAATGCATAGTAGTGAGTGGATAGATCGTACATTTGCTAACCACTATCCACTGTTCTCCAATACGCACACTCCGCCCCAAGGCCGGGCCTGCTTACGTCCCGCTGGGTCGGAAACGAATGCGGCAAGCCGCAGCCCGAACGGCAGCCGCTTCAACTTCGCCCCCGTGTGCAGCAGGGAATGCTTCTCCACCAGTTTCCAGCCGCACCTCTCGAAAAACGCCGGGCCGTCGGGCGGCGCGAATTTCAGGGGAGAACCGGCCTCAGCCAGCGCGCCACCCAGGGATTTCTGCAACATCTTGAGAAGCGCTGGATTGGATAGGTCGGTGGCCCAGCGCCGAAAGCCCGGAGGGGCAGACAAGCCGCGCGCCAGCTCGGCGACGGCATCGGCGTCCAAGTAAATGATGAGCCCCTCGCTGATCACCAGCGCGTGTTTGACTGCGCCGCCGAGCCTCTGAAACAACGCGCGCCGCGCCGTCGTGTCGTGCAAGTCGAGCGCCACTCGCTCCAGCGTACACACCGGCTGCTCGTCGGCGAGCACCTCCTGCTTGTAGCTGACCATATCGGGCAGATCGACCTCGACCCAACGCAGCGCTGCCGGCAGCGTCATGCGGTAAGGCCGCGAATCCAGCCCCGCAGCCAGGTTGATCACCATGTCGGCGCCGCGCTGCACTTCGGCGGCAACGATCTGATCGATCAGCCACGTGCGCGCGACGTACGACCAGGAATGCCGCTGCGCAAACTTCATGCCCGCTGCTATCTGCGCACCGCGCTCTCCCGCCAGCTTGCGCGCATACGGATCGTGGAAGAGCGCGTCCTTGCGCTCGCTCTCCTGCGCACGATAGACCGCGACCCAAAGCGCGGTATCAGATATGTTGCGAAGGGGACTGGGCATGGCGGCCGTCGGCCCTCAGCATTCGCCATCCGGCCATGCGCGGTCAAGCCCTAAATGTTCCGTCCGCGATTTGCGAATCGGCGATCCACAAACGCGCCACGAGCTGCTTACTGCGCTTATCAAGAGCTTCAATTCCCCGGTTTCGCAGCTTCAGCCGGCTTCGACCCTTTCAGTTTGGCCAGAGACTGCTCCACGCGCGACTTGAAATCGCCCGCGTCGGACTGAAAGACTCCACTGAAGCTGGTCGAGGTCTGCATCTCACAGCCGGAACCCTGGGGTTCGAGATGGACGGAGAGGTCGCGCGAGTGGATCGCCCCGCCGATGTGGAACGAAGCTGTCATCACGGTACTGTCTGCCAGCACGGGAGTGTAATTGCCCGAATTTTTTATCGTGTCCTGCACGGCGTCCCAGAGCTCGCTGCATGGAACGGGGAAGGGGTCTTTGTGAACTTTGCCGAACGCCGGTACGACAACGAGAAGCGACATCAACGCCACCAACAAGGATCGCATCATGGCATTTCTCCTGGAATTTGCCTGTCCGATTGATTCGACGAGAGCAGCATACATCTGGCGCCGGACCAGTCGGTGATTGCAGGAGACTCTTCTGGAATCCAATCCCGAAAAGGGAATCTCTTGCATGCACGCAACCACGCCATGCGCTCAACTGCACCGCAGGAAGTGCACCGCAAGAGTCACTCTCACTCGCCTCTTATGCGCCGCCGCATTACCTGATAAAATCTATAAAATCCACTCCCCGGAGTTGCGAATGCAGGCAATCCTTGCGCTGGAAGATGGACGGATCTTCCGCGGCAAAGGCTACGGAGCAAAAGGCGAATGCTACGGGGAAGTTGTTTTTAACACCTCCATCACCGGCTACCAGGAAATCTTCACCGATCCCTCCTACGCCGGGCAGATCGTAGTCCTCACCAATCCTGAAATCGGCAACTACGGCACCAACTCCGACGACAACGAGGCCACGCGTCCGTATATCGAAGGGCTGATCGTGCGCGAGTTCTCGCGCGTCAGCTCCAACTGGCGCTCGCAGGAGGTCGCCGAAGAATATCTGGAGCGCTACAAGATTCCCGTGCTGGCCGAGATCGACACCCGCGCGCTGGTGCGGCATCTGCGCGACAACGGCGTCATGCGCGGCGTGATCTCGACGCTGGAGAGCGATCCCGAGAAGCTGGTCGCCAAGGCGCGCTCCGATTCCGAAGATGGATGGCACCGACCTGGCGAAGGAAGTCACCACGCGCAGCGTCTATCAGTGGGACGAGGGCGTGCGCTCGCACGAGCCGACGGAAGTGGTCGGCGTGAAGGACGCGCCGCCGAAGCATCACGTCGTCGCCTACGACTACGGCATCAAGCACAACATCCTGCGCCGCCTGGTGGGCGAGTGCTGCCGCGTGACGGTGGTGCCCGGCGACGACCAGCGCCGAAGACGTGCTGGCGATCAAGCCCGACGGCGTGTTTCTGTCGAACGGCCCGGGCGATCCCGAGCCGGTGACCTACGCGCAGGAGAGCATCCGCCAGCATGATGGGCACGCGTGCCGATCTTCGGCATCTGCCTCGGACATCAGCTGATCGGCCTCGCGCTCGGCGGCAAGACCTACAAGCTGAAGTTCGGACATCACGGCGGCAATCATCCGGTGAAGCAGATGGCGACCGGCAAGGTCGAGATCACGGCGCACAATCACAACTTCGCCGTCGATCCCGATTCGCTGAAGCAGAGCGAAGTTGAGCTGACGCACATCGACCTGAACGACAACACGCTGGAAGGCCTGCGCCACCGCTCGCTGCCGCTGTTCAGCGTGCAGTACCACCCCGAAGCCGCGCCCGGCCCGCACGACTCGCACTACCTGTTCAAGGATTTTGTGAAGATGATGGAGGAGTGGAAGGGGAAATGCACTTGAAGGGGCGCGCCTTTAGGCGCGCCGTAAGGGCCAATAATTCATCGGGCTTTAGCCCCTGAGGACTCTCGATTTGAGACCGACTCGACAGCAGACAGCACCCGGCTCATACATACTTTGTCACTTCGCAGACATGGCAGCGCCGGGCGCTCTTCGAGAATGAGAAGTGGGCCGAATTGTTCGTCGAAACGCTCCAGTCGTATCGCGGGCGCGCTTACTTGTTGCATGAATATGTCCTGATGCCCGACGCACTTCCATGTGCTGATCACTCCGTCAGTGACTCTGGAGCGTGCAGTCCAATTCATCAAAGGTGGGTTCTCCTATCAAGTAAAGAAGGAACCGCAGTCCTCGATGGAGATTTGGCAGACTGGATTCTCCGACCGTCGGATTCGGGATGCCGAAGATTATCGCATTCATCTTGGTTACATCTATCGCAATCCAGTTGGGAAAAAGCTCGTCGAGACTGCTGCTGACTATCCGTACTGCTCTGCATTCCCCGGCAGCCTGAAAGACGAAGTCCCTCAGTGGCTAAAGCCACTCGAAAGCCCACTCAAGGGCGTGCCTAAAGGCACGCCCTTTCAGGAAGAGGAAGCCGTCGCGCCTAAAGGCGCGACCCTTCGACAGCAGATCCCTCGCTTCGCTCGTGATGACAATTCTGAGGGTTCGGACAGCATTGGCGCGAAACAAGCAGTAACTACCAAGACTTAACCCATGCCACGCCGCAACGACATCGCGAAGGTACTCATCATCGGCTCGGGGCCCATCGTCATCGGCCAGTCGGCGGAGTTCGACTACTCCGGCGCGCAGGCCTGCAAGGCGCTCAAGTCCGAAGGCTACGAGGTCGTGCTGGCCAACTCCAATCCGGCCACCATCATGACCGACCCCGAGATGGCCGACCGCACCTACATCGAGCCGCTCACCCGCACCTATCTGGAAGAGATCATCCGCGTCGAAGCCGAGATGCTGAAGGCGAGCGGCACGCCCGGCATCTTCGCGCTGCTGCCGACCGTCGGCGGACAGACCGCGCTGAACCTCGCGGTCGAGCTGGCCGACGGCGGCGTGCTCGAGAAGTACGGCGTGCAGCTCATCGGCGCGCAGCTCGGCGCCATCAAGAAGGCCGAAGACCGCCTGCTGTTCAAAGACGCGATGACGGCGCATCGGCCTCGACGTGCCGAAATCGTCGCTGGTGAACAATCTGAAAGACGGCATCGACTTCAGCAGCAAGATCGGCTTCCCGGTGATCCTGCGGCCGTCGTTCACGCTGGGCGGCACCGGCGGCGGCATCGCCTACAACCGCGAAGAGCTGCTGGAACTGCTGGCGCGCGGCCTCGATCTCTCGCCGGTGCACGAAGTGCTGATCGAAGAATCGGTGCTCGGCTGGAAGGAATACGAGCTGGAGCTGATGCGCGACCTGGCCGACAACGTCATCGTCATCTGCTCCATCGAGAACTTCGATCCCATGGGCGTGCACACCGGCGACTCGATCACCGTGGCGCCGGCGCAGACGCTCACCGACCGCGAATACCAGGCCATGCGCGACGCCGCCATCGCCGTCATCCGCGAGATCGGCGTCGAGACCGGCGGCTCGAACATCCAGTTCGCCGTCGATCCGCACAACGGGCGCATGGTGGTCATCGAGATGAACCCGCGCGTCTCGCGCTCGTCGGCGCTGGCCTCGAAGGCCACCGGCTTCCCGATCGCCAAGATCGCGGCCAAGCTGGCCGTCGGCTACACGCTCGACGAGATCACCAACGACATCACGCGCAAGACGCCGGCCTGCTTCGAGCCGACGCTCGACTACGTCGTCGTCAAGATTCCCAAGTGGCAGTTCGAGAAATTTCCCGGCGCCGACGAGTCGCTGGGCCCGCAGATGAAGTCGGTCGGCGAAGTGATGGCCATCGGCCGCACCTTCAAGCAGGCGCTGCTGAAAGGCGTGCGCTCGCTCGAGACCGGCAAGCGCGTCGACGCGGACGAAGATCGAGCCGCGCATCCTCACCAAGCGGCTGGTCACACCGCATCCCGAGCGGCTTGCAGTACATCCGCTACGCGCTGGCGCAGGGCATGAGCGTGCGCGAGATCGCGCAGATGACCAACATCGATCCCTGGTTCCTGCACCAGCTGAAGGAAATCTCCGACGTGCAGGCGAAGCTCGGGAAGGCGAGCCGATCGACGCCGAGCGCCTGCGCGAGACTCAAGCGCATGGGCTTCTCCGACGCGCGCCTCGGCGAAGCGCTGCAGATGAAGAACGGCCAAGCGCTGCGGCCGAGAAGATCCATCAGCTTCGCAAGCAGCACGGCGTCACGCCGGTGTACAAGCGCGTGGACACCTGCGCCGCCGAGTTCGAGAGCTACACGCCGTACCTCTACTCGACCTACGAAGACGAGGACGAGGCGACGCCGACCGACCGCAAGAAGGTCATCATCCTGGGCAGCGGGCCCAACCGCATCGGGCAGGGAATCGAGTTCGACTACTGCTGCTGCCACGCGGCCTTCGCGCTGCGCGAAGACGGCTACGAGACGATCATGATCAACTGCAATCCCGAGACCGTCTCGACCGACTACGACACCAGCGACCGCCTCTACTTCGAGCCGCTGACCTACGAAGACGTGATGGCGGTGTACGAGCACGAAGCGGCGGGCGGCGCTGCCGATCGGCGTGATCGTGCAGTTCGGCGGGCAGACGCCGCTGAATCTCGCGCTGCCGCTGAAGGCCGCGGGCGTGCCCATCATCGGCACCTCGCCGGAGAGCATCGACCTGGCGGAAGACCGCAAGCGCTTCGGCAAGCTGCTGGAGGAGCTTGCCATCCCGCAGCCGCGCGGGGCAACGGCGACCAGCGTCGAGGAAGCGCTGGCCAACGCGAATCGCATCGGGTATCCCGTGCTGGTGCGGCCTTCGTATGTGCTCGGCGGGCGCGCCATGGTGATCGCCTACGACGACGACTCGGTCAGCCAGTACATGAAGGAGGCGGTCGAGTATTCGCAGGAGCGCCCGGTGCTGATCGACCACTTCCTCGAGTCGGCGACCGAGATCGATGTGGACGCGCTCTCGCGACGGCGAGGACGTGGTCATCGGCGGCATCATGCAGCACATCGAAGAGGCCGGCATTCACTCCGGCGATTCGTCCTGCGTGCTGCCGGCGGTCGATATTCCCAAGCACCTGCTGAACACCATCCGCGATTACACCTTCCAGCTTGCGCGCGCGCTGAAGGTCGTCGGCCTGATGAACGTGCAGTACGCCATTCAGCGCAACCGCGTGTTTGTCATCGAAGTGAATCCGCGCGCCTCGCGCACCGTGCCGTACGTTTCGAAGGCGACGGGCGTGCCGCTGGCCAAGATTGCCGCGCGCCTGATGACCGGCCGCAAGCTGCGCGAGTTCCTGCCCGAGAACATCGAGCGCAGAGCGATCTCGATACCGGCAACTTCTACTTCGTGAAGTCGCCGGTCTTCCCGTGGGGCAAGTTCCCCGGCGTCGACACGGTGCTGGGGCCGGAGATGAAGTCGACCGGCGAGGTGATGGGTGTGGCCGACAACTTCGGCGAGGCCTTCGCCAAGGCGCAGATCGCGGCCGGGCAGATGCTGCCGACCTCAGGCACGGTCTTCATCAGCGGCAACGATCGCGACAAGCCCTTCATGCCGGAGTTGGCGCAACGCTTCGTCGAACTCGGCTTCAGCATCGTCGCCACCCACGGCACGGCGCGCGTGCTGGAACATGCCGGCCTGCGCGTCGAGCGCGTTTACAAAGTGAAGGAAGGCCGGCCGAACGTCGTCGACCTGATCAAGGGCGAGCGCATTCAGCTCATCATCAACACGCCGCACGGCGTCGAGCCCTGGTTCGACGAGAAGGCGATTCGCCGCGCGGCGGTGACCGCGCGCATTCCCACCATCACGACGCTCTCCGCCGCGCGCGCCGCCTGCGAAGGCATCGCCGCCCTGCAGCGCGGAGAAGCCAAGGTGTACGCGTTGCAGCAACTGCACGCCGAGCGAGCAGCGGCGACGAGGTAAGCTCGCTTTAAACGGCAGCTGCTTTCTTAGCCAGCGGCAGCTCCTTCATCTCCGCCGCCCGCCACAGATACCAACTCGCCACGCTGCGATACGGACGCCAGCGCTCGCCATACGCCATCAATTCTTTCGGCTTGGGCAGGTCTGCCAGCTTGCGCATCTTGGCGAAGCCCTTGCGCACGCCGTAGTCATCGACGGGCAACACGTCGGGACGGCCGAGGCGGAAGATGAGCAGCATCTCGACCGTCCAGCGCCCGATGCCGCGCACCTCGACCAGCCGCTCGATCAGTTCGTCGTCGCTCATGCGGTGCGCCTGCTTCACGGTCGGCACGGTTCCATCGAGCGTTTTGGCAGCGAGATCGCGAATCGCGAGCATCTTGTTGCGCGACAGCCCGGCCGAGCGCAGCAGCTCTTCCGACGCGCCCAGAATCTGCTCCGGGGTAGGGAAGCCGTCGACCAGCCCGCGGCGGGTGCGGATGCGTTTCGTGTTCTCCGGAAAGAGCGCCTTCACGCGGGCCATGATGGTCGCGGCAACCTTGCCATTGAGCTGCTGATAGACGACGGATTCCAGCAGCGCCTCGAAGATACTCTGGGTAGTCTCCTGTTGCAGGCGGCACGGCCCGTGGTGCGCGATGATGCGGGCCAGTTGCCGATCAACGCGCGTCAGGTGCTCGCAGGCGGCGGTGTGGTCGAGTTTCTTGGGCATGAGCAGTTGTCAGTTGTCGGTTGAACTCGTCGACAATTGGTGCCCCACGTTCGACCGCCGTGGCGGGCTAACCTGGGCCCACGTTAGCCCAAAAGATGGGCGAACGTGGGGCACCAACACCAGGACCGAAGTTCGCGCAACCTGTCACCCGGGTGTTTGCTGACTGTCTTCCTCCAGCGCTGCGAGCGTCTCCTCATCCACGTCCCACTTCTTCAGTATGCGAAAAATTACGCGGCTGGGGAAGCCTGCGCGGACGAGTGCGCGGAAAATGCGGGCAGCCTGCTTCCGGTCCGCTGGTTTTGCGATACGGCGGCGGCGCAGGAACTCGCGCGCCAGCTCCTCTTCGTTCACGTCATCGTACGCGGCGTGAACTGCAGTGTCGATAATGTCTGCGTGCACGCCTTTGATCTTCAGGTCCTGCACCACGCGCATGCGGCCGAACTTGTCGTTCTCCTTGCGCAAACGCGAATAGCTCTCGGCATAGCCGCTGTCGTTGAGATAGCGTTGCTCCTTCAGCTTGATGACGACGGCCTCGATGAGCAGAGCGCCGTCGGGCTGGCCTTCCACGCGGTTGCGCATCAGGCGCTTCAGCTCCGCCACCGTGCGCATGCGCCGTCCGAGCGCGGCGATGGCGTATTCGTAGAGAGACACCACGTCGTATATTTTCTGCGCGCGCTTGAACGGCATGATCGAATTATATGTCGGTCGATAGATGATGCCGCCGCTTCGCGACTCGGACTCATTTACAACTTGCCCCGGGGTTTACACCCCGGGCTCACCCCCATCCCGCCGATTCGCAGCTGGTGTCTTCGACTTCTTCCGACCTGGCCTGGAAAGTGGAGGGCCACCATCGAAACAGCCGCAACGCGGCGGGATGGGGTGAGCCCGGCGCGTCAGCGCCGGGTTAGGTGCACAACCATTGCGAGCCGCGGCAGCGCCGGCATTCTTGCGCCCAGTCGCACGACAGGGCGCCGCAGAGCGGCGGCGACGCCAGCGAGCACGTCGGTCCCGGTTAACATTCGCGCCACCTTCCTCCGGTATCATCAACAGATGGCCGTTGCCATCCAATGTCGCGGGTTGCGCAAGACCTACGACGGCAAAGTCGAGGCAGTGCGTGGCCTTGATCTCGAGATCGAGGCTGGCGAATGCTTCGGCCTGCTCGGCCCCAACGGGGCGGGCAAAACTACGACCATCGAAATCCTCGAAGGCCTTCTGGAGCCGACCTCTGGCGAGGTCGAGATCCTGGGGCGCACGTGGCAGACGCACGCGCGCGAGCTGCGCGAGCAGCTGGGCATCTCGCTTCAGGAGACGCGGCTCTCGGAAAAGCTCACTGTGCGCGAGACGCTGCAACTGTTCTCCAGTTTCTACCGGCATCCGACGCCGATCGAGACCGTGCTCGACGAGCTCTCGCTGCAAGAAAAAGCCGACGCGATGGTGGGCAAGCTTTCCGGTGGGCAGAAGCAGCGGCTGGCGGTCGCCACCGCGCTGGTCGCGAACCCGAAAATTCTTTTTCTGGACGAGCCGACCACCGGCCTCGATCCGCAAAGCCGGCGGCAGTTGTGGGACATCGTCCGCCAGTTCCAGAAGCGCAACGGCACCGTGCTGCTCACGACGCACTACATGGATGAGGCCGAACGCTTGTGCGACCGGCTGGCCATCATCGACCATGGGCAGATCATCGCCGCGGGCACGCCGGCCGAGCTGATCGCGCGGCTCACGGGACATCACGTTGTGGAGTTCGCGGTGGCGCAGCAACCCAGCGACGACGGCCACGCGTGGAGCAAGCTGCCCGGCGTGCAGTCGGTGCGGTCGGAAGACGGCTTGTATTGCCTGCGCGTGAACGAGCCGCATGAGACCATTCCGGCGCTGCTGGCCGAAGTGCAGAAGCAGCACGCGCAACTCGTGCATCTGACCACGCGCCAGGCCAGCCTGGAGGACGTCTTCGTGCAGCTCACGGGCCGGCATTTGCGGGAGGAGTAGAACTTTGAAGGGGCACGGCTTCAGCCGTGTCGCAACGAGGGTAAATGGAATCGGCTTTAGCCGCGGAGGGAATGCTCCTGCGCTCGGAGCGCGATTTCCCGCAGCATTTAAACGGGCTGCTGCAAAAGCCGCCAAAGCAGGATCCCTCGCGGCCTGAAGGCCGCTCGGGATGAGAAAGAGATGACGGCAACGGCGCACCTGAAGGTGCGCCCCTTCAAGGTAGATTGTTTTGATGGCAACACTGGAACAACCGCCAGTCGTCGCGAGCCCCGAGCAGCCCGTCATCACCAACGGGCGATGGCTGGGCTACGCCCGCCTGCTGCAAATGCGGATGCTCGAGCTCTGGCGCGAGCCTGAGGTGATCTTCTGGGTGTTCGTGTTTCCGCTGCTGCTGGCGTTGGGGCTCGGCATCGCCTTCCGCGAGAAGCCGCCCGACGTGACTCCGGTTGCGGTGATCGCGGGGCCAAAGGCGGACAACATCGTACAACTGCTGCAACGCTCGCCCGAGCACGCCGGCATTCGTCCCGACGTGCTCAGCGCGCAAGCCGCGCTCGACGGATTTCGGCTGGGCAAGTATTCGCTTGTCATCGGCAGCGACGACTCGGGCGTGCATTATCGCTACGATCCCGCGCGTCCGGAGAGCGTGCTGGCGCGCACGCAGGTGAACGAAGCCCTTGAAGACGCCGCGGGCCGCAAGAATCCGATTGCGGCGACCAGCACTGCATCCAGCGAGCCCGGGGCGCGCTATATCGATTTCCTGATTCCCGGCCTGCTGGGCATGAACCTGATGAACTCCGGCATGTGGGGCATTGGCTTCGCGCTGGTCGAGATGCGGCAGCGCAAGCTGTTGAAGCGCTTCGTGGCCACTCCGATGCGGCGGTCGGATTTTCTGCTGGCGCTGGTCTCGAGCCGGCTGGTGCTGATGCTCATTGAAGTGGCGCTGCTGCTGCTCTTCGGCGTGCTCGTCTTTCACATGCGTGTCGCCGGCGGCTTGCTGCCAATCCTGTTAATCGGCGCGCTGGGCGCGGTCTCGTTCGGCGGCGTCGGCCTGCTCACCGCCAGCCGCGCCCAGAAGATCGAGAGCGTCAGCGGGCTCATCAACCTGGTGATGATGCCCATGTGGATCTTCTCCGGCGTGTTCTTCTCGTACGAGCGCTTCCCGAAGATGTTTCTGCCGGCCATCCGCGCGCTGCCCTTGACCGCGCTGAATGACGCGCTACGCGCCATCATCCTGCAGGGCGATTCGCTTGCCTCGCAGGCCGGACGCATCGCGGTGCTGGCGATCTGGGGCGGGGTTTCGTTCGTGCTGGCACTGCGCTGGTTCCGCTGGAGCTGAGGAAAACAGTTTCGAGGTTCGACTTTCGAGTCTTGAGAACCTTGACGCCCCTGTTGCGTCACAATACATTCGAATCTGAGTATCGCAACCCGAAACTTGAAACCTGAGACTCGAAACTGGACCTCGGCTTGGAAAACATCGTCGGCAAAACCATCCTGCACTATACCGTCGTCAAGAAACTGGGCTCCGGCGGCATGGGGGTCGTGTTTGAGGCCGACGACGCTCGTCTGGGCCGCAAGGTTGCGCTGAAATTCCTGCCGCGTGAGCTGGAACAGGACCCGCGCACGCTGGAGCGTTTCAAGCAGGAGGCGCGAGCCGCCTCCGCGCTCAACCATCCCAACATCTGCACCATCTACGCTATCGAGGAATGCGAGGGCGAGAGCTTCATCGCCATGGAACTGCTGGAGGGGCAGAGCCTCAACGAGAAGATCGATGGGCATCCATTGCCGCTCGACAAAATCCTCGACATTGGGATCCAGATCACGGACGCGCTCGACATCGCGCACTCGAAGGGCATCGTGCACCGCGACCTCAAGCCGGCGAACATCTTCGTCACCACGCGCGGGCAGGCCAAGATACTCGACTTCGGGTTGGCCAAGCTGACGCACGACCGCCGCGCCGCTATGGAGACAGTTGGCGCCAGCCCGGCGGCGACCGCGGCCATGCTCACCTCGCCGGGTACGGCGGTCGGCACCGTCGCCTACATGTCGCCCGAGCAGGCGCGCGGCGAAGAACTCGACGGGCGCAGTGACTTGTTTTCGCTGGGCGACATTCTCTATGAGATGGCCACCGGCAAGATTCCCTTCGAGGGCAACACCTCGGCCGTCATTTTCCAGGGCATCCTCGACCGCAACCCGCGCCCCGCATCCGAGGTCAACGCCTCAGTCCCCTTCAAGCTGGAAGAGATCATCGACAAGGCGCTGGAGAAGGACCTGGAGCTGCGTTATCAGAGCGCGGCCGAGATGCGCGCCGACTTGAAGCGGCTGAAGCGTGACGGCAGTTCCGGGCACATCTCGCGCTCGGGCATGCCGGTCGCGGCCGCGCGCGACGGCAGCCCGGGTGTCACCGATCGCGGAGCGCGCGACACCACCGCAGATGCCGCGCGCCGGCGTCGCCTGGGCGGTCCCATCATCCTGACCTTAAGCTTGCTGATGATCGCCCTGGGCGGCTACGGACTCTACACGCGCTTTGCGCAATGGCGTGGCGACTCCGGCCCGGTGCCGTTCCAGAACATGAGCATGGAGAAGCTGACCAACTCCGGTCATGTGGTGCTGGCCACTATTTCGGCCGACGGCAAGTACGTGGTCAACGCCCTGGATGACGGACAGGGCAAGCAGAGCCTGTTCATGCGGCATATCGCCACCGGCAGCAACGCGCAGATCATGCCGCCGTTCGAGGGCCATTACGCCGGCCTGACGTTCTCGCCCAACGGCGACTTCCTCTGCTTCGTGCGCGGCGATCCGGAGCACCCCGGCGTCGGCTTCCTGTACCAGATACCGGTACTCGGCGGCACTCCGAAGAAGCTGGTGGACGACGTCGACAGCGCGGTCAGCTTCTCGCCCGATGGCCAGCAGATGGTCTATCTGCGCAACAGCTCCGGCGACGCCAGCTCGTCGCTCATCATCGCGCATGCCGACGGCAGCGGCGAGCGCGTGCTCGCCAAGATGCCGCTGCCGGGATATCACGACCCGGCGTGGTCGCCCGATGGCAAGTGGATCGCCGCCAGCGTGGTGCAGCCCGGAACGCAGAGCCTGGGGCGCATCGTGCTGCTCGATCCGCAATCGGGCAAAGAGCAGACGGTCTACGCCGGTGGGGCGACCATGCAGAAGCCCACGTGGACGCCCGACAACAAGCATCTGCTCGTGATCTTCCACGACGTCTCCAGCGACTGGAACGGCCAGGTGGGCGAGATCGCCATCGCCGCGGGCAAGCTGCATCGCATCACCAACGACCTGAACGCCTACGCTAGCCAGACGCTCAGCGTCACGGCCGACGGCAAGCAGCTCATCGCCATTCAGATCACGCCGGAAGCAGGCGTCTTCGTCATGGGTTCGGAGCCGAACGGCGCGACCGGTATGAAGCAGATCGACGACCACGAAGACATCAGCGTGCGCTGGCTGCCCGACGGGCGGCTGCTGACCAACGACTACGACGGACACATCGCGGTGATGAACGCCGACGGCAGCAACCGCAGTGTCATCTATCAGGAGCATCTGCCCATAGGCGGGCTCTCGGTTTGCGCCAACGGCGAGCACGCGCTCTTTTATATGCCCGCCAAGGAAACCAAGGCCATCAACATCTGGCGCCTGGACGTGCAGAGCGGCTCCGTTACCGCTTTGACCAAAGGCAAGATCGACCAGAACCCATTCTGCGCGCCCGATAGCAAGAGCTTCCTGTATGTCACCATCGACAAGGGCAGGCAGCTTTTGATGCAAATGCCATTGCAGGGCGGGGAAGCGAAGCAGGTCAGCGACCGACCGATCAACTTCGGGCTCTTCTCGCCCGACGCGCAGCAGATTGCGGCCTTGACCTATCAGGGCACCGGCATCAACACCCATCCCGCTATCGCCATCTTGCCCGCGCAGGGCGGCCTGCCGGTGAAGGTCTTCGAAACCGCGCGCACCATCTCCAGCTATCTACAGTATTCGGCCGACGGCAAGGCCATCTACTATGCAGTCAGCGAGCGCGGCGTCTCCAATCTGGTCAACCAGCCCATCGGCTCCACAACTGTCACCCCGCAGACGCACTTCGACAAGTACGCCATTTACGGCTACGACTACGACTGGAAGAACAAGCGGCTGGCGGTGGCGCGCGGACGCAACAACACCGATGCCGTGCTGCTGACGCAAGGGCAGCGACAATAGAAGCGAAGCCGAACCTCAGGCTGACGGGTAAGCGGGCATATTACGGGGTGATCTCGAATACCACGCCGTTGTTGTTCATGCCACTGCTCGACGCCGTTCCGTACAGGTTGCCATGCGCGTCGAAGACTATATCGCTGACGGGATGCCCGCCGTCGCTGCCGCCGCCGAAATCGTGCAGCGACGTGTAAGTCCATTGACCGTTCGAGTTCGTCAGCTTGAAAACCGAGCCGTAGCCATACATGCCATCCCCATAGGTTGTGCCGTAAAGATTGCCCGCCGCATCCATCGCCAGCTTGTCCTCAGGGCCTCCCCCCGCATTTCCCGACGCGAAGCTGTAGATGGTGTTGAAGGTCCAGTCGCCATTCGCGTAGGTCAATTCGAAAACCGTGCCGTAGCCATTGCCGCCTCTTCCGGATGTGGTTCCATAAAGGTTGCCGGATGGATCAAAGATAAGCCCTCCGATCGGAGTTGCACCGTTGTTTCCCGAAAATACCTGGAGGGTTTGTTCACTGTAGTCCGCTCCGGAGGGTGATAGCCGATAGACTGCGCCCTCCGCGCCTCCGCTCCCCGTGGAGTTGGTGCCATAAAGATTTCCGGCCCCGTCGAAGACAACACCGCCATAAGGGTTTTGCCCCGAAAAGCCACCACCCGGGACGTACAGGACGGACTCTGCCCAGTCTTGCGACGCTACCAATTCATAAACTAACCCACCATCGTTGTTACCGCCTTGTTCTGCGGTGCCATAGATGTTGCCAAGCTGGTCAAAAATGAGGTCGCCTTGAGGGTTGGCGCCGCTGTAGCCTATTCCCATAAAGCGGTAGAGCACGGTTTCACTCCAGGGAGCAAGCGCCGATCGTGGCGCCGATGGCGATGGCGACAAGTGAAACACCGTACCGCAGCCGCAACCGTTTCCTCCGTCAGAAGTCGTGCCATACAAGGTCCCGTCGCCCGCTATCGCAACCCTCCCAGAAGGGTTGGCGCCGTCATTACCGCCGGCAAAGCTGTAGAGTGGGGTCAGAATCCAGTCCGTGCCATGCTTGGTTAAGCGAAAGACAACGCCGCGCTCGGAGCCGCCGCCGAAGGTCGTCCCATAGAAGTTTCCCCTGGCATCCATGGTCAATCCGGCCAGGGGGTACGCGCCGTCGCCTCCGCCGGTAAAGGAGTGAATTACGGAGAAGGTCTGCGCCTGAACTGGTTGTCGCACGAGAACTGTCAGCGTGCAGAGCAGCGCCACCAGTAAAGCTGCTCTTAACGGATAGCTGCCGGGAGAGGTAGAGCAATGGTCAGCCGGATTCGCCATGGTCGCCTCCTATATCCGCCTAAGACGATTTGCGATCCGCGCGCGAATTATACAGCGAGACGCAGAGGGTGTTTCGGAAGGTCTGATGCGGCTTGCTCTACCGCACGCGCGCGGCTCCTGCGCTCCACTCGCCCATCAGGCTGAACGACTCCGATGGAACTTGCGAGATGCCGCCCGCACCGTGCGCGCCGATAGGTTCGTAAATCGCCTCCGAGGCCCCGTCGCTGCTCTGCGACCAGAACGCATAGGTGGCCCACCGCGTCCTCACGTCCTCGATTTGCAGGTAATAGGTCCCCGGCGGAAGCGCGAGGTTGGGAATGGGGAAGCCCACCTCCCAGGCGAAGAACTGGAACCTCGTAATATAGGGATCGCCCAGCAGCGTCAGATAGCTGAAGCCCTCGCCCATCACCCTGCCGCCCAGCGGCTGGGTAGTGATGGACCATTTCAATTGCTGCGGGGGGTTGCGATCATCCACGGCGTAGAGGGTCAGGTTCGCGTTGGTGACCGTGGCGGCACGGGGCAGAGCGAAGGAATTCGTCACGACTGCACCCAGGTTGACGCGGTAATACCCCACATTGCCGTCCGGCCCATTGTTGTAGAGAACGGTTTGCGCCACGGCAGGCAGGACAAGCCCAGCCTGAATGGCGAAAGCGGCAACGGCAGAGAGCGCTGCAAACAACTTGCTTTTCAACACGAGCACCCCAATGCGCGGCCAGGTCCATCGCCGCTCAGCTTCGATTGCGGAGAGCATAACCGCCGGAGGGCGCGCGCGCAACGGAAATCAGCTCTCCTGCCGCAAAACGGTAACGCGCTATATCTAGAAACAAAAAAGGGGGCGGCAACGCGCCGCCCTCTAGCTAGTAGCAACCGATACTTCAGTTATTCGGCATGAACATGAATTTGTAGATTACGACTGATCCGTCCGGAATGACCGCATTATTGCCCAGGAAGTCCGGGGTGAATACCAGCTGCGTCACGTTCCACGCGGCCGGGAAGGTATAGGTATTCGGCGTAGTCGTAAGCTTCCACTGCACCGTGCCCACATATTTCCCATTGTTGTAGGCCGTCACTGTAACCGTATTCGACGCCCAGCCCGCCGACAGGATGATGTTTACCGGGGTAAAGGTCTTGTTCAGCATGGTCATCATGATCGGGTTCATCTTGATGGTGCCGCTGCAAGGAACCGTAAGGTTGCACAGCACACCGCCGGTGAAGACCACCGTATTGTGCTTCGTCGAAGGATCGACCCAGAAGCCCGGGCCGGCCCCGCTCCAGACGCCCGGCGTGACGTAGGAGAAGCTGTCCCAGTAGAGGCCCATGCCTTCCGGATAATAGTCCGGCATGGGAGTGGGAGCATAAGCAATCGGCATCTCGTGAAAGTCAATGAGCGTCTGCGCGCCGGCGCACAGGCTTAGGACAGCGACAAAGCTGATGAGCAGCACAATCCGCTTCATAGGGGAAACCTCTTTCAAATGGATTGTGGGTTCTAGCCCGCTCCGTAGTGCGGTAGTTATCCAGGGCGTCAGCGCGTGGCTTCACCGCCCTCTTCAGTGACTTGGCATTCAACCATAACAACGAGGCACGCTGACGACGTCCTGGTGTGAGGCGGTATGCGGCGAGGGATCACCTGGGGGACTCTCGTCTCTTGGAACATACCGCCTGAAACATTCTCGTCCATCGTATCCGCGATGGGGAGCGGGTCGGTCGTCCACAAATACTCGTCGCTTCTCGGGGGCGGTTGAACACCTTCACGCTAGCACCCGCAGGCGGAATGTCAATGCCAGAAGTAGGACTTCACCCTAATGTTACAAGTATCGTTCCATTTCGGTCTAAGATTCCCGCGCCGTGCTGATTTCATCCACCTTCGAATTAGTATTGCTTACCGCTTTAGCGCGGCAATGTCGTTCATTGCGACCCTTGACAAGTCTCGCCTGCTTAGCCCCAACCTACTCTGGACAACAAAACCGGCCGGACTGCCATCTGACTCGATTGCGGGTGCGTTGTGCCCCCGTGAATGCCCTGTCGTCGTGCCTGCCAGCCCAAGTAAAATGATATCTTCCCCGTGGGAGACGCACTCAGCCCTTGTTGCCTTTGGAATCGATGCCCAATCGTTCGACACCCGATAACTCGCATCCGAGCCAATCCAGGTTTGCCGGCGGCGGCGAAATGGGCGCGCAGATGCACGCCTTCGATTGGTCACAGACTCCGGTGGGTGCGGTATCGCAGTGGCCGCAGAGCCTGCGTACCGCCGTGCGCATCATTCTCAGTTCACGTTATCCCATGTTCGTCTGGTGGGGGCCGCAGCTCGTCAACCTGTACAACGATCCTTATCGCGTTTTCCTCGGCAGCAAGCATCCGGCGGCGCTGGGCAAGTCCGCGCGCCAGGTTTGGGGAGAGATCTGGGAGCAGATCGGCCCGCGAACCGACGCCGTTCTGCTGCGCGGCGAGTCCACCTTCGACGAGGGCCTCCTGCTGCTGATGGAACGCCACGGCTACCGGGAGGAAACCTACTTTACCTTCTCCTATAGTCCGCTGCCCGACGACAGCGGCAACATCGGCGGGCTGTTCTGCGCGGTGACGGAGGAAACGCAGCGCGTAATTGGCGAACGCCGGCTGTTCTTGATGCGCGAAATTGCCGCCGCCATGGCCGAGTGCCGCACCCCGGTGCAGGTGTGCCAGGCGGCCGCACAATGTCTCACCAGTGCGCGCCGTGACCTGCCCTTCAGCTTGATTTATCTGCTCGCGGAGGATGGCAAGAGCCTGCGGCGCGTCGCCGCGGCCGGCATTTCCGCCGGCCATCCGGCGGCCGCGGAGTCGATAGCGCTCGAAGGCGATGCGGGCTCGCTGTGGCCGTTCCGCCGAGTGATCGAAAGCGGCGAGACCGTCCTGATCGACAATCTCGGCGAGCGCTTTCCCGAGCTGCCGAAGGGCGAATGGAAGCAGTCGCCGCATTGCGCCGTCTTGTTGCCCATCCCGGGCCAGGGACAGACACGCCCTGCCGGCTTCTTTGTCGCCGGGCTGAACCCGCACCGCAAGTTCGGTATGGAGTTCCAGGGATTCGTTTCCTTGTTCATCCAACCAGATTGCCGCCGCCATCGCCAACGCGCGCGCCTACGAGGAGGAGCGCCGGCGCGCCGAGGCGCTGGCCGAGCTCGATCGCGCCAAGACGGCGTTCTTCAGCAACGTCAGCCACGAATTCCGCACGCCGCTCACCCTGATGCTGGGCCCGCTGGAAGACGTGCTGCACGAAGCGCGCGAGCGCCTGAGCCCGGGTCCGCAGGAGCAGCTTGACAACGCCCGCCGCAACGCGCTGCGCCTGCTGAAGCTGGTCAACACGCTGCTGGATTTCTCGCGCATCGAAGCCGGCCGCGTGCAGGCGGTCTATCGAACCGACCGATCTCGCCACGTTCACCGCGCGATTTGGCCAGCGTCTTCCGCTCCGCGATGGAGAAGGCCGGGCTGCGCTTGTCGTCGACTGCGCGCCTTCTGGCCGAGCCCGTCTACGTCGATCGCGAAATGTGGGAGAAGATCGTCCTCAATCTTCTCTCCAACGCCTTCAAGTTCACCTTCGAGGGCGAGATCGCGCTCACGCTGAAGACCGCGGCGAGGCGGTCGGAGCTCGCGGTGCGCGATACCGGCGTCGGCATTCCCGAGCACGAACTGCCGCGCGTGTTCGAGCGCTTCCATCGCATCGAAGGACACGCGCGGCCGCACCTACGAGGGCACCGGCATCGGCCTGGCGCTGGTGCAGGAACTGGTGCGCCTGCACGGCGGCACCGTCGCGCGTCGACAGCGCGCCCGGGAAGGGAAGCACATTCACGGTTTCCATTCCACTGGGGCACAGCGCATCTTCCCGCGGAACGAATTCAAAGCGGCGGCGACCCGGCGGCGACGGCGCTACCTGCCGAAGCCTACGTCGATGAGGCGGAACGCTGGTTGCCGCGAGAGTCCGGCGCCGACACCGCTGAGCCGCTGCTGAACCGCCTGCCGTCGCTGGCGGGCGCAGCAAATACAGGGCTGGCCGCGCAGCAGGAGTTGCTCCTGGTCGCCGACGACAATGCCGACATGCGGGACTATCTCACCCACCTGCTGCGCGATCAATACCGTATTCATGCGGTCTCCAACGGACGTGCAGGCGCTGCGAAGCGGCCCGCGACTTGCGCCCCGACCTGGTGCTGGCCGACGTCATGATGCCGGGGCTCGACGGCTTCGGCCTGTTGAACGCCTTGCGCAGCGATCTCGCGCTAAGCGACATTCCCGTGATTCTGCTGTCAGCGCGCGCGGGGGAAGAGTCGCGCGTCGAGGGCCTGCAGGCGGGCGCGGACGATTACCTGGTGAAGCCCTTCACCGCCCGCGAGCTGCTCGCCCGCGTTGCGACGCACGTGAAGATGGCCCACTTGCGCCGGCAAAGCGATCGCGCGCGGCGGCTGTACGACACGATTCTCTCCAACACGCCTGATTTGGCCTACGTCTTTGACCTCAACCATCGCTTCATCTACGCCAACAAGGCGCTGCTGGCGTTGTGGGGCCGGAGCTGGGAAGACGCCATCGGCAAGAACTGCCTCGAGATCGGCTATGAGCCGTGGCACGCGGCCATGCACGACCGTGAGATCGAACAGGTCATCGCTACCCGGCAGCCCATCCGCGGGGAAGTGCCTTTTACCGGCACCAACGGCCGCCGCGTCTACGACTACATCTTCGTCCCTGTGCTCGGGCCTGGCGGCGAGGTGGAAGCCATCGCCGGCACCACCCGCGACATCACCGAACGCGCCCAGGCCGAGGACGCGCTGCGCCGCAGCGAAGCGCGCCTGCGCGCGTTCGTCAGCGCCACCTCCGACGTCATCTACAGCATGAATGCCGATTGGAGCGAGTTGCGCCACTTGCAGGGCAAGGACTTTGTGGCCGACACCGCCGAACCCAGCCGCGACTGGCTCAACAAGTACATCCATCCCGACGACCAGCCGCGCGTCCGCGCCGCCATCGCCGATGCCATTCGGGACAAGCGCGCCTTCGAACTGGAGCATCGCGTCGTGCTCGTCGATGGCTCGCTGGGTTGGACCTCCTCGCGCGCCATACCGCTGCTGGGCGCCGACGGCGAGATACTGGAGTGGTTCGGGGCTGCCGCCGATATCACCGAGCGCAAGAAGGCGGAAGAAGCCCTGCTGCGTTCGGAAAAGCTGGCCACCGCCGGCCGCCTGGCGGCCACCATCGCGCACGAAGTCAACAACCCGCTCGAGGCCATCACCAACCTCGTCTATCTCGCGCAGCACGCCACCGACCGCGATCAGATGCTGCGCTATCTCGCCATGGCAGAGGAGGAGCTGGGGCGCGTCTCCCAGCTCACTAAGCAGACCCTGGGCTTCTATCGCGAGACCGAATGCAACCGCGAGGTGCGGATCGGCTCCATCGTCTTCGCCCTGCTGGGCGTCTTCGCCTCGCGCACCCGCAACAAGTCCATCGCCACCTGGCCCGAGATCAAGGGCGATCCCGAGATTCGCGCCATCCCCGGCGAGATTCGCCAGCTCCTCGCCAACCTGATCAGCAACAGCATCGCCGCCGTCGACCGTGGCGGACGCATCCGCATTCGAGTAGCTCCGGCCACCGCATGGGACCGCGCCCGCACCCCAGGCGTGCGCCTCACCGTGGCCGACAATGGCGCAGGCATCCCCGACGACATCCGCGCCCGCTTGTTCGAACCTTTCATTACCGGCAACAAAGACGTCGGCACCGGACTGGGTCTATGGGTCTGCATGACCGTGGTCGAGAAACACGGCGGCAGCATTCGCGTGAAGAGTTCGACCCGGGCAGGGAAGAGCTGGACCGCATTTTCGGTCTTCCTCCCCGTCAACGCGCAGCCGGCCAGCCTCTCCGACGCGCTGAAGGTCGCGGTGTAGCGACACAAAAGAGCGAGCAACTCCGACCCGAAGCCGGGCCTATAATTTAAGGTGGATAGAGTTCGCAGACCCGCTACTTCTTCTGTGGGGAAGGATTCAGGCCAACAGTCATGCATCGGCTAACCGCGCGCCATCAGACCGTCACTGTGATGACAGTGAATAACCTGCGTACCCATCTGGAGGGCCTCAGCAACGACGCCTGCCGGTTTACCGTTTCCAAGGTGCACCGCGACCACATCTCTATTCGCAGCGACTACACGCTTGCAGGCAAGAAGAAGCATGCCTCGGTAGTGCTGCCCGCCTATCCCACCGGCTCTCCCGACGACGCGCCCTGCAACAATCTGAATGTAGTCCTCGACCCGTTGCAGTTTGAAGGCGCCCCGAATTGCGAGGAGCGCGCAGTGTTCGGCGCCCTGCTCGGCTACGACATCCTGGAACACTACGAGAAGACCCACCCCGACGCCGCCATGCCGATATCGCGCTGCTGCTAATGATGATCTTGGGCGAGGTCGACGTTCGTAGGTGGAGGCGAAAGTACCATGGCGGAGCCGCGACAAACCGCGGGCCATTTCGCAAGCCATGGCGGTCCGCCTTATCACGTACAGGCGTGACCACCTTCACTGCACCATCGGCAAGTTTATGTTTAGTTGGCTTTGAGAAGGATGCAGTAGTTCGCTCGTCGGCATCGGAGTAAAAAGGCCCTCGCCCGCGGCTCCGTAGCTGAACCCGAAACCCACTTCAACGCCTGGCGCACGCGGCTGGACCGATTTCTATCCCCGCGCCGCTCGCAACCCGTAAACTGCCGCGCTCAGCGCACAACCGGGCGTGGGCTGAATCGTCGCAAGCCATGAGGAGGTATCTATGACCCGCAAACCGAAGGCTCACGAAGTGGCGTGCCCACTGTGCCAGGGCCGCGGGTACGAGCGCAAAGAGCATCTTGTACTCCGCTGGCGAAGTCAGGAGTTCGAGCAGGTGCTGCAAGCCATCGTGGATGAAGGAGCGCAGTGCACGATCCTGGAGAGCCGCGAAGTCGTGTATGACGATCCCTGGGACATCGCGGTTGACATCTTTGATCATGCCGCTCGTTGAGCGGGCGAGTTGGCGACCCGCCGCCCGATCGACTTACCGCTTCGCGGTCTCCTGCATGGGGAGCGGAAAAAGCAGCGACCCGATTCGCCCGGTATAGTTGTCGCGAACCACTACTCTCACGGCTGTGGTCGCGCTGTCCGCTGGCACGGTATCGATCAGGTTCCAGCCCTTTACCAGCGCCTTTTGCGCAACATCAGCGGGCATGTCCAGCTTGACGATGCGCGAACCCTTCCCTACGGGGACGCCGCGCTCCGACATCGGTACGGCGATGATGTCGAAGCTGAACTTCGGCTCACCCGGCATCACCACCAGGCTGCTGGGCGGCACCGTGATCTTGAAGACGAAGGACGCGTCAGGAGTCTTGGTCCGCCCTCCGGGTTCGACGCTGAACAGGACCCCGGTGTAGTTCACCGGCGCATTCATGGCGCTGCGCAATTCATCCTCGCGCTCTTGCTCCGGGGCGGCGCCCAAAGCGCGGAGAAAATAACTGTTGCGGGCGTGCACTTCGCCATGGTCGACATCAAGGCCCACCTTCAGCTTGTGCCAACCCACCTTGCGCTCCTGCTGGGAAACATAGAAGCCCAGCATGTAGTAATCCGAACTCTCCGCCAGAGCGCGGTCCATGCAGTCGGTCAGCGCGTTGCCGGCAGTGCAGAGCCTGCCGCCGGTGCGATGCGCCATCTCCTGCATGCCGTCGCGGTCATTGCCCGCCAGATCGAGCAGCGTCTGCGGTTGCAGATGTGCGTATTCCGGATGAATGTACAGGATGCCGGGCTGGCTCGGGTCCCACATGGGATCTTCGGGCAGTCCGGCCACGTCGATGGGATAGACCACCACGTTGGCCTTGGTCATCGCCGTAAACGCGCGCTGGAATTCCGGCAGCAGCTCGTGATGGCTCAGGATGCTGCTGACGCGCTGCGCCCCGGGACTGTGTCCCAGCATGGCGGGCGCGTCCGGCACCTCCTGCACGATGGGGAAGCCCGTCGTAAGCCAGAATACGGTCTTGCGCCCGGGAACGCCGGCGTAGGCCCCGGCAATCTCTTCGAAGCAGCGCAAGGTCAGCGAGCCCGCGTCGGCGCTCCGGTTCGCATCGTCCAACTGCTTTTCCTGGAGCGACCGCACCAGCTTGTTGTAAGTGTCGAGCGAGCCTTGCCAGTTCAGCGGGTCGGTCAGGAAGTCTTGCCCCTCATGCCGGCTGAGGCTAACGTCCAGCGTGCGCAGCGACTGCGTCAGCGCCGCCGTGTCCGTGCTGAAGGCATGCAGCCGGCGGATGCCGCTCGTCGTGATCGCAATCAGTTCGATAGGCTGCTGCACGGGCTTCGATTGCAGATACCGGACCAGTTGGTCGCGCGCCCAGCCCTGCATCAGCACCGGCGTGTTGAGCGTGTCGATCGCCAGGATATAAAGCTGCTGCGGCACAGCATCGCTCGTCCGGTTGGAAAACTTCTTCGGAGGCGATGGCGGCGCAGTCGCAACCGCTACGGATATGGAGGGCGGCGGCACGGCACTGGCAATCGCCGGGGCCGGCGTTTCGGTACGCACTTCCTCGAACAGCGCGATGCGCTCAGGCGCACCGTCGGATTTCAAATTGAAATCTTCCTTCTTCAGGCCGTGCAGCGGGCGGCCATAGTGGTCGGTGACATGGACGGGCACCGTGACCAGTTCGCTGTTGCTGGTGAAGGTGGCGTCCGCGTCGCGAGAATTCTGTGGCGCACCGAACATCAGCAGAGGAAACAGCGTGATCATCGCAGCCAAGCCGAACCACCGCCGAACCATTGCTGCCTCCCGCACAAATCGCGGTGAGATTGTACTCGCAAACTGGAATTTCCCGCCAGCAGAAACGTTGCGACCACGAACATCGTTGCGGCCTTGGCCCATTTTGAATCGCATCCACCGGATGCCGCTGGATCGATCGACGTTGTAGAGAGCTAGAAGACGCTTTGTATCAGGGCACGAGTTTACTCGTGCCGCCAGACGCGTACTTTATTCTTCAGAACCGGCTTCAGCCGGTGTCACGCCGGCTGAAGTCGGCTTAGTAGATAGAAAATTGCCTGTTCGGCACGAGTAAACTCGTGCCCTGATACAAAGCATTCAAAACCGAACTTTTCAGCTGCGCCTGGAGGCGCGCTCCGCCCAGCGCAATCACCTGATCAGAAGTTCAACTGACCCACTATCGTCCACAGCGCGAACGCCAGTGCGCTTGGTGCTCCTGAGCTTGTACTGAGCTTGCCGAAAGGTTCGCGCCCATCTGTTGGGCGCTAACCTGGGGCATCACGCTGATCGATTCCCCCGCTCGCTCGCAACAAAGAGTAGAATCCAAGCGAGGGTGAACATGGCACAAGATCAGGCGTACACAAACCGGTTCGTCGACGTACACGAGAAAGTCAGGGCGTTCAAGGACCGCGTGCGCGACGCGAAGAACAGCGATGCCGAGCTTCGCGAAAGCCGGGCGGTGCAGGAAGCCAAGGAAATCCTCGACAAAGAAGCCAAGTAGTTCAACCAGACTTCCTCCAGCAAAACCAATTACGCTTTTCACCCCGAAGCCGGGTGCCCCACTCATTCGCGGGGTTCGAATGAGTGGGCCTCCGCGCAGGAAGTATCGCGACTACATTCGCCAAAATCCGGTGCGCGCGGCTTTGGCGGCCAAGGCCGAGGAATACGCCTACTCCTCGGCGAACTCCTCCTTCCAGCTCGACGAATTACCTCAGCGGCTAAAACCGCTCGCCTTGGATGAGCTTCTAATGCACCGCTGAAGCGGTGCTCCACCCCGTTCGACCGAATCGCTCCTCGAATCGCGAGCCCTCGCTTGCCGAGGGTAGAAGGCGGCTGACAACTCACGGAAGCCGGACTGCTCGCTATGGCCCGCCGCGTTCTGAGTAGGACAATCTCGGGCGGGCTTCGTCTGTATTGCAGTGCGTTCCCGACAGCAGTGCGTGGAACCGAATGCACTTGATAACACTTGCGGAACTTGACTTGATACTTGCTTGCACATATACTACCAATATTATCCGAGAGGGGATGGAGAAACTCAATGGACACAGTAAAGGCCACAATAGTCATTGGCGACAAAACGGTAACGTTCGAGGGTCCTGCAGATTTTGTACAGTCTCAAGTAGAGAAATATGCAACACACATGCCAAGTGAACTCCAAGTAAAGAATACTAAGGGAGACACGGTCGAACAAGAAAGGGCTCCCATGTCGGAACGGCAGCTTGTGGCTCAAAAGAAACCCAAGAATCACACGGAGATCGTGGCTGTGCTGGCCTTCTCGTTAGCCGAGAACGGAAAGGAGACATTCACGGAGGAGGACATTAAGAAGGCATATATAAGAGCGGATGTTCGCCCACCCAAGGTGATATCGCAGGCCATCCGAGATGCCAAGAATGTTTGCGATTTTGTGGAGCCTGGGCCGGAGAGAGGCACTTGGCGGCTGACCACCCACGGAGACCGGACCGTTCGCTACGACCTGCCTCGTTCCGAGTAGGACAATCCCGGGCGGGCTCCGTCCGTATTGCAGTGCGTTCTCGGCAGAAGCTCAAGACCGTCGTTGTCCTTGCCGGTCATGTAGGCGCTTGAATTGGAAATCGGCATGATATAATGGCTGAGAAGCGAAGGGGGCACGAATGAATGACGCGGCAGTTCTAGAAGCGAGATCAAAGGCTGAGGCCTCGGTTAGTGACATGCCGGATGGACCGCTCAAGATTGCTGCCTTCCAGGTTATCTTGGGGCGACTGCTGGACGCCGCTGCTGGCGGTGCTGGCGCGTTTAAGGACGAAACCGCAGCGGTCGCCGTGCCTAAAACCAAGCAGACCAATGCCGCGACGGCTGCGGTACCGAAGTCGCTGGCAGAGCGAATTTTGCTCCTCCGCGAAGAGCAATTCTTTGCCAAAGAGCGCGGCATCGGGGACGTCCGTGACGAGCTAAAAATCCACGGATGGGTCTACCCCGTAACTTCGTTGAGTGGCGCCCTGCAGGGGCTCGTACAACAGCGCCTGCTCAGAAGAGCTATGGTGTCCAATGGCAAGAAAAAGATATTCAAGTACGTCAACCCGTAATAGGCAGGCGACCGAGCCAGCCGCGTTCCGAATGCTCGCTGCGTCGTTAGAGCAGTTGGAGCAGTATGCTCGAACCGCGAAGAAGAACGGATTCAAGCTTAAGGCCCATCAGTTCTATGGATCAAAGGCGCTGGACACACTGGCGGCCGCGCGCAAGGCCGTACTGATCCTGAAGTCCGAGTTCGCGTCCGATTCCGTCATGACTCAGCAGCTTGGCGAGATTCAGACGGCGGTTGCTGAGCTCGATTTGGCAAGCGACCCTGCCTCATTGCTCGCATCCCTGACGTCGATCAAGTTCCGTCTTCGGCTGGAGCTCGCGGGGGCGCTTGGGGCCGATAACCGCGCGCGCGCGGAGGATGTTGTGACGAACGCCAAGATTGCGCCGAACGGAACCGCAGATCCGGCGACGGCATCTACCCCCGCAGCCAAGTCCGCCGCCGACATTAGCAGAAACGTGATGGTGGCCTACGGACGAGATCAAGCACTGCGAGACAGCATGTTCAGTTTTCTTCGAGCCTTAAAGCTCAATCCGATTGAGTGGAGCGAGGGTTCGAAGGCTACCGGAATGGCGTCGCCTTACGTTGGTGAGATCGTAGGCAAGATATTCGAGATGGCACAAGCGGTCGTGGTCTTGTTGTCGCCTGATGAGGAGGTGCAGCTGCGACGCGAGCTTTGTGCGGACGACGACGAGTTCGACCGTGAAACCGGGTTTCAGGCCCGTGCCAATGTATACATAGAGGCCGGGATGGCGCTGGCTAAACAGGAGAGCCGGACGATCCTCGTGCAGGTCGGGGACGGCCGCGTGCCGAGCGACCTTCTTGGTAGACACATTCTGAGGTTAACCAACTCGCCAGAGAAGCGTAACGACTTGGCACAGCGCTTAAAGACGGCAGGATGCGATCCCGACATCAGCAATCAAGACTGGTACCGGGCCGGAAATTTCACGGTAGTGGCGAGGGCAACTAGGAGATCTGGCCGATGAGCATCGATGAGATTAGGAAGAAGTTTATCGTTGACGATGACGCCCTCAAGAGCAGGCTTGAAGTTATTGCTACGAAGGCGCTGGAACACTGTGTGCTCGACAAGAAGGGTAACGTTCATTTCAACAACCCGAAGTTGACGCCACGCGAAAAACTCCGCCTAACATTGGCGGCGCGCGCGGTGGCCGCCCAGATGGACGAGACGCTGAAGGGCGAGGTGTCTGTCGCGGAACTGTCTGCCAACAGCGGCCTGCCTGAGAATCAGGTCCGTGCGCGCGCGGCCGAGCTGGCAAAGGAGAGGTTTATCAACTCCCCTAAAAAGGGCTTCTACACGGCCATCCCGCATAGGGGGGAGGCGCTACTCGACTCCGTGGCCAAAACACCGAAGCGAGGCTAGCTGCCTCTCTTCTAAAGCCGCCAGTTCCGCTTGCGACGGCAACGCTTTACGCGACGTGTCGCTTTGGCCGGCCGCCTTTTCTGCCGTTGGCACGGGCTGCTGCTGCTTTTGCCTTGGTGTTGGCCGAGCCGCCGCGCCTGGCCCAGCTCTGCCATCCAGCGGCTGGTACCAAACACGCGGTTCAAAAGACCAGGGACATAGTGGTCTACGTCGAGCGGCGGCCAGTGCAGTCCGGTGCCGCGACCCAGAATCTCGATCTCCGCCACCTTTGCAGGCTCGGCCCTTTCAAGCCGTTGCAGCTTGCTGCGAGGTATCGACACACGAATCCCGTCATTTAAATAGAGGCTGATCAGGTCGGGCCTTCTTTCGTATTCCGCGCGCAGCACGCGACGGTCGCTGGCAGCGTAGCGTCGCGCCTGGGCGAGAGCCGCATCGATTTGCCGCTCCGTCGCAGCTACCGTTGCCTTTGTCTTAGTCATGCATCTTCTCCCACAACTCTGCCAGTTCTCCGAAGTGCCGGGTGCCCCGGGTCTCGCGCAGTTCGAGACCCGGGATTCTCGTCTTCGGGTACTCAGATCGAGAGTGCCGATGCTGAAGTGTATCGGGCGGAGAACCTCACAACCGTGATCCATCGTATTCTCCCGGGTCTCGAAAGCGCGAGACCCGGGGCACCCGGAGTCAGTTGATTCGCAACAATTGAGCGCGTTCCCTAATTGGGAATCGTCGCGCGGATTTCCCGTTTTTTCGTTGCTTCTCGCTCCTCACTCCTTCCATACTGACCTGTTAGGGTAGGATCCGCCTTCACCCCGGCGCTCCTGCCCTATTTGTGTCTTGGGGGTTGTTGTTGCCGGTTGTTCTTCGTCTGCGGACTGCCTTTCTATCGCCTCATCCACCCTTCCGTCGCCATTTTTCTTCCTCTAAGTCGCTGGGGCTCAAACGTTTCCGTGCAAGTCATAGGGGCTCAAATTTTTGCGGGAGGCTCTTCTTTGGAATCAATGACTTACTTGGCGAAAAGGGGGAGGGGGTCGGAAGCAGTTATCGGTTGTCAGTTGTCGGTTGTCAGCAGGGAACTGCCCGACCTCGCAGATATTTTTATCGCAGCCAAGCGCAGAACTCAGCGTGGCTCGCCAAAGGAATAATGCAATGAATCCATCCGAAAAGAAATCAACAAACAGCAATCAAAAGAATCAAGGTCGCAAGGTCAAATCTGAGCGCCCGGCCGTCGCGCCGAAAAAGCCGCGGCACTGCGAACACATCATGACCAACGGCGAGTTCTGCCGCTCGCTGGCGTTGCGGGGGCGCAAACATTGCCACTTCCATCTCATCCATCTCGGGCGCCGGCTGCGCGCCGAGCGCCGGTGCGAGATGGCCCTGAGAGCCTCCATCGACTCGAAATACATACCCATGGACCTGCCGCTGCTGGAGGACGCCAACTCCGTCCAGCTGGCCTTGAGCCATGTGGCGGATGCGCTCATGAACAACAGCGTCGATACCAAGCGCGCCGGACTGGTGCTGTACGCGCTCCAGACTGCGACCTTGAACCTCAGCAATGGAGTCGATTTCAGCCAGCACGAGGACGCGGCCGTCGCCGAGAGCTACGACGAGTTTGAGAAGGAATTTGAACTCGGCGACGCCGCGCCCGAACTGAAGCTCGAAGAAGCCGGCGAGCGGAAAGGGCACCCGTCTCCGGCGACTGCGCCGCGAATACCAGCCGCTCCTGTGCCGTCATCTCCGCCTAAGATCGCGGCGAACGCGGCGTGGGCGCACGATCCTGCGACGGTCGCGCGGCTCATGGAGATCCTGCCGAGAGTTCAACCGTTGAAAGAAGGCAAGACGATTCTGAGGCCGGCGAAAGCTGGGCCAGGACCGGCGGCATGAACCTCGCAGCTCGACACTGCGCGAGATGGTCGCCGCGGATGATGCGTTGCTGGCCGCGATATACTGGCTTCAACCCATCCCAGCGTGACAGGAGCGCTCGGACGGCACCCGAGGATGGTTGTGAGTTCTGCGCAAAAAACGTTTTACATCGAGACCTTCGGCTGCCAGATGAACTTCCACGACTCCGAAAAAGTCGTGGGCTCGCTCATCTTGCAGGGCTACCGGCAGGTGGAGCGGGAAGAGGACGCGGACCTGATCTTCTACAACACCTGCTCCATCCGCGACAAGGCCGAGCAGAAGGTCTTCCATCGGCTGGCCGATTTCAAGCGGCTGCATCGGGAAGGGAAGCGCTTCGCCGTGCTGGGATGCGTGGCGCAGCAGGAAGGCGAGCGCATCTTCGAGCGCGCGCCGCATGTGTCGCTCGTGGCCGGCTCGGCGTCGTACCGCAACCTGCCGGAGATGCTGGTGCAGATCGAGGCGGGCGCCGCTCGTGTCACCGGGCTCGACGACCGCGAAACCGATCAGACCTTCGAAACCGAGTTCACCGCGCGCAGCAATCCGCATCGCGGATATATCACCATCATCGAGGGCTGCGACAAGTTCTGCGCCTATTGCGTGGTGCCGTACACGCGCGGCAAGGAGCGCAGCCGGACGTCGCAGTCGGTGCTGGACGAGGCGCGGCGCATGGCCGATGCCGGATACACGGACGTCCAACTGCTCGGGCAAAACGTGAACTCTTATCGCGACCCGCTTGGAAGGAAGAGCTTTGCGGAATTGCTGGCGGCGATCGGCGAACTGAACGGGATTCGGCGCGTGCGATTTACCACTTCGCATCCGCGCGACTTCACCAGGGACATCATCGACGCGATCGACAGCGTGCCCACGCTCTGCGATCACGTGCATCTGCCGGTGCAGAGCGGCTCGTCGCGCGTGCTGAGCTCCATGTTCCGCGACTACACCCGCGAGCAGTACCTGGAGCGCATTGTCTGGATGAAGGCGGCGCGCAACCGAGAGATCAGCATCACGACCG
>CAVTMX010000022.1:0-89052 GCA_963735915.1 uncultured Acidobacteriaceae bacterium | reverse complement strand
CTAAGACGTCAAACTCTCGAATCAGCTGACGCCGGGGATGCCCCATCCGAGCTTCGGTTGCTCGGGTGGGGCACCCGCCTAAACCACATTGACTAGCTCTTCATATGCCCGATTGATGGCTTGAGTCTTGCGCTTCGCCAGTTCTTGAAGGTCCTCTCCGAGATGAGCAACTTTGTCCGGGTGGTAGCTTGCCATCTGGCGATAGTAGGCCGCGCGAATTTCTTCCTGGCTCGCGTTCCGAGCGATCCCCAGGACCATATAAGGGTCGAAGTCGCTTTCTGGCTCGCGCTTCGGCGAATGAAACCGCTCTCCAGCTTCTTCGCGGGATGAATCCGGCCGATGATCGTCCGCCCGTTTGGCCTCCTCGCGAATATCCGCCGTACAGCTCGGGCAATATCTGGCCGGTCCTCTAAACGTGTTGCCGCATTTCTTACACTTGCCGCCTCGAGAGCCTCGATATGCAAGCCATACCAACCAACCGGCAACTGAAGCAACAATGAATATTCCGAAGCCGTACGGCCGGCTTGCTGTAGGGGCGGGGGTTGCTGCGGCGGCGGGTCCCTCGCTACTCACGATCTCCGAAGGAATCTTCCCGGGTGCTCGTCTGGGTTCCTGACTGGAAACTTCAGGCGACATGCGAGACGGCTGCTCGGCGGTTCCAATCTGCCCGGCGCTTGGCGATGAACGTTGCTGCACTCCTGATCGAGCTTGCCCGTTGCGAGCGACTTCCACACTCGAGAGCCCTTGCGAGCCTTTCTCTTTGTTGCCCGGAGCCGGGGTTGCAAGCTGCCGGCGAGACCGCGCAGCAAGTTGTTGATCGATACAGCTGTAGTAGGCCGCGGGACCGTGAAAGTGCCTCTGGTTGTGACAAGCTGACTCAATCCTGCCACGGTCAGCGGCCGAGACGGCAGCCAGCGACGGCTTAACGGGGATAGCTTCGAGCGCTGAAAGCTGTTGATTGAGGCAATCGTAATAGGCAGCGGGTCCGCGAAAAAGCCGCTGATTTTGGCAGGCATATTCAATCATCACAGCTTCATCTCTGGACGCCGCGGCCAGAGATGGTCGATGCTTTATTGCTTTGAGTGCTGTGACCTGCCGGTTAAGGCAGTCGTAATACGCAGCCGGACCATGAAACAAACGTTGGTTGCGACAGGCCGACTCGATCATCCCGCGTTCGTCGCTGGAGGCGTCTGCCAGCGATGGTCTGGCGGGGCCGGCTTTCAGTGCTGCAACCTGCTGGTTAAGGCAGTCATGATAGGCGGCCGCACCGTGAAGCATTCGCTGGCTACGACAGGCCGATTCGATCATTGCCCGCTCGTCGTCAGCAAGGCCAGTCAAGTTGAATTGGGAGGCCTGGTTCTGCTGGTCGAGAGGTAATGCTTTTCCCCAGCACGGCATCGATGCCATTGCTGCCGTAATAACGGCGGTGGCGAATACTGGCCGCATAGGTTGGCAGAAAGCTAATATTACGCGTCGCGTCCATCAACCCAGCGTCTATAGGTTATAGCGACGTGAGGCTCCGAAAGGCCCGGGTCTGGAAACACCGCCAGACCGGGGGCACCCGGCGACCGCATTCGTGTCTCAAAGGATGATCCGCTCATCCCCCACGCGCCGCGTCACCCGCTCGCGGTCCAGGTACTCCAGCAACGGGATGGCGTGCTTGCGGGTGATGCCGAAGAGATCTTTGAAGGTGCCGACGTTGAGTTTCGGGCGTCTTCGCCTTTTGCGCGACGATGCGGGCGCGCATGGCGTCCAGCGCGTCGCGATGAAAGACCAGATCGTCGGCGAGCTTGACCAGCACGCGATCGCGCAGCAGCAGGGTGACAATTTTCTGCGCGCGAACTTTGTCGACGGGCAGCGACGCCAGCACGTCTTTCAGCAGCGGGACCTTCAATCCCGCGTGTCGCGGAAGGCGCGCTCGATTTGCGCCTTCGACTCGGCCTCGTCGTCGCGCAGCACCACGCCTTTGCCCGCCGCGTGGACCACTTCGCCCGTTTACCTGCAATTTCTTGTCGCGCACCAGCGCTGTCCAGAACGCCGCCGAAAAACTTCCGGGCGCAGCCCAGCGTTCGCGCAATTGCTTCCTTGCTGATGCCCGGCTGACCAGCGGATTCGCCTTGATGAAACTGTTCGACGCTCGCCGAGATTTCTCTGCCCAGCGACTCTACGACGCGTCGAAGCGAGCAGACGTCCTCGAACCGCGCAGATCGCGCCAGAGCAGCCGAGCTCTTGCGCAACGCGTTCCGCCTGCGTCGGCAGCCAGCCAGTTTCGGCGACGGCATCGGCTATTGATAGGCCATCTGCGCCTCGCCGGGCCACCCGCGCCACAGAAGTTTCCTGCGCGCCGGCATCGGCGACGCTGCTCAGAAAATGCCAGCCGTTCCTCAGCCGGGCGCGACTGCGGCGGCTCCGCCGCATCGAGCACCCGGCCGCCGCCGATGGTGATCACCGGCGAGAACTGCCGAATGATGAAGCGGTCGCCCGGCAGCAGCAGCAACGGATCGTCCAGCTTCAGCCGCGCCAGACCCGGACTCGCCGGGCTGTAACTGCTTGGCGCCCAGCAGGCTGACCTCGGCGATGGTCTCGGCCGTGAAGGCGTGGAAGTGCACGCGCGCACGGTCGCGCAGCGGCTTCGCTGAGCGCAGCAGATCGAGCGTCACGCTCAGCCGCGAGACCGGACGAAACAGTTGCGGGGGGGTCAGCATCATGCCGCGCGCCAGTTCCGCGGCTTCGACCCCGGCGAGATTCAGCGCGGTCCGCTGGCCGGCGATGGCCTGCTCGGCGGCGGCGCCGTGCACCTGCACGCCGCGCACGCGCACCCGCTTGCCGCTGGGATGCACCTGCAGCTCCTGATCCTTGTGCACGGTGCCGGAGATCAGCGTGCCGGTCACGACCGTGCCGAAGCCTTTCATCGTGAACACGCGATCGATGGGCAGGCGAAAGACGGCAGTCGAGTCCTTCGCCGGAACCTCGGCGGCCAAGCGCGCCAGCTCGTTGCGGAGCTGGTCGAGGCCCTGCGCCGGTCTGCGAGCTGACCGCGACGATGGGCGAGTGCGCCGGATCGAGAAACGAGCCCCGCAGGAACTCGGCCGCCTCCATGCGCACGACGTCCAAGCGTGTCGGCGTCCACCAGGTCGGACTTGGTGAGCACGGTGATGCCACGTCGCACCGCGAGCAGGCGGCAGATGTCGAAGTGCTCGCGAGTCTGCGGCTTGATGGATTCGTCGGCGGCAATCACCAGCAACACCAGGTCGATGCCGCCGATGCCGGCCAGCATGTTGCGGACGAAGCGCTCGTGGCCGGGCACATCGACGAAGCCGATCGCGGATAGTCTCGCCCGACGGCGCGGCGAGGTCCAGGTTGGCGAAGCCGATATCGATGGTGATGCCGCGCCGCTTCTCTTCTTCCAGCCGGTCGGGATCGATGCCGGTAAGCGCGCGGACCAGCGCACTCTTGCCGTGGTCGATATGGCCCGCGGTGCCGACGATGACAGCCTTCACATTCATCAGTTTACCGGAGATTTGTGGAACTCTCGCGCCCCTGCGGGTGAATCGCTAATAGGGCGTTGCGTATGCGAAAATAGAAGCAGGAGAACTAGCACAGACTCCCGGGTTTACTAGGGTTGCGCCATCCCCAGGAAGTTTTGCTTCGTCGGGTCGAGGGGCGTCTAATGTACGTCGACTCCAGCTGCGTACTTGATCAGCGAAATACGGATGTCTTCCATCCTCACCCCGCCAGATCGACCAGTCCCATCCCCCGCGGGAAGACGGCCAGCTTGCGCTGCCGGATGCGCACGCATTCGTCGGCGCCGAGTCACGCCCCATCTGCTCATCCAGCTGGAAGACGATCTGGAGCGCTCGCGCATGCGCGAGGCGTTCTGGATCTCGGTCGCCGTCCACCTGGCGGTGGTGATGTTTCTGTTTTTGACGCCGAAGATCTTCCCCGGCATAAAGGCATTGTGCTGATCTCGCCTGACGACCTGATGCGCAATCAGCAGATGACCTATCTCGACCTGCCGCCGGACATGCAGAAGGCGCCGAAGGCCGCGCCCAAGACCGACGTGCTGTCCGACAAGAACCGCATTGCGGAGAGCCGGCATCCCACGCTCGACAAGAAAGACGCTGGAGGAATTGAAGCGCGCCGGTCCGCCGAAGCTGCCGTCCGCGCCGCCGGAGCAGCAGGCTCAGATGACGCCGCACCGGCGCAACAGCAGCGCCTCAGCAGCAGCAGAACCAGGGACAAGCCAGCAGATGGCGCAGCTCCAGCCTGCGGTTCCGCAGGACAATCCGAGGCTGCCTTCGCAGCAACAGGGAACGCCGAAATTCCCGGCCAATTTTGGAGTGATCATGTCGCCGGGCTCGTCGATTGAGCAGGCGGCGCGCGCGGTTGCCGGCAGGGCGTGGCAGCGGCGCCAGTTGGTGGCGGCGGCGATTACGGCGCCGGGCCCGGCGGGCCAGCGCGGATGCAGGGGAATCTGGAAGTCCTCAGCGACACCCAGGGCGTCGATTTCGGCCCCTATCTCTCGCGCGTGCTGGAGGCGGTGCGGATGAACTGGTACAACCTGATCCCGGAAGAAGCGCGCCCGCCGCTGCTGAAGAAGGGCAAGGTGTCGATCGAGTTTGTCATCCTGCCGGACGGCAAGGTCGCCGGCATGAAGATCATCGGGCCTTCCGGCGATGTCTCTCTGGATCGCGCGGCTTGGGGCGGGATTACCGCTTCCGTTCCTTTCGCGCCGCTGCCCAGCGAATTTCACGGGCCTTACCTGGCCTGCGCTTCCACTTCTACTACAACCCGGGCAAAGGCGATCTGGAGTAGCCGCGCGCCGGGAGCTCTCGCGTAAAATTGGGCTGTGGAGAATCGCCGATCTACTTCTCTGCGCCCCGAAGAGCGCGAAGTTGAGCGGCAACGCGCGCTCGTCGCGCGATCGCCGCAAAGTGATCGGGCTGCTGGCGATTGCGCTGTTCATCCTCGGCCTGGCGTTTCTCCGCTTCGGCAAGACCATTCCCTGGGGCGCGCGATGAGCCTTCCGCGCCGCTCATGAAGACGGCTCCGCAACCGGAACCGCTGCTGGTGGTCATTCTTGGACCGACGGCATCGGGCAAGTCCGCGCTCGCGATCGGGCTTGCTCAGCAGTTCTCCGGCGAGATTGTCAGTTGCGACTCGGTTGCGGTTTATCGCAACTTCGACATCGGGACCGCCAAGCCGACGCGCGAACAGCGCGCGCTCGTTCCTCATCATCTGCTCGATGTTGCCGAACCTGACGAGCCCTTTACTGCAGGCGACTATTCGCGCCAGGCGAGGGTCGTCATTGACGAGATCGCCGAGCGAGGGAAGTTGCCAATTGTGGTGGGAGGGACGGGACTTTATCTGCGGGCGCTGCTGGAGGGGCTGTTTCCTGGCCCGCAACGCTCAGAGGAATTGCGCGAGCGGCTTCGCCAGCGAGCGCCGAACGTGGGCCGAATTATCTGCACCGCTTGCTGAGCCGGCTCGATCCTGCTGCGGCCGCTACCATCCACGCCAACGATGCGCCCAAGCTGATTCGCGCAATCGAAGTCTGCCTGGCGTCGCGGCACGCATGAGCGAATTGTGGAGGCAGCGCGGACGCGATCCGCTGCGCGGCTTTCGCATTCTGCGGATCGGGCTGAATCCGCCTCGGGAGAAGCTTTACGAGCGCATCAATTCTGCGCGCCCAGGCAATGTTTGACAGCGGCCTGGTCGAGGAAACGAATCGCTGCTCGAGCGCTATGGCGAGGCGCGACAATGCCGCTCAACTCGCTGGGATACCAGCAGGCGAGGCAATACTTGCGAGGCGAGCTGACGCTGGAGCAGGCGATCGCCGCCGCACAGCAAGGACATCGCAATTACGCCAAGCGGCAGATGACCTGGTTTCGGCGCGAGCCCGACGTTGTGTGGCTGGAGGGCTTCGGTGACGATGCGGAAATTGCGGTTGACGCGGCGAGCTTGGTGAATGAACAGCGCCGTAGGCGCGACATAGGGTAGCCCAGCGCTTCAGCGCTGGGAAACGCGCAAGCGAAGTACGAGTCCCGTAGGGACGACACAAGACCCACGCGGCTTAAGCCGCGTGCTCACGCGTGGCGTCGCTACGCGACTCAGGATCATTTTGGATCGGCTGACCCAGCGCTGAAGCGCTGGGCTACCCTGTGTCGTGCCTACGGCGCTATCGGGAGTCGCGCAGCGAAAAACGTCAGATGGAACCATTTCTGCCCGGAAGACGTATTCTTATTCAGCGGAGGCCGCAGCCGTACTACGTTTCCCGAGGGTAGGCCGCGGACAATACACGATGAGGCATCGCATAATTCAAAGCTTTCTAACAGCGCTTGTTACAGTGGTCATGCTGCTGCTTCTGGGCGCATGCAGTGTGAACGTAAACGACAAGGACAAGAATAACGAGAAGGTCGATATCCAGACCCCGTTCGCCAATCTGAAGGTGAACACCGGCGAGAAGGCCGCCGACAATGGCATTCCGGTGTATCCTGGTGCCCACCTTCGTCCTGCGGACAACGGGGACAGCCATTCCGCCAACATCAACCTGGGTGCGACCGGCTTCGGCCTGAAGGTGATCGCCGCCGAGTACGAGACCGACGATTCGCCGGATAAGGTCAAGGCATTCTACGAAGACAAGATGAAGCATTTCGGCGCCACGCTGACCTGCAAGGGTCACAACGGCGGCTCCGACGTTCATATGTCAGTCCACGGCGAAAACAAGGACAAGAGCCTGAGTTGCTCGGACAGCAGCGGCGAGGGCTGGGAAATCAAAGCCGGCACCAGCGACGACGAACGCCTGGTTTCCATTGAACCGCACGGCTCAGGGACGCGCTTCGGAACCGTGATGATCCAGACGCACGGCAAGCAGGACACGCTGTAAGGCGTTTCCGACGGGCAGAGCCAGCCCTTCAGGCTGGCGTTTAGCGTAATTCGAAAACGGCGGGAAGCTGAAAAGCGCCGCTCTATCTGTGCAGCGGATTCACGGCTCCAGCGTCTTTAGATACGCCCGGAATTCCTCGCCCAGATCGTCGCGCTTGAGCGCGAACTCCACCGTGGCCTTCAGGAATCCGAGCTTGTCGCCGGCGTCGTGGCGCTTGCCTTCAAAGGTATAGCCGTAGACCTTCTCCTTTTTCAACAGTCCCTTGATTCCATCCGTGAGCTGTAACTCTCCCAAGGCGCCTGGTTTGGTGGAAGCGATCATCTCGAAGATCGCAGGCGTGAGAATGTAGCGGCCGATGATGGCCAGCTTTGACGGCGCATCTTCCAGCTTCGGCTTTTCGACGAGGTCTTTCACCTCGAACAGCCGATCGCCCCACTTGCCGCCGACCGGCTTCACGTCGAGCACGCCGTAGGCTGAGATCGCCTTGCCTTCCACCACCTGCGTCGCGATCACGGACCCGCCAGTCTCGTTGTAGACGTCGATCATCTGTTTCAGGCAGGGCACCTGCGCATCGATGATGTCGTCGGGAAGGATGACGGCGAAGGGCTCGTCGCCAACCAGCTCGCGCGCCATGAGAACGGCATGGCCGAGTCCCTTGGCCTCGTTCTGCCGCGTGTAAGCGACTTTGGCCAGACGGGCAATGCGCTGCACCACCTCCAGCAGTGCGGTCTTGCCCTTGGCTTCCAGCACTTTTTCCAGCTCGTAGCTGATGTCGAAGTGGTCCTCGATCGCGCTCTTGCCGCGGCCGGTAACAATGATGATTTCGTCGCAGCCGGACGCGACCGCCTCTTCGACCCCGTACTGGATGACGGGCTTGTCGACCAGCGGGATCATTTCCTTGGGCATCGCCTTCGATGCCGGCAGGAAACGCGTGCCCAGCCCCGCGGCGGGGAAGACCGCCTTGCGAACTGCTTTCTGCGCCATTAGCCCTCGCGAAAGAAGAACTCACTTCTTATGGAGTTGTCATGCTGAGCACACATCAAGAGCAAGGCCTCACCTCTCAGGGGCGAAAAAACAACTACACCTCTTATGAAGTTGTCATCCCGAGCGGAGCCGCTTCAGCGGCGGAGCCGAGGGACCTGCGGTTGGCCCGCAGAGCATCGGTGCTCGGGGCGAACCACAGATCCCTCGGCTCCGCCCTCCGGGCTCCGCTCGGGATGACAACACAAAAAGAGAATGCGTTTTCGGCACGGCTGAAGCCGTGCCCCTTCAAAACCAGTGCCTCACATCAACGCCAATCTTCACATCAACGCCAACCTCACTTTAAAGCCAATGCCCCACATCAATGCCAATGCCATGTCTCCACTGACCACTGACCACTGCCTTTACAACACCGGACTGTCATTGCCCAGCATCTTTGCGCGGATGATCTTGATGGGCGGATCGCCCTGCTGCAAAAACTCGTTGTGAAACTGCTCCAGGCTGAACTTGCCGCCCATCTTCTGCTTGTAGTCGGCGCGCAGCTTCATGATCTCCAGCTTGCCCAGCGTGTACACCAGATACGTCGGGTCGGAGGTACCGCGCTTGGCCTCGCGTTCGGACACGGCCGGCGTCTGATGCCCTTCCTTGATGAAGAACTGCGTCGCTTCGTCCAGCGTCATCTTGCCGGTGTGCATTTGGATGCCGACAATGTAGCGCGCGTCACGCAGCAGCGCATCTTGCAGTTGGCCGATGCGCAACTTCGGATCACCGTTGCCGTAGCCCTCGTCGAGCATCATCTGCTCGCTGTAATGCGCCCAGCCTTCGGAATTGGAGCCGCAACCAGTCAGTTTGCGGATCTTCGACGGCGCCTGCTTCACCCAGAGAAACTGCGTGTAGTGTCCGGGATAGGCCTCGTGGACCGCGGTGCTGATGATGGTGCCGCGATTGAAGCCTTCCATCCAGCTCCTGGTCTTTGCGGGCGACCAGGAGGGTTCGGGCAAGGTGACGTTGAAGTAGGCTTCCGTTGCCTTGTTCTCGTAGGGGCCGGGGGTGTCCATCGAGGCGGAACTGAGCGCGCGTCCGAACGGCGGGGTCTCCTCGACGATGGGCCGCACCGGCGAAGGAAGCGTCACGATGTGCTTCGTATCGATAAACTGCACCAGCCCGTTGAACGTATCGCGGAAGGCTTGCAGCAAGTGGTCGGGCTGGGGATGGTCCTGCTCCAGTTGCTCCAGAACCTGCTCCGGGGGTTTCGTTCGGGTCGATTTGCGCGGCCACGCGCTTCAGCTCCGCCTGGTTCTTGTGCAGGTCGTCGTAGCCGATTTGCAGCAGGCGGTCGAGCGGGATATCGACCATTTCGTTATCGAGCAGCTTTTTGCGATACAGCTCCGGCCCGAGGCGGAAGTCGCCATTGGAGATGGGCAGCAGGTCGCTCTTCAGGAAGTCCTGATAGCGCTGGAGCTCGAAGATGACCTTGTCGTTCGAGGCCTTGAAGTCGGCCAGCAGCTTCGGGTCGGTGACACCTTTGAAGGCGGCGGGCACATCGTTCTGGAAGAAGCTGATGATGCCCGGCATTTGCTCCAGCGCGATTTCGGTGTAGACCCTGGGGACGTCTTTCAGGTTGGACTTGGCAGCCGCGAAATTGGCGGGCATCTTCTGCTCGCGCGCGATGACCGACTTCAGGCGCTGGTCGGAGGGCGCGAAGTTGCGGCTCATCAGGATGAAGATGGAGTACGTCGGGCTGCTGGTATATCCGTCCGGGTTACGCTGCCATCCGCGAATTTCTTCCAGGTCGAGCAGTTGCGAATCGATGTCGCTCAGCAGGATCTGCACGTCGGCACGCTGGTCCGGGCTGAGCCCGGCCGTCGGGACGCCGGCAAACTTCTCACGTTCGCTCTTCAGGAACGCAATCTGCGCGTCGACGGATTTCCTCGAGTAGTCCTCCAGCGAGTTGTCGTACTGATGGAAGCCGGCGGCGGTGCCCGACGTGGGGTGAAAGGTGAAGTACTGGTCGAAGTAGGCGTCGACCAGCTTGTCGTAATCGGGCGCAGGAGCGGGGTCCGCGGATGCGGAATTCCTTGCCATAGTGAGCGGAGAGAGCAGAAGAGCGCACGCTAGTGCAGCAACGAAGTGTTTGATCAACGCTCGATTCCTTTCATAGGACTCTCATTATCTTCGATAAGAATTGATCGAATGGACACGCTTTGTATCAGGGCACGACTTCAGTCGCACAATCGCCAGTCGTGCCGCACAATCGCCCTTTTATTTTTGTCATCCCGAGCGGAGCCGAGGGATGACAAACGAAAATTGCTGCCCTCGGGACGACAACTAGAAGATTGCTCCGCTCGGGATGACAATTCAATGTAAGGCAATCCCCGATTGCCACGCCGCCGGCAGTTGCTAGGCCATCGGCTGTCACCGGCGGCTGCTTGGCTACCGCTGCTGCTAGCCCACCGGCTGCTGCTCGCCGGCCAGTTGCTCCAGCAGCGCCTTCAATCGTACCAGCACCTGCTCGGGCTGCTTTTCCTTCAGCGAAAACTTCAGCACGCCGGCGGGCGTGAACTGCGTTCCCTGCTCGCTAGCGACGAAGCGCGCCAGCCGTTCGGGATCGACCGACGCTTTCTCGTGAAGCGAATGCTCACCGCCTCGCGCCGGCGCTCGATCTGCGCCACCCCGATGCGCTGCGACAGCAGCTTCAGTGCGGCGTACTCCAGCAGATTGCGCACCGGCGGCGGAGGCGTGCCGTAACGATCGCCCAGCTCGCCCGCGACATCTTCAAGCTGCGACTCCGATTCGACCCCCGCAATGCGTTTGTACATGCGCAGGCGCTGATTCTCCTCGCGAATGTAGTCGGCAGGAATGCGAATGTTCAGGCCGAGATTGAGCTGCGTCTCGGGCGTCTCTTCGCTGACTTCGCCCTTCAGCTCGCGGACCGTGCGCTCCAGCATGGTGGTGTACAGCTCGAAGCCGACAGCCTCGATGTGCCCGCTCTGCTCGCCGCCAAGCAGATTGCCGGCGCCGCGCAACTCCAGATCGAGCGCGGCGATCTTGAACCCTGCGCCGAGGTCGCTGAATTCCTTCAGCGCTGCCAGGCGTCGGCGCGCCAGTTCGCTAAGCTCGCGATCGGGAGGGATCAGCAGATACGCATAGGCGCGCCGTTCCGAGCGGCCGACGCGTCCGCGCAACTGATACAGCTCCGACAACCCATGCCGGTCGGCGCGGTTGATGATGATGGTGTTGCACAGCGGAATATCGAGCCCGTTCTCGATGATGGTGGTCGCCAACAGGATGTCGGCCTCGTGACGCATGAAGGCGAGCATCACCTTCTCCAGCTCGCTCTCCGGCATCTGTCCGTGTCCGACGAGGATTCGCGCGCTGGGCACCATCTCGCGAATCTTGTCGGCAATGTCGTAGATGCTCTCCACGCGATTGTGGACGAAGTACACCTGCCCGCCGCGTTCCAGTTCCTTCTCGATGGCCGAGCGCAGCAGCTTCTCGTCCCAGGCGGCGACGACGGTCTGAATCGCCATGCGGTCTTTCGGCGGCGTCTCGATCACGCTCATGTCGCGCAGCCCCAGCAGCGACATGTGCAGCGTGCGCGGAATCGGTGTGGCCGACATCGTCAGCACGTCAACTTCTTTGCGCAACTGCTTCAGCCGCTCTTTGTGGCGCACGCCGAAGCGCTGCTCTTCGTCCACGATCACCAGCCCGAGGTCGCTGAACTTCACGTCCTTCGACAGCACGCGATGGGTGCCAATGACAATGTCCACCTGCCCGGCTTCGAGTTTCGCGAGCGTCTCCTTCTGCTGCTTGGGAGAGCGGAAGCGGCTGAGCATCTCGATCTTGATGGGGAACGCCGCGAAGCGCTGGCGGAAGGTATTGTAATGCTGGAACACCAGCACGGTTGTCGGCGCCAGCACCGCGACCTGGCGATTGTCGCTGACCGCCTTGAACGCCGCGCGCATGCCGACTTCGGTCTTGCCGTAGCCGACGTCGCCGCACAGCAGGCGGTCCATCGGCGTCGGTGACTCCATGTCGTGCTTCACGTCGATGATGGCGCTCATCTGGTCTTCGGTCTCGTTGAACTCGAAGCTGTCCTCGAACTCGTGCTGCCATTCGGTGTCCGGAGCGAAGCCGTGGCCCTGGGCTGTCTTCCTCGCGGCGTAGAGCTTCAGCAACTCCTCGGCCATGTCCTTCATGGCCTTCTTCACGCGGGCTTTGGTCTTCTGCCACTGCTGCGTGCCCAGCCGGTTCAGCACCGGCTTCACGCCTTCGGACGAGCGATACTTCTGCACCAGGTCAAGGCGCGTCAGCGGCACGTAAAGCCGCGCGCCTTCGGCGTACTCCAGCACCATGAATTCGGCGGCGCTGCCGTCTTCCTGCGGAATCTCCCGCAGGCCCTGGTACTGGCCGATGCCGTGCTCGACATGCACTACGTAGTCGCCAATGGCGAGGTCGCGGAAGTCGGAGAGGAATGCCGAGACCTTCGACTTCTGCCGCTGCGGCCGGCCGAGCGAGACCTCCGACTCGTCGAAGAGATCGCGTGTGCCGAACAGGACGAAGTTCGCCTCCGGCACGGCGACGCCCTCGGGCACGTAGGCCTTCACGATGGTGGTTGCGGCGATCTCCTCGGCGAAGTAGGTCGATTCCTCGACGAAGACCTCGCTGCCGGGCTTGGGCGTGCGGCTGCCGATACGGAATGACAGGTTGTACTCGTTGAAGACGTCGGCCAGGCGCTCGACTTCGCCGGTGCTGGAAACCGCGAACATCACCCGCTTGCCGTCGCGCGTAAGCCGCTCGACTTCTTCGGCCATCGCGGCGACCGAGCCGTGAAAGCGCGTCGTGGGCTGCGTTTGCAATACCAGGTGCTCAGCATCTTCGCCGCCTTCGATGCCAAGCTGCTCGACGGAAATCGCGGTGCATCGCTGCAATCGCTCGCGCCAAAGCTCAGGCGACAGGCTCAGCTCTTCGGGGCGCACCAGATTGCCCACCAGGCTGCGCTCGTGCGCGCCCGTCAGCTTCGTCCACCACGCATCGCACGTCTCGTCCAGCAGGTCGGGCTCGTCCAGAAGGACAACGGCCCGCGGCATCAGATCGAACAAGGTCTCGGTTGCCGCGGCGATGGGGGCGTACAACTCCCATCCCGGAAAGACGGAGACGCCGGTGGCGCGGACCGCGCGCTCGATCAGCTCGGAGCTGCCCTCCAGGCGCTCGCCGGTGAGCCGCGCGTTGATGGCCGAAAGCGTCTCTTCATCGACCGGAGTTTCGGTGAGCGGGAGGAGAACAACCTCGTCGGCGACGGCGGCGGAGCGCTGTGTCTCCGGATCGAACTTGCGAATGGACTCGATCTCGTCGCCGAACAGCTCGATGCGCACGGGGCGGTCGAGTTCCGGCGAGTAGACGTCGACGAGGCCGCCGCGATGCGCGAACTCGCCCGGCATCTGCACGATGTCCACCTGGTTGTAGCCGACCGCGCGCAGGTGTTGCAGCAGGCGGTCGGGATCGAGCATGTCTCCCCGGCGCACGACCTTGGCCAGATCGGCGTAAAAGCCGGCGTCGCGCAGGCGCATGGCGCTCGCGGCCACCGGCGCAATGACGATCTCCGCCGACCCGGTGGCAATCTTCCAGAGAGCGGCGGCGCGGGTTTCCTGGATCTCGGGATGGGGCGAGAGGTTCTCGAACGGCAAGACGTCGTAGGCGGGCAGCGCCACGACCGAGTCCGGCGGCGGCGCGCCGCTGAGCTCGGCCAGCGAGCGAATGACCGGCAGCATCTCGTCGACGGCGCGGTTGTCGTTCACCAGCACCATCAGGGGACGCGAGAGGGCGCGGTGCAGCAGCGGATAGAACAGCGCCTTGCCCGTAGGTGTGAGTCCGGAGACACGTGTGCGGCCGACGCCACCCTTCACCTGGGTTACCGCGCGCGTAAAGCTAGGTAGTTTCTCCACGTCCGCAAAGAATTCGCGGACGAACGGCAGGATCATCGCTTCTTCATTCTAGAGCAATTCCTGAATTGCCGTGTCTGGTGGGTCACGGAAGAACCGCAGATCCCTCGGCTGCGCTTCGCTCCGCTCGGGATGACAATTCTGGGCCCAAAAGTTGAAGTAAGGCCTAACAGTTGAAAATTGTCACCCGGAGCCTTGTCGCCTTCGTTTAATTACTAGTCCTTCGACACGCGCGGCGGACGCGGCCAGGGCGGACGGTCCTGGGTGTTCTGGAATACGCGCGTTGGCACGCCAGATCAGCCTGCGGAATATCCGCTGCAGAACCAGCAGGACCCGAACTGGAAGCCGAGCTGTACGATCTCCGGGCGCGCCTACAGCTACCTCAACCTGATCTGGGACCAGACGCGCTTCGCCAACGGCATCCCAGGAATTCGCGTCGATATCGTCGGCAAGGCCGATATCTACGACCCGCGCGTGGACGTGCGCGGCATCATCACCATCAATCAGGCCGCGCTCCACGTCATCACCGGGCTTCAATTCCCGGCGCGGTTGAACGGCGCCAACATCATCATCGATGGGGCCGGTCCGGGCGTGGCGCAGAACGGCGAGCCGACCGCGCTGCTGGCCCGTCTCACCGTAAATGGCAACGGGAACGGCACCATCGATCCGCCTGCCTCGCAGCCAGTCACGAATGTCAGGGCCCACTCCTGCGGCTACACGGAGGATCGCACGACGCTCCTGGCATACTGCCGGACACCGGTTCGGAAGGGCTAATTGGTGACGACGACCATCGTAGGATCGATCTTATTTTTGCATCCCTGATTATTCGGTCCCATTTGCCACCGCACCACAGAAGGGAGTAAGCACCAGCTCGTAAAGATCACCTCCCGGCTTTCGGCGATCACGTCATTAAAACGGAAGCTCAGAGATGTTGATAATTCGAGTTCTGAATGGCAACATTCAACTGCTTGCTGACGCCGTCGATCACCATGCTGGAGACGTGGTTGGGTCCGTTCGGTACGCTGCTGAACTGAACCGTCAAGTTCATCGCATCCTTCGGGTCGCTCATATAGGAGGCGACTTGAACCGCAACAATCGCCTTTTGCGTTTTGTCGAAGACCAGGGTCAACGAATCATTCGGTTTGAGGTAGTTATGAATGACCAATTGAAGTTGGCCGGGAGCACCTGCTACCGGACTCAGGGCAATATTTCCCTTCTGATAGGCCTGCTCCAGCAATGTCTTACTTGGCGGCACGTACTGCTGGGCTAACTCTTTCATCTGGTCCGCATAGTCCTTGTACTCTTCCTTCTTCTTTTCGACCACGTGCTGTTTCACGCGGCCCCGCCGCCCTCCCTGGTCAGACGAGGCGTCGGGTGGGGGCGGGTCAAGCGAGGCCTTTTGTGGCTTTCCATCCGGGCCAAGGCGCACCTGAAAGTGCTCCTGCTTTTTCTGCTCGCCTTTCAGGCTGATCGTCACCTGCTCGACCCAGGTGTATTGTGCGAGCGCCTGCTTGTTTGCCGCGAGCGACTGTTTGACGTCGGCGACACGCTTCTGCAACTCCGGATTCTGCGCGTCGACAAAGGAGAGGCTTATTGCACCAGCTAGAACCAATAGCAGAGCTGTGAATCCATGCTGCACTTTGTTTTTCATCGGTATCCTCTCAAGTTGTTCTGCGGATCCATGAATCACTCTTTTTTACTTGGGTGGAAAGTTCTTCAATAACTTTTGCATAGCCTTGTCGAGATTCTTCTGCTTTTTTTCCTGGCTGTTGTTAGGATCGATCGTCTTCGTTGCACGTCCGGTCCAAACCAGTTGCTTGGTTGAAGGGTCATACATATCCAGCACAAGCGTTCCGGTGTTGATGGTCGAGCTTTGAGCAGTGGCCATGCCGCCGCCCCAGCGGAGGCCCCCACCCATCCCGTACGCGTTCCACTGCGTCTGCTGACTTAGCGAGACCTGATAGCCGACATAGAGATCGGCCTTGTCGTCGGTGGTCTTGGTCAATCCTTTTGCCGCCAACTGAGAATCGATCGCATCCTTGATCTGTTGGTCTACAATCTGATTTGGATATGTGGCGCCCTCTATTGTGACCCACTTATAAGTGTGGTACTTGGTGAAGTCGGCCCCTGGCATGGAGTTGGTGGTTACATCCTGCGCCAGCGCTGCACCGCACCCCACGACGGCAGCTACCAATACCATGCCTGCCATTGCTATTCTCGACCGGGTCTCTTTTCGCATTGTTCGTCTCCTTACTGTTCGAAGTAAGCCGCCTATCGCTCGACCGGAGTCCAAGTGTCATCTGGGTCGAATTGGGTTATCGCCGTGGCAGCCTCCGCCGTGGACTTCCCCAAGTCCTTTTGAAAAAGTATGCCATCTTGGTTGATCATGAACGTCATGATTCCGGAGTTACCGTATTCAGCCGGATAGGCGACAAAGGCGAAACCACCGACCATTTTTCCGTTGACCATGTAATCTTTCGCGCCGCCTCGTGCGTGACTGCCCTGCTTGGTCAGCATATGGTAGAAATAGCCGCGAAAAGGAGCATGCGAATTCGGCTTTGTGCTATAACCCTCGCTGGTCGCGAACGCCACTAGAGGTCCCAGCGGGCTGTTAGGCTGCCCTTCCGCTGGCTCCCAGTACAAACCGTCGTGCTTGCCGGTGTCACTGATGAACTTCACGGCATATTGTTTCTTGCTCTGTGAGAAGTAGGCGGCCTGAGCATCGGCCAGCGCACCGCAAACATTGATGGCGCCCAGTTCATTTCTACCGATGCGGCGCGCGAGAATCTCATCTTTTCCGGCAGTGGTGTCGAAGAACCACTGGCCGGCCCATTCTTCTTCAATGGAATCGGGAAGGCGAAATTTTCAGCTCCGACCAGCAGGACCTGGGAACCGTCCGGCATCTTGCGCCAGCGGTGCATCACGCCGTAGGCAGTTACGAACCGATCGACCACGGCTTTGTCTTGCACGGCATCGCCAGAGGCGATAAGCTCCTTCGAGTCCGGGCCGAAGATCGCCAGCAGCTTGTTTTGATCTCCTGACTTTCCCGCTTCCAACAATGCATTGCCGGCTTCGTCGGCTGAAGCAAACGTTTTGTACGGCGGCGCGTCGGGCTTGCTGCAGGCGGTGAGCGTCAGAAAGACGGCCAGACCTATAAATAGCAACCAGTTTGAGCTAACGACTCTGCGGTTTCCGTCCAACATGACCACCCTCCACAACTTAGCTCTAGAACATTCTGTCGACACTGTTCAGGACTTTGCCTTCGTTGGTCGTATCTAGCTTCACCTGCGGCCGCCCCAACCACCGCCCCCGCCGCGGCTTGACCAACCGCGGGAACTTTCCGACCTTGATCCCCAGCCGCCGCTCTCCGCCGAAGGCGGACGACCCGCCGCTTTTTTCCTGCCCTCCCCACCTGGCAGCGGAACTGGAGCTGGGTTTCTGGACGCTGTTCCAACTTCCGCCCTTGTCGCTCTCCCAGCCGCTCCCCGTGTTCTTGTATTGGGTGCCGTTCGCGGTCGCATACTTGTTGCCGTTTGCGGTCTCCCCTGCCGCGCCGCTGTTGTACTTACCCGAAGCGCCATAAGCCGAGCCACCGTTGGTGGTGTGCACTTGTCCCGTCGTTCCTTGCGAGGTCGTTTGATGTTGGCTGTAGGCCGTGTTGCCGTTCTTCGAAACCGTTGAGCTGCCCCAGCTCCCATTGGCATTGGAACCTTGCTCAGTCTGGCCGTACGCCCCGGTTCTTGGGTTGTAGGCTTGACCGACGCTTTGGCTGCCGTACCCGTTGGAGACTGTGGCACCACGTGCATAAGTCCCGGTGGACGGGTTATAGCCAGAGCTGGCATGCGCGGAGCCGTGGCGCCATAGGCAGAGGCACTGGAACCATAGTAGCCACCGTGCCAGGCGGTGTTTCCGTAGTAGCGGTACCCCCGTACACCACGGTGCCGCCGTGCCAGCCACAATTCCAACTGCTATATCCCCACCCGCAACATCCACTGCTCATCATCGCGCCCACCGCGATGCCCGCTCCGAACGCAAGCACGCCGGTGGTCACCACCGCAGCGGTGCTGTACCCCGGAGTGACATAGGGATAGCCGTAAACTACCGCGGGGTTATACACGGGGACATATACCACCTGCGGATTCGCAGATTGAATCACGATGGTCTGCGGCGACTGCTGCACGACGACAATCTGCGACCCCGACTTCAGGTTGCCGGCAGCTAGAGCTTTGGCTCGCAACACCTGGATGGCCGACATCACTTCGGCAGACTGGGTGGCATACGCCTCGCCCAATGACGATGTCCAACTGAGGTTCTTCGCCAAGTTGTCGAGCACCGAAGGAAATTGTGTGAGCGCCTTCACACTGGGATCCCAGGGTTGCGCATTTACCGCCTGCATCAGGGTGTTGCCGGTAAGATTCTGGTTTTGTGAAGCCAATTGTCGGCGGCAGCAACCTGATCGGGAAAGGTCGCGGCGCCAAGGATCTGCGCTACCAGAGCATCGGGATACAGCGCGATGGGCGCAACCAGTTGTTGCAACTCGTCGGCCGACAATGGCGCGCCTTGTCCGGAATAGCCCGTCGAGGCCGGCGGCGCCGATTGAGCTCCCGCCTCGAACGGCAGGGTCGCAGTGACGAGCAGGAACGAAAGCGCCGTCGACAAAAACCGTCTCGTGCAAGTCCTGGTCATGTTCTTTTCTCCATTGCGAAAAACGCTCTCTAAAATAATTGAGGGCTACCGCGTTCCATTGGGCTTCGCGACCGAAGCTTGACTGTACATCATCAAGCTTGCCAAGTGCAGCCGTGTTGGCCATGGGTGAGCCACGGCTAGCCAATAGACCATTCCCCCGCTTTTCTAGGGACTGGGAGGGCAACCCTTGCAACTTGAACACGATTGTAGCGGTTGGGGAACTGTCACTTGCGACAGGGGCCCGGGAATTGTTGGGGCAGTCCGGCGCAGACTCGGCTGTGCTAAGCCGCTGGAATATAGGCACCTACGCGCGAACGACGCTCCACCACAATGCGGCTGTCGCGACAAGATGTCGGCCAGCGCCCAGTCGATGCGGGCCACCTCGTCACGAATTACCCCAACGGCTTGGTGATGGCTGGGATGGGGCAGCGGCTCAATCGTTTGCACCGCATGACGGATCCTGTGGTTGCCGTCCGAGATCACATTGATCCTGGCCGAGGTTTCCAGTCGATGCTGATAGGTCTTGCCTCCAGATAATTGAGGAATCACAGGCGCCACAATTTGATCATGCGGGAAGCAGGCCGGAAACTTGTCCCTTGCGACGGTGGGATACAGGCGGCGGGTTCGTTCTTGATCGACGAAGCGGTATTCGCTAGGGCAGAATAAGCGTAGCTTCGGACCAGCCTTCGATCTGGCCCGAAGCTCTTCATCGAGCACGTGCTCGATGTCAGTTAAGAAAGGTTAGTTAGATACCTGATCCAGGCCCTTGTTGACCAGAACCTTCACGTCCACGCGCCGGTTGATGTCACGTCCCTGGGCATCCGTGTTGGGGGCGGCTGGGTGGGTCGCTCCGTAGCCAGCGGGGGCCAGGATGCGCCGCATGGGCACATTCGCCGTATTGCGCAGATATTGCGTGACGACCGTCGCCCGTTCATCGCTCAACTTCTGATTCAACGCTTTGGTTCCGGTGCTGGAGGCATAGCCGGCGACCTCAATCATGTAGTTGTCGAGGGCCTTGGCATCGCTGGCGAGTTTATCCAGGACCGCCTTGTCATCCGTCGACAAGACCGACTTACCCGAGTCGAAGAAGAGGGCCGCTTCGACCACGGTGTTGTAGTCGCCAAGGTCGGAGACGCGCTGGTTGACCTTAGCGATATCATCCGCGTTCATCATCGCGCCAGTTGCTGCTACCACAGCTACCTGGCCGGCCGCGTCAGCCGTTGTTTGCGCGGTGTTGGCCGAAGTCTGGGCGACACCGGCTGCTGCTACACCCTGGTTGGCAGTCGATTGCGCCTGTCCTGCCGCAGCTTTGTTGGACTGAATCTGCTGCTCTTGCGCAACTTCAATGGCGAACGTGTCGGGATTGAACTTGATCTTGCTGGCATCAAGCTGGCCCTTGGCATTTCCGACGCCCTCTGCTGAGATGGTTAGCCCCGGCAGCATGGCAGTGACATCCATATCAGCTTTACGCAGCCTCAGGGAACCCTTCTCGCGCTCAACCTTGGTGTCGTCGGTGATATTGACGACTGCCATCGTCTCTTCTTTTTTTACCTTGATCGTGATCAGATCTCCGTTGCGGGAGGTGATTGTGCCGGTTACCTTGGCCTTCTTGCCGGCCTCAAATTTTTGGGTAGGCGTCACTGCGTATCCGAGGCTTCCCAGCAGAACGATGCAGATTGCCCCGCACAGCGCGAGTTTCGTAGTCCGCATAAATCTCATTGCAGCACTCTCCTCTGTAGCCGTGTTCCCCGGCTACACGAATTGTTGTGCCCGGTGTATCCGGACAAAGTGATTGGTTTGTTACCCCCACCGTGGCGAGAAAATCCAGATTCGATTCGAAGACTATGGGGGGCCAGGGGTGCTGACAACTGTCACTTGCGACAGGTGCGCGGCTCACTGCTCCCGGGCCGGAAAATAGAGATTAAGCATCAGCCCAAACTGGTTCAATTGGCTATTCGGGGCTTTTCCGGTGTTGTTCTGGTGCTCGTAGTACGGATTCAACTCGAAGTGTTTGCCGATGGGGAAGACACAGCCGGCATAAACGGCGGTATCGCTCCATTTGCCGTATTTGCTTTGGTAATAGAACTCGGCGCTGGCGTACGGCGAGGGGTGATACGATCTCCATTTGAGCGTCCTTTCGACCTGAAAGCGGTTGCGATAACGCCACGTGAAGTTTCCGCTTCTCCAGTCCAGGTCGGCACGGTTCCTGTCGGACAACAGAAAGTCGCCTTTCAGGGGGAAGTTGAAGAGCACGACCGGCTCCATGCGGTTGGTCGCTGGCGCATTGTTAGCTTCGGGTAGATAGCGATATCCGATGGAAAGCACTACTGGCCGAGACTTCGCGTCGTCCAGATCGAACTCAGTGACCTTTTTCAGGCGAATCAACGGCTTCAAGTAAAAATCGAGACTGGGCCCAATCTCGGCTTGGGTGGGATCGCCGCCCTCTCTGGTCTGCTTTGCCTGGAACGTGACGCGCAAGTCAGAATTCAACTTAAAGTAGCCGTCGACTTCCGGCAGGAACTCGTCCGTTTGCGCGCTCGCGGACAGGCAACAAGAAATCACGAGACACGCCAGCAGCAGCGACTTCTTTGCGATACCCGCCATTTTGTTGCGGTCGAACTTCCTGTAGGTGGAGCAGGTAAAGAACAGGCGGCCCTTGCGAGCCGCCCGCTTCGAAGGCCGTTGCTCTTAGTTGCTGGGGCCTTTAGACGCCGCTTCCGCCTCGGCCATCCTCTTGCTCATCTCCGCTTTGACAGCGTCGAGGTTGAAGCTCGCGCCCCGCTGCATCGGCGGATAGTCGAGGAAGGTTTGGATTTCCTTGCCTATCATCTGCTGGACGAACACGAAGCGCCAGAACTCGTACTTGAACCAATCGAAGTACTGCTGCGCTCCTTCTTTCGTCCCGTCGCTGGGCCAGCCCGTGCGCTCGAACGGATCGAGACGCAGGTTGGTGATGTAGGGCACGTCCGGATGGGTCTTTTCGCCCAGCCAGCCTGCGGGTTGGTCAATGAAGCGGAATTTGTAATCGTCAATTCGCACCGCGCCGACCGTGCTTTCCCCGAGATAGAAGATCTCGTGACGCGCGGACTTGCCCTGGCCGGTGATGGCGGCCATCTGGTTGTAGCCATCCAGATGGTTTTTGTAGGTCCGGTCACCGATGGTTTTGCCCTTCAGCAACTCTTCGGTGACATTCGGATTACCGGCTGCGGCAACAAACGTCGGCAGCCAATCCAGGCCGGAAAAAATTCCGTTCTGCACCGAATCCGCCGGCACGTGACCGGGCCAGCGCAGGATGCAAGGCACGCGGAAACCGCCTTCCATGACCGTCCCCTTGGACTGCGCGAACGGCGTCTGACCGCCATCCGGCCAGGTGAAGAGTTCGGTGCCGTTGTCGGTGGTGAATATCAGAATCGTGTTCTGGTCCTCACCGATGTCCTTTAGCTTTTGCATCACCGAACCCACGATGTCGTCGAGCTGCGCCATGCCCGCTTCCTGTATCGACCACCCATTCTCAGAGTTGCGCAGCGCGTCGTACTTCGGGGATAGGTGGGTGACGATGTGCATGCGGGTCGGGTTGAGCCAGACGAAGAAGGGCTTGTTGGCTTGCTTGGACTGGTCGATGAACTTGAGCGACAAGGCGAGGATTTCGTCGTCCACGGTCTCCATCCGCTTGGGATAGAGCGTGCCGGCATCCTCAATCCTCTGCTTGCCCACCGCACCCCAGCGTGGCATCTCCGTCGTGTCATTCTTGTCGGTGGCCCAGCAATGAACCATGTTGCGCGGGCCGACCACATTCAACAGATTCTGCGGATAGTCGGGATGCGCCGGGTCTTCCATCGCGTCGAGGTGATACAAATAGCCGAAGAACTCATCGAAGCCGTGAACGCAGGGGAGGTACTCATTCCTGTCGCCAAGGTGGTTCTTGCCGAACTGGCCGGTGGCATAACCCATGGATTTCAGTATGGTTGCGGTAGTTACGGCCTCCGCGGGTAGTCCAACTTTGGCGCCTGCCTGACCTACCGTAGTCAGGCCGGTACGAATCGGCAATTCCCCGGTGATGAAGTTCGCGCGACCCGCCGTGCAACTCGCCTCGGCGTAGTAATCGGTGAACAACATCCCTTCCTTCGCCATCTTGTCGAGGTTGGGGGTAGTGCCTGCCATCATCCCGCGATGGTAAGCGCCTATGTTCCACATGCCGATGTCATCGCCCATAATGACGACGATATTAGGTTGCTTCGCGCCAGCCGTTTGTGCATGTAAGGTCGCACTTCCGCCGGCAAAAACACTCGAGACGGCCAGTGCTCCCAGGGTCAGTTTTCGAACGCCTGCACCAAAGTCCATAATTTTCCTTTTTGACCCGCCCCGGTTAGTTGCCGCCAGGAGAGTCTTACATTTTCCTCGTCAGTACACTCCGATTGCGAATGCTTGGGAACTGTCACTTGCGACAGGTGGTGCCGCGGATTGATCTTATCCGCCGGTCACTTCTCACCGGCGAAGATCTGTTTCCAGTCGTTTTTCATGCTGATAATGACCCAACCTTTGGTCTTGGCTTCGTCATACAAAGCCTGAGTAAAAGTCCCAACCTTGGAATCGGGCAGTCCCTGGGCCGGACCATAGGCGTATTCACGCTGGGCGTCGTCGTGGAGTACCAGCATCTCCAGCGAGGCCCCTCCACCCGCCTGGGTATACTCCAGCATTTGCTGATCGCCGGTGGAGTTGCCAAACGCAGCTTTGGGGTGGCGGCCGATAAAGAGATAGATGTCCTCCGCTTTGCCCGGGCCATTGTCGTCGAGCAACAGCTTCGCAGGCCGCATCAGAACACCCTGGCCTTCTTTGTTGTAGGTGTACTGGCTTTCGAGGGCCGAGCCGATGATCTGCTCCGGCGGAATGCCATACACCTGCTGCGCATAGGCACGAACGAAGTCCTGCCCGCCCCCGGTGACGATGTAAGTCTTGTAGCCGTTGGCGCGAAGATACCGCATGACTTCCAACATGGGCAGATACACAAGATCGGTGAATGGCCGTTTCCAGCGCGGATCGTTAGCTTTCGGAGCCCAGTCCTGAACGAACTTTTGAAACTCCTCCATCGTCATTCCCGAGTGAGTCGCAAAAACGATCGTTTCAAGGTCCTTCATGGTGAACTTCGCCATCGCTGCCTTATCGTCAGCCAGCACGGACTTGAACGGCTCAGTAGTCTTCCACTCCGGATGCTGAGGCGCCAGCGCAACAACCCGGTCTAGAGCGAATACGACCTGTGAGTAGATAGGGTGCTCGACCCAAGTCGTGCCATCCTGATCGAAGGTGGCAATGCGCTGTTCCAGTGGAACGAAGTTCGGACTTGCCGGGTCGGTGGTGACCCTGACGAAGCTAAGGATGGCTTGTTTGGACGGCCCATCATTCCAGGATGGCAACGGATCTTGCGCGCGCGCCGCAAGCGAGGCGAAAACCAGGCTGCACAGCAGCACCGCTAGATTTCGCTTGAATGAGAAGTGGCGTACGGATTTCACGAGAGCCTCCTTCATCCTGCTTTGTGAGCTCCCAGAGATACTCTGGCAGTCCAGTTCACTACGATTGCGGAGTGAAAAGAACTGTCACTTGCGACAGGGGCGCACGCTAGCGCCGAGATCTGTTGTTTATCGGCGCGACGCTGCTTTACGAAGGTCTGATGCTGTCTGAATTACGCCGAACAGAAAGGCTGTGGTCAGACCCAAAGCGCCTTCTACTCTTCCCTTGATAAGTAGAAGACCAAGAACATGGATTATCACCGTCGCAACGATCAGAGGCACCCATGCCCAGTCTGCGCCCCATTGAGCTGGAGTCCTGACGAGAAGATCCAGAAACGGGGGGCATCTGGCACCTTTAATTTGCTTTTGCTCGTGACGTAGTTTGGGGAGGGCTGTGTGGGTCTTCATGGCTGCGATGAAAGGTGATCGGGATCAAGCGGGCCTGTTGGCCAGCTCAACATCCAGACGCTCCCTTCGAAATTACTTCTGGAGCAAATCAGCGCCGGGCGGAGTTGTCCCTCGTCCGGCGCCGCAAACGTAGGCGAGTTTGCTTCCAGCAGCCGATCGCGTGAGTTTACGCACAGGCGTTGTTGCTGGTTCATCGTCGATACAAAAGAATGACGGTTGGACTCGACAAGATGACTCTCTTTCTCTGTTCCGGGACGGTGGTCGCGATTTTCTGAAGTCGCAAAACTAACTTCAGTGAAGATGCTTTATGCATCGGAAGGTCGATCCGGCGTGCCCGGTGCAAACCTCTTGCTCACGAACTGCTGGTTGTTGATGACCGCTTCCACAGCGATCAGGAGGTCGCATGCGGCGTCGGATTTCACAACGTACCCCGCTGCGCCGACACGGAACGCTTCGCGGACCACATCCGGGCAGTGGTTCTCGCTCAAGAACAGTATTTTTGAATGGGGAGATATCTTGCGGATTTGGCGAGCGGCGTCGATGCCATTGAGCTCGGGCAGTCCGATATCCAGCACAATCAAATCGGGCTGTAGCTCTGCACTCTTCCGAACCGCTTCCAATCCATGCGATGCTTCGCCGATGATCTGCCAATCTGAAAATTTACGGAATGTCGTAACCACCATCCGGCGCCAGGCTTCACAGTCATCCACAATGAGTATGCGAACTAATGCCACTTGTTAACGGCCTCCCGCCGGTCAGAGTTCAAACCGACACGACGGGCGGTGCTGAACTGCTTGAACTGTTAACAAATGATTACAAAAGACAGGGACCCATGTCGTTGCGCCGTAGCAACTTCGTACTTGCTCTGCGGCAATGACGGCGATTGCAGCAAACTAGCATTGGAATGTAGCGCTGTGATGACGTAGGCTCGCGGCGCAAGGCCCTGGGCACTGAGCACAATCAGCGGACATAGTGCCATTGGGCCGGCAGCACGAGCTTGAGGCAGAGCCGCGTATGCCGATACGCTTATCCTCTAAATCGATTCATAGGCCGGACGCGCCAGCAGAAGCGCCAGCAACGCATGCAGGGCGCACGCAGGCCATAGAAGGTGGCTGACGAAGCCTCCGCCAACTCTGAGATAGGCGAGATAGAAAGCTGCGAGCAGATTGTAGGTGAACAGGGCCCGGATGGCTGCCCGGGTGACGCCCTCCGCGACCGGCCAACTTGCCAGGCCCAAACAGAGCAGGGCGATTCCGGTTAGCCGGGCGACCGCAATGCCGCTATCAGAAAGGCCAGCACCGAGAAGCACCTGAGCGACGAAGCCAGGAACGGCGATCAAGGCGGCTCCGGTCGCCACCTCAATTACCGCAGACAGCTTCACCCAGGTGCTTGTTGCCATCGGTTTACCCTCAAGACCGAACTTCCCGTTCCCTAGTCTTTGGCCGCGGCGAGCATCACCGCAGCTTTGCGTTTGTCCTCGGCGCTCAATTGCTCGGGCCCGAGTTGATAGTTCAGCTTGTCGATGGTGCCGGTGAAGGCAAACGGTACGTCATAAGTGAAGTCGACCGGCGTCATGGTGTCGAGCCCAATGTCGAAGGTTTCGTCGACCGACATGAGCAACGGGATGGTGTGCGCGATCGTCTTACGATCCACCTCCTTGCCATCCACCGTTAGTACGCCGGTGCCGCCTTTAGCTGGACCGGGGCCGTCATACTTGAAGTCGAAGACGATGGTGTGCTTGCCTTCGCCCAATGACTCCAGGCCTCTCCAGCGGAACCGCTCCAGGTCGAGGAAGTTGTAGACGAACACGGGTCTGCCTCGGCCAATGTGGAATACGTCAGTGGCGAAAGACAGAACGAGTCCGGTGGCTGCGACCACCAAGAATGCGTAGCCGAACCGTTTTCTCCATCTGCCAGCCCTGCCAATAAGGATCAGAAGCAGTCCCAGCAGCAACAAACCCAGAAAGATGTATTTGACTGGTTTGCTGCTGAGCAGCCAACTGGCGCTTGGGCTGAGCATGAGTGCGTACCCACCGAACCGGCCGCCCAGGGTCGCGATCACTCCCTCCGCGCCGCCGGAAGGAATCGTAACGTTGGCAGTGATGGTGTAGTCCCTGTCAAGAATGCTGGGAGCATTGCCAACAGGAATGCCGACGTTCACGCCCGTGTAGGTGAAATCGGTCTTTCCCGCGGTTGCGCTCGGTTTCGGCGCCAGCAAGCGTATGAAGCCCGAGTTGTCCAGGGGGAAGACCTGGTACTTCCCGGCTTCCGTCAGGAACAGCGCCTGCAGTTCCTTCAGCTTGGCGGGATTGCTGGCTGCGAGGTCGTTGTACTCCGAATAATCCTGGGCAATGTTGTAGAGCTCCCACTTGTAGTCCCCGAGCGGCGGCATGGTGCCCGTTCCCAGCTCCCAAGGAGGAGAAGGTGGCGTGGTGGCGGCAATCCAACCGTCATGGTAGATGGCTCGGTTGCCGACCATCTCGAAATACTGCGTGTCGCGCTTCGACGGCGCGTTGGTATTCGCCGGGTCGAAGGTGTAGGCCATGCTCACGCCTTCGATCGGCTTCTGCTTGATGCCGTTGACTTCATCGGGCGCTCTAATACCGGTGGCCTCGAGGATGGTCGGAACAACATCAATGACATGGTGGAATTGGGTCCGGATACCACCCACGTCTTTAATGTGCCCAGGCCACGAAATGGCAAGGCCCTGCCGTGTTCCGCCGAAGTGCGAGGCTACCTGCTTGGTCCATTTGAAGGGTGTGTCGAACGCCCAGGACCAGGCCACCGACATATGGGGGTAGGTCTTGTCCGAGCCCCAGTTTTCATAGTGCAATAGATTCATTGCCGTGACGGGCTTGACTTCCGGCTCGTTTATGATGCCGTTGTAGGCGGTCAATTGGTTGAAGGTGCCGTACAAGGAGCCTTCAGCACTGGTGCCGTTGTCGCCGTCAATGTAGATAATCAGTGTGTTATCAAGCTTGCCCATGTCCTGCACAGCCTGAATCACGCGGCCGATCTCATGATCGGTGTAGGCGGTGTACGCAGCATAGACCTCCGCCTCGCGGGCATACATCTTCTTGTCCACGTCGCTGAGCGAGCCCCACCTCGGCAGCTTGGCTCCGCCATAGGCTGCCTGGCCTTCCGGCCAAGGCGTGAGCGTCGTGTTCGGCGGAATGACCCCCAGCCGCTTCTGGTTCTCGAAGATCTGCTCGCGTAGCTTTTCGTAGCCCATGTCGAACTTGCCCTTGAACTTGTCGATCCACTCCTGGGTCGGCTGGTGCGGCGAGTGAGAGCCGCCGGGCACGTAATAAAGGAAGAAAGGCTTGTCGGGAGCGGACGCATTCAGGTCCCTCAAGTAGCGGATGGCGTCGTCTGCCAGGTCGGTGGTGAGGTTGTAGGCCGGCTTACCGATCCAGGGATACACCTGGGTCGTGTTGCGGAAAAGATAAGGAGTCCACTGGTCGGTCTCGCCGCCGAGAAAGCCATAGAAATACTGGAACCCCATGCCGACCGGCCATTGCTCAAATGGTCCAGCCGTCGTGCTGTATTGGAAACTTGGCGTGTTGTGGTTCTTGCCAAACCAGGACGTGGCGTAGCCGTTTTCCTTCAGGATTTCGGCAACCGTGGCGCTCTCCGGGCCGATGACCGAGTCGTAACCCGGGTAGCCGGTAGACAATTCGCCGATGACGCCGAAGCCGACGGAATGGTGGTTGCGACCAGTGATGAGCGCCGCGCGTGTCGGAGAGCATAGCGCAGTAGAGTGGAACTGGATGTAGCGCAGGCCCGCCTTGGCAACACGATCCAGCGCGGGCGTCGGTATGACACCGCCGAACGTGCTCGGTACACCATACCCCTGGTCATCGGTCATGATGAGCAGTACATTGGGCGCGCCTTTCGGCGGCACCACACGTGGCGGCCACCAGGGCGTCGAATCTTTGGCGGACTCCTTGATGACTCCACCAAATTTCGTAGGCGCTGGCGGAATCTGTTTTCCGTCGATGGTCGTGGTGGCGCTCGGCGCGCCTAATGTGCCCGTAACCTGTTGCGGCGAGGCCGCGCTTGCGCCCGCAAGAAAGCATACGGAAAGCGATCCCAGCGCTACTTTTCGTACTCCTGCTCCAAAGTCCATGGCTTCCACCTTTCGAGCGATTCGGACCAATCTGACCGGAGAGCAATCTACTCCGGTTGACAGTTCACTACGATTACTGCTGTTGGGGAACTGTCGCTTGCGACAGTGGCCGGGAATTACTCAACATGGAAGTGCGGGAGGCTCGCAGCCACACCGGAGCGCGCCACGCGCTGCCGTATGTCCTGCATGTCGCCGTCGATGTGTTGCCAGACTTTCATCAGCCCGCTGCACAGGTAATTCAGTCCCGGCTCGCCATCGGGGGTGCGAATCAGCCGGTTCTTCGGGCATTCGCCATTGCAGGCAAGCAAATACTTGCAGTCGCGGCACTGTTGCGGCAGGTCATGAAATTTGGCAAACCCAAAGTTCTTTTGTCCCTCGGAAAAGACCATGCGCGAGATATGTTGCTTGGCAATATTGCCCAGCTTGTATTCGGGGTAGACATAGTGATCGCAGGAGTACACGCTGCCATCGTGCTCCAGCACCACACCCTTGCCGCAGAACTCGTTGTAGATGCATAGCTGCGACTCCATGCCCATCCACTGTGCGACCGCCGTCTCGAACAAGTTGACATAGACCTTGCCGTAATCGCGGCGATACCAGTCATCCCAAACCTTGCAGAGGAAGTAGCCCCAATCGTCGGGGTCGACCGACCAGTCCGTAACCACGGAATCGGGATTGCCCGGATGCGCGGCCGCCGAGTCCTGAATCGGCAATATTGACAAATCCCATTTCTGCGGAGCGACAGTGTGAAAGTTCTTGGGTTCAATGCACGGAATGAATTGCAACTCTCGCGGACGAAGCTCACGGCTCAGGAAGCGATAAACGTCAAGCGGCTTTTTCGCGTTGATGCGATTGACTACCGTCAGCGTGTTGAATGGGACTTTGTACCTCTGCAGCAACTGGGCGGCGGCGAAAACCTTGTTGAAGGTCGGCTGGCCGCCTTTGTCGACGCGGAATCGATCATGCAGATCCTGTGGACCATCGATACTCAGCCCAACGAGAAACTTGTTGTCGCGGAAAAAAGCGCACCATTCGTCGTTCAGTAGAGTGCCGTTGGTCTGGAGGTCGTTCTCGACCCGCTGATTCGGACGCTGATATTTCTTCTCGAGCTCCACCACCTTCTCGAAGAACGCCACTCCCAGCAGCGTCGGCTCGCCTCCTTGCCAGGAAAACACAACTTCATCGCCGCGCTGGCTCTCTATGTACTGGCGAATGTGGGTTTCGAGAACTTCGTCGCTGATGCGGAACCTGCTGTTGCTGCCCAGCAGCTCTTCTTTGTGCAGGTAATAGCAATAAGCACAATCGAGGTTGCAGATCGCTCCAGTGGGCTTCACCATGGCGTGAAAGCGCGGCTTCGTGCCTGGGTGGATCGGCAACGGCGATAGCGGATTCATGGCGTAGCTCATCTGGTCGTTTTACTGGCTGCGTGGTTGACGGTGCCTAGATTATGGTGTCGCCGGGGTGCAGGTCTTAGAGATCTGCTTCGCGCTCTTTACACTAAAGGCCGGGACCTCTTCGACCGTAGATGCGGCGTTCTGCTCGCTAGTGTCGATGGTCTTGACCGTTGGGACGCCGGTGATTTTGACCTGGTGTCCAACATAATGGCTGAGCTTGCCGGTATTCCCCGTCAGGTTGTAACTCTTTCCATTCTTGTCGGTGACTGTGTATTGGAAACCAGATCTTTGTAAGCAGCCGGCGATCACAGTCGGGGCCGATGCATTGCCCGCCCGAGTGTCGGCGCCTGGATCCCCCGCCTGCCCGTACAGTCCTAGCGAGCAAGAGAGCAGTAGTGACATAAGCATCAGAGTCGCACGCATAGATCAATCCCCTTTTTGGATGACTACCGCCTTGTAAATCTTGAAACAAACATATGTCCCCGCATCGCCTCCAGAATTGCCGGAATCAGATCGGTGGAAAGGCGGGCTTTGGTGACGTAGGCGACGGCACCGGCAGCGAGCGCGGCCGCAACAAAGTCATGATCTTCGTGGATCGTTAAGAACACAATCCTGGTCCGGCAATTTACCTTCTGGAGCTGCGTTGCGGCCTGCAACCCATCCATGACCGGCATTGAAACATCGACTATAAGTATGTCCGGGCTTAAAGTAAGAACTGCGGCGACCGCTTGTTTGCCATCTTCCGCAACCGCAACAATTTCGCATTGGTCGATTATCATCCGACGGACTTCCGCGGCCACCGCTTTATGGTCATCGGCGATTACCACTCGGATTTTAGCCACAGGGGCCTCGATTGCTTGCGCGGCAACGCGTCGAAAAGTATTCGCGTCATCATTTTCATCTGCGCAGGAGTGGCTGGCTACTGTCGCTTGCGACAGTGACCGTAAACGGTGCTGGGGCCGTTGGTGCAGTTGTTGTGCAGGAACCTCCTTCAGGAACGTTCCGGCATTGGGACGAAGTGGGAGCTCGGTCCTCAGGAGAGCACAGAACGAAGCATCCCGACGAAGGACAACGCTTTAGGGTTTCCCCGCTGGATACTGCTTGAACATCTTCGCGATGGCATCTTGCACCTGACTCTCCAACTTCTCCGGCTTGCTGCTAAGGTTCTGCTGCGCCATGGCCCGCCATACCAGTTTCTTGGCACTGGCGTCGATAAGATCAATGATCAATTCTCCCTTGTGAATGGTCACCGTCGTGTTGCCCCAAGTGCCGGCCAGCGCCGGCCCGGAGAAGCTTGGATCAAAGGGCGGAATGCCCCCGGTCCCCATGTAAAGCGGGTCATTGGAGTAGAACGTGGAATCCTGGTCGATGGACCCGTAGACCCGAATAATCAGGCTAGGATTGCTGGTAACTTCTTTCAGGCCTCTTTGCGTGAGTTGGTCTTCAATGGTTCCAACGATATCGGCGGCCAAGATGGGATGTGAGACTGCGCCGAGCGGCGCGAAGCCGAAGGTCGTGAACCCGGAGAAATCGGCAGCAGGATCGTATTTGTTGACGTGAATCTTTTGTCCCCACGCACCGAGGGAAACGAACAGAATGAACGTCAGCGCCTGTTTTGCACGCAGCCGAAACAACAGAGTTCGAGAAACAGCCATGCGCACCTCCTTCGAACGGTCGGTATTGCCTACGGCAGAATCACCAACTCGGGCTTGCTGCCGCCGCTCATCCCGTAGGTTGCTCCGGAATAGAATGCGCCGGCATCGTACTTGTAACAGCCTGGTTTAGTTGCCTTCACATTGACCTGCTTGTTTCCCCCACCCATGATGGGGTCGTCCGGGGTAAAGGGCGAATCGGTGCCGAACGAAATCATGAACCCGGTGTTCTTGTTTGAGGTCATCCATACGACCGGAGTGCCGGACTTGATGCAGAAGAACTGGTTGTTCTTGGCGTTTGGAATCCCAGGTTTGACGCTGGCCGAGTTGCCTGATTTCGTGACATCCAAGGTGCAGGGAGCGGAAGCCGATCCGCAGGTGTTGGCCGCAGTGCACAAGCTTGCCGGATTGGGCTCGTCGCAGACGTACTTGCTCTTTTTTTGTGCGTGGGCAGCAGTGCAGTCCAGCAGTCCAATGCCGGACAACAGAAGCAGAGCGCTCCAGGAACCCAGTCGCCGTTGCCTGTTCATAAACACACCTCGTGTAAAGTACCTTTGGGAATAAACAAGCCGTAGTCGTGGCCGGCCGGACCGTTGGTTACCGGATTTAATTCTCGGCTGTTCCCTTCCAGTCGATAATTTCCCCCAGTCTCCAAGGGTTTTGATTCAGATCGAACTGCAATTCGCCATCCTTGTTGATGGTCAACTGGGCGGCGGGATAGAGGACGCCGGCGCTCTTGCTCTTGTCCTGGTCGTTGAGGTCGATTTCGCCCGCCGTAAGGTTGAAGCTCTGCGACTGCGTGTCCCAATACGCTTCTCCAAACCTGATCGGGCGGTTGGTGACAAACCGAATCTTCCGGCCCGTCGGCGTCTGAATCAGGCGTATGAAGCTGAGGTCATAGCCCAAAGTGCCGGTGATCGAAATGCGGCCAACCGCTTTCATCTTTTCCAGGGCATTGGCCAGTCCCTGGTTTTGTCCTTTCTGGAACGCGTCCACAAGGACTTCCCGATCCGCCGGAGTCGACCACTCATAGATAATCAGCGTGATACCGATGTTGCGCCCCATCTGGGTGCTGGTGCCCCAGGCGGTAGCGTCGATGGTTTCATATTTGTCCCGGCAATAGCCAGGCAAGCTGCCAACAACCATCAAGCCCAGGATCAATAGGATCGGAAGGCCGATTCTTCCACATTTCCATTCTTCAGACATGCTTTTCTCCTGTCGCCCGGAAAGCCGCCGAAGGCGCAGACTGTGCCGTTCGGCCATTCAATAACCGGTACTTCAATTGGGAATTGTGCTGCAGGCGAGAAAGTTTGGCTACTGTCACTTACGACAGGGGGCGGAGTGGCTTGGTTGAGCGGCAGGAGTGCCGTTCGGATATCGAACCGCACCACTGCGAGCGGTGGTGCATCGTGGCGTTTGGCCCAACGTGATAGCCAGTGGAATAATCGGCGCGCTCGCGCGACAAAGGCCCCGCGTCTTGCTTGCGCCCATTCGGCGCTCGATCGGTTCGCGGGGCCCCTCACCTTTGCAATTGCGCCGCTGACGGCATGTCGGTCGCTAGACGGCGGAAATCACCCCGTGGTTGATCGCGTACTTTACAAGCTCGGAGTTGCTGGTGATTCCCAGCTCTGTCATGATTCTGGCCTTGTGAAACCGGACCGTTCGGTGGGTAATCTGCAGAATAAAAGCGATTTCCTTCAGCGACCGGCCTTCTGCCAGCATCTGGAGCACTTCACGCTGGCGGTCGGAGAGCTCTCTTGGGCGATTCACCGCCTTGGGGTCCCGGATAAAGGTTTGTTCGATCGCACGGCTGATTTGCGGGGTCACATACGACATTCCTCTTACTGCGTTGTGGATCGCCTGCAATAGCTCGGACGGGTGCGAGGTTTTCAGCAGATAGGCCGAGGCCCCTATTCGTAGCGCTTCGCTGGCAAGATCAGAGTCAGCATTCATGGTGAGAAAAATCAGCTTGATGCCAGGCAAGATCTTCTTCAGCTCTCGTGCCGCATCCAGGCCGTTCAACAATGGCATAGCCACATCCAGAAGCACGACGTCGGGCTTGAGCCTGACCGCTGCTTTCAGCAGGGCACGACCGTCTGCGACGCAGCCCACAACTTCGTAGTGAGACTCCAGCAGTGCCTGCAACCCCGCCACCATCATCGTATGATCGTCGGCGAGCAGGATGCGTGTTCGTACCATATCGGCCTCCGCCGGATTCTCTACCTCAGGCACCCACAGCAGCAGTTGCGGCCGTATCTGCACTCAGGGGCACGTTGGCTACAACCTTCGTGCCGTTATTCACTCTCGATTGTACAGAGAAGGTACCCTTCACCAGATGGACTCGCTCCTGCATGCTGATGAGCCCCAATCCTCCGTTGCGCGTTGCTTCCAGGAAGTCAAACCCTACGCCTGCGTCTCTGATCTCAAGCTGGATCTGAGTTTCTGTGCCACGCAAGAATACGAAACATCGGCGCACACCGCTGTATTTCACGGCATTGTGCACGGCTTCCTGTGCGACTCGAAACAGACAAAGGGAAATGTTTCGTGGAATGACGTTGGGAACACTCTCATAAGTGAACTCCACGTTCACATTCTGCTGCTGGGAGACATCGCGGCAAAAGCTCTTCAGGGCAGCCACGATACCCAGGTAATCCAGCTTCGAAGAGTGCAGCTCGTGCGACAACGCCTGCACATCGCCGGCGATTTCAGCGCAGTGCTGCCGGAGTTTTTCCATCTGCGAATTGTTGCCGTTATCGTGATTCAGTTGGCCTAGCTCTAGCGACAACATCGCCAGCCTCTGGCAGATGTCGTCATGAAGCTCTCTGGCGATCCGCGCCCGCTCTTTTTCCTGGGCCTCGATCAATTTGCCGCCTATCTTTTCCAGCGCCTCCTGCGCCAGTTTCTGGTCGGTGACGTCGGTGGCCGAGCCGATGAACCCAGCAAACGAGCCATCGCCATTGACTCGTGGCGCTGCGACGTCCAACATCCAGCGATACACTCCATCCCGCCGCCGGAGCCGGTACTCCTTGGAAAACGCTTCGCGCTGTTCAAGCGCTTGGGAGTTTGCCGCCCGGACATTCTCCAAATCATCAGGATGGATAAAGGTCGTCCAGGCGTCGGCGAATCCGGCCCTCGGATTGCGACCGGTGAACTCGACTCGTCTGCCATTGAGATAAGTTACGTCGCCGTGCGGGTCGCACATCCAGACCAGGGACGGAGTCGTGTCCGCCATCACTCGGAAGCGCAGGTCGCTTTCACGCAAATTGGCTTCAGCTTTTCGCTTTCGCGCTCGCTGCCACAACAAGCCGATAATCAGCAACATCTGCAAAACAATCAGCACCAGACCGGCAACGATGTACTTCTCATACATTTCCCATCTGGTGGGCTGCCGATACAGGACAATTGTGCCCGCTGGAAGCGACGATTCCGGGATGTCCCACCGTCGAAGTTGACGCCAATCCACTTCCGGCAGGACATGAGAAGCATGTACCACCGGAATAGCTTCGGGAGATTCGCCGGAGAGGACCCGGCCAGCCAGTTTGCCTGCGGTTAGCACCTGCTCTTCCAAATCAGGAAAGGATCCTCCGATCGTCCCACGCCCAAGACAAAAGCCGTGAATGCAGTAGGTGGGGAGCCGCTGGGAAATGGCCGCAAGAACGTCATCAGTGCCAATGGCAAGTTGCAACGCCTCTTGCGGAACGAGCTGGAAGATCACTACCGTATGGGGAGGAAGCGCGAATGCCTGACGCAGCAATTGATCGGGGGAAAGTCCCACCAGATCGATCTCATTGAGTTGCTCCGGACGACGGCGAAGCTCTTGATGGGTCACGTTGACCCAGTAGCTCTCGAATTCCGAAGTTCCCCCCACCACGGCTACATTTCTTGCGTCTGGATTGAGCCGAAGGGCCATATCCAGAGTGCCTCGAACATCGCCCAGAAGAGTGACCCCAGTTACGCCCGGCCAGAGCTCGCGGCCCTGTAGTCTCTCGGGCACGATCATCATGAAGACGATTGGGACTCCTGGAAAAATTCGGTCCCGGAACTTTACCGCAAAGTGAAGCGCCGGATAGACAGCGGTGATGACGAGATCGAATTTTTGCCTGGCGTACGTCTGGCGCAGAGTCTCGCTGACGCTCTTCTCGTATTCCGGACTTCCGAATCGCTGCGATTCCAGGTATTCGACGTAGAAGTTTACCGGCACGGATACATGGGAACGGACGGTTGATTCCAGGAGCTGAGGGTTGAAGACCTCGCGTTTCGAGAAGCTATACAGAACGAGGACGTTCTTGGCTGACGCCGCATCCGCAACAAGAGCGAGCGGTCCCCCGAGATACCATGCGAGAGCGCAAACAACCATGACAGACCGGAATAGCGAGCGCAGGTATCGATACTGTAGGACCTTCCGCAAGGGACCACTCCGAGAGGTTTATCTTGCAAGCCAATGGAGACAGCAAGCCCATTCGCTGGAATTGTCACATCTTGAAGCCTTAGGAACTTGCCACCCATTATCGCCCTGTGTCTGAAAATCGACAATGGCCGTTCCGTGGCGCATCGCTGCTAAGTGACTGATTCTTCGTGAAGCGTGCTGCCAAAGTAGTACGACCGCCGACTAGAAAAACCACTGTCGCAAGTGACAGTTCCCACGATGTCACAACTGTAGTGAACTGTCGGTGATGACTGCGATCCCGGCTGCCGCAACGAGTCCCAAAAACGGGAACCGCTGGGTTCGTTGTCACGACCGACAACAGACTTATTTGTTCTTTGGATACGGCGCGTTGACTCGTAACCGACGCGCTGCGCAGCAAGTGTAACCGCTGCCGGGAATCTGATTCACAGATAACCCAAGGAGAAATGTGATGAAACGTCATCTGCTGTTTACGCTGGCGGCCGCGCTGCTGTATGTGAGCGTCGGCAGCGCGCAGCAATACCCAGTCATGGACGCGGTTGCCAACAAAGTTATCCAGAAATATCAGAGTTCGTCCTGCGAGCAACTGTGGGAAAAGAAGGCACATAAGGCCCCGCCCTCGCAGCAAGAGCAGAATGTAATCGCGATGCTAAAGGGCGATCCGCAGATGCGGACGGCGTTCATCAACAAGATTGCCGCTCCCATCGCCAACAAGATGTTCGATTGCGGCCTGATCCCGTGAGTACTTCTGAGCCATGTTAGAGACACTGGCTTGGGCAGAACACCACGAATCCTCGGAGGGCGCAAAACTCGAGCATGAGCCCCATCACCATCAGCCTTATCGTATTCGCGTGCGTATTTGGCGGAGCACTAGTCGGGATCCTCATCCACTCCCTTCTGCCCAGCGAGCACCTCGATTCCGAGTCCAAGGACGCTGTCCGGCTTGGGATGGGACTGGTCGCCACTACCGCGGCCCTGGTGCTCGGACTGCTCATCGCTTCAGGCAAGGGCTTCTACGATACGCAGAGCTCCGAGGTGACGCAGCTCGCCGCGAATATCGTATTGCTGGACAAGATCCTGGAGCATTACGGACCAGAAACGAAGGACATACGCGCGTTGCTGCGTACGTCCGCCGCTCACATCCTCGAGGTCACCTGGGCGCGAGGCGGTGCGGACAGTCATTTCGCGCCCTCCGCCAATCAGGGGGCCATTTTCGACAGAATCCAGGGGCTCTCTATTCAGAACGACAGTCAACGATTCCTGCAGTCGCAGGCATTAAGCATGGCGCTTCAGATAGGCCAGATCCGATCGCTGATGTCCGCCCAACGTGCCTCGTCTGTCCCAATGCCGTTGCTGGCAGTGCTGGCCTTCTGGCTTACGTTGCTTTTCGTGAGCTTTGGACTGTTTGGTCGCCCCAATCCGACGGTGGTGGTGAGCCTCTTTGCCTCTGCGCTGGCGGTTTGCGGTGCGATCTTCCTGATCCTCGAAATGTACCAACCTTATGGGGGATTCATTCAAGTCTCCGACGCCCCTCTGCGTGCGGCCTTGCAGCAAATCAGTTATTAGCATCGGGCAAGTTCCGGTTCGCCGGATTCAGTTCCGGACAAAAATGCAGGCATGCCCCCGCAACCACGAACTGTAGACGAGCGCAGGCTTTGTTCTTAAAAGGGCCACTGTCGCAAGTGACAGTTCCCAGCCAGCTGCAACTGTAGTGAACTGTGAACGATGATCGCGACTGGGGCGGCGACAAGCCTCAAGCGCGTGCCGCGAAACCGGTGAATTCACATTAACCAAACTTGCGCCGGTGCCGTGGCCAATCGCGAACTAAATGGACTCTCGCAGTGCATTCGCGGGATGCAAGGAGAAGCAATGAGTTCCTCTAGGAAATGTCTTGTCGTGTGCACTGTCTTGGTGTCACTGATGTTCTGCCTGCCCGCGGCTGCGCAAGGCCCGTCGGATGCCACCACTTCCGATGCCACAATCCAGAACCAGACACCCGATGCCCCCGCTCCGCAGAAAGCCGCTGCTACTGACGACGGCTGGCGCGGCCAGATCGCGGTTTACGGCTGGTTTGCAGGAGTGCACGGCACGGTAGGAGTAGCCGGCCATGATGCCGGCTTCAAGGTTCCTTTCTCCGATCTCTTTCATTACCTCAAAGGAATCATTCCGGTCGCGGCAGAGGTCGATAAGGGGCGCTTCGTTGTGCCGGTGGATTTTCTATGGATGAAACTGGGTGACGACAAAGGGATACCCTTTAATGAATTTGGTCAGACTTCGGTGAATATCCATGTTACACAGTCACTCTTGACGCCGAAGTTCGGATACCGGCTGGTGGACACCGACCACTGGAAGGTCGATGCCCTCGCCGGAATTCGCTACTGGCATGTAGGCGAAAACCTCGCTTTGGTGCCCTCGGGCCTCAACCGAGGGCAAACGGCCAACTGGGTCGATGGTCTTGGCGGCGCGAGAATCCAACTGCTGCTAACGCCCAGGGTGGGCATCACCGTATCGGGTGATGCAGGCGGCGGCGGGGCGAATCTGGACTACCAACTTCTGGGCCTCCTGAACCTCAAGCTCACCGAACATCTCGGCGTCGGGCTCGGCTGGCGCTATCTGGATATCGACTACGTCGGCAACCGTCAGTTCCTCTACGACACCATCACCAGTGGCGCGCTGGCGGGGTTCTATTACAATCTCGGCGGCAAACCTCCCGTGCCGCCGACAGCCAGTTGCTCGGCTTCGCCAAGTGAAGTCTGGGCCGGCGAGCCGGTGACAACCACGCTCAACACGCAGAATTTCAACCCCAAGCACACGCTCACCTATAGCTGGACGAGCAGCGGAGCGAAGGTATCGGGCACCGGCACCACCGGCAATGTGGATACCGCTGGCCTGGCGCCGGGCAATTACACCGTTACCGGCAACGCCACCGATCCCAAAGAGAAGAAGAACAACGTAGCCAGTTGCAACACATCATTTACCGTGAAAACGCCACATCCGCCGACCGCGAGCTGCTCCGCCAGCCCGGACACGGTGAAGGCGGGCGATGGTTCCACCGTCACGGTTAGCGCCTCCAGTCCTGACAACTTCCCGCTGACCTACGCGTGGTCTTCGAATGCCGGGCGCATCAGCGGCAGCGGCGCCAGCGCGATGCTCGATACCAGCGGCGCGCAGCAAGGCTCCGCGATCACGGCGACCGCTACTGTCACCGATTCTCGCGGTCTGAGCACGACCTGCAACGCTACCGTGAATGTGCAGCCGCCGCCACCGGTCGTTGTCAATGAGATCAGCGAGATCGGCGAGTGCAAGTTCATGGACCTCAAGCGGCCGTGGCGTGTCGACAACACTTGCAAAGCCATACTGGACGACGTTGCCCTGCGCATTCAGCGCGAGCCGAATGGCAAATTCATCATTGTTGGCTACACCGACGAGGAAGAATCGATCAAGGCCACCCAACTCGGAGCCCAGCGCTCCGTCAACATGAAGTACTACCTGGTGAACGGCGAGGGCGGTAGTCAGATTGATGCCTCCCGGGTTGAAGTTCGCGTCGGTGGCACCGTGAAGGAAAAGGGCGCGAAGGTCTACTTCGTACCGGCCGGCGCTACGTTCACCGAGGAGTCAACGATGGTTGACGAAACCCAGGTCAAAGGTCAGGCTCGCAATGCCCCTGCACCGAAGCACGGCAAGAAGGCGAAAGCAGGTCCTTCCGGCAATTAAGAGCAAATGATCTACTAACGGCCGAGGCCTCTGGTGAGATCGACGGGTCGAGAAATCTCGCGCACCCAGACATGCGGGCAGCCGAATTGGCGAAAGCCAAGAGAAGCTGCCCGACTCACCTTTTTCAAAAACACAATGATTGGCAGGCAGGATGGCGCATCATCACAATACGTTTTGCGATGGCCCCTTATATGGGACTATCGTAACAATCCGCCCTCTTTTAGTAATTCAGCAGGATGGAGATCTTACTCGAGAGGAGTGCCCCGGTGGCGAGACGCACTACCCGACAAGAAAAAGCTGAGCTAGCCGCCCGTACAACACAGCGGAAGAAGGGGCTGATTCTCGCCTCCCTGGTTGCTCTGGCTGGAATTTCGGCTTGGGCCCTCCACTCACATCTAACAGGTGCACCTGGTCAGGTGAGCGCCTCATCGCCTGCATCTGCATCTGCCCCTTTGTTTCAGCCGACAATCGCGAATCGCACTCCCGCTCCTGCGAAAGCGCCGGCTGGGATGGTCTGGATTCCTGGAGGCGAATTCTCCATGGGAGCCAACGACCCGCCGGACATGAACCAGGTCGGCATGCAAGCCACTACGGACGCGCGGCCCATACATCGCGTCTATGTGGACGGCTTCTTCATGGATACGACGGACGTGACCAATGCCGAGTTCGCCAAGTTCGTGAAAGCTACTGGCTATGTCACAGTAGCGGAGCGCAGGCCGCGCGCTGAGGATTTTCCTGGTGCTCCCCCGGAAAATCTGGTGGCAGGTTCGGTAGTGTTCGCTCCACCGGATCACACAGTTCAGCTCAACGATCATTATCAATGGTGGAGCTATGTGCCGGGGGCCAATTGGCGACACCCGCTGGGTCCCGGCAGCGATATCAAAGGTAAAGAAAACTATCCGGTCGTGCAGGTCGCCTACCCAGACGCAGTCGCCTATGCGAAGTGGGCGGGCCAGCGGCTGCCGACCGAGGCCGAATGGGAATTCGCGGCCCGCGGCGGCCTGGCTGGCAAACCCTTCGTTTGGGGCGATGAGTTCCGTCCTAACGGCAAATGGATGGCGAACACCCATCAGGGACATTTTCCCGACCAGGATACTGGGGCGGATGGCTATGCAGGCATTGCTCCGGTGGCAAAGTATCCAGCCAACGGATACGGCTTGTTCGACATGGCCGGCAATGTCTGGCAGTGGACCAGCGATTGGTATCGTCCCGACTACTACCAGCAACTGGCAAGCTCCGGTGGCGTCGCACGCAATCCGCAAGGGCCCGACTCATCCTTCGATCCAAGCGAGCCCACCCAACCCAAGAAGGTGCATCGCGGAGGGTCGTTTCTCTGCACCGACCAGTACTGCTCGCGATACATCGTCGGCACGCGGGGCAAGGGCGAGATCAGCACCGGAACGAACCATCTCGGCTTCCGCTGTGTGATGACACGTGAGCAGTGGGAAGCAAAGTCACATCAGGCCCATGTCGGGGGACAGTCATTGTGATGCAAATCGCAGTAAAGGGCGTAGCTGGCTAACCAGGTCCCTGCTCCGCCAACTTCACGGTGAAGGCGCGGCCGATGAACCCGCCACAGGTAAGCTGCTCCGCCAGTCCATCGACGGTGAAGTCTGGTGATCCGGTAACTATCACCGCGAGCGCGAGCAGTCCCGACAACGCGCAGATTACCGGCTATGCCTATCAGGGCACCGATGAGAACGCGTGCTCCGATCTGCAGAACACGACGCCGGTGGATGAGTCGGCGGTGCAGCCGAGCGAGAACGCCTATCCAAGACCACGGACGGCAGTTCCATCACGTCATCACGCGGCGGCCAGCCCCCAACAGTAACGCGTGCCTGCCGCATTCTGTGGCCGGTGAGAGCAGACACTCTCACCGGCTGTGTCCTGACGGGCGCGTCGCTTCCTGAGCATCGCGAGCCCGGAGCCTTCAGTTTCGATTCCAGCCCCCAAATAGCGTCTAAGCGCTTGCACCCCCCGACAGACAGCGCGCCGAATGAACGCGCGCAACTCTCCGACATCTAGGTCTCGACGTCTATACGCGAGCACCCCTCTTTGCAAACGCTGGCGTCAATTTTCACTTGCCTTCTAAGCCGGGCTGCGCCACAATCTCCCAGTTTTCCTCTGAATTCCATCCGAAAATACGGCCTACCGCGTCATGGGGACGCCGTTCCGGTCCCATGGGTCAAAACTTCCCCGGACGAGCATCCGCTCGCAACAAGGAGACGCGCAGTGAAATCACCACAGAAGTTGAAAGCTCTGGTTTGTGGTGCCGTGTTTGTTGCTGTTTTTCTGCTCTGTGGCTTAACCGTAAGTTGGGCTGCCGTTCCGATACTTTGCCCAGCTAACGGCGACTCCACGCTAAAGCCCTATGGCGATCCGGTCAACAACTACGAGACGGACCTGAGGGTAGTTGGGGTTTGCGACGTAACCACCGATCCCGGGCAGATGGGGCCGCTGAAGTATTACTTCCACAACGTCAACATCGTGAACGGCGGCGTGTTGAAGTTTCACGATGACTACGACATCGATTTCTTTGCCGAATCGATCCTGGTGGAGAGCGGCGGTACGCTCACGGCCACATCCACGCAAACGGGTTTTCTGCCGCAAACCAGCCAATTGGCTGATGCCCTGCCTTACCAAAAGAGACTCACCATCCATCTTTGGGGCGCAATGAATGAGGCCGGCATCGAGTGCGTCACCGCTCTTGGGCCCAACGGAGCGCCTTGCGGTATTCCCAACACTGTTCCCCAGGGCGGTACCAAGGGATTGTGGGACTCGAACCCGATCATGGCGATGGACCTGATGATGAACCCGCCTCCCCCGCCGCCCAAACCGAAGAATGCGCCGTGCCTGGCGCTGGCGGGATACCTGCCGATGAACGACTGCTTCTACCAATATGAGGTGCAGGACGCAGGCGACAGGCAGGCCGGACGCAAGGCGTACTTTGGCCACAAAGTTCTGGCTGTGTCTTACGGAGGGACGCTGCAGCTATTCGGCAACAAGGGCGTCAGCTACCTGATGCAAGGCCAGATGTGCATGCCGCAGGTGCCGGGCAACGAATGTAATCCCGCATTCACCGGGAAGAGTTGGGTGCGGTTGACGGCGACGACGGACGCAACCCATATCAAGGTGAGCAGCCCGATTGACTGGAAGATGGGAGACACCATTGTCGTCACTCCCACCGACTACCTGCCATCGCACACCGAGGAAGTGCAAGTCCAGGCGGTCGCTGCCGACCAGGTGACCATCACCCTCGAAGCGCCTGGCTTGAAGTGGAACCACAATGCCAGCACCTTTTCCTTCGCGACGATGCCTGACAACGTTGGTCCGCAGGACGATCCCAACACGCCCGACATCCACCGCGCGGTCGACACCCGCGCGGCGGTGGCGCTGTTGACCCGGAATATCCAGGTTGTCTCCGAGGGCAATGTTCCCTCGCAGCCGTTTACCGAAGAGCCCAACAACTACTATGGCGGGCACATGATCATCCGCCAGGGAGTGGCCAGCTTCCAGGTGCAGGGGGTGGAGTTCTACCAACTCGGGCAGGGCGGTGCGAAGGGCAGGTATCCGGTGCACTTCCACATGCTGCGCAAAGTAGCGCAGCCCACGCCGACACAAAACGATCCCACACCGGAGCCGCTGAATTATCTGAAGGACTGCTCGATCCACGACTCCATGACGCGCTGGGTCACCGTGCATGCGACCGAGGGCATGTATATTGCGCGCAACGTGGGAGAGAAGTCGATCGGCCACGGCTTCTTCCTGGAAGATGCGACGGAGATCAACAACAAGTTTTACAGCAACATCGGAATACTTGCGCGTGCCGCCATCTCGGACACGGTACACAATCCGCGCCAGGTTCCCGGCATTCTGGCCGACAACTCAGCCGACAACCCGCCGATTTCCAATCTCGATTACATGCCGTATCGCTCGGACTACAACCATCCCACGATCTTCTGGATTACGAATGGCTGGAACGACTTCGAATACAACTTCGCGGCGGGTGCGGCCACGTGCGGGGCGTGCTACTGGTGGTTTGCCGCCGCCAATAGCGGCCCCTCCCAATACCAGACCTTCGACAGCTATGCCTCGCAGCAGGTGGTGACCGATCTGGATACCAACTACCGGCGCGCCGGCCTGAGTCCGATGAAGAAGTTTGTGGGCAACTCTTGCGTGGCCGCAATGTCGTCGTTCCAGATGAACGGACAGACCGGAGAGTGCGTGGGCGTGTCTCCGCCGGGCAATGGAACGAAGCTCTCGGCCGTGAAGTCGGTTGCGCCCGCCGGGCCCGATGGCCGCTTCCTGCCGCAGCAGCCATTCCAGGTGTACTATCCGGTGATTGCCGAGCAACACAATCCTTCGTTCTGCTCGAACCAGGATTGCTCCGCCAATCAGTCCAACCAGACCAATTCGCCCTGCAGCAGCAGCGACTTCTTCGGCAACTGCGCGGTCACCCATCTGGACCACTACACCTCGTCGTTCAACTTTGCGCAGACCAACTTCGCGGCCGTGTGGCTGCGTAAGGGCTGGGACCTGGTGACCAACAGCGCGGTGACCGACGTCCAGACCGGCGGCCTGAACTTCATTACCGGCGGAGGTTACACGCGCTCGGATGTGAGCCTGGGCGAGTGGCTGCTGGCGCGCAACACCGTGCTTATTGGGCACACGCAGCCTGCGGCGCAGAATCCCTACGCTTTGGATGTGGGTCCCTTCAATCCGGCGAGCGGTCTGGCGTGCGACAACACAACTGGCGCCGATCACTGCGAATACGCCGACGGCGGCATGAGCTTCAACCTGCCGGCGTATCCCGGGCAGAAGCTGGTCAACATCTACGACGGCCCGTCGCACCAGGAGAAGAACGGCTTCTTCAACATCAATGCCGAGGTCATCAGCGACTGCATCTATGGCGGGAGCGGCAACTGCGACAGCAGCGAGGTTCCGTTGGCGAGGAACCTCGGCGTTCTGCACAACCAGGCGAAGGGGATGGACACCGAGTGCTACCTGCCCAATGCGGCGATTGCCTGGAAGCAGCCCAACGGCTTCTACTACCCACCGGCATTTCACTCCAACAACCTGTATTTCAGCAACGTCGATATCCGGCACTTCGTCGTCGAGCCGCTGTTCGAGCCGGTCACCTACAGCGATTACAACCCGTTCCAGCAGGACCAGACCATGGTGACGGACCGCTATTGCACGCGCGCCGACAACATGTTCAGCCAGTTCAACCACATTGACCGGCAGACGGTGCTGAACGATGATGACGGCACGCTAACCGGGCTGCTGGGGAAATATAACGGTTCCAACCGGCCGTCGATCTCGATCAATGAAGATCCGTTCTTCAAGGCCCCGCTCACTACGCCGGAGTGCCTGTCGGACATCAACGTGACGCCGCCGCCGCTGCCCGATGGAGCTGTGCCCACCGCGACCACCAGCCCCTACGAGTGGCTCACCACCGCCATCTATCCCGATTGCGCCGGGACGCAGTGCTTCGATCCGCGCGACAATTACGGGCACTGGACCTCCGACTGCACCACCCAGGCATGCCGTGGCGTGCCGCTGTATCGTGAATATCTGACTGACGATGAGTTCAACCAGGGGACGCGCCCGCAGATCCGCATGATGGGACAGGCCATCTCCCAGCGCAGCACGCTCTCGCTCAATCGGGCGCACTACTACGTGGACACTACGCAAACCTGCACTTCGCAGGGAGCCTGTCCCAAGTGTACGGATGTCGAGAATGGGATGTGCAAGACCTTCGCCGGCAGCCCCTTCAACCCCAGCGTGTTTCTGGGCGGCCACACCTACTACGTATATCTGCTATACGCCACGGGCACCACGAAACAGAGCTACGACATTTATGTCGGTCCCGGCGCCACGCAAAGCGGTCTGAACGTCAGCGCCGTTTTCGTCAATCCCAATGGCTACCAGTTCTCCAATCCGAGCGACAGCAGCTACGTCCAGCCCGACTACACCAAGCTAAGCGACGGCATACTCACCGTCACCATGGATCTCACTGGCCAGGGAACGCTGTTCAGCAACAACAAACAGTTCTTCTGCCGCCCCAAGAGCTATTGCTCGGTCAATAACGGCGTGTGCGGCTGCAATACGGACAATCCGGATTGCGATCCCAATGCCAACGACTGCTCCTGGGGACCCAACGACATCGATTGCCCGGTCGATCCCAATAACCCCGATCTGGTGCACTGCTTCGGGTTCAAGTTCACGTTGCCCGCGGCTTTCCTTTCCGCGGCTCCCCTGAAGCCGCCGGACAGCCTGTTTTCGCACTTCACCGATGACGCCTACTTCAAACCGAAAATCGTGACCTTCGTTAACGGCGAGAAAATCAACATGAAGGATACGTGCGAGTACAAGTCTGTGCCTATGCAGTAGCTGCTGGATAGCGATACGGGCGCGAACACTTTAGTTCGTGGGCAGCAATGAGCGCCCTTGGATTCCCCAGGAAAGGTAATGAACCCCGCTCGTTGTGGCCAGCACCGCAGCGCCGCCGGGAGCGAACGCCAGTCCAACCAGGTTGTGGCCCGAGACTACGAGCGAGGCCTTGCGATCGGGAGTGATTTTCACGATGCCGCGTCGCCCATTCAAGGACGCCGCGACATAGATATTATCGTCCACGTCCACCACCAGCCCCTGCGGCCTGCCCAGGCCGCGATAGTAGTCGATGACGCTGCCGTGCGGATCGATCTGGTAGACCGCGTCGAAGCTCGAAGTTGTCGGCCCGGTCACATAGAGATTGCCGTTGTTGCCGAAGGCGAGGTGATAGGCAGCGATGCTCGGCTCCATGGTGGCGAAAACAAAGATCTGCCGGTCGCGCCCGATCTTGAAGATGGTGCCGCTGCGGTCGCCGACATAGAGATTCCCGTCGCGATCGAAGGCAATGCCCGTCGCCACTCCCATGCCTTCGGCGTACGACGTCATCGTGCCATTCTGCGCGACGCGATAGACCGTGCCGTCGTAGCGCGAGGAGACATACAGGCTGCCGGAGCGATCAAGCGCCAGGCCGGTGGCGTTCATCATCTCGTGCAGGAACGGTTTGACGGTGTAGCTGGTATCGATGCGGTAGATCGCCACCGGCACCTTCTGTCCCCGCGCGCCCGAGAATGTAGCGTAGATGTTGCCGTTGGCATCGATGGCGGGGTTGGCGACAGGATGCAGGTTCTCCGCGATTGGCACCGCGAGGCGCACCTCGCGCGCGTTGCTGCGCGAACCGTTGCTGGCCACCACGACTTCGCCCGAGGCCGCACCTTCGGGCACGCGCGCGACGATAAACTGCTCCGAGCTGATGATCACCGCGCCATCCACGTCGCCGAAGCTGACACGAGGGCGTCGCAATTCGTGCGGGCCGAGGCCGCTGCCGAGGATGCGCACCTCGCCCCCGGGCAATGCGCAAGGCGGATCGACGGCATCGATACGCGGCTTGCCGTTGACGTTCTTCGTTGCTGTCTTGCGATCCATCATGCGATTCGCGAGCGCATCAACTTCCGTGAATAACCCCGAAATGCAGCAGCAGTTGCAACACGATTAGCGCGTAAATACCGGCGCCGAGATCGTCCACCACAATGCCGGTGCCCTCCGGCAACTTCTCCAGAGCTCGCACCGGCGGCGGCTTCACGATGTCGAACGCTCGGAAAAGTATAAAGCCGGCGAGCAGTGCCCGCCACACGATGGGACACGCTACCAGCGTGAGCAGTTGCCCGGCGACTTCGTCGATTACCACGTGGGACGGATCTTTCTTTCCGCAGCCGCGCGCCTCCAGCGTTGCCGCGGGAATGCCGACCGCAACTGTGAGGACGATCAGCAGAAGAATGAGGACAAGCCGGGACGGCGGTGCGAGATACGACGCGATCAGCCACCAGAGCAGAACGGTTGCCAGCGAGCCCCACGTACCCGGCGCCGGCCGCAGCCGCCCGCTGCCGAAGAACGTTGCCACCAGCGTGGCCCAGCGCGGCGCAGGTTTGCTGTTCGCTGCAGCCTCGCCTAACGCCGGCTCAATTGGGCTTCTTGGCATTGGGGTTCGAGTAGTTCGAGTCGTCGGTTTCCGGATCGTTCAGGGGGCTTGAGATCACGTAGCCGCCGCTCGCCCACTTGCCCAGATCGATCAAGCGGCAGCGCGCGGTGCAAAACGGAAACTCCGGGTCGGACGCGAGCACGATCTTGCGGCAAGTGGGGCAGCGGAGCGAGATGGCGTGTTTCTTGGACATCGCACAAGCAGTCAGCAGACAGTCCTCACCACCAAGCGTGCTCGAGTCCTGCAGGAATGCCTGAAGCAGAAGGTTGTCATCACGAGCGATGCGAGGGATCCGCTTTTCTGCCTGAGGCAAGCATCATTCCCCCCTCGGCAAACAACAGATCCCTCGCTTCCCTCGTGATGACAATCTCCCCCTGCGCGCAGCGTTTCCTTTCCACGAGCGCGGAATCGAAATTCGCGCGAGCGAGAGCAACACTGACCGCCTAAACAAGTCGCGCTACTAGATCGTACTCGTGCGCCTCCGTGATCTCGCAACGGTAGAATTCACCCTCGCGCACGTCCTCGCGATCGCCGAAATCGTTGACGAAGACTTTGCCGTCGATCTCGGGCGCGTGCATCTCCGTCCGGCCTTCCCAGAGCAAATCGGTTTCGGCTGACGGGCCCTCCAGCAGCAAATCGAATTGCCTTCCGACCAGAGCGCGTTTCTTCTTGCGGCTGATCTGCTTCTGGATTGACATCAGCTTCTTGCGGCGGCGCTCGACCTCGCGCGCCGCAACCTTGTCTGACAAGTCGAACGCCTTCGCGCCCTCTTCGTCGGAGTAGCCGAAGACGCCAAGCCAGTCGAACTGCGCCTCCCGGACGAACTCGCAGAGCTGCTCGAAGTCCAGCTCCGTCTCCCCGGGAAAGCCGACGATGAATGACGTGCGCAGCGTCAAGCCGGGAATTTCCCGCCGCATCTTCTCGATCGAGCGCAGAAAGATGTCTGCCCCTGCGCCGCGCTTCATGCGCTTCAGCACATCCGGCGACGCGTGCTGCAACGGTACATCGATGTAAGAGCAAATCTTGTCGTGCGCGGCGATGGTCTCCAGCAGCTTGCCGGTGATCTTGTTGGGATACGCGTATAGGAACCTGATCCAGCGCAGCTCGTCGATTTGCGCCAGCCGCTCCAGCAGTGACGCCAGACCATCCTTCAGGCCGAGCTCTTCGCCATAGCAGGTCGTGTCCTGCCCGATGAGCGTGATTTCGCGCACGCCTTGCTGCGCCAGTCGCTGCGCCTCGGCGACGACCGACTCGAAGCGCCGCGAGCGGAACTTGCCGCGCAACTGCGGGATGATGCAGAACGAGCAGGGATGATCGCAGCCTTCGGCGATCTTGATGTACGCCGAATACTTCGGCGTCGCCAGCACGCGCGGCGTGTTCTCGTCGTAGAGATAGTTCGGCAGGTCGGCGATTGCGCCGTCCCAGGCCTCCTTCGAGAAACGGCCCGCCGACTCGCGCGCATCCCCTTCGGGACGCGTGTTCAGGATGACGAAAGGCGAATCGCTCGACCTAGTGGAAACCTGGGGCACAGGCTCGATTCCTGCGGCGCTCAGTATCTGCTCCAATTCGCCCGTACCGACCACCGCGTCCACTTCCGGAATGTTCTTCTGGATCTCGTTGCGATAGCGCTCGACCAGGCAACCGGCGACGATGAGCTTCTGCGCGCGGCCGCTCGCCTTGTGCTGCGCCATCTCCAGGATGGTGTCCACCGACTCCTGCTTGGCCGTGTCGATAAACGAGCAGGTATTCACGACGATGATGTCGGCATCTTCGGCGCGCGACGTGATCTGGGCGCCGCCCTGCGAGAGCAGGCCCATCATGACCTCGCTGTCCACCAGGTTCTTGGGACAGCCCAGGCTCACAAATCCTATTTTCTTGGGAGGAGCTGCCGGTTGCGAAACATCATCCAGCAGGGCTACAGAATCGGTCTTTAGGGGCATGTAATCTCTTCATTCTAGCATCGCGGAACCGACCAATTCCGATGCTATATTGGAGTGTCGGGCGCTGGTCCCGCGCAACGCAATCCTGTGAACCCCGCCAGGTCCGGAAGGAAGCAACGGTAGCAGGCCAGTGCGTGTGCAGCGGTCAACTGGCGCCTGGCTTTCTTGAGCTATTAGCAATTAGCAACCGGCAATCAACCGCTGATCTGCCCGGCTCATAGACTTTCCTTCTTTCATCGTTCACAATGAACCGTTCTTATGGAGCACGCTATTGCCTGATATCCGCGCCAAAATCACCGCCCTCGGAACCTACGTCCCGCCCCGCATCCTGACCAATCAAGACCTCGAGAAGATCGTTGAAACCACCGATCAGTGGATCCTGGAGCGCACCGGCATCCGCGAGCGCCATCTGGCGGACAAAGGCGTAGCCGCGAGCGATCTCGCGGTCGAGGCGGTAAAGAACCTGCTGAAGTCGCATCCGTTCGATCTCCAAACTGTTGACCTCATCGTCGTCGGCACGGTCACGCCCGACATGATGTATCCCTCGACCGCATGCCTGGTGCAGCACAAGCTGGGCATTCAGCGCACGTGGGGCTTCGACGTTTCGGCCGGTTGTTCCGGCTTTGTCTACGCCCTGAACACCGGCGTCGAGTTCATCGAGTCGGGGCGCTATAAGAGGGTTCTGGTTATCGGCTCGGATGTGAACTCCATCATGACCGACTACACCGACCGCGCCGTGTGCATCATCTTCGGCGATGGCGCGGGCGCGGTGCTGCTGGAGCCCGCTGAGGCCGGCGAAGAGTACGGCATCATCGACTAGGAAGCCCAGGTGGAAGGCGCAGGCGGCCAGTACCTCAACATGCCCGCCGGTGGCAGCCTGAATCCCGCATCGCACGAGACTGTCGACAAGAAGATGCACTACATCCATCAGGACGGTCAGCAGGTCTTCAAGTATGCGGTGAAGAAGATGGCAGAGATGACCGAGCGCGTGCTCCAGAAGAATGGGCTGACGGGCAAGGACGTCGATTGCTTTATCGCGCACCAGGCGAACCGGCGCATCATCGTCGCCACCGCCGAGCGGCTGAAGATGCCGATGCAGAAAGTCATCATCAACATCGATCGCTATGGCAACACGACGGCCGGTACAATTCCGCTGGCCATGCAGACCGCCCTCGACGAGGGCAAGTTGAAGAAGGGCAACCTGGTGCTGCTGGCCGCCGTGGGCGCGGGCTTTACCTCGGGAGCGACGCTGTTGCGCTGGGCGTTCTAGGTAGAGCGGACGCCCAGGCCTGCCGCTGATAAGTTCACCATGGAAGCACGGAATGAATTCAGGAAATTCCGTGCATTCCGTGCTTCCGTGGTGAAATGCTGTCTCGACGGATAGCCGGTTGATCTCTTTTCGACCGCCGTCTTAGAAAAAAAGACTGGCTGTCGCCAAGAACACGCATTGACCTCGGCAACAGTTTTTCGGGATTCCCACAGGTCGGCGGTTGTCCCTCCGCAAGCCTCCGCATATCATTCAACCGCGATGTCATCCGCCCACAAAGCCCACCCGCCGGAACGGGAAATTCCTAACGCGCCCAACACGGACGTCTACGCCGTTCACGGCGCCGATCCCGAGGTGCAGGCCTACGGCATGGCCAAGTATTCGCGCTCGGCGCTGTCCATGCGCGAATCGCTGGCGGAGATCAACGACCAGAAGGCCGAAAAGTTTCTCAACACTTTCTATTTCCAGTATGGACATCGCAGCATCGCCGACCTGGCGCACATCGCCTTTGCGATCGAGCGGCTGTCGATTCTGGCGGCGACGGTGCTGGTGGATGAGCCGCGATGGGACGGACAGGAACGCTCGACGCGCTATCAGGATTTCCAGAAGAGCGGCTATTACGTGCCCGAATTCGGCGGCGAGGACGCAGCTCGCGCGCTATATCGTGAAACGATCAATCGCCTCTTCAGTGAATATCGCGCGTTGTCGGAGGAGATGTTCAGGTATCTGCGCGAGCGCACGCCCAAGCCCGACGACATGAAGCAGGAGGGGTACGAGCGCACGCTGCGCGCGCGGGCCTTCGACATCTCGCGCTACCTGCTGCCACTTGCGGCCAACACTTCGCTGGGCCAGATTGTCAGCGCCCGCACGCTGGAGAACCAGGTCTCGCGGCTGCTCTCGCACTCGCACGCCGAGGTGCGGCAACTGGGCGAACTGCTGAAACGCGCGGCGCAGGAGCCGGCGTACAACGTCAACGGCGACAAGGCCCGCGAGTTGCTGGAGAAGCTTGCACAAGAGTCGCCGGCATCGCAGCCGTTAGTTGACTTTCTGCTGCGTCCGGTGCGTGTCGCCCCGACGCTGATGAAATACGCCGAGCCTAACCCCTACGAAGTCGAGACTCGGCGCGAGCTGAGCGCCGCCGCTGCCGAGTTGCTGGCAGCCGTTCCGATTGAGCAGGCGCCCACGGTTGTTCTGCTGGAAGACGATCCGCTGGAAATCGAGCTGGCGGCCACGCTGCTCTATCAGTACTCGCATCATCCCTATACCCAAATCCGCGGCGTGGTTGAAGCGCTGACGCCCGCCCAGCGGCAGGAAATCATCGATATGGGCCTGCGGCATCGTGGCCGGCATGACGAAGTCGCCCGCGCCTATTGCGCGGGGCAGCGCTTCCGCTTCGACATTCTCATGGACATCGGCGGCTTCCGCGACATGCACCGCCATCGCCGCTGCGTGCAGATCGTGCAGGAGTACACCGCCGCTCACGGCTACGACGAACCGGTGGAGATCGCAGATGCGGGATTGGGCCAGCGGTATGAGGCCGCGATGGAGCGGGCGCGCGATGCTGCTGCGCGGCTCGCGGCGCGCAAATCCGGCGACGCGGAGCAGCAGTCGCAGTACGTCATACCGCTGGCCTTTCGCAAGCGAACGCTGTTCAAGATGGACCTTGCCGAGGCCATCTACATTAGCGAGCTGCGCACGGGCGTTGCCGGGCACTTCTCTTATCGCAACGTGGCGTTTGCCATGTACGAGGCGGTGGCGCGGCGTTATCCCGCGCTCGCCCGATATTTCCGCGTGACCGATGTGCGCGAGCCGGTGGACCTGCTGAAGCGGTGATCGTCATGGGCGCCAAGCGCAGCCTCGAAATTCGCCGCCAGGCCGGGCAGTTGCTCGTGATGGGGTTCGACGGCACCGTCCTGTCGCAGCGCCTGCGCACCATGCTGGACACCTTCCAGCCCGGCGGCATCATTCTCTTCCAGCGCAATCTCGAGCATATCGAGCAAGCCCAGGCATTGCTAAGCGAGGCGCAAAACGCCAGCGCCACGCCCATGTTTCTGTGCGTCGACCTCGAGGGCGGCACCGTCGATCGCTTGCGCGATGTGATCGCGCCCATGCCTTCCGTGGCAGAGGTTGCGGCGTCCAGCTCGAAGAAGCTCTTTCGCAAGCATGGGCGGTTCATCGGCGAAGAGCTCCGCGCCGCCGGCTTCAACACCGATTTCGCGCCGGTACTCGACTTGAAGCTTCCGCCGTCGAACGCCGTCCTTGGTTCGCGGACGGTTTCGCCGAAACCCAAGCAGACGGCGGCGTACGCGCGCGAATTTCTGCGCGGGCTGCGCGATTGCGGCATACTCGGCTGCGGCAAGCATTTCCCCGGACTCGGCGAAGCCAGCCTCGATACGCACGCCGAGCTGCCGGCGATCGAGAAACGTTGGAAGCGCCTGTGGAACGAGGACCTCGCACCCTATCGTGAGCTGCGGCGCGAGCTGCCGTTCGTCATGGTGGCGCACGCCGCCTACCCCGACGTCACCGGCGACCACACCCCCGCCTCGCTTTCCAAGCAGTGGATGACCAGCATCCTGCGCAAGCGAATCGGCTATGACGGGCTGATCATCACCGACGACCTCGACATGGGCGGCGTCTTGGCGGCCGCGCCAATCGAGGACGCCGCCGTGCAGACGCTGCGTGCGGGAGCCGACATGTTTCTCATCTGCCAGAAAGAAGAGAGCGTGCGGCGGGCGTTCGAGGCTGTGATCAAGCGAGCAGAGGAGGACAGAAAGTTCGCCGGCGTGATAGCGGAGAAGTGCGCAAGAGTTTTTGCGGCGAAGAAGAAGTGGAAGCTGCACAAGCTTACGAACAGCGCTCCCACACGCAAGGACATCGAACGGCTGACGCGCAAGGTTTGGCAGTTCAGCGAGGAACTGCGCGCGTACGCGTTGCGGGACGGGGCCGGAGCCTGATCAATCCCGCTCATGTTCGCGTCGAGGATCGTCCCCGTGCGTTTCTGGCTCCAGCGCAGTGAAAGGCCGGCTCGCCAGGTATCGGGACCCCAAAACCCGTTAGCCTCGCACGCGCTCAACTGCCCATGGAAGGCACTCCCGGGGACCCCTACTCGTACGCCAGCGCGTCAATGGGGTCCTTGCGCGCGGCCTTGATGGCCGGGTAAAGCGCTCCCAACAGCGAGCCGACGAGCGCGATGATCGCCGCTTTGAGCAGCCATCCGGATGAGATCAGCACGGGCAGCGTCTGGAAGCGGGTCTTCAAGCCGGCGCGCGCGGCATAGCTGATCAGGATGCCCAGAATAACTCCGCCAATCGCAATTACCAGGGTCTCGCGCAGTACTGCGTTCACAATGTAGAGCTTGTCGGCGCCCAGCGACTTCAGGATGCCGATCTCGCGCGTGCGCTCCATCACGGCCGCATACATCGCCTGGAAGATCACGATGAAACCGATGATCATGGCTATGCCGATCACGACATCGATGACCGTCGTCAGGCCGGGGATGCTGGACGTCGTCATCAGGCTGAGCCACTCCTTGAGCGAGTGGACCCCGTACTGCTCCATCCCCGGGATGGCCTTGATCTCGCGCACCACCTCATCGGCGTTGTTGGGATCGTCGAGCTTCACATAGAAGATGGACGCCTTGCCGTTCGCGCCGACCAGGTCCTGCAACGTGCTCATCGGGATAAAATCGCGCGCGCCCTTGCCGTGCTCCACAATGCCCGCGATGCGAAAGGTGTGGTTCAGCAACTCAACCGTGTTGCCCACCTTGTAGTGCTTCGACGCCGCTTCGAGGTCGTCAATCAGGATGCTGTCCGGTCCCTCAAACGGGCCGCCCGAGAGATAGCGAAAGCCCCCGCTCACTGCGCCGAAGGACGGCAGGTCGATGCCGTAAATCACGCGCACCGTACCCGCGGTTGTGAGCTGATTGATCACAGGAGTGACGGCGACTACGTGCGGCAACTGGCGCAGCTTGTCGGCGATCTTCACCGAGACGGGAGCGCCGCTCACGCCCATCAGCAGCGAGGAGCCCGGCGGTTGAACCATGATGTCGGCGCCGATGCCCATCTGGCGGGTGCGGCTGTCCTGAAGCATGCCGAGCATGATCCCCACGATCAGCAGGATCAGCGTGACCTCAACCGCGACGGCAACTATGCTGATGATGGTGCGAAACGGCCGGTGCACCAGGTTGGCGAGGATCATCCGGTTCATCATGCGAAGCTCGATTGTATAGGATGCGGATGCAGCCCTCGACCGCCGGCTATCGACCATCACCACGGAAGCACGGAACACACGGAATTCCTGGAAATCAGAGTCTCTGCGAGGCGGAGTTCTGCTTCACAAAGTTCCGTGTGTTCCGTGCTTCCGTGGTGAAATGACTCTTTGCCGAGCGGCGAGTCAACCTGTCGGGCGCTCGCCGCCACGAGGATGCTTGCGATTCACCACCCGCACCATCTCCCGCCAGCGTTCGTCCAGTTGCACCAGCGTCCAGTCGATCCGCGGCGCCAGATAGCGCAGCAGAACGTCTGTCCGCGGGTGCAGGTGCAGGACGGGAGCAACCAGGTACAGAAGCGGTGGAGCGGTGGAGAGCTCGCGTCCGGCGAAGTAGCCGTTGCGGGCGAACTCCCCATGCTGCTGGTGCCAGCGCACGCGCGCCCAATAATCAAGCCCCTGCAGCGGCAAATGAAAGTCTTCGTTGGCTTTCAACTCCAAGACCGCCAGTCGCCCATCCACGGTGCAGGTGAGTACATCGAGCATGGCGCGGTCGGTGGAGGCAAAGGCCGGCACCTGCGAATAGACGAACTCCGGATCGAGGCGCTCGTCAATCGCGCGCAGGTTGCGCTTGACCAGGCTTTCCAGCCATCGCTCCGGGGCCAGGCGGAAGAAGATGTCGGTGGGTGAACCGCCGGCGTGGCGCTGCTCCGTCATGCGGTGCAGCAGTTCCATAAACGCCGGTTCGGTATCTCCGTCGAGGACGTACTCGGCCGCACCGATGCCGAAGCTGACCGACTCGCGGTTACGGAACGAGCCCGGGACCGGCGTCAGGCGCGCACGGGCAAACTCCAGGCCATACAGCCGAAAGACGATCTCGGAAGCCGATTCAGCGCTGACTTCGGCCGCGGGGACTAACGCCCGAATGCGCTCGATGGAGGCAGCGAACTTCTCCTGGGTGGCAGCCGCGTCAACCGCCCGCGTGAGCCGGCTGAGAACGTTACCCGTGTCGGCAAGATCGACAGCGTCAGTGGTTTCAGCGCGCTCGTCGAATTCGTAGAGCTGCCACTTAGCCGCAGCGGCGTCCAGATGTGCCGCACGCTGCTGCGCTACCTGGGAACGGCCCGGTGGCAGAAATAATTTCAAACCTTCGACTACTGCGCGGCCCGCGAGTTGCTGCCGCTGATGCTCCAGCCAAATAATGCCAAAAGTGAGCGCGGCATCGACGGACGACTGGGTCTCGTCAGCGTTGACTCCGAGTACAGCGAACGCGGTCTGCCCAGCTCGCAACATACCGCGCGGGTAGACTGGGCTGAGCGAGTGCTCCAGGTCCGGGCTGGCGCTGAAGTGTTCCAGCTTGAGGCCGGGATATTCGCGCCGCAGCATGCGTTCCAGGGCATTCTGGTACTGGGCGCGCGTGGCCCGCTTGGCAGCCCCGGTGCGGCGGTCGCGATAGGCAGCGATCTCAAGCAGGGTGGGCCGCGATTGGCCGAAGCGCAGAACTTGCAATTCGAGGACGGCGGGGCCGGCTTTCGCCTCGAGCACCCGGCGCACCATGTTGCGCTCTTCCGACCAGATGTGCAGCACGCACTTGCCTTCTCCGGATATCGAATACCTGGCCGTGCTGAAGGTCAGCAGAACTACTCCATCCTCGATGACGACGGCATCGGGCGCGTCCGCCAGAAACTGTTGGAGCATGCTATCGAGGGACTCGGGGGAGATGGCGCCGTTCATAACGACCCGGGAACGAGGATAGCTGACCGTTCGATTCGCGTGCAGCATCCGACGTTACAGCACCGTGTGATAATGAGTGGTGCCTTCCCGATTTAGGTTTCGAAGGCTCGTGCAGTGCAGTGCTAAGCGCGCGCCTTTAGCGCCCGCCAAGGCATCGAATGAGTGTGAATATGGACAGGAAGTTTTTCTTCGACCGCTACGGCCTGACGCAAGCCGACGTGGAACGCTATCTCGCAGCCGCGCTTTCTGCCGGCGGGGACTTCGCGGATTTGTACTTCGAATACCAAACCTCGACCTCGGTTTCCCTCGACGAGAGCATGGTGAAATCGGCCACGCAAGGCATCTCCGTGGGATGCGGCGTGCGCGTTTTGTCCGGCGAGCGCACCGGTTACGCCTATACCGACGATCTCTCCAGTGAGCGCATTCTCCACGCCGCACGCACCGCGGCCTTGATTGCCAGCGGCCCCGCCAAGGAGCCTGTGGTCGGGCTTACCGATAAGCCGGCCCATAATCTCTATCCCGTGCCGCTGCCCTCGGTGGAAGCCGACGTACTGGCAAAGGTCGAGCTGGTGCAGCGCGCCGATAAGGCAGCGCGAGCATTCGACCCGCGTATTCGCGAGGTGCGCGCCGGTTATTCCGACGAGCTGCGTCAGATTCTGGTGATCGGCTCCGACGGCAGCTTCGCCGAAGATTCACAGCCACTGTCACGCTTCGGCGTCTTCTGCATTGCCAAGTCCGAATCGGGTTCGGCGCGCGGTAACGCGGGGGGAGGCGGCCGAGTCTCGCTGGACTATTTCCAGGGCGAGGCTTCGCCGGAGCATTTCGCCAAGGAAGCCGCGCGGCAGGCCATCATTCAGCTCGACGCCCGCGAAGCGCCGGCCGGGGAGATGGAAGTGGTGCTGGGGCCGGGTTGGCCGGGAATCCTGCTGCACGAGGCAATCGGCCACGGGCTGGAGGCCGACTTCAATCGCAAGAAGACATCGGCGTTCTCCGGGATGCTGGGCCGTCGCGTAGCCAGCGACAAGTGTACCGTCGTGGATAACGGCACCATGCCGGGACGTCGTGGTTCGCTCAACGTCGATGATGAGGGCAATCCCACTGAGAACACCGTTCTCATCGAGAACGGAATCCTGAAGGGCTATCTCTCGGACAAGCTTTCGTCGCGGCTGATGGGCATACGCAATACCGGCAACGGACGCCGCGAAAGCTACCAGCACATTCCGATGCCGCGGATGACGAATACCTACATGCTCGCGGGGCAGGACGCGCCGGAGGACATTATCCGCTCCGTCAAGTATGGGGTTTATGCGGTGAACTTCGGCGGCGGGCAGGTCGATATCACGAACGGGAAGTTCGTCTTCTCCGCGTCGGAGGCGTACTTGATCGAGAATGGGAAAGTCACCTCGCCGCTGAAGAACGCGACGCTGGTCGGCAACGGCCCGGACGTGTTGACCAAGGTCTCGATGGTCGGAAACGATTTGCAGCTTGATGAGGGCGTCGGCACCTGCGGCAAGGACGGACAGTCGGTGCCGGTGGGCGTGGGCATCCCGACGCTGAAGATCGACCGGCTGACCGTCGGCGGAACGGGCGGGTAGCATTTTCTGTGTATCATCTTCTGCGGAGCGCGGGTGCCCCAGGTCTCGCGCTGTTCGAGACCTGGGTGAGGGCGCTATGTCGCGACTGCCCAGGTCTGGAAAAACGCCAGACCTGGGGCACCCGTTGGTCGGAATGACAATCACTAAAATGTCTATACCACATTGTGGTACTCCCACAATATAGGACTACGAAATCCAGATGAACTCTTCCATCGCTGAACGGCCCGCCGGAACGCTGCCAACCTCAACTGACCTGAAGGAAATCGCCGCCGACGTCGTCCGGCGCGCCATGCAGGGCGGCGCGACCGCCGCGGAAGCCGTGGCCATGGACGGCAGCGAGTTCTCCACCGTCGTGCGCCTGGGCGAGGTTGAGACCCTGAAGGAATCCGGTTCCAAAGGCATCGGCGTCCGGGTCTTCTTCGGACAGCGGGCGGCCAGCACATACTCCAGCGACCTATCGCCGGAAGGCATCAAGCAACTGGTCGATTCGGCATTGCGGCTGGCGAAGATCACGAGCGAAGACCCGTTTGCCGGCATCCCCGAAGCCGCTCAACTGGGCAAGCTGGAGGGCGACCTCAAGATGTATCACGAGGACGTCTATTCGCTGTCGACGGCCGATCGCATCGACTACGCCCGCCGCGCCGAGAAGGCCGCGCTCGATGTCGATTCGCGCATCACCAATTCCGAAGGCGGCACCTTTGACGCGGCAGTCGGCTATAAGGTGCTGGCCAACTCGCATGGTTTCGTCGGCGACTACCGCCGTTCTTACTGCTCGATTTCAGCCGTGCCGATCGCGCAGATTGAGGGCTCGGCGATGCAGCGTGACTACTGGTACTCGGTGGCAAACACCCTGAGCAAGCTGGAGTCGCCGGAAGAGGTCGGCCGGATTGCCGCCAGGCGCACGCTGCGCCGGCTGGGCGCCCGCAAAGTCAAAACCACGAAAGTACCCATCGTTTTCGAGCACACGATTGCTGGGTCGCTGGTCGGCCACATCTTCGAGGCGGTGAACGGAGACTCGGTCTACCGCCACGCCTCGTTCCTCACCGGGAAGCTGGGCGAGAAGATTGCCGGTGACAACATCAACGTCATAGACGACGGCACCATGCCCGGCGGCTTCGGGACGACACCGTTCGATTCCGAGGGCGTGCCCAGCCGCAAGACGGTTGTCGTCGAGAACGGCGTCCTGAAGTCCTATCTGCTGAACACCTACACTGCCAAGAAGCTCGGCCTCGCAACCACCGGCAACGCGTCGCGCGGACTGGCTGGAACGCCGGGCATCGGGCCCGGAAACTTCTTCCTGCAACCGGGGACAAAGAGCCTGCAAGAGATCATTGCCGACATCCAGGAAGGACTGTTCGTCACCGAGTTTCTCGGCTTCGGCGTGAACCTGGTGACCGGCGATTTCTCGCGCGGCGCCAGCGGCCTCTGGATCCAGAAAGGCGAGCTTACATTCCCGGTGGAAGAGATCACCGTCGCCGGCAATCTCAAAGACATGCTGCTCAACGTCTCGGAAATCGGCAGCGATCTTCAGTTCCGCAGCGCGATCGCCTCGCCCACCTTGCGCATCGATGGGATGACCGTGGCGGGAGAATAGCTCAACGCAGGGCGCTCCTTTTCGGTGGCATCGGTTTTAATTCCGCCACTCTGCTTTCGGCTGGGGCAGTGTCCTTCTCCGAGAAGTCCCGCCAGCAATTCCATGTCACGCGGATTGCCGCCGCAATCGGGATTGCCAGGTACACTCCCAGGATTCCACCCAACTCGCCTCCCGCGAGCACGGCAGCGATGGCAGCCACGGGATGCAGCCTCAGCCCGCGCCCGTAGATATGAGGACTGATCCCGTAGTCGGCGCACAGCCGCCATCCGCCGAGGAAGATCAGCACGACCCACAGCGGGCTGAATCCGCTAAGGAAGCCCACGCCGAGAATCGCAGCGGCAGCCACCAGCGGCCCGACCACGGGAATGAACTCCAGGGTCCCGCCCGCCAGCGCCAGCGCAAGGGCGTAGGGAAAGCGCAGCAGCAGCAACACTGAGCTGTAGGCCACGATGGCGCATCCGACCAGCAGAATCTGCGCCAGGATGAAGCCGGCGAGCACGCGATCGAGATCGACGACGATGGCGTGCAACAGGCGTTGCTGGTCGCGGCGGTCAAGGGCGTTGATGAGGACCTGGGCGAAATGCCGCCCATCCGCCAGGAAGAACACGGCGAGAATCGGAATAAGCGCGAACCATATGGCGTTCGCCAGGAAGTGAGCTGCCTCGGTGCCGAGCTGCGCAATCCAGTTCAGGATCTCCTGCCGGTGGGACGCGATGAGCTGCTCGACGCGCAGCTGGGTGTCGTAGCTCCAGCCATGCCTGCTGCCCAGCCGCCACACGATCTTGCCGCTGGTGACACTGTCCAGCAAGTTAGGCACGGCCTGCGCCAGCGAACGCGTGTCTTTTACGAGCTGCGGGCCAAAGAAGAACGCCAGCAGCCCGAGTCCAGCCGCCACCAGAAAATAGGCTTCAGTAATGGCGAGGCCGCGGGAATGCCGCGCCAGCGGCGAATGCTGGATGCGCGCGACCAGCGGCTCCAGCAGGTAGGCGAAGAAGATGGTGAACAGGAAGAGGACCAGGGTGCGCCGGATGCCGTAAACGAGGGCTCCCACAGCAACGAAGACACCTATCGTCGTCAGTACCCTGACCGTGCGCGAGTCGAGGAGTTGCACCCATCCATAAGATGGAACTCCCGGCCCTACAGTTGGCGCGGCGGCCACTCTGGAAGTTCCACATCGAGCTAGCCGGCGAACTGAAGCAGCATTTCCCGTTTGCGAGACTCCGGCAGGAACGAGGCGCGGAAGGAGTTCTCGGCCAGGGTCCGAAGTTCGTCATCACTGAACCCGAACACGTCGCGCGCGATCTCGTACTCGCGGTTCAAGCTGGTGTGGAACATGTCGGGATCGTCGGTGTTCAGCACCACCGGCACGCCCGCATCGAACAGCTTTCGCACGGGATGATCGGCGAGCGCCGAACAGCAGCCGGTCACGAAGTTGCTGGTGATACAGACTTCCACCGGAATTTGATGTTCGGCCAGAAAGCGCACCAGCTCGGGATCCTCGATCGCGTGCAGCCCATGGCCGATGCGGTCTGCCTTGAGATCGCGCACGGCGCCCCAGATTGATTCCGGCCCGACAGTCTCTCCCGCGTGGACGGTCAGACGCAGCCCGTGGTTTGCGGCATAGGCGTACACCTCGCGAAACTGCTCGGGGCCGGCGCGGCGCTCATCGCCCCCGATGCCTATGCCGACTACGTGATCACCCTGGAAGCGGATAGCTTCCTCGACGACGTGCTGTGCTCGGTCGATCCCGAAATGCCGGACCGCGTCGAAAATCCAACACAGCGACAGGCCAAAATCGCGCTCGCCGCGGCGGCGTCCGCGTTCGGCGCCCTCGAACAGGGGCGCAAACTCCGCTCCGCGCCACTGCACCACGCCGGCCGAAATGTACACCTCCGCGTGCAGCACATTTTGTTCGCGCAACTTCTTCATCAGCCGATAGGTGACGAGCTCAAAATCTTCCGGATCGCGCAATCGTTCCGTCACCGCCTTGAAGGCCTGGAGAAATCCGGTGAAATCCTGATAGCGATACAGCGCGCGCGCCTCCTCCTCGCTAAAAACGCGGGCACTCTCCTCCAGCCCGCGGTAGCTCGGATTCGTGGTCGGCAGCGGTGTAGGATGGCGGCGGCTCAACTCTGACAATGTGGGAGGATCGACGGAGCCCTCCAGATGCAGGTGCAGCTCGGCCTTGGGGAGACTATGGATGAACGCGTTTGGTGCGTAGGACATCGAAAGCTGAGACGACACTAGAAAATGTCCAAATACCGCCCGCACTCGAAAATTGTCATTCCGAGCAGAGCGAGGAATTTGCGGTTCGCCCCGCAGTGGAATGATGCCTGGCTTCGGCAGAACAGCAGATCCCTCGCCCGTGCGGGCTCGTGATGACAATCTTCTCATTCGCGAGGGTATTGGAAAACAACTGAGCGTTGGAGAATAGCTGAGTATTTGGAGAACAATTGAGTATTGGAGAGCAACTGGTATTGGAGAACAACCGACGGTGTGCGGACCCAACCCGCCGGACTCTTCTTTGGAAGACGACCGGCGCGGAGGCTACTCGGGCACGACGTCTGGATTCAACGCCCGGCGCGTGCATTCCAGCGTGTGGATGAGCGACTCCTGCGGCAGGCTCCGCACGATGGGCTCGATGATCCATCCCAGCCCCAGAGGGATGTCGCGGGTGAGCGAGATGGCGCGGCACTCGATGTGCACTCCCTCGCCGCCTTGCTTCTCTTCGAATTTCCAATACGAGTACAGCCGCCACAGGAAGCCGTAGCCCGTGTCGGGCTCCAGCACCCGCTCTTTCTCCGTGCCCGCATCTTCCACCTCGGCGATGCGCGTGGTGTACGAACGGCAGTACCAGCGCTTCGCCGCCACCGCCGAGTATTGCACCTCGTGTTCGGTGTCGAGCACCACGGTAATGATCTTCTTCTTCAGCAAGCGCAGGAAGATGGTGAACTGATTGTCGTCGCGGCTGAGCTGGCGGGAATCCATCACCTCAGGCTGGTAGACGTTCTTATGATGATCGTAGTCCTGCACCAGCTTTAGCACCTGCTCGATGCTGACGTGAGGAACCAAAGCCGCCCCCACCCAGTCGTGAATCAGTCCGTTGGGGACCTTCACCGGTGAGTCGCCGGCCCAGAGTTGCGCCACGACCTGCCGCCGCCGGACCTGCTGCGCGCGTTCGTAATTGCAATCCGACCATAGAAACGCGCTATGCCCTCCCAGCGATGGTTGCATGCCGTCTTCCGCCGTGCGGATGTACTCCTCGAACGCCCGCAGGGTGCGCGGCTTTAACGTGACCACGTTGGCGGTCTGCACCATGAATCTATCCGCACCTGCTCGCGTAAACAGGTGAATGGACGCCGCGAGTTTCACTTGATCGTAGACGGCAGTCCCGGATTGTAATTGCGCGAGGAGCGGCCCGCCACGGCTTGGTCGTCGCCGGCCCCGAAGAGGTACTCCTCAATTTCATCGACCTGCTCGTCCGCATCGTGATAGCCCAGCTCAATGAGCTCGCGCGTGTATTTCGAGGTGAACAGCAAATAGCTCATCAGGTCCGAGCACGAGGCCGCATCGCGTCCCAGCCCATTGACGAAATATTGGATGAGATACGGCATGTCCTTCTGGTGCTGCGCCGCCACCTCGGTAAGGTTCACCGAAGGCGTTACCAGCATCACTTCCAGCGGTCGCATCCGCTCGCATCCATTCAGGCCGTGCTGGGCGATTTGCCCTTCCCGAAGCAACTGATTCAACCGCTCCAGGTGCTCGATGTCGGTGGCCAGGTGGTCCAGGAACATGACGTTGAACAGCACGCCCATGACTTGCGCCAGGGAAGGATCTTTCAAGCCGGAAGTCTGGTCCTGATGCTCAAGATTTTCGCAGCGCACGCCGATGGCGAATACCTTCCCGGCGCCCAGGCGAATGATGGGGCTGAGCGGCTGCTGAAGCCGCAAACATCCGTCGCCGAAAAACGCCGTACCGTGCGCTGTCTCCAGGCGCACCGGCTGAAAAACCAGGGGAATCGCAGCCGACGCGCAGATGTGGTCCACGGTGATTTTTGTAGCCAGCGTTACCCGCCGGCTGCGGTTCCAGATGGGATGCCCCTTCTTGCCCTGGATGAAGAGGTAGCTCATCCCCGAGTTGTAATTCGTGGCGGAGATGGCCAGCGCGTACAGATGCCCGCGCCGGATGTTGTCCTGGATGCGGCTGCAATCCAGACGCGACTTGAGGAAGCGCCGCAGCGGCGAAGCATCCAGGAACGAGCGGGCATTGCCGCCCCCCATCATTCCGCCGAACGAAAGGTCGAGGATCCAGATCAGCGAATTGTGGGCCTGCGAGACCAGGTCGCAGCGGAAGACGTCGGAGGGCTTCAGGTTCCCCCAGAGCTCGGCCATCATCCGGGTCGCCTGCGAGAATTCATTGCTGCCGACGGCCAGAGCAGCGCCATTGATGGCTCCGGCCGATGCTCCCCCGATAATGGGAAAAGGATTGCCGCGCTCCTGGACGCGCGGCATCTCCCCTATACGCTTGAGAACCCCTGCCTGATAGGCTCCTCGAGCGCCGCCGCCCGTCATCGCCAAACCAAGAACCTTGTCCGTCACTAGGCGCATCGTGTACCCGCCCACGCCGGTTGTCAAGGTCGGCGCGCACAGGCAGATGTGCCACGTCGGCAAGCTCAGCGAAAGCACTGTACAGGCCGCTTTTGGTGTCATCCTGAGCGGAGCCCGCAGGGCGGAGTCGAAGAGCCTGCCGCGAGCGTCCATGTGCGGCCCACCCAAGGGATGAAAATCGGTGGAAGCGCCGGGCTTCAGCCCGGCGAAACCATGGCGTCTTCTGGCTGAAGCCCCGGCCCCCAAGTCGCCGGACTAAAGTCCGGCGCTTCCACCACCGCCGCGCCCTGATTTTCGACAGAGCAAGGCCGGCAGGACCCACTTGACGGTGAAGCGGTCCTTCGACTCCGCGACCAAGCAACCATCCCGCCAAGCGCAAATGCGCACTCGTCAGGATGCTTGCCCGGTCGCTGCGCTCAGGAGGACACCAGGCAACGGCGGCTTTGCAGGCCTTTACCACAGGCTTTATTTGCCTGTCCGCGCCGCAAGGCCGCCCTGGATTCAAGACCACGTACCACGGATAACCCGGCTTTGACCGCCGAAAGGTAATGGCTATTCCGTACTAGTGTGGCTGCACTTTGCGCTACCACTTTGGCAGCACGAGGCCATATAATTTCGTGCCGGAACTAGGCAAGATGGGCTAACATTGGCTGACGCTCCCACAATGAGGGAGTCTTATGCCCGTCTGTGGCAAGACCCCGACACAGCCAGGAGTTGGAAAAAATGGTTTCGTTGTGGCCATCGACAATTAACTCTCTAAACGACTCTTTGACCGCGCTGCATGGCAGCCTGGGAAAAATCAAAGCCGCCAAATCCGTCGAGCTTGGTGAAGTCATCGAGCAACTGAAGCTGGCCGCCGAGTCCTCGCGCAACTTGCGCGCGCTGGTCCTGGCGGAACTGCCCGAAGCTTCGTGGCAGAACCGGGAAGAGCTCGATGCCATCGTCGAGGAAATATCCCGGCGCATCGAAGCGCGCAACCTGGAGCAGCGGCGCCTCCGGCTCACCGCGCTCGCGGCGCAGTTGGAGCGCGGCACTCTCGTCCATCGCCGCACCGTGCGCCTCAACCAACTGCAACAGCTACGCGATCAAGCGGTGAAGGAATTGCGCACGCAGGCGGCGCTGCCCAACCCCCCGGTGCTTCCCGGTCCCGAGGCCGACGAATGGATCGACTGGTCCTGCAAGCTCAAGGAGCCGGAAGACTCCGAGTCGCTACAGAACCTGCGCAACGGATTTCCCCATCTGGACGAGTTCGTTGCCAATCTTGAGCCCGACATGTGGACGGTGAAGAAGGAAGTTCCGGCGTAGGAGGGTATATGAGTATGATGTGGCCTTCCGCCATTAGCTCGCTCGATGATTCCCTGGCTGCGCTTGAAACCAGCCTGCAGCAACTCGAAGCGGCCCGGCCGGTCGACCTGGAGCAGGTCATCGGTCGCCTGAAAGACGCCGCGGAGTCCGCTTACAAATTGCGCGCGGCGATTTTGTCGCAGACGCCCCAGGCCGAGTGGCAGGACCGCAGCGAACTGGACGCGATTCTGGCAACCCGGGATGCGCTGCGCCGCCGCGCTTATCTGCTGGCCCTCGCCAATGAGTTGGAATACGGCACCATTTCGCACCGCCGCGCCGCGCGTGTGACCCAACTGAACCAGTTGCGGGAACAAGCGGTGGATGAACTGCGCTCGCTGGCCTCCGACGACAACCCGCTGCCCCTGCAAGGCCCGGAGGCGATGCGCTGGATCGGTTGGGCCTCAAACCTCAAGGAGCCGGAAGATGTTGCGGCCCTCCAGGCGCTGCGGGCGGGTTTTGCCCGGCTGGATGAATTCGTCGCCGCCCTGGAGCCCGGCATGTGGGTGGTGCCGATTACGCCCGAGCCCACGGCGCAGGCCCAGGCAGCGTCCGGCGCGGAGCTTTCCCCGCGTGAGTTGGAGCAACGCCGTACTCGCCTGCTGGCGCTGGCGTCGGAATTGGAGCGCGGCGAGGTGGTGCACCACCGCGCTCTTCGCGTCACTCAGGTCAACCAGTTGCGCGAACCGGCCATTCAGGAGTTGCGCTTCCAGGCTGTGGTCGCGCGCGTCCCGGCGACCCTGCCCGGCCCGGAGGCGGAGCAATGGGTGCCTTGGGCCAGCAGCTTGAAGGAACCGGACGATACCGAGGCCCTGCAACATCTCCGCAACGGCTTTGAGCACCTCGATGAATTCATCGCCAACCTGGAGCCCGGGATGTGGGTGTCCCCCGACGCTGCCAAGCCGGACCAGGTTGCGGCGCCCGAGCCTTTCCCGGAGCGGCCGCCGGCGCAACCTCTGCGTAGCGAGCCCGTGGAGCGCGAAGCGCCTCGTGTGGCGCCTGCCCGGGCCGAATCTCGTAAGGCCGAATCTCATAAGCGCGAGGCCGCCGTCGCCACTCTGATCGAGGCCGAGGGCGCAAGCTCTCCGGCGTTCGCCGACCGGCTTAAGTCCGCGCTGGCCCACGTGTCCCGGGGCAAGTTGCGAATCCTGCTGCCCACCGCGGTGTTGCTGCTGGCCGTGCTCGGTGCCATGCAGTGGCGGCTGCATCGAACCATCGCCAGCACTCCGGCCAAACCTGCCGAGAGCGCTGCGCCTGGCGCCGCGGGAATGATACCCGACCCCAACACTTCGGCCCCGGCGGTCTTGACGCCGGCGAGTACGCCGACGACTAAGCCGGCGCCGGTTGACAAGACCGCAAAGCCGAAGGACGCCAAGGCTTCTACCCCGCCGCCGCCCCCGCCGGAGAAGCAGGTGAGCCTGCTCGACGACACCACGTTACGCACTCCACAGGCAATGCCGAAGACGGTCGTGGCCAAGGTGGACGACCCGGTCAATCCCGCCGGGATGCCGGGACAGGTTCCGGGTGGCGTTCCCAACAGCATGAGCAACCTGATGAAGGACGTCTCCGTTGCCACACCGAAGCCGCCTGCGCAGAAGATCAGGGTCTCTTCCGGCGTGGCCCAGGGCCAGCTCATCCATCAGGTCACTCCGGTGTATCCGCTGCAGGCGAAGTTGTCCGGGATTCAGGGTACGGTAGTGTTGCAGGCAGTCGTCGGCAAGGATGGGTCGGTGCAGAACGTGCATGCCGTGCGCGGTCCGCCCATGTTGGTCCAGTCTGCCTTGGACGCTGTGAAGCAGTGGCGCTACAAGCCGTTTTCCGTCAATGGAGAGCCGGCCGAGGCTGAAGTTGAGGTCAACGTCAAGTTCAACCCGTAACCTGAAGCTGCGACTCCTGCGGCCCAGCTTCAAGGGAAGACACATAGCCATTCCAATTCTGCCCAATGTCAGCCAAAATAGGGTCAAGTCTGTATGCCTTATCCCTTTTTGACGGCGCTGACGGATCTTGATAGCCGGGTACAAGCGGCCGAAGCGCAACTCGAGCGGCTATATGCTGCGTTGCAGTTCGACGAGCAGTCCCTGCTCGCCATCTTGCAAGACGCCAGCGTCCATGCGACCGCCCTGGCCGATCTGATTCGCGCCGAGCGTCCCCAGGCCCAATGGAACGATCGCCCCTCGTTGGACTCTCTCCTGGAACAACTGGAACTGGATGCCGAGGCAAAGCGCCGCGAGCAGCGCTGCGCCAGGCTGCTGGACCTTGCCGATGAGTTGCAAGCGGGACAGGTCAGGCATCGTTTTGAAGCCCGCACCACGGTGCTGAATAAGTTGCGGTTGGAAGCCGTTCAAGAGCTCCGTGCGAAAGCCGGCGTCCCGCTACAGGCGAAGGAGCTTCCTGGTCCGGGGGTCAGCGAGTGGCTGAATTGGGCCTTCAACCTGAAGGACGACGAGGATGCGACGGCCATAGCCCAATTGCGCGAAGATTTCGGGGCGCTCGAACGATTCGCCGGTGAGATGGAGGACATCTACTGGCTGCCGGGGCGAACAGCCAGGACAGTTGTGGCCGACACCGCGGCGGCCAAGCCCGCGTCCGCCGAGTTCTCCGCGGCAGTGTCAGCTCCGGGCAACGGGCGGCCACGGTCCGGCAAAGCGGAAGATGGTGTTGCCGGCGTGATGGCGGGCGCGTACGCGGAGCAAGGGCACACCGCAACTCAGCCGGTTGCTCCCGAAACTCGTGAGCGCGCGGATGTGGCGTCTCGCGAGCGGTCGGCAACCGCGACCTTGCCGGCGCAAGATGTTGTCGAGGAGAATGCCTCCACAGCCGCGTTGCCAACGGCGATGGCAGCGCCCGCCGCCGAAAGGCCGAGCCCCAGCGAAGCGCCGGCTCAACTTCCACAGGAGACGTTCGACACAGCCCCAGCCCCGGCGGCCCTGGCCGACTCTGAGGATGCGCGCGAACCCGCGGCGGACGACTCGGACGGCGAGGTGGTTCCCCGACGCAAGTGGCCCGTAATTGCCTGGGCCGCTCCGGCCGGTTTCCTGGTGTTGAGTGCGCTGTTCTTCGCCGTTCTGCATCATCTGCACGCGCGCAATGACGGCAAGCCCGCCTCGACGGTCCAGGCCGCTACCGCTGGAGCCGCTCCGGGTTCGCTCGGCGCTGACCTCACACCGGAATCGGAACCGGCCGTGCCGGACCCGGCTGTTGGAAACACCGCGGGTCCCACCGCCGCTGGCGCGACCAAGCCGAACTTGCCGATGTTGCATAGGCAGCCCGCGGAGGGAGCGCAGGACAGCATCGCTCTCAGTCTCGAGCAGTGCGATCGCGGTACTCCCGACCATGTTGAATGCTGGGGCTATGTCTCCAATGTCGGAGGCGCGAACTCGCGCGTGTCGCTCGACCGTGTGGACGTCGTGGATGGCCGCGGCAACAGCTTCAGCCTGGATCGTAACGGTCAGTTTGCCTTCCCTAGCGGACGCAGCTCCAACGTTGCGCCCGGCGATAAGGTCAGATTCACCGTGAAGGTCCCCGACAAAGACGCCGACGCCCGCACGCTGACGCTCTACATGGACCTGAGTAATCCGCGCAACCTGGAGTACACCTTCCGCGACGTTCCCATCGCGCGGTGAGGTCTCCGAATGACTGAGTGGTAAAGATGTGGGTGCCCCAGGTCTGGCGGTGTTCCAGACCTGGGTCTTCTGGCACCGCCCAGGTTTCGAACCCCGCGAGACCTGGGGCACCCACAATCATTCCGTCGAGTCAGCCTTCACTGCGTGATGCGGCAGCGCCTCCGGCATCTCCGACACGTTCCACGCCCACGCCGCCAGCAGCGCCGCGCCTTCATTGATCTGATCGGGAATTACTTTGTCGAAGGTGTCGGTCTGGCTGTGATGCGCCTCGCGATAGCCCGCCGGAAGCTGCACGCAGAAGTACGCGGGCACGCCCTTGTCGAGAAACGCCACGTGGTCCGACGAGCCGAAGTAGCGCGTCGAGAGCGGTCGCAGATCGAAGACCTCCTGTAGCGGGAGGTAGATCTCCTGCATCAGCGGCGCGGTCTCCCACAGGTCCTCCAACGCGATGCTGAACACCTTGCCCGTTCCGGTGTCGTGAATGAGCACCGCGTCCATCTTCGGCAGCTCGGCGTCGTGGTTCTTGACGAAGGTGTCCGCGCCGATGCCGCCTTGCTCTTCGCCGGTAAACAGGATAAAGGTGATGGTGCGCTTCGGCTTCCAGCCCAGCGCCTTCAGTGTGCGCGCCGCTTCCAGGGTCGCCATCGCGCCGGTGCCGTTGTCGAGCGCGCCTTGCCCGAGGTCCCAGGAATCGAGATGCCCGCCGATGATGACGCGTTCGTCGGGATGCTCGCTGCCCTTGATTTCGGCGACGGTGATCGCCGCGGGCACGGGCTTGTCGGTCATCTTGTTTTGCAGGTTGTACTTCATCGTGACGGGCCCGGCCTGCACCAGCCGATAGAGCAGGTCGTAATTCTCGTGCGTGAGGAATGCCAGGCGCGAGTCGGCGGGGAACAGACGCTTCCAACTGCCCGACATGGTGTAAAGGCTGTCGGGCTTGCCGCTGTCCAGCAGGACCAGCGCGGGCTGCTCGGCGGCGATCTCGCGGATCAAGCGCAGACGCGCCATGCCGGTAAAGCCGGCAGGCTCGGGCACGCCGCGCGGCGGCGCAATCACCGCGTCGAAGGCGTTATCGGGATTGGGATTGAGCTTCGACATGTCAGTGGGCTTGCGGGCCATGACAATCTTGCCCTTCAGCTTGCCCTTGTACTGATCGAAGTCCGCCGGCTTGTCGACCTTCACCAGCATCACCTCGCCGCTGACTTCGCCGTCGGTGCCTTTGCTCCAGCCCAGGCCGTGAATGCCGATGCGCTTCTGGACCGGGCTGGTGATCTCGGCCGTCTCCAGGCCGCGCGTCCAGCCGTGCGGGACCTCCGCCGTCTCCAGGTGCGCGTCGATGCCGTAGTCGCGGAAGCGCTTCAGCGTCCAGTCGCTGGCCTGCTGCATCTGCGGCGAGCCGGTGAGGCGCGCGCCGATCTGCGTGGTCAGGTACTCCAGGTTCTTCATCAGCTCGGAATGCGCCTCGACCTCGGCGGCAATCTTCTGGTCGGCGTCTTCCATGGCTTTGCGATAGGTGTCGCGCTGGTCTTTGGTGCGCTCGGGCGCGGCTTGGGGAGTTTGCGATGCTGGTGCACTTTCTTGCGGCTGCGCGATCAGCATGCCGCTGAGCAGGACTGCTGCGATTGACGCCAGCAAACGACGACGAAACGATGTCATGAGAAGTTAGACCTTCCTTGGAGGAAAACAGCAGGGAAGGTTGATGATAGCGGTAGAGGGAGTTTTGCGACAATGGCGCAAGGCCGGGACAAGGCAAATCACCGGAAGCTGTGCTCTGCATGGCATCCGTTCACTACTTGTCATCGCATGGCATCCGTTCATTGGTGTCATCCTGAGCGGAGCGACCGGGCAACTATCCTGACAACCGCGTCTTTCTGCGGTTGGCGGATAGTTGTCCCGGTCGCGGAGTCGAAGGACCCCTATCGGGGTAGCCTGCAACAATAGCGGTCCTTCGACTCGCGGCTACGCCGCTCGCTCAGGATGACACCATCGAAGCAATCGCCAGGACGATCACACCGCCCAGTTCCTCCTGTCCACAAAGGTCGGCGGCTCGTAGGTTTTGCCGCGCGCGAGTTGGCGGTCTTCACGCTTCGAGGTCCACAGCAGAATCGGGCCGGTGACCGCGCGGACCAGCCGCGTTGCCGCGCCGAACTCGTGCTCGATCTCCCGCCGCAGCTTGCGAATTCGCCCCGCGACTTCGGAGTTGGTTTTGCGCAGCCGCTTCTCCATCGCCCACAGCGCCGCGTTGTAGGTGGTGCGCAGCTTGGCGGCTTCGTTCGCGATGCGCTGGCGCACGCGCGGGTCCGGGCAGTCGCGATAGCGCTTCCAGCCCTGAAACGTCGTCTCGCAGATGCGAAACAGGCTCGGCCCGTTGCGCTCGAAGTCGAAGCGAAACGCCCAGTCCAGCAGCCGCTTCGATTCGTCGCGCGAAATGGCCGCATGCTCGAAGTTGAACTTGTACTGCCCGTGAATGTCGGCGAGGTCGATGCCGTCGAGCATGCGGCCTTCCTGCTGCATCTGCTGGAACAGCGGCGTGCCCGGAACCGGCGTGTACAGCATGAACTGGTGGAAGTCGGTGCCGTGCGCGACGGCGTGCTCGATCTCCTCGCGAATGTTCTCCGGCGTGTGGTGCTCCAGGCCGACGATGGTCGAACCCAGCAGCTTGATGCCGTGCTGGCGCATCTCCGCCGCCAGCGCGTGGGTATCGGTGTTGCGCAACTTCGCGTAAGACGAGCTGCGGCGACTCCAGCCCCAGCCAGATCCACGACACGCCCAGCTGTACCAGCTCTTCCATCGTGTATTGCCGGATGGCATTCACCGAGGAGAAGACATACAGCGACCAGCTCTTGCCCGCCGGCTTTCATGCGCTCCAGCAACTGCATTGCGCGCGGGCGATTCAGCAGGAAATTTTCGTCCATCATGAAGAACGACGCAGATGCTCATCGAGCGCTCCATGTGCTCCATCACATCGAAAAGCTCGTCGCCGGTTTTGTAGAAGTGGATGCTCTTGCCTTTGCCGCCGAAGAATGCCGAGGTCGTGCAGAAGTTGCATCCCATGGGACAGCCGACGGACGGGAATGATGGTCGCCGCAGTGTCGCGCGTGTTGTCAGGCACGCGCATGCCCAGCACGCGCATGCCGAAGCCGGAAAGAATTTCGGGATGCGCGATCGGCGCGGTCGGGTCTTCGCCGAGATAGCGGCGCATCCAGCGCGATGCCTTCGCCGCGCACGATGTAGTCGGCATCGATCAGCTTGTCGAGGCCGGGAATCGCCGCAACGTGCCCGCCGACGATGATGGTCGACTTCGGCGACAGCTTGCGCACGCATGCGGCACATCTCGCGCACCTTGCCGAAGTTGGGGATGATGCCGGAGATGCCGACGATGTCGTATTCGGTCGCACGCAGCTCGCGCTCGAAGCGATCCAGGGTAGGGAAATCGAGCAGCGTGCTCGGCGCCGAGATGTTCTGCTGGATCATCATCAGGCCCCAGGAGCGATGGAACATGCGCAGCGAAAAGCTGCCTTGCTCGCGCGTCACCTGGTTGTGATACAGCTCCATGGGGTTGATGGCGCGGCTGCCGAATTCGTCGTCCTGCGCGTAAGGACCGAAGACCGAGCTCAACAGCACGCGCGCATCCGTGCCCTTGGGATGCGGGATGATTGCGTCTGCATTTGAAATCGAGATCATGCTCCAATGCTAGGAAATGCGGTAGTGAGTTTGCGGTGATGTAGCGCGCTTGTTGCTCGATATGACAGAACTATTACATTTACGCTGATCGCCGGACATTCACGCCGATCCTGCGTAGAAGAGCGATGCGCGATGCCTCGCGCAAGCTCCCTATAACTTCCCGACGTAAGCTGCTGCTGGTTAGCCGCTGGACGCTCCGGCCGACTGTTGCATCTAACCACAGGCCGAAATTCCGGTCCGGCCTGGTCTGCAACCAAGGCCCCATTTTCGAATCCATAAAGAGGTCCAGTTTGGTGAGACCATCGTTCATCGTTGCCGAACCCGAACCCGAGCAGGCACTGTCTTCGCGGAAACTTCTGCTCGAAACCTTCAAGTTCAATGTCATCACCTCTCACTCCGTCGAGGAGACGCTTGAGATGGTGCAATTGTTCCCCAACTGCGACGCCCTTATCGTTCATTGCGGCCTTAAGGAGCTCGATGGCGCGGAAGCCATCAAGACGGTAAAGGCCGCGGCACCGAAGATGCCGATCATCGCGCTGACTCCTACTGATCGTGAGCTGAAGTGGGCGGACTACGTCGTCCACAGCCATCATCCGCAGGAGCTGCTTACGCTGGTGCAAAGGTTGTTTGGCGATCCCCGCAAACAGTTCAGCGAGGCGCAGTGACGGCGCGCACAGCGCATTGTGAATCCCGCCACCCGCTAATACCATCCAGTGATAGCATAGTGGTGAGTGCCCGCATCCGCCTGGCGAGAGCGGGACACGGAGGAAAACGCGAGAACCATGCGATGGATGCTTCGTTCCAAGATTCATCAGGCCACAGTTACCGAAGCCGATCTGAAGTACGTGGGCAGTATCACGATCGACGAGGAGCTGATGGAGATGGTAGGACTGCTTCCCGGCGAGCGCGTGCTGGTGGTGAGCAACACCAGCGGCGCGCGGCTTGAAACCTATACAATTCCCGGCCCGCGCGGCTCCGGCGCAATCTGCATGAATGGCGCCGCCGCCCACCTCATCAGGAAGGGCGACGAAATCATCATCATGGGCTTTGAGCTGACCGACCGCCCGGTCGAGTCCAGGCAGATCGTGCTGGGCAAGCACAACGAGTTCGTGCGCTGGCTCGAGGGCGAGACGTACAACACCTGCCTGGCGGAGCTGGTGACTTAGATCGCCGGTGTAAGCGACCTGAGCTCTCGACGACCCACTCATTCGAACCCCACGAATGGACGTCGGCCGCCGGGCGCTTCCTGCCGTCGTTCTTCTCTGCGGGCAGGGCCTTCGCACAGGCAGCGACGCATGCCTCCATGCGCTTCAGATCGTCGGAAGCGCCGCGCAACGCTGTCAGGATCAGCCTGGCTTGCCGCAGATCGAGGCGGTGACTGGTGATCCCATACAGCGCCTGCATGTACCCGATCCGGATGGCGGCGGCGTCTTCCAGGAACGATATGGGAAATTCGGGCATGGGTGCCGCATCCGGAAGGTGCGGGCTCGGCTCGTGGAACATGGCGCGAACGCGCGGCATGCAGGCGCGCGCTCCGACGTGGTAGAAGCAGTATTGCTGCCCGCGCATGGCCGGCGAACCGCAGCGCACGCCGCTGGGCTTGATGTGCTCACAGGTAGGAACGCTCACTAGACACCCCCGATCAAAAATAAAAACTACAGTCTTTCGTTACAGCAGCTTACAAAGGATAAATTGCAAAGTATTCTGAGCACACGACTTGACTGGCTCCATAACGTACATATTTTTCGTACTTTGCAAGCTGCCTGGCTAACTCGCTGAATCCATTCAACTTCACTTCTTCCTGCATAAGACTCCTGTTTCAAACACTTTGCGAGTATTTGCTCGCGACAACTGACAACTGACGACCGACAACTGACAACCGGCAACTGACAACCGACAACTGACACAGCTTCTCCATAAACACAAATTGGGCAGGAGCGCCAAGAGTGAGGCGGACCCTACCCTAACCAGCCATTGCGATTCCGCGAAGCTGGAGTCAACGAAAAATGGCGAAATCCTGGCTGTCGATTCCCAAATTGGGAATTGCGCTTCGGCGCTGAAACTTTATGGAAGGTGCAATCGGGATCAGCGCAGCGCTAATTACAATTTATTGCGAAAATATAAAAAACAGGATTCTACTGTCGGGAACATACCGATTATTGCAAAATACTGCTTCCAGCAACAAGCTATGTAACAGAAAAATAAGCTCTCTGCCGTTCAGCAATTCTGGCTTGTGAAATGCAGCATCTCCGCCCAACCAGCTAGACCCCAGCCTGCAAGTTTGCGCCATTGTCGTCATTGGTTTGTCCCAGGAGATCGGTGCTTGCATTCGCAAACTCGCTGGTTAGCCATCGGCTCTCGCGACCTCTCGCTTTTTGCTGCCCATCGGTACAGCACTCTTTTCAACCCTGCATGAAGGAGTCCCTATGAAGAAGAAGCTGTTGCTGCTCTGCTTGCTCGCCATGACGTTGGCAAACGGCCTGGCGGCCCAGGAAGTCACCTCTACGGTAGTTGGAACCATCACGGACAGCTCGGGCGCAGTTGTTCCCAACGCGAAAATCACGTTGACCGACCCCGCAAAGGGGGCCTCTCGCGAAGGCGTGACCGGCACCGCGGGCGATTACAACATTCCGTTTGTCTCCCCGGGCACCTATGACATGAAGGTGGAGGCAAAAGGCTTCGCGACTGTCGAGCAGAAAGGAATCAGCCTTTTTCTAGGCAAGACTGTCACCGTGAACCAGACACTGAAGCCTGGCGGGGCCAATGAGGTGGTCGAAGTCACCTCCGCGCCTCCCATGATCGAGACGCAGGTTTCCAACGTGGTGGGCAGCGTCTCGCCCACCGAGGTTTCCAATCTCCCCATCCTCGACCGCAACTTCTCCGGGCTGGAGACGCTGATCCCCGGCGTCCGGCAGGCCGAGGGCTTCGATCCGACCAAGACGCGCGTGGGCAACATCAGCGTGAACGGCGGTGACGGGCGGCAGGTGGATACGGCGGTGGATGGCGGCGACAACAAGGACCTGGTGGTCGGCGGCCTGGTGCAGAACTTCACCATGGAAGGCATCCAGGAGTTCAACGTCCAGACCAATCGTTATACGGCTGAGGCGGGACACTCGGTGGCGGCAGTGGTGAACGTCGTCACCAAGTCAGGAACGAATAGCCTCCACGGCTCGGCCTACTCGCTGTTCCAGAACAGCGGACTGAATGCGCAGGACTACTTCACCAAGCAGAGCTGCCTGGCGAATGGCGTCTCCGAAAGCAACTGCCCCAAACCGCTGCTCCATCGGTACGACTACGGTGGTTCGCTGGGCGGTCCGTTCATCAAGGACAAGCTGTTCTTCTTCGGCGCATTCGAACAGAAGCGCGAGCCCGGTACCTTGACGGTGAATCCCAGCACGATCCCGTCGCTAAGCCAGTTCGCCGCGCAGACGGCAGGTTTCGCCGGCGGTCCGTATGCGCAGCCTGTGCCCTTCCTGCCGTTTCCTTACGTCGACTCGCTGTTGACCGCGAAGGGGGACTGGAACATCAGCAGCAAACAGAACGCGTTTATCCGCTTCGGCTGGCAGAAGTGGACGACTACCAACGACCAGTTGATCAACCCGTTCACCACGGATGGCTCGCAAAGCAACACCGATCTCAACACTTTTTACGATCTAGCGATCCAGCACAATTTCACCGTCTCGCCCACCAAGGTGAACTCGTTCAACGCCCACTTCCAGGATTTTGCCAACATAATTCCGGCGTCCCCGACTCGAACTTTCACTTATCCCCTGGAAGGCGGAGGAAACATCGTCAACCCCTACATCCTCTTCTCTGACGGCAACAGCGTCGGGCAGAACCCCAACGTGCCGCAGCAGACGCTGATTCGCAAATACCAGTTCAGCGACACCTTCACCTGGACCCATGGCACACACAGCCTTAAGTTTGGCGGCAACGAGATTTACTTTGCCAAGATGGGCGGCTACTTCTATTCCCAATTGGGCTACACCATTTCGTTCTGGGACAATCCGCTCTGCATCCAGCAGGCACCTGTCCAACGGGAAGCGGTGGTCTCTATCCGCAGGGCATATCCACCCCTGGTGCAGTGCAGGAGATCCTGCTGAATGGCGGGAGCGGCTCAACCCAGCAGCCGCCGTGGAACTCGTTAGGCCTCTACGTCCAGGACGACTGGAAAGCCACTCGCAGACTGACGCTGAATCTTGGCTTGCGGTGGGATGCCAACATCGACTTCCTGCAACCACAGCTTAGCAACACTCTGACTAACAGCAACAAGGCCGTGTATGACCTGCGGACGCAGGTTATAAATAATCCGGCGTTTGCCCCACTGGCGAACACTGAAGGCGGAAAAGCCATTCTCGGCATCGCTGGCAACAGTGGAAACCTGCGGCGCACCACTTCAGACTGGAAGGAATTCCAGCCGCGTCTGGGCTTCGCCTGGGACATCACGGGAAACGGCACCCAGATACTTCGTGGCGGATATGGAATCGCGCGCGATCAGATCTTCCAGAACATCACTCTCTGGTCGATTCAGCAGTCTCAGCCCACGATCTACCAGGCGGTGTTCGATGCCGTCGGCGACAATGGGCCCAACATCCCCGGCAAGCCCTGCACCCCGACGGCTCCGGTTAACGTCTGCACCTTCCAGTTTGGCATCACGCCTTTACCAGTGCCGCCTCCCCCGGGTACGGACCTGGCGTTCGGCGCGACTCCACGTCTCACCAACCCCCAGATCACCGACCCTTGGTCCCAGCAGTTTGGTCTCGGGTACGCCTGGCAAATCACTCCTGAGTATGCCTTCTCCGCCGATTATGTTCACATCATCGGCACCCATGAAGAGCGCGTGCTGAACATGAACCCCACGATTAAGCCCATCTGCGACCCGTCCAACTTCCCCAGCACTGCACTTAGCGCGAGCGATCCCACCTACGGGACGATATGCCCGAACGGTGCCCTTACGCGTCTGATGGACCAGGTCTTCGCTGCGACGGGCTTTGGCGTGGGCCACTTCAACAAGATCTACGACTACAGCACCAACAATCGCTCGTTCTATGACGGCATCAACCTGCAACTACGCAAACGCTTCAGCAATCGCATCCAGTTCCAGGTGAGTGACGTCATCTCGTGGTCACGCTCCTGGGGTGGCTTCCCCGTTGCTTCCTACGGCGGCAGCGGATTGGCCATCACCCCCGCGCAGCAGTTCCTGCCCAGCGAATTCGGTTACACGAATTTCGACGAGCGCAACCGGCTAACGTTCAGCGGTGTCTTCAACCTGCCGAAGGGATTCAGCGTGAATCCCATCTTCACCGCGGCTTCGGCACGGCCTTACAGCTTCATCGCCGGCGAAGATCTCAATGGCGATGGACGGTCGGCGATCGATCGGGTTTGCGTCGGCGCCACCTTGGCGGACACAAACTCCACCGACGCGGCTCACACGCCGGGTTGCACCATGGTGAAGCCCAACACACTGCGCGGCAAGCCGCTGGTGGTCATGAACATGCGAATTGACAAGCAGTTTAAATTCGGCGAGCGGGCCAATCTGTTCCTCTACTGGGAGCTGTACGACCTGTTCAATAGGGCGAATTTCTGCAACAGCTACGAAGAGAATTCGCTAGCTGGGTTACAGTTCAACAGGCCGCAGTCGTATTGCAACGGGCCCAGCAATTCCGCTTATGCGGGAATCTCCGGTTTCCAGGCTGCGGCGGTGCCGGCATTCAGCAGTCAGTTCGGTTTCCGCGTCAACTTCTGATCGAAGCAGCCGGAGGTGAACGTAAGGGCGCTCGCGAGGGCGCCCTTCGTGCGTTCAGGCGTGGCGCCAGTTGCAGTTAGCCCTGCTGGATCGCAATCGTGTTATGGCGAAAAAGCGGCTCAGGGCGTGGCGCCCCGGGCCTTCCGGGCCAAGACCTGCTCCTTCATCGGCGCGGGCAGGGTTTCACAGGCGGTGCGCAGCACCAATCGTGGCGCGCGGTCGCGGATGGTCATCAGGTACGCGACGGTTTGCTCACGGTTGAATTTGGCTGCTTCCCGCAGGAGCCAGCCCAGGCCTTTCCGAACCATGTCGTCGTCGCTGGGGAGCAACATTTCAGTGACGCGCTGGATGTGTTCGAAATTCTTATGCTGGCGGGTGCTGTGGATGAGGCTGACGGCTGCGGCGCGCCGATGCCAGCGGTCCCTGAGCTTCGCCCAGCGCAGGGGACGCGGCAACAAGCCGGGGTCGGCGGCAATCATCGGCCCGATCAGGTAATGCACCAGGCCATCGTGATCGGCCCATGAGCCGATGCGGTCCAGCCAGCTTTCGAAGAGTTTGAACTCCGGCCTGCCGAATTCGGCCACCAGGCCCTGAAGCATGAGGACAGCGAAGACTTTCTCTTCCAGAACGTCGCCGCGAAACAACTGGTCGCCAACCTCGACGAGGTAAGAAAGACCTTCTCGGCGGCGATCGTGCGACGGAAGCGAACGGCGACTTTGCGCAGCTCACCCGTGTACCAGCCGCGGGACTTGACTTCGTTCTTGAAAAACCACTGAACATCTTCGCTATGCGGCGCCGAGGCGCCATCCAGCAGCACGCGGCGGATGTGCTTGGCGATGTAAGAAGGACGCTTGGGCATAGAAGTGACTCAGCAATTAAGCAGTCTTACCAACGTGTGATTAGCGACTAGCAACTAGCAACCAGTAACTAGCGATCAGCTATCAACGATTCCCGATGAGCAATTCTCTACTAGCTGTCGCTATCGACCTCGCAATTAGTGCCTAGTTATGGCTATGGCCAGGTCTATTACTACAACTCATCTGAAATCGATCAGGGTTTGTATCAGGGCACGACTTCAGTCGTGCCGCCACGGCCTCCCTCCTAATTTTGTCATCCCGAGCGGAGTGAGGCTGTTCGCGCAGCGAACGGCCTCACGCAGCCGAGGGACCTGCTTTTGAGCGGGGAGAGCAGGTCCCTCCACTCGCCCCGCCCGTTCTGCGAACAGTCGGGGCTCGGTCGGGATGACAATCATGAAGGGAGGCGGCTTTCGGCACGACTAAAGTCGTGCCCTGATACAAACCGACTTGCGAGATGTTCCTCACTAATTACTACTCGCTAGCTTGCTAGTTGCTAGTCACTAACGACTACTTCTTCCTTCCTTATTATCTTGTCATATATCCACAACAGCACCGCCGTCAGCACGCCCACTCCCGTCACCACCCACCACATCAATCCCGGCTGGTGCTTCACTTCGCCGAAGTAGTGCAGCAGGAAGCCGCCCACCGGCCCGGCCACCAGCGAGCCGACGCCCAGCGGCAGAGAACGCGAAGCCCATGTACGTTCCCTGCTGGCCCGAGGGCGCCAGCCGCGAAATGTATTCGTAGTAGCGCGGCGATTGCGTGATCTCGCCGAGCGCGACCGCAATCAGCGTAAGCACCACACCGGTGACGGTCGGCCTCAGGATGAGGATGATCCACGCCAGCGCTGTCATCAGCGTGCCCACGATAATGGCCGTGAACGCGGGCATCTTCTGGGTGAACAGATTGATGACGACGGTCAGCGCGATGACGACCAGCGGCCCGGTGATCAGCAGCAGTTCGGTGTCGGCGCGCGGGTTGACGTAGTCGTGGACATACAGCGGCAGCGTGATGAACTCCTGCCAGTAGACGATCCAGTATCCGGTGAAGATCGCCAGGAAGAGCATGAAGCGCGGATTGGCGAGCACGGTCAGGAAGTTCCGTCCGGCTTGCGCGAGGCTGGTAGTTTGCACTTCATCGTGGCGGCGCGGCTCGCGGAAGAACAGCAGCACCGCGATGAACATCAGGAAGACGCTGAGCGCGGCCACGCGAAAGACGTTCTCCACGCTGATGCGCTGGTGCACATACGAGGCGACATATGGGCCGGCGGCGCCGCCGATGTTCACTAGCGTGTAGTAGATCGAATAACCGATGGAGCGGACGTTCTCCTTCGAGGCGCGCGCCGTGGTGCCCACCACGCTGGGCTTCACCAGCGCGATGCCGAGTGCGGGCAGCGCCAGCACGAACGTACCAGCGCGACCAGCGGCACGCTGTTGCGGACGGGCGCCAGCCACGGCGCGCCCAGCGAGCCGAGCAGAAAGTACGCGCAGCTCAGGATCAGGTAAGCCAGCGACAACGCGCGGCGGAAGCCCATGCGGTCGGCTAGCGTCCCGCCGAAGACCGCGAGAAACCAGACCAGGCCGCCGAAGAAGCCCGTCAGTGTGCTCGCCTGCTCTGTGGGGAACTGCAGCGTCTCGTGCAGGTAGCGCGCCAGCGAGGCGAAGGCGGCGTAGTAGGACAAGCCGCTCGAAGAGTTCGCTGATGTTGGCGACCCAGAAGGGCCGCTCGAAGCCGGTGCGAATGTCGTGCCAGCGCTGCGCCAGGGTTGGGGCGGTTGTCAGTTGCCGGTTGTCGGTTGTGGTTGTCATGAATCAGTTGCCTGTGGCCAGTAGTCCGTAGTCAGTAATTAGTCACCGCAGGGTGCCCCTGAGCCTGCCCTGAGCTTGTCGAACGGGTTGACCATCTTTCGGGGCTACCTGGGCTGCAGGTTAGCGTCCAACCGATGGACGCTGAACCCGGGCGCACCAAGCTGCTTCGCGCAGCCGTTTCTCCACTTCTGCGGCCGTACACTCCCGCGACGCGAATCACCTTGTTCCGGCTGCTGTCCCCGGCGGCTATCGTAACTGACGCGCGCGGCACATTCAAAAGCTCTGCGAAGAACGTGATGCACGCCTCATTCGCGCGGCCTTCGACAGGCGGCGCGGTAAGCGCCAGCTTCAGCGCATCGCCCATCTCGCCGACGATGGCATTCTTCTTCGCGCGGGGCTGCACCTTCACCTGGAACGTCGCGCCGTGTGGCGTATCTCGGACCGATCACGGCTTCTCCCGCTCACCGAAAATAGCGGTACCGATGCGCACGCAGGTCGAGCCCTCTTCGATGGCCACTTCGAAATCGTGCGACATGCCCATCGAAAGTATGTCGAACTTGACAGCGGGGAAATCGCGCGCGGCAAGCCGGTCGCGCAGCTCGCGCAGTCCTCGGAAATAGGGCCGCGCGCCTTCGGGATCTTCGGTGAACGGCGGCACCGTCATCAGTCCCCGAATCCGCAGGTGCGGCCACACGGGTGCCGCGCGCAGAATTTCCTCCAGTTCCGGCGATTCGGCGGGCACACCGGTCTTGGCCTTCTCGCCGCCGATGTTGATCTCGATGAGCACTTCCAGCGTCGCATCAAGCTTTTCTGCCGCCGTGTTCAGGCGTTCTCCCAGCTTGGCCGGAGTCGAGCGAGTCGACCGCATGAAACAACTCGACCGCCTTGGCAGCCTTGTTCGACTGCAAGTGCCCGATCATGTGGAACTCGGCGCCCTCGAGTTGTCGCAAGCCGTCGTGCTTGTCTGCGAATTCCTGCACGCGATTTTCGCCGAACAGCCGCTGGCCGGCCTCGTAGGCTTCGACGATGCGTTCGGCGGGCACGGTCTTGCTTACGGCCATCAGCAGGACATCGTCGGGGCTTCTACCGGCGCGCCGGGCCGCGCGCCCAATGCGCTCCTGGAGCGCTGCGAGGTTTTCAACGAGGCGCATACGGCAGCCTGTATGGTACGCGATGGCATTTCACGATGGCCTATCATGACGGAGGTGACGCCGGAGAATGAGCCTGGCTTTGAATTGCAAGCGGAGGGCCGCGCGGCGGTGCTGCGGCTGGTCTCGCAGGACAGCACTAACCGCCTCACTATCGCACGCGTGCAGGCGCTGACGAGTGCCGTGGAAGAGCTGGCGCGCCAGCCTCCCACGCGGCTCATCATAACCGGCAACGCGCATTTCTTCTCGGCCGGCGCCGATCTCAACGAGATCGCGGCGCTCACCGGCCCGCAGGCGTTGCGCTTCGCGCGCATGGGTCAGCGGCTGATGAATGCAGTGGCCGGCTTCCCTGCCCCGGTTTTTGCGGCCATCCACGGCTACTGCATGGGAGGCGGGCTGGACCTTGCCCTCGCCTGCCATCGTCGCATCGTGGGGTCGCATGCGATATTTGGCCATCGCGGCGCCGCGCTCGGACTGGTGACAGGATGGGGAGGCACGCAACGCCTGCCGCGGCTCGTCGGGAAAGCGCGTGCCCTGCAAATGTTCCTTGCTGCCGAGAAGGTAGACGCCCGGCGCGCCGTGCAGATCGGATTGGCGGAGGCGCTTGTGGATGACCCGCTCGCAGCGGCGCTGGAGGGATTAGGGACGAGGGATTAGGGGCAGGGGTAGAGAGTCGGGAAAGAGTTCGGGGCTTCGGGCCCGCCGCCCTGACCCCTAGCCCCTAATCCCTAGCCCCTGCCGAACTTGAAACTCGAAACTTGAAACCTGAAACTATCTTCGTGCCCGGTCTCGCCCGCGAACTGAAGAAGCTGGCGCTTGATGCCGGCTTCGATCTCGCCGGGGTGGCCGGCGTTGGCGATACGCCGGAGCACGAATTCTTCGCCGCATGGATCGCCGAACAACGCGCCGGCGAGATGAAGTATCTTGAGGCACGCAATGCCGAGGGACATCTCAAGCGTTCGTCACTGGCCAATGCCGCGCCGTGGGCGCGCTCGGTGCTGGTCTGCGCGCTCAACTACAACACCGGCCAGCCTTACTCCACGCACGCCGGCACGCCCACACAAGGTTGGATCTCACGCTATGCGTGGTCCGAACACGACTACCACGATGTGGTACTCGCGAAGCTGCGCGATGTGGAGGAGCAACTGCTGGCCCTTTGCAGCGACCACGATTTTGCCGCGCCGCGCACCTGGTGCTACGTCGATACCGGCCCAGTGATCGAGCGCATTTTCGCGAAGTACGCAGGTATCGGCTGGATCGGCAAGAACACCTGCGTGCTCAATCAGCGGCTGGGCTCGTGGCTTTTTCTCGGCGTGATGCTCACGTCTTTGGAACTGACGCCCGACTTGCCTCCCGCTGATCGCTGCGGCTCGTGCACGCGCTGCCTCGATGCCTGCCCCACGAATGCCTTTCCCTGCTCCGTACCAGCTCGATGCGACCAAGTGCATTTCGTATCTCACGATCGAGCTGCGCGGCGCGATTCCGGAAGAGCTTCGCGCGGGCATAGGACGGCACGTGTTCGGCTGCGACATCTGCCAGGATGTCTGTCCCTGGAACCGCGAAGCGCCGCTGACCAACATCGCCGATCTGCAGCCGCGAGCCGGAACTGGTGAATCCCGAGCTGGAATGGCTCGCGCGGCTCACTGCCGGAAGACTTTCGCGAGATGTTTCGCGGCTCGCCGGTCAAGCGGGCTAAGCGCAGCGGCCTGTTGCGAAACGTGGCGATTGCGATGGGCAACAGCGGCGATAAACGCTTCGCCGAAATTCTCCGGCAGCTTGCGGAGGATGAAGACCCGCTCATAGCCGAACACGCGCGCTTCGCGTTAAACGCCCTCGACAGTGATGCCCCGAACTAGAAGATTGTCATCCCGAGCCCTAGCCGAGGGATCTGCGGTCCTTCCGAGTCACGACACAGCAGGTCCCTCGCCTAGGGCTCGGGATGACAATCATGTACTTCGCGCCACGCTTGCTGACCACGAACGAATAGCCAGTTCCACTAACTGACCACTGGCCACTGGCCACTGCTTTTCACCACTTCATCCATCACGGCAGCCGCCTCCACCGCTGGACGCACATCGTGCACGCGAACGATGTGCGCGCCGCGAAGGATGCTGACCACCATGGCCGCCAGCGAGCCGTACAAGCGCTCGTCCGGCGGGGCGTCCTTGCCGCTGCGCTGGCCTACGGTGCGGCCGATGAAGCCCTTGCGCGATGTCCCGGCCAGCAGCGGAAAACCGAGTCGCTGGAGCTGGTCGAAATGCGCCAGCAGCGGATAGTTTTCTTCAAAGCTCTTGCCGAAACCGAAGCCGGGGTCAAGCACGATGCGCCTGCGTTCCACGCCGCGCTCGAGGGCCACCTGCACGCGGTTGGCCAGGTCGTGCTCTACGGCGGCAGTCACGTCGGTCAGGTGCGGCAGGCTGCGCCACTGTTGCGGAGTGCCGCGGGTGTGCATCAGCACCACGCCGCATTGCAGGTCCGCGCATGCGGTCGCGATCTGCGGGTCCCATCTGAAAGCCGCTTACGTCATTCACGATCTCAGCGCCGCTCGCAACCGCAGCTCGCGCCACATTGGCTTTGTAGGTGTCGATGGAGACGATCGCGTCCGGCCGCGCACGCAGGATGCCCTCGATCACCGGCAGCGCGCGCTGCAATTCTTCCGTCCTCGGAAACCGCACGACCGGCGTCTTCGTGCCGCAATGGGCGCTCCGGGCCGGGTGGACTCGCCGCCTATGTCGAGAATGTCAGCGCCTTCGTCCAGCAGCCGCAGCCCGTGGGCGATGGCTTTCTCCGGATCAAGAAACTGGCCGCCGTCGGAGAAGGAATCGGGCGTGACATTGACCACGCCCATGATGACGGTCCTCTCGCCAAGCCGAATCGTGCGGGAGCGCAGTTGCCAGGCGAAGGGTGGCCGCATGGCAGAGATTGTAAGCGTACGAGGCGGGCGGTCGTTGTCCGCGAAAATCAGGGCTTGCACACCCGTGTAGAATTTGAGAGTAGTCCTATGCCCCGGGCCCGATATCTTGCTGTAATCGCCGTTGCACTCACGTTGTTGCCTTACGCTTTCGCTGCCGGCAAGAGACGCCCCCCTCTGCGGCCAAAATCAGCCACGACGTTGAAGCCATCCTGCAAGATCCCGAGGCGCCCGCAGCTTCTGGGGTGTCGATGTGGTTTCGCTCGACAGCGGGCGAACGCTGGTGCGATCAACGAGGACAAGCTGTTCGCGCCGGCCTCCAACGCCAAGCTCTTCACCACCGCTGCGGTGTTTGGACTGATCGGCCCGGACTACCGCTTCAAGACCACGGTCGAGACCATGGGCACGCTGGATAAATACGGCCGCCTGGATTCGGACGTGGTGCTGGTCGGGCGCGGCGATCCCAACCTGTCGGGACGAACCCTGCCGTACAGCATGCACACCGAGCGCAAGGCGCCGCCCATCCAGGTGCTGCAACAGCTCGCCGACCAGCTTGTGCAGCATGGCCTGAAGTACGTTGACGGCGACGTCGTGGCTGACGACTCCTACTTCGTTTGGGAGCGCTACGGCGAAGGGTGGTCGCAGGACGACCTGGCGCGCGAGTGGGGCGCGCCTGTCTCGGCGCTGACCATCAACGACAATGTGATCTTCGTGAACATCATGCCCGCGGACCGGCCGGGCGAGCGCGCCTTCCTCAGCATCACGCCGTTCCCGGAGTACTACAAGATCGACAATCGTGTAATGACCACGCCGGCGGGCAGTGAGCCGCGCACCGTCTCCATCAATCGCGAGCCGGGCTCGAACGTAATCACGTTCTGGGGCAACATCCCGCAGGACGATCCCGGATTCGGCGAGGCGCTGGCCATCGAAGACCCAGCCGATTTCGCGGCGCGGCTGCTGCGCGAGTTGCTGGAAGAGCGCGGTGTGACGGTCTATGGACGCACGCGCACCCGGCACACGGAACTGGCTTCGACGCAGACCTTCAGCGTGACTTCGCTGGCGTCCGGCGGCGGCGACAGCACGACTACACGCCCGCCTGTGCCAACCGCGCTGGTCCTGGCGAGCTATCAATCCCAGCCCATCGTCGAAGACCTGCGCGTCATCAACAAGGTGAGTCAGAACCTTCATGCCGAGCTGATGCTGCGCCTTCTGGGCAAGGAGAAGGGGACCTCCGGCTCGATCGAGGGCGGGCTTGAGGTGTTGCGCAGCTTCCTGGTCGAGCGCCGGCGTCCGGCCGGACCAATTCGCCTTCTACGATGGCTCGGGCCTTTCGCGCGAGGACCTCGTAACCCCGGAAGCCATCGTCGAACTGCTGCGCTACGCCTCGCGGCAGCCCTGGGGCAAGGCATACCAGGACACCCTGCCCGTCGCCGGGATCGACGGGTCATTGTCGGAGCGCTTCCGCAACACTCCGGCGATCGGGCGCGTGCGCGCGAAGACAGGGTCGCTCACTCATGTCTACGCGCTCTCCGGATATGCGACCACGCTGTCGGGCGATCACGTCGCGTTTTCGATCATCACCAACGACGATACAGAGCCCACCAAGAAGGCGCTGGACAGGATCGACCGGATCGTTTTGCGGCTGATTGCGAGCAGTAACTAGAAGCTATCTAATTGTCGATTTGTATCAGGGCACGACCCTTCGGCAAGCTCAGGGCAGGCCTTCAGTCGTGCCGAATGGATTTGTCATTCCGAGAAGGCCTTCAGGCCGACGAGGAATCTGCGGTTTGCCCGAACCGCTGTCTCGCTCGCGCGAACCGCAGATCCCTCGGCTCCGCTCGGGATGACAAAATTGACGTGAGCGCGCAGTGGCACGACTGAAGTCGTGCCCTGATACAAACCCGATCAATTCGTGATACAAACCCAATCGATTCCTGAATAGAACCCGATCAATCTATGAGGCGAGCTTTAGCTGCTAGCTACTATTTGCTAGTTACTGTCTTTCGTCAGATAGGTCCGGCTGATGCGGTCATGCCAGCAGAGCGCGTCCACATCTGACTAGCGCCCAGAACAGTCCCATCAGCAGCGACGCGGTCGAAAAAGAAGAAAGCGATGGCCCGGCTGCGCCGCTGCCGCCGGGTGGGAAATCCCCCTTTGAAGCTGCTGAGCCGGATGCCCGCCCGGTGCATTCCGGCAGTCCTGCCGGCGTACATCAAGAAGAGGTACTGATAAGCCGCCCAAAGAAGTAATGGCATCGCGGCAGCGGTCGCCAATAATGGCTTGGTGAAGGTGAGCTTCGGCAGCAATTGATAGCAGGCGGCGCCGAAGGTCCCGGTCGCCGCGACGACGATTGCGCCATCGACGGCCCCGGCATAAACGCGCTGCGCAATCGCCACGGCCTGGAGCGGCAACTCAACATGGTCGCGCGAAGCGGCGGCAGCGTTAGGCTCATGTGACGGAAACTGGAGCCCATCGAGAAGCGGCGTAGTGGGATAAGGCGGGAGCTGCTCCGGGACATCCAGAATGCGCGGCTGTTCGGGCAGCGGGGGCTCGCTCCAGTGTTGCGGCTCGGACACGGGCCGGGGGAAGGCGATAACCTTGCGCCGCGATCGCCGAGCCGGCGCCGGTTCGGTGTCGATCACTTGCTCATGGGGAACAGTGTCCGGCTCCGGAATCAACTCCGCCGGCGACGGTGGATCCACAGCGGCGTTCTCCAACAGCTCGCTTGCGGTCAGCGCAGGTGAGATCGACTCAGCCGCACCTTCAACGGCTGCCTCGGTTTCCTGATAGGATTCGCTACTGCATTCAGCCTCCGCTTCCGAAGCGCTCGGCGGCTCGGGCGGCGGAAACGGGAAGCGCATGCTGAATGCTCCCTCGATGCGGCGTCCGCGGCGGCTGCGATAACCGGCTACTCGCGCATTAACCTCATTGCGCCACACCGATTGCGGCGCTTCGGATGCATCGGCGGAGGTGGGCGCGGTCGAGTTCTGCTGCTCCATATTTAGTTCGGCGCGACTGCGATTTCGAGCCCCGCGGCCTCACTCGGTAATTCTGGAACTTCAGCGCGCAGCAGACCTGAATCCACGCGTAGCAAGCTGCGCTCGGTTTGCGCCTGGCGGAGCATCCGTCGAGGCCCGCTGTCTCACTCCGGCGAGCACGGAACCGCGCCGAGCACTGTTCTTTTTGCCTGCCGGCAATCGACGTGCTAACGTGCAAAGTTCAACTGCACTTATCAGGCTTAGGCGAAGGGACGCACGCCCGT